>CAVRAK010000014.1:0-391410 GCA_963718885.1 uncultured Acidobacteriota bacterium
AACAGTAATCCCGTTCCATATGATTGTCAAGATGTGATTATCATGGGGAGAGAAAGCGGCCTGCGCCTCCTGCAGAAACGTTCTGCTGATGCCCGACCGGACGAAAGTCCGTTTCATGTCGCGGACACATGACCCCGGCTCTTATTCCCATACGCGGGGCAACGCGGTTTGGTTCACTTTTTTGATGGAAATTCGGCCAGCAGTTTCTGAATGGCCCTTGTAATCTTCCCAATCGACTTCTCAGATTTGCTGGGATCGAGCTCCTGCGTTACCACCCCGTTCCAGACCATCCTTTTGCTCGCGGAGTCGATGAAGGTAAGCTGCAGAGTCCCCTGAGGCAGCGCCTTGCCCGAGGTGCCGGGCGGCGCCATATATCCAGCCCACTGGGCATCAAGGGCGGGCTTCTTGCAGTTGGAGCAGGAGTCAGAAAGGACACCAGGGATGGAAGGAAGATCGTAGCCAATGCCGCCCGCAGGAACGAGCGTGAGGTCGCCGCCGCTCTCCACGTTTCTGTAGCCCTTGGCTTCAAGTTCCTGCTTAACCGTGCCCATCACCGAGTCATACAAAAGAGGCCGTGTCGGCGCAGCAGCAGGTTTTTGCACCGAATAGCTTCGGTAGTGCGCAAAGTTTACGTTCTTCTCGTGACCAACCTTGACCTTCTGCGCAAAACTGCCAGCGGCGGAGACTGCGGCAATGGCGAGAAGCAAGCTCAACTTTACAGTCTGATAAATCATCGGGTTGCCTCACGCTGAATGAGCGGTCACTGACACGGCAATGATACACGTGCGGTTGCCCGCCACCCGGCGTGCCTGCGACAATGGAGCGGACAGTCTGAGCAGTCTTTGCGTAGACGCGCGATTCTCAGGCCTCCATCCCACCCCAGAAGAGATTCCCATGAGTGGCACTGGAAAGAAAAAGAAGATGGCCCATCACCACGCGCCAGCGCGCCTCAGGACCCGCCGCGTCGACGAATGCGAGACGCTTGGCGAGATATTTCGCGATTGCCTGCCCGCCTTCGGCGGCGCATTTCTGCGGCGCGTCTACACCATTCTCGATCGCGCTATCGGTGAGGGATTTCCGCTGACCGTCTCGATCTCGGGTCCGGTTACCGTGTCGGGCCAGCATCTCACCTGGCTGATTCCCTTGCTTGAGACGGGCTGGATTGCCTACCTGAGCACCACCGACGCAGTCTGCTATCACGACGGGCACCGCAGCCTCGATGCCCACCGGCATGATCCCTTTCACGAAGTGCCCATCTATGGTGACGACGCGAAGCTGCGGGACGAGCAGATCATTCGCGTGACCGATGTTGGCTTCCACGAAGATGTATTGCTCGATCAGGACAAGTTTCTTTCGGCGATGCTGAGGCAGCCCGAGTTCCAGAAGAAAATGACGGGCACCGAGATGCGCTATCGCCTCGGGGCTCACTATGCAAAGCAGGAGCACAAGGCCGGCGTGCAGCATGGACTGCTGGCGACATGCACGCGGATGGCCGTGCCCATCTTTGTGGGCGCGCCCTCTGACGGCAGCGTTTTTCTGAATTCGATGAAGCTCTGGGCGATGCGCCAGGCCGGGCTGATCGATGAATACAAGTTTGATCTGGACCTTCACGCTGAAGTTTTTGAGGCATGCGCCTATCACCGCTGGGGCCTCTTCGAGAGCGACGCGAAGGGTCTGGCGACCTTCATCCTCGGCGGCGGCGTACCAAAGAATTTCAACCTGCAGCCGGAGCCGGCGCTCGGCCAGGTGCTGGGCCTGCCCGATATTCGCGGCTACCAGTTTGATGTGCAGATCACGACCGCGCCCGTGTGGGATGGATCGCTGTCGTCCTGCCCGCCGGCAGAAGCCGTGACGTGGGGCAAGGTGGATAAGGACGTTTACCTCGAAACCACTGAGAGCATGCCGGGCGACTACTCGCAGGTCATGCCTTTCCTGGCGATGGCGCTGCTTGAAAACCGCAGAAACTTTGAGAAGAAACGCGAGCAGATCGGTGAAGAAAAGCTCTTCCGCGAAGAGCCCCGTGCTCGCGGTTACCTGCGCAACAAGGCCGGTTACCGACTCTATGAGCATCGGGACGAGCTCACAGGCAAGCTGCTGAACGACGTGAAGAATAACGCCGAGTGGCTGAAGCAGAGCATCGAAGTCCACTCCGCTTCGGGGAAGTGAGTCGCCCGCGCGATGACCGAGCACCCGATGAAAACAGCGCCACACGCACGCCGTACGCGCGTCTATCGGATGCCCGCAGAGTGGGAAAAGCATCGCGCAACCTGGCTCGCATGGCCGCACGAGAGCAGCGATTGGCCGGGAAAGTTCGAGACTGTTCCCTGGATCTACGGCGAGATCATCCGCCACCTGGCCCTCGTCGAAAAGGTATGCATTCTTGTCCAGGATGCCGAGACCGAACTCGAGGTGCACGGCATTCTCAACAATTGCCACGTCGATCTGAAGGCGATTGAGTTTTTTCAGATTCGCGACTGATCGAAGCTGGACGCGTGACTTCTGCCCGATCTTTGTCCGCGATGGGCAGGATCGCCCGCACCTTCTTAACTGGCACTTTAACGGCTGGGCAAAGTACAGCAACTGGCAGCACGACGACGCCGTGACCGCATTGGTGTCGCCACGCATCGGCGTGCCCATGGTGACGCCGGAGCTCGACGGCAGGCGCATCGTGCTTGAGGGCGGCAGCATCGACGTGAACGGCGCGGGCAGTATTCTCACCACAGAGGAATGCCTGCTGAGCGACATACAGGCGCGCAATCCGGGGCTGAGCCGGGAGCAGATTGAAGGCATCTTCCGCGAATATCTGGGCGCACACAACACGCTCTGGCTCAGGAACGGCATCGCGGGCGATGACACGCACGGGCACGTCGACGACCTCGCCCGCTTTACCGATGCCGCACACCGTTGTCGTGGCCAGCGAGCAGGATCCGCACGAAGTGAACTATGAGCCGCTCAAGGAGAATCTTGCCCTGCTGCGTGAGATGAAGGATCAGGATGGCAAGCCACTGCGCGTGGAAACACTGCCGATGCCTGAGCCCGTCTTCTTTGATGGGCAGCGGCTACCGGCGAGCTACGCCAACTTCTACATCGCGAACGGCATTGTGCTGGTGCCCACCTTCAACGATCCCAACGACCGCATCGCACTGAACAAGCTGGCGGAGCTCTTTCCTGGGCGCGAGGTGTGTGGCATTGCGGCTACCGATCTCGTGCTCGGCCTTGGCACGCTGCACTGCATGACGCAGCAGGAGCCGGCTTGACTGCTAGATAGAAGTCACTACGCCACTCTCGATATCCCGTGCCGCCTGCGCAATGCTCTCGGGTTTTCCCAGGTCGCGCCAGTAGTATTCGTCCGCCCGGAAGGCGAGAATATTCTCGCCCGCACCAGCCAGCCGCAGATATTCCGGAATAATCGAAAAGGCACCCGTCTCGCTGAGCCTGCCGAGCATCGCAGGCGAAATGACATGAATACCGGCGAACGCGAAGGCCTGCGGCGCAGCTACGTCGCGCACCATTTCAGTCTTTCCGTCGTGTCCCACGCGGCGGCCGCAGAGCGCACCCCCGGCGTCGAAAAGCAAAGGCCGAGCTGTATCGCGGGATTGAACGGCAAGCGAAACCAGCGCGCCATTCTGCCGGTGAAAGCGGACCATGCTTGCGAGATCGATCGTGCTCAGCACGTCGACATTGTGCAGCAGGAACGGCTCGTCCCCTCTTTCATCCTGAAGAAAGAACCACGCGGCCTGCTTCAGGCCGCCGCCGGTATCGAGCAGCGTCGGCTCGCGCGAAATCTCAATGTGCATGCCGAAGTTGTGGTTGGCAACGAGGTAATCAACCACCATATCGGCAAAGTGATGCACGTTGACCATGACATCGGTGACGCCTGCTGACCGCAGACGCGCAAGCGCGATTTGAAGAAGCGTGCGGCCTGCAACGGTAACGAGCGCCTTGGGACGATCGTCCGTGAGTGGACGAAGGCGCGTGCCCAGGCCCGCGGCAAACACCATCGCCCTCATCTGCCCATCTTCTCCAGTTCGACGTGGCGCAGAACAACTTCAACGCCATCGCGTCCGCGCAGATGGTGAGCCAATTGCTCGGCCATATACACCGAGCGATGCTGCCCCCCGGTGCAGCCGAAAGAGACCATCAGATTCCTGAAGCCGCGACGCTGATAGGACGTCACGCTTGCATCGACGAGAGACTGCGCCTGAGCAAGGAAATGAAGCGCGCTCTCCTGCCGGCTGAGGTAGTCGATCACGGGCGCGTCTTTGCCGGTGAGTTGCCGGTACTTCTCCTCTCGCCCTGGGTTGGGTAATGCGCGTGCATCGAAGACAAAGCCGCCGCCGTTGCCCGATACATCCGCGGGCATTTCACGATGAAACGAGAAGCTAAAGATGCGCACAGTGAGCGGGGAAACGGACGAAGCAAGGCTATGCAGCTTTTCAGAGACGAGCATGCCCTCAAAGGCTTCCATCAGCGCGGGCAGTGCGACCGGCAGCTTGACGTTGCGGGCGAGCCAGCGCAGATTCTTGAGCGCGTAAGGAACACTCTGCAGAAAATGCACCTTGCGCTCATAGAAGCCGCGAAATCCGTAGGCGCCGAGAGCCTGCATGATGCGCACGTAGACATACGCGTAATAGTGCTCCATAAATGCCGCGCGATCGAGCTTGATAAAACCGCCCAGGCAGTTGAGGTAATAATCGAGGAGTTCCTGGCGCAGCTCAGGCGGCAGGTCGGCCTTGCCATCATAGAGCAGCGAAGCAATGTCGTATTGCAAAGCTCCTTTGCGGCCACCCTGGTAGTCAAGAAAATAGGGCTGCCCATCACGCAGCATCACGTTACGCGATTGAAAATCGCGATAAAGAAAGTAATCGTGATCGGCAGCAAGCAGAAGTCGGGTGAGACGGCTGAAGTCATGCTCGAGCGCCTGCTCATTGAAAGGTACACCGGACAAGCGCAGGAAATAGTACTTGAAATAGTTCAGATCCCAGCCGATCGACTGGCGATCGAAACTCGACCGCGGGTAGCAAACCTTGTAATTGAGATCGCGACCGGCCTCAACCTGAAAACGCGGCAGAACGGCAACTACTTTGCGATATGCCTCGACAACTGTTGGCGCGATTGCTTCGCCTGAACGATTTTGGCTTAGGAATTCAAAGAGCGTTGTGTCGCCGAAGTCTTCTTCGATGTAGGCGCCCTGGCTCAGGTCTTCTGCATAGATCTCTGGAACCGGCAAGCCGTGATGGCGAAAGTGGCGCGAAAACTCGATGAACGCGACATTTTCTTCGCGCACGGGGTAGACAATCCCGATTGCGCTTTGACCGCCGCCAGAGAGCCGCACAATTGCGCGTCCTGAAGCGCCCAGCTGGCCCTGCAATGGCTTCACCTGGTCAACAGGCGCCTTGAAATGCTGCTCGAAAAGCCGCTCCAGAACTTCCATGCATCTCTTTCCGTAAATCGCGCAAGTGCTTCACAAAGATTACCCAGATTGAAGTTGGCCACGCAAGAGAGGCCGGACCCAGGAGGTTACTCTGCGGTGAGCGAGAGCGAGAGAACGGTGATGTCGTCTTCCTGTCCAAAGTGCTGAGCCGCATCGGCAATTGCGCGGGTGCCTTGCAACGTGAGCGCAGGCAGCCGCTCAAAACCGAACAACTCGCCCGAGGCCGCGCGCGCTTCGGGCACTCCGTCGGAAACGAGAACAACACGCTCGCCGGGCTTCAAGCGGCCCCGGATCAGCTCATAAGACTGATCCGGAACGAGTCCAAGCGGCAGAGCCGGTACTGTCTCCAGTTCGCGGCCTGCGAGGTACGGAGCGATGTGGCCGGCATTGGCATAGGCGTATTCGCCCGACGAAGCAATCCGGATGCAGCAGGCGGTCGAGAAGCCGAGCTGCTCCTGCGCGATCAGTGCATTATTCAGGTTGAAAAGAATCTCTGCGGGGTCGAATGAGTCTTCACGATGCAGCACCCCGAGGATCATCGCGACGCGCATGGCCGCCGTAAGCCCCTTGCCAGAAACGTCTCCCACAACGGCCACTATGGAGCCATCGTCCGTGGGCTCCACGAAGAAGAAATCACCGCCGGCTTCGCTTGCGGGCAAATAGACTGACTCTACTTGAAAGCCGGGCGTGGGTTGCGAGGCACCTTGCAGCAAGAGCTGCTGCACAGAACTGGCCGCCTTCAATTCAGCGGCATAGGCGGCGCGTTCACGCGCGGTATCGACCATCTCTTCGGCCAGATAGGCGTTTTCAATCGCCGCAGCGGTCTGCAAGGCAATCGTGTTCAGCAGTTTGAGATTCGCTGCGGAATAGGAGACTGCCGCATCGCTGCTGGCAAGGACGATGAGCCCCACAGTGTGCTGCCCGGCGCGCAATGGCGCACAGATCAGAGCCTTCGGGTTGTGTTGAATCCCGCCAAAACGCGGATCGCACGAGCAATCGTTGATGACCTCGGCGACACCCTTCTCGAGAATCGACCCCGCAAACGGCGAGTCCGCTTTGATCGCAGCGGAATCACCGGCATCCGGCCTCTGGCCAAATGCCGCCGAAATCCGCAACGACTTGGTTGCTTTATCCACCAGCAAGACGGCGCCTTCCGTCGCAGGAATCAGCCGCTGTGCCTGCGCCAGCGCAGATTCGCTCACTGCGGTGAGATCAAGCAGCGCCGCAAGCTGCTCAGAGAGTTGCTCAATGAGATGAATCTCGCGGTAGAGATGAAGCGTCTCCGACGCCAGCGCGCGCTGCTCCGATTCGCGTGCCGCCAGATGCGCCAGCACGTGCGCTAACGCCGTCGCAGCTTTCGGTGAACCCGACACAGAGCCGAGCGAGGCACCATTGAGCTCGACCGCGACCTGCGCAGAGGATGCCGAAGGGGCGCGCCAAGAAGAATCTTGCCCGAGGCATCGAGAATGCTGAGGTTGTCTCCGTTTACGCAGCAGAGATCCTTCACCGCGGCCAGGCTGGCCGATCGCGGATTGAGCAGCGTTCGCAGAGTGAGAGTGGGCATCGGCCTCGGAGCCCTCAGGCCGAAAATCCAAGCACGGATCGTGCCTTCGCAACCAGTGCATCGGGATCAAAAGGCTTGGTCATGTACAGGTCAGCGCCTACTTCCTGCCCGCGCTGGCGGTCGAACTCCTGCCCCTTGGCCGTAAGCAGAATGATGTAGGTATTGCCCAGGCCCAGTTCATTCTTCACCGCGTTGCACACGTCAAAGCCGTTCT
The DNA here is from genome assembly GCA_963718885.1 of uncultured Acidobacteriota bacterium. GTDB lineage: Bacteria > Acidobacteriota > Terriglobia > Terriglobales > Acidobacteriaceae > Telmatobacter. The sequence continues at coordinate 7,213 of CAVRAK010000014.1, forward strand.
TCTTGGGCATCATCACGTCGAGAAAAACCAGATTCGGCTTTTCCTCGCGGATGGTATCGAGCGCTTCTTCGCCGTTGGTGGCAGTGAGTAGCTCAACGCCCTCGTCCTCCAGCTCCTCGAGGGTCTGCTGGATCAGCATACGCAGATGGGGCTCGTCGTCAACGATCAGTATCTTCATGGCGTTCATTGATAGATGAGAAATAAAACGTTCTCCATTCCCTTCTCGAAGCGCAGGGCACGCACCGATTCGTCGCTTGAAAGCAGTGAGCTCAATATGATGACGTCCGGCTTCGAACTGACCGCATGCGAAACCAGTTCAGAACCATTGGATTCAACGACCTGATAGCCGCGCGCCTCAAGAACATCGCTGATGGTGTGGAGCGTCGAAGAGTCCTCATCGACTACCATCACTTTTCTGCGCGACTTGCCCTGGTCAAGCAGCGCGTCCACCTCGTGGAAGAGCGATGCAGTATCGATCGGCTTGGTGAGATAGCGGTCCACGCCTAGCCGGAAGCCGCGCTCCTTATCCTCGAGAATCGACAGGATGATGATGGGAATATCCATTGTTGCGGGATCATTCTTGAGAACGGCGGCAACATCGAAGCCGTTCATCTCCGGCATCATGACGTCGAGAATCACCAGGCCGGGCGTCTCTTCTCTAATCAACGCGAGCGCTTTGCGGCCATCTTCGGCGAGGCGCACAGCATAGCCGGCTTCGCTCAGCTCCTGCTGCAGCAGCGATCGAATATTCGGATCGTCATCGACCACCAGCACCGACTTGTGGCGTGGCTGGTGCGTGGCCACCGTCTCGCGCAGCTTTTTCACCAGAGACTCAATATCGACGGTGCGTCGCGCTGCGGGCACGTCTGTGCGCGCAGGCAGCTTGTTGACCGGCAATGTAAACGAAAAGATGCTGCCTTGGCCGGGCGCGCTCTCCACCCAGATGCGGCCGCCGTGGTACTCCACGATTTCCTTGCAGATAGGAAGGCCAAGACCCGTGCCCTTCGGCTTGTCCGTGAGCGTATCGCCTACCTGCTTGAACTTTTCGAAGACCTTCGACTGGTCTGCCGGAGCGATACCGATGCCGGAGTCGGTCACGCCCACGACCAGTTCACCGTCCTTCTGGCGCGCTGAGCAGGTGATCGAACCGCTGTCAGTAAACTTGACGGCATTTGAAATGAGATTGATCACAACCTGGATGAGACGGTCCTGATCGCCGGTGATGATGGGCAGATTGGGATCAACGTCGCGCACCAGAGTGAGCTTCTTCGCCTCAAAAAGCGACGCCGTGGCTGCCGTGGCGCGTTCGATCACGTCCGCAATCGAAACGGCGCCCATGTTCCAGGTAAACTTGCCGGCCTCAATCTTGGCGAGATCGAGCACGTCATCAATGAGCTTGGTGAGACGCTCGCCTTCGCTCACGACGACGCCGAGATTCTCCAGCACCTGCTGCTTTACCTGCTCCACCTTGCGGTCGCCTTCAGGAATAAGCGGGAAGAGCCGCTCCTCGAGGCGCCGGCGAATGATCTTGGCGAAGCCCAGCACCGAAGTGAGCGGCGTGCGCAGCTCATGGCTCACGGTCGAGAGAAACGAACTTTTCGTAGCGTCGGCCTCTTCGGCCGCAGCCCGCGCAAGGCGAGCTTCTTCAAAAAGCCTGGCGTTATGCAGTGTCACGCCCACGGCAGACGCGATCGTCGCAAGCAGCCGCTGGTCTGCGTCAGTGAAGCGGCCTTCCTGGTCAGTCGATTGCACGCTGATGACGCCGATCGCCTGCCCGCCGGAGGGTATGGGCACACCGAGATAGGAGGCAGTGTGGCGGCCTAGCTGCTCGATGCCCAGCCGCGCCCGGTTGGTATCCATGTCTTCGTTGATCAGCAGCGGCTCGCCAGTCCGAATAATCTGCGACGTCAATCCCGTGCCGAAGGGGCGCGGAGGAGCATCTTCGCCGTGCGCATAGGGGAAGTGAAGCATCATCGTCGCCCGATCGAGCAGCGCGACGTAGACGATGGGCGCATGGAAAAGCTCGCGAACCTCATCGCCCACAAACTGGATCAGGCGGTCCTTGTCGAGTTGCGAGGCAAGGGCATGCGTGATGCGATTGATGGTGAGCAGCTCGGCAGCCCGCTCGCTGACCTGTCGCTCGCGCTGGTTGATCACCTGATAGGCGTTGGCGTTATCGAGCGCAATCGTGGTGTACGAAGCAAGGTTCTCAAGCAGTTTGAGATGCTGCTCGGTATAGGCATTCTTCTTAAAGCTTTGAATGCTGAGCACGCCGAGAACGCGATCCTGCGCTACGAGCGGCAGATAGATCATGGAAAGCGGCGGCTGCGCGGTGCTGCCATCTTCAAGAACGCGCTTGCCATGCTCGTAGGCGGCAATGTATTTCGAATACTCCGCGCCTACATCATTGATGCGGATCGGCTGGCGATGATCGATGCACCACACCGCAAACTGGTTCTTGTCTTCCATGCTGCGCGTGTAGGGCGCATAGCGCTTGCCGTTTTCGATCGCGAGGCTGTATTCGATGAGCTTCTTCGCGGGGCGGTAGAGACCGACACCGAAAATGCTCGCGTCGACGATCTGGTTCACGCGCTCGTAGAGCTTGAACAGGATTGTGTTCAGGTCGAGCGAGGCGGTAATTTCTCTGCCAATGACGCTAAGCAGCTCGATGCTGTCGCGCTGCGCTGCAATCTCGCCGGCTTGGGCGCGCACTTCCTGCGTGCGCTCGTTGACCGTGGCTTCGAGCGCTTTTGCCTGCTCTTCGAGCGCCGCCGTTTTTCTGAAGGCTTTACGGCGTTCGTACCGGCTGATCAGTCTCCACCCCGCGAGGCCCAGCAGAATCAGCGCCAGCAGATAAAGCGCGTAAGCCCAGCTGCTGCGATACCAGGGCGACAGAATTGTGAAGGCAAAATCGCCCTCTTCACCGTTGCGGCCATCGTCAGCCTTTGAGCGTACGCGGAAGAGATAGGAGCCCGGCGTCAGGCCGTTGTAGTTGGCCTCTTTCTGGGTCTCCCATGCGGACCAGTCCTGATCGGCGCCGTCAAGTTTGTATTGATACTCGGTGCCCTTGGGATTGCCATACGCAAGCGCAGCGAACTGGAAGTGCATATCGCTGGTGCCTGCGGGCATGCGCAGGGCCGGAGCGCCTGCAACGGTATATCCGCCAAAAACGACCTGCGATCCAGATTTGACTTGGCGAATCGCAGTGGCAAAGGGCGGCAGCTTGCCGACGCTGACCTTCGGGTCCCATCGGATAACCATTTCACCGCCACCCCACAACGCCCCATTCCCATCGGGGCGGGCGCCGAATAGGCGCATGCGGTTCCACTCGCGAAGCGCGTCTTCATCACCGCGCCAGCTTCCATCCGGTTGCCGCGTAAAGAGGCTAATGCGCGTGTCACCGATGGAGGAGGTCCCGGATAATACGCGATTCTTGTCAATCGGGATCAGAATGGAACTTGTGTCGGTGGCGTCAATTGGAACCATGAATCGGTCGTCCACCACAAACCGCTTCGCCGCCGGGTCCCACCGATAGATGTTCTTTGAGTGAGCTAACCGTGAGGAAAACTTTGCCATCGATGATTTCTACGTCGGTGTCGCCACCGCTGGGAAAGCCGCCGCGCTCGAAGTTCACCACCTCGGCCTTCGAATCCCGCATACCGGTGGGCGCCACTGTGATGTGCAGTAATTTGCCGACGCTTCCCGAAACCCACAATGTTCCGTCCGGATCTTCGGTGACGTTTCTCGCCTCGTAGATGAGACTCGGCAGCCTGCCTTCATCTACCCATGCCTGGCCATTCCATCGCATCGACGCCGGCCCGTCCGAGTATCCGATATAGACACGGTCAGGGTTTGTAAGGGACTGCGTAACAACGTAGCTGGCTTCCGCGGAGCCATGCAGCGAGGAAATCGCCGGGACGAAAGCGTCGCCGGCGAGCTTCTGCGGACCCTCTGAGGTTGCCGCCAGCAACTGCTCCGAGCCGCCCTTCGCATCCTTGAAATCGAGAAGAAGAAAAGACTGACTCGGCGCTGGAAGCGGAACGACAGACGGAAGATGGGTTTTGGGATCGAAAGCGATCCGGCCGAGGCCTGTGCGGTCGCCTGAGGAAGCCACATAGATGGTTCCCTTGTAGCGGAGGATATCGAGCGCGGGATTGCGCGAATAGATCGAGATGGGCGAATTCACCTCGACGCGGGCAATGCCAGCCTGCATACCGAGCCAGAGTGCGCCCTCGCGATCCTGGAAACCGCTGAGCACGTCGTTGTCGATGAGACCCGCGCTCTTATCAAGCGTCTGACGAATCAAGCCGTCGTGCCCGATGATGATTGCGCCTCCGCTCAAGGTAGTGACGCAGATGTCTCCATTCTTCAGTTGCGTGGAGACATAGGTCACGTACTTGCGCAGATAGTCGTCGGCCTCCGTCTTGAACGGCACGGACTTGACGCCGTCATAGATCGTGAGAAGGCCGTTGCGGGCCGAGATGATGATGCGGTTCTCATCGAACGGGAAGAGAAAGAGCTTCGCCGCTCCCTTATAGGCGTCGCCTCCGGGCATCGGCTTCAGATCATCGCCGACAATCTCTTCAAGGCCGATGTCGTCCTGCGATGTGTAGATATGTCCGTGCACGTAGGAGAGGGCCTGGAACCTGCCGCCGTTCCCGCGGGCCCACACCTTCATGTGCGTTCCATCCCAGCGAAAGAGCCGCTCATAGGAGCGGAAAAAAACGCCCTGCGGGGTGGGCAGAACCTGCCACACGTCGGTAAAGCCTCGTTCGTCGGCGGGAACCTTATCGAGGAGAGAAACAAATTGCAGATTGCCCTGTGCATCCGGCGCCATGTAGCCGAAGACTTCGGCGGCACCCACCCAGAGCCGATCATCCTTATCGGCAACAATGCTGCGCACCACGCTCGACGGAACGGGGAATCGACGCCATGTGGACCCGTCAAACTGTACGACCGCGCCTGCCGAGGTACCGGCGTAGATAAACCCCCGGTGATCCTGGGTGAGGGTCCATACTTGTCCGGCGTTGCTGAAGTCCCTGGCCGAGTAGTTCTCGATCACGGGCATTCCAGCTTCTGCAACCGGGTGGGCGCCTGGCAAAGGGGGAGCCGCAGCAGGCTGCTGGGCGGCACAGAGCGACGCGAGAGCAAAGGCCATCAGCGCCGACAGGAGTGAACAGCTACGAACCACTGAGAGTTGTGCCACGCAGATTTCCTGACCTTACTTGCGCACAAGGAACCAGAAACTGAAGCTTAGGGGAAGACTTGGCGATGCCTGAGACTATCACGCAGGTGCCGGAAAAGGAAGGATTCAGTTCACGGCTGAACCGAGCCCCGCGCAAGCCCTTCCCGGAGGATTTTCTCCACCTATTGGCGGGCTTTCTGCACCATCCAAAGTGGGACCACAGCGCCAGGTTGATTCCGCAGAATCCCCACTGGGGGTTGTTCGGCTCCAGCGGTCCGCGCGCCTTCCAGTTCGCCGCCCGCCTGGAGTTCTGAACCTTCGCAGACCTATTGATTCTTAAGAATCCTTAAGCGCAAGCATGGGAAGCATTGCACTGTGCGAGACTTAGAATCCGTGGGTGAGCGTGTGTCGGCGGTGGAACTCGAAAGCGGCGAAAAGCAGAAGCAACTCTCGCTGTTGCTGGTGGATGACGATGCCGAGCTCTGCGAGATGATGCGCGAGTTCTTCTCGCAGGCGGGGCACCGCATCGAGTGCTGCTGCAACGGGCGCGAGGGCTTGGCGAACGCACTGCGCGGCGGCTATGACCTGGTGATTCTCGATGTAATGCTGCCGGGCCTCGACGGTATCACCGTTCTCGAGCAGCTTCGCCGCCGCAAAGATCTTCCTGTAATTATGCTCACCGCGCGCGTGCACCAGCAGGACCGCATCCTGGGGCTGAACTCGGGCGCCGACGATTATCTGCCCAAGCCATTCGATCCCGATGAGCTGATGGCGAGGATCCGCGCCGTGCTGCGGCGCACGGAAACCACCATCATCGCGCAGACCGACGCAGTCGTCACCTATGGCAGAATCAAGGTCAACGTTTCCACGCGCGAGGTCTGGAGCTCGGGGAATCCGGTAGAGCTGACCTCGATGGAATTTGATCTGCTCGAACTGCTGATGCGCTCGGCGGGCCGCGTCGTTTCGCGCGATGAGATCACCGCGGTGCTTTTCGAGCGCGAGGCGACGCCATATGATCGTTTTCTGGACGTGCATATCAGCCACCTTCGCAAGAAGCTTGCCGGTGGACGAAATCTGATCCGGACGATTCGGGGAGTGGGCTATGTCTTTACTGGAACGGCTTGAATCGCTACCCGTGAAATCACTTTACATCGGGGTGCTCATCGTGATGATCTGCACCCTCTCGCTCTCCTTCCTCGCCTTTCATCTCATCGCGGCGCACGTGCAAAGGATTGAGATCGACCCCACATTCGACAAATTCGACGAGTTGCAGCTCGAGAGCGCGATCGACGAGTTGAAGAGTGGCGGCAAGCCGGCCCTGCGGGGCTATCTCGCAGGCCTTGACCGCATCTTTGGCGGAAAGCACTACCTGCTCGATGCAAAAGGCGTGGACCTGGTGACCGGCAACAATCAATCGAGGCTGCTGCCGCGGCCTCCGGCAACAAGCTCCCGCATACGCGCACACGGCCGCTGGATCGTGACCCGCGAATCAACCGACCGGCAACATTGGTTCGCGGGCGAAGGCGAGGTTGGGCGGCCGCAAACGTGGACCTTCCTTCCCTATTACTTTCTCGTTATCGGAGCCACGGTGGTGCTGTGCTGGATTGCCTCCATCGGCGTGGTTTCGCCCATTCACAAGATTGCCACCACCATCGCGCAATTCGGCGACGGAAACCTTTCAGTGCGCGTAAAGACAAAGAGGCACGACGAGGTCGGGCAGCTTGGGCGCTCGTTCAACCGCATGGCTGAACGGCTTGAGCGCCTGATCGTGAGCGAACGAAGACTGCTCGGCGATATCTCGCACGAGTTGCGATCGCCGCTTGCGCGTCTCAAGTTTGCAGTGAAGCTGGCAAGGACGTCGCCGGACAGCAACAGCGCCCTCGACCGCATTGAGCGCGACGTGAACCGCATTACTTCGCTGGTGGCAGACATCGTGGAGATCACCACCATCGAAGGCGATCCAACCATGCGCGATCTCACCAGCGTCAACGCCCGCGAAGTGGTTGACGAAGTCGTGCGCGATTGCACCCTCGAAGCTCAGTTTCGCGAGTGCAGCATCGCAGTGAAGGGCGAGCTTGCGCACGAGGTACGCGGAAATCGCGAGCTGCTGCGCCGTGCGATCGAGAATGTGCTGCGCAATGGCATTCGTTATTCTCCCAAGCAATCCACGATTCAGATCGCACTCGACGAGAACGAAACCCACGCCGTCATTGCCGTGCGCGATTTTGGACCCGGCGTTCCAGGAGACGCGCTCGCCCGCATCTTCGATCCCTTCTTTCGTGTGGAAGAAGCGCGTGAGACGAGTAGCGGCGGCACCGGCATGGGCCTCTCCATCGCCAAACGCGCCATACAGGTGCATCGCGGAACCATCGTTGCAGAGAATGCCCTTCCTGGATTGCGCATCTCCATCGAGATTCCGCTCGCCGCGCAAGCCGCTTCATACCAGCACGATAGTGCGCAGAATGCGGAAGACTCGAAAGCGCTTAAGATTTCTTAAGCTTAATTTGCTCGACAACCGTGTGTAATGTCCTCAATGCCTTCAGCAGTTAGTGGCTCCCTGGGGAGGCATACACAAAGGAGATTCCATGAAACGTGCCTTCGGATATGCCCTCATCCTTGCATCGTTGTCGGTGCCTGCATTCGCCGCAAAGAATTCGCAGAGCGTGACCATCAACTCGGCTGTGAAGGTTGGTACCACTGAACTGCCCGCCGGTGATTACAAGGTTTCCTGGACAGGTGCCGGATCAGCTGTTCAGGTGACGTTTGCACAGAAGGGGAAGGCCCCTGTCACCGTTCCAGCAAAGGCCGTTGAAGAGAAGAACGGTCACGTTGCCACGATCACCAATGAAGTGGGCGGCGTCAACGTCCTCCAGTCCGTCCAGTTCAACAACCTCACACTGACGCTGACTGACAATTCCGCCTCGGGTCAGTGAAGCGGTTGCAGATTTCTCAAGACTTCCTTCCTTTTCATCCCCATCCATCCATTGGATGGGGATTCTTGTTTGTGCGCCGCGGTCATTGGGATTCGCCGATATCGCGTGCCCCCAAAAAATGCGGGCCCCGACGCCTTTTCGGCATCGGAGCCCGTGGGTGCGGCGTTTGCACAGCAGGTAAATCTAATGCGCGACGCAGTAGCGGCCGCTCTAATCTAATTCAGGTTGTAACCGGCAGCGATTGACGGTCCATTAGACCGGCCATCCTCCCGGGCGAACAGGCGGCCCGCAGATCGCGGGCCATGATAAACACAAAAGCTTAGACCGTGGCGAGCGAGCGCAGAACCTGGTCGATGTGCTGCTGCATCCGCTCTTCGGGCAGGGCCTCAATCGGTTGCGCCGGTGCGGCCGCAGCCGGAACAGGCTGAGCCTGTGGACGGCTGGTTTCTGCTGCGGGGCTGACTTCGACAATCAGCTTGAGGGCCGTAACGGCCTTCTCGATTCTTTCCTTGCGGACGCGAAGCTGCGCCAGCCGTTCGACAATCTGATCGATCTCTGCACAGCCTGCCTCATATGCCGCGCGATAGGTTGGGTCTGAAGTAACGCCGCTCATAAGTTGCCTCCAGCCCTGAGATTAGGTCGAAGTAATCTTTTAGGACATTACACAAAGGTGCAATTTAGAGGACCTTTGGTAGCAGTACCTGGGTTACCCCTCCCGGCCTCGGCGCGCTCCAGCCCGTGAACTTGGCTCGCGAGGTATTCCACGATATACTGGAGATTCGGCAACCCCTTGGGCTCCGCACTCTTGCGCACCCGAAGCGTGGTTCCGGCTTTCGAGCCAAGATGGGGCGTGCTTAAGAGCAACGGCCCGCACCGGTTGCAGAGCCCCGAAATAGAACAGATTCTGGAGTTTAGCAATGGCACAAGTATGCGATATTTGCGGCAAGGGTCCGCAATTCGGCAATAACATTTCGCACGCTCACAACGTGAGCCGGCGTCGCTGGAACGTGAACCTGCAGGCTGTGAAAGCCCTGGTCAACGGCGCCCCTAAACGCATCCGCGTCTGCACAAGCTGCATCAAGGCCGGCAAGATCGCCAAGGCCTAGGGGCCGCCGGAAACGCCCCTTGGCACCAGAGAAGCAGGATTCGCAACCTGACCCCGCCCGCTTGGACGGGGTTTTTGTTGTGCCCGCAGACGACTGACCTTGCCTGAACTAGCTCAGGCTTTGGATCAGAGCTTGCGTCAGGGCTTTGCCGCAGCCCCGGCTCCAGCCCCGGCTCGAGCCAGGGGATTTTCCCAGTCAAATGTCTCTGCGTCCAGGCCCCCCGGAGCCCATCGGCGCACCACCGCCTGTCCCAGCTTTCCCAGGGTCTGCTCAGCCTCGTTATCGCCGGTCCAGCGCTGGTCAGCATTGTCGAAAGTGAAGGCGGCAATCACAATTGGCCCATTTTTCGTCGAGATCAGGGCAACGTCGTTGCGCACTTCGTCGAGGGCGCCGGTCTTGTTGCCGATCGCCGATCCGTGCTCGCTCGTATCCATCGACTCAATCAGGCGTGGCAGGCTGTCCCGGTCCTGCTGCTTGCGCAGCATATGCAGAATCGCGCCGCAGAGCGGCCCATCGCCAGCCTTCGGCGCCGCACCCTCAAGCGCGAGGCGGCAGTCCGAGATCCGCTCCATAATGGAGGCCATCTCCCGCGGAGTGGTCTTGCCCAGGCCAAACTGAGGCTGATCCGCCGGCATTGGCCCCGTGGCGGGAACATAAACCTTTTTGTAGAGAACTGTCTGGTGAAGTCCGGCCGCACGCAACGTCGCATTAATGTGCGCGAGCCCAAGCCGATCGATGGCCATGTTGGTGGCAGTATTATCGCTGAGCACCACCATCAGCGTGAGCGTGTCGCCAAGGGTCAGCGAAATGGGCGGCGTCAGTTCGCCCAGCACGCCCGATCCTGCCACCTGGTTGGCCTTCGTCAAGACAAGGCGCTCAGAGAGCGTCGCCTGGCCGGCACGAATCTGCTCCGCAGCGTCAAGCAGGATGCCCATCTTGATCACCGAAGCCGTCTTTACCGGCAGATCCGGCGAGAGAGATGCCGTTTGCCCCGTTTTCAGATTGTGCGCAAAGAACGCGACGTGCCCGTGATGAGCCTGCGCAATCACCGCGATCTGGCTGTCGAGGGCGGCATCTTCCTGCGCGTCGGCGTGCCGAAAAGCGAACGCCAGGACCGCCATGCCGACGGCCACGGCGCAGGCGATCCGGAAGCGAAGAGAGATCATGCAGACAGAGTAACCTGCCCGCCATTCAAAGTTACTTCGCCTGCTCGGTTACTTCGCCTTCTCGAAGGTCAGCGAAGCGGAGTTGATGCAATAGCGCAAGCCCGTCGGGCCGGGTCCGTCTGGAAAGACGTGGCCAAGATGCCCGCCGCACCGGGCACAGGTCACCTCGATGCGCCGCATGCCGAAGCTATTGTCCTCATGCTCTGCGACCGCCTTCGAGTCGGATGGAATCACGAAGCTCGGCCATCCGCAGCCTGAATCGAACTTTGCTCCGCTTTGAAAGAGCAGCGCGCCGCAGCCTGCGCAGTGATAATCGCCTGTCTCGTGGTTCTGAGTCAGGATGCCGGTGAAAGGGCGCTCCGTTCCCTTCTCGCGCAGCACGTGATACTGCTCCGGCGTGAGCATCGCGCGCCACTCGGCCTCGCTACGGGTCATCTTGTCTTCAGCTTCGCTCATGGTCTTCCTAGTCTCGCTGGTCATACCCATTGGATGTGTGGGACCCTTGGAAAGATACGCCGCGCTCAAAGCTCGGCGACAAGCTCGATCTCGACGAGGGCATCCTTGGGCAGGCGCGCAACTTCAACGGTGCTACGCGCTGGCGCCACCGTACCGTCAGGCGCAAGATACTTGCCGTAGACGGCATTCATGGCGGCGAAATCATTGAAGTCCTTGAGAAAGACCGTCGCCTTCACGGTCTTCGCCAAACTGCTACCCGCCGCTTCAAGAATCGCCTTTAGGTTCTCAAGCACTCGGGTTGTCTGCTCGGCAATGCCGCCCTGCACAAGCTGCTGGGTAGCAGGGTCGAGCGCGACCTGGCCGGCGGTGAATACGAGACTCCCCGAACGGATTGCCTGCGAATAGGGGCCGATGGCGGCAGGTGCGGATGAGGTGGTGATAACCGATTTGCTCATGCCACCGATTCTACCGGCCCTTGCGTCCCGGCCAGGCAGACATCTCGATCAATGCCACACCGCCAACAATGCCCCGACAATCAGTAGCCCAACGAACCAATATCCCACGTTGATCAGGAACAGTTTGAAAGGGCGGTTCTCGTAAATGCCCTGCGCAAAGTTGGGAGCCGCAATAAAGCCGAACCAGGCGAGGAAGCCGACAAAGGCGCCCCACCCGATGGTCGATGCCCCTGCCCAGATGACAAAGTGCGCCAGCACCAGCGCAAGAATCAGGTCGCCGATGAAGGAGGCAATCATGCCGCCCGACCAGACTCTTTCGCTTGGAAGGATCAGGCGTAATGCCCCAGCAGGGCCATCCAGGGCTTGGCGAAAAGCGCAGCCGAATACCAGAGTGCGCCAAGAACCCACAGGATGACCGCCGAGCTGATGATGGCCAGGTGATTCAGATGATGATGGACGTGTTCCACAAAAGTGCCTCCTCTGCGAGGGGTCAAAAACCGGGGAGGGGATCGCGTTTGACTCTCATGCCAGGCGTGAGTCGCTGTCAAGGATGAATCTTAACCCGGCGTCTTCACTCCGGACTTGAGCATCTCAATCGCTTTGCTCAGCCGCCTGGCACGGGTCTCTTCCTTCTTTGCTTCGGTGATCCAGCGGCAATACTCTTTGCGATTCGTATAGCTCAGCTTCTCGAAAGCCGGCAGCACGCCTTCCTTCTTCATCAGCTTCGCGAGTTCCGCGGGAACCTCGACGGTCCGTACCGTTTCGTCGCGCTCGACGACAACACTGATCGTGTCGCCGGGGCCCTTGCCCATCTTTTCCTGAATCGCCTTCAGAATCGGAAGCATGTGCTCCGGGCGTCCGTACTTCACCATGGTTCCCGTGTACGGAACACCATCGAACGTGACCTTCACCGGAACCTGGCCGCGCGTGCCAAACTCTTTCTCAACGTCGTACGGAAAGAGGACGCATGCACCCGCGCTGCCTACAGACTCAATGGTGCCTTTGAACTTGTATTGCTTCATGAATTACGGCCTCGCGCTCAAGCTGAAAAAGAAGCGGTCGTAATCAACATTCCCACGCACCGGCGCACGACACAAGTAGAAATTGCAAACAGGTCCACAAAGCAAAATCCCACCCCTGCCTGCCGCAGGGATGGGATCGACTGGACCGTTTCAGCGCTGCTCTAGACGAGCTTCGCGTCGAGGGTAATTTCGGTGTTGTTGGCGAAGAGCTTCGAGATCGGGCAGCCGGCTTTGGCGTTTGCAGCGGCCGTGTCGAAGACTTCCTTGGTTGCGCCGGGGACACTCGCCGTCGTGGTCAGCGCGATCTTCGTCACCTGGAAGCCGTCGTCGACTTTGGCCAGCGTGACCGCCGCGTTGGTCTCGATCTTCGTCGGGGTGAGACCCGAGCCGCCAAGCTGCGCGCCGAGCGCCATCGAGAAGCAGCTCGCATGCGCCGCAGCAATCAGCTCTTCGGGGGTGGTGCCGGTGGTGGCGCCCTCAAACCGGGTAGCGAACGAGTAGTTGGCATCCTTCAGCACGCCTGTCGCCGTCGAAATGGTGCCCTTGCCTTCCTTCAGTGAACCTGTCCAAACCGCACTTGCCTTGCTTGCCATGGGTCCCTCCTTTGGGGAATCCGGAATCCGGTGGTTTTCAGGGGGTTGTTGAACCGCGCCGCCCATGGGGAAACGATTGGCGGCACATCGAGGTTGATGCTTCAGGCACCTGCCGCGGTGACCCGCGCAGGCTGCCCACTCCTCTATGCTAACCTCTCACCCATGCTCCCGCAGAGGCCCACGGCCCTCGACGCCGATTTTTCGCCGGATTTCTCACAAAGTGGTGCGGCCTGCGCCCTGGAAGCCGAGGCGCCTCTGGAGCATCACTGCCAGATCTGCCCCACCTGCAGCGCTCGCCTCACCGGTCACCGCTGCAAGCTCGTCTGCACGCAATGCGGCTACTACCTCAGCTGTGCCGACTACTACTGAGGAATGCGCGTCCAGCGAATCGCGTCTTCCACCACGACAGATTGTCTATTGCCCCTCACTCGCTTTGCGCGCTGCTTCAAACTCATCGCCCGGCAGCCACTCGATCGGCTTCTTCTGCTCCGAGGCGAGCCAGCCGAGCACGAAGCCGAAACGCGCCAACTTTGCGTTGCCGCTGAAGTCCCAGTCGGCGTGATACTCGTCTGACGGCTGGTGGTAGTGGTGCGCGTTGTAGTCCTCATTCTGCGCGTGGCCCCAGGCAGCATCGTGGCCTTCAAACAGATCTCCCTGATCAACCGAGAAAGCAGGAATGCCCACGCGAGCGAGCGAAAAATGGTCGCTGCGATAGTAGTGGCCGGCCATCGGATTGGGGTCGGCCAGAAGTTCGAGATCAAAGGCCTTGGCGACCTTCTCAATCGTCGGATAAAAATCGATGCGCTCAGCGCCGGTAATGTTCACCGATCGCGGAACGCCGATGGGCAGCAGCATGTCGTAGTTGAGATCAAGCCCAAAGCGCGCCGCCGGCAATCGGCGGATGCATGCCCAGGTACTGCGAGCCCAGCAGCCCCTGCTCTTCCGCTGTGACTGACGCAAAGTAGACATCGTGCGGCGGTGGCTGCTTGGCCTGCGCGAAGGCCCGCGCCATCTCGAGAAGAATGCCGCAGCCCGTGCCGTTGTCGGCGGCGCCGTTATAAATGTTGTCGCCCTTGGCGCTCGCGATCGATGCCGAGATGATCGTAGTGCGCTGTATAGAGCACCGCGTTGCCGTTTGACGCTGCGCCGGGAACGCGCGCCACAACGTTGGCGCTGACATAGCGGCGAACCTTGCTCACAATGTTGCCGCGCAGCCTCACATTCAACTCGACCGCATGAAAGCCGCGCTTGCCCGCGCGGTCGATGTTCTGATCGAGATCGCCCAGGCCCGCGAGCGTGAAGAGCTTCTGCGCCACGTCATGCTGAATCCACGCAGCAGCACGCAGCGTCGCCAACGGATCGTTGGCAAGATAGCTCTTCTCGATCGCCTGCGAATTGCGCACCACTTCCCAGCCATAGCTCGCAAGATCTCTGCGGTGGATGATGAGCACGCCAACCGCGCCACGCCGCGCCGCTTCTTCGTACTTGTAGGTCCACCGGCCGTAGTAGGTCAGCGCTTTGCCCTTGAAAAACTTCTCATCATTCGATGGCGGCTCGTTCACAATGACCAGCGCAACCTTGCCCTTGAGGTCGACACCGGCATAGTCGTCCCAGTTGTACTCCGGCGCGTGAATGCCATAGCCCACGAACACAATGGGCGCATCGATCGCAGCCTCGTTCTGGCCGGTTTCATCTTTCGCCACGATATCTGAACCGTAAGTGAGATCGACCGCCGCGCCCTGCGCGGGCACAAACGCAAATTTCGTCTTCTCCTCATCGGTATGCACCGCGAAGAGAGGCACCTGCTGGAAATAGGTGCCGTTGTCGCCCGCTGGCTTCAGCCCCTCAAGCGCAAACTGTGTCGCGATGTACTGGGCTGCCAGCTCGCCCCCGCGCGTGCCCGGTCCGCGGCCTTCGAGCAGATCGAGCGAGAGAAAGCGCACGTGCGCGCGAATCTTCTCAGGATCAATGGACGCGGCGGCCTCGCGCGCCGCAACGGGCAACCCGGCAACGGCGGGCATGTTCGCGGCCTGCTGGGCGTAAAGGAAAGGGGATGCGAGGAAAACAGACATAAAAACTGCATGTGCTCGATGAATGGGCATGATTTCTCCGCGAAGCTTCAGCGTACCGCCGCGATCGCCTGCAGAGCAATGGGCTCGGGAAAAAGATGGGCGCGGGTCAGAATTTTGCGGGCAAGCCCCGTGAGCGCCATCTCCCTCGCGCGCGCCAGTGAGACCCAGCAGCGCCGGCCCTCGCGCACTGTCAGGTCATCCACGTCATCCTCATGCACCACGCGGACGCGGACATAGTAGTTCGTCTGCATGATGGCGTGCCGCACGGTCATGCGCAGCTCGGCGTCGGGCACCGCCGCTTCACGAAGCGCCGGCAATTGCCAGAGGCCGGGCATCACCGAGTTCGAATCGGCGCGCTGCTCGAGCAGCACCTCCTGATGGCCGTACAGGGCCGGGGCCGCGGCCATCGCGCAGCACCAGCGCACAGCCTACCTCCTGGCTCAGCATGCGCGGCCGTGGCTGCGTCTTGTGTTCTCCGCGTGTGGCGCACTCAGACTCCACGGGGCACACCAGGCACTGCGGACCGCGCGGCAGGCAAAGCGTTGCGCCCAGCTCCATCATGGCCTGGTTGAAGTCTCCCGCCCGCGATGGATCGACGAGCTCATCGGCCGCGCTTTCAACCTTGCGGCGCAGCGCGCTTCCAGTCGTGCTTTCGTCGGCGGCCCAGCCTTCAAGCCGGCAGAGCACCCGTTCCACGTTGCCATCCACCACAGCCACACACTCGTTGTGAGCGATGCTGGCAACCGCCGCCGCGGTGTAGGTGCCGATTCCCGGCAGCAGCCGCAGCTCGGCCGCCGACGCAGGCAACACTCCGCCGCGATGGTTCACCACGAACTGCGCGGCCTTGTGCAACATACGGGCACGGCGATAGTAGCCGAGGCCGCTCCACAGGGCGAGCACCTCCTGCTCCTCTGCCGCGGCGAGCGCTTGCAGAGTTGGAAAATAATCGAGGAATGCCTTGTAGCGGTCGATCACCACGGCGACACGCGTCTGCTGCAGCATGATCTCAGAGACCCAGATTGCATACGGGTCGCGGCTGCGCCGCCAGGGCAGGTCGCGCCGGTTGGCGTCGTACCAGCCCAGCAGGTCGCGGCGGATGCGCTCCGTTTTCGAGCCTGCTGCTTTCACTGAGAACATGGGGTACAGATTACGGCATTTCGCGTGCCCAACGCTGTTCAGCCGCAAAAGGGGGCCACCGGACCGATACCCCCCACCACACCGCCGTTGGCCGCTGCCCGAAAAAGGAGCAGCGCCCCGGCAATTAAAGGTATAGACTTCGCGGCCGATTACCCATGCAGGTCACGTCTTAAGCCGAACAGTAATCCGCTCTGCGGACGCCGGTCATGAGACAGAGACGCCGAGCTTTCTGCCGGTCTGTGCGAGCAATTGCTGCCCAACACATGAGGAACATGATGAAACAGTCCACCTGCTTCCCTGTCTTTGCCGCACTGCTGTTTGTGCCGGCCGCCATTTGGGCCCAGCAACCGCACCTGGCGGATTCATCGAGTCACGTAGCCCTGGCCGATGCGAGTTCTGAGCGCGCAGCTGAAGGCGCCGGCGATGGCGCCGCGGTCATGATATCTCCAGCAAGCCGCCCGCCAGTCCTGGCATATCCACCCTTCTCGCGGATGGCCATCAGCGGGGGCGTCTCTGCCCTGGGAATCCAGGTCGGCGTGACGACAAATCTCAACAATCATCTGAACCTGCGCAGCACGGGAAGCTTCTTCAACTACAGCGCCAGCAATATTTCGACTAACGGCTTCACCATCGACGGAAAACTGAAGCTTGGTTCCGTGGGGGCGTCACTTGATGTCTATCCATTCGCCGGCCACGGCTTTCGCCTCAGCCCCGGGCTTTTGTTTCACAACACAAACGGAGCTGGCGGCACTTTTATCGCGAATGGCGGAACAAGTTTCGAGCTGAATGGCTATACCTACTACTCATCCGCCGTCGACCCGGTCAAGGGCAACGGAGCGGCAAGCCTGCACAGCGAGACGCCTGCATTCACCATGACCACCGGATGGGGCAACGTGATTCCCCACAGCGGCAGGCACTTCTCGTTCCCGGTGGAGGTAGGCGCCGCATTTGTTGGCGCGCCCAAACTGAAGGTGGTGCTGACCTCGGGGCAGGTGTGCGACGCTAACGGGCAGAACTGCCTCAATGTGGCGACGGACCCGGATGTGCAGAGCAATCTGCAGGAAGAGATCGCCAAAGACGAAAAGAGCCTGGAGCCGCTGAAGACCTATCCGATCCTCTCGTTTGGCGTTGCATACAGCTTCACCGTACGGCGCCGTGCAGGGGGCTACTGATCACGCTCGTTGAGCGAAGGCGAAGGCTTCTGCCAGGCCGCCTTTACGAATCGATTCACGCCAGCAGTTCGCCAACAATTTCCGGCACGGCTTTAAGCGCCGCATCGATCTGCGCCTGATCCTTGCCGCCGGCTTCGGCAATCTCCGGCTTGCCGCCGCCCGAGCCGCCGACCAGCTTTGCCACTGCGCCCACGAGCTTGCCTGCCTGGATGCGCTTCATCAATCCCGGCGTAACTCCGGCAATGATGGCGACCTTGCCTTCGGGCTGCGCCGAAGCGAGCACCACGACGCCTTCGCCGAGCCTTCTGCTTGAGGTTGTCGACAAGCGTGCGCAACTGCCCGCGCTCGAGGCCATCGGCGCGATGCACCAGGACCTTCACGCCCTTCACTTCGACGGCGCGGCTCAGCGCTTCGTCGAGGGCCGCCGGCGGCCGACTTCATGCGCGATCTCTTCAAGCTCGCGGCGCAGGCGCTTCAGCTCGTCCTCCTGCGCGGCCAGCTTGGCGCGCAGCGAGTCGGAGAGGTTGCCGTCTGCCGAAGGCGCAATCTGCGCGGCAAGCTGCGCCACCGCGAAGTCGCGGCGGAAGGTGTCGAGCGAGCCCAGCCCGCTGATGGCCTCAATGCGGCGCACGCCTGAAGAGACCGAGGCTTCGCCGGTGAGCTTGAGCAGGCCGATCTCGCCGGTCGCCGCGGTGTGCGTGCCGCCGCAAAGCTCGGTCGAGAACCCGTCGGAGAGCTTCACCACGCGCACCTTGTCGCCGTACTTTTCGCCGAACAGCGCCATGGCGTGATACTCGTTCACGGCCACGTCGATCGGCACATCTTCAAGCGTCTCCACCTTGGCGTTGGCGAGCACTTCGCGGTTCACGATGGCCTCGATCTCCTGCAGCTCTTCATCGGCCACCTGCGCGAAGTGCGAGAAGTCGAAGCGCAGGCGCGTCGGGATCGACCAGCGAGCCGGCCTGCTTGACGTGCGTGCCCAGCACCTGGCGCAGCGCGGCGTGCAGCAGGTGCGTGCCCGTATGGTTGCGGCGGATGGCGTCGCGGCGCTCGCCATCGACGACGGTGTCGAACCTTGTCGCCGACGGCGAGCGTTTGCTTTGAGCAGCGCCTTGTGCGCGCGCACGCCCTGCACCGGCAGCACGCAGCCGGTGATTTCGGCGACGGTGGTGTTGCCGTCCGCCGAGGTGAAGACGCCGGTGTCGCCAACCTGGCCGCCGGAGTCGCCGTAGAAGCTGGTGTGGTCGAGCACGACTTCGACGCGATCGCCCGCAGCCGCGGCCGGAACACCGACGCCGTCTTTCACGATGGCCAGCACTTCGCAGTTTGTCGAGACAAGCTGCGCGTAGCCCTCGAAGACCGTCTTCGGCAGATCGCGGAAGGCAGGGCTGGCGGTCTTCTGGCTGCCGCCTTTCCAGGATGCGCGGGCGCGGGCCTGCTCTTCGGCGCGTGCAGCTTCGAAACCGGCTTCATCAAACTTCACGCCCGCATCGCGTGCCGCATCGACCATGAAGTCGAGCGGCAGGCCGAAGGTTTCGTAGAGATGGAAGGCGTCTGCGCCTGGGAAAACAGGCCTTGCTTCATCAGCAAGTGCCGCGTAACCAGCTTCAAGTACCGCATTCGGATCCCCAGGAAACTTCTTCTCTGCCTCCGCCATGCGTTCTTCTTGCCTTGAAACCCTCTCTTGTAACATGCTTATTAGTTAGCTCGTGGATACGGTCATCAAGCTCGGACATGCCAAGTTTCAGCACGCGGTCGAACTGCTTCTCTTCCGCCTCGACCACTTTCGCCACGCGGTCGGCAGAATCGGCAAGCTCGGGATAGGCCTCCTTCATCTGGTCGCGCACGGCATAGACCATCTGATAGAGAAACGGCTCTTCCTGCCCCAGCAGCCGTCCGTGGCGAATGCCGCGGCGCAGAATCTTGCGCAGCACGTAGCCGCGGCCTTCGTTCGACGGCAGCACGCCATCGCTGATGAGGAACGTCGCCGCGCGAGCGTGGTCGGCAATGATGCGCAGGCTGGCGTTCTTCACGACGCTCGTTGAACTCTTCAAGACTGATTCGCCGTGCAGCGAATTGACAGCGTCAACGCTGCGCTCAATCAGCGGCGTAAACAGATCCGTCTCAAAGTTGCTGACCTTGCCCTGCAGCACCGCAGCCACGCGCTCCAGGCCCATGCCGGTATCGATCGAAGGCTTGGGCAGCGGCGTCAGCTTGTAGCCGGTGGTCTTGCCAGCCGCTCCACAATGGCCGAGCGGTCGAACTGCATGAAGACAAGGTTCCAGATCTCGACGTAGCGCGCATCGTCCTGGCCGAAGGGCTTGTCGACGCCGGGCTGTCTCGGCGGCCTCGATGCCCATGTCGTAGAAGATCTCGGAGCACGGTCCGCAGGGGCCGGTCTCGCCCATCTGCCAGAAGTTGTCTTTAACGCCGTACTGAAAAATGCGCTCCTTCGGCACGCCGGTTTCGATCCAGAACTGCTCGGCCTCGTCGTCGCGCGGCACGCCGTCGGCGCCTTCGAAGATAGTGACGTAGAGCCGGTCTTTGGGAATGCCGAACCACTCGGGGCTCGTGACCAGTTCCCACGCAAACTGGATCGCGTCCCGCTTGAAGTAGTCGCCGAAGCGAGAAGTTGCCCAGCATCTCGAAGAAGGTGTGGTGGCGGCGCGTGAAGCCCACATTTTCAAGGTCGTTGTGCTTGCCGCCGGCGCGGACGCACTTCTGCGAGGTGGTGGCGCGCGCGTAGTCCCGCTTCTCCGCGCCGAGAAAGAGGTCTTTGAACTGGTTCATGCCGGCGTTGGTGAACAGCAGCGTGGGATCGTTGGCAGGCACCAGCGAGGAAGAGTGCACGCGGCGGTGCCCCTTCGACTCAAAAAAGCGCAGAAATAGCTCGCGAATTTCGTTTCCCGTGCGGAATTGCATAACGTATCAGTGTACTTGGCGGCATGGTCACGCGCATACACCGCTCTTCCCGGTCGCAGCAGATCGGATTCTGCATCTTACCCAGCGTGAGAGGAGGACGGAATGGACAAACTGGCGATATTTGCCTTGCTTGCATGCCAGGAAAGGCAAGGAAAAAGAGGTGGAGCAGTTCCTCAAGTCGGCGCAGCCCCTGGCGGAGCGCGAGGCGGGCACCACGACCTGGTACGCGGTAAAGCTCGGGCCGGCCGAATACGGCATCTTCGACACCTTCAAGGATGAGGCCGGCCGCGATGCGCACCTCTCCGGCGAGATTGCGAAAGCTCTCTTCGCCAAGGCGGAAGACCTCTTCGCCGCGCCGCCCCAGGTCGAGAAACTCGAAATACTCGCGTCCAAGGCCCCCGCGGCCTGAGTCAACCGGCGCGGTTTGATCGTCGATACAAGAGGTGGCGAAAGGAGCCCCCGGTGCGTCAGAGCTGGTTGCATCTGGTTTTTTTGTGTCCGGGTTGGATTGTGGCTGCGGCGCTTGTTCTGCCGGTCAACGTGGCCTGGGGGCAGCGCGGAGGTGGCCCGCCGTGGCAGAAGTACGAGATAGCCGTCACGCGCCAGTTGAATATCGGCGGCGCCAGCCTGCAGGTGGACATCGCAGCGGGACACACCGACCTGCCGGCTGACGCACTCCTCCGGCATGTGCAAAATGCCGCAACCGCGGTGGCTGTCTACTACGGCCGCTTCCCGGTGAGCCGGGCCCGCGTGCTGATCATTCCCGTGGAAGGGCCGAAGCGGCGTCTTTGGCGGAACAACATGGGGCGGCATGGGCCAGTGGCCGGGCTTCACGCGCATTCACGTCGGCGAGCACACCACCCTTGCCGACCTCGCCGACGACTGGATGATGACCCACGAACTCGTGCACATGGCCTTCCCTTCCCTGCCCGACGACCAGCACTGGATGGAAGAGGGACTGGCCACCTACGTTGAGCCCATCGCCCGCGTGCAGGCGGGCGAGTTGCGGGCGCGCAGATCTGGCGCGACATGGTGCGCGACATGCCGAAGGGCGAGCCCGGCCCCGGCGATGAAGGGCTTGACCGAACGCACACCTGGGGACGCACCTACTGGGGCGGCGCACTTTTTTGCCTCGTTGCCGACGTCAACATTCGCAAGGCAACAAACAACCGCAAGGGCCTGCAGGACGCGCTGCGGGCCATCGTTGCCGCAGGCGGCACAATCGACCATGACTGGGATCTGCCGAAAGCTCTCGCGGTCGGCGATCGCGCGACAGGCACACACGTGCTCACCAGCATGTATGCGACGTGGAAGGACTCCCCTTCGCCCGTCGATCTCGAAAAGCTGTGGGACGAACTGGGCATCCGCTCCGGAAGCGATGGGATTGAGTTTGTCTCAACGGCGCCGCTTGCTTCTGTGCGTGAAGCCATAACCCGCGAGGCTCACATCCAGAGCGCGGCAGACCCTGCGAAATGAATCACTCTTCGCCGGATTCCTCTGTCCCGGGCTCGGTGAGGTTATCAAGCGCAGAGAGCGATTCCTCCGGCACATCCCACTGGCGCAGAATCTTGTAGATCACCCCGGTAGAGAAGCCGGCGACGACGAGGCGGCGCATCACGCGCGCCGTCTCCTTTTCATTTTCAGGTTTGCGGATGCGTTTGCGCTCGAGGTGCTGGCGGCGCGAGAGCTTCTTCGTTGGTTCCTGCATAGCGCGCCTCGACGGCCTGCTCAACGATGGCGCGCGGCACGCCTTTTTGCGCAAGCTTCTGGCGGACAGAACGGCTGCCGAGTTTTTCATTCTCCTGGCGCAGGCGCGTAAAGGTCTCTGCGTAGGCAGTGTCGTTGAGGTAGCCATGCTCTTTCAGGCGAGCGACAACCTTGCTGATCGCGCCTTCACCGTTCTCGCCCGGCTCAACACGCGTCTTCATCAATCGTCGCAGCTCGACCTCAGTGCGCATGCTGCGGCCGAGCGCTTTGACGGCGTAGTCATAGAGAGCCGCATCATTGAGAAAGGGGCGTGGCTTGCGCGATTTGGAGTTGAAGCTCATGCGCTGCGCTTCCATACGGCGAAGTATGGCTGATTCGAGAGTGTCGCGTTGAACCCCGGATACATCCATGCCCGCCCGCGGTCGTCCTCCAATTCAAAGTAATACTGCAATGGATAGGGGCTTTGCGTGTAGTCGGCAGGAATCGCTGCCGCGTACACTCCGTTTTCTCGGCTGACCTCCATCACGCTCCAGCGTTCTGCCTGGTTCACATGCCGGTAGTACAGGCGAACCGAGCTCACAGAAGCTCCGCCTCCACCGCCAGAGACTGCAAGCGACAGCGAAAGCATTCGACCCGGCGTAAAGCTCTCCGGCGGCAGGTGCGAGCACTTCACGACGGGTTGCTGCGGGCGTCCGGTCGCGGCGCGAATCTCATCAACCACGCTGATGCGGGGCCCTTCAAATGCGGGGTTTGCCTGCACTTTCGATTTCATCGCAGCAAGATCGACATCAATGTCCGGCAGACGGTCGCTCCAGTGCCCGCGCCGCTTCGGGATGCTCCCGTATGAAACATCCGCCCGATAGACGCCCTTTGCGCGCTCCGCCATTGCCGCCCATGCATCGCGCGCTTTCTGATAATGCTCCAGCGCCAGCGAGCCCGCCTCAGGATCACCCTGGGTGACAAAGATCGCGTAGAGCACGCCGCTGCGCAGTTTGTGCGCAAAAAATGATCCCAGCCCGATCTGGATCAGCACATCCTCTTCGATGCGCCGGAAGGCGGCTGCACCTGGAGACTTCGCCGTGCGGCGCGCTTGATCCAGTGCATCCCGCGAAGTCCGCACGCAATCCTCTACCCACTGCGCCACATCAATCGGCGAGTACTTCGCGCTTGTGCGTTGTGCGCAGTGAGCGCCTGCGCGTATTCCACGACCGTGGAAAACATCTGTGGATCGAGCGGGCTCACTGTGCCAAAGAGTTTCGGCACCGGCGTATCGCCATAAGGCGAAGGCTCGCTGCCCGAAACGATGGGCATATTCGTCCGGCATCTCGTACCAGAGAGCGTGGTTGCTCGCCGAGGGCAGATGCGCCGACGTCATGAGCGCAAGAATGCGGCTGGCATTGCTGAGCGCGGTCTCGGTCGGCATCGCGCCGTGGCCGAACTCCGCTCGCAACGCTCTCTGCCAGGTTTCCGGTTCCGCATCGGGGTTGTAGAGCTTGCGCCCCCACACGCGGTAGTAGAGGTCATACTTCTGCCAGTCTTCGCGGGAGTCAGAGACGCGTCCGCATAGGCGCAGCGGCCGCCCGTGTTGCCCCGAGCCTTCACGTCCTTTGAAGGTCAGCGGCTCCATCAGGTCGATGCCGGCGGCTCCGCAAAAGTGCGCGGTGCGCCCATAAGCCGGCGATCGTCTCAGGATCCATGCAGAGCAGATGCCGTTGCGTGCCCGGCCACAGCCGGAACAACAGCTTGTAGCGCGCACCCTCGCGCAGAAAGTCGGCATAGCCATAGCGCGTAAAGAGTCGCGAACCGCTGCTCAGGCTGAAGAGCGCGCATCGATCGTGACGAGTTCGGATCGGGAATTTCCAGCGCGCGAATGTCGGCCTGCTGATAGCCCAGGCTCTGGTGTTCGGCCGAGTACTTTGCGCCAAGCTTGACGGGCATTCCTGTTGCCGTGGCGATATCGATCATCTTTTGATCGACGCCTTTGGCATGCATGTCGATCTCGATAATGCGCCCCGCGCCGGAGATAGCTTCAAAGAGCGTCTTCCAGAACGGATAGCTGCCCTCCGGGAATGCCGCTCTCGCCGTGAACGCGCAACGTGAGCCCCTGAATCTCGCGGGCACTGCTTTCAGAATGGATGGCCAGCGCATCGCGGCAGTACGGCTGCGTGTGTCTCCGGCGTCAAGCCTTCAATGCGGTGGTAGGCAGTTGGGACTGTCGGTCCACTGCATACGCATGCGTCCAGATGCCGAGTTGAAACTGCAGTCCGCGCGCGCCGGTTTCCGCCGCAATAAACTTCAGCATCTCAAGGTTGCGGTCGCGCTCTTCGCGTGCTGAGCGGCACCGGCGTGGCCAGCTCTTGCCATCCGGCGGCGGCAAGCTGCATCACGCGCACATCCGCATAGCCGGGCACGTCAACGAGATAGGGATAGAGAAAGTGGAGATAATCGCCGGTTACGCCGCGCGGGAAAGTCATACTCCAGTCCATAGGCGAGCGAGAAGCGATTGAAGCGGCTCGCAACGAGCGTGTCGAGATAGCCCTGCCAGAAATTCTTGTCGTAGTACCAGGGCTTGTCCTCAATCTCGCTGCAAAAGTAGCGGCTGACAGCAGCGCTCCTCATTGGCAGGTTTCTCTTCCACGACCTGCGCCAGCGATAAAGCTTCGAGTGGATTCGCACCGAACTGCACTCGTTCGGTCAGTTCCAGAAGGCTGTAGACGAATCCTCGCGCATCCGTTGCCGAAACCAGCGTCGCCGGCGTGGAGCCCACCTTGCCCGGAGCCATCCGCAGACTTTCCGGCGCCGTCATCGACGAGCCGGCTGGAAATCCCCGCGCCGCCAGCGGCGAATCTGCACCGGCCGCAACAACAACGCAGAATGCCGCGCCGGCGGCGGCCTCTGCCGACGGCACAATCGCGCATCGGATGCCCTTCGCCTCAAGAGCCTGCCGAAGCTGATCAGCCGCGCGCTTCACCGGCGCGCTGGAAACAATGGCGTTCGCCGGATCGAGTATCAGAGACACGCTGCCCCCGCCCGCCGCAAAAGCTGCAGGAGACAGCCCGCACACACCTGCCGCGCCAGCCAGCTTCAGAAAATCTCTGCGCGCAATGCGCGAGGGCTGCGTCGTAGTTTGGATGCCGGGGCGCGTCGCTCATTGACCGTTTCCCGTCTTCGTCCTCGTCCACTGGTCGACCCAGTCGTTCACGGTCTTGTACCAGAGCTGCGAGTTCTGCGGCTTGAGCACCCAGTGGCCTTCGTCGGGGAAGTAGAGCATCTTGCTGGGCACGTTGAGCAGTTGCAGCGTGTTGAAGAGCTGGAAGCCCTCGCTGACGTCGAGGCGGTAATCGAGCTGGCCGTGGATGACGAGCGTGGGCGTCTTGAAGTTCTTGGCGTAGAGAGATGGCGACCATTTGCGGAAGGGGTTTTCTGACGTCCGGCTTGCCGTAGTAGTCCCAGGGATGCGCCTTTGAACTCCCAGATGTTGAACCAGTCTTCTTCCGTGGTGCCGAAGGCGGACTCGGCGTTGAACATGCCGTCGTGGGTGACGATGCACTTGAAGCGGTTGGTGTGGCCAAGGATCCAGTTGGCCATGTAGCCGCCGTAGCTCGCGCCGAGCGCGCACTCGCGGTTCTTGTCGATGAAGGGGTAGTGCTGCTCGGCGTAGTCGAGCCCGGTCATCAGATCGGTGTAGGGCTTGCCGCCCCAGTCGCCGTTGACGCCGTCGACGAAGGCCTGCCCGTAGCCCGTCGATCCGCGCGGATTGATCATGATGACGACGTAGCCGTTGGCGGCGAAGAGCTCGGCGTTCCAGCGATAGGACCACGCGTCGCCCCAGGCGCCCTGCGGCCCGCCGTGGATGAGGAACTTGACGGGATATTTCTTCGCGGGGTCGAAGCCGGGCGGCGGGATGAGGAAGCCCTGGACTTTGGTGCCGTCTTTTGCGGTGAACCAGAAGGATTCCATCTTGGGCAGATCGAGCTGGGCGAGGAGGGCGTCGTTGAGATGGGTGAGCTGCCGATCGCTTGGTCGACCTCGTCACGACTCTGACGTGACATTCGTCGTTGCATTGCGAACTCGAGCGCAGTATGCCGATCTCGCATGAGTCGAGTCTAACGACTTCTCCTGGCGCATCGACGGTCATTCGCGTGGCGATGCAGTGCAGTTTCCCGTCAGCGACCGGATGCAGATCGCTGAATTCGCCGTCGCAGGTCAGCTGAATTGCGAGCCATATTCGCGCGTCTGGATCAGCGATTCGTCTATCTGATCGACGCATAAATCCGCTGCTTCGCCTCGGTCGCCGCTGACGTGAAGTAAATCGCGTGTCGAGTCGCAGGCCCCCACGCAAACTCATCCACCCAGTTGATCGAAATTCGGCAGCAGATTCTTTATCGTCTTCGCCGCGCGGTCATAGAGCATCAACCGGAACTTGTCGCTCTCGTAGCCGGCGCGGGCCTGCGAGCGCCACGCGAGATACTTGCCATCGGGCGAATAGGCGGGGTTGAAGTTGCCGCCCGGCGACGTGCGATACCTTGACCGGCTTCGCACTCGGATTGGTCAGGTCGAGCGTGTAGATCTCGCGCGTTGGTCGAGATCGCCGGCACGGGATCGGGATTCTCGGTGAAGGCCAGTTCCTTCGAGTCCGGCGAGATGGCGAAGCCGCCGCCGACCGTCGAGCGAAAACGGCGGCACATCGTGCGGATCGTTGGGCGTCAGATCGCGCAGCCTGCCGCTGTCAACATCGACACGAGAAAGAGATGCGAACGCTTGTCGCCGGTGATAGTGGTTCCAGTGCCGATAGAGCAGGTGGGTGAAGATCTGCGCCTTCACCTTGCTGTCGGCAAGGGCCTTGTCGCGGTCCGCGTTGCACTTGTTGCCAGTGGCAGCATCGGCCGTCGGTGATGGCCGGACAGTCGGGATACACCGACGAGGTAAAAGCACGAAGTGCCCATCAGGCGACCACTTCGCATTGTCTGCTTCGGTAGAGATGCTGGTGAGCTTTCTCGCATTGCTGGTGGCGCCGGTGGCCGGGTCGAAGTCGGCAAGCCACACCTGCTGGCCGCCCTCGCGGCCGGAGAGAAAGAGAATGTGCTTGCCGTCGGCGGAGAACTGCAGACCGGAATCGTCCGGGCTTGCGCGACGGCAACCGCCGCTGGGCTCGCCGCCCGCAATCTTCTGCAGCCACAGCTCCGCGTCTTGGTGTTCTGGTCCAGATCACCGTGGTGACCGAGTAGGCCAGCCACTTGCCGTCGGCGGAGACGGCGGTTTCGCCAAGCCGCTTCATCTGCATCATGTCCTCAAAGGTCATGGGGCGCTTTGGGTTTGCTGCGGACGACCCGGCTGAACTTGTGCGGATAGGAAGGTAGCGGCGGAAACGATGAAGGCAAGAAGGCGGAAAAGCGAGAGTCTACGCATGAGAAAACCCCGATGGAGTGCCCGATGAATTGAAGGAGAAGTTTACAACGCGGGAGCGCGGTAGGGCGTTCGTGGCGGGACTTACGCAGCCTGGAGCTCGAGGACGATGCCGGCGCCGCGCGGCTGGAAGTTCATTGCCGAGATGCGGCCGTTGTTTTCCCGCAGAATGGTGGCGCAGAGGCTGAGGCCGAGGCCGGCGGTTTCGCCCGCAGCCTGCGCCGGCACAAAGGGATCGAAGGCACGCGCAGGATGCAGGAAGCCGGGGCCGGTGTGCGCGATAAGGATCTTGATGGTGTCGTTCTCTGAGGTGGCCTCGATGCGAACGGATTTCTCAGCTGGGCGAGTCGATGTTTTCGACAGCCTCGATGGCGAACTGCAGGCAGTAGAGCACGGCCTGGCGCACCTGTTGCGCGCTGCCGAGGGCGCGCGGTAAAGCGGGCGCGATGTGCAGCCGGAAGTCGATGGAGCGATGCACGAACTCGGAGCGGTGCAGCTGCTCCATGTCATTCAGCAGCTCGGTGATGGAGATGGCGGTGAGGTTATCGCTCTGCGTGCGCGACATGCGCGAGAGGCTCTCGAGGGTGGAGCGCATGTTGCGCGCCTCGCTCAGAATCGCCTCGATGCCTTTGCGTTCCTGGGGCGTGACGTTGGGCGCCACCTCAAGCAGCGATGCGTAGCCGAGGATGACGGTGAGCGGGTTGTTCAACTGGCGGGTCACGTTGTTGGCAAGCTGGCCAAGGCCGGCGAACTTCTCGGCGTCGATCAGCTTTTCAAGCATCATGGTCTGGCTGCGCGCGGCCTGGATGCGCGAAGCGAGCACCTCGACGGGGAGCAGATCTTCGGCGCGCAGCGGCTGCTCAGCGTTGCGCATGCCCATAAGCAGCAGCGCGCCCTCGGTGGTCGAGCGGCCATAGAGCGGCGCCGCGATGACCTGCGTGAGATGCAGGCGCTCGAGGTCGTCGCCGGGCACAAACCACGGCTGCAGGTTGAGCGAACGGACTGGCTGCCCGCGACGACGGGCGGCAACGAGTCCTTGAGGATAAAGCCCTGAGCGGAGATGCGCGTGGCGAGCGACTCAAACGCGGTGAGCATCGAGTCGTCAATGCCCGCCGAGCCGGCCATGCGGTACTGGCCCGAGCTTTGCAGCAGAATGAGCGCAGCCTGGCTGAAGCGGCTGTTCTCGGCCACTGACTGGCAGATGAGATTGGCCTGGCGGTCGAAGTCTTCAACTCGGCGGCGCGAGAGGACGACCTTGGCGTAAGCCTCAAGCTCCATGCGCGCACGGCGTTCGCGGTCTTCCGCCGCCTGCGTCGCAGCCACCTGGTCTTCAAGCGTCGAGCAGGATCATGCCCACAGCCGCCACAACCTTGCCCATCGCCGAGACGCGCAGAACATCAAGCAGCAGATGCACACTGTGCCCGAAGGCGGAAGCAACCACGGTGATCGCCAGTGACCACGCGATGAAGCCGAGGGCGGCAAGCAGGGAGCCCGGCGAGATGCGGCGGAAGACATAAAAGATGAGGATCGCGGTGGTGACGTGCAGCGTGCTTTCGACAAAAACCAGCGGCCAGCTGCCACGGATGGAGACACAGATCCAGAGACTCGCGCCGCCCATGGCGATGCACAGGGCAAGCGCCAGCCAGTTGGGCAGGCTCCCCTTGGCGAAGGCCCAGAAGCAGCCCACGAGCAGTGAGACGGCCCCAAGCGCCGGAAAGATGAGAAACGCCACCGAGGCCGGCGACTGCCCCCGGTAGACACCTTCGATGAGTACGGCGTAGACCAGCAGTGGAATGATGAACGGCACTGCATAGGGAATCCGCCGGTTGCCAACTCGAAATGAGCCGGGCGCGAGAGACGCCAGGAAGAGCACAGCGCTGATGAGCGCGGCGCATTGGCCGGCGCTTACAATCCACGGATGCACGGCGGCCTGCGAGAAGTCGCCGAAACCCAGGTCATAGACCTGCAACATGCGCAGGCAGGCGAAGAAGAAGCCCAGCAGCCAGAGGAGAGTACGCTTATCGCGGGAGCGCAGATAAAGCTGGGCGAACGCCGGCAGCAGCAGCGCCGTCAAAACGATCGCGGGGAGCTGGTAGCCGTCGGGCATCTCGGCCGGGAATCTCCTTGAACCATCCTCTCAGAGCGGAGCGGCACGATCAGTGACCGTGATCTCCCACTCTGGAACTCTTCAGAGCCTGAAACCGGGATAACGCTTGAACCATTATGCGAGTAACATCGGCTAAGTCAAGCTTGGTGTTGCTCTTCCGCCACGCAGGTGCAGCTGATGGGCGTCGCGGCACACTGCGACCGAACGCTTCACCGCACTATTCTGCAAACATACTCCGCCGTTGTATATGCGTCTAACGTTGTAGACGAAGACCGCGCTGGCCTCCCGTTGCGGCTGACCAAAGCAGCGAAGGCCGAAAGTCGAGGTTTCTGGGGGATATTTTGAGAGTGCGAGCCGGTTTATGCTGGATTTTTCTGGCGGTGGTGGCCGTGGGTCTGCGGGCGCCTGCCCAGGACAAGGACAGCTTTACGCCGATGCCGCTCGACGGCGGCTTCGGCCCCATGGATACAAATCCGCCCGCAACCCCGGCCGACCAGATCATCCAGAAGTTTGCGGCCAAGGAGAGTGAGTTTCAGGATGCGCTGAACCACTACACCTATCGCCGGGTCGCCCGTGTGCAGACCATCGACGACGACAATAAGGTGGATGGGGAGTATTACGAGGTGGACGACGTAATCTTCGACCCCTCGGGCAAGCGCACCGAGAAGGTTGTCTTTGCGCCGGCGAGCACGCTGCAGCGGGTGATGATGTCGCCCTCTGACCTGCAGGACATTCAGCATGGATATCCCTTCGTGCTGACCACCGAGGACGTGAGCGAGTACAACATCAAGTACGTAGGCAAACAGAAGGTCGACGAGGTTGATTGCTACGTCTTCGACGTGACACCCAAACAGATCGAGAAGGGCAAGCGCTATCTGGACGGGCGCATCTGGGTGGACGCAACCGACCTGCAGATCGTGGTGACGGATGGGCGCATGGTGCCCGACGACACGCGCACGCGGCAGGGAGGATCTGCATCCGCCGTTCATGACCTGGCGCGAGCAGGTGGATGGTCACTACTGGTTCCCGGTCTACACCAAGGGCGAGGGCGTTCTGCATTTCGCCGGGGGCCCGGGCTACGCCTCGCAGGACGTTCACATCCGCGACATCGTGAAATACACCGATTACAAGCGCTTCGGCTCGACCTCGAAGATCATCTACGAGGGGCAGGACATCTCCCCCGACGCGCCGCAGACTAAGCCGGGCCAGCAGCCTAACCAGCAGTCCGGACAGCAGCCGGCTCCGCAGACCAAGCCGCAGCAGAAGTAGGCAGCAGTCAAGCCGTGCCTCGTCGCCGGGTTGCGATTCGAGAAGCGTGCTGATGTGCAGTGTTCCCGTCTGCCTGGGGAAACAACCCCGATGTCCGGAAGCTTCGCGAACTCACTTCCGTTCCACTGTCAGAGCGTAGATGTCATCGGTTCCGGCGGCGCGAGTAAGGAGCGGAGCATCCGTTGGATCAAGAGACATCGACACGCCAGTCCTACTAACCATGTGCGTTTCTTTCAAATCGACGACCCTCTCCTCTTTTCCATCCGGAATGCGAATGCGAAAGACTCCCTGGTCTACGCCGTAGCGCAGGAAGTAGATGGTTTGGCTGTCGCTGGAAAAGCAGGGGTATGCCACGATGCCGGTGGTCTTCAGCACCGTCCATTTCTGTGCGGCGATATTGAAGACGCGCAAGAAAGGCCCCACCCTGGCCAGAGCGGCAATGTACCGTCCGTCCGCCGACCAGCGCGGGGAATACATCCCAGCCGAAGCCGGAATCGCAGTCACCCGGCGCGTCGCGAGATCAAGGATGCGGATGTCCTCCCCGTTGGTCGCCGGCAGGTTTTCTGAGAAGACAATCTCCCGGCCGTCGGGAGACCATCCCGGATCTTCGTCCAATCCGGGATTGTCGCGCATCAGTTGCTCCGGACTCCTACCGCCATCCGAGGAAACGATATAGCTGGTTTCGTGACCGAAACCCCGGAAGTCCGTAAAGATGATTTGCTCCCCGTCCGGCGACCAGCGCGGATTGATCGGATAGAGTGGTGGATATGTCAGTTGCATGCGGTCGCTGCCGTCCCGGTTCGCCCGCCACAGAACGCCATCGGGGAAGGAAACGTAGGCCACAGACTTTCCATCTCGAGAGAAAGAAACGAACTCTGCTGAGATGCCGCCCAGGAATGGCGCGAACAATCCCGTCTGCTGATCGAATCGCGTGAGCGCGCCCAAGCGCGTCTCCCCCACGGTATAGATCGTCCTGCCGTCTTTTCCAGGAACCGGCTCACCCCAGTGAGTAGGTTCGCTCGTCAACTGAACCGGCTCCGCAGCTTGTTGCCAGGGTAAGCGGCGCCATTCGTCGATTGCCCATATCTGTCCGCCCCAGCCACCCACGAGAAAGAAGTAAAGCCGGCCGTCCGGTGACCACCGTCCGCTGAGCTGCTCGCCGGGCACATTCCAGCCGGGCAGCAGGAGATGAAGATCCGTTCCCGTGGAAGAAATCTCCCACAATTTGCCGTTTCTCTCAAACCGAATGCTCTTTCCATCCGGCGACCAGTGCGGTTCCTGCACCCCTGGTCCGGGACTCGCCAGTCGCCGGGCTCCTGTTCCATCGAGGTTAACGATGTCAATCTCCGTCTGGTCTTCCGAGACGTAGGCGACGGATTTTCCGTCCGGAGAAAATCCGCCGGACTCGGACTTCGCGAGATGCTGGAAGGTTCCTCCGAGGATGGTCTGAATCCAGAGCCCGGGTACTTCGCTGTCAACGGGCAAGGACGAGATCAGCAGTGCGGAGCCATCCGGTGAAACGTCACAAATCCCGAACTGACGTCCCGGAACCGTGATGCGGAGCGGCACCCTATCGCCCCCGGATGCGGCCATTTGACTCGGCAAATTCGGCGAATCGGAATCGAGATACAGCCGGCTCCCATCCGTCGCGAAGACTCCCTTGCGTTGGCCATCAAAGGTGATCTGGGTATATTTGGTGATGTGCAGCGGCGGCAGCGGGCGGTGAAGGTACCAGATTGCGATAGCCAGACTAGCCGCGACAACGGCTGCACCGGACAGCAGCCACAGTGTGAGTCTCCCCCGGCTCCCTGTCTTCGACCCGTCGATCCTGGCTTCGTTTTCAACCGCACTGTCGATCCGGGCCGCATCAGGCGCTTTGGTCACCGACTCCATTCGACGTGAGCTTGCGTTTCCATCCTCGTTAATTGCGGGATCCAGTGCCGAAGGTTCGATGTGACCGATGAATCGATAGCCGCGGCGGGTGAGCGTTTCGATCAGGGAACTCTTCGCTCCAGCCGTCTCAAGAGCTTCGCGCAGCTTTGCCACCGCTTTATTCAGGTTGTGATCGAAATCAACAAACGTATCCACCGGCCAGAGCTGATTGCGCAACTCCTCCCTGGTCACCAACTGCCCGGACTTTTCCAGCAGAATCCGGAGAACCTGGAAGGGCTGCTCCTGCAAGGGGACTTTTCGCCCCTCGTAGAACAGCTCTCCACTACCGAGATCTAACTCGAATCCCTCGAACCGGAACCGCTCGTAGGCCGTCTTTGGGTGCACGCCGGACTACCCTCACCATGTGCGCCGAGTCTACCGCAAGTTTTTCTCTCCTTCAATTCGCACTTCACCTTTTGCAAAGGACTGAAAACTCTAGGGGACAAAAAAGGGACTCACTGGGAATACGCTGGCCATTGCTTGCTTTTCTGTTGAAGGGTTAGATTCTTCCCAATTCTTTGACCGATACGGTCGAAACCACAGAATTCAGGGAGGAGAAATTCCATGCGTCAGGCACCGTTCAAACAAGCCGGTATCGCTTTCCTGTTGCTGCTCAGCGCAGCGATGCTTTGGGGCCAGACCGCCACCGTATCGGTGTACGGCACCGGGCTCAACAACCCTCGCGGTCTTGTCTTTGGTCCCGACGGCAGTCTCTACGTCGCCGAAGGCGGCGCTGGAGGCACCATCACCACTACGCCAGCCGACTGCACGCAGGTTGTTGCTCCCGTCGGACCTTACAGCGGCGGATTCACCGCGCGCATTTCCAGGTTCGACCGGCACGGCAACCGAACCACGGTGGCCGACGGATTGCCGTCCAGCCAAACCAGTCCCGATAATGGAAACCTGGTGAGTGGCGTCGGCGACGTCGCCTTTGTTGGGGATGAGCTTTATGCCATTCTGGCCGGCGCAGGTTGCAGTCACGGGCTGAAAGGCACGGTGAACGCCGTGCTGCGGATCCATCGAGACGGGACGTGGAGCCAAGTCGCGGACCTGAGCGCATTTCAAATGACCCACCCCACAGCAAATATTTCATTGTCGGCCAGTGATTTCGAGCCCGATGGCACCTGGTACAGCATGATCGCGGTTAACGATTTTCTTTACGCTGTCGAGCCGAACCATCAAGAGATAGAT
The DNA here is from genome assembly GCA_963718885.1 of uncultured Acidobacteriota bacterium. GTDB lineage: Bacteria > Acidobacteriota > Terriglobia > Terriglobales > Acidobacteriaceae > Telmatobacter. Next base: position 41,044 of record CAVRAK010000014.1, read on the forward strand.
CGTATCAATCCCCGAAACGGCGAGATCCACCGTATCAGTGACGTCTCGACTTTCAATGATTCCGAATGGATTGGGCCTACCGGTCTCACTCATCACGACGGAGAGTTTTATTTCGGCAATCTCGGCAAGTTTCCCATCGTTGACGGGAGCTCAAGTGTTTACCGCGTGAAACACCACGATAATTTCGATTTCGTGGAAACCGACCTGACCACCATTGTCGGTGTTGCCTTCGACGATCGCGATCGACTGTATGTCCTGGAGAACACGACCGGAGCCGGCAATTTGTTTCCCACACCGATGACGGGCGACATCGTTCGTTTCGACCGTGACGGATCTCGTCAAGTTATTGTGACAGGTCTCTTCCTGCCCACCGCGATGATTATGGGGCCCGATGGCAATCTATACGTCTCGAATGTTGGATTCGGCCCTCCTCCGGTTGGTATGGGACAAGTATTGAAGGTAGAACTTTCTCGCGAGCACTGACCTTTCTAGGAACCCACTTCAACGTTCCTCGACGGGTGCCGATTTTACGTATCGAACTTTGGCGCAGCTCCAGCCGGGGCAGGGCAGATCGTGTGGATCGACATCAACTAAGCAGCATGCCTGTTGATAGACAGAAAGTGCCGGCGGCCGGAGAGAGTTCCGGCGCCGGCATCTCTACTGTTTCAGACTAATAGAAGAGATACTTGCGCCAGCGGTCGTCGCCCCGCCCGAGCATGCGCATGATCTGGCGGCTGGTGTGCAGCGAAAAAGGCCGCGGCTCGCGCAGCAGCACCATGTCGTCGATTTCGCTTAGCAGGCGATTGCCCTTGCGGCGGTTGCAGGCGTGGCAGCAGGCAACGAGATTCTCCCAGGTGGAGCTGCCGCCGCGGGAGCGCGGGATCACGTGGTCGAGCGTGAGGTCGCTGGGGGCAAAGACCTCGCGCGCAATACTGGCAGGTATTGCGATCGCGCAGCAGGATGTTCTTGCGCGAGAGGGCGCGGGTCTGGTGGGGGATGCGCCGGTATTCGAGCAGACGAATGACGGAGGGCATGGAGACGTGGCTGCGCTGCGCATGCAGTGTGAGGCCGTGCTCCTCCTCAGTGCGCGCGATGCCTTTGAGCACGAGCACGAGCGCGCGCCGCGCCCCGCAGATGTTGATGGGCTCGTAGGACGCATTGAGCACCAGCACGGGCATCTGCAGAATATGGCCGGACTGCACGGCCGCGTTCTCTCCGGCATAGGCCGCGGCTCTGGCGATTGATTTTTGCTTGCGTGCATGAATCATGGCTTTTCCCAGCGACATCCTTCTCCCCCGTCAAAAAGATCGTCGGTACCCGGTTGTGACTTGCCCATAGCCGGCACAGCGCCGGCTGCACGATCTGAACCTCCCTCATCCGCCATCGCCTCGCGCGATTCGGCGGCGTTGAAACTTTCGGCGTAGACGCGGCGCGCGCGCGCCAGCGTGGCCACGCGCACCGATGCTGCTCCTGCGGCCACCAGCGCGCGGCTGGCCGAGCGCACGGTCGCGCCGGTCGTGAGAATGTCGTCGACCAGAAGGACGTGCCTGCCCGCAACCGTGGCGGGATCGGGCACGCAAAAGGCATTGCGCACGTTGAGCCGGCGCTGGCGCGGCGTTAGACCTGCCTGGCTGCCCGTGGCGCGCTGCCGAACCAGAGCACCCGATGCGAGCGCGAAACGCCACGCCCGATGCGATTGACGCAAAGCGCAAATCGCGGCCTCGGCAAGAAGCTTTGTCTGGTTGAATCCGCGCTGCCTTCGTTTGCTGCGATGCAGCGGCACCGGCACCACAAGCAGTTCGCCGGGCGCCTCGCCGTGCAGTTCAGCGATAGCTTGCGCGAGCATGTGCCCGAGCCGTCGCGACGCCGGATGCAGCTTTTGATATTTCAGCGCATGAATCGCTTCGCGCATTCTGCCGGTATAAGGACCGTAGGCAACGGCGCGCAGAAAGGGCGGCGCGGCGAGACGGCAAGTGCGGCAGACCGGCCCGTTGGCTCCGGCGCGATCCCCGGCCTGGCTTACCGGAGTGCGGTCGATAGCGGACTGGTCCACCGTGTCACCGCAGCGCGCGCACACGGCTCCGCCCTGGAGTGGAATTTCGCTCCAGCAGGCATCACAAATTGGCGCGGAAGATAGATGCGGCAGAGGGGAGCCGCAGAGAGAGCATGAACCAGGAAGGAGGGCGCAACTGACAGCATCCAGTGGACTTCGAAGGACGCGGGCCACTGCTCGCCAGCGCGAAGTCTCCGACAGGGGAAGATCGAGCGTCTGTGAACTGTGGTCCGTACGGAAGACACACCTCACTTAAGGCAAATGCCCTGAAGTCTGAGGAAGCTGCACCGCCTTGGGTGCAGTATACCCCTTCGCCGGACGCAAGCGCCATAGCTTCGGCAAGAGACAGCGGCTAGCCCCGCTTTTCCCTCTTTGTCCGGACCGCCTGCAGACCCTCGTAGCGTTGCTGTAGCAGATCGAGTTCCGCATCGCTCAGACTTTCGATATTGATCATCTGGTTGCGCGCCTTGTCCACAGCGCGAATGAGTTCATCGAGCTTGAGATTGATCGCCCTGGCATCGCGGTTCTGCGTGTTCTGAATCAGGAACACCATCAGGAATGTGACAATCGTCGTTCCCGTATTGATCACAAGCTGCCAGGTGTCTGAGTAGTGGAAAAGGGGACCGGTGACCGCCCAGAGCGCGATCACCGCGCCGGCAAGCTGCAAAGGCCCACTTCGACCCGAGCCACAGCGAACAGCCATTCGCGAAACGGCCGAAACGATCGTTGGCGTTTCTGGACTGCGATGCGGCGTTTGCCTCTGATTTCGTTGTCATGTGCCGGACCTTTCACAAATACGATTCAAAGCATTGTGATGCCTGCTTAGATGCAGGCCGGCGCTTCCAGCCGCGCGGTCCACTACTGGCCATGGAACCGATGATTTATGCAGTGCGGTACACTGCAACGGTTGGAGGGACCCTGCGTTGCCCAGCCGTTTCGGCGTATTTCGCCTTCTGATTGGCGCTTCTCTGCTTTTTCCTGCCGCTTCTGGCGGCCATTCCCAGCAGGCGGATTCGGGCGCGGCTCCTCAAGCGCAAAGCGGTGTAGCCTCGGGTGTCGCATCCGCGCCGGTGTACGACGCAGAGAAGCGTCCCATCACGGCGGGCGGGTTTGTCGACAGCGGAACAGTTGTCTTTGAAGACATCGCAAAGCAGGCGGGCCTTGCCGGCTGGACCCACAAGATGGGTACGCCCGAAAAGAAGTTCATCGTTGAAACGAACGGATCGGGCGTCTGCCTGATCGACTACAACAACGATGGATGGCTTGACATCTACCTGGTCAACGGCTCGACCTTCGCCGCGCTCGATGGCAAAGAGCCCACTCCCCATGCTGCGCTGTTCCGCAACAATCACGACGGTACATTTACCGACGTGAGCGCGGAAGCCGGCGTACAGAATGACCGCTGGGGCTATGGATGCTCGGTTGCCGACTTCAATAATGACGGCTGGCCCGACCTCTACGTCGGCAATTACGGGAAGAACCGTCTTTATCGCAACAACCGCAACGGCACCTTCACCGATATAGCGCCAACCGCGGGCGTCGCGCTTGGCAATTGGTCCCCGGGCTCGGCTTGGGGCGACTACGATGGCGACGGGTTGCTGGATCTTTACGTGACGGGCTACGTCCACTTCGATCGCGACAACCTGCCGGTCAGCGGAACCAAGGCGGTCGGCTATGCAACCTGCCTCTATCGTGGCGCAACCGTAAACTGCGGGCCACGCGGGCTCAAGGGCGAGGCCGATCACCTTTTTCGCAACAAGGGCGATGGAACCTTTGAAGACGTAACCGAGAAGGCAGGCCTCGAAGACAAGGATAAGTACTACGGCTTCACCGCAATCTTTATCGACCTCAACGGAGACGGCAAGCCGGACCTCGTTGTCGGCAACGACTCCGAACCTAACTTTCTCTACATTAACAAGGGCAACGGAACCTTTGACGATGAGGGCTACGCGTCAGGCTTCGCGCTCAACAAGGACGGGCGCGAGATTGCCTCGATGGGCATCGCCGCAGGCGACTACGAGAACAACGGGCTGGTCGATTTTTTTGTCTCCGATTTCGGCGATGACTACAAGGTGCTCTTCCACAACGACGGTGACGTGAGTTTCACCGACGTGAGCTACAAGGCGGGCATCGCACAGTTGACGATTCCCTTTGTGGGCTGGGGCGATGGCTTTCTCGACTACGACAACGATGGATGGCTCGACCTCTTCATGGTCAACGGGCACGTCTACCCGCAAGTGGATCAGCACGACTGGGGAACCACCTTTGCCGAGCGCCCGCTGCTCTTTCACAACATTCCCGATGGGCCGAAGTCGCGCAAGTTCGAATACGTTCCGCCGGTGAAAGACTCCGGCCTTGCCGTTGTGATTCCCGGGCGCGGGGCGGCATTCGGCGACCTGTTTAATGACGGCAAAATCGATGTGGTCATCAATCCCGTGGATGGGCCACCGGTGCTGCTAAGAAATGTCTACCCTGACAAGCATCATTGGGTTGCCATTGGACTGGTAGGTGGCCGCAAGAGTCCGCGCGATGCCACCGGAGCCACCGTCTATCTGAAGGCAAACGGCATGCGCCAGCGCCAGGACGTGCTGGCCAGCGGCAGCTACATCTCGTCAAACGACCGGCGTGTACACTTCGGGCTGGGCGATGCGAACGATGCCGGCACAGCCGAGATTCACTGGCCCTCTGGCGCAAAGGAGACCGTGAGGCTGCCGGCGGTCGACCGCATTTACACCATCACCGAGGGGCAAGGCATCACCGCAGCATTATGCTCCGGCAAGCCCTGCCCTAATCCGAAAGCGCCCTAAAACACGCCTGCCAGAAAGACCTCGGCGCGATGCTCATGCATCACGCGCACACCGCACTCGGCCAGCACTGCCGGCGAAAGCGTAATCACCGGGCAATGCGAGTGGGCAAGCGCCTTGTAGACGACGCCCTGACGCGTCACCGCGGCAAACGCCGACGCCCCTTGCGCGCCGAGGACTGATCAGGTCAGCCTGTTGCGCGCGCGCCTGATAGAGCAGCTCCTCGGTCGGATCGCCCGGAACCACAATTGTCTGCACGCGAATCCTGTTCCGCAGGTTCTTCGGAACCAGTGCGAGCAGATCGCCTTCCAGCTCATCGATCGAGCGGCTGCGCAGAACCTCTGCTCGCTCCTGGGGTTTGATCACATGCTGCAGGATCAGCCGCGCCTTATGTTGCGCAGCTATCTCGGCGGCAAGGGCGGCAACGGTCTCGCTGGCTTCATTCATGCTGACGGCGCAGAGAATCGTCCTGGTCGCGTAGTTGCGATAGCGGCCATCGGGCACCTCGGGGCCGACTATGAAGACCGGCACCTTTGCCGTGCGAACAATCGCTTCGGCCACAGAACCGACGAGCAGCTTGCCGATGGGGCCCGGCGAATGGGTGCCCATCACAATTCTGTCGACCTGGCGCTCTTTGAGCAGCGACAGAATCTGATCGGCGGGCAGCCCGGAGCGCACAACGATTTCGCAGCGGATGCCTTCGGCCCGGGCCTTCTCGGCATACGGTTCAAGTTGACTCACTTCGGCGCGCGCGGCGGCTGCATTGTCGTAAAAGCGGATGCCTGACGTCTCAGACGTGGCCGCAACCAGCGTGTCATACGCATGGAAGAGGATGAGATTGGCGCCAAACTCCCTGGCTTGCGCCATGGCGAAGCGGAGAGCCTTTTCGTTGGCGGGAATCTCGGAGGCAAAGAGGATGGTTGAGGGTTTGCTCCATCCCGGCTTGAGTGATGCGGCCATGGGGAACCTCCTTGATTGTGGCTTTACGATGGCAGATTCCACTGCGGACTGACGGTATCCGGCGACACCGAACCAGGTGATGCAGGTCACCAGTGCCCCATTTCAATGGCCACCAGAGGCGGATCCGGTCGGGCTCGAATCCGTTTAATAAAAGACGTGCAGGCGCTATTTAGAGAGACGCATGGCCCGGTCTTTTGCCGCGCTGATGATGGCATTCTCCGCCACTTTCGGTGGATTGTCCAGCAGTTCGAAACAAAATTCAGGCGCGCACGAGAAGGGATTCGCATCTGCCAGCCAAAGAACTGGGTGCCGCTCTTCAGGGCAAAGGTCTTGAGCACTACAATCATCAGCGCCAGCCCCATCGTCAGCTGCGGGAAGAGATAATGGGAGGTGACGGTGAAGGCGAAGTGCCGACGATGGATCAGCTCCGCAGTCGGCGCAGTGCAGTGGGCAGTATTCTGCGTGTGACCTGAATCACACCCAATCGGGCCGGCAGAAACGATGCCTGGAGTGACGATGACACTGGGAGTGCGATGAGGACGGCAATCATTGGCGGCGGCATTGCCGGACTGGCAGCCGCTTATGAACTCGAAAAGGCACGGGCCGCGGGCGCGGCAGCGGAGTACACGCTCTTCGAAGCGGGGCCGCGGCTGGGCGGAGTTCTCTCTTCCCAGATCGTGCAGGGCGCGGTGATTGAGCGGGGACCCGACTCGTTTCTAAGCGAGAAGGCGGCCGGCGCCGAACTGTGCCGCGATCTGGGACTGGGCGACGATCTGGTCTTGTCGAATGACGTGGCACGCAAGACCTGCGTGGTCGTCCACAACCGTCTCGTTCCGCTGCCGGACGGCCTGATGTTCATGGTGCCGACGAAGCTTGTTCCGACCGCGATGACGCGGCTCTTCAGCATAAAGACCAAGATGCGCATGGCGATGGAGCTGATGTTGCCCCCGCGGCCCTGCAACGCCGATGAATCGGTCGCCTCGCTGGTCGAAAGGCATTTCGGAGCTGAGGTCGTCGATCGCCTTGTGGACCCGCTGCTCTCTGGGATCTACGGCGGCGACGCTGCGCAGCTAAGTGCGCGCACAGTGCTGGCGCGCATGGTCGAGATGGAAGCCAGGTATGGCTCGCTCACCCGCGGCATGTTGACCGCTCATAGACAGATGCGCGCACGGGCCGCGCAGAATGGCGCGCGACCGGCGCCACGGCCTGTCTTCACCACGCTGCGCGGCGGAATGCAGCAGCTTGTCGACGCTCTGGAAGCCCGGATCGACGCAGCTCTGATACGGCGTTCGACAGCGGTCCGCGGTCTCGAAAGAAGCGCCTCCGGCTGGAAGGTAATCGCCGGCGACACGAGCGGATTGTATGATGCCGTGATTCTGGCCTCGCCCGCCTGGGCGGCCGCCGAGATGCTGGGCAGCGTCGACCGCACACTCAGCGACGAGCTCGCTTTGATTCCCTACTCTTCTTCGATCACCATCAACCTGATCTACGACGAAGGGAAAATCGGCCGGTTGCCAGATGGCTTCGGTTTCCTGGTGCCGACGAGCGAAGGCCGTTCCATGCTGGCCTGCACCTTCGTGCATCGCAAGTTCCTCGGCCGCACGCCGAAAGGCAAAGCGGTGCTGCGGGCCTTCCTGGGCGGCGTGAAGAACGAAACGCTGCTGTCCGTGAGCGACGATGAGTTGCTCGCCACAGTGCGGCGCGAGTTGAGCGAGATCCTGGGAGCGCATGTGATCGCGGGCAACGTTGAGCCCGAGTTTGCGCAGGTGGCCCGATGGCGGCGCGCAATGGCGCAATACGCCGTTGGCCACCAGGAGCGCATGCGGCGCGTCCAGGACCGGCTGCAGGCCCTGCCGGGGCTGCAACTGGCCGGGAACGCCTACGACGGCATCGGCATTCCCGACTGCATCCGGCTGGGACGCCAGGCAGCGCGCGACCTCCTCAGCACAGGCGCACGCGTCGCCGTTCACTAACAACTAACGCGGCACGACGGGCAGCATCAACGCGCTCGGGTGTTCGCTGTCGTGCAACACCGTGTTCGTCGCTTTCACAAAGGCAGAGTCATCGGCCGCGCTCTTGCCGGTATTCAAGTTGCGATCGAAGCGCGGAAAGTTGCTGCTCGAAACTTCAAGCCGGATGCGGTGGCCCTTGAGAAAAACGTTGCTTGTTGACCAGACATCGATCCTGTACTCATACACCTTGCCGGGCTCAATCAGTGTGGGCGAAGCAGTCGATTCCCGATAGCGCGCGCGGATGATGCCCTCGGTGAGGTTCTGCGCGAAGCCATTGGGCCACACATCAACGAGCTTGGCTGTGAAATCTGTGTCGACCGCCGAAGATTTTGCGAAGAGATCGAGCGTGATCGGGCCCGTGACCTCGACATCGGATGCGAGCACAGGCGTCGAGTAGACAAGAACGTCCTGGCGCTTTTCGACCTCTCTCTGATCGCGCGGCCCTGCGGGCAGATGAGAGGGATCGCAGCAGAGCGGGCCGCCCACCGTCGGCACCGGATTCGCCGGATCGTAGACGAAACTGTCTGCGCTCTCGTGCCGCGCGGCTGAAGTTGAAAGCGCTCCATCCCCCGAGGCCGAGTTGGCGTTGCCTTCGGATTGCAGAAAGTAGCGGGTCTCTTTCGCGCGCGGCAGGGGCCAGGCCTCCTCATTGCGCCACTTGTTCTCGCCCATCACAAAGATGCGCACCGGGGTCGTGGTAAAGACGTTCTGCTTGCCCAGGAAGAGATGCTCATACCATGCGATCGTGATTGCATTCTCGTTGTAGTCATTGGCCGCGGGCCCGAAGTCGACATCGCCGATCTTCTGCCCGCCGCCGGCGTGGCCGCCGATTGTAACCAGGAGCCGCTGACCCTTGCGCGCCGCCTCAGTGCCGGCGTGCTCCTTGAGGCCGAGATAGTTGCGCAGCGAGCCGCCCTGAAAGATGTCGTACCACGCGGCGATGGTAAGCGCAGGCACATGAATGTTGGCGTAGTTCTCTTCGATCGACCACTGCTTCCAGTAAGCGTCGTACTCGGGATGCGCCAGCCAGTCGAGAAAGTATGGCGCGAGCTTCGCCGTCGAGGCGCCGGGATCAAGGTGCGTGTTGAAGAGCGGATACTGCTTGAGCGGCAGCACTGTGCTGCCCGTTACAGCGTCTGTGTCGTCGTGGATTGCGCGATTGAGCGTATCCTGCGCCAGGCCCGAGGTCCACGACTCGTTGAACCATTGCTCGAAGGCTCCGCCCTGGTAGGTCCAGTTTTCGTGGTAGTTCGAGGCCGTGACCACGGGACAGATGCCGGCCAGGTGCGGCGGATTGCTGATGGCGGCAAGCATCTGCGTGGCCCCCACGTAGGAGCCGCCAAACATGCCAACCTTGCCGTTGGAGTGAGGCAGCGCCGCAGCCCACTCAACCGTGTCGTAGCCGTCATCGATCTCGTGCTTGAAGGGATACCATTCGCCCTCTGAGGTGTAGCGGCCGCGCACGTCCTGCACCACCACCATGAAGCCGTGCGCGATCGCCTCGAGGGCGAAGTCTTCGCCATTGCGCTTGTCATACGGCGTGCGCTGCAGCAGCACCGGGAATGGGCCATCTCCTGCAGGTCGATAAATGTCGGCCTTGAGCATCACCCCGTCGCGCGTCTTCATCGTCTGGTTGCGTTCGATAATGATGCCGGACTGGCTCAGGGCCCGTACACAAGGCAGCAAGGCGCACAACACGAGAAGGCAGAAGATTTTTCTGGACACGAGATCCCCCGGATGTGAATGACGAAGGCATTGTAACGAAAAGGGGACCCGGGAAAGGACATTCCCGGATCCCCTGAATGAGAGCTTCGATCGCGGCGAACTGTTGCCGCGCGGCGAAGCGGGTTAGAAGTAGTACTTCAGCGCCAGTTCCATGTAACGGTTCTGGCCAGGCGCCTTGTACTGCGCGTCGCCGTTGGTCAGCGCGTTTTCGTTCGTACCGCCGCCATCGCAGCCCGCTCCAGTGGATGAGCTGTTGCAACCCATGTGCAGGGAGACGTCGCTGCCAACGCCAAGCTGCGGGAGCGGATGGTTCAGGAAGTTGAACGCCAAGACACGGAACTGAACGTGCTGCGATTCGGTGATTTTGAAGTTCTTCGCCATCGCCAGATCGGAAGCGAAGAACGCCGGTCCCTTGATGTACGGCCAGATGGACGGGCCATTCTGACCGAGAATGTTGGGAGTCTGGAAGCAGTTGGCATTGAAGTACTTGCCGCCGCCGGCGCGCGGATCGCAGGTGAGGTAAGGCACCAGAATCGGCGCGTTTGAACCGAGCAGGTAAGCATTGCTTGCCGTTGCGCCGTTCGCACCCGCTTCCCAGGTTACGTTCATGGAACCGTTGGTGTTGGGCTGCAGCGGCGCACCCGACTGCACCTGCGTGTCGCCGGAAAGCGTCCAGCCATTGACAACACTGCGAACGATTCCGTTGCCGCCGTGGATGCCCGGCAGATTGATGTTGTAAGCGGCGTTGAAAAGGTGGGTCCGGTCGTAGGCCAGCGGGCCATAGTTGGCGCGCATATTGAACGGATCAATGGTCGGTCCGTCGCCGCCGCCGTTTTCCGTGTTGCCGTCACGGATACCCATGACCTTGCTGAATGTGTAGTTGAGGATGAAGGTCGCCGGGCCAGTCTGCTTCTGCAGGGCCACCACCATACCGTTGTAATTGGAGTAGCCGCCGCGCTGAATCAGGTTCAACACGCCGTAGTTGAAGTACGGGCGGTAGCCGTTGTAGTAGGAACTGTTCGGCGGGGCGCAACTGCCCGTGCCGCAACTCTGCTCCCAGTAGTTGACATTGGTCAGCGCGTCGGTGCCATAGAACGCGCCCACGGGAATCTTGTTGATGTTGGAGAACGACGCTTCGTTGCTCGTGCTGTTGTTGGTCAGCGGAACGTTGTCGGTCCGGTTGCCGATGTACTGCAGCTCGAAGACCATGTGGCCCGGAACCGCCTGATCGATCATCGCGTCCCAGTTCATGGTGTAAGGCGTCCTGTCGTCGCCCATCTTCAACGCCGAGACATTGGAGCAGGTCGAGCTGAGTGCGCACCACGATCCCGCAGTGGGAGCAAAGGTTGCCAGTTGAGCATACCCGCCCGGCGTAGTGTTGCCCTGCTGATGCCACCAGTAGGCGGGAGCAGTGCTTGGCGTGACGATGTTCTGCACGTTGTAGGCGGGGGCGAGCGCTGAATCCACGTCGCCCTCAGAGGCCTGCCAGTGGTAAAGACCGAAGCCGCCGCGCAGCACTGTGGTGCCGTTGCCGTGAATGTCCCAGGCTCCGCCGACGCGCGGAGAGATATTCAGCAGCTTGGAGGTCAAACCAGACTGCGGAATCTTCGAGTCGATCTGGTGCCATTTCATACCGGTCCACGCCGGAGCGCTGTCGGTGTTGTCGTAGCTTGAGGGATCGAAGACCGCGAAGCCGGGCCCCTTGACGGGATACCACTGGCCCTCGTGGTCGAGGCGGACGCCGTAGTCCAGCGTAAGCCTCGGCGTAACGTGCCACTGATCCTGCCCGTAGAAGGCCCACTCGTGGTAGGCCACGTCGTGCACCGGGCCGGCAGCAAACTGCGTCATTCCGTCGGTACTTCCAATCAGCATGTCGGCGTAGGGGTTGTTGGTTGTATAGGTCGCCCACTGGTCAAACTCGAGTGCGCCCTGCGTCCAGTTGCCGTAGTTTGTGGTCTGTGTCTGATCGGCCGTATCCCAGAAGAAGCCCGCCTTGAGACTGTGGCGGCCGACAATCTTGGTGAGGTTGTCCTGGAACGAGTAGATCTTCTTGATGTTGCCGAAGGCGTTGTTGAACGCCTTCATCATCGAGGGCGCGTAGATGCCTGCGTAGCTGCCGGAATAGCTGCCCGTTTCCGATCCCCAGCTGATCAAATTCGGAATCTGATCGAAGGGACTGAGGCCGACGGTGTTGAAGGGAGCGTACGTGGTATAGCCCGCATTGGAAGCGGTCATAGCATCGGGATTAGCGAAGGCCGGAGGGAAGGTGAAGTAGGTGTAGGCGAAGCTGAACTCGTTGGTCGTCGTCGGATTCAGCGTCTTGACGTAGTTGGCGGTCCAGAGATTCGCAACCGTTGTCGCGTTCAACTGCGAGCCCATCGGGCCGGTGTCAGAAGGCCACCACCAGACGCCGAAGTTGTTGATGTCGGCTTCGTTCTGTTTGGTGTAGATCACGCTCACCTTGTCGTTCGGCGTCGGATCCCAGTCACCGCGGAGGCGAAGCTCCCAGCGGTTTACCGGCGTGTGATCGAGGAACTGGTAGTTATAGCCGTTGTGTGTCGCCGGATCGATATTCGGAGGGTTGACCTTGTTCAGGTAGGTCAGCATTGCCAGGCCGTCGGGATCCCAGTACGCCGAGGGAATCTGGCCGTTTGCGAAGAGATTCTGGTTGGCACCGCCGGCGGGGCAGAAGCTCGTCCAGCTGGCCGAATTGGCGCAGGGAACCTGCGAGCTGGGCCACCAGGTCGAACCGGAGTACTGGTCGCCCGGCAGAGTTTCTGGCGCTGAAGTCGCCGTTCAGCATGTTCGTGGTGGGCACGACAAGCTGATGCAGCGTCGCAGAGGGATTCTGGAACATCTTTTCGAAGCCGGCAAAGAAGAAGAGCTTGTCGTGGTTGTGGTTGTAGCCGAAGAACGGAATCGGGCCGCCGATTGTGCCACCGGGGTAGATCTGGTGCGCGATGGTGCGCGGTGTGCCCGGGGCCGCCGCCTTGATATAGGGGTCGTTGGCGTTGAGCTGCCAGTTGCGCAGGTAGAGTGTAGAGGTCGCCGTGGTAATTCTTGCCTGCCAGGTTGTGAATCCCTCCGCCTTCACCGTGAGCTTATAGGTGCCGGTGGAGACAGCAGAAAAGCTGAAGAAGCCAGTGCCGTTCGAAACCGTGACGGTCTCTACGCCGGTTGCCATGTCCTGCAACACAACGTTTGCGTTGGGGATCACTGCGCCCGAGGGATCGGTGACCGTGCCGCTCATCGTGCCGCTGGATGACTGGCTCCATGCCGGCACCAGGCACATCAGGGCAACTATGAGTACTGCAATGAGGGCCAAGGCCGCACGTGTCTTCTTTGCAAAACACTGCGGCCAGAGGAATGGTTGGGGCATCTGCCTCCTCCTTGAAAGTGAAATTTCCTGTTGTGTTCTGCCTGTCAGGGGCAGTAGCGAATGAACAAACGAATTAAGTAGGTGTATAGACAAAATGAGCCCGGAGACTTCAAGCGCGGAACGCAACGCTGTGGTGAAATTCGGTTTTTATTTTTAGGGCACCGGGCATACGACTGTCAAATCCACAAAATACTGACGGGCCCGAGTCAATCGTTTGAGCAGACCTTCAGCCCTTCTCTCTGAGGCGGTAAATCCTTGATTTCTCTGGCCAGCCCGCCCTCCGGCGTGATCCTGGTCACGCTATCGGCAAGCCGAAGAAGCTCGCATTCAACCCTGGACTCAGACCATAAAATCGGCCCCTACATGCCGCCTTTGCCCAGCAGAATGCCGATGCCGTAGGTAACGGCGCCCTCAACCGCCCCCACGAGGGTCATTTCCAGCCCCGAAGACCACCACGACCGGATTGTGATCAGGCTCTTCGCTGCCCCCACCGCAAAATGCGCAATCAGGGAGACGATCGCGGCGGCGATGACTGCGGGAACTCCATCGAGGAAAAAGAACGGCACGATGGGAATCATTGCCCCGACGGCAGTCGAAAGCGCCCCCGATACCGCCGAAACCATGGGCCGCGAGAGCGCTTCTTCTGAGCTGCCGAGCCGCTCGCTCGTCAGTGCGCGCAACAGTTGCTCGGCATCGCTGGCGATATGGTTCACCATGTGGTGCGCATCGGCCTCAGGCAAGCCCTTCACCTGGTAGTAGAGCGCCAGCAGCTCGCGCGCTTCTGGCTGGTTGAGCCGGATCGCTTCGCGCTCGCGGGCGATCTCGGCATAAGTAAATCTCCCGCTCGCTCTTCGCCGCAAGATATGCGCCCGAGCCCATCGAAAGCGCTGAGGCGATCATGCCCGAGAGTCCGGCCAGCAGAACATACTTGCTGTCGCCGGCAGTCGCACCCGAGACGCCGGAGACGATGCCAAAGATCGCGCCAAGGCCGTCGTTGACGCCGTAGATCGCGTCGCCGATCCACGCACCGGGCTGCTTGTGGCCGCCCTCTCGCTTGGCCAGCATCTCTTCGAGCACGGCTTTGGGATCAACTCTGGGCGAGCCGGCCGGCACACTGTAATGGCCACGCAGCAGCGCACCAAGTTCCTGATGGTGCTGCTTCTCGTCTTCGATGACATGCTCGAGGATAGCGGCCGACGCCTCGTCGCCCAGCTCTTTCAACTGCTGCCCATAGCGGGCGATATCGCGGCTCTCGTCGATTTCGAGACGGCGCAGCGCCATGCGGATGCCGCCGGCGCGATTCGCCAGCGTGTCGGCGCTTCCCCCGGGCTTGCCCTTGTAAACCGGCTCCGGACCGCCCAGTTCCTCGATACGGTTCGCCCACAGGTCGGCATGCTCCATCTCGGCCTGCGCAAGATGGCGCAGCACCTGCGCGCGCATGGGGTCGGTATCGCGGTCGGCCAACGCCTGGTAGGTGGAAAAGCCCTCCATCTCCGCCTGCCAGTTCGCTTCAAGAGCCGCCAGTACTCTTTTCAACCGGGCACTGCTCAAAGCTGCGATCGCCACACCACTCTCCTTGCTTTCCCCTAACAATAACCGAATTCGCAAGCGCGCCGTGGACGTCCGGAGGCCTGTGCGCAACCTACTTCCCATGTATGCGGCTTTCCGTATAGTGTTGTGTTCAGCAAAACGGCCGGATAACGGCTTCCGAGGAAACGGGGAACAACCCTATATGTCAACGCGATCCACACCGGCAGTGCAAACCGCACCCAGCTATACGGGCCCGTTCATCACGGTCGCCGTTCTGTTTTTTATCTTCGGTTTCATTACCAACCTCAACATGGCCCTCGTGCCGCACCTCAGGTCAATCTTCAACCTGCCCTACGCCTGGGCAATGCTGGCCGAGTCTGCGTTCTTCCTCGCGTATTTCGTTTTCTCGTCCCCGACGTCAAAGCTGATTGAAGCCATCGGCTACAAGAAGACGATGGTCGTCTCCCTCTTCATCCAGGTGGTCGGCTGCCTGCTCTTTGTGCCCGCCGCAAAGATGGTGAGTTTTCCCCTCTTTCTGACGGCTGTATTTATCGTCGGCGCCGGTGTAACGGCGTTGCAGACAGCAGCGAATCCATATGTCGCCATTCTCGGTCCAGAGCGTTCTGCGCCGGTGCGCCTCACGCTGGCACAGGCGCTTAACTCCCTCGGCGGCACCATTGCTCCGCTCGTAGCAGGCGCCTACATCCTTACCGATTCGTCCACGCTCAGCAAGGCAGCCATCGCCAACACAGTGCGCGGACCTTATATCGCGATCGCCGCAGGGCTGCTCATTCTCGGTATCGCTGTCGCGTTCATGCATCTGCCGCACATTTCGCAGACGCAGGAGTTTCGGCCGGCGAAGGAAGGCGATCCGATTCTAGACCGCAGCGTCTGGAGCTACAGCCACACTGTGCTCGGTGCAATCGGCATCTTTCTCTATGTGGGCGTCGAGGTGGGTCTGGCGTCGATCGCCGTCAACTACTTCAAGACGCAGGGTGTCGACAGCCTCAAGACGGCATCGTTTCTGGTCGCGCTCTACTGGGGCGGTGCGCTCGTCGGTCGCCTGCTCGGCTCGTGGATGCTGACGAGGATACCGGCTGGCCGGCTGCTCGGCATCTTCGGATTCGCCGCGGCAGCAATGATCCTTATTTCGATGTTCTCGAGTGGACAGGTCGCCATCTGGAGCATCGTCCTCTGCGGCTTCTTCAACTCCATCATGTTCCCGAACATCTTTGCGCTCGGCATCGCGGGCCTGGGGCCGATGACCAGCAAAGGCTCTGGCCTGATCATGACGGCCGTGGTCGGCGGCGCCATTGTCCCCTACCTGATCGGCAAACTCGCCGACGTCGTGGGCATTCAGCACGCCTTCGTAATTCCCGCGCTCTGCTACCTCTTCATCGCCTACTACGGGCTATGGGGCTCCAAGCCCTCGCGAACTGTGACGGCGTAGCGCCGGAGTAGTTGTACCCCCTGAAGGCCCTCCGGTCAGGCGGAGGGCCTTCGCATTTTGCGCTGCATCTCCCGAAATCCCTCCACTAAAAGGCTTTACGATTTTTGTTGACTTGTATTGCAATCCGCGATATCGTTATTGCAATTTGCGATTGGAGTGCGAAGAGTCGCGCAGCCCATCGCAGGCAAGACCATGAAGCTCGGCGAAAAAATCCGTTACCTGCGCGAGGTGGAAGGCAGCCTGCGCGGCCTCGATCGCGCCATGAGCCAGCTTGAGCTGGTCCGGGCTATCGACGCGGAGACCGGCTCGAAACTGAGCCAGAGCTACCTCTCCCAGATTGAAAGCGGCGCGCGGCCTCACCTGACCAACACCACTAGGCAACTGCTCGCCAAGTTCTTCAAGGTTCACCCCGGTTACCTGGTCGACGATCCCGACGGCTACTCGCCCGAGTTGCAGAGCGAGCTGCGCAACGTTGAGGACAAGCTCGACCTGTGGCTGATCGCCGGCGCCGAGCGCTTCCGGCGCGATCCGGAGCTGATGCAGGCGCTGCTCTTGCTCGCACGCCACGAACACTCGCGCGACTGCGTGCTGCTGCTCGAAGCAATCCTCGAGACGCCTGGGCTGATGCCGCGGCTGACCGAGGTGCTTCGCTCAGGCAAGCCCGCGTCGGGTGCGCCGCCGGCCGCCGCTCGGGCGAAAGCCTCGGCCTCGACGACGCGGCCGGGAAGGGGGATGCGCAAATGAACTGGGAAACCTTCTACCTGGTGTGCTTCCTGGCGGGACTTTTCTTCAGCGTCTTCTCGCTGCTCGGTGGCATGGGGCACTTCGGCGGCCACGTGCATGTGCCGCATATGCCGCATGCCGGGCACATTCCGCATGCTCCCCATGGTGCGACGCACGGCGGCGACGCAAGCGCTCCCTGGTGGAACGTTTTCACGCTGACGATCTTTCTCTGCTGGTTTGGCGCGGCAGGCTATCTGCTGACGCGCTACGGCAGCTTTGTGACGCTTGTTGTGCTGGTGCTGGCGGCGATCTGCGGCATTGCCGGTGGCGCGCTGGTCTTTCTCTTTCTCACCCGGGTGCTGCTGCCGCATGACCGCGAGCTGACGGCAGATGAGACCGAGGTGATTGGCGCCGTCGGCTATCTTTCGTCGCCAATCCGTGCAGGCGGAACCGGCGAAATTGTGTACGAACAAATGGGCGCGCGCCGGTCGGCTCCCGCCCGCGCCGAAGATGGCGAGGCAATTCAGAAGCAGGAGGAGGTCTACGTCGTCCGCTACGAAAAAGGAATCGCATACGTGCGGCGGTGGGAGGATCTGCAGGACGGGATGCCCCGTGCGGGCAACCTCTTGCAGGAAACAGACACAACACCGCAGACCCCGGCCGCCGAGGTCAGCCGCAGAGTACAGAACTGAACATTAAACCGATGTCGAGGATAGGAATGTCGAATACGACCGTGCTGATTACGGATATGGCCATCCTGGTGGGCATCTTCACGCTGGGACTTCTGGCCAGGCTCTTTCCGAGGAACGGCCGCAACGCCGGCTCGAAGCGTTAAACCATTAACCACTCAATTCCCGATGGAAAGGATCGGGAACGCAATGACGAACCAGATCATTCTCTTTGTCGGACTCGGAGTATTGGCGCTGATTTTCCTGATGGGCATTCTGGCCAGGATGTACCGCAAGGCCGGTCCCAATGAGGCCTTGATTGTGTATGGCTTCCGCGGCCCGCGCGTCATCAAGGGGCACGGCACCGTGATCTTTCCCATGGTGGAGAACTGCCGCGAGCTGAGCCTTGAGCTGATGAGCTTCGATGTTGCTCCACAGCAGGATCTCTACACCAGGCAGGGCGTCGCCGTAACCGTTGAAGCCGTGGCGCAGATCAAGGTGCGCAGCGACCAGGCCTCGATTCTCACCGCTGCCGAGCAGTTCCTCACCAAGGCTCCGCCGCAGCGCGAGGGGCTGATCCGCCTGGTGATGGAAGGTCATCTGCGTGGCATCATCGGCCAGCTCACGGTAGAGCAGATTGTGAAGGAGCCCGAAATGGTGGGCGAGCGGATGCGCTCGACCTGCGCCGAAGACATGAACAAGATGGGGCTCGAGGTGATTTCGTTCACCATCAAGGAAGTACGCGACAAGAACGAGTACATCAGCAACATGGGCCGGCCCGACGTGGCGCGCATCAAGCGCGACGCCGATGTGGCCACGGCTGAGGCCGAACGCGACACGGCGATTCAGCGCGCCAATGCGCAGCGCGAAGCCGCAGTTGCCAGGGCGCAGGCTGACCAGGACCGCGTGATTGCGGAAACCGCTTCTGCTGCCCGTCAGGCTGAGGCTCAGCGCGATCTCGACATCAAAAAGGCGCAGTTCGCAGAGCAGAGCCGCCGCCAGGAGGCGCAGGCCGACAAGGCCTACGAGCTGCAGACCAACGTGATGCTGCAGCAGGTAACCGCCGAGCAAGTCAAGGTGCAGCAGGTCGAGAAAGAGGGCCAGATCAAGGTGCAGGAAGCCGAAATTCTGCGCCACGAAAAGGAGCTGATCGCGACCGTGTTGAAGGAAGCCGAGATCAACCGTCAGCGCATCGAAACCCTTGCGGCTGCGGAAAAGGCGCGCCTCACCACAGAAGCCGAGGGCCAGGCAGCGGCAATCCGCACGCAGGGCGAAGCCGAAGCCAGCATCATCTTCCAGAAGGGCGAGGCAGAAGCCAAGGCGATGAACGTAAAGGCCGAGGCCTACCAGGGATGGAACCAGGCCGCCGTAGTGGACAAGCTGCTCACCAACATGGCCGACGTAGTGCGCGCCATGGCCGAGCCGCTGGCCAAGGTGGACAGGATCACCGTGGTTTCAACCGGCGGAGACGGCGCCGCCGGCGTGAACAAGATCACCGGCGATATGACCAAGATCGCGGCGCAGGTGCCGGCGCTCTTTGAGGCCCTGAGCGGAATGGACATCAAGCAATTGATGGCCAACGTGCAGGCGATCAGGCAGAAGCCGGAAAACGGAAGCGCACCCTCAAACGGTGCACATTAAACCAGAGCCGGCCTCGCAGAAGAGCGCGGGGCCGGACGTTTCAAGCCGGGATGGCGGCAACGAAGGAGATCACTATGTCATTGCTGGAGAGAGTGGGCACCTTACTCCGCGCAAACCTGAACGACCTGGTGGAGAAGGCGGAAGATCCTGAGCGCATGTTGAAGCAGATTGTGCTGGACATGGAAAACCAGCTTCTGCAGGTGAAAACGCAGGTCGCCATCGCAATCGCCGATCAGCATCTGCTCGAGAAGAAGCGCAGCGAGCAACAGAACCACTCCGCCGACTGGCGGCGCAAGGCGGAGCTGGCCGTAAACAAGGGGCAGGACGACCTGGCCCGCGCCGCACTGGAGCGCGCATTGAGCCATGACCAGCTTGTCTTAGGCTTCACCGCGCAGGCTGAGGACCAGAAGCACGAGGCCGACAATCTGCGCCAGGCGCTGCGCAAGCTGGAGCAGAAACTCAGCGAGACCCGCGCCCACTGCGAGATGCTTGTGGCCGAGCATCGCCGCGCAAAGATCGTTGGCAAGGCAACAAAGGCGCGCCAGGTAGTCGGCACCGGCCAGGAACAGACGATCGGCCGCATGCGAACCAAGGTGCACGTCAAGTCGGCGGAGAATGCCGCAGCCAGCGAGATCCTCTCTCCGGAAACGCTCGAGGACAAGTTCAAATCTCTCGAGAGTGAAGACCAGGTCGAGGTGATGCTCAAGGAGTTGAAGAGCAAGGTCGCGGCAAACGGGCAGGCAGCGCGCTAGAAGACCGATGGCGCAATCCGCCTCAACTGGCCGCGTCGGATGCGGCGCTGGATGACGTGCTTGACGACCCGCGGCTTGAGCCACATCCAGAATCCGCTGAGCACGACGAGGGGAAACGCGACCCAGCGCACGAAGAAGGCCGCGCGTGCTATTCGCTCCACCGGACCATAGAGGTAGCCCACAATCGGGATGCTGAGCACCAGGTGGACCACGCGGATGATCTCGCGCTCGCGCCACGCCGTCACTGCGCACCTCCAGCAGGTCGCCGAGTCGCGGTGCTCGGCAACGCGAAGCCGAATGCGATCAGCCAGAGGAATGCCGGGAAGCGTGTGAGCGGAATAAGCGGCAACGCCGCGGGAAAGATGATGTCCAGCCAACTCAGTTCCCCGATTAGAGCGATCACAAGACCGACGACCGGAATCCAGCGCGGCACGAGCCGATTGAAGAGTACAGGTACGGAGAGTCCGGCGATCAAGAGCCCCATTGGTACTGAGAAGCCGGGGCCACCGATGCCGTAAGCGATGTAGTAAAGCGCCTCAGTGGCCACTGGATTGTGAGAGATGGCTGGGCGTGTCATGGTCCACAATACGCTGCTGCCCGTCATCATCATGATCGCGGTCGCGAACCCTCCAAAGAGCGCAATATCGACGCCGGCCGCTTTTACCCCGAGGAATCTCAACCGGCTGACGGCGGATGCGGTGAAAATCCCAAGAGGGATCGCCGAGCCGAATTGGAGGAATGTGCACAGCAGTACGGCATGGGGCCGCGCCTGGAAGAAGGCAGCGATTGTCTGTATCGGTTCCCACGGCCCGGGGAAATAGGGCGTCCCTCCGAAGATGGTCACCGGATATAGTCCGGCGCAGAAAAGGACCGTATATGCGATTGCAAGGATTCCTAAGGGCGGACTCGGGTGGCGGATGCGTTGGACGGTTTCTATGGGCGACGACATGGGTTAACTCCTCGAAGTTGATTATACAACGCAATCATTATTCATTGTAATCATTATTCTGTGTAATACTATTTGCATGTCCGAATTCAAGCCGGGGAAACACGGGCCGGTGTCTTTTTTGCTGGCGCAGGTGGGCGCCAGCGCGGCGCGCCAATTTGCCAATGCGCTGGAACCGTTAAAGTTTGCTCCGTCTGACGCCGGCATTCTGCGGCTCCTTGGCCGTTCGCCCGGTATGAGCCAGCAGGAACTGGCCAAGAAACTGGACATGCACGCCAGCCGTCTCGTTGGTGTGATCGATGCGCTCGAGCAACGAGGCCTTGTGGCGCGCGAACCCAACCCTGCAGACCGGCGGCTCTATGCACTGCATCTGACTGACGCGGGGACCGAAGCGCTGGCCGCCATTGGAGTCGTGGCGCGGACGCACAATGAGGCAATCTGCGCGGGATTGAACGAAATGGAGCGGGAGCAGCTGGCAGCAATCCTCGAAAAGATCGCCGCCGCCCAGCACCTGACAGCTTTGGTTCACCCCGGCTACCGGGACATCGGCAAGCCCAGGCGCGAAACCAAGCCCGGCACAGAGCAACCGGCCCGGTGAATCATTCGATCACTACTTGCTTTCGCCAGCCAAATTTGTATCCGACCCAAAAGACGATCAGCCGCTCCCAGAAGTTGTGGTCTGGCATCTCGCGAAAGATGCTTCATAGAGACCCAATTCGGGACTGGATACGCAGCTCGCGACTGCGCAAGAGCAAAGCGTGAGGAGAAGGTTGTTGACCAACAGTAACCTCCCTCGAACCCTGGGACGCTCCATTCTCATCTAAGATTCAAACTAGCCCCATTTGGCCCGTTTTCTATTTTCGGAGGCATTTTGCGTCTTTTTCTTGCATTTTCACTGGCCCTTGCAGCCACACCAATGGTCGCGCAGACAGCCAGCAGGCGGGATGGCGATCGCAGCGGACCAGGCTCCCGCACAGCCACAACAGCAGGCCGTGCAGGCCCAGAAGCTGGACGCTGCTCAGCCCTCGCAACCGAATGCACCGAATCTGCCCGATGCCCCGGACAAATCCACACTTAAGTCGCAGATTGAGCCGTCGAAGCAGCAGCCCAAGCGCATCCTCGGCATCATGCCGAATTTCCGCGCGGTAAGCCCCGGAGAGATTCCCCCGCCGCCCACGCCAAAACATGCCTTCAAGATCGCATCGCAAAACAGCTTCGATTACTCTTCCTTTGTCTTCGTGGGAGTTACGTCGCTGCTGGCCGAGGGAACCAACGCACATCCCTCGCTCGGCAAGGGGCCGGCTGGATTCTGGGGCTACTACTGGCGCGGCTTTCTCGACAAGACGGACGGCAATTACATGGTCATCTTCGCGATGCCCACGATCTTTCACCAGGATGTGCGCTACTACGCCAAGGGCGAAGGCAGCATCTTCAAGCGCGGCCTTTATGCAAGCTCGCGTGTGCTGATCACGCCGGACTATCACGGCCACGACACCTTCAATGCCTCTGAGATTTTTGGCCGCGGTGCTGCGCAGGCAATTTCGGTTTCCTACTACCCGAGTAAGGACCGCACCGTGGGTGAGATTGCGCAGAAGTATGGCTACGCGGTGGGCCGCGACGCTCTGACAATGGTATTTCGCGAGTTCTGGCCCGACATCGCCGTGCACGCTCTGCATCGCCATCCGTGATCAGCTCATTTGCCTTCGCCCTGCGCTGATTGCAATACTTTCGGCATCGAGCGAAATTCCCCCTCGGCCTGGAGATTGCTGCAATGCGCGTGCGCCCGTGTGTCGGTTCAATCGCTTTCCTTCTGCTGTTAATTTGCTTCACCGCGGCACCCGCCCGGGTGAAAGCGCAGGATGGTAGCGGCGCTTACTCGACCGGCAGCTATCGCAATCTCTTCGCGGAAGACGGGCACTCGCGTCGCAGCATTCACCGCAAGATCGCGGCAGCCTACAAGCAGCTCTTTCATGGCGATCGGCAGACGCAGGCAATCGCCTTCGCCGCCGGCCGCAACGCCAACGGGCCGCTGATGTATGTCACCGACTGGGCCAATCACGATGTGCGCACCGAAGGCATGTCCTACGGCATGATGATCGCCGTCCAGCTCGGCAAGAAAGCCGAGTTCGACGCCCTGTGGAACTGGGCAATGACCTACATGTATATTCCGGACCCGAAGGCGCCCAGCTACCAGTTCTTTGCCTGGTCCTGCAAGACCGACGGTACGCATAACTCAGAAGGCGCGGCGCCAGACGGCGAATCGTATTTCGCAATGGCGCTCTTGTTCGCCGGCAACCGCTGGCCCGGCGGCCAGGGCATTTACGACTATCACGCGCAGGCGGAAAAGCTGCTCACCGCCATGGTGCATCGCGCGGTCATCACTGCGCCCGGCAAGTACGGGCCGCACGCCGTCGGACCGATGATGAACCCCGATCCGCCCATGATCCTGTTTGTGCCGGAAGTGATGCCAGAGCCCTTCACCGACCCGTCGTACCATCTGCCCGCCTTCTATGAGCTGTGGGCACGCTGGGGCCCGCAGGAAGACCGCGCCTTCTGGGAGCACGCCGCCGAGGTAAGCCGCGCCTTCTTCGTAAAGACAACCAATCCCACAACCGGCCTTGCGCCGAGCTATGCCAACTTCGACGGCACGCCGCACGTTAACCGCTTTCCGCAATCGGGCGAGTTCGGCTACGACGCCTGGCGGACCGCCAGCAACTGGTCCGTCGACTGGTCATGGTGGCAGAAGGCTCCGCAGGAAGAAGAACTGAGCGACCGCATCCAGAAATTCTTCGCCGCGCAGGGCATCAACAAATACGGCCCCGTCTACTCGCTCGATGGAAGAGACTTGGGCGCAACGCCCGGGCTCACGCACGAGGACCATCCCACAGGACTCGTCGGCACCAACGCCGTGGCCGGCCTGGCCGCAACCGATAAGAAACGCGCGCGCAAGTTCACCGAGGCGCTCTGGAAGACGCCGATCCCCTCAGGGCAGAACCGCTACTACGACGGCATGCTCTACCTGATGAGCCTCATGCACCTGGGCGGCGAATTCCGCATCTGGCCGCCGCAGCACAACGGATCGCTCTCTAGCGCACTGTCTCAAGGTGCGCCGTGAAGTGGCGCAGAAACGGCGCCTCATAGGTAAGCCGCATGCCGCGAATCGATGCGCGGTTCTTCCACACTTCAAGGATGATTTCGACAAGATAGTCGATGTGGCTCTGCGTGTAGACGCGCCGCGGGATGGCGAGCCGCACGAGTTCCATCTGCGCCGCTGCGGCAAACATGAGCGAACCGATTTCGACGCTGCGAACGCCGCCCTCGAGGTATAGCTCGGCGGCCAGCGCCACCCCGGGGAACTGATCGGCAGGGAGATGCGGCAAGAAGGCGCGCGCATCCAGATAGATCGCATGCCCACCGGGCGGCTGCACAATGGGCACACCCGCTGCGGCAATATGGTTCCCCAGATATGCAGTCGACGCGATGCGATAGCGCAGATAGTCCTCTTCAAGCGCTTCCTGAATACCGACCGCGATCGCCTCAAGGTCGCGGCCGGCGAGTCCGCCGTAGGTGGGATAGCCCTCGGTGAGAATCAACAGGTCCTTCTCCTGCTGCGCAAGCAGATCGTCGTTGGTGCAGAGAAACCCGCCGATATTCGCCATGCCGTCTTTCTTGGCAGACATGGTGCAGCCGTCGCCGAAACTGAACATCTCCTGCGCAATCTCTTTCGGCGTCTTCGCTTCATAGCCCGGTTCGCGCAGCTTGATGAACCATGCGTTTTCGGCAAACCGGCAGGCGTCAAAATAAAGGGGAATATTGTGGCGTTTGCAGACCTTGCTAACGTGGCGAACATTCTCCATCGAAACCGGCTGCCCTCCGCCAGAGTTGTTTGTCACCGTCAGCATCACCAAAGGCACGCGGCCGCGGCCGACGCGCTCAATCAGGGTCTCGAGCGCGGCTACATCCATATTGCCTTTAAACGGGTAATCGAGAGAGGGCTGACGGCCCTCAGGAATCAGCAGATCGACTGCCTCCGCACCGGCAAACTCCACATTCGCCCGCGTTGTATCGAAATGGGTATTGTTGGGAACAATGTCGCCCGTTCTGCACATTACACCGAAGAGAATGCGCTCAGCCGCACGCCCCTGGTGCGTGGGAATGACATGCGTGTAGCCGCAGATACTCTGAACCGACGCGCGAAAGCGATCAAAACTTCGGCTGCCGGCGTAGCTTTCGTCGCCTTCCATGATCGCCGCCCATTGGTGCGTCGACATTGCTCCGGTGCCCGAGTCGGTGAGCAAGTCGATCAATACGTCGTCAGCGTGTAAGAGAAAGAGATTGTAGTGGGCAGCGCGCAGGAGCTTCTCGCGCTGTTGACGCGTCGTCCAGCGAATCGGTTCAACGCTCTTGATGCGAAACGGCTCGATGATTGTCTTCACGGGCATGCAGGCGCTCCAGACGGCGCGTTTGCGCCACCCAAGTCTACCCTGCGCACTTCAATAGCTGCCAGCTTCGCGGGGAACAGCGGAAGGGCTGTTACCTGCGCGCCGTGAGGCTCAAGATCATCGGCTGCAGGCCATTCCATGCAATCTGCACGCCGATGCACAGCACAATGAACGCAATCACCCGCACAATGCCGCTCACCGTCGAGGCGGAGATCCGCCGCGTGATTCTTGGCGCATACGCGTAGCAGATGTACACCAGAATGCTGAGCAGAATCACCGCAAGCAGCAGCCCAGCATGCGCTGCCATGGCCAGGCTCAGAGAGCGGCCGGTGGCATGCGCGCTCAGCGTCAGCATCACCACCACGCAGCCCGGCCCCGCGGTGATGGGAAACGTCAGCGGATAAAAGACCTTCGAATCCCACGTCTGCGTGGGCGTGCGGGCCGCAGCTTCGGCGATGCCCGGGCCTTGAAAGACCTTGTGCGTATCATCCGGCCGGTTGAGCAGCGACCAGCCGATGCCGGCCACCACGCCACCACCGGCAAGTTGCAAGACATTCAGCGAGATTCCGAAAAACTGCAGCAGGTAGGAGCCAAAGAGACTGATCACCATGAAAAACAGCACCGTGCTCACGGCGATCTTGCGCGCGAGCATCTTGTAGGTCTGCTCCGACTCGATGCCCACAATGCCCATCACGGTCAGCGCCGACCCCAGCGGATTCACCAGCGGCAACAGCGCGCTGAAGCCCATGATGAGGTGCTTGACGAGCTCTTCTATCTCACTTCCCATCAAATCTCTCACCCCACCCGGTGCCGCGCGCGCCCCTTCCCCAAACACGGCAGAGCGATTACGGCTGAAAGCATGACGCTAACACCGAATCGTGGTGATTTCCAGCGCGCGATTGCGGGGCATGACGCCAGCCACGTCGAGGCGCAAAAAAATCCCGTTCTCACCGAGACAGGTGAGAACGGGGCTAGGGAAGAGTCACTCGATGAAACGTCAGAAGTAAATCTTTGCTCCGAACTGAAACACCCTCGGATCGAACGCCGAGGTGACCTGGCCGAAGTTGCTGGAGCCAAGCCCGTTGCTGACCTGGTCAAACTGCGTGTGGTTCCAGATGTTGAAGCTCTCCGCACGAAGCTCGAGCCGCCGGCTCTCGCCGAACGCAAAGTTCTTGAACAGCGAAAGATTCCAGTTGTCGCGCCCAGGGCCGCGCAGCGAGTTGAAACCTGCGTTGCCCCATGCACCCACTGCCGGAGAGGCAAAGGCCGCGGTGCTGAACCACTCTCCAACTTTGTGCGGATACGATACGTCGCTGATTTTGTCGGGGCGGTTCGTGCCATTTGGCAAACCATTCGCGCTCTGCCCACCGGTCAATTGCGGATTAATCGGCAATCCCGAGGTCATGGTGACAATGCCGGAGACTTCCCATCCACCCACGATCGTCCGCAACAGGCCACTCTGGCTGTTCCGCATGAAGGGGATGTCATAAATGAAGTTCACAGCGGCATTGTGCGTTCTGTCATAGCCTCCCGGCCCGCTGTCATATTTCCACCCAAGATAAGGATTGGACACGTTGGTAAGGTCAGCGCCTCCTCCGCCGCCGAGCGTGGGATCCACGGTGCGCGACAAGGTGTAGTACGCACGCATCGTCAGATCCTGGATCTTTGAGTTCAGGTCAACCTGCAACGCGTTGTAGTGCGAGTTGGCCTCATTGGTTGACAGGTTGATTGAGTTGAAGCCGGAGTACGGCAATCCCGGCGCGGTGTTGTACTGCGATCCGGCGATCAGCTCCGGCAGATACGACTCGTCGGGCAGGTTGATTTGGCGGTAGTCGTTCTGAAAGCGATTCTGATTTCCTACGTACGAAATCGACAGAACCGAACGGGCATTCAACTGGCGCTGCATTCCTGCGCTGTACTGGTAGCTGGCTGGTTGTTTGTACTGGTCGATCGCCATGCCGGCAATGCTGGCAGGGTTGATCGGCGCGGCCGCGGCGATTCCCGTCGCAAGCAGGATGCTCGGGTTCTCCATGGTGACGCTGGTGTTCGACACGTTCAGGCTGAACGGAATGTTCGGTCCTGCGTTGTACATATCGTTGCCTTGAATGCGTTCGTACATCAGCCCGAATCCGCCGCGGATTACGGTTTTGCCATCGCCAAGCATGTCATAGGCAAAGCCGATCCGTGGTCCCACCGTTGCCCAGTTGTTATTCACCAGGCCCTTGGGAACTCCATCCTGTTCGGGAATGCCAATTCCATTCAGGTAGAGCGGCACACCGGCGAGGATCGGGTTGGGACTTGAGCCGAGTCCCGGACTGTTGGGGCTGATGGTTCCGTCAGGCAGCAGCACAGCCGCATCAGCAGCCTTGTAGAGATTGGGATAAAAGTTTCCCATGCGATTGTTTGCTTCGTACGTGTGCGGAATCCCATCCCAGCGCACGCCCAGGTTGAGCGTCAGCTTGTGATTCACGCGCCAGTTGTCCTGAATGTAGGTGGCCCATGAAACGTTATTCCATAGTCCGCGATCCTGCACGGCCAGCTCGCCGTAGCTCTTCGCGGTGCCAAGCAGCATGTCAGCGAAATCGAGCCCGGTAAAGGTGCCGTCGAAGTTGAAGGCTCCCTGCGTTTCGCCGAAGAGATCCTGCACCTTCTTGTACAAAGCCCAGCTTGCGCCGAATTTGAACTGATGCGCGCCTTTGGCCCAGGAAAGATCGTCGCGCACCTGATAGTCATCGGCCGTGTTGTGCCACGGCCAGCTCGAAATCTCGAAGTGGCTGCCGTACAAACCATTCAGATCGATATTGGGAATGCGGTTGACGTTATTGGGGCCCGTGAACAACCGCGAGCTCGATGAGTCATAGCCGTCGGGAAGCGACAGGCTCTTCAGGCCCGACCCGGCATACGGAACGATATCGATTCGATTGCCGTTGTAGTTGAATGCCGTCTCGTTGAGCAGCGTCGGGTTGATTGTGTACGTAGCGTGCACAACTGCGCTGTAGGAAGGGTTGCTGAATGTGTCTCCAACGGTCGGCAGGTTAGCGCCGCTCCATTGGCTCACGCCAAAGCCCTGCGATACTTGTTCCGAAATGAAGTGCCCAAAGATCGAGAGCTTGGTCGAGACGTTGTGATCGATGCGCACAACTTCTTCAGTAAGGTTGGTGGGAGAGTTGTTTCCGCCGATGAAGGTGGGCGTGCCGCTCGCACTGACGGTGTTCGGTGCCGGAAAGATGCCGGCTTCCAGCAGAGCTGTTGCATTCGGCGAAATCATGCACGAGGGAATTGTGTTGTTCGGAAACGGCGCCCCCTGCACGATGCCAGGCGGCAAGACGTCTCCGGGGCAATTCCGCGCAAGCGCCTTGCTGGACACGGCCGTGGCCGCAGGAACCTTGATCGTCTGAGAACCAAAGTCTCCGCCGTAGGTTGCTGGATCCGGGCACCGGCTGATTCGTCAATCCGCCCTGAATCAGACGCCGCCATTCCATGTTGTAGAAGAAAAATGTGCGCTTCCGCTCCGGGTTATACAGATGCCCGAGAGTTACTGGACCGCCGACGTTAAAGCCGAATACATTGAGACGCAGTTCGGCTACCTTTTGCGGCGCGGGGTTGAAGTAGTTGCGCGCATCGAATGCGTCGTTGCGATTAAATTCCCACGCCGATGCATGCAGGTTTCGCGTGCCCGACTTGAGAACCATCGACATCGTGCCGGCTGATGACAGGCCATAGTCGGCGCTATAGTTTGACGTGAGCGTGCGGAACTCCGCAATCGCATCGCTTGAAGGAGCGATGCTCATGCCGCCGGCGCCGCCACGGTCATCATCTTCTCCCCCATCCAGCAGGTAGATGTTGTGATTCTGGCGCAGGCCGTTGAATTCCACGCTGGCGTCTCCACCCACTGGAGTGTTGACTTCACCCGCGCTCATGCCGCCGGCGCCAATCTCGCTTGAAGCTCCGGGAACGAGGGCGGCGAGTTGATACATGCTGCGGCCGCTTACTGCGATCTGCGATATCTGCTGCCCGGTAATCACGCTGCTTTGTTCGCCGGAATCAGTTTGAACCCGCACCGCATTCGCCTCCACGGTTACTGTCTGCTGCACTTCGCCGACCTCGAGCTGAAAGTCAATGCGATCACGATCGCCAACCTGCAGCGCGACATTTTTCTGTTCGGCAGATTTGAAGCCGGTTCCTTCGGCTTTCACGCTGTAGTGGCCGATGTTGAGATCTGGAACAACGTATTGACCTGCACTGTTGGTCACAATGCTCTTGCTCACACCCGACTCAAGGCTGGTGACTGTGATCTTGACATTGGGAACTGCTGCGCCGCCGGGATCTGTGACTGTTCCCAGAACCGTCGCTTGTTGCGCTACTGCGGTGAGTGAGAATCCGAACAAAAGGATGAAGAGGAGGTGCGTGAAACGAAACACAGGTTGTCTTCGTGGGACAGAACGAACGTGATCTTCATACGTCATGGCCAAAATTGAAACGCTTTTCGTATTCATTCATTTCGCTCCAATGTGCGATTTTGTCGTGCCGGCAATGGTTGTCATCGCCGCGACTTTCAGAGTGCGATTGTTGGAGCACAACTGGCCATAACCGCTTACCGCGGTTTCGTCATAACCACTGCCAGGTCTTTGCACAACGCGAGCCTTCAAGCAACGAAATTTAGAATTCGCGTCGAAACTGAATATTGTTTTTGGGAGGCAGAGGCTACAGAACAGGTGAAGGTGTGCAGATCATGTCGCCACCGCAGATTTCCTGGCTGATCGCCGGCTCAGAAGCCGCTTCGCCATCCAGAACGACGGCGCGCATTCTCTTTACGGCAGCGGGAATCTGCTCGGCACATATGCCGCCGAAGCCAAGCACGAAGCCATGACGCGGCTCGCCGGCATAGTGCCGCGAGAGCGGCCAAAGAAACAGTCCTTCGGTTGCTGCGCGATCGGAGATATCCAGATCGTTGAATCCAGCGGGCAATGCTACTGAGACATGAATTCCCGCTGGGGCGCCAAGCACTTCGAAGAAATCTCCAAACTCGGCATGGATCGATTCGATCAATACACTTCGCCGCTCGCCGTAGATACGGCGCATCTTCCTCACATATTGTCCGAGATGGCCGAGCTTCATGAAATCGGCGAGAACTTCCTGATTGAGATAGGGTGGAAATATATCCATCGCGAAGCGAACAGCCTCGAAGAGGCTCACCAGATCCCGCGGAATCACAATGTAGCCGACGCGCAGCGAGGGAAAAAGCATCTTGCTGAAAGTGCCGATGTAGATAACGCGCTCATTCACATCAAGACCCTGTAACGAAGCGATCGGCCGCGCGTCAAACCGATATTCACTGTCGTAGTCATCCTCAATGATCCACGCTCCGGCGTTCTGCGCCCAGTTGAGCAAGTGGAGACGACGCGTCGCGCTCATTGTTGAACCTATCGGAAAGTGATGCGACGGTGTCACGAACGCGGCCTTCACGCCCTTGATTTGTGGCGACCTGACGATATCCATTCCCTGGTCGTCGACCGGCACCTGCATCAGGCGGCATCCCGCAGCCGAAAGCAGCGTTCTCTGCAGTTGGTACCCTGGCTCTTCAACAAGCACGCAGTCGCCGGGATCGAGAAGCACGCGCGCGGTTATGTCCAGCGCCTGCTGCGAGCCCGATACAACCATGATTTGATCCGGGCTGCATTTGACTGATCGAGACGTGCGAAGGTAGTGACAAATTTCCTGGCGAAATCGCGGGGAACCCATCGGATCAATGCGGCGTAAGGAACAGGACAACGGATTTCGGCTGTGACAATCCACCAGTTCAGACCAGAGGCGAAAGGGAAATTGGTCAAATGCAGGTTGAAGCCCGAATGCTGCCGATGAGCGCAGAGCCAGATTTCTTCGAAATTGCGGATAGTGGCGATTGCGTTGAGCGACCGGCCGATACCCTGATGGACCTTCCTTCGGATGCTTTGCACCTTGCTCGGAAGACATCATCTGTTCGGGCAGCGTTGATGAAATAAAAGTCCCTGAGCCGACGTGGCTTTCAAAGTATCCCTCTGCGAGCAGTTGCGCGTACGCGTGCAGCACCGGAAACCGCGAAACGTGCATCTCGGCCGCGAACTCCCGGCTTGAGGAAATTCTCTGCCCGGGAACGAGATCGCCACGCAGAATCGCGTTGCGATACCCTTCGTAGACCTGGCGATGCAGAGGCTTGGCCTCGTCGCGATCGATCGTAATGACCGGGCTGACGGAGGTTCCATTGAGACTCATTGAGCGCTATTCTAGCGATCCCATTCTGCGCACTCAACCCGCCTAGCACGATGAAACCACCGGCTCAGAACATTCTTCACCTCGGCCCCTCAGAAGCTAACAAATCGTCGACATCATCGTCGCAACAATCTAATTACAGCGGACAAGACGATACTAATGCGGCGGAAAATTTCGATTGCTTGAAACCTCCAGCCCTATAGCAATACGGAGTATGCTTTCGCCATGCTTACCCAGGGGTTGATATCCACGCGTGAATCTGAATTTCGTGTGCGCGGGGCAGGCTATCACCGCGCGGAAAAGATCCTCGTCGTCAGCCTTATGCTTGCATTCGCGTGCGTGAGTCTCCCGGCACAGACGCCCAGCCTGATCACCGGTCGCGAGCCTGTAACTTCGCTTGATGGCCTGTGGCGTTTTCATACCGGAGACAATCCTGCCTGGGCCGACCCGAACTTCGACGATTCAAGTTGGCCGCGCGTTCGCTCTGACGAGAGCTGGACGAAACAGGGGTATCCCGCGTTCAACGGATATGCCTGGTATCGTTTCAAGCTTGAGGTCCCTGGCGATGGCCGATCAATCGATCTGTTTCTGAATGAAATCGTCAGCGGCTACCAGGTCTATGCAAACGGCAAGCTGATCGGCAGCGCCGGCGCGGCCGTGGCCACCAGCGACCCACTCTTTGCGGCGCCGGCGGCGATCTTTCCACTTCCCATGGTGGGTGGGGGTAAGCAGCCTATGCAAATTGCGCTCCGCGTCTGGACTTACCGGCCCATTGCGTCCTGGTTTGGCGCAGGGTCTCTGCTGCAGGGGAATGAGGCGGGAGATCCGCTTCAACTCTCTCGGCAACTTCAATTCGTGCAGTCGAGTCGCGCACGACATTATGTGAATGAATATGCGTACGGGATCTTTGCGGCGCTCATCGGACTCGCGATTCTGGGGCTGTTCCTGCTTCGCCCCGCGGACAAGGAATATCTCTGGTTCTCAGTTCTGCTCCTCGCGGGATCTGCGGATGCCGCGCTCCATCTGATGCTGAATCTGGGCTCGCTGCCCTTCCCGCTCTGGCGAACGCTTTCTCTCGTTTGCCGCGCGTCTTCGACGATTGCCGCCCTGGCGTTCTTCTCAACCGTTCTGCATACGCGCCGGAACTTCCTATGGTGGGCAATTTGCTTCGCCGCCGCCGCGAGCCCTCTGACGGCAGCTTTGATTTACTTCCAGTGGACCGGAGTGGGAGTCTCCTTTGCCATTGCCGAAGCTTGCATTCTACCGGCGAGCGCATGGGTCATCGCCCAGCTCCTGCTAAGTGCATTTCGCAAGGACATTTCTGCGCGATTGCTGCTCGTGCCAGTCCTTCTCTCCTATGGCATCTATTTCCTGGACCTTGTTGACCGGATCGCGTGGCAGCTGAGCGGGTCACTCAATTTTCCCGTCGTCGACATTGACCTCGCGGAACGTCCCTTCCCAATCACCCTGGGTTCCGTAATTGACTTCATTTTTATTCTTGCCCTGTTGATCTTCCTCATGCGCCGGTTCTCCCTGGCTCGCAAGGAAGAGGAGCGCCTCGCTGCGGAATTCGAAGCCGCCAAAACGATTCAATTGCTCCTCATTCCCGCTGAGACACCGGCCACACCGGCTTCGCGGTAGAAAGCATGTACCTGCCCGCGCAGGAAGTGGGAGGTGATTTCTTCCAGGTTCTGCCCGGAGACGACGGCTCCTTGCTCATCGTGGTTGGCGATGTGAGCGGCAAGGGGCTGAAAGCGGCCATGACGGTGAGTACCATTGTGGGTGCGCTGCGAGGCTGCACCGTTCGAAGACCCGCTGCTGTGCTGGCCTATCTGAATCGCGCTCTCCACGGACAGGTAACAGGATTCTTCACCTGCTGCGCTGCCCTCATCAATGGCGATGGTCATCTCACGATCGCGAATGCTGGGCATCTTCCGCCCTATCTCAACGGCGAAGAGCTGGCCGTTGCCCATGGCCTGCCGTTGGGAATCGCCGATGAAAACGAGTACACGGAGAAGATGTGGCGGCTTGGCGCTAGCGATCGCCTCACATTTGTCTCTGATGGAGTTGTTGAGGCACGTGATGCAGGCGGCGAACTGTACGGCTTTGAACGCACCAGGAGCATCAGCGGACAGCCCGCTTCCACAATTGCCCAGATCGCGAAACAGTTCGGCCAGGAAGACGATATAACCGTGCTTTCAGTCACGCGAGAGACAGCGCTCGAGCCGGTGGGAGCTTGAGGCGCGAACCTGACGGCAAACGGGATGTAGCATTCTTACTTTCTGGCACCGGGGCGCGCGCCCGTAAATTACTCTGTATAAATTAGATAACTCCAATGCCCTAGAAACTGTGCAAGAAAACGTGTTTCGATTTTTTTACAAGAATCAGCCTCGGCCCCGACTCTTCACCCTCGGGAATCTCTTGCATTGATTTTTTTGGGTAACCCGGTCGATGGTGGCGGGTATCGGAATCGAACCGATATGAGATTGCTCTCGGGGGTTTTTGAGACCCCTGCGTCTGCCAGTTCCGCCAACCCGCCAAGATCTCTATATTAGACCATACAAAAGGCTGATCCGATGACGAGTCAATTCGGGCTCCGCTCAGAGCCGTCTACTTCGCTACGCGGGCGAAATAAGCAATCAAAATCAACCGCAGACACATTGTCCGCACCGTGGAAGCCCACCGCCTGGATTTGCGCAGGGACGAAGCCGATCTCGAACATATAC
This sequence comes from uncultured Acidobacteriota bacterium, assembly GCA_963718885.1. Lineage (GTDB taxonomy): Bacteria > Acidobacteriota > Terriglobia > Terriglobales > Acidobacteriaceae > Telmatobacter. The sequence continues at coordinate 75,104 of CAVRAK010000014.1, forward strand.
TTCAATGCTTCGTGAAAGGACCATTCTCCCTGATAGGTACGAATCACTGGCAATTCCATCAAAATACCCGCTACGTGCGGGATTATCTTCGTCGCTCCCTCCATTACCTGCCGTTCGTAGCCTTGGGTATCGATCTTCAGCAGCACACCGTCACCTTGCAGCAGCGGTCCGACGACCTGATCCAGGGTAAAAATCGATATCTCCTCGGTGTGATCCACTGCCATTCGATCATCATGCAGCTTCGCCACGTCGCTCAGTTCGAGGATAGAGTTAAACACCGAGAGTTTTGACGCATGTAGGGTCGCCGTCCCCGAAGCTGCGCCTAATCCGCAATGGCGAGCCTCCCAGTTACCGTCCGCCGCTGCTTTTTTCGAAAGGATATGAAAAGCTGAGCTGGTCGGTTCAAAGGACAAGATTTTACCGGTGTACCCGTCCGCCCGCAACGATTCACCAAACTGACCAACGTTCGCCCCCACGTCGATGACAGTTTTAATTTCGCGGCTTTCAATGAAATCCATTAAGTCACGAACTCGCCGTCTTCCGACGTGGATGATTCCGAGACGCCTGTAAATCGCTCTTACTGCTCGATTAAATGTCTGCAATAAAGTGTACCCGTACATCCATTCTAACTTCGGCTCTCGTCGCTTGCTCCATTTTGACGTACCCCCGTATGGTCAGTAGCTCGCTGCCAGTTCCGCCATCCCGGCCGGGGCACCTGTCTCCGCGCAGGAATCCAGGGGTCGCCCGCGACCTCTCGCAGTGAATGCAGGGCCCAAAAGCCATGCGCAGCACAGCGTTGCGCGAGGTTCCTGAGCAATCGCAGGATCGCAGCGACGACGATCTCAAACCACACCCGAGCGAGCGCCGTCACGGCACGCAAGACGCAACCAGCCCGCTCCGGGGCGGCACCCCCGCTAGGCCCGCCTGTTGAGGACGCGCTTTCCACATTCGCCGCAGTGACTCGCGGCATCGCCGCTCATGCGACAATGAGGATAATTGTGATGACCACTGCCTCTTCCGCAGTCGTTCCCGAGCCAGTCGCCGTAACCCCTGAGCTGCTGGCGCAGCACAGCATAACCGCTGAGGAGTACGATCGCATTCTCAAGGCGCTCGGCCGCGTTCCTTCCCTCACAGAACTAGGCATTTACAGCGTGATGTGGAGCGAGCACTGCTCCTACAAGTCGAGCCGGGTTCACCTCAAGCGGCTGCCCACCAGGAGTGAGCGCGTAGTGCAGGGGCCGGGCGAAAACGCCGGCATCATCGACGTGGGCGACGGCTGGGCCTGCGCCTTCAAGATCGAGAGCCACAACCACCCCAGCTACATCGAGCCCCACCAGGGCGCGGCCACGGGCGTCGGCGGCATTCTGCGCGACATCTTCACCATGGGCGCGCGCCCGCTGGCGGTGATGGATTCGCTGCGCTTTGGCCCGATCAGCACATCGGCCGAGCCCGGCGCCGAGCCGGAGCTCGTTCAGAAGAATCACTCGATCGTCGAAGGCGTTGTCGACGGCATCGCCAGCTACGGCAACTGCTTTGGCGTGCCTAACCTCGGCGGCGAAACCAAGTTCGAGGCCTGCTATAGCGGCAATCCGCTGGTGAACGCCTTCGCGCTGGGGCTGGTCCGCAAGGACGAGATCTTTTACGGCAAGGCGACCGGCACCGGCAATCCCGTCATCTATGTGGGCGCGAAGACCGGGCGCGACGGCATCCACGGTGCCACCATGGCCAGCGAAGAGTTCAAGGAAGGCTCGGAGCAGAAGCGGCCCAACGTGCAGGTCGGCGATCCTTTTATGGAGAAGCTGCTGCTCGAGGCCTGCCTTGAGGCGATGAAGACCGGCGCGATCGTCGGCATTCAGGATATGGGCGCCGCCGGCCTCACCTGTTCCACCTGCGAAATGGGCGCGCGCGGCGGCGTGGGCCTCGATGTTGAGCTTGACCTGGTGCCGCAGCGCGAAACCGGCATGACCGCCTACGAGATCATGCTCTCTGAGAGCCAGGAGCGCATGCTGCTGGTGGCCGAGAAGGGCCGCGAGCAGGAAGTGCTGCGCGTCTTCGACAAGTGGGGTCTGGACGCGGTGATCGTGGGAACCGTGAAGCCCGAGCCGCGCCTGCGCATTCGTCATCATGGCCAGCTCATGGCCGACATTCCCAACCAGTCGCTCACTGACGATGCACCGCTCTACCACCGCCCCGTCGGCACGTGGAAGGCGCCCGTCCCGGCCGATCCGCCGGAAGGCATTCTCGCCGAGCTCGACAAGGACCGCGACTTTACCGCCGACCTGAAGACGCTGCTGGCAAGCGCTAACGTCTGCTCAAAGCGCTGGGTGCACGAGCAGTACGACTCCATGGTGCAGACCAACACGGTGCAAGGGCCGGGCGGAGAAGCAGGCGTAATGCGCATCAAAGGAACCGGAACCGCCGGGCACGAGCGCGGACTCGCCATGGCGCTCGACGGCAACGGCCGCTGGTGTTATCTCGACCCGAAGCTTGGCGCACAGCACGCCGTGGCCGAAGCGGCGCGCAAGGTGGCCTGCACGGGCGCCACGCCCGTGGCCGCGACAAACTGCCTCAACTTCGGCAATCCTGAGAAGCCTGAGATCATGGCGCAGCTTTCTGCCGCGATTGACGGCATTGCCGCTGCCTGCACGGCGCTGGGCACGCCTATCACCGGTGGCAACGTGTCCTTATATAACGAGACGCGCGGCGTTGGCATCTATCCCACGCCGGTGCTGGGCATCGTCGGCATCCTCGATGACGCATCGATATCGGTACCCGCGGCCTTTCCGCGCGGGGGCGATGCGATTCTGCTGCTCTGGCCGATTCCTTCCGGCGAGGCTCCCGATCCAAATCTCAAAGTGCCTTTCACCGAAGAGGCCATCAACCACAACATCGTGGGCCACCCTGAGCCAATCACGCCCGAAGGCGATTCCGAGACAGCTGCCGAAGCTCCCGCAGAGTTGAGGGCTTACGGCTCGTCAGAATACGCGAAGGCCGTGCTTGGCGGCATCTGGGGTCAGCCGCCCCCGCTCGATCTCGACGCCGAGGCAGACCTGCACACCCTGCTAGCCGAGCTGGCGCAGCGCGAACTCGTCACCTCAGCGCGCGACCTTGCCGATGGCGGCATCGCCGTAGCGCTCGCGCAGGCTGCCTTCACGCACGGCATCGGCGCAACCGTTGAGCAGGATGAGTCGCTGATGGTGCATCCGCAGTTCGGCCTTTTTGCTGAGCCCGCCACCACGGTTCTCGTCTCCGCTGACGCAAGCCAGGTTGCGGCTATCGAAGAGTTGGCCGATAACTTCCACTTCCACGTCGCGCGCATTGGTACGACCGGCGGCGACCACCTTGAAATCAAGGTCTACGGCGAGACGTTCATTTCTGCTTCGCTCGAAGAGTTGCGCAGCATCTGGGCCACAGCACTCGAGGCCACTCTGCATGATGAGGTGACGGCATGACGCGGTTGCTGTTTCAGGGAGTGGACGGCGTACACGATGAGTCCGACCGGCTCAGGCGCGAAGCGGACAATAAAGGTGGCCAAAAAAGGCGGCAATACCGCGGGTCGCTCCGCGTGCAGCTCAGACAAGTTGCATGAAGAGTGCGGCGTTGTCGCCATTCACGGCCATCCCGATGCGGCGCGGCAGGCCTACCTGAGCCTTTACGCATTGCAGCATCGCGGGCAGGAGTCAGCCGGCATCGCCACGGCCGACGGCCAGCACATGGCCAACATCAAGGGCATGGGCCTGGTCTCTGAAATCTTCACCGAAGATGTGCTGCACAAGCTGCCCGGCACCATGGCGATCGGCCACACGCGCTACTCCACCACCGGCGACTCGGCACTGTTGAATGCTCAGCCTATTCGCGTGGATTCGACCAAGGGCCTGATCGCCATTGCGCACAACGGCAACCTGGTCAACCTTGGCAACCTGCGCGCAAAGCTTGAGCGCGATGGCGCTTACTTCCAGACCACCTCCGACTCCGAAATCATCGTGCAGCTCATCGCCCACTCGCGCGCCGGCACGCTAGTCGATGCCATCGCCGACTCGCTTTCCCGGGTCGATGGCGCTTTTTCGATCGTGATGATGACGCGCGACCGCATCTTCGCAGCGCGCGATCCGCGCGGCTTCCGCCCGCTTTCGATGGGCCGCATCAAAAATCCCGACGGCCCCGATACCATCGTCTTCGCCTCCGAAACATGCGCCTTCGATCTGCTGCGCGCCGAGTATGAGCGCGACGTGCTGCCCGGCGAACTGGTGATGGTGACCGAGGACGGCGTGACGAGCCGCCAGTATGCCAGCGGTGTCCCGCAGACAAGCTGCGTCTTCGAGCACGTCTACTTCGCCCGGCCCGACAGCCGCATCTTTGGCCGCTGGGTGCAGGAGAGCCGCGACCAGATGGGCCGCCAGCTTGCTCGTGAGTCCGGCGTTCCCGCCGACGTCATCGTGCCCGTGCCTGACTCAGGCGTGACCGCTGCGCTTGGCTACGCCGACGAGAGCGGCATCCCCTTCCGCTTCGGCCTCATTCGCAACCACTACGTCGGGCGCACCTTCATTGAGCCTGAGCAGCGTGTGCGCGATTTCGGCGTGCGCCTCAAGCTCAACCCGGTTCGTAACCTGCTCGAAGGCAAGCGCGTCGTCCTCATTGATGACTCGATCATTCGCGGCACCACGAGCCGCAAAATCGTACGCATGGTGCGCGGCGCCGGCGCGCGCGAGGTGCATCTTCGCATCAGTTGTCCGCCGACAGTGTCGCCCTGCTTCTACGGCGTCGATACGCCGCGCAAGCAGGACCTCATCGCCGCCAACCATACCATCGAAGAGATCCGCCACTTCATCGAAGCAGATTCGCTCGCCTATCTCTCACTCGACGGCCTGCTGAAGAGTTGCGATGGCAGCGAACACAACGGATACTGCACCGCCTGCTACACCGGCAACTATCCAACACAGTGGGTGGATGCAGACGAAATTCTGCCGGCTGCCGCAAGGGCCTGATCCTCTCACATCACGCGGATTCATCGGCCAGCCGGGCGGCACGGACTACCGGGGCGCTTCTTGCGAGGCTGCGGGTCAGCATCCACATGGCAAACGCCGCGCCCAGGCTGGGAATCACGAGACCGCGCAGCCCCAGCCAATAGCTGCCGGTCGCATCTTTCATCACGCCCATCCAGTAGGGGCCAACAAATCCGCTGAACATCGTGATCGTGTTCATCGCCGCGATGCCCGCCGCGGCGGCGCGTCCGGCAAGAAACTCCGTGGGGATTGCAAGTGCCGGGCCCAGCTGCCCCATGTATGCGCAGAAGGCAACCAGCAGGCCCAGCACCACGAGCCACGAGGGATGACCGTAGCTTGCCACCAGGAATCCCGCCGCCGTCACAAAGCACGGCACAATGCAATGAAGCGCGCGCTCGTTCTGACGATCGGAGCTGGCACCGATCAGCAGCATCGCCGCGGCTCCGGCAGCCCCAAAGCCGGCTACGAGGTAACCGACCTGCGCGATGCTCCAACCGGTTACGCTCTTCAGAATTACCGGCGCCGAAAAGCCATACGCATAGCTGCAGGTGAGCATGCCGAAAAAGTACAGCCCGATGATCCATACCTTCGGCGAAAGCAACGCCTGCATCACACTTGCGTCATGCCCGAGGTGCGCCCGTTCGCCGTCGGCCGCGAGCCTGCTCGCAAGCCAGCTCTTCTCCTCGGCGGTAAGCCACGCGGCGTCGGCCGGCCCGTCGGGCAGCATGAAGAGGATAACGAAACTGTAGAGCGCCGACGGTATGCCCTCGATGAGAAAGAGCCACTGCCAGCCGGCTAGACCGAGCGTTCCCTCGAGGCCCATCAACGAGCCTGCAAGTGCGCCCATCACCACCGAGCTCAGAGGCAGCGCGATATAGAAACGGCTCACCGCCCGCGCCCGCATATTGGCCGGGAACCAGAGCGTCAGGTAATAGATAATTCCCGGAAAGAAACCCGCCTCAGCGATGCCCAGCAGCAAACGCATCGTGTAGAACTCGAAGGGCGTTCGCACAAACATCATCGCCGCAGCCAGCAGGCCCCATGTGAGCATGATGCGCGCCAGCCAGCGGCGCGGACCCACCCGCAACATCAGCAGGTTTGAAGGCACCTCGCACAAGGCATAGCCGATGAAGAACAATCCGGCTCCCAACCCATAGACGGTCGCGCTGAAGTGCAGATCGTTGTTCATGCGCAGCGCCGCGAAGCTGACGTTGATGCGATCCATGTAGGCCAACAGGTAGCCAATGGAGATAACCGGCAGCAGGCGCCACGAGGCTTTGCGCTGAGCCGACGCGCCAATGGATGCTGAGTGGGACGAAGGTGAGGCAGACACTGCCGCCGCTTCCTCGGAAGGGCTTCCGTTTCCTGCCATGAAGGCCACCTCTGCAGCAATGGAACGTGTGGAAGGACGAATTCGTCGCCTAGGGTAAACCGACTGTATCACAAGGCCGTTCGCGTGATAGCATCCGGACTTCACGCGATGGCAGGCATGACACGTTCGCGAATTCTCTTCGGCGGCGCCGTGTTTCTGGGCGCATTTCTGCTTTTTCTCGTTGAGCCAATCGCCGCAAAGCAATTGCTTCCTGCGCTCGGCGGTTCGGCGGCGGTCTGGATCACCTGCCTCGTCTTCTTTCAGACCGCGCTTCTCTGCGCGTACCTCTACGCGCACTGGCTGGCGCGCAGCGCGCGCTGGATGCTGCATCTCGTGCTGCTTGCGCTGGCCTTCGCCGCATCCATCGCGTGGACCCTGCACAGCTTCGGCCTGACAAACGCGTCTGATCACCCGGTCACCGCGGTCTTTGTTGCGCTGAGCGCGTGGATCGGTCTTCCCTTCCTCATGCTCGGCTCGACCAGCCCTCTGCTGCAGGTTGTGTGGGCGCGCATTCACAAAACAGCAGTTCCCTATCGCCTCTTCGCGCTGTCGAATCTCGCCTCGCTGCTTGCGCTTGGCCTCTATCCGAGCGTCGTCGAACCGCACCTGACACTGGCGGCGCAACGCATCACCTGGACCATCGGATTCGCACTCTTCGCGGTCCTTTCCGCAGTACTCACCGTACAAACGAAGAACGCGACGACTGCACGGGAGCCTGTGCTCAGCTATGAAGCCGCGCTGCCCGCTGCGCCCCTAAGCCATAAGCTGCTCTGGGTTCTGCTGCCGATGGGCGCTGCCATGCAGCTCAGCGCCGTAACTGCCTATCTCACCGCGAATGTCGCAGCGATTCCGCTGTTGTGGATACTACCGCTCGCCGCCTACCTGCTCACGATCATCCTCGCATTCGAGTTCCCTCGCCTGCTCCCTCGCGGCATCGTCACGCGCCTCCTCATCGTCATGCTGGGCAGTCTCGCCTATATGCTGTCGAAGACCGAGGTCTCTCTGCCGCTACGCGTCAGCATCGCCTTCTTCCTGATCGAGATCTTCGTCGCGTGCTATTTCTGCCATAGCGAAGCCTACGCGTTGCGCCCGCAACGATCGTCAGAATCTACCCTCTTCTATCTCCTCTTCGCCGCGGGTGGCGCGCTCGGGGCATTTCTCATCGGCATCGCCTCGCCGCTCCTCTTCCGCTTTAACTACGATCTCGCGATCACCTTCCTCGTCACGGCGCTGCTCGCCCTGGCCGTGACGTGGCGCGATGGATGGAACCAGCGCATGCTGTGGGGCGTCGCCTGCGCACTGCTGGCCGTGCTTGTCTCGTGGCTGCAGATTGCCGACCAGCGCGAAACGGTTGCCGCCGTACGCAACTTCTACGGCACCCTGCGCGTGCGCCAGAAGCGCAGTTATCCCGGCGCGGTGACTCGCACGCTGCTCAACGGAACCATCCAGCACGGCACACAATACTTCGGCACCGAGCAATTGCGGCACACGCCGACAAGCTACTACGCTGAAGACTCGGGCGTGGGCCTCGCCCTGCGCTTCTGCTGCGGCGGGCGCCCTCGCTCCATCGGCGTCATCGGCCTCGGCGCCGGCACCATCGCCGCCTACGGCCGCCCCGGCGACCACATCAACTTCTACGAGATCAACCCCGCCGTGCCGCCGATCGCGGCCAACGTCTTCACCTATCTGCGCGATTCCGGCGCGCAGATCCGCATCATCGATGGCGACGGACGCCTCTCTCTGGCACGCGAGCACCCTCAGCACTTCGACGTGCTCGTGGTCGATGCCTTCTCAGGCGACGCCATCCCCCTGCATCTGCTCACCACCCAGGCCTTGGCGCTCTATCGCAGAAATCTCGCTCCCGGCGGCATCATCGCCTTCCACATCTCGAACAAGCACGTGGACCTTGAAGGACCTATCGCCCTGCTGGCCAAAGACGCGGGCATGACCGCCATGCGCTTCACCAACGGCCCCAACGATGAGATTGGCGAATTCAGCTCAACGTGGATGCTGGTCAGCGGCAACGCCGCCTTCTTCAGCCAGCCGGAAATTGCTCCGCATGCGCGCGCTCCTGAATCCGCGGCCGGACTGCGCGTCTGGACTGACGACTATTCAAGCCTTCTGCCGGTACTCCACTGGTAAGCCGCACCGCGTTTGCCGCCCACCACCCCCATCAGCGCCTCGTGCGCAGCATCACGGGACGGCCCGGCTCCCCGTGTGATAGCATCCGAATCCTTAAAGGAAGACGCCCGGCAGATTTCCCCTGCATTCCTCTGCCCGGCGCCTGCCGGAGACTCTCCGCATGGATGAGGAAGACGGCAGACCGGGCCCTCGAGCCCGGCAATCCGGAGACGTTGACGCCCCTTCGGACGCCTCAATGATCTCCCTGTGCCGCCGCCACTCTCCACAAGCCTCACAGTCTACAGGCTTCGCCTCTCCGGCCACCCTCGCCATCGCACCGCATAGGAGAAACTCATGAAAACGTACCAGGGAAGTGAGATCCGCAACGTAGCTGTAATGGGGCATGCGCACAGCGGCAAAACCACCTTGATTGCCGCCCTGCTGCATGCCGCGAAAGCCACACCGACCCAGGGCCGCATCGAAGATGGCTCGGCTGTCACCGCGTATGACGAAGAAGAAGTGGCCCGCCGAACCACGATGCAGAATGCCGTCGCTTTTGCTGAGTGGCAGGGCACCAAGATCAACCTCGTCGACACACCCGGCTTTCACATGTTCACCCACGAGGCCCGCGCTGCGCTGCTGCCTGTTGAAGCCGCCGCCATCGTCGTGAACGCGCAGAACGGCGTCGAAGCCGTAACCGAGCGCGTCTGGCGATACGCCGAAGAAGCCAACCTTCCCCGCATCGTTGTCGTCAACCAGATGGACCACCCCAAAGCGGGTGGCCCCGGCGGTTTGAGCGCGCTGATTGACGGACTGCACGAGCGCTGGGGCCGCGAGTGCGTGCCGGTTCAGTTGCCCATCTCCGATGCCAATGGCTTTCAGGGCGTCGTCGACCTGGTGACGATGGAAGCCTTCTACTACACCGCCGAATGGCGATGGCCGCGGCAGGATCGGCGAGATTCCCGCTTCACTTGCACCGGCAGCAAAGGCCGCGCACGAAGCGCTCGTCGAACTCGTCGCCGAGGGCAAAGACGAGTTGATGGAGGAGTTCTTCGCCGAAGGCACCATTCCCGAGCAGCATCTGATCACCGCGCTGCATGAAGCCATCCGCGAAGACCGCATCTTCCCCGTACTCTTCGTCAGCGGCGCAACCAACGTCGCCTCTGACCATCTGCTCGACTTCTTCAAGGTCTATGCGCCGGCGCCCATCGAACGCGCGCCCATCGCCGTGAAGTCTCCGCGCGCTGCAGGCCGTTGCCGCCAACGGCGATGGCGGCGTGGCCACAACCGGTGTCTCCTTCCGCAAGGTCGGATGACGGCGAGCCCGCCGCAGTCGTCGTCTTCAAAACCATGACCGATCCCTTCGCCGGGACGCATCACCTTTTTCAAGGTGGTGAGCGGCGTGGTCAAAAGCGATGCAACGCTCGAGAACTACACGCGCCGCGGCCAGGAGCGCTTCGCGCACCTTAGCATCATGCAGGGCCGCAAGGCGGTTGAAGTCGCCGAGTTGCATGCCGGCGATCTCGGCGCGGTAGCCAAGCTGCGCGATACCTTTACCGGCGACACGCTGGGGCAGAAGGGCGGCGACATTCAGGTCGACCTCGCCGCGCTGCCCGAACCGGCGATGACCTATGCCATCGAGCCCAAGACCCGCGCCGATGAAGACAAGCTCGCGCCCGCCATTCATAAGCTCATGGAAGAAGACCTGCTGATTCGCTTCTATCGCGACCCACAGACCAACGAGTTCCTCATCGCCGGGGCCGGGCAGCCGCACATCGAAACCATCGTGAGCCGCCTCAAAAAGCGCTACCACGCCGAAGTCACGCTCAAGGCGCCCAAGGTACCCTATCGCGAAACCATTCGCACGCGCAGCCGATGCGCAGGGCCGGCACAAAAAGCAAACAGGCGGCCACGGCCAGTTTGGCGATTGCAAAATCCGCATGGAGCCCCTGACCCGCGGTGGTGGCTTCGAATTCGCCAACGAGGTCTTCGGCGGCGCCATTCCGCGGCAGTTCATTCCCGCGGTTGAAAAGGGCATCGTCGAATCGGCAGCGCGCGGCTATCTCGCCGGCTATCCCGTCGTCGATTTCAAGGTGACCGTCTATGACGGCAGCTATCACGATGTCGACTCGAACGAAATGTCGTTCAAGATGGCCGGCCGCCTCGCCTTCCGCAAATGCATGGAGCAGGCGAAGCCCTGCCTGCTTGAGCCGGTGATGAAGGTCGAGATCGAAGCGCCCGACGAATTTGCCGGCACGCTGATGGGCGATCTCAACAGCCGGCGCGGCCGCGTGCAGGGCATGGAGTCAAAGGGACGCACGACGGTGATCAACGCCGAAGTGCCCATGGCCGAGATGCTCACCTACGGCACGCAGCTCACCTCAATGACGCAGGGCAAAGGCAGCTACCGCATGGAAATCAACCACTACGACATCGTTCCGCAACAGGTCGCCGAGAAGATTCTGGCCAACGCCAAACGTCCCGTGGAAGAAGAGGAAGAGTAGTTCCCAAGCGCGATCACCACATCAACCATTCGGGCATCCCGCGGGATGCCCGAGTCGTCTTTGTGCCGTTATCAAACGGCACTCCGAATCCAACTGCGCAGTCTTGTAGACTTGCTTCATTCGATTCCGCAAAGGTTCATCGATTTGAGGGAAGAATGGCATCTTTCTATTGCGCCAGGGTAAGGGACTTTCTGACTAGATCAGACGAGCAAATCATTGCTGCTCTGGCCGTCTCCTACGCGAATCGTGGCTATACGAGTCAGTATTCCGATCAAACGTTGACTTGGGAACGCGACATTCGTTCTTTGCGAGTGATGCTCCAAAAATGCGTCGAGACCCTCGCCGATGCGACGAACTGGGGCGTGCTCCTTGAATTCTCTATCCCTCGTAAAGAGACTCGAATTGACATCGTTCTACTCATCGGTAGTGAGATCGTAATCCTCGAATCGAAGAGCAGCGAAGTTGGGAGCCAGGCCCATCGACAAGTCGCGGAGTATGCGCTTCTGCTCCACTACTTCCATAAAGCCTCTGCTCAATGTCACATCATCCCCATTATTGTCTCCCCAACTTGCAAGCAGATTAGCCTCGACCCGCTTCAGCAATTCGAGCTCTTTCCGCAACTAGCCGCTTATTGGATCGCCGATGTTTTCGAGGCAACATGGGAACAAATGCCTGAAGTTCTTCGAGCAGTTGCCGATCGATCTTCCGGTGGAATTTCGCCAGAAGCTTGGGATGCGAGTCCATATTTTCCAGTGCCTAGCATCATGGAAGCGGCAGTTGCGCTCAGGAGTGGGCTCTCGATCCGTGAGATCGCACATTGCGAAGCATCCGAACACGAGATCGAAACAGTTAGACGAGAGATACAAGGACTTGTCGATGGCGCCCGCGAGAAGCAAGAGCACAGAATCTGTTTTCTCACGGGAGTGCCGGGCTCAGGCAAGACTCTGGTCGGCCTCAGCCTGGCCCATTCCAGCGAAAATCAGACTAACGCAATCCACTTCATGAGCGGCAACGGACCGCTCGTAAAAGTGCTCCAGCACTTGTTTACCCAGGAGAGCAGAAAAGGCGGAGCCAGCGCGCCGCAAGCGCGCACTGAGGCCAGAACGCTCATCGAGAACGTGCACGTCTTTGCTCGTTATCACATGGATGACGATTTGAGGGATCCTTCTAACCACGCCATCATCTTCGATGAAGCTCAAAGGGCGTGGAATCGAGCGCAGAATCTCAAGAAGTTCGGGCGGGATTACTCGGAGCCCGAGATGCTTCTCGGCATTATGGAGCGCCACTCCGATTGGGCCTTTGTGATTGCTCTTGTCGGTGGAGGACAAGAAATTAATGACGGCGAGGCAGGATTAGAAGAATGGGGTCGAGCCCTCGCTTGTAGAGACAAGGAATGGAAGATATACGCGTCTCCCGAAGTTCTGGAGGGAGGCCCTTCGACCGCTGGACACAGGCTCTTCGACGACCCGAATCGCAGCATGTCGGTCAGCACAAGCCCCACTCTTCATTTGCGCACTTCGAATAGAAGTCTGCGGGCAGAAAAACTCGCGACCTGGGTGAATAGAGTTCTTGACGGAGATGTCAGAGGGGCTGCGCAACTTGATATTGCATCGAAGTTCCCCATTTTTCTCGTTCGGGACCTCGACGAAGTCAGACACCAGCTAAGATATTTTCGGAGAGGCGAGAGCCGCTTCGGGCTGGTTGGCTCGTCTGGTGCAACACGTTTAAGGGCGGAAGGCCTGGAACCAAGCTCCAGCTTTCACGCGGAGTATCCGTGGGAACACTGGTACCTGGCTCCCGATACCGACTTGCGTTCGAGTTTCCAATGTGAGGTTTTCGCGACAGAGTTCGAGATTCAAGGGCTCGAGCTTGATTGGATCGGAATGTGCTGGGGTGGAGATTTTGTGTGGGACCGCGGCAAGGGGTGGGTGCCGCGTTCGTTTCTCTCGGGTCCAAAGAATCGGTGGACACCGATTAAGAAGGAAGAAAAGCAAATCTTCCGTAAGAACGCTTACCGGGTCTTGCTCACACGTGCTCGACAAGGCATGATTCTCTTCGTTCCTCCTGGATCAACCGACGATCCAACCAGGGATCCGGCAGAGTTCGACAGAACTACCGAATTCCTACTGAGTTGTGGAGTCATTCCTTTAGTGGACCGCCCCTTAGATGAGGTTCTGGTAGCTTTTTGATCCGAAATCGGGGTACACTCTAAAAACCCGCCAGTCTCCTGGCCATGGAGGAAACAATGTTCACGCCCGTCGCTGCCAGACTCCGACCTATTCGCTGAACATTGCCTCGGGTTTTTCCCTTCCAGCCGCTTAGGGCGGCGCCCCCGAGGCCCATTCAGCCCCGGGGAAATTCTGCAAATCTAGCTTGATTGCTCGCAGCGTGACCCCGCGTGCCTGTGCTGCTCTCTTTCGCAGCACTCGTGGAGTTCGTACATGTCTATCTCTGAATCCACCGCGACGCAGCCGGTCGACGGCAGTGCTCGCGGCTTCTGGTCCTCGGTGCGCGAAGCCCTGCGCGGCACTCACCAGGACTACACCTCTGGAAGCCTCAATCGATCCATCTTCCTGCTCGCCATTCCCATGGTGCTTGAGATGGTGCTCGAGTCGCTCTTTGCGGTCAGTGGACGTCTTCTGGGTAGGCCGCCTCGGCGCAAATGCCGTCGCAACGGTCGGGCTGACTGAGTCGATGCTGATGCTCGTCATGTCGATCGGCATGGGCCTGGCCATGTCCACCACCGCCATGGTGGCGCGGCGCATCGGCGAGAAGGACCCTGAAGACGCGGCCATCGCGGCCGTGCAGGCGATCGGTCTCGGTCTCGCCATCAGTCTCGGCGTGGGCATTCCGGCGTACATCTTCGCGCCGCAGTTGCTTGCGCTCATGGGCGCTTCGCCGGCAATTGTCGCCGGTGGGTCAGGCTACGCGCGCATCGCGCTTGGGGGCTGCGGAGCAATCATCATGCTCTTCCTCAACAACGCGATCTTTCGCGGAGCAGGCGACGCTGCGATTGCCATGCGGCTCCTGTGGGTGTCGAACATCATCAACCTGGTGCTCGATCCCTGCCTCATCTTCGGGCTCGGGCCGTTTCCGCATCTCGGCGTAACCGGCGCGGCGCTGGCCACCTTCACCGGGCGCAGCATCGGTGTGCTCTATCAGTTCTACCGGCTCATGAAGGGCACCGAACGCATTCACGTACTGGTGCGGCACTTGCGGCTCAACGTGCGCGTCATGGCGCGTCTGCTCCGCGTTTCGCTCACCGGCATTCTGCAGTTCGCCATCGCTCACACAAGTTTCATCGGAATCGTCCGCATCATCGCGACCTTTGGCTCCGCGGCAGTGGCTGGCTACACGGTGGCCATTCGCATCGTGATCTTCTTCCTTCTGCCGTCGTGGGGCCTCAGCAACGCAGCGGCAACACTGGTCGGCCAGAACCTCGGCGCAAAGCGGCCCGACCGCGCAGCTCGCGCGGTGTGGCGCACCGGGCTCTACAACATGATCTTCCTCGGCGCCGTCGGCATCTTCTTCATCGTCTTTGCCACCCCGGTGGTCAGTCTCTTCGTGGACGATCCCGCAGTCGTGCCGCTCGCCGCCACCGCGCTGCGCATCATCTGCTGCGGCAACATAGGGTACGCCTACGGCATGGTGATGCTGCAGGCATTCAACGGGGCCGGCGACACAGTCACGCCGACGATTGTGAACCTCTTCGGCTTCTGGGTGCTTGAACTTCCGCTGGCGTGGTGGCTGGCGAAGCATACCCAGCTTCAAACGCGGGGAGCATTCCTGGCGATCGTGATCGCCGAGTCCTCCATCGCCGCCGCGGGAATCGTGCTCTTCCGCCGGGGCCGATGGGCGCGGCAACAGATCTGATCGAATGCAGCATCTTCGCCGGAATCAGGGGCATTCGATCAGATTTGTCCCGATTCCGGCGGTTTTTTCGAGGGTCCACGGAATCCAAACGCCTCCAGAATCATCTGAGAAAATGATGGATGTGAGCGGATCGGTTCGACAGCGCTTCCGGAAGGCGGGAACACCTCTGATTTGCGCGCTGGCAGCGTTGGCTGCCGGAGCGCTTCACCTTTGCGCGCAGAGAGGCAACGCGACCTCGGCGTCGAACCCCTTCTTCGGCAGCGTCACGGTCCATCCTGCAACCGACGAAACCATCAAGCTCTCGCTCGACGATGCCGTGCGGCGCGGCCTTGAGAACAATCTCGGCCTGCAGGAAGCACAGAACAACGAAAAGATCGTGAAAGGCCAGAAGAATCAGGCGCTGCAGGAGTTTTTGCCGACGATCACGCTAACCGGGGACACCGGTTATCACGAGCACGATCTGGCGGCGTTGGGCTTCGGGCCAAGCACCCTGAAACAGTTCACCGCGCTCTTCCCGCCCGGGGAGCCGCTGCCGAACTTTCCCGCGGTGACGAAGAACTCTCTCACTGAGGGAATGCTCAACTATCATCAGACACTGTTTTCCGGGCCGGTCATTGCCGGCTGGAAGGCGGCCGGCGCCGCCGAGCGTTCCGCGCACTTCGCCAAAATGTCGGCTCGCGGTGAAGTGATCCAGCAGGTTGCCACGGCGTATCTGAGGGCTCTCGCCGCACAAAGCGAAGTGGAAGACGCAACCTCGCTCGCCAAGACCGATCAGGTGCTCTACCAGCAGGCACGCGACGCACACGAGGCCGGCACGATAGCCCGGCTCGACGAATTGCGCGCCCGGGTGCAGTTGCAATCGCAGCAGCAGGTGGTCATCGCCGCGCAGAACACGCTCGACAAAACCCTGATCCTGTTGAAGCGCGAAATCGGCATCGACCCGGGGCAGAACATTGTGCTCACGGATCCTGCGCCTTACAACGACCTCGCCGAGCAGACTCCCGCTGAAGTGCGCGCCGAGGCGTATCGCAATCGCCAGGACTACCAGAATCTGCAGAACCAGCTTGTCGAGTACAAGGCGATCCACTCTGCCTACCGCAGCCAGCGCCTGCCCTCGCTCAGCTTCAGCGGCTTCTGGGGAACGCAGACCGTCAACGGCGCCGGCACCCACGGCGTTTTTGCCGCCATCGGAACACTGAACATTCCGATCTTTCGCGAAGCAGGCCTGCGGGGAGACATCGATGCGGCCGCCGCCGAAGAGGCCGCCGTCCATGCGCAGCTTGACGATCTGCGCGGGCACATCGACGAACAGGTACGCGCCGCCCTGCTCGATGTGGATGCAACCGCCAAGCTGGTCGAAGTCGCGCGCTCCAACGTTGACCTCGCCACACGCGCCCTGAGCGACGAAACGGACCGCTTCAATGCCGGCGTCGATGACACGTTGCCGCTGGTCACAGCGCAATCCTCGCTGGCCCACACGCAAACCAACCTCGTCGAAAGTCTCTATCAGTACAACCTGTCGAAGCTGCAGCTGGCGCGGGCCGCCGGCGTCCTCGAGCAGCAATACCGCGTCTACCTCGGCCGGTAACGTGGGCCGCTACCTTCTGCACAATTCCCTCGTCTCGAGTCGATACACTAATATCCGTCTGCGCGGTGGCGCGGTTTTCAAAGACCACTGCATCGAGCAATGCCGTCATCGTACCTTTACATGCTTCGGAGGAGCCAAAAGAATGCCGAAGACCCTCACAGTCAACTACTCCGTCATGCCCGACGCGCAAGCGCTGGCTGCGCGCGCGGCTGAGCAGTTTACGCAGGCTGCCGAAAAAGCGGTAGCCGAGCGCGGCCGGGCGCGCATCGCCATCAGCGGTGGCTCAACCCCCAAAGCCGCTTTCCAGTTGCTCGCCGACCCCAGCCATCCCTGGCGCAGTCGCATGCCATGGGATAAGCTCGAGCTCTTCTGGGTCGACGAGCGCTGCGTGCCGCCCGACAACGCCGACAGCAACTACCGCATGACGCGCGAAGCCATGCTCGATCACGTTCCGCTGCCGCCCGAGCGCGTGCACCGCATGGAAGGTGAGCTTGATCCGCCGGCGGCGGCCTCGCGGTATGAGTCGCTGCTGCGCAATACCTTCCGGCTCGAAGGCGCGGAGAGCCCTCGCTTCGACCTCGTTGCCCTCGGCATGGGGCCGGACGGGCACACGGCGTCTCTCTTCCCGCACACCGAGGCGATTCATGAGCTGGGGCGCCTGGTGGTTGCCAACCACGTACCCCAGCAGAGGGATTCCTGGCGCATCACGCTCACCTGGCCGGTCATCAACAATTCCAGCTCGGTTTTCTTTCTGATCGCCGGCGCCGACAAGGCCGCGGTGCTCAAAGAAGTCTTCACCGGACCCAATGATCCTGAGCGCCTGCCCAGTCAACTGATATGGCCCTCAGGCGGTATACTCACTCTGATTCTGGATCAGGCCGCTGCTGCGCTTCTGCCCGCAACCGATGGGGAAGGCTGCGGGGTTTTGGAGAGGGAAAGATGATTCTGGCAGGCGACGTAGGCGGCACCAAGGTTCACCTGGCTCTGTACGACTTTACAGACGGCAAGCTGACGTACAATCGCGACGAAAAGTACCCTGCCAAAGAGTACAGCGGGCTCGAAGAGATCGTGAAGCAGTTTGTGAGCAGCGAGAAAATCACCGCTGCCTGCTTCGGCGTCCCGGGCCCGGTGCGCGATGGCCGTCTGCGCCTCACCAATCTCCCCTGGACCCTCGACAGCCGCGACCTCGCCGCAAGCTGCAGCATTCAGCATGTCTTTCTGATCAATGACCTCGAAGCCAACGGCTACGGCATCGCGGAGCTGTCCGCGGACCAGATTTTTACCCTGAGCGAAGGCGATCCGGGACAGATCGGCAACCGCGCCCTCATCGCCGCCGGAACCGGCCTGGGCGAAGGCATTCTGGCCTGGAACGGCCGTATCCATGTGCCGTATCCCTCTGAAGGTGGCCACGTCGACTACGCGCCGCGCGACGAAAACGAAATCGAGCTGCTGCGTTTCCTCAAGCAGAAATACAACGGCCGCATCAGCTTTGAGCGCGTCGTCAGCGGCATGGGCATGCGCAGCATCTATGAGTTCCTGCGCGACGTGAAAGGCATCGAGGAGCCCGTGTGGCTGGCTGAGAAGATCGCCGCCGTTGACGACGCCAACTCCGTCATCACCGAAATGGGCCTCGCTGCCAAGAGCGAGCTTTGCGAGAAGACGCTGGACATGTTCGTCTCCGCCTACGGCCAGGAGGCCGGTAACCTCGCGCTGAAGGTGCTTTCCGTCGGCGGTCTCTACGTCGGTGGAGGCATCGCTCCCCGCATCCTCGAAAAACTGAAGGACGGCACCTTCCTGAAGGCCTTCACGGATAAAGGCCGACTCAGCCAGTTGCTGATCAACATGCCGGTGCGCGTCATTCTCGAGAGCCGCGCCGCGCTGATGGGCGCTGCGGCCTACGCCGAAGCACGCGCTGCTGAGATCAGCGGCATCTCGCCCCGCGCAGCATCCCTCAAAGCCTAGGCGCCGACAGAGCCGGAAGGAATGGCCAGATCGTGTTAAGGCTGATAGGTCGTTGGCTGTTGCGGATAGCGGTTGCGCATGGTTCTTCTCTTCGCCGCCGTTTACCTCGGCGACATGGCTATCTACAAACTGCGCGGCTCGCCGCAGTCGAAAGTCACAGTAAACCGCTACCTGACGGTGCCGCTCAAAGGCAACAAGACCGAGTTCGATTACCAGGGCACACTCGACGTGCCCTGCTCGCTCTCCATCTTTCCGCAGGGCGATGAGACCCCTTGCTGGAAGCTCCGGAAGAATCCAAACCAGAACACGGCGATGTGACCACCGGCAGCAGCCCTCGGAAGAACTATTCCTGTTTGCCGACAGGCGGCGGAGCGGGGGACTCGCCCTTTCGGTCCGCGCGCGCTGCTTTCGGCAATCTTTTTGTGAAGCTCCTCGTCGGCGGCGGTGTTGAGGCTGTTCGCCTTGTCAAACTCGACTTTGGCTTCCTCCTTCTTGCCTATTGTGCGATAGAGTCGCAAGACGCCAGTGAACATTGACGTTGTCAGGCATCTCCTTTTCCGCGATCAACAGCTCGCGCAGCGCCTGCTCATTCCGATTCTGATCACTGTAGATGATCCCAAGATCGAGATGCGCCAGCGGAACCGTGGGGTCGAGTTTGAGCACTCTCTCCAGGAGTGGCCGCGCAGCGTCGAGCTGATTCATCTGTAGGTAGGTGTCAGCCAGATAAAGCAATGACTGCTTATGATCCGGATCGTTCGCCAGTTCGGCATTGAACTGCGCTGCCGCTTCTGGATACTGCTTCTGCGTCCAGAGCAGATAGCCCAGGCCAAAGTGCGCGTTGGGCTCCTTCGGATTGGCCTTAACCGCCGCCCTGAAACATCTCCGTCGCGCCGGCATTGTCCTTCATTTCATCCAGAGCTTCGCCCGCAAGCATGTCAGCCTCAGCCGACTCGGGATTGATCGTCAGCATCTGGTGATATACGTCCAGAACACTGCTTAGATTGCTTCGTCCAAAGATAGCTATGCGCCAGAGAAAGCAGCAGCGTCGAGTTGTTGGGATCCTGGTCGGCGGCCTCCTGCAGATAGGGCGCTGCATCGGCATACTCCGCCAGCCCGTAATACGACATGCCAATCAGCGTGTTAAATCGCAATGCCGTCGGGCGAGCCAGGTGGCGCCTCTTTCAAGCAGAATCTTGAATTCTGGGATCGCGCCCCTTGAGGTCGCCACTTTTAAAGAGAGCAAGGCTCAGGTCCAGGCGAAGCCCGGGCATATCTGGCTTCAGAGCCATGGCTTTGCGGTAGTACGGGATCGCCGCTTTGTAGTTTTCCTGGTGAGCTTCGAGCAGGCCAAGATGCACGAAAGGGCTCGGGATCAGCGGGATGAGCCTTGGCGATGGCGCGCCACGCGGCTTCAGCCTGCTCGAATTGGCCCTGTTGCTCGAAAGCGAACGCTGCCTGCCGTTCCAGCTGCGGGCCCTCCCCCGGAGCCGGCCTTGCCTGGGCAAGGCATGCGACACCGGCCGCGGCGAGTCCGAGGCAGATACTCCAGTATAAAATACCTTCTCACGCCCATTCCTTCTCAGCAGTCCTTAGACGGATCGCGATCGGTTGCGTATTGCAGCGGAGCGCGATTTACACGCTGTCTTGTCTGATTTTCTCTCTTTCCCGCAATGGGCTGGGCAACTTCCGAGGAAAAGAAAAAGGGCGCGGCGGGGATTGCCCGTCGCGCCCAGGTTGAGGGTTTGGTTTAGAACACGAACTTGCCGCCCAGTTCCAGGTTTCGAGGATCGAAAGCGCTGGTGATCTGGCCGAAGTTGTTGTTCGGGACCAGGTTGTTGTCGAGTCCAAGGGAGGTTGACAGGCCATTGGGCTCAAAGTGGTTGAACGTGTTGAACGACTCGAAGCGAAGCTCGACGTGCGCCCGCTCAGTGATCGCGAACGACTTGTAGAGCGACGTCGTGAAGTTCACGCGTCCGGGACCGATGACTGTATCCTTGCGCAGATTGCCGAAGCCCTGGTTGGGGCCGCCAAGCCACGAAGGAACAGGCGCCGAGAAGTTGCTGGTGTCGAACCACTGGCGCGTGCCGTGCCGCTGCTTCAGGTAGTGCACGTTGCCGGTGATGTTCGGACGGTTGGTGTAACCACCATCGAGTCCGATCGGATCATACGTGATGGCGAGACCGAGGCCCTGGTTGGCCGGGATTCCGCCAGTCTGATCGACGAACGTACCTGCAAGCTCCCATCCGCCCAGAATCGACTTCACAAGACCGCTGCTCTTGGCGAAGAACGGGAGGTTATAGACGTAGTTGCCACCCAGGATCTGACGGCGATCCAGAGCTCCGGAACCCTTGTCGTACTTGAGGTTCCAGGGGTTGCTGACCTGGTTGAGGTCATAGGTGGTGATATCGATTTCGTGCGACCACGTGTAATCGATTTCGCCGCTCAGGCCCCACTTGTTCTGGATGCGCAGGCCAGTCTGGAAACCGTTGTAGTTTCCGTTCGTGGTGTTCTCCTGCTGCGTGATGCCGTTGTAACCCTGGTAGGTTCTGTAGACGTTCGAACCACCAGCATTCGGGAAGCCGGCCGTGCAGGCCGCGTCCGGATTCGTGGAGCCGCTCAAGTAGTGAGCGCTTCCATCACCGGCCAGGCAGCGGACAAGCGGACTCGTGCTCACCGGGAAGTTGTTGATATTGCGCTCGATGTTCTGATGCCATGCCAGGTTGCCAACGTACTGCACAACCCAGATCATCGACGGCATGACTTCGTGCTGGACACCGAGGCTGAACTGCGCAACCGCCGGAGCGCGATAATCCTGCGCCAGGCTGGTTACGCCGGACGAGAAGATCGGCACGCTGCCGCTCGATGCAGTGTTGGCGCCAGTGAGCCAGTTCTGCCCTGGAGTACTGAATCCGGGGTTGCCGAGGCTGACGTTATAGGCGAACGGGGCATTGGTGGCCGCGTTGTAGATATCGTTGCCCTGCATGCGCTCGAAGAAGGTTCCGAAGCCGCCGCGGAGAACGGTTTTGCCGTTTCCGGAGATGTCTTCAGAGAAGCCTACGCGAGGCTGCAGCGTCCGATAGTCGTTGACCACAAGACCCTTCGGGAAGCCGTACTGTCCCGCAAGGCCCATGCCGTTGAGGTAGAAGTTGACACCGTTCAGAGCGACGACCTGCTGGCTGGCGCGGTGTTAATGGTGTTGTCCGCGTTCCAGACGGCGCTGCACTCGGCAGATACGCGTCTGGATTAAAGTTAGACACGGCATTGCTGCGCTCCCATGCGTGCGGCAGGGCGTCGTACCGGAGGCCGAGCTGAAGGCTCAACCGCGGCGTGACGTGCCAGTTGTCCATCGCGTAAGCCGAAGGTGTCTGGTTTACGTAGTGGCGAATCGGCGCTGCCTGGAACTGCGAGTAGCTGCCAGCAAGACCCATCAGCATATCCATGAGACCGTCGTTCGACAGAGGAGTTAAACCCAAAGTCGCCCTGGGTGTCGCCGAAGATCTGCTGATTTTTGGTATAGCGGTTGTAGCTGAAGCCGAACTTCATGGCGTGCTTGCCGTTGGTGTAGGAAACATCAATCTTCGGCTCAAAGTCCTGGGCAGCGTTATGCCAGGGCGCCGAACCTGTGTCCAAAGCCGTTCCATAGGGGTTACCAAAGCCAGTCACGCCGGGCAGCGAATTTCTGCTGATCGCAAAACTCGAGGTGATCGGATTTGCCGCCCAGCCTGAAGGCAGGTAGGAGTTGGGGCTGTTGGTGATGTTGATGACGTTGCCGTCGTAGTTGATGCTGCCTTCAACCAACAGGTTCGGGTTGATGGTGCCGCTCAGCTTGATGGCCGCCGAGTTCGACGGGTTGTTCAGCGTCGAGGTGACGGTGTTGTAGCTCGCCCACAGCCAGCCGAGGAAGGGCAGGCCATAGCCCTGATTCACGGTGTCGTGCATGTAGTGGCCGAGGATCGTCCACTTGTCGTTGAACTTGTGGTCGATACGAAGGATGTCGTCACGAACATCGATTGGATTCGAAATGTTCGCGATGGCATAGCCGTTAGCCTCGGTGGGTTTGGGAAGAACACCCGAGTTAAGGTAAAGCACGCCATTCGGATCGAAGAGGTAGCTGGGGATGACAGCGTGACCGCTTCCGTCAACCGCGAAGCCACCGGCCGTGCCTGCTGCCGCACCCGGAGTAAGCCCATGCGGAGTCAGGACGTTCATTGCGTACGCCGATGTCGGCGAAACGTTCGGAACGACGAGCTTCGTCGTCGGCGCAAAAGCCGGGGCTACGTAGGACAGATTTTGGCCCGCGGTTGGAATGTCAGCCGGGTCAAGTGTTTGCACGTTGGTGGTGCCTGCGCCCGAAAGAAGCTTGCGCCATTCCTCGTTCCAGAAGAAGAACGTCTTCTGCCGGTTGGTGTTGTACACCTTGGGAATGAAGAGCGGGCCGCCAATGTTGAAACCGAAAATGTTGTAGCGGATGTGCGCACCGGTCCGCGAGATCGGGTTCAGCGCGTTGTACGCGGAGGTACGGTTGAACTCCCACACTTCGCCGTGGAACTTCTGGGTGCCGCTCTTGAGCGAAAGGCTCATCGTGGCGCCCGAGGAGATACCGTAGTCCGGCGGGTAGTTCGAGGTCAGCATGTTGAACTCGGCGATTGCGTCCTGCGAAGGCATGATGGACATGCCGCCGGCGCCGCCGCGGTCATCAGCCTCACCACCATCGATCAGCCAGATATTGTGGCTTTGGCGAAGACCGTTCACGCTGATGGTGAAGTTCGATGCAACCGAGGTTGGCGTGTTGCTGTCAGGAAGTGCCGAGCTGACGCCCATGCCCAATGCAGCCAGAGCCGCGAAGTTGCGGTTCTCGGTTGCGATCTGGCTGATCTGCTCGGAACTGATCAGGGTGCTGACTACGTTGGAGTCGGCCTGCACAGCGAGTGCGTCGGCTTCAACGGTGACTGTCTGGGTTTCCGCTCCGATCGTGAGCTTGATATCCGCGCGAACGCTCGCGGATACGTTCACCACGACGCCGTTTTGCGCAAAGCTCTGAAAGCCCTTGGCCGAAACCTTCATGTTGTAGGTTGCTGGATTCAGACCGGGGATAGTGTACAGACCGGTCGCGCCGCTGACAGTGGTTTTCGTTGAGCCAGTCGCAGGATCGGTAAGTGAGATCTTCGCGTCTGGAACCACCGCTCCCGTCTGGTCAGTAACGATGCCGGTGAGTGACGAGTTGGCCTGCGCTAATGCAGCAACGCTTGCCAACACGAAAATCAACGGCAACAGGAAGAACCTGTATCTCGTTTGTCTCATGTGACCTTCCTTTTCAAATTGGTGCCGTACTGCCGCTTCACCGCCGAGCAGAAATGCAGGAGGAAAAGCTGTTCATAGGTTCTGAAATTGGCAGCGCAGCCATTTAAGGGTTCGCACTGCAGGATAGTCAAGAAGAAAATCAATTTACTTGACAGCCCCGTTCCTTTTCAGTTTCCCCAGCTCTCCGCCTTCCACGGTTGCTTCTTCAGCTCGATCCCTGAAGCATCCCGCCGGCGCTCTCACGCCGTTCCGCACGTGCGGTTTATGTTCTTGTTTTCTGCCGCGGCGCTCCTCTTCAATGACCGCGACAGCCCTTTGGGCCCCTGCCCCATCTTCAAGACCTGCCCAACTTGCTCCGAACAGTCCTCGGACGGGGGCCTTTTCTCCATAAATTAGAAGAGAAAAAACCAGAAAAATACAGTTTTTAAGAGTTACGGGCTCAATCGTTTACGTGCTCTAACGACACTGCTTGTCTAGATTGAGCCGGGGCCCATTAAATGCTCCTCAACCAACGGTTGTCAAGCAGCAGTTTGACGAATGGATCGTGAAAAGATGAGCTTCCCTCTTGAATATTTATCTATGAGATGAGATAAGCATGATTCAGCAAGCTTAAACCAGCACTTACCGCAGGCGCGCCACGTCCCGCAGATCCCGCGCCGTCGCCTCCAGAAAAGTCTCTACGCTCGTCCCGGGAGGGGGTTCCAGCCCCGATTTCGACTGAATCGCGGCCGCAATGCGCTGCGCCAGGGCGGCGCGGGTCGCCATCGGCAGATCGAGCCGCCGCGCAAAGAAGCTCTCCAGCACCGCAAGGTCCGAGGCCGAGAGCCGGGCCATTCCGGCCGCCGGCAGCGCCACCGCCGCCGATGGCTCCGGGATGGCAATCCCCTGCGGAAAAGCCGGCGCCGTGAAGGTACGCGCCCCGCTTTCATTCCACAGCGGAGTCGCTTCCTCGCGGTCCCGAACCACCAGCGTACCCGCGGCAAGATCGCCCAGGCGCTGGTGCTGCTTCGTCACAAAGACAGCGATGACGCCCACGGCATAAAAGAATGGGATCTGATCGATATAGCGCACGAAGTTGCGCGCCATCGACTCGAAGATGCCGATCGGCCGCCCCGAGCGCTGAATCACGCGGATGCGCGCCACGCGCTTCCCCGGCGTGCGTCCGTTGCCGAAGGCCTCAAACAGCGTGAAGTAGCCCCAGTTGAGCAGAAACGTAGCCAGCGTAAAGAGCGCAACCGTCCATTGGTAAGAAAGACTGCGGAAGGCCTCGAGCGCCGGCCGGAAGATCCAAAGCACAACGCCCAGCACCATCAGCCCGGCGAGCCAGATCAGCGTGTCGATCAGCAGCGCGATGAAGCGGCTGCCAATGCCCGCGAGCGGCATCTCAATAGCCACAAGTTCCGGCGTTTCGATGTTGAGCTGATCTGAATTCGCGTCCATGGCCCAGATTCTCTCAGGCCAGGTTATCTCAGGCCGGACTCTCTCAGAAGTGTGGCTCATGTCGTCGGACCCGCATAAATGACCCGCGTAAATATTGGTGACCGGGAAGTGTCCACGTTAATTATGGACAGCGGTGGATACTTGTGGTCACCGAAGCTGCGCTAGCATAGCACGGGTCGTGGGACGCTTCGCCCGCCCGAGATTGGACACCTTGGAGCGCCGGGTTTGGTAATGGCGAGCCGTTCGCGGCAGCGCGACGGCACCCGTGACGCTCGCCCGGCGCCGTGGCGAGAATAACGTCAATTGGCGACGCGCCAAGGCGAAGCCGATGACCAGGCCTTCAGTTCCTTGGTCCCCCACTCGTTTGATTTGTCGGCGTGACAGGAGGTGCAGGGGTTGGGAATGCCGGATTGTTCGCTCTCGATTGGGGTGATGAATCGAAATGTGTGAGCGGCGACGAAGTTGTCTTTGATGGTTTGCTGAATGTGGGGCATGTGGCAGGCGACGCACTGGCTGCCCGGGCTATTCGCTGCGTGGTGCGTGTGCTGACTAACACTCCCCTTCAGGCCCGCGGCATTCTGTTTTGTATGGCAACCGAGACAAAGCGCGTTGCCCTTCTCGCGCAGGTTTGATTCATTCTCGTTTCCGTGCACATCGTGACAATCGAAGCAACGAAGCTCGCGATGGTACATGGTGCTCTGCACAAAGTCGTTGCCCTGCATCCGGTTCTTGTGGGCGGTGAGATCTGCGTATTGATAGAAGTCCGTGGAACCGAGTTTGAGCTCCTCCAGCCTCCAATAGTCCGCCAGACGCTGGCCCGGGATGAAGCCTACGGGCCAATCGTAGTATCTGCCGTTGATGGGATTCTCCAAGGGCCGCCCCTGCGTATGGCACTGCATACAGACGTCGTTTCCACGCACATAGTCGAGCGTTTCGGGATTGACGATGTTCTTTTTGGACGGGTGAGCGACGTGCTCGCTGCCCGGCCCATGGCACTTCTCGCAGCCAACATTCCATTCGGTCACCTGTTTGGTCTTCACGTCGTAGTTGACGGAATGACAGCCGTCGCAGGTGGGACCGGTTGGCCGATCGAAGTTACTCGGTCCGTAGAACGGGACCCACCAATCGGTTCCTGCTTCCACGTGATATGGCAACCAACGCTTTTTTGCGACGTCCCATTGCGCAGGCAGGGGGAAATAGTCGTCTCCACGCTTCGCAAAATAGCGCTGCTTGTAACGGCTGCCGTAGACGAATGCGACGTCGTCAAGGCCGAAAGTACGGAGCGGATTGGGATGGGCGAAATCACCGAGAACAGCCTCGGGGTGCTCTCTGGGATCCCGCACGACATTCGCCATTCGTGTTTGTTTCCAGCCCTTATACGCTTCCGCGTGACAAGCCTTGCAGCTTTCGGAGCCAACAAAGTGTGGCCCGTGTTTTGGAGCGGCCGGAATGCTTTGGCCGAAGCCAAACACCGGAAGACCGAATGACGCTACGGAGGCTAAAAAGACAGCGCGCTTCATCACGGCGCGATGATACCGCGTGAACCTTAGGACAGGTTTAAGGTGTGTGTTGGGCAGCGGCGCGAGCCGCACTCTTTCTGTTTAGCTCGGGCAAGCGGCGAGGATGCGGCAGGCGATGGCGCATGCGTTCCCAGAGCTCCTGCGCAGCGTCCTGGAGAGTACCAGCGCCATCTCAAAGGTCCACAAGTTCAGGCGTTTCGATGTTAAGCTGATCTGAATTCGCGTCCATGGCCCAGATTCTCTCCAATCAGTGGATCGCAAGACGGCGGCCCCACTGGGACCGGCTGGCCGCGCTGCTGGCCCAGTCTGACCACGGCGGCCTGCGCCAGCTTTCGCGCGCCGAACTGCAGGAGATGGCCCTGCTTTACCGCCAGGTCGCGGCAGATCTCTCCGTGCTGCGCCAGGACGCTACCGCGCAAACCTATGCGACGCACGTCAATCACCTGCTTGCTCGTGCCCACCATATTATCTATTCCGGCAAGAAGACCACGGTCGCGGGCCTCTTTCGTTTCCTGCGCGACGACTATCCCGCCATCTTTCAGAGCCAGATCCGCTACGTCGCCCTCGCTCTGCTCGTCTCGGTAGCCTGGGGACTGCTGGGCGCCGTGATCACCACGGCGCGGCCTGATTTCATGCGTCACTTTGTTGGCCCGGCCATGATCGCCACCATGGAGCGGCACGAGATGTGGACCAAGTCCGTTGTCAGCGTCGCGCCCATGGCGTCGAGCTACATCATGACCAACAATCTCAGCGTCAGCTTCGTCACCTTCGCCGGCGGCATTCTCTTCGGACTTGGCACCTTCTGGTCGCTCTACAGGAATGGCATGATGCTCGGCGTCATCGGCGCCGCCTGCCATCAATATGGAATGTCGCTCGCGCTGTGGAGCTTCGTTGCCCCCCACGGCTCGCTCGAGCTGCCGTCGATTCTCATCGCCGGCGGAGCAGGCTTCCGCCTCGGCCACGCCATGCTCTTCCCCGGCTCGCTGCGCTGGAAGGACTCCGTAGCCCGCGGCGGCATCGAGGCCACCCGCCTCGTCTCCGGCGTCATTCCCATGCTCGTCATTGCCGGCAGCCTTGAAGGCTTCTTCTCGCCCTCGCACGCCGCCCCCTGGATCAAGTTCCTGGTCGGCGGCCTGCTCTTTACGCTGCTCCTGCTCTGGCTCTTCAGACCCGTGAAGCCGGCGCTTCGCAGCTAAGCCATCGCGATGAATCTCCACTCGCTCCAGCAGCCGGAAGTTCTTATCGCGGCGCTGATGATTCTCCTTCCGTTCTTCTATGTGGCCTTTTTCCCTGGTCGCGTCTCCGCGGTTGCGCAGGCTTTGCCGCGGCCGCTTCGCATCGCCTCTCCTGCGCTGCTCTGTCTGCCATACATCTTCGTGGCGCGCGCCTTCCACATCTTTCACTGGGAGTGGCTCGCTCTCTATGCGCTCTTGCCCGCCGGCATCGCCTTTCTTCTCGATCAGGCCCGCGAAGCAGACATTGACCATCGAGGCAACTGGCGCGATTTTCTCGTGCTCCTGCTTCTCGGCCTCGCCGTCGATCTGCGCTGGTTTGAGCCAGCCTGGCCACACGGCTATGCGGCCTTCGGCAAAATGCTGCTTCTCGACGCGGGCATCTTCGCGTTTCTCGGCGTGCGCGGGCTCGACGGCGTCGGCTTTGACCTGCGCATGAACCGGAATGACGCGATCGATCGGACTGCGCGAATTCGCCTTCTACGCAATCATCGCAATTCCGCTGGGACTCTGGCTTGGCTTTCTGCACTTCCATGCAGTCTGGCCGCAACCTTTGCGGGCGATCGGCGCCTTTATCTTCACCTTCCTCTTCATTGCCGTTCCTGAAGAGCTCTTCTTTCGCGGATGGCTGCAAAACCTGCTGGAGCGGCGCGTCGGACGCACTGCTGCCCTGCTCGTGACCGCTGTACTCTTTGGCCTTGCCCACTGGAACAAACGTACCGCCGACTTCAACTGGCGCTACGTCATCATGGCCGCGATCGCCGGAATCTTTTACGGCCGGGCGTGGCGCGCTCAGCGCCGCGTTGGCGCATCGTGCCTGACCCATGCCGCCGTCGATACCCTGTGGTCCCTGTGGTTGAGGTGAAGCTGATTCGGGGCACGGTAGGTGAGGTAGCCGAGACCGACGCGCATGTTGTGCAGCACCGGCGCGGGAATCGTGACGGCAAGGCAGATGCCGAAGATGGCGTGCGCCATCGCCAGCGTCCAGATATTGCGGCACCGGAGAAAGACAAAGCAGGCCGCAAGGCCCCAGAGCAGCGTCACCGGCGTGAGGATCGGGTTCGGCAGGTGCGCCAGCGCGAAGATCGTTGCCGCCAAAATTGCCGCGAACGTTGCGCTGGGCACCAGGCGCAGAAGGCGCAGAAGGAAGTACCCCTGCAGCAGAAGCTGCTGTATGAGCGCCCAGACTGCGTAGCCGCCAAAGGCCTGCACCCATCCCAGCGCACCGCCGGGATGGTGCAGCGTATGGAGCGAGCCTGCAACCAGAGCTGCGATTCCGGCCAGCAGCAGAGCGAGCCCTACGATCCACGACGACCGCCAGAATCCGCTGATCGAGAATCCCATCGCTTTCCAGCCGGGGAATGACCTGAGAATCGTGAGCACAAACCATGCCAGCGCGGTCCAGTAGAGCCAGCCCTGCACCGGCCGTGGTGTCCAGATCACCGCAAGGATCAGGCAGTAGCCAACGGCGAGTTCGCAGACCTCCCACGCTCTCCGCCTTGCGCTAGGGGACGCGCCATCGCCGGCGCAAAGGACAACAGCACCCTCGGCTGTGGTCATCTCTGACCTCCACACAGCAGCAAATGGCTTCGAGTTTCGCCGCGCGCGCCTGCATTGGTCGAGACGCAGGGCTTTCCGGCGACGAGAGGTCGTGCAGGCCGCGAAGCCTGATGCAGCAGTAGACTGCGAAATCTCCCTCGCCGTCAACTGAGGCCCTATATTTTCAGGAAAATCTTTCTGCGATAGAGCAGCCACACCGGGATGAAGCACACCGCAGTGAATGAAACCGAGAAAGCAAACGCTGCCCAGCCGGGGTCGGGGATATGCGCGAAAACGTGCTGGAAAACCCAGTACTCGAGCGACACCTCGCGATGCCCTTCACCGATGTGGATATTGCCGATTACGCCCGGCAGCAGTTCGCTGAACATGTAGGCCGCGATTGCGTTCGAGCCGAAGACAAGCCAGACCCATGTCCAGCCCTTCCTCCAGCCCTTTTGCTCAATTGCCCAGTAGCACAGAGCCAGCAGCGCCAGCGAGTAGCCACCGGCCACCAGCACAAACGAGCTCGTCCACATGTTCTTGTTCAGCGGAAATTCAAGCGACCACAAATATCCCAGCACCAGGCTCACGGCAGACGCCCCGGCCAGTCCCAGCGCCTTCACCGGGATCGACCGCTGGGTCCTTAGCCAGATCCCCGTCAGCACGCCCATGAGCGCCGTGCCGATCGCGGGCAGATCGCTCAGCAGGCCCTCCGGGTCGCGCACATTGTGATCGACCCCGCCCAGGTAAAGGTGATGGGGAAACAGATGCCGGTCGATCCACGAAACCAGATTCTGCGTCATGTCCATAAAGGGCACATCGCGGCCCGGCACACCCACACCGGGAATCGGCGCCCAGCGCACCAGCGCCCAGTAGCCCACCAGCGCTGCCACCAGCGCAATGGCCTTCGTTGAGGCGCGCTTATCCCACAGGTAAAAAAGCCCCACCACGAGGTAACAGACAGCGATGCGCTGCAGCACGCCGTAGAAGCGCATATGCGCCGGCGCGAAGAATGGAAAACTGTTCACCACTATGCCCAGCAGGATCAGGATGATCGCCCGCCACACCGTGTGCCCCGCGAGCTGCGCCCGCGATGCGCCGCGCGCCAGCCGCGCCTCCGTTGCGAATACCACCGAAACGCCGACAATGAAGACGAATGTCGGAAAGACGATGTCGGTCGGCGTCAGGCCGTTCCACGCCGCATGATTCATGAAGTGCCACGAGCCCGACCCGCCATTGTTGTTCACCATGATCATGAACGCGATCGTGATGCCCCGCACCACATCAAGCGAGAGCAGCCGCTTTGCAGGCGCTGCCGCCGCCGCGGGATTCACACGGGTGACCGGCGTCGGTGCCGTTACTGGGTTGGCCATTATGCTCTTCGATCTCCATTTACCAAGAGATGCCGATTGCCCTTACCCTACGCGCAGACACGGCGCTTCGCCAAGAGCAGTGTGCCCGCGCGCACGCAAAAAGGCCCGGACCCTCGCGAGTCCGAGCCTCTCGCCTCTCCACCCTCAGCACCCGAGGGTGCCGAGGAGGCCTTGTGAACGCCTACGTGTTAACGCGTAACCGTGAAGGTCACCGTTGTCGTGTGTGTCGTACTTCCGCTCTTACCCGAGATGGTCACCGTGTGACTGCCGAGCGCCGCTCTCTGCCCACGGTGATTTTCATCGTCGAGGTTCCCGCACCCGTGATCGACGTCGGGCTGAAGGAAATCGTGTTCTGGCTTCCCTGTCCCGAAGCCGTGAGCCCGATTGCCGAGCTGAAGCCGCCGGTCACGGTCGAGGTAATCGTCACCGTGCCTGAACTGCTCCTCGCAATGCTCAGCGACGTCGGCGACGCGCTGATCGCAAAGCCCGCCGTCGTGCCCGTCACCGTGAGGCTCACAGTGGTCGTCACAACCGTGGTGCCTGATGTTCCCGTCACCGTGACGCTGTAGGTTCCGGCAACCGTCGAGGACGCGACTGTGAATGTGAGCACCGAGCTGCCCGAGCCGCTGCCGATCGAATTGGTGCCAAACGCCGCCGTCACACCCGTCGGCAGTCCCGACGCCGAAAGCGTCACCGCCGAGTTGAACGAGCCCACCGGCGCGACCGAAATCGTCGTGGTTCCGGTCCCGCCCTGCGCCACGGAGAGAGACGAAGGCGACGCCGAGACGCTGAAGCTCGACGACGTCGTCGTGCCGCTCGTCAACGCGCTCATCAAGCCTGTGTTGGGACTGCCCCAGCCGGTCACGAGGTCAAACCCCGTCACCGCCGAGTAGCTGCCCGACGTCCCGCTCGTGATGTCGTGGAAATCCAAGGAGTAACTCGACGTGACGTTCTGCGCATAGATCGTGGGATTGATGAAGCCCACCGGCGAACCGCCGCTTGACGCCAGTTGCTGGTTAGCGAGCGCCAGGTAGCCCGCCCACATCGGCGCGGCAAAGCTGGTGCCTCCATATTCATTCGCCGTGCAGGTGGTCTGATCGGCGCAGACGTAGAAGGTGAAGTTCGCGTTGGCCGAAACGTCCGGACCGTTGCGAAGCGTCGTTGACCCCTTGTTGGTCGAGGTGATCACGCCGGAAAGCTGCTGCCACGCGGGAATCGCAACCTTGTCGGGGCTGATGCCGCCGCCGCTGTCAGTCCATGCAGTTTCCGATTGCCATGCCCCGCCGGCTCCTGCGGTCACGAGATCCGTGCCGCCCACCGAGACAACATAGGCATCGTCCGCCGGCCATGCCGCCGCGCTTCCGGTGGCCTTCCACGTGGAGCTATCGCCCGAAGCGGCCAGGAAGGTCTGGCCCTGCGCCGCCATCTTCTCAAAGTAAGGATCGAGCGTGCTGGCATCCGCCGGCGTCCAGCCCCACGAGCAGCCGATTGTGGTGGGCAGTGGGCTGTGCGTCGTCATCGCGCTGATGATCGCCGTATCCGTCGAGCCGACATAAACCACCAGGCTCGAAAGCCCCGGCGCCATGCCCAGAGCCTGCGTCATGTCGAGGGTCTGCTCGGTGTCGTCGCAATTGCCGCCCGCTCTGGTGTCGACGCAGCTTGTGCTGGTGCCGTCCACCGAGAGCAGCGTTACCGGAACGCTGTTGGTCTGGCCCGCGTTCTTGTAATACGTCGTCAGATCGGCGAGATCGGTGCCCTCATACTCCCACAGGCCCAGGTTCTGGCCCGCGCCGGTCAGGCTGCCGCTGCCGTAATACGCAGCCCGCATATCGCTGCCCAGGAATGACGCCGACGGGCCCGATCCCGTGGTTGCGTGCGATACCAGTGAGTCCGCATCGACGCCGTGTGCCTGCGCATACGCTTGGCGGTTCGTCACCAGCGGATGCGGCAGTGAGTAGTTATCCAATCCCGAAACATGCCACAGCGCGAACGGCAGATCCACCGTCGGCTCCCGATCCGGCGCGTAGAATTCGCGGCCTTCAGTCGGATGCTGATACGTCCGCAGGTTGACGTGGAAAGCAGTCTCAATCAACGCCACCGAGCCCTTGACCTGCACATCCATGCCGTCGCGCGAGCCGCCAATGACCTCCAGGCCGTAGTTCTTCGCAAACCGCAGCACGGAGTCATAGTCCTCCTGCGTCGGCCCAAAGCGCTCAGTGAACTGCGCCACAGTAAGGTAGTGCCGGTAATTCGGACTGGCAGGATTGTAGATATCGGCGAGAAAGGATTTCAATCCCGCCGGATCGCGCAACGGCAGCACAAGATCGAGTTGCAGTGTCTGGTTTGCCGGCGCGCGGCCAATCGCGCGGGCCTGCCCGTCGCGTACCGCCTCGCGCATGTGATGCGTTCTGAAGGATTGGCCTGGGTGAGAACAGCGGTGAACGGCAGGATCGCGGCAAATGAAAGTGCAAGAGTCCTTACGGTTCTTATCACAGCTTCTCCTTTTGCGTCGTACAGGGAAGAGTGGAGCCCGGACTGAAAGGTTGAATTGTCCCTGGTGTGGTTGCATTCTGCGGCAGGCGTCGAGCGTTGTCCAGTGGATTTCGCGGAACAAAGGTCCCAAATCTCTTTCCGCGGGTAACCAGACTGGTTCCCTGATGCCAACTCGATCGCTGCGCGACCTTCATGCTGATCTGCATCCTTCTTCATTCTATCCTCTATTCTTTTTTTCATTATCCTGGGTTGTTGCTTGTGATGGGTCTTTACATCATCGAATTGATCACATCCTTATGGCGTTATGGCCGCGTGTCCAGCTTTCACACACTGCTGACTCGCGCAGCAGCTTTCATGGCTGGAGTCTTCGTCATGTCTCTTTTCCTTTTGGGGGATTCCGGGTATTCCGACTGGCTCTACCAAAGAACCGTCCTTGTCTATATTTTCGCGCTCTCAGAAGAAATGCTGCTGATCTACTTCTTGCCAGAATGGCAGAGCGATGTCGGGGGGATCTACCGATTGCTTTTTAAACGCTGGATGGTAGGTAAGAAACCGGAGGCTACACCCGAGTAGACCGGTACTCTTAGAAGGCCACACCTGAGGTAGCGCGGACTACTTCACGGGCGTCGGTATCAACCAGGTGTCCTTCGATTCAAGAGCGTACCCTGAGGTTTCGCTTGTGGCTCGTTTCTCGAAGGCAAGACACAAACTCCGCTTCTCAGAATGGCAAGACTGTCTTCTATTCATCGACAGTAAAAGGGGGTGAATTTTCCCCTCCCGTTAGCTATCCGTGATTTGGGTCACAGGCCTTACGCCCCGGCTGCTACACTCCCCATTTCAGGCAATTCCATCAACCTGTCTGCGCACAATGGGGAGGCAACGCGTGCCCGACTTTCAGCCCTTCGTTTCACCCGGCGAGAATCGCCCGGAACTCACCTTCCGCGCCCTGCTCCTCGGGTCGATCTTCGGCATCATCTTCGGCGGCGTCACGGTCTACGTGGGTCTCAAGGCCGGCCTCACCGTGGCCGCGTCCATTCCCATCTCGGTGCTTTCCATCAGCATCCTCCGCGCCTTCGGCCGCGCCTCCATTCTTGAGAACAACATCGTCCAGACCACCGGCAACGCCGGCCAGTCGATCGCCTCGGGCGTCATCTTCACGCTGCCCGCCCTCATCTTCCTCGGCTTCGATCTTGAGTACTCGCGCATCTTTCTGCTCGCGCTGATCGGCGGCTGGCTCGGCGTGCTCTTCATGATTCCCCTGCGGCGCCAGCTCATCGTCGAGGAGCACGGCACCCTCGCCTATCCTGAAGGCACCGCCTGCGCCGACGTGCTCATCGCCGGCGAGCGCGGCGGCTCTCTCGCCAGCCGCGTCTTCGCCGGGCTCGGCCTCGGCGCTCTCTACGCCTGCTTCCAGAACGACAACATCTTCAGGGCCTGGCCCGGCACCCCCGAATACCAGCCCGACTTCGGCCCGCAGCACATCCTTAAAGGCGCCTCCATCAAGGCCGACGCCACCGCCGAGTATCTCGGCGTGGGTTACATCATCGGTCCGCGCGTCGCCGGCGTCATCTTCGCCGGCGGCGTCTTCTCCTGGCTCGTGCTCATGCCGCTGATCTACTTCTTCGGCAAAGATCTTGCCCCACCCTGTCTATCCCGGCACCATTCCCATCGCGCAGATGGGCCCCAGCCAGCTCTGGTCCACCTACATTCGTCCCATGGGCGCGGGCGCCGTGGCCGCCGCCGGCCTCATCACCCTGCTCAAGACCATGCCGACCATCCTCAACGCGCTCACCGCGGGCTTGCGCAACATGCGCCCCGGCGCGGCGGCAGAGAAGAAAAAGCCCATCCGCACTGAGAACGACCTCTCGATGTCGATCGTCGTCATCGGCTCGTTTCTGCTCGTCGTCCTCATGTTTCTCTTTCTTGAGTTCAAGCCCGTGCCCGGCGCCTATGTCGGATGGGCCGCCAATCTCGCCGCATCTTTACTCGTCGTCGTCTTCGGATTCCTCTTCGTCACCGTCAGTTCGCGCATCGTCGGCCTCATCGGCAGCTCGGCCAGCCCCGTCTCCGGCATGACCATCGCCACCCTCATGGCTACCGCGGCCATCTTCCTCGTCAAGGGCTGGACCGCCCCCGCCTTCGGCGCGCTCGCCATCACCATCGGCGGAGTCGTCTGCATCGCGGCCAGCAACTCCGGCGATACCTCGCAGGACCTCAAGACCGGCTATCTTGTCGGCTCGACGCCATGGAAGCAGCAGGTCGCGCTCATGATCGGCGTCGTCATCTCCACCGTCGCCATCGGCTTCACGCTCAACCTGATGAACACCGGCCTGCAGACGTTCCACGCCACCTCGCAGCCATGGGACATCAACGCGCCGCACTCGGGCGTCTCCATCCAGAACAATGTCAGAGGCCTGCCCGACGAGATTCACGTCCTCGGCCCGAACAACACCGCCACCACGCGTCACAAGAGCGAATTCATGGTGCTCAACGCCATCGGCTCGGCCGAGCTTGAGAACGGCAAGTATCTCTACTCGCCCGCTACAGGCCGCATTGAGGTGCAGTGGATTCAGGGAATCGGCAGTGAGAAGGCAGCCGCGCCGCAGGCCCGCCTCATGGCCACCGTCATCAACGGAATTCTCAGCCGCAAGCTGCCCTGGGGACTGGTCATGGTCGGCGTCTTCCTGGTCATCGCCGTCGAGCTGCTGGGAATTCGCTCGCTCTCCTTCGCCGTGGGCGCTTATCTCTCGATCGGCACCACGCTTGCCATCTTCTGCGGAGGAGTCGTGCGCTGGCTCGTCGATCAGGCCGTCAAACGTGCCGGTGGAGACGAAGCGGAAGCCTCAAGCGAGGTATCGCCCGGCTCGCTCTACGCCTCAGGCCTTATCGCCGCCGGAGGTATCGTGGGCCTGTTGGGAGTCGCCCTTAAAGGCTATGAAACCACCACCGATAAGGGCGACATCCTCAACTTCCCCCATACCTTCCTCGACAATAACTGGGTTTCAGTGCTCGCATTTGCGCTGCTTGCTTACTCGCTCTATTACTTCGCGAGAAAACCGCTGAAAAAATAGCGCCGGGCTTTACCGGTGAACGTGCGCCAGAAACCAGATGCCATAAAGCACCAATGCTCCCAATGCTTCTATCGCAATCGCCGCCTGCACGGCGCGCACACATCCCAGCGTATTTGAAATGGAATCAACCAGTTCACGGACCTCGGAATCAAAATCGGTTTCCAGCGCCGAAAAGTCTCCAACCGGCATGATGTGGACTCCATTGATTTTGGCATCTGAAAGTGCAGGTGCCGCGGACAGATGAAAGACTTTGCTCATCGCGTAAATTTCCCCTCATTGAAGTCAACAGGCAACCGACGCCATACGTGCTGGCTAAAGGGCTTTCAAACGGGCGAGCAAAATCGGCGCACGGAAATACTGCTGATTCACCTATGCGCAGCAGAGGATTTGTGTGCCATTTATATCACCCACATCGCACTCTTGCACGAAAATCCTCGAAGTAAATCAATTTCACTGGTGCGAGAATCAAATCCGTAAAGCAGCGCTTCTAAATCAGGCAGTTGCGCGCACCGCCCCTCAGCCTGCGCGAAACTCCCGCTTGTGGATATCAGCGCAGCACTGTGGATTTCCGGTACCCTCAATCACCCAACCGCAAAGGAGACAAATCGACATGAACATTTCCGGCAACACGATCCTCGTCACCGGCGGCGGCTCCGGCATCGGCCGGGCACTCGCCGAAGCGTTGCTGAAGCTGGGCAATCAGGTTGTGATCGCCGGCCGCAGGCAGAGCGCTCTTGAAGAGACCACGGCCGCCAATCCCGGCATGAAGTCGCTGCTGCTGGACATCGAAAATCCCGTCAGCATCAGGGCCCTCCTCAAAGAAGCCGCCTCGGCCTTCCCCACGCTGAATGTCCTCGTGAATAACGCTGGCATCATGCGCGCCGAAGATCTCCATGCCGAGGCCATCGACGTGGCGCGCTCCGAATCCATCATTGCCACGAACCTGCTTGGCCCCATCCGTCTCACCGCCGCGCTGCTGCCCCTGCTCAAAAAGCAGCCGAAGGCCGCCATCATGAACGTCTCTTCGGGCCTCGCCTTCGTGCCTCTCACGCTCACGCCCACTTACTGCGCCACCAAGGCTGCCATTCACTCCTACACTCAGTCGTTGCGTTACCAGCTCCGCGGCACCTCGGTCGAAGTGCTCGAGCTCATTCCGCCGTATGTGGCCACCGACCTGATGGGCGGCGCCAGCGACCCGCGCGCCATGCCCCTCGCCGATTTCATCAGCGAAACCGTGGATATCCTCAAGCAGCAGCCCACGCCGCCGGAGATCTGCGTTGAACGCGTCAAGCCGTTGCGCTTTGCTGCCCGGGACGGCCAATACGAAGGCGTCTTTCAGGGAATGAACGCCGCTCTTGCCGACGTGCACTGAAGAGCCAGTCAGCTCCGGGCCGTCATCGCTGAGCCGGAGACCGTGGCGCTGTCGGCATTCCATTTCCCCCGCGCTTGCGGAAGACGACCTTCAGCTCGCGGCGCCAGTGCTCGCCCAGCGCCATCAGCTCCCACTCCACCTCGGGCGCAAGATACTTGAGCACCGTCTCGTTCGCCGGATGCACGCGCAGCGCCGGCGCCGCCAGCACCAGCCGTGGCGGACGCTCCGAAACCTCGACGCCCGGGAAATACCCGTGGCGCTCAAAAGCTGAGCAGCGGTCTGCTGCCGCCTTCCGCCGCGCGGCGGTCTTCGTTCAGCGCGCGCACGCGGATCCAGTAGTCCAGAGCCTGCAGCGGCAGATGCAGGTCCTCCTCGGCCTTGAGCTCAATCACCACCAGCCGATTACTGCGGTCGAGCGTCAGCAGATCGAGCATGCCGCGGTCGCCCCGCGCCAGCGCCGGCACCTGGCTGTACAGAAGGTCGCCGCGCAGACCCGGCATCAGCTTCCGCGATGCCGCCGCGCAGCCGCGACTCCAGCCATCGCTCCGGCTGCAGCCGGAAGAGCGCATCGGTGTGCTGGCCCTGCGGATGCCTGCTCAAAAAAAGCCGCTTGAACAGCTCGCGGCACAGTTCCTCATTCTCCGGCGTCAGCGGCGTTTCGTTGGCGCCAGCGCCAAACGTGATCTCCTCTTCATGGGCAAATGAGTTGGCAGCCGCCCCATGCCGCACCCGCGCCGCGTCGAGCCCGTGCAGCAGCAGCGACACCTCGGTAGCCGAGCGCGGATAGATCTCCACGTTGCTGCGCTGCCCCCTCGGGCAGCAGGCTCATCAGCCGGTCAATGCCCGCCTGGCAGCGCTCCCGCGCCGCCTGCGGAGAGAAGGCATACACCAGCCGCGCTTCAAGATTTCCCGCGTCGCCAATCTCCACCCGCGCCAGTTCTTCGCTGCGCTCATCGAGCGTGAAGAGCTGAAACTCCGCCGCCTCCCTGTTGAGCCACGCCATGCGCTCGGCCGTTGTGCGCCATGCGCCGGCCGGCACCACAACCTTCAGCCCGCCAAAGTGTCTGCGGCCATCGCCATGCTCGCGGCAGTGCTGCAGCCACAAAATGCCCAGCGTGAGAATGCCGTCAATCGTCGCCGGCGACTCCGCCTCTCCCACGCCGATCACCGCCTCCGCCGCCGTGCCCTGCAGCAGGCGTCCGCGAATGTAAGCAGGCCCGAAACTGTGCTCCAGGTCCATCGCCGAGCGAAATCCATCCAGCTTCGCCTGCGGAAAGGTGCGGCTCAGAATGCGTTCGAGCAGGCGCTGATAGTTGCGCCGCGCCGTATCCCGCGCCGTGGGCGTGCGGCGGTCGCTCGACGGCACAAGCTCCAGCGTCTGCGGCTTTGGCGCGCCCATGCGCCGCGTCAGCAGGCGCAGCGTCTGCCCGCGATACTGCGTTTCCACCACGGTGCGGATCAGGTTGCGCTCTTCGCTCCACAACTGCAGCAGGCAGCGCCCGTGCGACTCGGCAATCGAATAGCGCGCGGTGCGAAAGTCGAAGAGCACGCGCCCCTCTTCGAGCAGCGCCGCCGCCGGATGCTGCGCAAGATACTCTTCGATCGCCTTTGTGAGTTCTGATGCGGATGCAGCCGCCGCGGCCGGGCCCATCACTCTCGTCTACCAGCCCTGCCGCGTGCGCAGCGATGTAATGTGGGCCGTGTGATGCAGCGCATGCCACGCATAGAGCGCCAGCGCTGCCGCAAGATCCTGCCGCCCGCGCTCGGGGTGGTTATAGCCCTTCGCAAAATCCGCGTCGCTCATCTGACTCGAGCAGCGCC
Source organism: uncultured Acidobacteriota bacterium (assembly GCA_963718885.1). GTDB lineage: Bacteria > Acidobacteriota > Terriglobia > Terriglobales > Acidobacteriaceae > Telmatobacter. Next base: position 114,689 of record CAVRAK010000014.1, read on the forward strand.
ACCCAGCGCTCATGCAGGCCGCTCAGCATCGTCAGCGCCGGCTCAATCGCAAGCGTACGGCTGTCGGCGAGATTGGCCCACGCCGCCTCGTCATACGGCTTGATCGTTGGCCACTCTTCGGTCAGCGCAAGTTTGAAGCGGAAAAAGGAGTTGCCGTGGCTGTCGGCCAGGTGATGCACCACCTGCCGCACCGTCCAGCCGCCTTCGCGGTACGGTGTGTCAAGCTGCGCGTCGCTCAGGCCCGCAACGGCCGAGCGCAGTGCCTGCGGCAACGCGCGCAGCGTCTCGATCTGCCGGCGCGCGTGGCGGAATGTGTGGATTGGACGGGCTGAAGCGCCCGATCGGGTGGCGCAGGATTTCAAGATCAGTGGTCGCGGAACTCATGGCTCGATTCTACGGGTCAGCAACTGCGGGCGGAAAATGATCGTCCCGGCCGGAAAAATTCTGCAACTAGATCTTCTTGTGACGGCCCCGATGCATCTTGTGGTGCGGATGCTTGAGGTAAGGATTCTGCGGGTGCACAGCCTTGGGGTGCGTGTTCCTGTACTTCGCAGCCATGGCCGGAACCGCAACCACTACCGATAAAAGTCCTAGAGCAACGAGCCTCTTCATGGCCCGAATGTAGCACGGGCTCTACGCTTTCGGCAGCAACCCTGTCGCTTTCTGGTGGACAAGGGTAACCCCGGCGTCATCATCCGCGCCGCGGCCCCAGGGGCGGCCTTTGTGGCCGTCCCTGAAACCCCGGTTATGCGCGGTGGTGGTGATGGTGACGGTGGTGGCGGTGATGATGGTGGACGGGAGCGGGAGCGGCAAATGCAGAACTGGCAAACACAACAAGAAGGACAGCAGCCCAAAGCTTTGTCATGGCGAAAATGTAGCACGCGCATCGCGCCCCGCGGAACCGGTTCAGAAATAGCCCGCACCAAGACAGGAAATGGACCACGCAGCCGGCCCCATCCGTCGCGGCGCGCAAGCCGGGCCGGGCGTAAACTGGAACTACGATGACCGATCCCGCAGTTTCCTCCGCCATCAGCCACAGACGTTATTTCTTTGAGAAGTTCGGCATCACCGAGCGGCTGCTCGAGCGCTGCCTGGGCGAGGCTCTCTCCGCCGGCGGCGACTACGCCGACCTTTATTTTGAGTCGGTTACCTCCACCTCGCTGGGCGTCGACGAGCAGATCGTCAAATCCGCCAGCCAGGGCATCAGCGCCGGCTGCGGCATCCGCGTCCTCTCCGGCGAGCGCACCGGCTACGCCTATACCGACAACCTCAGCCCCGAGCGCCTTCTCCACGCCGCGCGCACCGCCGCGCTCATCGCCTCCGGCCCCGCGAAGCAGCCCGTGCAGGGATTCACCGAGACCGCCGCGGCCGATCTCTACCCCGTGCCGCTCGGCGGCTTCGACCTCGACCTCGCCGCGCGCCTCGAGCTGATCCTGCGCGCCGACCGCGCCGCCCGCGCCTACGATCCGCGCATCGTGCAGGTGCGCGCCGGCTACAGCGAAGAGCTGCGCCGCATCCTCGTCGCCGCCTCCGACGGCGCCTTCGCCAGCGACACCCAGCCCCTCTGCCGCCTCAACGTCTTCGTCATCGCCAAAGACGGCGCCATCACCACACGAGGCTCCGCCGGCGGCGGCGGCCGCGCCGGACTCGAGCAATTCACCGGACCGAAAAGCCCCGAGCATCTTGCGCAGCGAAGCCGCCCGCGGCGCCATCCTGCAGCTCGGCGCCGTTCCCGCGCCCGCCGGCGAGATGCAGGTCGTCCTCGGCCCCGGCTGGCCCGGCGTTCTGCTGCACGAAGCCGTAGGCCACGGCCTCGAAGCCGACTTCAACCGCAAGAGGACCTCCGCCTTCGCCGGCCTCATCGGCCAGCCCGTCGCCAGCTCCAAGGTCACCGTCGTCGACAACGGCACCATGGCCGGCCGCCGCGGCTCGCTCAACGTCGACGACGAAGGATCGGCCACGCAGGAAACCGTGCTCATCGAAAACGGCATCCTCAAGGGCTATCTCTCCGACAAGCTCTCCGCGCGCCTCATGGGCATGCCCAACACCGGCTCCGGCCGCCGCGAAAGCTACCAGTCCATCCCCATGCCGCGCATGACCAACACCTACATGCTCGCCGGCGACGACGATCCCGAAGACATTCTGCGCAGCGTCAAGCGCGGCCTCTACGCCGTCAACTTCGGCGGCGGCCAGGTCGACATCACCAACGGCAAATTCGTCTTCTCCGCCTCCGAGGCCTACCTGATCGAAGACGGCAAGATCACCGCGCCGGTGCGCGACGCAACGCTGATCGGCAACGGCCCCGAGGCGCTCAAGTACGTCTCGATGGTCGGCAACGATCTGCGCCTCGACGAAGGCATCGGCACCTGCGGCAAAGACGGCCAGAGCGTGCCCGTCGGCGTCGGCATGCCCACCATCAAGCTGGACCGCATGACCGTCGGCGGAACGGGCAGGTCCTGAGAAGCAATGTCATTTTGTTACTGTTGACTCATGACGGAGTCTGCCTTGCAATCCCCCTCAACCGCTCTCGATCTCGAATCTCTCGCCGCCGACGTCGTGGCCCTGGCCATGAAGGCCGGCGCCAGCGACGCCGAAGCCGTGGCCCGCGAAGGCGACGAGTTCAGCGTGAACGTGCGCATGGGCGAGGTGGAGACCCTCAAGGAATCCGGCTCGCGCGCCCTCGGCCTGCGCGTCTTTCTCGGCAGGCGCACCGCCTCGGCCAGCACCAGCGACCTCACCGCGGACGGCATCCGCCAGCTTGTCGAAGGCGCAATCGCCCTGGCCCGCGTCACTGAAGAAGATCCCTTCACCGGCATGCCCGAAGCCGGCGAATACGGCGCCATCGCCGCCGACCAGCGCCTCTACTTCGACGACGTCTACTCCCTGCCCAACGCCGAGCGCATCGAGTGGGCCCGCCGCGCCGAAGCCGCTGCCCTCAGCGCCGACCCGCGCATCACCAACTCCGACGGCGGCAGCTTCGACGCCGCCACCGGGCGCAAGGTGCTGGCCAACTCGCGCGGCTTCGTCGGCAGCTACCGCACCAGCTACGCCGGCGTCTCCGCCGCGCCGCTCGCCGTCGATGCCAACGGCGCCGATGCAGCGCGACGGCTGGTGGAGCAGCGCCCGCAGCTTCGCGCTGCTCGAATCTCCCGAATCCGTCGGCGCTGAAGCCGCACGCCGCACCGTGCGCCGCCTCGGCGCGCGCCGCGTGCCCACGCAGAGCGTGCCCATCGTCTTCGCGCCCGAGGTCGCCCGCTCGCTCGTCGGCTCCATCTTCGAGGCTGCCTCCGGAGACGCCATCTGGCGCCACGCCTCCTTTCTCGCCGGCAAGCTCGGCGAGACCATCGCGCACCCCAGCGTCACCATCGTCGACGACCACACCATGATGCTGCCCTCCGGCGTCGGCGGCTTCGGCACCTCGCCCTTCGACGGCGAAGGCCTGCCCTCGCGCCGCACCGTCGTCGTCGAAAACGGCGTGCTGCGCACCTACCTGCTCAATACCTACGCCGCGCGCAAGCTCGGCATGCAGTCCACGCACAACGCCTCGCGCGGCCTCGCCGGCACGCCCGGCATCGGCTGCGGCAATCTCTATCTCGAGCCCGGCACCTCGACGCCGGATGAGATCATCGCCGCAATTCCCGCCGGACTCTACGTCACCGGCCTCATGGGCTTCGGCATCAACACTGTCACCGGCGACTACTCGCGCGGCGCAACCGGCCTCTGGATCGAGAACGGCCAGCTGACCCACGCCGTAGAAGAGATCACCATCGCCGGCAACCTCGGCGCAGATGTTCCAGAACATCACCGCCATCGGCAACGACCTCGAGTTCCGCAGCGCGATCGCCTCGCCCACCCTGCGCATCGACGGCATGACCATCGCGGGAGCATAAAGTGGGAGCGTCCGTGGCCGGTACGATGCACTCCATCGCCTTCGATCCCGCCGATCCCAAAGCATCGCTCGCCCAACTGCCGCAGCGCCCCGCCGTCTTTGCGCTCTATGGCGCCGACGCACACGCCGAGCCCTACATCGGCCGCACGCCCAACCTGCGCGGCCGCCTCCTGCGCCTGCTGCAGCCCTCGCCCCGGCATCCCCGGCGCCTGCAGCTCGCCGGCCGCGTGCGCCGCATCGCGTGGCGCCTCACCGGCTCTGACTTCGAGGCGCTCCTTCTCCAGTTTGAATTGCTTGAAGAGGTCTACGGCGACAAAGGCCCTCGAGCGCATGCACCTGCGCGCGCCCGCCTTTATCCGCTACCTCGGCGGCAATCCCTACCCGCGCATCGTGGTCACCAATCGCCCCAGCCAGCGCGAAGCCGAGCTGGGCCTACGGCCCCTTCGCCTCGCGCGCCGCAGCCGAGCGCTTCGCCGAGGAGGCGCTCAAGCTCTTTCTGCTGCGGCGCTGCATCGACGATCTCGATCCCGACCCGAGCCACCCCGGCTGCGTCTACTCCGAGATGAAGATGTGCCTCGCGCCCTGCTACAAGGGCTGCACCGACGAGCGCTACGCCGAGGAAGCCGCCGCCGTCGAAAGCTTTCTCGCCACGCGCGGCGAAAGCCGGCTCGTGCAGCTCCGCACGCAGCGCGAAGAGGCATCGGCCAATCTCGAATTTGAAACCGCCGCGGCGATTCACGCGCAGGTGCAGAAAGTCGAAAGCATTCGCGCGCTCGCTCCCGAGCTCGTCCGGCCCATGAACCAGTTGCGCGCCGTCATTCTGCAGCCCTCTGCCCAGCTCGATGAAGTTGGCGTCTTTCTCTTCAGGATGGCCGCCTGCGCGGACCCGCCGCCTTTTCGACCCTTGGCATGCGCATCCAGAACGAGCACTCCGGCTCAAGCTCGCTCTTCGCGCATCCGGTCGCCGTCGAGGCAATTCCCGAAGCGCCCGATCCGGCCGCGCCCGATCCTGCCGCGTCTGACCCGACCGCGCCTGACCCAACCACATCCGCTGCAGGTTCCGCCCCAGCCGACGCTCCCGCACAGACCGTCAAAGTCCCGCGCGGCGTGCTCGAATCCCGCATGGAAACGGCTCTTGAAGCATTGACGCAGCCGACGGAGCTGTCTCCCTCAGCCGTCGTTCGGCAGGCGCATCTCGCCCTGCTCAAGCGCTGGTACTACCGCCCCGAGGTCAAGCGCACCGGCGAAATCTTCTTCCCTGAAGAGGACGGAGGCTGGCCGGTCAAGGCGATGCTGCGCGCCGTCGGCCGCGTCTATCTCGCAAGGTCGGCGTCGGCAATCTCACGCCCGCCAATCCCGACTCGGCGACGCCGCGACCGCCGATCCTGATCGCGACAATTCCGGCGCCGGCAAAGACTAGCCGTCTCCCCGCGCCCGCCAACTCGCCTGTTGACAATTTCCGCAGAACATACATACTGGTTGGTATGTTAACTGCCCGGCGCCCCCGCACCGCAAAACCTCGCCGGTCGCGCGACCCCGAAAACACCCGTGCGCGCCTGCTCGCAACCGCAGCCGGCGAAATCTACCGCCACGGCTTTCAGGGCACCGGCCTCGATCGCATTCTTGCGGGCTCAAAGGTTACCAAGGGCGCGCTCTATCACCACTTCCGCAGCAAAGAGGCCCTCGGCTACGCCATCCTCGATGAAGTCGTCACCGACATCACGCAGAAGAAATGGCTCGACCCCCTCGCCGCGGCCGCCAATCCCGCTAATCCCTTCAGCCCCATTGACACGCTCATCGAGATCGTTCGCGGCACTTCCCTGCTGCCCGAGCATGTCGAAGGTGGCTGCCCGCTCAACAACCTCTCGCAGGAGATGTCACCTCTCGACGAAGGCTTTCGCAAGCGCTCTGCAAAAATCTTTCGCGACTGGCGCGACGCCATCGCCTTCGCCTTGCGCGCCGGGCAAAAACGCGGCCAGGTGCGCCGCGAGATTGACCCCGTTGAAACCGCAACCTTCTTCATCGCTCTCTACGAGGGCTACATCTCACTCGCCAAGAATGCGCAGGAACCCGCCGTGCTGCGATCGGGCCTGCGCGCCATCGTTCGCCATCTTGAAACTCTGCGGGCGCCGCGCTGAAGCCGCGCCCCTCACAAATCCTCAAGGAGAATTCCATGCCGGAAACCATCGAAACTCCCCAAGTCGTCACCCGCGATCAATGGCTCGAGGCACGCACCGCCCTGCTCGCCAGAGAGAAGGCCCTCACCCGCATGCGCGACGCCGTCAGCGCTGAGCGCCGCGCCCTGCCCTGGGTCAAAGTCGAGAAGGAGTACGTCTTCGATACGCCCGCCGGTTCCCGCACCCTAGCCGATCTCTTCGAGGGCCGCAGCCAGCTCATCACCTACCACTTCATGTGGCGCCGCGAATTCGGCGAGGGCTGCGTCGGCTGTTCCTTCCTCTCCGATCACGTCGATGGACCGAACCAGCACCTCGCCCAGCACGACGTCAGCTTCGTCGCCGTCGCGCGCGCTCCCCTCGCTGCGCTCATGGACTTCAAAAAGCGCATGGGCTGGCGCTTCAACATGGTCTCTTCGCTCGGCAGCGACTTCAACTTCGACTGCAACGTCTCCTTCACGCCCGAGCAACTCGCCACCGGCGAGGTCTTTTACAACTTCAGCACCGTCCCCGCCTCGATCGAAGAGCTCTCCGGCATCAGCGTCTTCTACCGGCCCGACGGCGGCCAGATCTTTCACACCTACTCGAGCTACGCCCGCGGCAACGAAGAAATTCTCGGCGCCTATATGTGGCTCGACCTCACGCCCAAAGGCCGCAACGAGCACGGCCCAAACTTTACTCTGGGCGACTGGGTGCGTCACCACGATCGCTACGATGCCGGCGGACACGTCGACGCCAGCGGTGCTTACATCGCCCCTGAAAGCAGCCCGGCCGGCAGCCCGTCCAAATGCTGCTGTGCAAAGGAGAGCTGAAAACCGAAGGGAGAGGCCCCGCAGGTTCATGCCGCATGCAGTGCCCTGATACACTGGCGGCGCGGGAACGGTGGCCCGCTTTGCGCCATGGTTGAGCTGCTGCCCTCTATCCTTTCGGCTGATTTTGCGCACCTTGCAGACGAAGTTGCCGCTGCGGAGCGCGGCGGCGGCACCGTCATCCATGTCGACATCATGGACGGCCACTTCGTGCCCAACATCACCATCGGGCCTCCGGTCGTCAAGAGCCTGCGCAAGGCCACGAAGCTGCCGCTCGACTGCCACCTGATGATCGAGAATGCCGACGAGTTCATCCCCGCCTTCGCCGACGCCGGGGCCAACTGGGTCAGCGTTCACTACGAGGCCTGCCGGCACCTGCACCGCTCCATCGAGTTCATCCTGCACCACGGCATGAAGCCCGGCGTGGTGCTCAATCCGGCCACGCGCGTCGACCTCATCCTCGACGTGCTGCCCATGCTCCACCACGTCCTCATCATGAGCGTGAACCCGGGCTTCGGCGGGCCAGGAGTTTATCCCCTTTTCCCTGGATAAGATCCGGCATCTGGTCAAGTTGCGCCAGGAGCTGGGGCTGGCGTTTAAAATCGAAGTAGACGGTGGAGTGGCTCACGACACGGTAGCCCAGGTCGTCCAAGCAGGAGCAGAACTGCTGGTGGCCGGGAATGCTGTTTTTGGCGCTGGTCACGCCGAGCGGGATGCGCGCGCGCTGTTGGCGGCGGCCCGTGCGGCGGCAGGCAAGTAACCTTCCCCGGAAAGATAGCGTTGCACGCGGAGGGCCCTCGATCGGGCGCAGCCGCACAAGAGGTGGTATGAATCGGTTTTCCCGGAAGTTTGCGACCGCGGCCCTGGCGATCCTGGTGCTGACTGCTGTAACCGCTGAGGCCAAAGAGAAGCAGCCCAAGCACAAGAAAAACCAGGATCTCAGCGCGAACCCGCTGGCCAATGTCAATTCGAAGCAGCCCGACAAGATCCTCTTCGACAAGGCCATGGTTTCCATGAAGAAGGGCCGTTACGACGTGGCCCGCCTCACGTTGCAGACCCTCCTCAATACCTATCCCGACTCCGAATACCGCATGCGCGCCAAGCTCGCCGTCGGCGACACCTGGTTCAAGGAAGGCGGAGCCGCCGCGCTCACCCAGGCCGAAGCCGAGTACAAGGACTTCATCACCTTCTTCCCCGACGCGCCCGAGGCCGCCGAGGCCCAGATGAAGGTGGCCGACATCTACTACCAGCAGATGGAGAAGCCCGACCGCGATTACACCAACGCGCAGCGCGCCGAGCAGGAATACCGGGTCATGATCAACCAGTTCCCTGACTCCACGCTCGTGCCCCGCGCCAAGCAGAAGCTGCGCGACGTGCAGGAAGTGCTGGCCGAACGCGAAACGCAGATCGGCCTCTATTACGGCAGCCGCGAAAACTTCCCCGCCGCGATCGCGCGTCTTCAGACCGTCGTCGATACCTACCCGCTCTACTCCAAGAGCGACCAGGCCCTGCTCGGCATCGGCGACGCCTATGCCGGCGAGGCAAGAAAGATCCAGATGCTGCCCGGCATCAACGGGGCCCTCAAAGAACGGTTAAGCGCCATGTATATGGATCGCGCCGCCCAGGCCTATGCGAAGGTGATTACGCGCTACCCCATGGCCCCTCACGTCGAAGATGCCCGCGACCGCCTGATTGCCATGAATCGCCCGGTCCCCGAGCCCACGCAGACTGCCATGGCTGAAAGCGACGCCGAAGAGCGCAGCCGCCAGCCCCTGCACTTTACTGACCGCACCCTCGGCCTCATCAAGCACGGCCCCACGGTGGTTGAAGCAGTCCATGTCGGCGAGCCCAGCCTCGATGATCCAAAGCGCACCGTCGCCCCCGACATCACCAAAGAGAACCGCGCCATGTACAACGAGGCCATCGGCGCCCGGCCCGCCGAGGCAAACACCACGGCGACCGGCGTCAACGAGCCGCCGCGCAGCGATCAGCCCTCCGAGGCCCCGGTGCAGATGGCCGCGCCCGGTGACGGCACCAGCGTCGGCGTCTCCGTGGTAGGCGCGCCCGGCGCCGCAGCCGATCCCAACGCCGTCGTCAAGCCGGTGGGCGCCACCAGCACCGTTCTGCCGTCCGCCGAGGCTCCCGCCGCGGCGCCCGATCAGATCAACGACATCAAGCCCGGCCAGAACACGACCCAGTCCGGCACGCCGGCCGCCAACGGCAAGAAGACCAAGGCGCCCAAGGCCGACCTGGACAACGAGTCCTCCAGCAAGAAGAAAAAGAAGAAGGGCCTGGGCAAGCTGAACCCCTTCTAAACCTCGCTTCGACCCGCCAACACAAAATGCCGCACTCCAACCGGGGTGCGGCATTTTTCTTAGCTGTCCTCCGCCCGCTCCGTGGCGTAATGAATCGAGGAATCTGCAATTATAGGAATTCTGCACGAAAAGTGGGTGCCCCATCCATGCGCAGCATGGGTGGGAAACCACCAGCCATTAATCAGCCCCTTGTACATCCCGAACGCGCGCCCCGTCAATCACGCCACGTCCCCCTATCTGCTACAGTTGAGAGTGGTCCCCTCGCGTGAAACCCTCATTTCCAAAGGGTTTTACGCACATTCAACGGGGGCCCGCACCATCATCCTTCATGCCTCACGACCTGCCCAAAGCCTACGACCCCACCGCCATTGAAGATCACTGGGCCGAGTACTGGGTGCGCGAGAAACTCTTCGCTCAGCCCACTCCTGCCCCCGATGCGCCTGCCGAGCCGGCCTTCACCATCCTGCTGCCGCCGCCCAACGTCACCGGCCGCCTGCACATGGGCCACATGCTCAACCAGACGGAGATGGATATCCTCACCCGCTGGCGCCGCATGACCGGCTACCGCGCCCTCTGGCTGCCCGGCACCGATCACGCCGGCATCGCCACGCAGATGATGGTCGAGCGCCAGCTCGCCGACGAAGGCAAAACGCGCCAGGAGCTCGGCCGCGAAGCCTTCATCGAGCGCGTGTGGGAGTGGAAGCGCCACTACGGCGGCGCCATCCTCGACCAGATGAAGCGCCTCGGCGCCTCCGTCGACTGGGACCGCGAATACTTCACCATGGACGAGCGCCTTTCCGTCGCCGTCCGCGAGGCCTTCGTCCGCCTCTACGAGCAGGGCCTCATCTATCGCGGCGCCTACATCGTCAACTGGTGCCCGCGCTGCCAGACCGCCATCAGCGACCTCGAAGTGGTCTACGACGAGCACAAGGGCCAGCTCTGGGAGATCCGCTATCCCGTCGTCGACGACAGCGGCAACGACACCGGCGAATTCCTCACCGTGGCCACCACGCGCCCCGAGACCATGCTCGGCGACGTCGCCGTTGCCATCCACCCTGAAGACGAGCGCTACACGCATCTGCACGGCAAGAAAGCTGCGCCTGCCGCTCACCGGATCGCGACCATCCCCATCATTCTCGACGAGTGGGTGAGCCGCGAGTTCGGCACCGGCGCCGTCAAGGTCACGCCCGCGCACGACCCCAACGACTTCGCCCTCGGCCAGCGCCACAATCTGCCCTCCATCGACGTCATGGACGAGACCGGCCACATCAACCAGCAGGGCGGCGCCTACGCCGGCCTGGACCGCTTTCTCGCGCGCAAGCACATCGTCGCCGATCTTGAAGCCCAGGGCCTGCTCGCCGGCATCCGCGATCACATCCACAACGTTGGCCACTGCGACCGCTGCAAGACGGTCGTCGAGCCGCGCCTCTCCCTGCAGTGGTTCATCAAGATTCAGCCGCTCGCCGACCGCGCCATCGCCGCCGTCAAAGAGGGCCACATCAAATTCACGCCGGAGATGTACGAGAAGATCTACCTCAACTGGATGGAAAACATCCACGACTGGTGCATCTCGCGCCAGCTCTGGTGGGGCCATCGCATTCCCGCGTGGCAGTGCGCAACCTGCAACAAAATGACCGTCGCCCGCGAGGACCCGACCGCCTGCGCGCACTGCGGCTCAGAGAACTCACGCAGGCCACCGACGTGCTCGACACCTGGTTCTCCTCCGGCCTGCTGCCCGTCTCCGTCTTCGGCTGGCCCAACGCTGACGCCGAACGGCAGACCGCACCTGAGCCGCCGGATTTCGACACCTTCTACCCCACCAGCGTCCTCGTCACCGGCTTCGACATCCTCTTCTTCTGGGTCGCCCGCATGATCATGCTCGGCTGCTGGTTCTGCCGACGACGTGCCCATGCCCGACGGCTCAAAGCGCGCGCTCGCAGACGCCGTGCCCTTCCGCGAGGTCTACATCCACGCGCCTCGTCCGCGACGCCAACCGCGAGAAGATGTCCAAGACCAAGGGCAACGTCATCGACCCCATCGAGATCGTCAAGCAGTACGGCACCGACGCCGTCCGCTTCACCCTCGCCTCCATGGCCTCGCCCGGCACCGACATCGCCTTCAACGTCGCCCGCACCGAGGGCTACCGCGCCTTCGCCAACAAGATCTGGAACGCCGCGCGCTTCCTCTTCATGAACATCGACCGCGCCGCCGAAGCTCGGCATCACCGTCGACCGCGCTGCGCTCGGCGGCATGCCCGACCGTCGCCGCCGATGCGCCGCTCGAAGCCCGCTGGATCGTCGCCGAGTCTGAACGCCACCGCAGCCAAGGTCGCCAAAGCGCTTGAAGACTACCGCTTCGACGACGCCGCCAACGTCATCTACCAGTTCTTCTGGGGCAGCTTCTGCGACTGGTATCTCGAAATCGTCAAGCTGCGCCTCGACTTCTCTGAGACCGCCGACAAGGCCCAGACCAAAGCGCGCTCTCACCACGCTCGTCTCGCGTCTTCGAAGCCGCTCTGCGCCTGCTCTCGCCCTTCATGCCCTTCCTCACCGAAGAGCTCTGGCACGCCCTCTACGACGGCAACCCACCGGCGAAGTCCATCGCCCTCACCCGCTACCCGCAGGCCGCCGACTGCCCCGCCAGACACCGCTGCCTCAACCGCAGATGGACCCTCTGCAGGACCTCATCGTCGACCGTCCGCGGCCTGCGCAAGGAAATCGGCGTCGAAGAGAGAAGCCACCGTCCCGATCGAAGTCAACCAGCGCCGTCACCGCAGGTAATCCTCTCGACGCCAATCAAGCACAATGCTCGCGCGCCTCGCCCGCGTCAGCGAAATTCGCTTCGTGCCCTGCAGCATCTCCGCCGGCCTCGCCAAACACTCGACGCCGAGTTCGACATGGCCGTCATCTACGAGCGCACCATCGACATCGCCGCCGAGCGCGAACGGTTGACAAAAGACATCGCCAGGTACGAAAAAGGTCTAGCTGCCGCAGAACGTCAGCTCGGCAACGAAGGCTTTCATGGCCAAAGCCCCCGCGCACATCGTCGAAGGGCTCAAGAAGCAGCAAGCCGAGACGCGCCTGTTACTCGACAAAACCCAGGCCGCCCTCGACGCATTGCCCAGGTGAAACGCACCCATGTCCTGTGCCTGCGAACGATGCCTGGAACACTCACGGACGCTCGGCCTCACCGGCAAAGCGCCCTCCCGGGCAGCAGTTCGCAAGGCGTTCAAGGGCGCGGCCAAGCGGTGGCATCCTGACCGCTTCGAAAACAATCCCGACCAGCGCCTCGAAGCCGAAGAGCGCTTCAAGCTCATCCAGGTCGCCTACCGCGAACTGTGGGAGCACATCGAAACTCCCGAGGTCGTCCCCGCGCCCGAGCAGGAGCACGCCGATGCCCCGCCCGCGCCGCGCCCCTCCGCCAAAACCGAGGTGCCGGAGATCTTCTTCGGCAATCTGCCCGGCTGCTTCACCGCGCCCGGCTTTCCCGGCAATGTGTGGCTCGCCATCGCGGACCAGCTACAACCCAATGAGCAGGCCGTCGCCTTCGTCGATCTCTCCGCGGGAGGCTCCTGGGGCGGCAACCGCTCCCGATTCATCCTGCTCACCAGCTACCGCATCATCGTGCGCGACGTCTACAACGTCATCTCCCTGCTCTGGTATACCGACCTTGGCGACGTTCTCTTCATCGATCAGCAGGAAGGCAAGACCCGTTTCTGGCACAAGATCGTCAACGACATCAAGGGCCCCGGCCAGCGTTATACCCTTGAGATCAAACGCCACAACGGCACCCCCTTCTTCACCATCGAGGGCCAGACGGATGACAGGATCAAACGTGTCATTTATAACTTCCTCGTGCAAATCAAACAACAGCTCCACCACTGAGCCGCTGAAAGACGAATCATGAAATGGAACGGCAGCCGCATCGACGCAATCCTTGAACAGGCCCTGATCGAAGACCAGGCTGCTCGCGATGCCACGACCAACCTCACCATCGATCCCGGCCTGCGCGCCGCCGGCTCCATCCTCGCGCGGCAAGAGATGGTCGTTGCCGGTCTCGGCGCCGTTCCCCGCCTGCTTGAAATCTTTGGCCGCCTCGACCAGCGACCCGAAGCGCACAACCGCTTTGAAGTCGTCAGCCACCCCGAAATCTTCGACGGCGTGCGCGTCCACGGCGGCCAGGTGCTCGCCGTCATCCGCCACAACGCCCGCGTGCTGCTCAGTTGCGAGCGCGTGGTGCTCAACCTTATCCAGCACCTCAGCGGCATCGCCACGCTCACGCGCAGATATGTCGACGCCATTCAAGGCACGCAGGCCCGCGTCCTCGATACGCGTAAAACGGTCCCCGGCCTGCGCACTCTTGAGAAATACGCCGTGCTCTGCGGCGGCGGCACCAACCATCGCCTCGACCTCGCCTCGGGCATTCTCATCAAGAACAACCACATCGCGCTCGGCGGCGGCCTGCGCTCGACCCTCGCCCACGCCCTTGAGCGCCGCCAGGCAGGCCAGCGCGTGCAGGTCGAGGCGCGCTCCCTGCGCGAGGTCGAAGAAGCCATCGATTGCGGCGCCGAAGCCTTCCTGCTCAGCACCATGTCACCCGCCCAGGTCCGCGAGGCCGTCGATCGCATCCGCAAAGAGCCCCGCTGGATCCCCATCGAAGCCTCTGGCGGCATAGTGCTCGACAACATCCGCAGTTATGCCGAAACCGGCGTCGAATTCATCAGCGTCGGTGCGCTCACCCAATCCGCCGGCGCCGCCGACATCTCCATGAGCATCGTCGCGGAGCCTGCCTGACCGTGTACGATCTCGCCGCCCTCGAAGAGGCGCTCGCCGGCACCATCTTCGCCGGCAACCTGCGATTCTCTCCCGTCACCGGCTCCACCAACACTGACGCTCTCGACGCCGCGCGCGCCGGCGCTCCGCACGGCTCCGTCTTCTTCGCCGACGAGCAAAGCGCAGGCCGCGGACGCGGCGACCACGCCTGGCACTCTGCTGCGGGGCAAGGCCTCTACGTCAGCGTGCTGCTGCGGCCCGACCTCTCGGCTGCCCGCCTGCCGCTGCTGCCACTGGCTGCGGGCCTCGCCGCGGCCGAGGCCATTCGCGCCGCATGCGGCCTCGCCGCCGACCTGCGCTGGCCCAACGATCTGCTCATCGGCGAACGCAAAAGCCGGCGGCATTCTCGTCGAGTCCAAAACCGAAGGCAGCGGCAGCCGCCTTCGCCGTCATCGGCATCGGCATCAACGTGCATCAGCGTGCCTTCGACCCCAATCTCGCAACGCCCGCCACCTCGCTCGACCTCGCCGCAGGCCGCAGAGTCAGTCGGCAGGCCCTGCTTATCGCCCTGCTAAAATCGCTGGAGCATGAAGCCGCGCAGCTTCTTCGCCCGGACGCCGGCAGCACCATCCCCGAGCGCGTGGCGCAGGCCTCCACCTGGGTTTGCGGCCGGCGCGTTACGATTCACGGGCCACAGGCCTGCACCGGCGTTACCGCGGGCCTCGATGAAGATGGATTTCTGCGCGTAGAGACGGCCGACGGTATCGTGACCGTGCGCACCGGCGGCATGCGCGCAGCACACGGGGTCCCCACAGACAGGTCTTCGTCTGTGGGGTGATAGAGGCAGGTTGACCCACTATGCTCTTGGCTCTCGACGTTGGCAACTCCAATACCGTCCTCGGTCTCTTCAGCCTCGATGAAAGCAAGCCCGCTCTCACGGCGCACTGGCGCGTCACCACCCACCGCAACCGTACCGTCGACGAATACGGCGTGCTCTTCGTCAATCTCTTCGAGCTGCACGGCAAATCGCCCGGGCAGGTGACGCACATCATCATCTCTTCCGTCGTACCGCCCGTCGAATCCATCCTGCGCCAGGTCTGCAAGGACTACTTCCACATCGAGCCCATCTTCGTTGAGCCCGGCATCAAAACCGGCATGCCCGTCCTCGTCGATAACCCCGCCGAGCTTGGCGCCGATCGCCTCGTCAACGCCATCGCCGCCTTCGAGCGCTACGGCGGCCCCTGCGTCATCGTCGACTTCGGCACCGCAACCACCTTCGACGTCGTCTCCGCAAAAGGCGAATACATCGGCGGCGCCATCTCGCCCGGCCTCGGCATCAGCGCCGACGCGCTCTTTTCCCGCGCAGCGCGCCTGGGCCGCGTCGATATCCGCCGCCCTGCGAAAGTCATCGGCACCAACACCGTCACTCATCTGCAGAGCGGCCTCTACTTCGGCTACATCGGCCTCGTCGACGGCATCCTCGAGCGCATCGCGCAGGAGCTCGGCACCGAGCCCAAAGTCATCGCCACCGGCGGACTCGCGCGCCAGATCGCCCCGGACTCGCGCTACATCCGCGAGATCGACGACATGCTCACCCTCGACGGACTGCTCATTGTCTTTGAGCGCAATCGAGTCGCCAGGCCGCGCGGCCGCGCCCGCTGAGGCGCCGCCGTGCGCAACTATTTCAACTACTTCACCGAGATCGAAGAGCGCTTTCAGCAGCGCCGCGGCGCGCTGCTGCTGCTCTCCACCCTGGACTGGGCGCTGATCGAAACCTGGCGCGATGCAGGCATTCCGCTTGAGGCCGTGCTGCGCGGCATTGACAACGCATTCGACAAATACGAGACCCGCCAGAAGCGCGGACGCATGCGCCGCGTCAACGGCCTCGCATGGTGCGCGCAGGCCGTCATGGAAGCCGCCGAAGAGCTGCGCGAAGCCTCTGCCGGCTCCAATTCCGTTTCCGCTTCCACCGCGTCTGAAGCCCGCGACTCCGGCTTCGAACATGATCGCGTCGCCGCACACCTTGAGTCCGCGGCCAACGCTCTGGTCAACTCCGCCATCGCCCCCCAGGCCTGCGCCGCAACCGCAGTGCGCCTGCGCGCGCTTGCCGCCGAGGTGCTCTCCTCCGCCGATGCAGAGCCCACGACCTCGAAGCCCTCGAGCGCACCCTCACCGTACTTGAAGAAAAACTCTTCGCCGCGCTCACTGCCGCCGCCCCTGAAGCGCTGCTCGTCAACCTCAAAGAACACGCCGCGCGCGAGCTCGCACCCTACCGCAGCCGCATGGGCGCCGTGCAGTTGCGCCAGGTGGAGCACCAGTTCGTCACCAAGCAGCTTCTCGTTCACTATGGCCTGCCGCGCCTCAGCCTCTTCTACATGAGCCAGCAATGACGTCTCCCGCTCCGCAGCTCGTCCACATTGAGAAGCCCATCTACGGCGGCGCATTTCTCGCGCGCCTCGAAGGCAAAGCGGTCTTTGTGCCTCTCGCGCTGCCCGGCGAAGAAGCGCGCGTCCGCATCGTTGACAACAGGAAGGGCTACGCCACCGCTGAAGTCGAAGAGATCGTCTCGGCATCGCCTGAACGCATCGCCCCGCGCTGCCCCTACTTCGGCTCGTGCGGCGGATGCAATTACCAGCACGCGGGCTATGAAACCCAGCTCGCCTTCAAGCAAGCGATCCTCCGCGAAACCTTCGCGCGCGCCGGCGTCGAGTCTTCCGGCGAAATCTCCGTGCTCGCCGGCGATCCCTGGGCCTATCGCAACCGCGTGCGCCTCGCCTTCGACGCGGCAGGCAACCCTGGCTATCGCGGGCGCAGATCGCACGCCGTCGTTCCCATCACTCAATGCCCCATCGCGGCGCCGTCATTGATCGAGGCAGCGCTCGCCTTCTCGGAGATTCGCCGCAACCTCGCTCCCACGCTGCGCATCGGCGAGCTTTCACTCTTCTCGAATGCCGACGAATCCGAAATCCTTGCCGGCATCTCCATTCCCCATCGCACAAAACTCGATCTCGCGCGCATCGCCGCGAATCTGCGCGAACGCGTTCCGGCATTAACCGGCATCGAACTCGTGCTTGAAGCTCAGGGCCGCCACCAGCCCGCAACTCTCGCCCGCTGGGGCGCGGAGTCACTCGTCTATCACGCCGCAGGCTTCGGCTATCGTGTCGACCACGGCGCTTTCTTCCAGGTCAATCGCTGGCTCGTCGATGCCCTCGTTGAGCGCGTCATCGCGGGCCGCGCAGGCACACTTGCCTGGGACCTCTTCGCCGGTGTCGGCCTTTTCGCGCGCCGGCTCGCCGCCAGTTTCGATCAGGTGGTTGCCGTCGAGTCCGCGCCCACAGCCATCGCAGCACTCAAGGCAAATCTCAGCGGAACCGCGGCCGAAGCAGTCGCCTTGCCGGCCCTCGATTTTCTGCGCCGCAACCGCACAGCGTCTCCCGACCTCATCGTCATCGATCCTCCGCGCAGCGGACTCGGCACCGAGACAACAGACCAGCTCAGCGCCATCGCTGCGCCCGCTATCGTCTACGTCTCCTGCGATCCGGCAACGCTCGCCCGCGATCTGCGCGCTCTCGCCGCCGCTGGCTACACCGTTCATGCCATTACTTTGGCGGACCTCTTCCCGCAGACATTTCACATCGAAACCATCGTGGAATTGCGGCGCGCCTGATACGCTGGGTGCAACAAAAGCTCTTCTCCTCCGGGCTCATGCACGCGGAACCAGGAAATTCCGGCCCAGCTCTTTCGCCATTCCGCGGCGCCGACCCTTCTATCTTCACCAGCAAGATTCCGCTCTTTCACGCCGCGTGGCTTTTCGCTTGCGGCATCGCACTGGCCCATGCCGTGTGGCTGCGTCCCGGCTTCGTGTTGCTCGCTCTTGCTTTTGTTGCCGTCCTCTGCTGCATCGCCGCGCGTGCGCGCCCAGCGCGTCGTATGGATTGCCCTCGCCGCCCTTTGGTGCCTGCTTGGCGCCTGGTGCGCCGAGATGGAGCCGCAGCCAGCTCCAGCGCCTGTCGTCTCCGCACTCTCTGACGGTCTGTTGCGCACCGTCGAAGGCACCCTCGTCAGCACCGGATCCGTGCAGAATGAAGCGCCCGACAGCGACGACACAGACGCCGCCGAAGGCCTAGCCCAGCGCGTCGACCTTCGTGTCTCTTCAATTGAATTCGTCGACGACAACGCAGACCGCCAGATGCCCGTCGCCGAGGGCGCCGTGCGCATCACCGTCCGCTGGCCCGCCGGCACAACCGATGCCTCGCCATTCCATTGCGGTGAACGCGTGCGCGCCCTCGTCCGCCTGCTTCCGCCCGAGGTCTATCACACCCCCGGCGCGTGGAACCGCGCCACCTATCTTCTCGACCAGGGCATCACGTCCACCGGCTCGATCGACCTCGCGCGCATCGAGCGCACCGGCGCTGAGCCGCATCGCTCACTCGCCTGCGTCTTCTCAGAGTGGCAGCATACCGCCAGCACGCGCCTGCTCGCTCTTCCCGCAGTCACGCGCCGGCTCCCGGCTCCCTTTCGCCTCAGCCAGGACGATGCAGCGATGCTCGCCGCCATGACCACCGGCGACCGCACCTTCCTCACCCACACATTGCGCGCCGGCTTTGAGCGCACCGGTTCGTTTCACATGCTCGTCGTCTCCGGCTTCCACATCGCCATCGTCGCCGGATGCATCTTCTGGATCACGCGCCGCCTTCGCCTGCCGCGCCTTCCCGCCACGCTCGTCACCATCGCCGCCTCGTTTGCCTTCGCCGCCTTCACCGGCTTCGCCACGCCTGTGCAACGCTCGCTCTGGATGGTCGCGCTTTACCTTCTCGGCCGGCTTGTCTATCGCGAACGCAGCCCGCTTAACACCATCGGCTTCGCCACGCTCTGCCTTCTCGTTGCCAGCCCACGCAGCCTCTTCGATGCCGGACTGCAGATGACTCTTCTCGCCGTCGTCTCCATCGCGGGCGTCGCCATCCCGCTTCTCGCCGGCACCGTGCACCCATATCTTGAGGCGACGCGCGACCTCGGCACAATCGCCCTCGACGTCAAGCTCCCTCCGCGCATCGCGCAATTCCGCGTCATCCTGCGCATGATCGCTGCCCGTCTGCAGCGCGCGTTCTCCGCCCGCATCGGCTGGCGCGTCTTCCCGTGGACCCTGCGATTCGCTCTCCGCCTGATCGAGCTCATCACGGTCTCCTGCGTCGTCGAACTCGCCATGACGCTGCCCATGGCGCTGTACTTCAACCGCATCACCCTCTTCGCCTTGCCGGTGAACCTCCTCATCCTCCCTCTGCTCGGCATCCTGCTGCCCGCGGCGCTGCTTATGCTGCTCGTGCTCATCATCTGGCCTGCCGCTGCGGTCGCGCCCGCCGCAGTCGTCGCTGTTCTAATGCATCTCTCCGTCGGCCTCGTTCATCTCTTCGGCTCTTTCGCGCTCGGCGACTTCCGCATTCCCGCGCCGCTTCTTTGGCAGTCGCTTGTCTTCTGCCTCCTGCTCGGCGCAGCAATCGTGCTCGCGCGTGGCGGCCGCTGGGCGCGCCGGGCCGCGTGGGCCGCGCTCTTGCTCGCTGCCATCGCCGCCATCGCGCCCCGCCCCATCGACCATCCCCACGACGCGCTGCTTGTCGAAGCCATTGACGTTGGCCAGGGCGATTCCCTGCTGCTCATCACCCCCGACGGCAAAACGCTGCTTGTCGATGGCGGCGGATTTGCCGGCGGACCGCACCAGGCAACGCCGAGCTTCGATATCGGAGAAGAAGTTGTCTCGCCTGCGCTCTGGGCGCGCGGCATTCGTCATCTCGATGCCGTCGCGCTCAGCCATGCGCACTCCGATCACATGGGGGGACTGCCCGCCGTGCTGCGCAACTTCCGTCCTCCCGAGCTCTGGGTCGGCAACAATCCGCACGTCGCCGCCTACGACGCGCTGCTCGATGAAGCAAAGAGCCTGCACATCACCGTGCGTCCGTTTCGCGCCGGGGACACGCTTCGTTTTGGCGACACGGCGATCAACGTGCTCGCCCCCTTCAAGGACTACGTGCCCGGCGCCGAGCCCGCCAACAACGACTCGCTCGTGCTGCACGTTGCTTACCGCGCAAGCTCAGTGCTGCTTGAGGGTGACGCCGAGGCTCCCATCGAGCACGCCATGCTCGCCGAAGCCGGCCTCGCAGAGCACGCTGCTCAAAGTGGGCCATCACGGAAGCATCACATCCACACGGCCCGACTTCCTTGCCCGCGTGGCGCCGCGCTGCGCCGTCATCTCCTGCGGACTGCGCAACCGCTATGGCCACCCTCGACCTGAAGTGCTGGAAGAACTGCAGGCCGCCGGTGTCCACACCTGGGTCACTGACATCGACGGCACAACCTGCTTTCGTCTCGATGGCAAGCAGCGCCGCAACAATTCCCTGCAACAGCACGCGGCCCTAAAACCGCACCCGCGCCCCAAACTGAATCTGCCGCTCGCGGTAGAAAGTCGTCGCATTCTCATCCAGGGGCTGGCCAAACTCCGTCTGCCCCGATTTCAGACCGGTGAGGAACTTCAGTGTCGGCAGGCCTCCGCTCACCGTGCCCGACCCGATCGTGTACCCTACCGTCTCCAGTCGCGTCACGTTGCGATGGTTCAGCAGGTTGAAACTCTCAGCCAGCACTTCAAGCTGCCGCTCCCGTCCGAGACTGAATCGCTTCGCAACGCGCGCATCGCCCTTCCATGTTGCGGGGTAGCGATAGGTATTGCGTCCCACGCCATAGACGCGCGGGCTGCCTCCATAGCCGTTCATGCCCCATGAGAGACCTGCCACCGGCGTTCCCGAAACCGTGAACTCCTTCGGCACCGAACCCGCTGTCCGCATCGTGTAGGGCAGCCCGCTGTGCGCATAGCCCGCGCCGGCAAGCATCCAGCCATTCACCACGCGCCCCTCCCAGCCGCGCAGCCTCCACGCCGGCGACCAGATCGCCGCCAGCGTCAGCGAGTGCCGCACATCGAGATTGCTCGTCCCATACTCCCCGGCAAAATTTGTAGGATCAAGCACGCTCGGGCCGTTCACTAGCGCAGACTCATTCGGATTCCAGTCCATCGCATGCGCATAGGTGTAGCGCGCGTGCAGCGTCACGCCGCTGCGGCTGCTGCGCGTCACCCGCACCATCGCCGCTTCGTACGTTGAGTTTGCCCGGCTCTCCATCTCTGAGATCTTGCTGATAATTCGCGTTCAGCCGACCCGCAAAGCCCGTCGGCGAAAGCGCCGAAGGCCACGACGCAAAGAAGGGCACCGTGATCTGCGCCGCCTTGATCGGCCCCGACCCGTTGCCATCCACCACTGCGTAAGTGATCGTCGCCGGATTCTCCGCCGGATCGATATTCGCATCAAGGGTCACCGGCAGCCTGCGCCCCAGGCTCACCAGTCCCGACGCCTCCAGGTGAACACGCCCCGGCAGCGGCTGCTCAATCGAAACCACTCCCTGCTGCACCTCGCCGTTGCGGAACCCCGGCGCAAACTCCACCGCATCCGGCTTCACCACCGTCGCCGGCTCGCCTGAAAGCACATACGGGAACGGCGGCGCGCCGCCTCCGTAGAGGTTATCCGTCGGCCGCATGAAGAAATTCAGATCGCCCTTCGGTGAGCCGGTCTGCGTCAGCGCTGTTTCAAGCCTTGCATTCGGTGTGCGGCCAAAGTACATGCCGTAGCCCACGCGCACCACCGGCCAGTTGCTTTTGCCCGTCCCCCACGCAAGGCTCGCCCGCGGCCCCCACTGGCTGCCCAGGCCCGGCAGCTTCTCCGTCAGCGGCAGATCAGGGTTGTCGACCATCGCGATCGATGGCGGCATCTGCTCCAGTTCCCAGCGCAGCCCCAGCGACACCACCGCTTGCTGTCCCGCCTGCCACTGCCCCGTCACATAGCCCGCCCAGTCGTTCGTCTCCACATTCCAGTTCGCCGGCCCCATCGTCTGCGAGTACCACTCGTAACACGGCAGATAGCCCAGCCCATGCAGCGTGCCCGTCGTGTCGCGCCACACGCGTCCCGTCTGGTCGCAGTTGTGCTGGTCATACGGATTCAGCTGCCCGTTAATCCCGAAGCGCGCAAACGCCAGCGCATCCGAAGCAAAGTTCTCCGCAGTCGAGTAGTAGTACGTTCCGGTCTGGTTGCGCAGATGGCTCGTCGCATCGGCGCTGCGCCTCAGCTCCGCCCCCGCCTTCAGCAGCAGCGGCTTGCGCACCCAGTCGAACTGCTGCCGCACCTGATAGAGATGTTCATCAGGATAACTGCCCTGCCCGAAGTGCGACGGATTGCCGATCGTGAAGCCGTAGCCTCCGTCCACAATAATCTCTGGCAGTTCTGCCCAGTTGCTCACCAGCAGCGACTGCTCCCATTCCGAAGGCGTCTCCGCAGGCATGGTGAGAATGTGCCGGCCCATCGACCCCTGCGTCACCGCAATCAAATTCTGCGTAATCGATCTCTGCCAACTCGCGATCACCATCTGCCGGCTCGCCCGGCTGTCTCCGTAACTATGCGAGCCATAGGGCTCCGCTGCGCGCGTCAATCCACCGCCGGGCGCGTTCCAGTGCGTTCCTGTCCCTTCCAGCATGAAGTGGTTGCGCTCCGTCGCCGCCCAGTCGAGCCGCAGCAATCCATTCCACTGCATGCCTGTCCGGGTCGCCGGACCAAGCAACCCGGCGAGCGTCTGCAGCATGCCGGAGTAGGCGCCGATGCCCGCCGCTACCGGGTTCGCGCTGCTCACGCCCAGCCGCGCGCTCAGCACCTGCATCTGGTCATTCGACGGCTGCGCGAAAAAACTATCCGCGTGCTTCACAATCGAAACACCCGCATCGTTGCGCATGTAGCCGTCAAGCGCGCCGAACCAGAAGAGCCGTTTGCCGCCCAGCGGCCCGCCGGCGCCAAATTCCCAGATCGCCTCGCGGTCGCTCGGCGTGTAAGCTTCCGGCGTAAACACGGGTACCGTCAGCGCCGTACCCGGCGCCGTTTCCTTCACCCACTGCGCCAGGGGATTCTGCGCTCCCCATGCGTTTTCCCGATCAAAGAACGCGCCATGTCCATGCAGCGCGCTTTCGCCGCGCCGGGTTTCAATTCCCGCATGCACGCCGCCCTCGCCGCCCGTCTCCGAGGCCGCATCCGCGTCCAGCACGCGCACTGTGCGAATCGCCGATTCGCCCACGCCCGCTGAAGTGAACGAGCGCGAACTCCGCTGCATCGCGCTGGTCACGCCGAAGGCGAGCCGCGTCGAAACGCCATCCACAGTAAACGTCGCGGGCCTGCCCAGCCGCCGCGCCGCGGCATCGTCGTCGCCGCCCTCGCCCGAGCCCGGAGAAGACGCGTCGACCACCATCTCCTGCCAGTTCCGCGCAGCAATCGGCAGCGCCTGCAATTCCTCCGCGCTGATCGTCGACACGTCGGCCCCCACGCGAACTTCCGCGCTCGCCGCCGTCGTCTTCTCTGCGTTGGTTTGCGTTGCTGTGTCAGACTGCGCCGACAACCTCGTGCCCGGGCTGATGCCGATCAGCAACGCGGACAGTGCCAGTAGAGTGGAGCTCCCAAAACCCTTCATTCGAACCCAGGCAGCACAAATCCGGGGAAATTGCAGGCTCTTCGGCCCGCTCTTCGCGGCAGGTCCGAAATGACTTCAGTCAGGCAGCGCCGCGGCGACCGAAACTGCCGGCGGTGTGCGTTCAATGTGCAGAATTCGTCAGCGATTTTACTGCATTCGACAAATAAACAAGATCACCCTAAAGATGCAGAGACTTGCCGGCGCACATCGCTGCCTGCCCCCTGCCGCCGTCAGCGCCCCAGGCCTCATTCGATACACTTGAAAGAAGCCCCCCGCGCGCGGCAATCTCTGCGCAGGGCCCGATCCGAACTCCCTTACGAGCACCACACATCCCATGTTCATCGATGAAGCCAGGATTCGCGTAAAAGCCGGCGACGGCGGCAACGGCTGCATGGCCTTTCGCCGCGAAAAGTTCGTGCCCCGCGGCGGCCCTTCCGGCGGCGACGGCGGCCGCGGCGGCGACGTCGTCATGGAAGCCTCGCAGCGCCACAACACGCTCATCCACTTCCGCTACAACCCCGAGCACAAGGCGCAGCGCGGCGAGCACGGCATGGGCTCCAACTGCACCGGGCAGGACGGCGACTCCATCGTGCTGCAGGTTCCCGTCGGCACCACGCTCTACGACCAGGACACCGGCGAGCTCATCCACGACTTTCAGCAGCCCGACGAGCGCCTCATTATCGCCAAGGGCGGCCGCGGCGGCCGCGGCAACCAGCACTTCGCCACCAGCACCCACCAGGCGCCGCGCGAGCACGAGCTCGGCCGCACCGGCGAAGAGCGCCACTACCGCCTCGAATTAAAACTGCTCGCCGACGTCGGCCTCGTCGGCTATCCCAACGCCGGCAAATCCACGCTTATCTCGCGCATCTCCGCCGCCCGGCCCAAGATCGCCGATTACCCCTTCACCACCCTCGAGCCCAACCTCGGCGTCGTCAGCGTGGGCGAGGAGCCGCATCGCGAGTCCTTCGTCGTTGCCGACCTGCCCGGCCTCATTGAAGGCGCGCATCTCGGCTCCGGCCTCGGCGTGCAGTTTCTGCGCCACATCGAGCGCACTCGCCTGCTCGCCCATCTTGTGGATGTATCGGACGCCTCGGGCCGGCCCGACCCCGTCGAAGACTTCAAGATCATCAACAATGAGCTCGCCGGCTTCGGCAACGGGCTCGACGAGAAGCCGATGATCGTCGTCGCCACCAAGATCGACGCAGCCAATCCTGACAAGCTCAAGAAGCTCGCCGCACATGCCAAACGCCGCAAGCTCGAGTTTCACGCCATCTCCGCCGTTACCGGCCAAGGCATCGACGAGTTGAAGTGGGCGCTCGCCAAACGGCTTAGACCAATGGAAAATCCCGATTAGGCAGCTTTGTCCGTTTCAGCGGTCGTCAAAGCTCTTTTGAGAAGGCGGACGACGCCTGGCTGGATGAATTCAAATTTGTCCGGATTCTGTCGAACCCGCGCATTGATCTGACTCGCCTTTGCTGGCTCGCCGTCAACCGGACGAAGATAAAGACCCCGCTGCCGAATTTCGGCGCTGATCTCTCTGGTAGTTGCCGTGTGCCTCTTTCGCCCCAGCAGAACCACCTTGATCGCTTCATCCAGCGTCATGGGTTTGCCGAAAAATACCGCAGGCGACACGTTGAAGCGACGGCTGAGCCGCTCGATATGAGCCTGGTTCAATCGCCTTTTGCCGCTGAGAATCAATGAAACCGTGGATTCGCTGCCCAGTTCGGAACTGATGTCGCGCTGCGAAAGTTCGTTGTGCTCCAATAGAAAACGAAGAACGTCTACTGGTTCCGCATCCGGAAGAGGATAGCGCGCCGACTCGTACTGTTCGATCAGCAAGGTGATTAATTCAATCGCTTCTTCCTCGTACGCCGTCGGCCTGGCTTTGGCGGTCAAATCAAAAAGCGCCGCCGTGTACGCCGCCAGCTCTTTGTCGTTATGAATCAAACGAGGCGCGCCCCGCCGAATCATTTCTGCCGGATTGGCAAGCTCGATGGTCATTGACCTGACCCCTTGTCCCAGTTCGCGCGATTGTCATACTGACGGTGAGTGAGAATTGATCGGACGTATACGTGACCTTGGGTTATCCGCCCTTCCCTAAGCCGCGCATAATGAATAATTGTGACCAGACGATAGCGGTTCTGCCGAATGTTGAAAATGACGTATCCATCCACCTCATCAGCATCCTTAAAAATCTGCCGGACCTCCATAAAGTTCCGCCATCGCGCTTGCTTCACGAGCTTGAACCATGCCCTGATTTCTTTGGCCGCATCAGGAAATTGCTTCTCTGCTGCGGCAAGGTGCTTGCGAGTGACAACGTGCATTCAGACCTTCGAGTCTTCCACGGTGATGCCGGAGCTGACACCCGATTTCTTCCTGAATGTACTTTGCAAAACATAAAGTTGTCAAGAGTTTCGACTTGACACTCTGCAAAGTTACCCCGCAGCTAAAACGCCTTTTTTCAATGCGAAGTTTTGCTGTTCTGCTCCTTCAGCCACTGGTAGAGTGGCGCGAAATAATCCAGCATCGGCTGCGCGTCCAAGTGGTCGGTCCCCGTCATCTCCTTGAGCGTATGCTGCCACGGCTGCGACTGCCCCGTCTCCAGCATCTTCGCCAGCTTGTCCCCGGCCGCCTTTGATCCGTAAAAGCTGCAGCGGTTCAGCGGCCCCTTGTAGCCGCTCGCGTCACACATCGCCTTGTAAAACTGGAACTGGTAAATCCGCGCCAGAAAATACCGCGCATACGGCACGTTGGTCGGCACATGATTCTTCGCGCCCGGGTCGAAATCCGCTTCTGTCCGCTCCACCGGCGGAGCAACGCCCTGGTACTTCTCCCGCAACTCCCACCATGCCTTGTTGTAGTCCGCCGGCTTGATCGCGCCGGAAAAAACCTCCCACCGCCACTTGTCCAGCGCCAGCGCAAACGGCAGAAACGCCACCTTGTCGAGCGCCGTGCGCAGTTGCAGCGGAATATCCGCATCAGCCGGCGGAATCGTATCGGTGAGCCCCAGCGTCTTCAGATACGCCGGCGTGATCGACAACGCAATCGAGTCCCCGATCGCCTCGTGAAATCCGTCGTTCGCTCCATTGCGAAAGAGCAACGGCTGCTTGTTATAGGCGCGCTGATAGAAGTTGTGGCCCAGCTCGTGATGCACCGTCGTGAAGTAGTCATCGGTGACTTCAATGCACATCTTCACGCGCAGATCATCCACTGAATCCACATCCCAGGCAGAGGGGTGGCACACCACCTCGCGATCGCGCGGATGCACAAACTGCGACCTCGTCCAGAACGTCGCAGGCAGCGGCGCAAAGCCAAGCGACTTGAAAAAGTTTTCGCCATAGTGAACCATGTCGCGCGCGGCAGCCAGCTTCGCGGCCTGGCCGCTGTCCGAACTCAGATCGGTTCCGGCTGCAAATGCCGGCGCCGCCGCGGGATCCTTCTCCGCGATCTGCTTCTTCAGCGCAGCTGCGAGATCGACAGGCCGATACTGCGCCAGCTTCGGATCCGTCGGCGCCACAATGTCGTAAATATTGCCCCACTCCTGAGCCCACATATTGCCCAACAGCTGCGCGGGGATCAACCCATCCGGCCGCTCGGCCGCCTTGCCATACTTTGCAATCAGCCGCGTGCGCACATAGTCGTGAAGCTCGCGGTAAAGTGGCTCAAGCTGCGCCCAGGTGCGGTCAAGCTCGGCAGAAAACTCCGCCGGCGTCATGTCATAGCCCGCGCGCCAGAACTCACCGGCATCCGCGTACCCCAGCTCCCGCGCGCCGATATTCTGCAGCTCCATAAACCGCGCATACTTGTCGCGCATCGGCGCGCCAATCGCATGCCAGCCCACCCACAGCCGCGTCAATTCTTCAGGATCGCGCGACTTCGCCATGATGCCCGAGATTGCGTCGATGCCCATGCACCCCGTCTGCGGCTTCGCAGCATCAGGACAATACTTGCCTTCGCCGTACATCGCCGTCAGTTGCGCTGCAAGCGTCGACTGCTCCGCCAGCAGTTTCGGATCGCTCGGCGCCGCCGGCGTGCCCAGTTGCAGCAGCATCATCTCGCGGCGCAGCACGGGCGGCAGCTTCACCTTGTCCCAGCGATGGCTTTCTTTCGTCAGCGCAAGGTTACGCGCCGTGAGCTGTTCATTCAGCAGGGCGCTCGTCGCCTGCGTGTCTTCGGTGATGTTGGTCATCGCCGTCCACTGCGCATGCGCGGAGTCAGTGCTCAGCTTGAGCAATTCGGTGTTCGCGCGTTCGATGAACCCCTGCGCCTCCGCCACCGTGGGCGCCTGGTCCGCGGCACTCTGGGCAAAACCGATTGTCGATGCAATTGACAGCAGGCCGAGAGAAAGAAACAAAGCACGCATGGGCGGCAGTATACCGCCCGCGGCGACGGCCTAAACCATCGCCCGCTCTTTCACCATCAGATACTGGTTCAGCACAGACGAGGTCAGCGCTTCGGGATTCAGGTCCATCGTCAGCGCACCCTGCTCGTGCAGCCGCGCCAGCAGCACCTCGCGCCGCCCCGCCATCTCCTGCGCTGCCGCGGCGCGAAACATCTGCTCCACATTTTTCGGACGCGTGCGCGCGATCTGGTCCACCTCCGGCTGCGCCATCGCCACAAACAGCAGCACATGCCGCCGCAGCAACTGCGTTGCGCCGTCGATCACCTCAGGCCGCATCGCAGACTCCGCAAGATCCGTGATCCACAGGATCAGCGCGCGCCTTGGCTGCAGCCGGTTCAGCATCGCCGTCGCGCGCAGATGATCGGCCTCACTGCCTTCACCGCGCACCTGCGCCAGCGCCTCAATCATCTGCCGCAAATGCGCCGCGCCTCTACCCGGCAATAGACGCTGCTGAATGCCTTGCCCATAAGCCAGCAATCCCACGCGATCGCCTGAGAAGAGCGCAAGCTGCGCCAGCGACACGGCCGTGGTGCACGCGAAATCCAGCTTCGAGTGGACACGCGCCACTGGCTCCGTTGCCGCCAGCGCCGCACGCCCCGGAGCCGCCGCGGCCACGCGCGACCGCATCAGCCGGCCGCAGTCCAGCACGATCCACACCGGCTGGCTGCGCTCGGTCTGGTATTGCCGCGTAATCGGGCTGCCGCGCCGCGCGCTCGCCGTCCAGCAGATATCGCGCAGATCGTCGCCCTCGCGATACTCGCGCAGGCTCTCGAAGTCACGTCCCAGGCCGCGCTGGCGTGCCTGCCGCAACTGCAGGTCGATCTGCCGGCTGCGCGCCAGAAAAATCTGCTGCTCCTCGCCCGTGCGCAGCGCGGGGTACACGCGCACCGTCTGCGCCAGCGGCGCCTGCGCCCAGCGTTCGGCCAACCCAAGCGGCGAGCGGTAGCGCACATACAGTGACCCCGCCTCCCAGTCGCCGCGCTCCTTCGGTTCCACGCGGTAGCGCACCGGCGCAGGCACACGTGGAAACGCCGTCAACTTCATCTCCGCCGGCTCAGCCACCAGCGCCTCGGGCAAATCGTCAATCAGGACGCAGTTCAGAATCACGCCGCCCTGATTCTCGATCGTCACCTCGATCTCGGTTTCGCTGTCGAGCGAGGGCGCATTCGTCCACGAACGGCTGGCGATCAGTTGCGCCGCGCGCGGCAGCCGCATCCCGTCGAGCACCGCGGCCAACAGCACCAGCGCATCCCACGCCAGCATCGCGTAACTCAGCTCGCTATACCAGAAACCGGGCAGCAGCCACAGAAAGCCCGCCGCCAGCAGCGCAATCGTGCGCGGCGTGAGGCCAAAGCCCCAGCGCCTGCGCGGCGCGCACGCCGCCCGTATCGGCTGCGGCTGCAGTGAGGGAGCAATCATCGCCGCGGCACCGGCACCGCCGCCACCACATCCGTCAGCACGCGGTCCGCGTCAAAACCTTCCAGCTCCGCTTCCGGCTTCAGCAGCACGCGATGCCGCAGCACCGGCGGCACGGCGCGCTTCACATCATCGGGAACAAGATAATCGCGGCCCTCAAACGCCGCCGTGGCCTGCGCCACCAGCATCACGCTCAACGCCGCGCGCGGGCTTGCGCCCAATGACAATGTCGGCCACTCGCGCGTGCGCCGCGCAATGCCAAGAATGTATCCATAAAGCTCGGGCTCGATCCGAATCTTCCGCACCTCCGTACGCGCCGCTTCCAGCAGCCCTTCGGGAATCGGCTGGATCGCGGCATCATCGAGCAATCCCGCACCCGAACCCGCATGGTGCCGCTCGAGAATCTGCTTCTCTTCGGCTTCACTCGGATACGCAACGCGAATCTTCATCAGGAAGCGGTCCAGCTGCGCCTCGGGCAAGGGATAAGTTCCTTCAAAGTCCACCGGATTCTGTGTCGCAAACACGGTGAACCACGGCGGCAGCGGACGCCGCGCGCCGTCAATCGTCACCTGCCGCTCTTCCATGCACTCGAGCAGCGCCGCCTGCGTTCGCGGAGGCATGCGGTTGATCTCGTCCACCAGCAGCAAATCGGTAAACACCGGCCCGGCATGAAACGCAAACGACTCCGTGCCCGCCCGCAGAATATTCGTGCCCAGAATGTCGGCCGGCATCAGGTCCGGCGTCGCCTGCACGCGCTGGAAGCCTAGCCCCAGCAGCCGTCCCAGCGCCTTCACGATCAGCGTCTTCGCAATGCCCGGCACTCCCTCAAGCAGCGCATGTCCCTGGCACAGCACAGCGATCAGCACTTCTTCAATCACCGCGCTCTGCCCTGAAATCACGCGGCCAAGCTCGCCACGCGCGTGCGCGATCAGCCTGCTCGTCGCCTGCAGCGTCGCCGGCTCTGCGACTGCTCCGCGACCTGCGCCTTCAATCGATTCCTCGCTCATGAAGCCCTTTCTTGCCTCTTGGAATGTGTCTCCTGCGCCGCATGGCTGCCCGGCTTTGCCGCCTCGGCAAGTTTCCCGACATGCGCATGCAGCGCCTGGATCAGCCGCAGCGCGGCGCGCGGCTCAACCTGCTCGTCCCACGCTGCCTCTTCGCTCGCCGCGAGATCTGCTTCGAGGCGTTGCATCCGCATTGGGAAAGCGCCTGCGAATCGCCGCCGCCAGTTCCGCCGCGGGCATTGGCCCCGGCCGCAGCCCGCACAGCCGCAGCGCCTGCCGCCGAAAACGCTCCAGCGCCACCGCAACCGCTGTCGAAGATGCGCCTGCGCTGCGATACAGCGAGCCAAGCGCATCCAGAAACTCAATCGGCGCCCCGCGTGCCGGCTGCGGCAGCTCACGCATCGGCCCGCTGCGCCTGCTGAAGCTGAAGACAATCAGCATCGCCACGAGCAGCAACCCAACCAGCAGCAGAGTGCGCGCCGGGCCCGACGCATAACTCCACGTCGAGCGCACATCGCCGTGCAACGACTCGTCCCAGTAAAAGTGATGCCCTTCGCGCGGCCCGATCGAGTTCAGCAGCAGGTCAAGATCGTTTCCGCGCGCCAGAAACCCGTTCTCGAGAGGCGTCGAGCTCGCCCACCACACCACATGTCCCTTGCCGTACTCATATTCCACCACCGCAGGCTGCCCCGCGCACCCAAATTGAATGCGATGCGATGGGTTGCCCACCTGCCACGTGGCCTGCGGCACCATCCACACCTCGCCGGAGCCGGCCAGCGCGTCCAGTCCTTCAGGCTCCAGCCGGCACGCGGCAAAGTTAAAAAGCCGCGACGTATTCGGCATGCCGCCAGGCAAAATCAGGCCACCCCAGTAGCCCGTCGCAAGCACGCGCCCGCCCTTCTCCACAATCTCCCGCACCGCTTTGGTGTCTTCACTCTCGCGCGAAAACGGCTCGGCAAAAATCACCACCGTCTCCGGGCCGGCAACCGCGGCCAGGTCCGTCAACGGCCGCTCCCACCGCTCAATTGGATAATTCGCGCCTAGCAGCGTCTCATACGCCGCGCGCGCTCCGTGCTGCCCGGCGAGATACGTTGATGGCAACCCACTATCGTCGCTGTTGCCGCTCGGCAGCAGCATCCCGATCAGCACCGCCAGCGCGAGCGCCACGCCCAGGCTGCCCATCAGCAGCTTGCGGTCTCGTGCATCGAGCGAGCTCAAGGCTCTCATCGCGTGCTGCCCTCCGCCCCGCTGCCGATCAGGGCTGCGGCAATCTCCTCGGCGCGGCGGTAGTCGCTCTCGCCCGCGGCGCGGCCGCCATACCACGTGCGTTCAAAACTGCCCGTCAATGTTGCCAGGCCCGCTTTGCGCGGATCATCCGGCCCCACCAGCGCCAGATACTCGCGCGGCGTACGCGCACGATCCGCCGGCCACAGGCGCCGCGCTTCCAGCCGCGAAATCGACGCCCAGTAAACAAAGTGGATCGCCTCGCGCCACTGCCCCGCAGCGGCCGCGCGCCGTGCGTCCTCAAGCCACAGTTGCCAGTTGCGCGCCGAGGGAGCTCCCGGCACAGGCCCGCGTTCTTCCGGCACCAGCCGCACGCGCCACCGCCGCTCCATCTGCAGCAGCCCCCACACCAGCAGCACACTCACAACCGCGATGAATCCCCACACCAGCAGCCGCCCTACCCACGCCGACTGCGCGCGCAGCTGCGCCGCACGTGCAAACAGATGATTGATCCACCCGCCAAGCTTCTCCATCAGCGAATCACGCACCGTTGGCTGCCCCAGATTGCGAAAATCTCTGCCCGCCAACACCTGCTTCATCGCGCTGCGTGCCAGCGCGTGCGCCGGCACAGCCTCCGCCGGCACGTGCGTCTGCGCAAGGTCGACCGCCAGCCGCGTCTCTGCGCCCTGCAGCAATTGCGTCGTCGTCAGCGGAACCGGCTGATCCGCGGCCGCGGCATTCTTCTTTGCGCCCTTATCCTCATCCGCCGCATCCGGAAGCCGCATTTGGAGCCACGTCCGGCTCTTCGGCGCGCGAAAACAGCACGCGCAGCCATCCATACCGGATCATCCGTTTCCCGTTCCCCAGCGGGATGCGATCGTCGGGCCCCACCAGCATCGGATCGCAGCTCTTCAGGTCGCGCGCCTTGGCGCAGGCCTCCACCAGCGGCGTCAGCGCCGTCAGGTGCTGGCGATACTCCTCCATCGTCGTATCGCGCCATCGCCCCGCGGGCACCTGAGCAGTATTCGAGAGCGGCGAGTCCGCGCGCGCATCGGCCGCCCACGCCGCCATCAGCGCCGCCAGCACCAGTGCGTATGCGTATCTGCGACTCTCCATCAAGACTGCGCGTCCTCAAGCGGCCCGGCCAGCGGCGCCGCCGCATTTCGCGCTTCCGGCGGCAGTACAGGCCCGCCTAGGCGCCAGCCACGGAATCTGTTGTGGCACGGCCGTCTCCGGCGCCAGTCCCGCCTCGCGCATCATCCACTCGATATCGAATCCCTCGGTGCGGATCCGCTGATCGAAATAGAAGAGCGACAGCGCAATGCCATAAACCGGCTTGATGAGCGCCTGGACCGCAAACGAGAGCGCATACGCAGAGGATCGCGACAATCACGCTCAATGCCTGCGAATGCTGCGGGCCCGCGACGCCGGGGATCAGCGCAATCCCAATCATCATGGGAATCATAAGCGCCATCGACACCACCCAGCTCAGCACGGCTACCAGCAGAAACAGCACAACGATGCGCCCCTTGGTTCCCCTGCTCAGCAGCGCGGAGCGCTGGATCGCATGCCACGGGCCAATGTGCTCCACCACGCACGCCGGAAAAGCCATGCTCATGCGCAGCAGCATCCAACCCACGTAGACCCCCACCGCAACAAATCCCAGGAAAGCCATTGCCCCCACAAGCGCTCCCGCGGCCATTCCGGCCGCGCGGCTCACAGCGGCCAGCGCCCCAATCAGCACCATCAAAAACCCAAACACCACTGCAGGCCCGGCCACTGCAATCAACACCATCAACAGGCAAAGCCCCAGGTAGCGCCCCTTCTGGCTCCACGCGTTCCGGTACGCACTGCGAATCGTGATCGCCTCGCCCAGAAAATCCCGCGTCGCTGCTTCGGTGAGCGCGCCCCACCCCAGCGCAGTCAGGCCAATCCACACCGGCGCCGCGATGATGCACGCAAGCGCGAGCAGCACCACTGCCGCCGCGCCGAGGCCCGCGGAGGAGGAGCCACTCGAAGCCGTCGCGCCGGCCCACGCGAAAAAAGCACCGAACGTCCCCGCGGAGAGCAGCACCGTTCCCGCCGGAATCGCCGCGATGCCCGCATACACCAGAAAGCGCGAGCGATAAAGTTGCGCCGTGCGATCGAGTATTTCGCCGAGGGTCAGCGGATGCAGTCTTTCATTCATTCGTTCTCCTCGCATCTGCGGCGTCGGCTGCCGCGCCGTCCGGTTCCCAAGCCGCCACCTGCTCTTCTTCCCTGACCATTACTGGCGGCGGCTCCATCAGCCCGGCAGCCCGCATCATCCATTCGATGTCGTAGCCCTCTTTGCGCACGCGCTGGTCATAGTAGAAGAGCGTGAAGCCCGTCGCATAAATCGGCCCCACAAAGGTATTGGTCACAAACGCAACAACCTGCTGCAACACGCGCATGCTCGCCGGCAGAGCGCCCTTCTGCTTGAACGCCAGCAGCACAAAAAAGCCCTGCGTGATCAGAGCCAGACCCACTTGAATCGCCACCACCAGCAGCGCCAGCAGAAAGATGCGCCCGCGCCCACCCTTGCTCAGGTCGATGCTGCGCCGGATTGCCCTGCGCGCCGGCAGATCCTCGATCACCGAGGCAGGCACCGCCAGCGCATAACGAAGCCCCATGAGGATCGCGTATCCAACCGCGCCCGCTGCCAGCAGCGCAAAAACCACCGTCACAATCGCAAAGATCGCCAGCGCCTCGCCATTCGTCGCAGGAGGATGCGCCAGCAGGCCTCTGGGCTTCGCATAGCGAAGCACAAACAGCATGTATCCGCCGTAGAGCACGCCAAATGGCAGCCACACCACAACCGTGGTGAATGTCATCAGCCCCAGATAGCGGCCCCAGCGCGGCAAAATGCTGCCATACGCGCCGCGGATGGTCGCCGCCTCGCCCATCTGGATCAACGCCACCGCCCGGCTGTTGGCGGCAATCGCATACCCGCCCACAATCACCATCGCCGGCCACAGGATCAGCGCGCCCGCCACCGTCGCCCAGACGATCCGGCTGTTCATGTGGTTCATGCGGAGCATTTCCTGCACGCCAATCTGTCCCAGGCTCAACACCAGCAGCGCCCCGGCGTATACCGACGAGATCCCCGCGAGCAGCAGAAAATTTGTGCGGTAAAAATACGCCGTGCGGTCGAGAATTTCACCGAGAGTCAGTGGGCGCAGGGTCGTTTCCATACCACGTTCCTTCGCAATCAACGGCAGATCGACTGCCGGATACCAGACATGCAGGGGCGGCCGCCGCCGGAGTTTCCTGACATGTCCATGTCGATACACCCTAGCACAGCTCCAAATGATCGCGCCGCATGCCCTTTTCACGTTCCACAATGGGAATATGTAAAGGAAACAACAGCGGCGTATTTGCGGTAAACTGGTCTCCCGCACGATGGACGCGTTCGAAACTCCGGTGAACGAGCTGGCACGGGCCTGTGCCCATTCCACTGAAGCAGCGGAATGGGACTCATTTTTGCGCCGTTGCGCACCCGTCGCCGCAACCGTCGCCGCGCGGCTCACCCGCCTCTGGGTCGGCACCGCAACTCCTTCAATCGTTGACGACATCGTGCAGGAGATCTTTCTCAAGCTTTGCGAGCAGGAGCGCCGCATACTCCGCGATTTCACGCCGCGCGGCGAAGACTCCTTCTTCGGCCTGCTGCGTGTGGTTTCCGCCTCCGTCGCCAACGATTACTTCCGGCGCCAACACTCTGAGAAGCGTGGTGGCAAAGTAGTAACCATCGGCCTCGACACCCTCGCACCCATCGCCCAGCCCTTTCGCGCCGGAGACGCCGCGGCCAATCGTTCCGTGCTCTTCGCCGAACTCGATGACCTGCTGCGCTCGGCCGGCGGGCCAACCTCCGAGCGCGACCGCACCCTCTTCTGGCTCTATTACTTACAGGGGCTCACCGCTGACGAGATCGCGCAACTTCCCGGCTCCGGCCTTACCGCCAAAGGAGTTGAAAGCGCTCTGCGCCGCGTCGCCATCTGGCTGCGCAAGGAAATTGAACGCGGAAGGTCCGGCCTCCGCATTACGCCGGCAAATTCTGCGAGTGAGGCTGGCTAGACCCGTGAACTAGACTCGAATTTCGACCGTAGCTCAGGCGCCCACACGGGCTGCCCGTTATTTCGGCAACGGAACAATTTAAGAATTGGAGAAGGATAGCCGCTGCATTTATCGGTAACCCAAGTGAACCATGACCGACGATCTCAATCCCGCGTCCCCTTCCCGTCCATCTGACGCGAATCCGGACGAACTCGCCGATGCCCTGCAGCACCTCCGGGCTATGGCCTCGTTTCGGGAGATAGCCGGCCTCGGTCAATCGCATCCACCCGTGGCGCCGCGCTCCGGCCCTTGTCCGGATCTGGCAGACTGGCTCTCGCTCGCGACCGGCGAAACAGATGCGGCTACAAAAGAGGCGCTGCTCGCGCATGCTTCGCTCTGCGCCACATGCCTGGCTCGCCTGCGCGGCTGTCAACGCGCGCTCTCCCCTGAGATTTCCTCTGCCGAAACCCGTGAGCTTGAGAACTTCGCCTCCGCCACTCCGCAGTGGCAGCACCGCTTCGGTGTCGAGCTTGCGCAAACCCCTCATGCGGCTGAACCCCGCTTCAACTTCCCCTCCTTTGTCTGGGCCACTCTCGCCATCGCGGCCCTGATCGCCATCGTGATCGCCGGCGGCATCTGGTGGCGCGGGCAGCATGCGCCGGCCAAGCTCCTCGCCGACGCTTACTCCGACGCCCGCACCTTCGACCTGCGCATACCCGGTGCCGCCTTCGCTCCGCGCGGCAGCTGACCAGCATCTGCGCGGAGGTTCCACCGGACGCGAGCCCGCCCCCCTGCTCGCCGCGCGCGCTGAGATCGAAAGCCGCCTCGAAAGAAGTCCCAGCGATCCCCACTGGCTTCAGATGCAAGCCCGCGCGCAGACGCTCGAAGAGAACTACGACGCCGCCATCGATATCCTCGACCGCCTCATCGCCACCGGCCCCGTCACACCCAGCCTGCTCGCCGATGGCGGAATGGCCTACTTCCTGCGCGGCTCCGCCACCGGCAGCCAGAATGACCGCGCCACCGCCCTCGACTACCTGCGCCGCGCCGATGAAATGGCGCCCGCCGATCCCGTCATCCTCTTCAATGAAGCGATCGTCATGGAAGACCGCGGCCAGATCATGAACGCCGTCGAAACCTGGAACCGCTTCCTCAAATTCGAGCGCGATCCCAAATGGCTTGAAGAAGGCCGCCAGCGCCTCGCTTCGCTCGAAGCCAAACTCGACCGCCTCAAGACCCACCAGAGCCGCATGGACCAGCATCTCGCCACGCCGCAGGCCATGCGCGCCCTCGCTGCCGATCCCGCAACACTCGCCGCCATCGACGAAGAGCTCTCCACCATCCTCCTCCCCCGCCTGCTCAATACCGCATATCCTTTGCCGGTCGATCGCTCCCGCGGTTCGCCGTGCGATGAAAACTGCCTCGCTGCGCGCACTCTCCTCCACGCCCTCGCTGCATCGCTCCAGTCCCACCATCAGGACCCCTGGCTCATCCGCTTCCTTCCCTCCGATTCGTCCCCTCCATCTCTCCGGTTCGCTCAAGCCTCCCACGCTCTCGCCGCCGCCATCGACGCCAACACCCGCGGCGCTTTCTCCTCTGCGGAAGATCAGGCCCTCGCCGCCTACCAGGCCTTTGACGAGCTCGGCAACACCGCCGGCGCCGCGCGCGCTGAGGTCGAACGCATCTACGCCCTGCAGCGCTCCTACCACCTCGCCGCCTGCAACGAGGCAGCCGACGCGCTGCTTCCGCAGGTCGCCGGCTTCCCCTGGATCGACGCGCAGACCGTCTCGCTCGCCGCGGGATGCAACACGAGCACCGGCACCGCCGCCATGAATAATCCGGCCTCTGAGAAGGCTCTCAGCCTCGCCATCCAGTATCGCTATCCGCTCCTCGAGCTCCGCGCCAGAAACATGATCGGCGGTTTCGCACTCGATGCAGGCGACTCCGAGGCCGTCTGGCGCAATTGCCTTGAGACGATTCGCAGGTTCTACCAGGGCGACTATCCGGCTTTCCGCATTGCAACCACCATGAGCGGTCTCGCCTGGACCGAGGAGTCCACCCCGCGCACTCAGCTCGACCTGCTCCTGAACCGGGAGACCTTCGAGCTCTTTTCGCTTGCTCCGAATCGCACCACCCAGGCATCTTCCCGTGCAGGTTTGATTCGTGCAGCAATTCGTGCCGGCGCGCTTGAGGAAGCCAGAGAGCAGATGGCCCTGGCGCAGAAGGACGCCACGCTTGCTTCGGACCAGAAGGGCTCGCAGGCCGCGCAGGCCGAAAACGAGATGCTCATCGCCGAGCTCTATCTCGATCGAGGCGATCTTGCTGCTTCCTCCCAGATGCTCGATGCCGCGCAAACACACATGGCCGGCGAAGACAACTTCATCCAGCTGAGAAGATACGCGCTCGTGCGCGGCGAGCTCGAACTGGCCCAGGGCCACGCCGCGGCCGCGGAATCCCGCTTGCGCGCGGCGATCCTCACGCAGGAGCAGCAGGCCAAGGGCGCGGGACGGCAAAACGTCGCCTTCGCCCAGGAGGATCGCGAGCTATACGCCGCTCTCGCCGGCGTGTGGCTCGCCGAGGGCCGCCCCTCCCTCGATATACTCGCCCTCTGGGAGCGCTACCGGCTGCGCATCCTCGGCGAATCTGTCCCTGCATGTGCGGGCGGCCAGCTCGATTGCCTCGCACCCGCGCTCAATCGCGCCCTTCAGCAGCATCTCGACACGCGCAACGGCGATGCGCTTGTTGGACAGATCGTGCTGCGCGACCGCGTGCTGCTCTACCGCGCCGACGGACACACAGTCGTCTGGACGCGTGTCCCTCTCAGGCAATCAGATCTTCTCGCCGCCTCTGCATCGCTCGAACGCGTCGCCTCCACGCCGACCACCTCGCAGGTCTCCGTTGACCAGGCCGCGCGCCGCCTCGGCGACATCCTCCTGAGCGATCTGCTTGCGCCTTCCTCGCCCGGCGGAATCCTCCTCATCGAGTCCGATCCCCTCCTCGGCGACCTTCCCTGGGCGGCCGTCGAAAACTCCGGCGGCCCGCTCGGACTCCGCTACAACCTCGAGCAGTCCCAATCCATCCTGCAATCCAATCGCCCCGCCGCGCCCTCCCAATCCGGCGAGCCCCTCGTCGTCGGCGCCTCCCATGTCCCCGGCGAGCCACTCCTCCCCGAGGTGCTGCGCGAAGCGCAAGCCGTTGCCGCCGCCAATACCGGCGTCACCCGCCTCCTCGCCGGCGACGCCACTGAACCGAATGTCGCGGCTCATCTCGCCTCGGCATCCATCATCCACTTCGCCGGCCACGCCACCCGCTTCGACGGCACAACGCGGATGCTGCTTGCCTCGACCGGCCAACCCGGCGACAAGCCCTGGCTCGATACCGCGCTGCTGCTCAAGAATCCTCCCCGCTCCGCAAAGCTCGTCGTCTTCTCCGCATGCTCCACCGGAAAAAGGGAAGAAGGCTGGGATCACGATATGGGAGATATAGTCGACACACTTGCTTCTCTGGGAGTTCCCGAGGTGGTCGCCACGCGCTGGCAGATCGACTCCGCCTCCGCCGTTCCCATGATGCGCGTCTTCTACCAGGGTCTTGCAAGCGGACTCAATGTGCCGCAGGCCCTGACTGCGGCGCGGAGATCGCTCGTCCGCGACGCCCGTTACAGCCACCCCTACTACTGGGCGGCGTGGTACGCCTCCGGTGCGGGGAATACGGATTTGCGGAGA
Organism: uncultured Acidobacteriota bacterium; assembly: GCA_963718885.1. Classification (GTDB taxonomy): domain Bacteria; phylum Acidobacteriota; class Terriglobia; order Terriglobales; family Acidobacteriaceae; genus Telmatobacter. The sequence continues at coordinate 154,030 of CAVRAK010000014.1, forward strand.
GGTCTTTCATGGCGAAATCAGCGAAGAGAATCACGAAAACTAGAAAAACGTCGGCACGCGGACTCTCAACTCGACGTCGTCTTCGACGGAACCTGGGTCATCGTGCCCGGCGTCGATTCGAACGGCAACATCACCGCCGTTAACGTCTACTCGCCGTCCTGCGGCCACCCGCAGGGCGTCAACTTTACCAGCGGACTGAAACCCAATCCCTGGCCTGACCAGGATGCCTTCTACCAGCTCGACAACCACGGCTACACGCTCCGCATTCAGCAGAAGCGATAACAAGCGGGCTGGCATGCACGTTGAGCGGAATCGACCCGGTGATCAATCACATGCGTAACCACTCCGCGCCCCATCGGCGAAAACTGGGACCTCATGGTCTCCATCCCCATCGGGCCCGATGCCTGGGTCTCCGGCGATACCGTCGACCCGCACACCACGGATTCCTACGGCAACAACGTTCCCTGCTTCGTCGGCGATGACGCGCCGAAAGCCAAGGTCTCTTCCTTGCAGACGTTGAGCTTCATCGGCGTCACTGCGGCAGCGCTCTTCGGCGCGCCGGCAACGGTCCAGGCGCTTCTCCCATCGCCCTGGAGCGGTAAGGGCACGCTCATCTTCGAGGATGAAATCCCCTATATCCCCTCGCTCACAGCATGAACGCGACTGCCATTGACGCCATGGCCGGCCTTGCCGGCCTCGACCTCGTGATGAACTATCCGCTGCCCGCGAGGCCACATCCGCGTCAAAAGGCCCGCATGCAGGCGATGCTGCACACCGGCCCCATCTGCGGCCACTCGCTCATCGTGATCCCTTCCTAGAAGGACGCACGGCAACAGAAGGCAAGCGCCACGCGCGCTTCCCCTTGCCTTCCGTGCAACCTCCCGTACCTCATCGGCGGATGCACTAGAATGTGCCCGGAAGGTGCCCTCATGACCGCCTCTGACTCCGCTCTCGCCACACTCTTTCTCGACTTCTCCCGCAGCAAGCTCCTCGGCCAGTACTGGCCCCGCCTGCGCTCCACCGTCGAATCCCTCACCGACGATCAGATCTGGTGGCGCCCCAACCCCGCCTGCAACAGCATCGGCAATCTGCTGCTGCATTTGAATGGCAACGTCGGCCAGTGGATCGTCGCCTCGTTCGATCGCCTCGACGACGCCCGCAATCGACCCGCCGAATTCAACGAGACCCGCCAGATTCCCGGCCATGAACTGCTCGACAGGCTCTCCGCAACGCTCGAGAAGACTGAAGATATCCTCAATCGCCTCACTCCCGAAGACCTCGCCGCGACCTATGCCATCCAGGGCTACGAATCCATCACCGGGCTCGCAGCCATCTATCAGGTCGTCGAACACTTCGGCATGCACTACGGGCAGATTCTCTACATCGCCAAATCGCTGCGCGGCGTCGATCTCGGCTTCTACGCCGAGCTCAACAAGACCGGCCGCGCCAGCAACTAAACGCGCCAGCCGCGAAAAATAGCCGGGTGCCCCATCCATGGCGCTTGGGGTCCCCAGCGACAGGTCCACGTCGCTGGGGTGAAGAAGCCATGGGTGGGAAATCACTGACCTCACCCGACCCACGCCCAATAGCCCCTAAAAATAATGACGCCAGTCAAACACCACGCGCACACCCGCCGTATTCACCGTGTGCAGCGGCGGCCGCGGCGCGCCATCCGGCGACACCACCGATGAATGCGTCGGCATGTCGAAACCCACATAGGGCTGAATCGTAAACGCCGAGCTCTGGTTCAGCGAGAACGAGCGGAAGACGCGGTACTCAAAGAAGGGAAACTCAAACTGCACCGAATCGAGCGTCATCAGCGTGACGCCGATCGGCGGCACGCCGGGTGTAGGAATCGTGAACGGATGGCTGCTGTCGTTGTGATAAAAGCTTGCCGCCGCCTCGCGTCCCAGCATGAACTGAAAGCGCCCGAAGCGCGTTGCAATGCCCGACTGCATCGGGATCAATCCGCCGTTGGCCGCTTCCACCGCAACCTTCGTCAACGCCGTCCGCGAGGTAAACGCGAGAGCCGGCACCGCCACCAGCATGTCGCCGGGAATGATCCAGAACGGCATGCGAAAGCGCACCGTCAGCGCGCCGCGTCCCGGCACCGTGGCGACGCCGCCCGCTTGCCTGTCTTCGCGCAGCCCCACCTCGGCAAACACAAGCCCGTCGCTCGACTCGTTAAGCACGCCTTCAAGACCGATCCCCACGCGAAACGCCGTCTCGAGGCCTCCCGTCCCGTTCGCAGAGGTTTGCGTCGGCCCAAAGCCTCGGTCCAGCACACCGGCCCGCACCGCCGTCGAAAGCCCGATGAACGGCCCCAGCTCGGCGCGAAAGCGCGGCAGCGAGCCGAGGCCCGCGCCCAGCGCCGGCACCGGCGTCTCTTCGAGAATCGGAGCCACCGCGCGCATGTCCTCGTTGGTTCCGGCCGTCGCGGAAAAGTGCTGTTCATGGCAGACATCGAAGCCATCCGGCTCCGTGGTGTCGCTTCCTTCCGTCGAGTGCAGCGTGAATTTGCCGGCGAAGGTGTCGAGCAGTTGCACCAGGCTGTCGTGAACCGCGCGCGCCGTGCGCTGCCGATCGTCGGCGCTCATGTAGGCATCGCCCAGGGCCACGAAGCGCGTGCCATTCCACGTTGAAAGCGCAAGGCCATGCTCGCTGTAGTAGTCGTGCGTGCCCAGACGGATCGCCGAGCTGCCCCAGTTGCCCGCAACGTGCCCGGCGGCAAAGCTGTCTTCAAGAAAGTGCAGCGCAAAGGCCTCATCAGCCAGAGCCGCGCGCACCGCTTCCGGCTGCAGCTCGCCACCGCGCGTCGACTGCTCCGCCGTTGCCAGGGCGCGGATGTGAAACCACAGGTACGTGGCCAGCGAGTTCAGATCGGCGTGCGGACCGAGCGCAAGACGCGCATACTCCAGTGTCGTCATGGCTACATCAGGCCGCGCCAGCAGAAAGTGCGCATCGTTCGAGGTCGCGCGGGTTGAATATTCCGGGTCGACGCGCTCGAACGAGAGATTGGAAATCTGCACCGCATTCACGCGCTGATCGCGCCGCTTCGCCCTGGCAAGCTGATCCTGGAGCCGCGCCGCCACGCGCTCCACGCCCAGAATCCACGACGAATCGAGCACCGTGTCGAGCATCTGCCGCGCCGAGCAGGAGTGGTCGCCCGAGATCGCCGTCCACGAAACAAAATCGACGCAGGTTGGTTTCGGCCCCTGCGTCGCATCGCCCACCGCCGCGCAGAGCCGCGTCTCATGACCGGTGCGGGCCTTCTGCCATAGCTGATCGAGCTGCGCTCTCTGCGCCGGATCGAGCTCTTCGACCGCCGTTTCCGCAATATCGCGATGCTCGGGAAAGACCCACGCCAGCGCCGGCAGCAACGCAGCCACCGCAAGACACACCAGCAGAATCGACGCGCGAAGCCTGAGATTCGTCGCTCTTCTTCGCCGCATGGCTCCCCTTCGCGAGACGCTCCACCGTCTCCTGATAGGAGCATTACAACCACGCGCACCGGCCCGCGGTACTGTCAGAAGTTACAGTGAGCCCACAAGGGCAGCGAAGAACCCGTCACAAGACTCGTCCAAAGCGTCAAGCCAGGATCGCGATTGCAAATTCCTGCTTGACACTCTTGGAAAATCCACTACCATATGGTTGTGGATAGGCTTGGGTACAACATTTGCGGCTTTGTCTGATCCAACCCGCAGGGCGATGATCGAACGACTCAGCCATGGTCCTGCCTCTGTGCATGGATTGACGGAGCCTTTTGCACTCTCGCAGCAGATGATTTCAAAACATATTGCCTGCCTGGTGCGGGCGCGGATTGTGATCAAGACGAAGCGTGGACGGGAAAGTGTGTGCACGCTCAGGCCGGCCGCGATAAAGACGGTCAGCGACTGGGCGATTAGCTATCGCCGATTCTGGGAAGAGAGCTTCGACAAGCTCGATGTGGTGGTCAATCAAATGAAAAAAGAGGAGGTCAGAAATGACAAGTAACACGGCGAACGAGACAGAGCGGATGGTGATCACACGAGTTTTTGATGCCCCACGCGAATTGGTTTGGAAGGCGTGGACAGACCCGAAGTACATCATGCAGTGGTGGGGGCCGAAGGGCTTTACTTCGCCGGCTTGCAAGATGGATTTTCGCGTAGGCGGAAAGCTTCTCTGCTGCATGAGATCGCCGGATGGGTGGGAGTGCTGGAATGCGGTTGAATACCGCGAGATTATTCTGCACGAGAAGATCGTTTCCCTCATGTACTTTTCCGACGCGGAGGGAAACAAGGTTGACCCTGCGCAATTGGGAATAGAACATGAGGCCATCGAGGGTGCTTACGACGTGACTCTTTTTGAGGATATTGGAAACGGCCAGACGAAACTCACCTTCATGGGAAATGAACCCTTGGAGAGCGCGAAAAATAGCGGTCAACTCGAGGGCTGGAACGAGATACTCGATAAAATTGCCGCAGTCGTTGCGGGGCTGGCCCAGGCAAAATAAGAAGTTGAAGTTTTCGACAATCGGCCCTGCGCGAACAATCGGAGCCATCGAGGAGGTCTCCTCTCTTGCACGGACCATTTGGTTGGCTTCGCCGCTTTCACGAGGACATGCGCTTCAGCGCGCGGCAGGTCCGTCGCGCGCCGGCACATGCCGTCTTCACCGTGCTCGTGCTTGCGCTGGGAATTGGCACCGTGACGGCGATGTTCACCATCGTCTACGCGGTGCTTCTGAAGCCGCTGCCGTTCAAGGCGGACCGCAACCTCTATCAGCCGGACGCGACTTTACCCTACACCGAGATCCGCGAGTGGCAGCGCGCGACGCAGGGCACCGCGGAAATAGCCTTCAACAGCGGCGGAGTGAACATTGCCGACGGGCCCGCCGGCGCGGTGCTCATCACCGAGGTCGAGGCAAGTCAGAACCTCTTTCCGCTGCTGGGTGCGAAACCCTTCATGGGTCGCGGGTTTCTGCCCGAGGAAGAAGAGGATGGCCACACCGGCGTGGTGGTGTTAAGTTACGCGCTCTGGCAACAGAACTTCGGGGGCGACCGCAACGTCCTCGGCAAGACGCTCCATATTGGCGGCAATCAGCGCACCGTCGTCGGCGTAATGCCGCCTCACTTTCTCTATCCGGTGTGGGAGAACCGCCCGCAGGCCTGGGTGCCGGTCGAACGCAGCAAGCTGGCGGCGGCCAACAGCGACTGGTATTCCTACCTTACGCCGCTGCTGCGCGTGAAGGCCGGCGTGCCGGTGAAGGATGTGGAAGCGCAGCTCGCGCGGGTGCATGCGCAGTTTGCGAAGCCCGGCGAAGGCAGAATTCGCCTGGTGGGCGTGCGCGACTGGCTGGTGGGCGATGTGCGGCCGGCCCTGCTGGCGCTCGGCGCGGCGGTGTGCGTGGTGTGGCTGATTGCCTGCATCAACGTGGCCGGCCTGCTGCTGGCGCGGGTCTCCGCGCGGCGAGGCGAGATTGCGATGCGCGTGGCGCTGGGAGCCAAACGGCGGCGCATCGCGATGCAGTTCCTCACCGAGTGTCTGGTGCTGAGTTGCGTCGGCGCGGCCGGAGGGCTGGCGCTCGCGGCGGCAATGCTGCGGAGCTTCCGGCATCTGCTCAGCGCCAAGCTCCCGCTGGGAGCGCAGATTGAGCTGAACTGGGTGGTGTGGACCGTGCTGCTCGGGCTCACGGTCGTCACCACGCTGGCCTTCGGCGCAGGTCCGGCGCTGCTGGCCGCGCGCACCGAGATGGGTGTGGCGCTCAGGAGCGGCGGAGCCAGGCAAACACGAGATCGTGCGCAGAGCCGGATGCGTGGCGCCCTGCTGGTGGGCGAGGTAGCCCTGTCGGTCATGCTGCTGATCGGCGCCGGGCTGATGCTGCGCACCATCTACGCGCTGCGCCATGTTCCGCTGGGGTTCAATGTCGATCACCTCGTTGTGACGAGCCTCACGGTTCCCAACGACGAGTACAAGGACCGAAACGTCGGAACCGTGGTGTGGCAGCCCTTGCTGGATGAAGTGCGGAGCATGCCGGGTGTGCGCACCGCAGCCGTTGCGACGGTGCTGCCGATTGAGCATCCACTCGAACTGGTCACGATGGTGTATCCCACGCGGTGGATGAATGAGGACGGGCAAGTGAATGTACGCGCGGCGACCCCGGGGCTGATGGATGCGCTCGGCGTGCGCATGCGCAGCGGCCGCTTCTTTACGGCCGAGGACTCTGCTGCGAGCCTGCCGGTTGTTGTGGTCAACCGCACGTTTGTCAATCGCTACCTGGGCGGCGGCGATGGAATTGGCAAGCAGGTCAGGTATGGGCATGTTCCGAGGACGGCGACGGTTATCGGCGTCATGGATGATGTGCACCAGGACGGCGTGGCCGCGGCGAGCGAGCCGGAGCTTTACGCGTGCATGGCCCAACTGGCGCCGGGCCAGCAGATCTATCGCCCCCTTCTCGGGCGCGTGATGCAACTGGCGGTGCGAACTGGGATACCGCCCGAGATATTAATTTCCGAGCTGCGGCGCCGGATCCACAAGACGAATCCACACCTCGCCATTGGCTCCACCACAACGATGGCCGAAGCTGTCGAGGACTCGATCGGCGCGCAGAAGCTCGCCGCCCAGGTGATTGGCGTCTTCGGCGGATTGGTGCTGCTGATTACGGTCGTGGGCTTGTACGGATTGCTCAGCTACCAGGTTGCGCAGCGAACGCAGGAGATCGGGATCAGGATGGCGCTGGGCGCGGATCGAGCGCGCGTGGTGAGAATGGTGATGCACCAGACGCTCATCTGGCTGGGCACGGGAACAGTGATCGGCGTCGCCATGGCTGCCGCCAGCGGACGGCTGCTGCAGGCGTTTCTCTTTGGTGTAAATGCGACGGACGCATGGGTGATGTCGCTGGCGCCGGCTGTGCTCGTCGTCTGCGGCGTGCTCGCGGCGATGGCGCCCGCACGAAGAGCCGCAGCAGTCGATCCGGCCGTGGCGCTTCGCGGGGAGTGATTTTTCCGCGATGCTGGCGCACCTTGCGGGCGAGAGCCACGCGCCGCGGGAGTCCCGTGCTACTGAAGCTGCTGGATCTTCGTTCCTTCGGGCAGCTTGATCTGAAACTGGTCGTCGGTCAGCGGCATGTTTTCAACGACCTTCTCCACCGTCATCACAATCTGCACACCTTCAAGCGGACGCTTAATCGTCACAATCCCCGGATACTTGCTGTTGCCGTAATCGGAGTAGCGGCTGTAGAAGACCTGGGTCTCGAGGTTGCCGTCCTTGTCGTAGAGATCCTGCTGGTAGGGCATCAGGTCGTCGCGATGAATCGTCACCACGCGCACCGGCGTGTCGTTGCGGCTGCCTGGATTGTGCCGCGTAATGCTCAGTATGTACTCGGGCACGGAAAAGAGATGTTTCTTCTGCGGATCCTCGATCGTCTCCGTATCCGCGGTGACCGAATAAAAGTCGTCGGGCTCGAGGCCGCGCAATACCATCGCGTCGAGGAAAGAACCCGGGCGCATATTCTCGATTTCGTTCGGCCGACTTCTTGCGCAGCTCGTTCGGTCCCTTGTAGGCGACGCTCCGCGACGGAATGTAGAGCGTGAAGTTGGTGCCGTCGCTTACCATGTCGAACATGCGCGTCCCGATCACGGGCACGCGGCCATAGACGCGCAGCATGCGCGGCCTGCGCATCATGATGATGCCAGGAAAGGCGGTGTAGTCCTTCTCGATGCCCTCTTTTGTCTTCAGCGTGCTCGCGCGAATCTCCACCGTCGCATAGAGTGAGTTGAGCGCATTCGCACGTTGGTCGATCTGCCGCACCAGGTCGTCCGGGCTCACGGTCAGCGTTATCGTGGGCTCCTTCGGCACAGGCAGATGGCGCCGCGTAAAGAGGCACCCCGTGAGCGGAACCAGCAGAAGCAGCAGCACACAAGCCGCTGCGCGGCGATGGCACAGGCTCACCGGCCACCCGCCTTCTTCATCGCCTGCCGGTATTCCTCAACGTTGCGCTGGTGCTCTTCAAGCGTCGTTGAGAACATCGAGTGCCCCTGCGGATTGTCGCCTGCAGCCACGAAGTAGAGATAGCTTGTCTCTGCCGGCTGCATCGCCGCACGCAGCGATGGCACGCCCGGATTCGCCACCGGCCCCGGCGGCAGCCCTGCATGCACATACGTGTTGTACGGCGTGTCGCGCTTCAGATCGCTCGCGTAGATCGTGCCCCTCCACAGCTTCTGCAATTCAAGCCCGTAGATCACTGAAGGGTCAGTCATCAGCGGCATATTCTGCGCCAGCCGGTTGTGAAAGACGCTGGCCACCAGCGGGCGCTCGGCGTCCACCGCCGTTTCGCGCTCCACCAGCGAAGCGATTGTGACCACCTGGCGCACGTTCTCCTTTAGCCCCACCTGGTTCGCGGCCTGCCTGAACCGCTTCACCATCGCCGCGGCAATCTGCGCCGGGGTGGCCTTGCGGCCAAAGTGATAGGTATCGGGAAAGAGATATCCCTCGAGGCTCTTCGCTCGCGGATCGAGATCGGCCACCAGGCTCGTCTGCCGCGTCGCTTCATCCAGAAACTGCTGTTGCGGCCCAAAGCCCGCCTGCTCAAGGCGTGCTGCAATATCGAAAATGTTGGCGCCTTCGGGAATCGTCACCGCAATGGTGAAGACATCGCCTCGGGCAATCTTGTCGTAAACCTCGACAGGCGTGACCGGATGATCGAACCGGTACTCGCCCGCCTTCAGCTTGCCGTGTTCCACGCTGCGCACAAGGTCAAAGGCGTACCGTGTGCGAATCACTCCCGCCGACTCCAGCAGCTTGCCGATGTGCACCGCCGACGACCCCGCCGGCACCTCAACAAATGTCTCGCTCGCGGGCCCGTACGGGCTGAAGACAAGCCACGCCCCGGCGCCGGCTATTGCGAGCACGGCGAGAAACAGCACCAGCAGGAAACCCGCTGCGCCGAAGCCCTTTTGTTTTCTGCTTTTCCGCCTTCGGCTTGCCATTCCCTGCTCAAAAACCCTTACCGTAATTAAGACGCGATCTACGCTGCCGCGGGATTCTCTGCTTTTGACTCCATTGTAATTGCCGCCACGCTCCCGACTGCGGCCCGTACCTCTATAGCTATTAAGCTGGAAGACGGAGGAATCTGATGCCCGACGCAGCACGCCCGGCCCGCTATCTCGCCCTCGATGTCGGCTCAAAGCGCATCGGCGTCGCCGTCTCTGACGAGCTCGGCCTCACCGCGCAGCCCGTGCTGACGCTCGAGCGCCGCCACAACACACGAGAAGATCTGCGCTCGCTGGCCCGCCTTGCGCGCCGCTTCGGCGTTGCCGGCATCGTTGTCGGCAACCCATTGCACCTCTCCGGCGAGGCAAGTCCCCGTTCCACCCGCACCCAGGCCTTCGCCGCCCAGCTCGGCGAGCTAAGCGGTCTGCCCATCCACATGTGGGATGAACGCCTCACCACCGAAGCCGCACACCAGATCCTCTACGAAGCCGGCCACGCCCGCCAGCAGCACCGCCGCGTCGTCGACCAGGTCGCCGCCACCCTCATTCTGCAATCGTTTCTCGACGACAAGAGCAACAATCCCCACTGATTGCACCGCCCTGCTGGCGCCGTCCCCTCCACCCATCTCGCCCGCGTATAATAAGGGCTCTGGTACTTATCCCTCGCGGATTGAGCGAGAAGCTCCCCGCCCCACGGACTTGGTTGAATGCCGGATCACATCAAGAAACAGCTTCTCCAACAGATTCATGAGCTTGAGCATGAGCTCGCCCACGAGCTGCCCGCCGAGATCAAGAAGGCCGTGGCCCTGGGTGACCTGTCTGAGAATGCCGAATACCACATGGCCAAGCAGCGCCAGGAATTCGTCAATGCGCGCCTCGGCCAGCTCAAAAAGCGCATGGCCGAGCTCTCGCTCGTGAACCTCGCCAACATTCCCCACGACAAGGCCGGCTTTGGCTCCACCGTCGTTGTTTTTGACTCCACCAAGAACGAGGAGATCGTTTACCGCCTCGTCACCAGCGAAGAGTCCGACGTCGCGAAGGGCCTCATCTCAACCACATCGCCCATCGGGCGCGGCCTCGTGGGCAAAACGGTTGGCGACATCGCCACCATCGTCACCCCCAACGGCAAGCGCGAGCTCGAAGTTCTTAAACTGACCACCATCCACGACGAAGACGGCGAAGACGGAGACGACTCCGAGAACGGCGCCAAGTAACCCTGGGACGATTGCTATGACCTGGACCAGCGCTTTCGGCCGCGCCTGCGGCTGGCTACTCGACCGCATCGTGTACGGGCTGGCCCTCACCCGCATCTCGCCCAACGTCCTCACCTTCATCGGCCTCGTCATCAACATCGCCGCCGCGTTTCTCTTCGGCCACGCCAACGCCAACAATGCCGGCCGCATGTTCTTCTATGCGGGCCTGGTCATCTTTGGCGCCGGCATCTTCGACATGGTCGATGGCCGCGTCGCACGTTCCACCAACCAGGTCACCGTCTTCGGCTCGTTCTTCGATTCGGTGATCGACCGCTACTCCGACGTGGTGCTCTTCTTCGGCCTGCTGGTCTACTACGGCCGCATCAACCGCTTCCGCTACGTCGTGCTCGTCGCCTTCGTCATGGTCACATCGCTCATGGTCAGCTACACGCGCGCCCGCGCTGAGGCCCTCATCGGCCAGTGCAAGGTGGGCTTCATGGAGCGCCCCGAGCGCATCGTGCTCATCCTGCTTGGCGCTCTCTTCAATCGCTGGGGAGTGATGGCGCCCGTCCTCTGGGTGCTCGCCGTGCTCTCAACCATCACGGTGATCCACCGCATCACCTACACCTACCAGAAAACGAAGCACCTGGCGCCGCTCAGCCCCGCCGGGCGCTGATTGCTGACCCCTGGTCAGCAGTTCAGCTGCACCGCGCTGCATCCCGGCTTCGCCGCCTTCCACTGCACCAGGAAGTCGGTGACGGTCGAAGGCTCCATCCGCCGCATCGCCTCAAACTGCCCGTTCTCCTGGCTGTAGAGTAGCTTCCCTTTCTCCGTCAGCACGGCCAGTGCGGGCACGCCCTTCTCGAGCGGCACGTCATACCGCTTCGCGATGTCGAGGTTCTCGTCCATGTGCCCCACGTTGACGTGCACCAGCACATAGTTCGCGTCCAGCAGCGTGCGATTCGGCTCGTTGTGCATGTACATGTCCAGCACAATGCAGTCGCCGCACCAGTTGCCGCCAAAATCCAGCAGAACGCGCTTGTGCGTTTCAGAAGCACTCTTCAGCGCCGCGGCTAAGTCAGTCTTCGCCTGCGCCGGGTCAGGGTAGATATCGCGGCTTGCCGACTGGGCTCGGCCCGCGAACAGCGCAACTCCCATCGCCACAACAAATGAACATACGCAAGTTTCATCGCGCGAAAAACGCCTCCATTCCGCTCATCTCCTAGTGTGCCACATAGGGGAAATGAGACACCGCTTTTCGCGCCAGAGTCGGCTCGCTTGGGATACCCTATTGTGCAGATGGGTGAGCTGCGCAGTCGTCTCGAATCGCAATCATTCCCGGACCTCGCCTCGATGATGGACGGCTATGCGCGTGCGGCTCAGGAACACGCGCAGCGAAGCTTCAATCAAACCCTCGACTTCTCCGCCGAATCGATCGACGCCCTCGACGAGATCCTCGTGCTCGTAGGCGAAAGCCCCGAGCTCGACCTCGACTTCGAAGTACGCCTCTGGGGCAGCTACCTCGGCGAAGTGCTGCGCCGCCGCTATGCCGGCGCCTGGCAGATGACCCAGTATCCCGGCGGCGTCGCCGCCGTTCCCTCCGTCGAGGTGCGCGGCTCGCACCTCTTCCCGCTGGTCAAGGTCTACCGGCGCCTCACCGTGGGCGAGGAGGAGGATCTGCGGACCTTCTTCAGCATGGTCACCGATCGCCTCGGCAACCCGGCCCGGGTCAACTAAGCCCCAAGCCCCGCCAGCGCATTCCGCCCGCCATCGCCCTGCATCCTGCCTCTGCATCCTTGGTTACACCCTCAAACCGCCCTGCCCCTGCCCGCGCTCACCGCCCTTGTGCGACAATAGGCTATGGAATTAGGCGCGCCCTCTGAAGTTGCGCGCGGAGGACTGAAAATGGGTGATCTATTGCAGCCATGGCACTTGATTGTGCTGGCGATCGTGGCGTTCGTGCTCTTCGGCGCCAAGAGGCTGCCGGAACTGGGCAAGGGTCTCGGGGAAGGTCTCAAGGGCTTCAAGGAAGGCATCAAGGGAATCAGCGAGCCGCCCGCGCCAACCACCACCGCGCAGAACTCGACACCCCCGCCACCGGCGACCAACGAGCAGAAGTAGCACAGAGGACTGAGGGGCGCCAGGGCGGCCCGCGACACGGATCTCCTGCGCAGCTGCTATGTCCCAAAAATCAAAGGCCTGTGGCTCCCGCCGCAGGCCTTTCTCGTTGATCCGCAGTTACCGCGCCGATTCAATCCGCATGAAAATGGGTGCCCCATCCACGCGAAGCGTGGGTGGGAAAGCACGAACCCAAATTGACTGGTGTCATCCTGAATGGGGCCCCGGGCGCTTTCTTCAGCTCGGGGGTGAAGAGTCGGGGTCCCCACGGACAGGTCCACGTCCGTGGGGTGAGAATCGAAGAACCTGCATTTAACTCAGCGTCAATTACTGCGAAAATGGGTGCCCCATCCATGCGGTCGGGGTCCCCAGCGACAGGTCCACGTCGCTGGGGTGAAGCAGCATGGGTGGGAAAGCACGAATCTCACCCGGAAGCGAACCTACCGAATATCCGACGCCGACGGATAATACCCCGCCTTCGCATTCACCTCAAGGCCCGGCCGCTCCACACGCACATCGATCTTGCGGAACCGGCTGTCGAAGACCGGCAGGTGCGACGCGTAGACCAGCGTGTACTGGTTGCGCGCCTCTTCGGCAATCTTCGCGTAGCTGTTTTCAATCCCGTTCAGGCTGCGCTCTGAATCCGGCTCGCCGCCGGTCGCGTAGATGTACTTGGCCAGCAGGTTGTCATACATGGTGAAGGGCAAATGGAAGCGGCTCATGTAGCCTTCGCCCCAGCGGGCCGAGTCGCCCACCAGCGTGCCCCACACGCCAATGTTGTTGGTCTGCAGATAGCGCAGCACGTCCTTGTAGCTGGCCTTGCTGCCGGCTTCCTTGCCGTCGGAGATGACATAGATAATCCGGCGGCGTCCCTTGGGCCGCGTCGAAAGCTCCTTCGCGGCGGCAAGAATCGCGTCGTTCAGCGTGTGAATCTCCTTGGGGATCGTGATCACGCCGCTGCCACTCCCGGCCGAGCGTCCCACCTGCAGATTCGGATCGGCGCAGTTGCCGTTCACGTGCACGCTGCATCCGGCCAGCGGGCCGCTGTTGATGGGAATGATCTCTTCGCTGCCGGTCGCTTTGGTCAGCGCCATCACCGCCGGCACGCGCGCGCTCTGTGCGCCGGTGAAGCCGGTCCGCTCCTGAGAGCCGTGGCTGTAGGTGAAGACGGCGATTTCGTCATAAGGCGTCAATGCGCCCTGGATCGCGTCGAGCGAGTCGTTCACCCGGTTCATCGTGTCCGAGGTCAGGCTCTGGTCGATCACAAATGCGATCGAGAGCGGCATCGCATCGACGGAGAAGACCTTCAGCGGCTCATAGACGCCATTCTCAAAGACTCTGAAGTCGCGCCACGTCAGACCCGGTACGAGGTGTCCCTTGGTGTCCTTTACGGTTACAGGAACCTCGACATAGGTGGTGTAGGTGCGGATCACGGTGCCGATGCGCTCCGGACCTTCGCCGGGGGCGGGCAGTTCCGGAGGCGTGGTCTGGAGCGGGGTGCTGGGCGCGCCGGGCTGGCTCGGCGGAGGCTGCGTCGCCGGCTGCTGCTGGCCGGGAGCCGTCCCTGCGCTCGAAGTCGAATTCCCGGCACCCATGCCCGGCGTTACGCCGTTGGTCAGGTCGCCGAGAGGCCCCTGGCCCTGCTGCGGCTTCGGCGCATCGGGCACGGCAGGCTGCTGCTCTTGCTGCTGTCCGGCGGCGCAAACGCCACAAATCAGACTCGAACTCATCACCGCGGCCAGCATCGTTGCCGTCAAACCAAGCTTCACAGGTATGCTTCTCCTCCCAAACCGCTGCCGGCGGTCGAACGGCCTGTGGAACCGATACCTCGCCAGACGGAAACACCCACCACAACGGGCTGCAATCGTCAGAGTATCAGACGCGCCAGCGCGCCACAGGTTGGCTTGCCGATGAGCCGTTTGCGATATGCTCTCTTCGAGGCGGATTTCCCGTCTATACACCAAGGATGCGCGTCCCCCTGCTTCCAGTTGCGCTGCTGTTCGCTCTGCCTCTGCTCTCAATGCCGGCACGAGCCCAGCTTGCGCCTTCGCCCGATGCGCCCCCGGTCAGTACCGCGCCCGCCGCACCCGAAGACGATCAGTCCGTCGCCACTTTCAAGATCCAGGTCAACCTCGTCGATCTCTTCTTCACGGTGAAGGACAAGAATGGCGCCCTCGTTCCCCACCTCACCAAAGACAACTGCAACGTTGCCGAAGACAAGGTGCCGCAGACCCTCAAGCACTTCGTCTCTGAAACCAACCAGCCCCTCACCCTGGGCATTCTGCTCGATACCTCCGGCAGCCAGCAGCGCGTTTTGCCCCTCGAGCAGGAAGCCGGCAGCGAGTTTCTTCAGCAGGTGCTGCGGCAGAAGGACGAAGCGTTCCTGCTCTCCTTCGATGTGGACGTGGATCTGCTGCAGGACTTCACCAACAGCGCGCATGAGCTCAGCCACGCGCTCAACAGGGCTTCCATCAACACCGCCGGCGGCAACGGCGCCGCGGGCATTCCCGGCATCGGCGGCGGCCCCGTGCCCGTGCACGGCACGCCCAAGGGCACGCTGCTCTACGACGCCATCTATCTCGCCGCCAACCAGAAGCTCAACCAGGAGACGGGCCGCAAGGCCATGATCATCCTCACCGACGGCGATGACCAGGGCAGCAACACCAAGATCGGCGAAGCAATTGCCGCGGCGCAGCGCTCGAACGTGATCATCTACGTGATCCTCATCGCCGATACCGAGTTCTACGGTGGCTTCAACATGGGCTACAGCGGTTACTCCGCCGCCAAAAAGATTGCCGAAGAGACCGGCGGCCGCCTTATCAACGTGGGCAACAACGGCAAAAAGCTAGAGGCCGCCTTCCAGCAGATTCAGGATGA
The DNA here is from genome assembly GCA_963718885.1 of uncultured Acidobacteriota bacterium. Taxonomy (GTDB): domain Bacteria; phylum Acidobacteriota; class Terriglobia; order Terriglobales; family Acidobacteriaceae; genus Telmatobacter. Next base: position 169,184 of record CAVRAK010000014.1, read on the forward strand.
GCTGCGCACGCAGTACGTGGCCACCTACACGCCCACCAATGCCAAACAGGACGGCACCTTCCGCCACATCGCGATCGAATGTAAAGACAGCGGCAGCGAGCTCAAGGTACAGGTCCGCAAAGGCTACTTCGCTCCCAGTCCCGGCAGCGATAACTCCGGCAACTGACGCTCTCCCGGTAGGCGCAACCCGTCTCCATCGTGCGGAAAAATCTTCTTGCGTTGCGCAATAAATCGCCGTCAAACTCCGACCGCTTCAGTCGCATCTTCCACGTGCAACCCTCGTCCACGCTCCACGAATGCTCCACGTGGAACAATTCTGCTCTCCGACTCCAAGTTTCGGCCCCCTGATCTCTGCCCCCTGATTCCTGCACCTTTGCTCCACGTGGAACATTTTTCCCACTCCCAGTGGGTAGAAATTCCCTGCCCCCGGACGAAAATTCCCAGTAATCGGTCACGCCCTTTGCATCCCCGCCTAGGCACATCTCCGCCGCAACTCTCCTGATAAGCGCACTTGGAAAGAGCCGCGCCCGGCTTCCCACTTTGGCACACCAGATGCATATGAAGAAGGCATCTGAGACTTGCCGTTAGCTCAGGCCGCTGTGGGCGGTACGAACAGCGAGTGTGCGCGCAAGGAGGGGAGAAAAAATGTTGAGAATAACGTTTGCAGTAGCGATGGTCATGGTAGCTCTTTCGAGCAATCCCTTTGTGCGCAAGCAGGCCGATGGGCAGGGGTCCCAAAAACCGGTGATTCCTGCCTCGCGGCATATCGTCCCGAAACATGAGACGGCCCCGGTGTACTCGCACAACGGCGAAGCGAAGCCGCAGGCCCGTCGTGGCGGGCATGTCAACTTAGAAGCCGTGGGTGTGTGACCACTGCGCCGGAATTGCACCGAAAACAGGGCCGGAGAGAGTCTCCGGCCTTCTGGTTTTGGAGCTATTCGATTACTGATTTGAAAGCACTTGCATTACCGGAGTTCGGAAACGGAGTAATCTGGCGCGGCACTGGCGCCCTTGGCTAATATCGGCTGTGCTGGACGGGACCCGAGATGGGCCGAGATGGCAAGGATTCATTTTGCCTCAACTATTCGTGAGGTGCTGCAGTCATGCTGAAAGATTTCCCCGCGCAGGACAGTTTCGAAATCAGTCCCCGGTTTCGGCAGAGCCTTGAAGAGCGCATAACCAAGCTCGAACGCGACGCCGATTACGATGAGGCGCAGGTCGCGCGCCTCTACAACAGCGATCACATTCGCCGGCAGAAACGGCTGGTCGCCGTCGAGCGCTCGGAAGCGATGCGCATGCGGTTCTTTCTCGACCGCTCGCAGGCCCGCGAGCAGAAGCCTTCGATCACGCTCTAAACGGATTCGCCGCAAAAGCGAAGCGCCGCGAACCAAAGCGGGATCGCGGCGTTCTGTTGCTTCACAGATTCTGGAGCACCGGGCGGGATTCGAACCCGCGAATACAGGTTTTGCAGACCTGCGCGTTAGCCACTTCGCCACCGATGCGTACCTGCAATCGGCCTGAATCGGATCTCAGGCTGACTTCGGCAATTCTTTTTTCGAAAGATACCAGGTTTCGACCTTAAGGCCATCACCGCCGCCATTGAGGCGTTTTGCCGCATCAGCGGTGGTTGCCGGCGCGGGTACGATGACATCTTCCCCCGGCGCCCAGTTGGCGCCGACGCTCACGCCGTTGGCGTCGATCGCCTGCAGGCCCTGGAAGACGCGGATGAGTTCTTCGATATTGCGGCCGAGCCGCTGCGGGTAGTAGATAATGGCGCGAATGTTCTGCTTCGGATCGATGGCGAAGACGGCGCGCACGGTCGAGGTATCCGACACCGAAGGATGCACGAGACCGTAGAGACCGGCGACCTTCTGATCGATGTCGGCGATAACAGGAAACTTCACCTCGACGCCGGAACTTTGCTCAAGATCGCGCACCCAGGCGATGTGCGAATAGATGGAATCGATGGAGACGCCGATCAATTGCACGCCCAGCGCATCGAAGCGCTCCCAGGCGCGGGCAAAGGCGACGAACTCGGTGGAGCAGACGGGCGTGAAGTCGGCCGGATGCGAGAAAAGCAGCACATATTTGCCCTTCGAGGTGTAGTCGCTGAGGCGGATCACGCCCTGCGTGGACGTCGCCTCGAAGTCCGGCGCGGTTTCAAGGATGCGCGGGATGCGGCTCTCTTGCTCGATGCTCATGAGAATCTCCTTGCCTTGATTCGATGCGGGCAGATGCGTGGCGCCCGAAAAGTTGAAAAACCCACCAGCCTGTCAGGCGGGTGGGTCGTGGGAAAAGTCGAGATTGTGTCTCGGAATCTAGCCCATCGAGCGTGCCCGCGCGACGCTGCACATACAGGAGCAGCACATACACATTGCGGGAGTGGAGAAACGGCTCATTGGTTTCGTGAGTTCCTCAAATTCTGTAACCAAGGCTATTGTGGATCGGGGATCGTGTCAAGGTCGCATCCCCTCGGCGGCGTTGAGATTTGTGCTTTCCCACCCATGCTGCGCATGGATGGGGCACCCATTGTCGTGCGGATTGAGGCGGCCGCGCGCAGCGGTCGGGTGAGGTTCGTGCTTATTCGCTTACGCCAGTGGCGGCGAGCTTTTTGGCTTCGGCGGAGTCGTAGCTTTCGCCGTAGATGGCGGGCACTTTGCCGCCTGCGGGACGCAGATAAGTGGAAAGCTGGCCACGGTGGTGCACGGTGTGAGAGAGGCCTGTGAGGATGAAAGTATAGGCGGGCCGCTGAAAGATGCCGCGGAAATCGATCATCATTGTGAGCTTCTCAGCAGGGAGTGCGGAGAGCGCGGCGAAGCGTTCGGCGAAGGCCTTTTCGTACCAAGCGGCAACCTCCTGCGGCGTGGTGAGCCCGGGCGGAATCAGTTCGCCAGTCTCGAAGACGCCGTTGATCACACAATCGAGAAAGCGGATGTCGGCTGCGGCAATGTGACGGACGAGCTCGATGGCCGATTTGGCGTTGGGGTCTGGCCGATAGTCGGCATGGGCGGCAGGGACGGCTTCAAGGACCGTTTTGGTGGTGCGGCTCTCGCCCTTGATGTTTCCAAGAAAAAGGCTCTGGACGACGGCGTAGGCCTGTTCGGCGTTCACTTCAGACATGGTGAGCTTCCTTTCGTGCTTCAGATTTCTGCGTGGCCCTCAAGATAGAAAACGCACTGGCCTTCGAGCTCGACGCGGTCGTCGTGGATGCGGCAGATGACTTCGCCGCCGCGCGCGGAGGCCTGCCAGGCGCGCATCTCGGCCTTGTCGAGCCGCTCTGACCAGAAGGGCGCGAGGGTGCAGTGGGCGGAGCCGGTGACGGGGTCTTCGGTGATTCCCTTGGCGGGCGCGAAGAAGCGGCTGACGAAGTCGTAGCCCTGGTCGCCGACGGCGGTGATGATGACGCCATCGCGATCGAGCTCGGCGATGGCGGCAAAGTCGGGGGTGAGTTCGCGAACGGTCTTTGCATCCTGCAGCAGCACCATGTAAGTGAAGTTGTTGACGAAGATCTGCACCGGCTCGACGCCCAGGTATCTGGCAAAGGCGGGCGGCTCGGAGACTTCGTCGGCGGGGCGAGCGGGAAAGTCCATGACGTAGCGGGAGCCGGCGCGCGTGACGGTGAGCGGTCCGCTGGCGGAGTGAAAGACGACCGAAGTGCGCCGGGGCTCGAGCCTTTCCATGACGACGGCGGCGCTGGCAAGTGTGGCGTGACCGCAGAGGGGCACTTCAACGGTGGGCGTGAACCAGCGGATGCGGTAGTCGCCGTTGTGGGGCACGAGAAATGCGGTTTCGGCGAGGTTGTTTTCCGCCGCGATCGCGAGCATGGCCTCATCGGAGAGAAATTGCTCAAGCGGCATGACGGCCGCAGGATTGCCGGCGAAGCGGCGGCTGGTGAAGGCGTCGAGCTGGTAGATGGGCGCGCGCATGGGCTGCCGCTCCTCGAAGTAAAGATGGCCGCACCGTGCGGAGGCCTTAAGTGCATCTTACAGAATGCGTCAGACAACTTCAGGAGGAGGCAGATTGATGTCAACGATCACCGCGAAAGATGGAGCACACATTTTCTACAAAGACTGGGGCAACGGACAGCCGATTGTGTTCTCGCATGGGTGGCCGCTCACGGCCGATGACTGGGATACGCAGATGCTGTATTTTGGCCAGCGCGGATTTCGCGTGATTGCGCACGACCGGCGCGGGCATGGACGCTCGACGCAGACCTGGGACGGCAACGACATGGACACCTATGCCGATGATCTCGCCGCGGTGCTGGACAAGCTGGATGTGAAGAATGCGGTGATGTGGGGCCATTCGACGGGTGGCGGCGAAGTGGCGCACTACCTGGGCCGGCACGGCACGAAGCGCGTGGCGAAGGCCATCCTGATGAGCGCGGTTCCGCCGCTGATGCTGAAGACAGACAAGAATCCAGGTGGTCTGCCGATTTCAGCCTTCGACGACCTTCGCGCTGCACTGGCGGCGAATCGCCCGCAGTTTTACAAGGACCTGACGATGCCGTTTTACGGCTACAACCGGCCGGGCGCGAAGATCTCAGAAGGGATCCGCGAGCACTGGTGGCTGCAGGGCATGATGGGCTCGATCAAGGCGCACTATGACTGCATCAAGCAGTTCTCCGAGGTGGACTTCACGGAAGACCTCAAGAAGATCGACATTCCAACGTTTGTGATGCATGGCGAGGACGACCAGATCGTGCCCATTGGCGCGGCGGGCCTGATGTCGTCGAAGATTCTGAAGAATGCAACGCTGAAGGTGTATCCGGGCTTCCCGCATGGGATGGCGACGACGCATCCGGATGTGATCAACGCGGATGCGCTGGCATTTATCAAGAGCTGAGGTTGGGGATGGTTCGTGCGTTCCCATCCATGTCGTCTGCTTCGCAGACGCCATGGATGGGGGACACCGGTAGGTGGGGATTGAATCGTGGTTTGGTGAGGTTCGTGGTTTCCCACCCATGCTGCGCATGGATGGGGCACCCCGTTTGTGGGGGTTGATGCGTTGGGCCTTTCCCTTCAGCGGCCGAAGCCACGCCGAATTTGCGGAGCTTGATGTCGAACCCTCGAGTGCAGAACTTCGCGTTGACGTTGCCGAAACCGGAAGGTAAGCGGCGATGAGCGATGATTGCGTTCTGCGGCGCACCGTTCCTGTTGCAAACCGTCAGCTTTTCCGGCTGTATTGCACATGCTTTCAACAGATATTCATCAGGACAAGTGATGCGAAATGTTGCGGCTAGCTTTTTTCCACTTGTTACAGGAGATTTTTCAAAGCTGCTTTCGCCTCACATTCCCTCTTTTCACGCTTCTCGACTGCCCGTAGTCTTTGCCAAGCATTAGACAACTTCAACCGGTGACGTTGAGCCGGATTTGCCCCAAGGCAACGGAAAGAGTCTGACCGCATAGCGAGGTTTTTCGATGTGCGGTGGCGCAGATGTTGATGCGCTCTGGCATTGCAATGGGGGGTCCGACCCACGCAGCGCGCGCCGCTTTGGCGGCTGCCGTTTCAGGGACATGCCCTGTTTAAAGAAAGCCTGCGCGAAGAGCGGGCAAGGGGGCGTGCGTGTGCGCGCCGACGAAGAATGACAATTTTTGTGAGGAGTGGATTCTACCCGCCATGCGCCCTAAGAAAGTAATACTCTGCGTCGATGATAATGAACAGGACCTCTCAGTACTGACGTTCACGCTCTCAACGAATGGCTACCGGGTGCTGCCGGCGACGGATGGGCAGGAGGCGGTGCGGCTCTTCTCAGAGCACACGGTGGACCTGGCGCTGGTGGATTATGCGATGCCGCAGATGAACGGCGATCAACTGGTGGGCAAGCTGAAGCAGATTGCGGCGCATGTGCCGATGATTCTGCTGGGCGATCCGCAGAAGATGAGCGGGCAGATGCACGCGGCCGACGCGCTGGTGTCGAAGAAGACATGCTCGTCGCATGAGCTGCTGGAGCGGATCAAGCTGATGAGCGCGCGGAAACGCGGTCCGCGCAAGGGCGCTCAGCGCGTGGCGCAGGGCGGAGAGCTGGCTGTGGCTTCATAGCCAGGGCTGGGAGCGGACGGCATCCCCTTTTGGTGGCAACAGGACGCTGCATGGGCGGCGCCGCCAGGAAGTCTATTTCAAACCCCACTTGACTACAGATTGCAACGATAGGCATACTCGCGGACTGGGCCTGCTGGCGTATCTTGTTTGCTTGCCAGCGGAAGTAGGCTTTTATGGATCTCATACTTGTCCGTTTGCTTTTTGTTGCGCTTCTCGCCGGGGTTTGCTATTTCCTCCATCCCTTCGGTCTGAGTGGCCCGATTGCCGCCGCAGGTGGCGCGATTGCGGCCGGCGCGGTGATTGTGTTCGAGCTGCGCGTGCGCGCGCTGACGCTGCGGCGACTGATTGGCGCGGTTGCAGGGAGCGTGCTGGGCATCTTTGGCGCGGCGCTGTTCTGCCTGGTGCTGCGCTCGGCTCCGCTGAGTGCATCGACCTCCGCGGTGCTGCAGATCTTTGTGCTGCTGCTGATGACCTATGTGGGTCTGCTGGTGGGCGCGAGCAAGGGCGACCTGCTGAACCCGGCGGCGATGGGCACGCTCTTCAGCGGCGAAAAGCCGATGCGGCGCAGCGCGAAGGTGCTGGACACGAGCGTGATCATCGACGGGCGCATTGCCGATATTGCCGAGGCCGGGTTTATCGACGGCATGATGGTGGTGCCGGAGTTTGTGCTGCGCGAACTGCAGGTGGTGGCCGACTCGACGGATGGGTCAAAGCGGCAGCGGGGGCGGCGCGGGCTGGATATGCTGCAGCGGATGCAGTCGAATGCGGCGATCCAGGTGCAGATTGTGCCGGACGACTTCCCTTCTATTCGCGAAGTGGACCTGAAGCTGCTGGAGCTGGCGAAGAAGTGGGAAGCCAAGGTGGTGACGAACGACTTCAACCTGAACAAGGTTGCGCATCTGCACCACGTGGAAGTGCTGAACATCAACGACCTGGCGAATGCGCTGAAGCCGGTGGTGCTGCCCGGCGAGCGCATGAACGTGCTGATTCTGAAAGAAGGCAAGGAATACAACCAGGGCGTCGGCTACCTGGACGACGGCACGATGGTGGTGGTGGATCACGCGCGGAAGATGATCGGCAAGCCGGTGGAGATCTCGGTGACGAGCGTGCTGCAGACGGCGAGCGGCAAGATGATCTTCGGCAAGATGGACGAGAACGGCAGGCCGGCGGAGCCGACGATCAAGCCGGGACCGCTGGAGATGACGCGGTAAGGCGAGCGCCGAGGCCCAGAGCGCCATCCATGACAAGTAGACAAGTTAACCGGCAGCGTGCGGGCTCGTGGACGCGCAGTTCGCTGACCTTGCTGACCTGGATGATCGGCTCGATGTCGGTGTAGTTGGGGAGGTCGGCGCGCAGTTCCTCGGCAGCGGGCAGAAAGGCTTCGCTGAAGGCGCGGAGGGAGTCGCAGGTGAAACCGGCGACGGCGCGAAAGGGCGGCGGCGAGCCTGCGACGGGGCCGCTGACACCGACTTCTACCGAGACGGAGTCGACGGCGGAGACGAGCAGCTTCATGACGAGAGGCATGTGCACGTTGACGTAGTAGTCGGCGTCAAAGCGGCTGCCGGCCTTGTTGGGATAAAGGATGCTCACCTTGATCATGGGTTCCCCCGTGGGTCAAAGTGCGGCTTGCAGCACTTGTCGATACACCCTAGTACTTTTGCACCTTCGGGTCGATTTCGTCGCTCCAGGCAAGAATGCCTCCAGCAAGGTTGGCGACCTTCGGATAGCCGGATTGGACGAGGAACTCGGCGATGCGCTGCGAGCGCGCGCCGCTGCGGCATTGGACGATGACTTCGCGGTTGCGATCAATTTCGGCGAGGCGATTGGGCACGTCGTTCTGCGGGATCAGTTTTCCGCCGATCTGCGCGATCTGGTACTCGTAGGGCTCGCGGACGTCGATGAGCTGGACGTCTTCGCCGGCGTCGATACGGCGCTTGAGCTCCTTGACGGTGATCTGCGGGATGCCGTTCTTCATGGACTTGTCCTCTTTGGTTTCGGGCACGATGCCGCAGAACTGCTGGTAATCGATGAGCTGGGTGACGGTGGGGTTTTCTCCGCAGACAGGGCACTCGGGATTTTTGCGCAGCTTGAGCTCGCGGAAGCGCATGTTGAGGGCGTCGACGAGCAGCAGACGTCCGATGAGCGGGCTGCCCTTGCCCAGGATGAGCTTGATGACCTCAGTGGCCTGAATGACGCCGACGAGACCCGGCAGGATGCCGAGGACTCCGCCTTCGGCGCAACTGGGCACGAGGCCCGGCGGCGGCGGCTCGGGATAGAGGCAGCGATAGCAGGGGCCGTCCTCAGTGGCGAAGACGCTGGCCTGGCCCTCGAAGCGGAAGATGGAGCCGTAGGCGTTGGGCTTGCCGAGGATCACGCAGGCATCGTTGACGAGGTAGCGGGTGGGGAAATTGTCGGTGCCGTCGGCGACGACGTCGTAGTCCTTGAGGATCTCGAGGGCGTTGGCGCTCGAAAGCATGGTCTCATGCTTGACGACGTTGAGCGAGGGATTGAGGGCGGTGAGCTTCTCCGCGGCAGAATCGAGCTTTTTGCGGCCAATATCCTTGGTGGAGTGAATGATCTGGCGCTGCAGATTGCTGGCGTCGACGACGTCGAAGTCAACGAGGCCGAGGGTGCCGACACCGGCCGCGGCGAGATAGAAGGCGAGCGGCGAGCCGAGGCCGCCGGTGCCGACGCAGAGGACTTTGGCGGCTTTGAGGCGCTGCTGGCCTTCCATGCCGACTTCAGGCAGGATGAGGTGCCGCGAATAGCGGGAGAGGTCGTCGGTGGTGAGCTCGGGCAGCGGAATGGGTTCGGTGATGGTCGGCATGGGTTCTCAGTTCGTAGTTCTTGGGTTCAAAGTCGAGGAACAGCGCGGCACTGTCCCTACAGTTACAGGTTAACAAAGGGTGAGGAGTCCTGCGGGGATTGAAGCGTTATGAGAGCAGGTGTGAGAGATCAGGGTTCAGCCAAATGCGCGCACCACTGGGGGTCTGTGGTTCCCACCCATGGCGCACCCCGTCTGGAGGGGATTGGGGTTTCGCGGCCGGTCAGACGTTGGTAGCCTGGGCCTCGCCGAGGACGAGCTTGACGGTGAGCTGACGGTGGCCGCGTAGGACCGTGATGCTGACGGTGTCGCCGGCCTGATGTTTGTCCATGATGGCGGCAATGTCCTGCGGGCTGGCGACCTGCTCGCCGTCGATGCCGATGATGAGGTCGCCTCCGAGCATGATGGGCTGGTTGCCGACGTAGGCACGTTGGCTGCCGCCGCGCAGGCCGGCGCGCTGGGCGGCGCCGCCGGGCACGACCTCTTGAATGAGGACGCCATAGTCGGCGTCAAGGCCCATCTGCTCGGCCAGGTCCGGCCCGATGGCATAGGAGACGATGCCGAGCGAGGGACGCTTGACGCGGCCGTAACGGGTGAGATCGCCGAGTACCGCCTTGGCGGTGTTGATGGGGATGGCGAAGCCGATGCCGGAGCTCTGCTCGGCGCCGTTGGAGGCGATCATGGTGTTGATGCCGATGACTTCGCCGCGCGAGTTGAGCAGCGGGCCGCCGGAGTTGCCGGGGTTGATGGCGGCATCGGTCTGGATGGCATCGTCAATGGGCGCGCCCTCGGCGGTTTTGATGGAGCGGATGGAGCTGATGATGCCGCGCGTCATGGTGCCGCTGAGGCCGAAGGGATTGCCGATGGCATAGACCTGCTCGCCGACGGCGATCTGAGAGGAGTTGGCCAGCGTGACAGGCTGAAGGTCGGGAGCATTGATCTTGAGCAGCGCGAGATCGTGCACGCGGTCAGAGCCGACAACCGTTGCCTGGTAGGTCTTCTTGTTGCTGAGCATCACCTGAATTCCGCGGTTGGCCTCCTCGATCACGTGGTAGTTGGTGAGAACGTGTCCCGCCCGATCGAGGATGAACCCGGATCCCTGCCCCTCTTGCGGAACAGCTCCGTAGAAGAAGTTGAAGACCACCTGCCTTGAGGTGATGTTCACCACAGAGGGCAGCACGCGTTTGTAGACAGCGATATTGTTCAGCTCCTCCGGATTGAAGGAGGGCGCCGCACTGGCCTCGGTGAGCTCGAGGGGGGAGCGGGCGCCGCGCAAGAGGGACAGATCGCGGAGATGCGCGGGAAGATGAGTGGTGAGGTACCAGAATCCCCCGACGAACAGAACGATCAAAAAAGAGTAACGCAGTTTCATGGTCACGAATCCTGAAGACCTTTCAATGCAGATACGCCTCGTGCGCATGGCGGTTCCATGCGGGAACGGCGCGGCTGCTGCCTTTGCTCTTATTTTAGAAAACCAGCGCGGGCCGGTTTGAGATTCGAGAAAGAATTAGATGTCCGTGCGCACTTCTGCCTGACTGTTCAGCCGGCCGGCAACGCGCACAATCAGGTCCATGCGCTCATGCAAAACCGCCACGATGAGGGAAGAAGCATCCTTGCGAGGCAGGCAAAAGATGTAGTGATGTTGGCAGTGCGCCATGCGCAGCGCGGGATAGATTGCACTCATGTCCCTGAAGATGCCCTTCCCGGTTGCCACGAGGACGATGCCCTGCTCCAGCAAGGTCAGGTAGCGCCGGGCCTGATGCGGACCCCATTGCCCGCGTGCGTAGTGGATGATGCCCCGGATATCGGCTTCTGCCGCTTCCGTAAGGATGTATGGCGTCAAACGCGCTTGTCCCCGGCCAGTTCCTCATCGAGAATCGCGCCGACGCTCGTGGCCGACACCTTTCCTGCCAGCCCATCGCCGATCCGCGCCACGAGCAGATTTTTCAAAGCCTCCCACGGCTGATCCTGATCAACATTATTGACGGGGAAGAGCCGTTCAAGCGCGTATTGCCTGATGGTCTTGCCCTGCAAGGCAGCCAGTGCCTTGAGGCTCTGGTGCTGCTGGCTGGTTATGTCGATGGTTAATCGGCTCATGAAAAACTCCCCCATACCCACAAACCCACATTACCACATTTGTGCATCACTGCCGCTCTTTTCCTTATGATCTTGGAAAGATAGATTTGTTGCTCTCGGCCTGGAGATGCTGCCAGAGGAGCTCGACTTTAGCCCAGAGCGCCTGTCTATCTCCCACATTTTCTAAAACGTAGTCGGCGCGGGCTGCCTTTTGAGCGTCGGGGATCTGGTGGGCGAGGCGGGAGCGGGCATCGGCCTCGGCTGCGTCGCGCTGCGCGGCGGGCCGACCGAGGCGATCGACGTAGCGGCGGACCTTGAACTCGTCGGGCGCGGTGACGACGACGAGGCAATCGATGCGGCGGCGCAGATCGGAGAGCACGGTGTCGCGCTCGCCGCGGGCGCGGGCGTCGCGCTCGGCCTCGAAGATGAGCGCGGAGACGATGACAGCGATGGCGGAGGGATCGCGCTCGAAGACGCCGTTCATCCACCGGCTCTGGGCATCGACGACGGCGGGATGGACGATGCGGTTGAGCTCATCGAGGCGGCCGCCGCGAAAAGCGAATTCGGCGAGACGCGCGCGATCGAGACGGCCATCGGGCGCGACGACGGCGGGGCCGAACGCCTCGACGATCTGCGCGTAGACGGGCTGGCCGGGCTCCATGAGGGTGCGGCCGAGCTCGTCCGACTCCATGACCTGCGCGCCTAACTGGGCAAGCATGCCGGCGATGGTGCTTTTGCCGCTGCCGATGCCGCCGGTGAGGCCGACGCGCAGCATGGGCTCAGAGCCCCCGCCGCAGTTTGGCGGCGCGCACGGTGTTGGCCATGAGCATGGCGATGGTGAGCGGGCCGACGCCGCCGGGGACAGGCGTGTAGGCGCCGGAGATCTCGTAGGCTTTTGGATGAACGTCGCCGACGATAGTGGACCCGCGCTTGGCGAAGGTGAGGGCGCGTTTGCCGTCGCCGGCGAAGAAGCGCTCGAAGTCCTCGGGCGTGGTGATGCGGTTGATGCCGACATCAATAATGGTGGCGCCGGGCTTGACCATCTCCGGCGTGATGAAGCCCGGACGGCCGATGGCAGCGACGAGGATGTCGGCCTGGCGTGTGACGGAGGGCAGGTCGCGCGTTTTGGAGTGGCAGATGGTGATGGTTGCGTTCTGATGGAGAAGGAGCATGGCGGCGGGCTTGCCGACGATGTCGCTGCGGCCGACGATGACGGCGTGTTGGCCGCTGATGGGCAGGTTGCTGCGCTTGAGAATTTCAATGACGCCCGCAGGTGTGCAGGGAGCGAGCGCGGGACGGCCGGCCTGCAGGCGGCCGGCATTGACGGGGTGAAAGCCGTCAACGTCTTTCTCAGGCAGGACGGCGTCGAGGAGAGCCTTGGTATCGACCTGCGCGGGCAAAGGAAGCTGGATGAGGATGCCGTCGATGTCGTCGCGGCTGTTGAGGCTGCTGACGAGGTCGAGCATTTCCTCGGTGGTGACGGTGTCGGGCGGACTGATGAGATCGCTGTAGAGGCCGAGCTCGGCGCAGGTCTGCACCTTGCTGCGCACGTAGATTTCAGACGCGGGCACATGGCCGACGAGGACGGCGGCGAGGCCGGGACGGATTCCCTGCCCGGCGAGGGCCTTGACCTCTTCTGCGACCTCCTGCTTGATTGCGGCGGCGATGGCGGCGCCGTCAAGGACTTTTGGCATGCACACTCTCCCGACACCCATCGTATCGCCTCGGGGCATCGACGGCGGGTAGGCCCGAGATTCCCCTTTTCGATCGAGCACCGGCGGCAACAGACGGTGCTGGAGCAGGAGTTCAGGAATGCGCAAGAACTGCAGCAGGTGCTGATTCCTGAAACGCTACCGACGGTGCCGGGCTTTACGGTGACGAGCGCATACCGGCCCGCACAGCAGGTGGGCGGCGATTTCTTCCAGATCATTCCGCTGGAGGGAGGATCGACGCTGGTGGTGCTGGGAGATGTGAGCGGGAAGGGATTGAAAGCAGCGATGGCCGTCTCGCTGATTGTGGGCGCGGTGCGCGCGCTCGCCGAAGATTATCCGGCGCCGGCGCGGCTGCTGACGCAGTTGAACCGCAGGCTCTGCGGCCGGCTGCAGGGAGGCTTTGCGACGTGCGTGATTGTGCGGATCGATCGCGATTCGGAGTGCGTTGCTGGCGAGCGCCGGACATCCCGCACCGTTTGTCAATGCCCGGGAGCTGGAACTGCCGGGCGCACTGCCGCTGGGTATTTCGCCGAGCGCGACCTATGATGAAACGGCGTTCAATCTCAGGGTTGGCGACCACTTCTCGCTGTATACGGACGGGCTGCTCGAAGCGCGCAACCATGCAGGGGAGATCTACAGCTTTGAGCGCCTGCAGAGCCTGTTTGCCCGGCGGCCCGATGCTGCAGCGGCCAGCGATGCGGCCGTGGACTTCGGCCAGAATGACGACATCACGGTGCTGACACTGACCCGCCTGGCGACCGGCGAGGATGCCACAACGCTGCACAGCGCGCCGTCGCTCGTCTCGGCGTGAGAGGGCGGCTGCGGCCAGGGACGCAATCCTTACGATTTGGCTTTGTATCGATGTGGCCACAGGATATGCTTTCGGCATGTTTCCCTGCAGGGTGCGGCTCCTCCTTTTGACGGCGTTGGTATGTCTCGCGGCGGGTTCGCCCGCCGGCCGGGCGGAGGCCTCTGCAAAGACCGCGTGGTTTGTGCCTGTTGTGAGCGTGGATGAGCTTGGCAAGGGCTCGGTGGAGCTGACGGGGCCCTGGCAGTTTCATCAGGGGGATGACCATGCGTGGGCGGCGCCATCGTTGGATGACTCCCTCTGGGACAAGCTGCGAGCCGATGCGCCATGGGGCACGCAGGGCTATGAGAGCTACGACGGCTACGCATGGTACCGGCTGCATCTGAAGCTGACGCCAGCGGCAGGCGCGCCGGCAGAATTCGCGCTGATGATTCCGGCGATCGACGACGTGTACGAGGTCTACTGGAACGGCCAGCGCGTGGGCCAACTGGGAAAGATGCCGCCGCACTGGGTGCAGTATTCCGGCGTGCCGGCGCAGATTATCAACCTGGGAGCCGCGCGCGAGGGAGTGCTGGCGATCCGTGTATGGAAGGCGCCTTTCTTCTCGAACGATGATGGCAAAGCGGGAGGATTTGAGGCAGCGCCGGTGATCGGCAGTCCGATGGCGACTGCACACGCGAAGGCCGAGCTTGACTACGCGTGGCTGAGCAACCAGCTTTTCCGGTTTGGGCTGACGTCGCTTTACGCGCTGGTCGCGGTGATGAGCCTGATCGGATGGCTGCGCGATCGGAGGCAGTGGCTGCTGTTCTGGACGGCGGCGTTTTCCGCCTGCCTGGTCGTGGAGCCGTTCCTCTCGGGGCTGCGGCTGCATGTCTCCTACGCACTGCTGACATGTCTCACGCAGATCGAAATTTCGCTGCGGGATATCTCGCTGTGGTTTCTACTGCTGTGGATTCTGAAGCTGCAGAGCAATCGGCGGCTGGTGGTGCTGACGCGGAAGGCGGCGTTGATCAGCATCGCGGCGGCGACGCTGGATGGAATCGCGATTTTCTTCTATCCGCAGGTGCTGAGCAAGTTCGCCGTGCAGACGGCGGACGCGAGCCTGACAATGTTCGCTATCTTCTTCGAGCTGCTGCCGCTGATGATTGTGAGCTACGCCTTCTTCCATAACAAGCAGCTTGAGTCCGCGCGCTGGGTGGTGGGTGCACTCACTTTTCTGAATGGGATGGTGTACTTTCTGCAGAACATGTCGTCGCAGGGGATGCGCTTTACGCACTGGACGCTCTCGACGAAGCTGACCGCGCCCCTGTTCAGCCTGGGCAACAATCCGATCAACCTGCTCATGCTGCTGCGGACCCTGCTGTTCTTTTCGATCATGTACGCGGTGTATCGCTTCTCAATGGAGCACCGGCGGCGCACCAACGCGCTGGAGCAGGAGTTCCAGAGCGCGCGAGAACTGCAGCGCGTGCTGGTGCCGTCATCGTTGCCGGTGGTGCCGGGATTTATGCTGACGAGCGCCTATCGTCCCGCCCAGGAAGTGGGAGGAGACTTTTTCCAGATTATTCCGCTGGAGAATGAGTCGACGCTGGTGGTGCTTGGGGATGTGAGCGGGAAGGGATTGATGGCGGCGATGGCGGTGTCGCTCATCGTGGGCGCGGTGCGCGCGCTCGCGGAAGACCATCCGGATCCGGCAGAGCTGCTGACGCTGCTCAATCGCCGGCTCTACGGACGCCTGCAGGGAGGATTTGCGACGTGCATCATCCTGTACATCGACCCCATGGAGGGATGCGCAGTGGCGAGCGCAGGACACCCTGCGCCGTATCTGAATGATCGTGAGATTGAGCTGCCCGGAGCGCTGCCACTGGGGATTTCGCCCTCGGTGGTTTACGAGAAAAGCAGGATCGACTTCAACGAAGGCGATCACGTTTCGATCTACACCGACGGGTTGCTGGAAGCGCGCAACCAGGCAGGCGAGCTATACAGCTTCGCCCGGCTGGAGCGGCTCTTTGCGTCGCATCCCAGTGCGGCCCAGGCCACGCAGGCGGCGGTGAACTTCGGCCAGGATGATGACATCACGGTCGTGACGCTGACGCGGCTGGCAGCAGGCGCAGAGGCCCTGGCTTTGAACCTGGCCTAAGGGACAAGGGCGAGAGGCCGGGATTGCGGGCGCGGCGGCCATGCGTCCCCTCAGGAGCGCGGCCAGTTCCCAGGGCAGGGACGCCCCGGCCTAGTGATTCTTGAAGTCGTAGGCCACGCCGATGGTAAAGCCACCGGGCGTGAGCGAATGGTGACGAAAAAGGTTGGCCCACTGCTGGGTTTCGTAGTCGGCGCGGATGACCATGTGATGAAGGTTGAAATTCACGCCGAGACCCTGTGCCATGACGGTTCGCGTGTCGTGGGTGTAATTGGGATCGGTGGTGGTAAAGTTGATGCCGCCGTAACCCGCGAGCAATTTGCCATAGGGCTGGATGACGCGATAGTGGCGCCACGCCCAGACGATGCCGCCGCCGCCGACAACCTGACGCAGACGGGGATCGAGCCCGGTGCGGTCGAAGTTGAGATCACGGCCGAACGCCTCGACGGCAACGCCTTTCAGAGCGCCGGGGGCACGATAAAAGGCCCAATCGGCCCACAGCGTATAGCCGGAGATACGACCGCTCCAGTCGCTGCTGAAGTTGGAGTATCCCGCTCCGACCGTCAGCGGAATGCCACCTTCAGTTGCCTGGGGCAGCGTCTGGCAAAATGCTGGAACCGCCACGACAAAAGCAACGCCAAGAAGAAGCTTCCTGAAAACCATCGAAAAACCTCCCTTATGCTTCAAAGATCATTGGCCCGATTTCTTCGGCTTCACAAATCCCGCATGAATGGGGAAATGTTTGAAATTGACAGTGGAGGCCCACTCGGGAAACAACATAGGCTTGAGCGGCGTGGCAGCCGGCGTAACTTACGCTCTGGCGAACCGCAAACATTGAGGTGACGGCAACCAGCAATGATTGCCAACCCCGGCCTGTGCCATCCACTATAACCGGATCACACGGAGAAACAATCGAGGAATCAACTGCGCGGAACAATGCGGGATCGGAATCCCTACTTGTGCGGTTCCAATTTCTGAGCGCAAACCACAGCGGGAGTGGATGAATAATCCGGCGAAGGCGCGTCAACATGCGTCGCATACGCCCGTGAGCGCAAGAAAAGCCGCAGCGCAGCGAGCGTCGCTTTCAGACGGGTTCCCCAACTGCTGGTGACCAACGGCCCAAGCTCAGGGGAATCACGGCGCCAGTCAAGCGGCTTGTGACGCAGGCGCCTCGACAGAAAATGCAGTAACTCGATACGATGCCCTGGAAACTCGCGCAGCAGAAGCAGCCAGTAAGCAATCGCCGTGCTCGCCTCCTGCTCAACCTGCATGGGCTTGGAGGGATGGCTAACGACAGCCATCGTAGTATGTGCGGCGGAATAACCACGGGAAAGGAGCGTGAGGAAGGCATGACTCTCTTCACCGCCGCCGATTGCGCCGCCGCGGCCAAGACGCACGTCAAAGAAGGATGGGCCTGCGCAGGCATCTTTGCGGAATGCCATATTGGCGCCGATCCCAAGCGCCCCGAAAGCAGCGCGCTCAAACCACTTCGGATCCTTATTACTGATGAACCATACGGAATCTTCTTCAAACGGACCCGGGCTGGCAGCATCTGCAGAAACCGTCTTGCCGGTAACAGAAGCTACCCCGGTATTGACGAAGGGCTGGACCAAGAAGCCCAGCCATTGGGGCTCGGGAACGCTGTCATCGTCGAGAAAGGCAACAATCGCGGATTTGCTGACCGCGAGCCCGAGATTCCGCGCCCTGGCTCAGGCCGAGTTTCGGCTCAACGAGGTAACGGGCGCCATACTCTCCTGCGGCACACTCTGTCGCGCGGTCACCTGGGGAATTATCGATAACGATGACTTCCTCGGGCGGCAAATGCTGCTGCGCGACCGCCTCAAGACACTTGCGCAAAGTGTCAGGCCTGTGACGGGTGCAGATCACCACCGTTACGGTAATCCTGCCCTCATCGAACCAGTCAGAAACCGCATCTGCTGCATTGCCGCTGGGTGTTGCCTGGGTTGGCAGGATTTCGACACTCATATCAATGCTCATTGATACCACATCTGACTCTGATGCCTGCGTCAGGGCCGACGCTGCTGGCGGCAACATCTTAATGCTTGATCCCTTCGCTGCGGAGTACCTGGGCTACCGTTTTGCCGATAATCTGCAGGTCAAAACGAGCGACTGCCGCTGCAGATATTCGTAGTCGAATTGAACTTTCACAGGAATAGGCAATTCGTCGCGACCGTTGACCTGGGCCCATCCCGTCAGCCCTGGAACGAGGCTATGGATGCCCCGCTCTGTGCGTTGCTCGACCAGGTCCTTCTGATTGAAGAGGGCGGGCCGGGGGCCAACAAGGCTAAGGTCGCCGGCAAGAATGCTGAATAACTGCGGCAATTCGTCGAGGCTGGTGCGACGAAGAAAGCTGCCGACCGGCGTTAGAAAGACTTGAGGATTGATAAGCAGATGCGTGGCTAACTGCGGCGTATCGATGCGCATACTGCGAAACTTGGGCATCCTGAAAATCCGGTTATTCTTACCGACGCGGTTTGACCAATAAATTGCCGGGCCCATAGATGTCGCCTTGACTACGACGGCGATGATGACCAGGACCGGCAAAAGGGCCAATGTAACCGGAATAGTGACTGCTAAGTCGAAGGCTCGCTTGGCAAAACGCAAAGTACGCCTCTTATAATGCAGCCTTATTTCTGAGATGCATTACCTCTTCGCGCAGACCGGCCGCGAGGGATACCTGCGGTTTGAACCCGAAGGTTTCTTCAAAGAGCTTTCCATCGTATGCATCATCGCGGGTGAACTTTCTGATTTGCTGTTCCAGATTCACTCGATTGCCGAGAGACG
Organism: uncultured Acidobacteriota bacterium; assembly: GCA_963718885.1. Lineage (GTDB taxonomy): Bacteria > Acidobacteriota > Terriglobia > Terriglobales > Acidobacteriaceae > Telmatobacter. Next base: position 187,585 of record CAVRAK010000014.1, read on the forward strand.
CGGCAACGAAGCCGGCGGCGCTGACGATTTTCATCGGGATCGCTAACCGAGGAACTGAACGGTCGAGGGCACTACAGATTGACATAACAATTTCACGCATGGGGACAACCTGCGCCGAGACGTTGAAGACTTCAGTACCGCGTCTCTGAAGCTGCAGAGGCATGAGACAGGCCCGCGCGGCGTCAGCCTTGTGAATCAGGCTCTTTCGATTGCTGCCGGAACCGATCCAGAGGAATCGCCCGCGCCGGAGAGCAACGATCAGCCTGGCGACGTTGCCGCGGTCTCCCGCTCCGTAAATGGTGGCGAAGCGAAGAATGGTGAGGCGGGTTTCGCTTGCCGATACCCGCTCAGCAGCGCGGCGCTCGGCGGCGTACTTACTAGTGGCGTAAAAACCCTCGGGATGGCAGGGAGTTGTTTCATAACAATGATCTCCGAGATAGCTGCCATAAACTGAGACCGAACTTACCAGAACAACATGCGGCACGCGGCAGGAAAGAGCGGCGTTGATTAAGTTGAGCGTGCCGGTTTCGTTGACGGAGTGGAATGCCGCGCCGTCTTTGGCACGCGAACCGAAGACATGAGCGAGCCCCGCCGCATGCACGATGGCATCTGCCCCGACGGCGGCGGTGCGAAGCGCCTCAGGATCTCGAATGTCACCCGAAATCGATTCGACATTTTCAAGTTCAGAGACTCTTCTGCTGAAAGCGCGGACCTGCCATCCCTGAGAGCGAGCAAGATGGACGACCGCACCCCCGAGGAACCCGGTTGCGCCGGTAACTAATAGCCGGCGCGTATCAGTGCTTAACACGCGCGCACACCTTCAATAACTGACTGATAAATTCCGATAACACTGGCGGGCGTATACTTTGCCTTGACGGCCTGGCGAGCGCGCTGCCCCATTGCGCGAAGACGATCACGGTCAGCTGCCGCCTCGCGAAGCGCGGCTACAAGCAGATCCGGACGGCCCGGCGGAATGACCCAGCCGATATCTTCCTCCCGCACCATGCGGGCAAGCTCGGAATCGACGTCACACACGGCGAGAATCGGCTTGGCGGCCGCCATTGCGTTATACGACCGGCTCGGCACGGAAATCCCCGTCATTCCGCTCGATAAGGCATTGATTGCCAGATCGCAGGCGTTCTGGACCTCACAGGACTGCTCGCGGGGCAGCGGATCGAGGATCGTCATGTTCGCCAGCGATCGGCGCTTCTGCTCGGCGACGACCCACGTCTTCCTGGTTCCCCAACCTATCAGCAGAAAATGAATGTCGGGTTCGGCGGCGAGGAACTCGGCAGCCTGCACGATATCTTCGACGCAATGCGGGCGGCCCATGTTTCCCCAGAATTGAACAACGAACTTATTGTCGATTCCAAGCGAAGTAAGCAGACTGCTATCGTTTCGCGATTTTGGAAAGGTTGCGTCGATATCTGCCCAGTTAGGCGCTATGGTGATGCTGCCCCGCCGGTGTGCGGGCAGTTTTTTTTGGACCAGGTCGCGCATATCCCGCCCAATGACCAGGACCTGCGCCGATGACTTGTACAGCCAACTGCTAACCACATTCATCGCTTTTACAAAAACCGATTTCGGCTTGAGCAGGCCAAGTTGGACCAGGATATCGGGGTAGACATCATGAACGAGCAGGACCAGGCGCGCGCTTTTTGCGCGGCACGCGAGGGCAACCAAATAGGGCAGAAGCGGCGGATTGGTTACGACAATGACTGTATCGTTGTGGCGGATTCGACCAAGGGCATTGAGGAAAATCGAGGTGCTGATTGTCAGCATGTTCACGATCTTGAACACTGCCTTGTTTTTGTCGAGGGTGGTGGCCCAGCAACGCCGGATCTGTACGCCGTTTCGCTCTTCGCGCGCCGGAACGCTCAAACCGCGGAGCCAGTAACTCGGCTGGCCACAAAGAACAGAAACGTCGTTTTCTCCAGTCAGGCCCTCAGCGATGCCAGTGAGAAAATAGCCGGTGGAAGTCAGCTCTGGATAGTAAAGCTCTGAGATGACCCAGACCCTAGCCTTTGCGCGTTGCGAGCGAGCGCCTGCGGCCTGCGGGACGCCACGCTCATGCGCGAAGACAACAGGGGTGTCAAGCTCTTCGCATGCGGGTTGAGATGCCTGAAAGCTTTGAGTCATTAAATGAATCCGAAGTGTGCGGGGGCCGCCTAGCATTTGCGCCAGACGACGCGCTGCACGTAGCCGGTGTAGCTAAGGATGATGCGAAGTACTTTCTCGGAGACGTTGGGCACGTCGTAGTCGCGAACGATTCTGAGGGCGCGCTCAGCGCCGGCGGGCTGTGACTCGAGCACCTTGAGCGCATTGAGGACGGTGGAGGGATCGAGGCCGGTCATGATCACGGCGCCCTCTTCCATACCTTCAGGCCGCTCGTGCGCCTCGCGGATATTGAGAGCGCGGAAGTTGAGAATCGACGCTTCCTCGGTGATCGTTCCGCTGTCTGAGAGGGCCGCCTTTGCGTGCATCATCAGATGCACGTAATCCGGCAATCCCAGCGGCTTCATGAGGCGGATCTTCTCGGAGAATTTAACGCCCTCGGTTTCAATGCGCTTGCCCGTGCGGGGATGAACGGAGACAACGACAGGACACTGATAGCGCTGGGCGATGGTCTCGAGCACCTCGAGGAAGCTGCGGAAGTTGCGGTCGGAATCAATATTCTCTTCGCGGTGCGCGCTGACAACGAAGTAGGATTCCGGCTTCAGTCCCAGCCGGGCAAGGATGCCGGAGTGCTCGATCTTTTCGCGGTAATAACTAAGGACCTCGTACATCGGGCTGCCGGTCTTGATCACGCGGTCCGGAGCCAGGCCTTCGCGGAGCAAATATTCGCGCGAGATGCTGCTGTAAGGAAGATTGATATCGCTTATGTGGTCAACGATGCGGCGGTTGATCTCCTCGGGCACGCGCTCGTCGAAACAGCGATTGCCAGCTTCCATATGGAAGACGGGAATCCTGAGCCTCTTGGCCGCGAAGGCGGAAAGACAGCTGTTGGTGTCGCCGAGAATGAGAAGCGCATCGGGCTTCAGCTCGGAAAGCAGATCGCTCGATCTGGAAATGACGAGGCCAATGGTTTCGGCGGCATTTTTCCCGGCGGCATTGAGGTAATGATCGGGTCGGCGCATTTCGAGATCTTCAAAAAAGACCTCATTGAGCTCGTGGTCGTAGTTCTGCCCGGTGTGAATCAGAACGTGTTCCGTGTTTCGTTCAAGAGCTGCAATTACCCGGGAGAGCCGGATAATTTCAGGACGCGTACCTAAGATGGTTGCGACTTTCATGGGTCTTTCCAGGAGCGGCAGATTAAGCGTCAACAGGAAGAAAGTAGGTGTCGGGATTGTTGGGGTCGAATATCTCGCTGGACCAGAAGAGCGTGACCATATCGCCGCTGCCGACGTTGGTGATGGAGTGCGTGTATCCGGGCGGAATGTTGATGACCTGGTAGTCGCTGCCCACTACGGGATACTCCTCGATGGGTCCGCCTTCGACAGGGCGCATGCGGATCAGTCCTTTGCCTTCGACGACGAGGAATTTCTCAGTCTTGGTGTGGTGATAATGATTGCCGCGAGTGATGCCGGGCTTCGTGCGCGAGACAAAGACCTGTCCCATGTGCTGCTGCTTGATAAACTCCGCGAGGCTTCCGCGGGCGTCGGCACGCTTCGTAAGTTTGTGCTCTCGGCCCGCCTGCGGTACATACGAGAGATAGGTTGCATAGAGCGCGCGATTGAAGGGCTCGGCAAAGTCCGGCACAGTGAGCGTCTCGCGGAAGTCGTGGAATGCCTGGATTCTGCCGGCCAGGTCGCCCAGCTGAATCGAATATGTGGGTATCTCGGGAATGACGCGACCTTCGGAGCAATTTTCGGGGATTTCCGCGAGAAATGCTCTGACGACATCATCGACATAGCTTAATTCAATTTCGCGCGCCGGGTCAGATATCTCGATGGGGAGGTCGTTGGCGATGTGGTGACAGAAGGTGGCGGTGACGGAGTTATAGCCAGGCCGGCACCACTTGCCAAAGAGGTTGCCGAGCCGATAAATGCGAACGCAAGCTCCGGTCTTGCCAGCAAAGGCGCGAAGCGCTTCTTCAGCGTTGCGCTTGCTGACTCCATACGGATTATCGAGCGCGGCCTGGGTGGATGAGCTGAAGATGATCTTCGGTGCGCGACCATTCAGCTCGAGGGCATTGCAGAGCTGCTCAGTGAGACCGGTGTTCACCTGTGCAAAATCGGACGAATCGGCGGGCCGGTTTACTCCGGCGAGGTGAAAGATGACGTCGGCCTCGAGGAGCATGCGGTGCAGCCTCTCCGGCGATTCTTCTTTGCCGGCAATGCTGAGCTGATAGCCCTTGCACTCATTGAGATGAGCGATGAGGTTGCGCCCAAGGAATCCGCGGGCCCCTGTGATGAGCACATTGGTGATGCCGGCCTCTCTGTTGGGGCGAGGCATTTTCAGTCGCATTTCTGTTCCTGTAGAGGTAGCCATCTTCTTCACGCGAGAACGGGCCTGCCATTCAGAGCGTCCTGCACGCAGGATAGCTTGAGGAGCATATCGATCATGGCATCCACGTCAAGCTGCTCAGTGTTGTGCGAATTGTAATCGCGGGCATCGGAGACTTCAGTTTTTCCTTTGCTGAAGAAGCTCGAATAGTTGAGATCGCGCGCGTCGGCCGGAATTCTGAAGTAGTTGCCGAGATCCTGGGACTGCGCGGTTTCTTCGCGATTCATCAGCGTTTCGTAAAGTTTTTCACCGTGGCGCGTGCCGATGACCCTGACTTCATTCTGGGCGTTAAAGAGCTTGAGCAGCGCATCGACGAGGGTGCCGATAGTCGCGGCAGGCGCTTTCTGTACGAAGATATCTCCCGGCGTTCCATGCGCGAAGGCGTACATCACCAGATCGACAGCTCCGTCGATGGTCATCATGAAGCGCGTCATATTGGGATCGGTGACGGTGATTGGCTCGCCGGTAAGGATCTGGTTGAGGAAGAGTGGAATGACCGAGCCGCGCGAGGCCATGACGTTGCCATAGCGGGTTCCGCAGAAGACAGTGGAGCGGTTGCCGAACATGCGCGCCTTCGCCACCATGCACTTTTCCATCAGGGCCTTCGACATTCCCATGGCGTTGACGGGATAGACGGCCTTGTCAGTGCTGAGGACGATGGTTTTGCGCACATTGAAAGCGAGGGCCGCCTTCATCACATTTTCAGCGCCGAGGGTGTTGGTCTGCACAGCCTCGATCGGGAAGAATTCGCAGGATGGGACCTGCTTGAGCGCAGCGGCATGAAAGACGTAGTCCACGTCATTCATGACCTGGTGAACGCTGTCGTAGCTGCGCACATCGCCGATGTAGAACTTGATGGCCGAGTTCTTCAGGCGGCCGCGCATCTCGTCCTGCTTTTTTTCATCGCGGCTGAAGATCCTGATTTCGCCGAAGCCGGTGCGCATGGCCATGTCGACAACGGCGTTGCCGAAGGTGCCGGTGCCGCCGGTGATCAGTAAGGTTTTCCCCTGCAAGATTTGTTCGCTCATATCTCGTTGCTACCACCCGAAAGGAGATGACTGCGGACCGCTGGTTACGAATCTCGTCGATTGAGGACGATCAACCCTTTGCGCCGCGCAAAAGCGCCGGTTGCCTCTTGTCAGGCTTTGTCAGCGCCAGTTGAAAGAGATGGCGATTCTGATCGATTGCATCGCGCACCAGGCTGTTTCCGACCAAAAAGGCCTTGGCATTTGTCGACGCGGCCTGATACCGATCGTCAGACCAGGACACTGCACTCTGCAGGGCTTTGATGAACAGATCGGGACGGTCGAGAGGGAAGTCCCAACCGGCGTTCGCCTCTTCAAGATGACGCCACGGCGTGGTGTTGCTGATGAGAGGCACACATCCGGCCTGCAGGGCTTCGGCGATCACGTGGCCGAAGTTCTCTCCGAGGGTGGGAAGCAGAAAGAGATGGTAGTCTTCGAGCCGGTTGACGATGAGCTGATGCTGAACCGGGCCCATGAACCGGACAGTGATATTTGCGGGAAGCGTGTCTCTCTGCTGTTCGCAGAGCGCGACATACTTCGCGTCTTCGAGCGGGCCGTAGATATCGTAGTGGATTTCTCCTGCCACGTCCTTGAGAAGGCGGATGGCAAAATCGATGTTTTTCATTTTGCAAACGCGCCCGTTGGTGACGATACGCAACTTGCCCGGCTCCTTGATTTTTCCGGCGGGCAAGGCCTGGTTGCTTGCCCGACTCACCCGGCAAGTCCGGAGCGATCCGCACCTTGAGACGCGATGCAGGATTCTCGCGACGGCGGCTGAATCGCAGCGACGACGACGGGCGCTCTTTGCAGGTCGACGTTTCCGAGGTGGCGCACGATGTCGTTCTCTTCGTGTTCGCTTGAAGCCTGCCACAGCACGCGATCAAAGAGCCGAATGATCTTTGCCATGCGAAGATAGAGGCGCTTTCTCCAACGCTTGATGCCGATGGCGCCGTCGGAGAACTCGCCGCGCGGGGCGAGGACGAGCGGAACCGGCGGAGCCAGGCGGAGTTTTCTGAAAAAGAGCGGCCCGATCGAAAAGAAGCGCTCCCACACGCTGTTGAGATAGAGGGCATCATATTGCTCCCGGCGAAGAGCCCGCAGGATCAGCCGAATCCCGCCGAGGCCCGGAGGTACGCGCAGAACGCGGGCGGACTGGTACTGGTACCAGCGGCCCACGGGCTCATCGGGAAAGGGCCGATCGTCGCCGAGATCACGATCGAGACAGATGATCTTGAAGTCATAGTCGCTGCCGAGCACGCTGACAAGACCCGCGATGCTGCGAACAGGCCCTCCTGCTTTGAATGCTGGGAGATAGTACCTGAGAAGAACAAGAATCGTGGGCTTCCCGATCGCTTGTGTCATTACAACGTGACCCAATCCATGAATGTGTTCGCTCAACTTACGGCATAACTGGCAAGGGGCGGCGACTGCAGGCTGCCGCCCACGGTAGTATCGAGAAACTCGTCTAGCCGGCGCGCGCTGTTGTAGCCCTGATGAACTTTGTCGTGCAGAGAGGCCGGCGAATGATCGGGCAACTCACCTTTCAGATAGCGCCGAAGCAGAGAGGTAATATCGCCGACCTGGGCCGATTGCGCCAGCCACTCCGGCTCGAATTTGCGCAGAATTTCAGGGATGGCGCCAATCGGAGTCGCCAGAACCGGGCGTCCGGCGGAGAAGGCCTCGAGGGCGATGATGCCGAAGCACTCAAGAGCCGCCGTAGGCAGGACAAATGCATCGCAGGCGCCATACGCGACGGGAAGGAGGTCGTCGCTGACTCGCCCCGCGAAGCTGATGGAACCGCTGATGCCGAGACGCTCCGCCTGCTGCTCAAGAGTCTTGCGCAGCGGGCCATCTCCGCCAAGAACGAGATGAAACCTGATGCCCTCGGAGAGGATGCGGTGACAGGCATCGAGCAAGCGATCGAGGCCCATGCGCGCGGTGAGCCGGCGCAGGCTAAACAGGACCGGGCGATCGGTCGGCCAGCCGAGCCGCTGTTTCGCCGCATGGCGATCGTCCAGTGGGACAAAGCGCCCAGTATCAACCCAGCCGGGAATAACAAGGATGCGATCGGCGACTTTGGCTCCGTGAATTTCGCGCAGACAATCCTTGGTGTATTGAGAAAGAGCCGTGACAACCTGCGCACGAGTGAGGCAGGTGGCCTCGATTCGATTCAGCATGGAGATGCCAACAGATGTGGTGAGCCTGCGTGCCAGGCCTGAGTTCTTCCACTCGATGGCCATCTCCATGCCCGAGGGAGAGTGAATGGTGTAACAGGAGTGAGCGGCATTGCCATAGAACCTGAAGGCCGCGTCGCTCGAAAGAGGCACGTGCCCGTGAACCACATCGACTTTCGGCAGGTGCTTCTCGAGGATCGCTGTAACGGCCCGCTGATGCACGAAAGCGCGGACCGGATTCCAAGGGGCGACCCTTCGCTCGGCGTAGCGGAGGAGATGGATGCCGTCGGCGATTTCATGCTCGGGCAGCGAGGGTCGTCCCTTAGAGAGCATCCATACCTCTTGGCCACGGCGGCGCAGCTCGACAGCTTCGTCGAAGGCGATCCTGGCGGAGCCGCTGGGGCGATCCTTCCAATGGCTGATTGTGAGGATAAGAACTTTCATGCAGGTCTGACATTCTGGCGCGAGAGGAGAGAGAAAGCGGATCGGCCATAAACGAGGTAGGCCAGAACCAGGACAACGACAACAAACTGCACGGCGTCGACGATGTACTTGGTGGCGTCGGGCTCGAAGGTGATGAGGTGAGGCAGGATAGCTATGTAGATGAAAATGCCGGCTTCGGAAAGGGTTCCGCGCCCCATCCAGTTCGTGACGGACTGGAGTCCGAGGCCCAGTACGGCCATGCCGAGGATAACCCCGACAGTCCCGTACATCAGGTATAGATCCGCAATGGGGGTGATGGCCGAGGAACTTTCGGCTGGGCGGCCGAGCGCAACGCTCAAACGCGATCCCTTGTCGAATACGGGCTTATTCTTCCATAGGAACCGGGGGATAAACGGATAAATGGGGGCCATCCAGAGCTTCTCGTCACCATTGAGCAAGGAGGGCGCGGGCAGGCCAATGGCGTCCCGCACATATGACAACTGGGCCATTCTATAACTCGATTCGGCGGAGTACCGCTCCGTGTCGCGTCCTGCGCCGAAGCGAAAATAGGCATCGTAAATTGACTGTGTTACCACAGAGCGCAGACCGCTCAGGCTATTAGCCTGTGCGCCGTACCCGCCGCCGCGAAGGTTATCCCGGTAGGCGTCGATAAAAGGGTAGATGAGCGCCAGCACGAGCACGGGCAACACCAGAGCCGTCTTGGGAATACGCTGCTTTGTAATCGCGAGGGCGATGACCAGGATAAGGAAAGGGCTAACGACGTCCGCTTTCATCCCAGAGATGACGCCAAAAGCAACCGCGCAGATGAAGGAGCTTAGAAACACGACCCTTGTTAGCAGCCCCGGCTTGGATTTGCCGAACACCTCAATCGCCGAGACAACGAGCGCTACCAGGAGGAAATCGCTTGCAGTACTGGAGCCACTGCATAGCTGAAGCCTGCGCTGCCTGCTTGCCCTCATCGGCAATGTAGCCATACAAGCCCGTCCTCCAGAGGAGGAGATCCGTGCTCGTTCCGATTGTGAACAGCGCTACGGCTGCGAAAGCTACGCGAGGTGATGTGGTCTGCGCGACAGGGGCAAAGCGCAAGCCGCGCCCCTTTTTCGTCGCCAAAGATCCGAGCCAGAAAGCGGCGAAGCCGATGAGGACTATGAACATAGAACGGACATAATCAAAGTCAATGCGATCCTCATTCAGCGCAAACCGCCAGATGGGAATGAAGACAAGGGTTGCAATCGTTTCGACAGTCAAAAGAAATGGGATGCTGGCCCACGGGATATTGCCAGACAAGTTTAAAGCGAGGTACGCGATGGCAAGCAGAACAAACGCAGTTGCCAGCATCTGAAACTCGATGACCTCGGGTCCAGGTTTGAGTGTGGCGAGGATGACCCACACTACGAGAGGGACGGAGCAAATCAGCGCGGCCATCATCAGGGGATCGGGCGCGCTGGGGCTCCCCGCCCTGATTCGAATAGCGTTCGATGCGTGGTTTTGGGCTAGCACGTTTCCCTCAGCAGACGCACAATTTCGCGTGCGCGGTCAGTGTATTGGTGGCATCTGCACACCTCATGGTGTGCAGCATCGACGAGCGTCTGCCGCGATAATTCATCCGCGATGTACTGTCGCGCCTTTTCGGCACACTCCGATACATCCGAAAAATATGCACCGGTCTTGCCTTCCGGAAAGATTTCGGTCGCGCCGCTTCCGCGAGTGGCGAGCAGAAACCCTCCCGCGCCGGGTACCTCAAAGTGGCGCATGATAAGGCCATCGGGCTTGCCATCGATGACGTGTTGATTTCTCAGAACGTTCAGGCAAACTGCCGACTCGCGAATCAGGCGCGCGGCCACGTCCTGGCGAGCCTCAAATCCCTGCCAGCATCGTCTGACCCGGCTGCGCCATCTCGTCCTCGTACCCCAGTAGGGCGGCCCGTAAATTCGCAGTGGAACCCGATCGGCCAAGTCTTCAAGAAAATTCTCGCGATCTTTGTCCCAGCCACCTAGAAAAAGCACTCCGGGCCAGGTTCCCTGCTTTAGAGTTCCCTGAAAGGGAAAGGTTTCCGGGTCCCAGGCGAAGGGGAGAAACTTTGGATTTCTCACCCCCGCGTTCCTCAACCGCTCTACCAGCCGCTCGCTCCAGACCAGATAGAGATCCGTTTCGCGCGCGGCGGGCAATGCCTCCGGCCGCCGGCTTGGATGAGGGGGAAAGGGATTATCAGGGTAATAGCACACCACGCGAACGCCCTTGCGCCGCAGATTGTGCAGGGTCTCTGGCATCACGAAGTCGCCCTTCATTACGAAGACGGCTTGTGCATTTGACTGCAACACCGCGCGCTCAAGAGCGCGGTTAAACGCTCGCGCGGCTGCCTTGCGGAAAGAAAGGCTTCGAATCGTGAGCCTGTGCGAGATTCGACTCCGTATGAGCCAGTGCAGGTCTCGAATGTGCTGGTCGGCGTTAAACGAATAGGTCCGCACGCCAATCTTTTCAAATGCCCGCTGGTAGGAGGATTCCATTGAGCCGGGTGCAAACCCGCCTGTCAGAAAGATGGAGCTAAGCGCCACTGGATGCTCCATGCCTCAATCCCGCGCCGCGGGGAAGTAACAGGGTACGAAGGTCGATGGCGAGGAACCGATTGGCCAAGAACAGCATGACAAAGAAACTGATCGTGTAGGCAATGGACGAAACGATTGCGGCGCCGATATAACCGTAGTGCGGCACCAGCAGAAAGAGCCCGACGGCTGTGACCAGCATGCTGGCACCCTCAGCCAACGCAGGCAAGCCCGGCCGGCCCAAGGCGCTGGCGCCGTTGTAGAGCACCTGGTTCATACCCATCATGAGCGCGCCCGGAATGAGAATGCGGCACGCGAGGATCGAGCCTTCGAATGCATTCCCAAAGACGTGGCGTATCAGAAAGTCTGCCAGGAGATAGAGAACGCCGCAGGTGACCAGCAACCAGATGAAAGATGCGCGGAGCGCCACGCCCATGGTGGCGATCGCATCGCCATGTTGCTGGCTCGACCCCTTGGAAAAGGTAACAATGCCCGCGGCCTGGGGGAAGACAATCACCGCGGCTGCGAGAGATACGGCGACGGCATAATACCCGAGCTGCTGCGGGGGGACAAAGAGCGACAGCATCACCTGGTCGATTCGCTGATTGAAATAACTGGTCAAACTCGTTGTTTGCGCGCGGGCCCCAAAGTGGATGAGACTTTTGATTACCGCTTTGTTCCAGTTCCAAGTTGGCCTGAAAGCTACCCTGACCATAACGATACCGATCGCGGCCACCAGCACGTAACTAAAAGCCTGCGAGCCTATGATGACACCGATGCTCCAACGGTGCATTAGATACAGGAGCGCAAGAATGACGCAATAAACTGCGGGCGTAAGCGAGCGGAGCACGTTGAACTTAACGGGGTTTTGAGCCCCTTGAAACAGGGCGGGGGGATACCCGCCCCCGATGAACGCTGGGGTCGCTAAAGAGAAGATGACCGCCGCGTGCCGGACCTGCGGCGAATACGCGGCGAGAGCATAATGCAGAATCAGGATGCACGCAGAAATTGAGAGGACGCTCTGGCCCATCCATATCGCAGTAGCTGCCGTTGATATTTCCGATAGAGTGAAGGCTCGTTTGCCAAGATAGAACGCAACTGCCTGGTTGATTCCGAAGCCGATGAGGGCGGCAATTCCAGTTGTCCAGACAAAAATAGCGGCGTATTCTCCACGGCCTTCTGGACCGAGCATTCTAGCGGTGAGCACGCCTGTCAGGACGCCGAGGCAGAGCGCTACTCCCTGGGCCGCAACAGTAGACCCGTAGTGTCTTGCAGACTCGCCTCCGGCGGCGGAAACCGGTTCGAGCTGTAGAGCGTCAGAACCCAATCTTCCTCCTCCTTCTACATTTCTTCACTTTGATCGTGACACGACAAGTCATCTTGGGAATATTGGGAAGCACAGTGAGCAGACCAGAACTCCGGATTGAAATCCCAGTGGTCACGCTGGGATTTGGGCACGTCTCCAGCTTCGACTGATCGGATGACGCAGTCAAACCAGGGGGCAGCGGTCCACTTGCGCTTGAGGCCGTGAAGAGAAAAGCCCAAGTCCAGGCTCTGTCCGATCCGATGATTTAGTCGTCTCCCTTCGGCCGCTCGGGTAAGCATTGCTTCAAGCGCCAGCCATGTTGGGCGCCCCAGGCTCCAGCGATGCAATATCCGAAGTGGGTCGAGGCGGAGGCTGCGCAGTGGCAACATCCGATCTAGCCGGCTCTTCGAGACCATAAATGCTCGCGACGAAGATACGGGAGTGTGAACCCGCAGGCGGGGTGGCTCATAGACGTCGATTCCGCCATTCAGGGACGGAATGGCGTCTTTCTCCAGCCAGCCTCTTTCGCAGAACAGCATGTCACAGTCGAAGCGCAACACAATGTCGCTTCGCGCTTCCTCGATTGCGGCCACGAATGCGAGTATGGGTGTCCCACCCTGACAGCGGATTGGTCGACATTTGCCGAACCATCGCCTTTGTATCGGCTCCGGTTCAATCGACTCGAGAGGAACAAAGCGCACGCGAGAATCCATCATCTCCAAGATGTGGACGCTCTTTTTGAACCCATCTGGATCAAAAGCTCCCCGCTGCAACTCAGCGATACGGCCGGAAAGGGGTTGCATATCGACAACAATCAGCAATTCAGATAGGTATTCGTGAAATATCCTTAGCCAGTGTGGGACCAGACGCAGTAGGGTAGGACCGTCGGCCGCAGTTGCGTTACTCGCGAGACTTATCAACGGGGTGCGCAGCATTAAATTTCCGCTCGGATTCGTTGCCGTTCACTGGCATTCTGACCGATCGGCCATTCGCCGCTACCGGCCAAGGCCTTCATCGCCGGCAGCCTATTTTCTGAAGCTGCTGGGCGGTCTGCTCCATCTTCGCGGCGGCGACGGAGGCATCCTGAAGCCATGCTATGCGGACGGCAGCCGCGGACATGGAACGAAACAGATCGCGGTCCTGATGGAGAGTGACGATCGATTGTGCGAAGGCGCTGATATCTGACCATGGATAAATGAGTGCGTTCTCTCCGGGACGGGCGCAGTCGTTGGGGCCAATGCAGCCGACGCGGTCGCTGAGGATCGAAGGGCACCCCAGGCTGCCGGCCTCAGGCACCACCTGGCCTTTGGGCTCGTAACTCGACATGAGGGCCAGGACATCGGAAGCCGCGAAATATTTGGCGATGGCGCTCTGATTGACGAATCCGGCGAGCACGGCGTTTGTCAACCTACGGTCGCGCAGGTAATTTTCGAGGGTGCCCCGCTGGTTACCTTCGCCGACAACGAGCGCCCAGACGTTGTGCCCCTGCTGAGCGCAAAGATCAATCGCCTGCAGCAGGTGCAGCGGGCACTTCCATTCAGAGAGCTTTCCGGCAAAGACGACGACGAATGCGTCTTCGGGGATTGCGTATTGCCGCCGGATTGCGCGCCGTGTCTCCAGCACGTCGCCGGCGGAAGCAACCAAGGCGCGGCAATCGACAGGAAGAGGGCGTTCAAAGATTCGTTCGGACGGCGCGCCGTAGAAGACATGATAGGCGCGGTTGTTGTCGCCGTTGGCAAAGACACCGTCGAGGCGGCGATAGACCTGCTTCACGGCCAATGCCTTGGCGGCAGCTTTCCACCATGCGCGCTTGATGTTGAGATTCGAATCGGAGCTCATGATGACGGGAACCCGGTTGCGATTGCACCAAAACAATGTCTGCAACATTGTGCGATGCATATAGCCACTGATCTCGACGACGTCGGGGTGAAACCGTTCGAGGGCGCTGCCTGTGTTCACATTGCTGACGGCCCAGAAGCCGCGCGCGTTGGGGTCACCGCGCATCTCGAGTAACTCCCACTCGTAGCCTTCGAGCAGCGGGAGATCCCACTTGACTTCTCGGCCGAAGTCTCGATCGTAATAGGCTTCGGCGCCCCACTTGCGGGAGAAGAAGACCTTTGCCTGGACGCCGGGCAACGCGGCGAGAGCCCGATAGTAAGGAACGCAGTACTGGATGGCATACATGGCCAGAATCGCGATGCGGATGGGCGAAGCCGTCGCCTGGCCGGTGCCCCGGCTACCTTCACTCACCTCTCCCTCTTGCTCACGTTGACTCACGCTGGCCTTCCTGGGCGTTCGATTTTTCGATGCTCAAGCGAAAGCTGCTCAATATACAGCGGCGGTATAGATGGAGGCTGAGGCTGCGGCCGCCAGGATGCCCTGCCCGTTGATGAGGACGGACTTGGTTCCGCTGGTTGGCACAAAGAGAATGTCGGTCGCGTGCAACTGCACGTCTGCGGCTTTGCCCTGCGTGATTTTTTTGTAGGGTACGGCCATATCCACCTCCCCACCGTCAGGATCTCTGCGAATGATGTGGACGGTTTTGATGGAAGCGACATTCGATGTTCCGTTTGCCAGGGAGATTGCCTGCAGGAGGTTGAGCCTGCCATCTTCCTGCATGACGTATCCGCCGGGCCGCACGACCGCGCCGAGCACGTAGACGATGCCAGCTTTTTTCATCTGCACCGTGTCGCCGGGGCGAACGTAGACGTCTGCGACGGTAGCCGGATCGGCGGTGCGGGAGTAGTGGACGAGCATGGGCTCGCTTCCGGGAGCAGAATGCATGATCTGCACTTCATTGCCGGCGGCCAGCGTGGGACCGCCCGCGTAGGCGAGGACGTCAACGAGCCTTTGCGGAGCGAGCAGTGGATACCGGCCGGGGTTGGCCACTTCGCCAATGATGGTGACGGCAGCCGTGGTGTACTCGGCGACGGAGAGAATGACCTGGGGGTGATTGAGAATTCCCTTTTCGAAGAGAACTTTCTCGATTCTGGCTCTGGCTTCGGGGGCGGTATCGCCGGCGACCGGCACCGCTCCGATGATTGGCAGAATCAAGGCGCCTTCTTCATCGACGCGGAAATTGCCAGTGAAGTCAGGGTCGTCGAGGACCTGAAGGCTGACGAGAAAGCCGGGCTCGAGCTTGAGCTTGGCGATGTCCTGCGGCACGATCTTCAGGTCGGCGGAGGGCACCAGAGTTCGCGCCGCCGCGGCGCTTGAAGTGCCGCCGCCCGTGTAGTTGGGTATCTGCTGCTGCACGGCAAGCTGCGCCACGAGCGGGACCGAAGAGGCGGTGAACAGCGACACTGTAACCAGAAGGGCGCTCAATCTGCTACGCATTGCCAGGTTTATCCTCGCCATAATAACTGCCGTACTCTGCATAGTCATACCCATACTCATATTTGGCCAGCTTTCTGGTCATGCGGTTCAATACAAACCCGATGACGGGTATGCCATTGCGCTCGATCATGTGGGCGGCGCGGTTGAGAAAAGGCCGGGTGACCACGCCGGCCTGCGAAACCCAGAGAACCGCATTTACCTTGGAGGACATGGACACCGCGTCGGTCACGAGCAGTGCCGGAGGGCTGTCGATGAAGATCACGTCGTAGCGAGAGCGCAGATTTTTGAGAAGCTCGGTGAAGGTGGAGGAGCCGAGCATTTCAGAGGGCATGGGCGGCCGCGGACCCGCCGGAAGCACATCGAGCGAGGGGACATAGACGTCATGCAGAATGGCGCTGTCGAGGGAACAGGTGCCCGCAAGAACATTGCTCAGCCCAACCTCGCCGCGGAAGTCGAGCCTGCTCTTGAGGCGGGGCCGGCGCATGTCGGCCTCAATAATGAGGACCTTGCGATCGTGCTGCGCAAAAGCGACCGCGAGATTCGCGGTTACAGTCGTCTTGCCTTCGCCCGGAATGCAACTGGTGAGCAGAATGACTTTTGGCGCGCCGCCGGGGCTGGACAACATGATCGACGTGCGGAGTACTCTGAATCCCTCGGCAGCCGCAGAGTCCGGGTGATCGAGCATCCAGACCGCGCTGGTGGCAGGCGTGGCGGCATCGGCCTGCCCGGGCGCAGGTAAGCCTTTGAGTTGTCGAGCCTGATGAAGCAGTCGCGAACCGTAGCCGGAGCCGGTTTCATGAAAGTTGGGGATGACCCCGATGACGGGTCTTCCGGTGAGTTCTTCCACCTCAAGGGGGTCGCGGGCAGTGCGGTCGAGGCTTTCGGCGATAAACGCTGCCGAAATGCCAAAGAGGACGCCAAAGAACAGGCCCATCGCAAGATTGGCCGCGCGCCGAGGAAGAATGGGCCGCGCCTGAGAGCGCGCAGGATTGATGACGGTGATGTTTGTTGCCTTCAACCCGGCAGCGACATTGGCTTCCTGCAGGCGGGTGAAGAGATCCTCGTAGAGTTTCTTGCGTGAGTAGGCTTCCTGGCTCAGAACAGCAAACTGCACCGTTTTCTCATTCAACTGGCTTGCGGCTTTCTGCTGCTCGTCGAATCTGCGGCGGATTTCATCTTCCGTTCGCTTGGCCAATTGGAAGTCAGCCTGGGCCACGGAGGTGATGCGGCGGAGCTCCTGACTGATCTGCTCATTGAGAGCGGTGAGCTGGGTCTGCATTTCCTGCAGGTGGCGATTGTTCGGCCCAAAATTGGAAGAGGCCTGAGCCATGTTGATCTTGAGCTGATACTGCTCCTGCTGAAGCGTCTGCAGGGCAGAAGTACCGCCGCCCTGGGTCAGCACCATCGACTTGCTTTGGATAGCGAGCGGATCGTTTTCGAGACCAGCAATGATAGAGCCGTCGCCGGTCTGAACCAGATGATAGATGGCCTCCTTCTCGATGCGATTGGCTTCGGCCGTAGTCAGTTCGGCGTTGAGCTCATCGAGCTTTTGAATGACGACGCTGTGGATGCCTGCCGATCCGGAGGAGTTGCTTGCAGAGTCAGTGGGCATGATATCGAGACTGATGATGCCCGTTTCCTTTTCGAAGTCGGTCAGCTTCTTCTCAGATTCTTCGACGTTCGCTTTCAACTCTGCGAGCTGTTTGGTGAGCCACGCAGAAGCCTCGCTGGTCGCGGCATAGTGCGACTGGAGGTATTGATCCTTGTACATTTCAATGATCGCGTTCGCGATGCGGGCAGCCTGCTCAGGATCGTGGCTCTCATAGGAAACCTGGATGAGCCGCGTGCCGCGCACTGGATCAATTCTCAGCCCGCCCTTGAATGCGTCCAGCAGCCGTTCTCTTCTCTTCGGCGCCTCTGCGAGGGGTTTGCCCTTCTCCGTATCGACCTGCCCCTTGGGCAAGTCCTCTTGTTTGTCGAGGCCGAGCTTCTCAATGACCGCGAGGGCCAGTGAGTCGCCCTGAAGGATTGCCGTCTCGGTCTGCTGATCGATGAGCAGACTGTCAACGTCGCCTCCAAATTGCTGCGAGAGCATGTCCGCAAGTCCGGAGTCTACTGAGCCGCTGCTTTTGGTTAATTCGATCGTTGAGGTCGCCTCATAGATTCGAGGGGTTATCGCCGTGATGATCAAAGAGGCGATCATGCAGAGGATAATTGCCCCGACGATCCAAACGAACCGCCTCTTGATGATTCCCAAGAGGCCCTGAAGGCCGTGGAGCCTGGCAAATTGCTGTACATCATTGGGCCGCAACAGCCCATCTGTCTTTTCGCTTGCCGAGCCCAGAGTTTCGCCGTTATTCACAATTCGTCCTTAAGAGTCAGCCAGCGATCAGAAGAGGCCAAGCCGCATTTGCTCGCCGGGGACGCATGGCTGATTGGCCGCGTCACGAGGCCTGCTGAATGTGCGGTTGCAGATCAGGATATTGAATTTTCCGGCCGGGCTGTCAGCAGAAATCCGTGCAGCAGGCGCTTCGGCCGGTGAATTCAATCCACAGGACAATGGAGGGAAGAAGTCAGCCAAGCTCGGGCGTCGAGCCAAGACGGGGCAGGACCAGGTCGCGCTTGCCTTTGCTGCTGCCCGGCTTCGCGAACTGAAGAGCCATCGAGTGCTCCGGATCGGGCTGCGGCGGACCCATGGCATGAATATCCGGCACGTAGTCCGGGATCAGGTCAGTGAGGTGGGAGACAAGCTGCGGTACATCGCCCTCAGAGATCACGCGGGCGAAGCCCTGGAGGTGCGCTTTCATGCGCGCCATATCCGGTCCGGTAGGGCTGAGATAGCGCCGGATCTTGGCATGCGAAGTAGGGGCAAGGGCCTCGTCGTGCAGGTTGAGTTCCTCGAAGAGCTTTTCGCCGGGCCGGAGGCCTGTGAACTTGATCTCGATGTCCTTATCGGGCTTGAGGCCGGAGAGAAGGATGAGACTTCTGGCGAGATCGACGATCTTGACCGGTTCGCCCATGTCGAGGAGAAAGACGTCGCCGCCCTTGCCGATCGCGAAGGCCTGCAGAACGAGCTGCGAAGCCTCGGGGATGGTCATGAAGTAGCGGCGCATCTCGGGATGCGTGACGGTAACCGGACCGCCGGCTGCGATCTGCTCTTTGAAGATGGGGACCACGCTGCCGTTGCTGCCGAGCACGTTACCGAAGCGGACAGAGACGAACTTCGTCGTCATGTCCTGCTGCAAGCCGCGAATGAGCAACTCGGCGACGCGCTTGGTTGCGCCCATGACGCTGGTGGGCCGCACGGCCTTGTCGGAAGAGATCATCACGAAATCTTCAACGCCGAAATCGAGCGCAGTGATCGCCGTATTCCACGTGCCGAAGATGTTGTTCTCGACTGCTGCGAAGACGTGGCGCTCCATCAAGGGAACGTGCTTATAGGCCGCCGAGTGGTAGATGATGGCGGGTCGGTAGCTGCCGATGACGCGCCGCAGATGCTCGACATTGGTGATGCTGCCCACCTCAGGGTGAAAAACCAGATCGGGGAAGGTATTGTGCAGCTCGCGATCGATCTGAAAGAGAGGGGTTTCGGCAACGTCGAAGCCGATGAGGGCTGCGGGATTGAAGCGCGCGATCTGGCGACAGAGCTCGGAGCCGATCGATCCGGCGGCGCCGGTGACCATGACCACCCTGCCCTGGATGCGCTCCTTGATGTGGTCCTGGTTGAGGCGCACCGCCTTGCGGCCCAGAAGATCTTCGACGGCGATGTTGCGGATCTGCCCATCGAGATTTCTGCCCTTGATGAGATCGCCGAGACTTGGCACGGTTTTGTATTCGAGCCCGGCATTGACAAGTAGATCAAAGATGCGGGTGATCTGCTGCCCGCTTGCGGATGGGATGGCCACCAGGACTTTCTTGATTGAGTGCTTTTCGGCCAGCTCCCTGAGATTTTCACCTGTGCCGAGGACGCGCTTGCCAGCCAGCTTAAGACCGACCTTGCTTGGATCGTCATCGATGAAGCCGACGACATCGCACTTCAATGAGCGGTTCTGCCTCAGTTCCCACAGCAACTGAAGACCTGCGGCGCCGGAACCGTAGATGAGAGTTCGCGTGGCTGTTCCTTTGGCCCAGCGGGCCTCAATCGAAACGGCCATGGCGCGGAGGACGAGGCTCCCGGTCAGCAGAAGAAATCCGGAGAGCATCCACTCAAGAATATAGATTGAGCGTGGAATGCCCCACGCGCCGAGAGCAAGAAGCAGGAGCAACGCTCCGACGAGAGAACCTGCGGTATTAAGAAGAAGAAGACGTTGCGCATCATAAAGCGACGTGTATTGCCAGTGGTGCCGCGTGACGCCACCAAGAGCGAGAGTGAGGGTCTTTGAGACGCACCAAACGCACAACGCCAGCCACATGACGCGCTGGTAGCGCAAGGGCACGACGCCATCGAAGCGCAGGTTGAATGCCAGGTAGGCCGCGAGGGCCAGAACAATTGCATCTTTGAAAGAGGCCAACAGCCGCCAACCTATGCGCTTCCCTAACGTGTCAAGCGAAGGTAGTGAAGTGGGGGACAATTCCTTCCTCCTGCAACTCTGATTTGGCCTGTTACTGCCCATCCACGCTGAGCGATACATCCGCCGGTACCGAGAGCCTTGGACTCAGCAAATCCAGCCAGAATTTGCTGCATACAGCAACCGCGTCTTTCCCTTCCTTCAGCGGAGCCCCATCACCGCGCAATTTCGCGAGTTTGGGATAAATCAGAACCAAGGCCATGCAGGATGCAGTGAACAATGTGGGATCAACTTCAAGGAGACCGCCCTTTAAAAGACTTGCTTCAAGGTAGCGGCTAAGCTCTGCAAAGTGCGACGTAAGCAGTGAAAAGCAGACAGCATCCGCTTCCTTCCGCATCTCTACGAATGCGACGGCGAAGAGCCTGCAGACATCGGGCTTGTCTTTGAGAAAATCCGAAACAAAGGCGACGATGCCGGGAAGAACAACGGCGGGACTGTCGTTGCCGAGGATTGCGACGATCTGTTCCCAGCGCGATTTGAATTCTCCCGACTGCGAACGGAGCGCCGACCAGAACAGTTCCTCTTTGCTATCGAAATGGCGAAAAAGGGTGTTTTCACTGACGCCGGCGGAGCGGGCAATTTCGCGCGTGCTGGTGCCGTGATATCCCTGGCGAGCGAACAACCGGCTCGCCGCAGCAACGATCTTCTCGGTGCGTTCAGAATTCCTGAGGGGCATGGACACATTCCCCGCGATTTGTTAATGATTGCCGGCAGAGAGGGCGGCTGAAGATCGTGCAGTGACGCGCAGCCGCGTAAATGAGGGCCCGGACAAAGACGGGATGAAGAAACCGGATGAGGAGAGGTCAGGCCCGCGCCAGGACCAGCTCGAGATCATCGGCGTCGATCTCGACGGCAGCCTGCTGATTAATGAGATCGATGGAGAGGACGAACCGCAGGCCCGCTCTTCTGCGGACGAGGACGCCTTCAACGCCCTGCAAAACGCCGGACTTGATGCGCACTCTTGAGCCAGCGGCAAGCTCGTGGAAGGGCTCAACTTTGCGGCCTTTAAGACCGGAGCGCAGAAATTCCATCTCTGTATCGGGCAGATAGACATCGTTTCTGCCGTTGCCGACGATCTGCACAACCCCCGGAGCCTGAAGAACCCGTAGCGCGATCCCACTGGCCGATGCGCACGAAGAGATACGAGGGAAACAACGGCAGAACAACCTTGACGCGCTGGCGATTCTTCCAGACCTTCTCTACCTCATAGGTTGGAAGAAAGGCCTCGACCTCTCTGAGCGCCAAATGACGGATGACGGATTTCTCGTTCCTAGGGAGTGTAAAGACCGCGTACCAATGCGGCTGCGACATCAGGACGGCGGCCTGCGTTGCCGAATCGACGTTGCGCTCGAACTGCTGGTGAAGTGTGTGCTGCGTACCCCAGGTCATTGACTGTCGCGCTCCGAAAAAGCTGTCGCCGATTAAGACGAACAGTGAGTTAATGCTGCGCCGGGGAAGCATTTGGGCAGGGCTTCGCCATGCTCACTTAGCTGACCGTTCTTTACGGTCAGGGATACAGATAAACCTGGAATTCTTGAGAAGCGCGTGAGCGACTGCGGATAGTTCCCGTCGCGTCTCTTGCCTGGCCCTCCCAATTGAGGTTGCAATTGGGTTTAGATGCTTACACTTGGGATTAGATGCCTCATCACCAAGACGAGATTTCTGCTCGAACACAAAGCCAGCAAAGATGTGGACTTACGTTAAGGAAGACTGAGAGTGAGCACGTACTCCCGTTGTAAGCAACGCCAGTATACGCGAACCCATCTCGCGCGGAAAAGTTCTCTTTAAGACCTCGGTGGCCTGTCGGGAAGAACTTTCCGCGCGAGAAATAGTCCGTATCTCATTCAAAAACAAACGCTTGCGTGATCGCACTCATCTCTGAAATCTGCAAAACCTGGGTGGCTCACACGAAGGGCGGGCTGTTTATAGAGAGACGATCGAAATCTTGCGATCGCAGTCCGAGCGTAGTACGCGAGAATAGCTAAAACCCCGAAGCGTCGTACGCCCGCTCCTCGATCGTGAGAGGCCGGATGGCAAGGAGCAGGCAGGAGAAGAACGGTTTTGAAACAGGCCAGCTATAACTCAGCAGAGCAGATGGAGATTGAAGACAGCCGGGACCCATACCTGAAGCCGTCGTTCTCGTTCAAGGACCGCGCGCGGCGTGCGGTATGGAAAGCCTGCTGGCTGTTGCTCTACCGGCCATCGCCGCGGCCCTTGCATGGATGGCGCTCGATGCTGCTGCGGATCTTTGGCGCACGGATGGGCCCGAAGTGCCACTTCTATCCGGCTTCGCGGGTGTGGGCGCCGTGGAACCTCACGTGTGCTGACCAGGTGACGCTTGGCGATGGCGCGGAGATATACAATCCGGCGCCGATTCATTTCGGCTCGCACGCCATCGTTTCGCAGGGCGCTTACCTGTGCGGGGCCACGCACGATTTCGACGATGCAGCTTTTCCGCTTCTCGCGTACGCGACGCAGATTGGCGCCTACGCATGGATATGCGCACGGGCGTCGGTGTGTCCTGGAGTGGATGTGGGAGAGGGAGCGGTGCTGGGGCTCGGCTCGGTGGCAAGCCGGAATCTCGATCCGTGGTGCGTCTATGCGGGGTCTCCGGCACGCAAGGTGAAGGAGAGGAGACGAATGGATCGGGAAGAGGTTTTGTAAGGCCGCGGCGCGCGTCAGTCGCCGGCAAGCTGCATGCGGGTGAAGCGGGCGATTACGGCGCGCCTCTCTTCATCGCTCGATGCGCTGCGGAGAGCAGTCTCGAGCTCACGCACTTTGGCTCCGACGAGAAAGCGATACCAGAAGCCCTGCAGGAGGTGATAGTGCAGGCCTTCTCTGCCGTCAAGAAAGCCCAGCCGGAAGAAATATCGATAGAGAAAATAAGCAATCGCGGAGATCTCGAACGGCAGGCGGTCGTAGAGCAGCGCTTTTGTGAAGCGCTTGGCTCGGAGCTGCTGCGTTGAGGTCTGAAGGGCGGCATTTCCCGACGCGGGCGCAAGATCGAATCTTTGCGTGATCACTTCGATGGCTTCGCGGCTCGCGTAGCGGTTGTGCTTCTCGGTGAATTCGGTGAGGTCGATGAGGCTATGGTCGGCGAATCCGCCGCGGAAGTCGATCGATCGTCCCTTCAGTGAGGTAGATGTGTTCATCCATCCAGCGATCTTCGATGCGCGCTTTGCCGCGGCGCCAGATGCGGAGCATCCTCAGCGGATATCGGCCACCGTGACGAAGAAAGCGCTCCTGGAAGATGGTCTTGCGATTGAGATTGACTCCGGTTACGTCTGGGGGGAGTTGCGGCAGCGTGGTTAGAATTTCGGCGGCCAGGTCCGGCTCGACAATTTCGTCGGCGTCGAGGCGCATGACCCATTCTGCGGTGATGGGGGCATTTTCAAGAGCCCACTGGAACTGGTTTGCCTGGTTGCGGAATGGATGCTGCAGGACCTGCGCTCCCCTTGCCTGCGCCAGTTCCACGGTGCCGTCGGTCGAGAAGGAATCGATGACGAAGATTTGCTGCGCGAAGCTCGATACGTGGTCAAGAGCCCTGGGCAGATGGCGCGCTTCGTTGTAGGTGAGCACCACGATCGCGATGCTTGGCTTGTTGGTCATCGTGGATGCTCCGCGATTGCCGAAGGGTTCAGCCGATGGAGTGCGGTAAAGGGACTGCGCCGGCGGGCTCGTCCTTGGCGGCGGCGACAACCCGTGCAAAATCCCGCGCCGACTCCTCGATATGGAAATAGCGCAGAAAGCCCTCTCGTGCGTTGCGCCGCATTGCTGCGTGCTCGTCAGCAGGAATGGCGAGAAAGCGGCGGATGAGATTGCGCGTTCCCTCTTCGGTATCCGGTTCGACGAAGCCGGCGCGGGCGGCTTCAACCTCGCGCCAGATATTGACCTTGTTGCTGATGAGCACCGGCGCGGAACAGGCCATTGCCTCGGCAACGACGAAGCCGAAATTCTCCTGGTGAGAGGGCAGAATCATCGCGTCGGCCGCGAGGAACGCGCCCCACTTGAGATTGCCCTTGAGCATGCCGGGCCAATGAACGCGATGCGCGATACCGAGCTTGTCGGCTATTTGCTTGAGTGTGCCTACCAACCCAACCTGGTCGGGGCCGGCAATGACTAGATCGAGATCGGACGGTGCCCCCGCGAGGCAGTCGGCGAAGGCCCGCAACAGCAGATCACAACCTTTTTTGGGATGGATACGGCTGAGGAAGAGCAGAAATCTTCGGTCTTTAAGCGCGGAAAAGGCCGCTGCGAAGTCGGCTCTCGCAGCAATGGGATCGACGGATGGATCGGCAGTGCCATAGAGGACCACCTGACCGCGATATCCCGGTCCGCGGAAGACGCCGCGCGCACGGGCCATCTCTTCGCCGCAGGTAAAGAGAACCCTCCTGGCTTTGTGCAGGGCGTGGCCTTCGACGAGGGTCCAGTAGATCTGCTTGGCAATGTGCTTGAGCGGATAGTGCTGGCTGAACCAGGGATCCATCATGCCGTGCACAAAAACAAAATAGGGAGTGCGATGGTTTCTGAGAGCGCGCCAGACGCCGGCGGAGGAATAGTTCCAGATACCGTGAACAATGACGGCGTCGTAGTCGCCTGCCTTTTGTTTCAGCCACGGAGCGAAAGACCCTGTGTAGCTGTATCTGCCAGTGCCGGGGCCCATGCCTGTGAGGCGAAGGTTGAGGCCGCATTTCTCGATCTTTTGCTGCGATTCAAGACTCGCGACGTGGATCTCGTGTCCGTCGCGGGTCAGCACCTCGGAGATTCGCCGCAAAGCCTCAATTGGACCGCCGGACTCGGGCTCGGTGGAGCAGATGATATGGAGCAGCTTCATTGGATATTTGCCGATCGGTTCAAGACGGAGTGCGTTGCGCGGCTGGTGACGCCCGCCGGTTCAGAGTCCGCGTTGACGGGAAGATTGCCCAGGCGGCGGAGTTCGCGGCGTACGACGATGGAGAGCGGAGCTACCTGAACGAGGATCAGCGCCAGGATGGTGCCAAGGACAGCACCGATGATGCCGAAGCTGCGGACAAGGAGGATGGAGAGCCCGAGGTTCACGACCGCCATGACGAGGCCGGAGATGACCTGCTCCTTGAATCGCCCGATGCCGTTGAGCAGGAAAGAGACGGGCTGCAGGTAGGCGTAGAGCACCGATTGAACCGCGAAGGCGATCATGAGCGCAGCCGAGGTGTGAATCTGTGGACCGACCCAGAGATTGAGGATGGCGTTGCCGAAGAGAATGAGCAGAACCACGACAACGATGGTGATGGCAGTGCCTCCAATGGTGACGCGCAGAAAGCCACG
Source organism: uncultured Acidobacteriota bacterium (assembly GCA_963718885.1). Lineage (GTDB taxonomy): Bacteria > Acidobacteriota > Terriglobia > Terriglobales > Acidobacteriaceae > Telmatobacter. The sequence goes on from CAVRAK010000014.1 coordinate 212,791, forward strand.
GCGAATCCACGGCCCGTCGCGCCGCGCAAGCGCATCGGTGTAGGCCGGCGCCATTGCGCCCGACACCATCACCAGGAAGCCGAGAATCATGCTGAAGAGCCGGGCGGGCACGGCGTACTCTGCTACCGCGTTGGCGCCGAGAACCTGGGCGATGACGATGTTGTCTGTCTGCAGCCCAATGGAAAAGGAGAGCTGCAGGAGGAAGAACATCGTGCCCATGCCGAGAAGCCTGCGCGCTGTTTCAGAGGAAAAGCGCGATGGAACCGGAAGCAAATCGGGATTCGATCTGCCGAAGAGCTCAACGCCGTTGAGGAATGCGGCTACTACGGGGGGGCCGGAGAGGCAGAGCACGAGAACGGGTAGCCCGGCATCGGCATGAATGGCCACCAGCAAAGCAGCGAGCGAAAGCGCGGTTCCAAAAATGTTCCAGAGATTGCTGTGGTAGGCATTCTGCATGCCGGTCTGGGTTCCACGCACCGTGCCCAGCGGCAGATTGAGAATGAAGCAGAGCATGAAAGCAAGAAGCGCCGGCCCCGCCTCATGCATGGCGGTTGCGGAGTGCACATTGAAAAGGCGGCTTGCGTCGATAAACGGATAAGCCGCGATAACGATTATGGCGAAGAACGTTGCGACGCCGCTGAGCATCCAGAAGGCGCTCGCCGCGGCCCGGCTGGCGGTTTGGCGGTCTTCTTTGCCCAGCGCTTCGGCCACGAGATTGATCAAGCCATTGCTCATGCCGAAATCGGCGAATGCAAGCAACATGACGAAGGAACTGATCGTCATCCACATGCCGTAACGCTCTGCGCCGAGGTAGTGAAACGTGAGCCTGACGGTGAGGATCGACGTGCCGAGCGAAATGACTTTGCTGATCGATGCAGTTGCGCCGGTGAGCGCGGCGCGGCGGTAACGCCGCTGGGAATGCTCGGCGTCCGCGTCCGACGCCGCGGAAAGAAGGCGGCGAAGACGGGAGACGGGAGCGGTCTTGAGGGAGATCGTCATGCGGGGGAAGCTCAACTGGTCTGGAGACCGGATGCTTTGCCTAACTTTATCTTGCGGTTGCGCTCAATCATCGCCTCGCGCGCAGCGGGCGAGAGGCGCGTCCAACCAGAGCGCGAAAGCGGGGCGAAGAGCCTGATTGCAAAGTCCTGGCGCGTGAGCAGGTCAAGAATGAGGACGAGAAGGAAGGATTCCGTACCTCGGCGAAAAGCCTGAAAGGGTGAAAACAAGATGTCCCACAGAAAGTTGACGAGTAGGAATGCGTAAAAGAGCGCGAGAGGCGGCTTGAGGAGGGACAACTTAAGCAGGGCTTTGCCGGCAAGCACGAAGATGTAGACCCAGAAGACGGCTCCGAGCATGCCGGCCCACACCCAGGCGCCCATGATGTGAGAGTGCGAAGGAATCAGGCCCTGCAGATTTTCTTCAATATCGGCGAGATCGGTTCGAAAACCGTATTTGGTCTGAAAATCGCTGAGCATCTCGACGAACTTGTAGCTTTTCGCAAACGATCCCCAGCCGATGAAAGGATGCTCAAGAACGGCACGGGATGAAACGACAATTTCGGGGCGGCCGGCGAGCAGAAATCCACCCTGCAACTGCGATTCGTTCTTGGCCTGTGCATCCTCGTCGATGAAGCCCGATGTAGTGGCAAGGCGCACGAGGCCAAGGGCAACGGCTGCCGCGCCCAGAGAGAGAGCGCCAGGACGGCCATGCGGGAGAAGCTGCCTGCGCGAGGTAAAAGGCGCAGCCTGCCGATTCGCTCGGGAATCAGGGGCAGCGCAAAGGAAGCCGCGACGAGCAAAAGCAGCACCGGCGAGCGAAAGTTTGCCAGCAGATTTATGCCGATCATGCCGATGAGCACAAGCGCGCACAGCAGATGCCGGCGAATGTGAAAGAGATAACTGCCGGCAAGAACAGCGAGCAGATTGACGCCAGTGGCGTAGCCAAACTTCCAGGGATCATCCAGGGCGAGCTCGGTGGGCGCAAATCTTGCGATGAGCAGCGAGCCTATTGCAAAGCCAACCATGAAGCCGAGCTTTCGCCTCTCGTTTCGACCGAGGAGGACAACAAAAAATGCGAAGTCGATCGCGAAGAAGATGATGTTCGCTTCCCCGCGGGTCCAGTCGACGAAGGGAATCTGTCGATAGAGATCAGCGATAACCTGGCTGACCAGCCAGAGCAGCATAAGCACGCAGATTGGCTTGACGCCCACCCGGTTGAGCCTCCTGCCCTGAACAACCAAGAGAACAGGAAGAATGAAGAGCATAATCAGTTCTGCGATCGGCAACTCACCGATCAGCGAGAGATTGAAGGATAACGTGAGGCCGGCGATGAATGCGAGCAGGTCCGCGGCGATTGAGACCGCGTCCCGTCGAGTCCAGACGGCGCTGAGAGACCTCCGAAAGGAGATCGCTCGACCTGCGGGCTTCGCGCTGGAGCGAGTGCCCGGCGGAACTCTGCCGGCGTGCCAGGGGCGTACTGGATGCATGGGATGAAGCTTTCAGCTTCGCGGGAAGCGTGGCTGTGTGCCTGGAAGGAATGCGCGCTGCTTGACAGGATATGCGTTGCGAATGGATGACTGCGCGTTACTCGGGATTGCGTTCGCCGTAGTATTCGTAGTATTTGCGGCCGTAGTACTCGGAGTATTCAGGCGCCTTGAAGTCGACGGCATTGACGGCGACGCCAAGCAGATGCGTGCCCGAACGGTCGAGCAGATCCACGGAGCGCTGCACGACGTGACGCTGCGCAGCGCCATAGCGAATGACGAGGATGGCCGCGTCGGTGAGACGGCCGAGGATGGAAGCATCCGTGACAGCAAGCACGGGCGGCGTGTCGATGAGGATGAAGTCGTAACTGCTGCGCAGCTCGGCAACGGCTTCTTCCATCTGCTTCGATCCCAACAATTCCGATGGCAGCGGGGGGATGGGGCCGGAGGTCATGATGTGAAGGCTCGGCAGCTCGGGCCACTCGAGAATTGCGTCCTCGAGGGTTGCCTTGCCGGAGAGCACGGAGGAGAGACCGAGGCCCTTACCCATGCGGAAGCGGAGATGCACGCTGGGCCTGCGCAAATCCGCGTCGATAAGCAGGACGCGCGCGCCATTGAGCGCGAAGGTGATGGCGGTGAGCGTAGCGATGGAGCTTTTGCCCTCGGCGGGGCGGGTGCTGGTAATCATGAGCACCTTTGGAGGCGCGCCGGGACTTGAAAGCAGGATCGAGGTGCGGAGACCGCGCAGGGCTTCGGCCATTCTCGACCACGAGGATATGCCCCTGGAAACGGCGGCCTCTCTGAAGGCGGAAGGGACGAGCTCGTCCTGTTTCGACTGACGGGATGGCTGCGAGCAGCGGCATCTGCAACGTCTGCTCGATATCGGTCATGGTCTTCAGGTTGGTATCGAGCGATTCGAGCAGAAGCGCCAGGCCGAAACCGATCATGAGCCCGAGAGTCGTTCCGACGGCCACGTTGATCCTTATCCTGGGCGAGCTGGGATAAGTGGGAATGTCTGCGCTGTCGATGACGTGAATGGACGTTGTGTGCAAACCGGCGATGATTCCGGCTTCCTGCAGGCGCTGCTGCAATCCGTCATAGAGCAGGCGGTTGGCCTCGTACTGGCTGCGCGCAAACTCGAATTGAATTCCCTTCTGCCCATTGTCAAAGGCCTTCTGCTCTTCGTCGCTCAGGCTCTTGCGGAGCATCTCTTCGTTGCCGCGGGCAGCTTCGAATTCCTTTTCCGCGCGAACGATCTCGGCATTTTCCGCGGTCTTGAGATTGTGCTCAAGCTGATCGATCTGCGCCTTGATTGCCCGGAGCGGCGTGTAAGCCGAGCCGTAAGTCTGCATCATCGCGGTGTATTGCGTACGCAACTGGGAGAGTTGCTGCTTTGATGCCTGCAGGGCAGGATCAGCGACTGCGGCCGCATCAATAACCTCAGGGGGCGAGTTCTGAATGGAGCGAAGACGAGCTTCCTTGACCATGCGGTCGACTTCGACATCGGCAAGCTGCTTGTTCATCTCCTGGAGGCTGGCCGTAATGACGCTATCTTTTGTATCGAGGCCAACAATGCCCAGGTCCTTCTGGTACTTGATCATCTGCTGCTGGCTTTTCTCGAGGTTGCCCTTGAGATCGTTGAGCTGCGAACTCAGCCATCCTGAGACCTTTGCGGTCGACGCATAGTTATCGTGGAAAGAGCGCTCGATGTAGTTGTCGATGAGATTGTTGACGACGAGGCTGGCGAGGTTCGGATTGCGCGAGGTGAAGCTGATTGCCAGGATCGTCGTGTGCCCCTGCCGGGCAATGTTGAGGCTGCCGCGAAAGACATCGACGAGCGTGTCGCGCACTGCGGGCTGGGAGAGATCCCATGGACGGCCGTTGGGCAGCGGCAGGAAATCCGGATTGCTTTCAAGGTGGAGCGACTTGATGGTCTCAAGCGCCAGGGTGCGGCTCTCAAGAATCTGGATCTCCGTATTCAGCTTTTCCGCATCATCGCCGCCATCAAAATCCTGAATCTGGGTCAGGCGGAATTCGCCTGACCTGTCGGGAACGATCTCGACCTGCGCAGAAGCGGTGTAGAGGCGCGTGCTCATGAAATTGACAATGATCGCCGCCGTGAGTCCGATGGCGGTAGCGGCAAGAATGAGCCAGCCGCGTTTCTTAAGGAACTGGACGAATTTCCCGATCGAGTCTTCGCCCGAAATCGGACTGTGTGGCAGACCGATCTCTGCGGATGCGGGCAGCACGGGTTCGGCGGTTTGAAGGGAAGATGATTTCACGAGTCGCTGTTCCTCAGGCAATGCTTTCTGTTTTGTTGCCGCGCGGGTTGCGGGCTCGGCGGTCTGCTGCGGAAATGCTGGCCGTTATGTGTCTCAGTCGAGGCCGAGGCCGGTGGCGGCGGCGCCCACGGCTCTGAGCGAAGGCCTGTGCAGGCGCGCAGGGAGAGAGTCGAGAAGCGTGTCGGCCCATCGCTCGGGCGAATACTGCTCTGAAAGCAGATAGCTGGCCTGCGACATGGCATCGAGGCGCGCATCGCTCATTGCGCCAACCCGCATCATGAGTGCGGCAAGCCCTTCGGCGTCTCGCCTGCCGAAGATAAATCCGTTGTAGTTTGGCTGAACCAGGTGAACAACCGCTCCTACTGTTTCAGAAGCGAGCACGAGCAGCCCGGCCGAGGCCGCCTCATGAACAACCAAAGCCCAGTGCTCCCAGTCGCTGGGAAGAACCAGGCAGCCGGCGGCGGCAAGCTTGGCGGGGACCTGCCCGGGCTGAACAAAGCCTTCGACAGTGATGCCGGCTTTGCCTTCGAGGTGTGCGCGCAGGGGGCCGGCGCCGCAGCAAATCAGCGGCCATGGATCGCGCGCTGTGTCGCGGTAGATCTGGTAGGCGCGGATCAGCGTGTCGATCCCCTTGGACGGCACAAGACGGCCCAGAAAGATGAAGGCGTGGGGAACGGGCTGCGCTGCGCTGATGCGCGCGCGATGTACCGCGGCTAATGGCGACCGATCGCAGGAGAGCGATCCGCGCAGGATGTCGCGCGGGCCGAAGCCCATCTTGCGGGCAAAGATTGACTGCCGCTCCCCGGGCACCCATGCCAGATCGGCGGCCGGACGCAGATAGGAAGGGGCGATGAGCGTCCCCAGCCTTTGCTTGAGGGAGCCATCCCACGGATTGTCCATCAACATCACACGCCAGCAGGTGTTGGCGTACTTTTTCGCGAGGCGGCGATAGGGCGTAATGTGCCAACCGGCCATGATCATGACGTCGGGAGCAAAGGCCTCGATTCTTTCGGGCAGCAGCGCGCCGAGGTCATCCTGCGTTCGCCAGGTGAACCTGTCCCTGATCCATGCGAACTGGCTCTGATCGAAAGGGGCATCCGGTCCCGGGGCCTGGTGGCTGAGAAAAACCTCAACGCCGTCGCGAGAGGCAAGCTCCCTGAGACACGCGTTGAGATAGCCTGTGAAACCGGACCACAGGACTGCGACCCTGGTCATGCGGCGCCCCTCCCCGCGAAGTGTTGAAGATGCGAGGCGATGCGCAAACCGAGGCCCTCGGCGCGGTAGAGGTAACGCCAGATCTCGTCCGCGGCTCTCCAGGAACGCCCACGCACCTGCCTGAAGATTCGCCGGGCGTCGGCCCGGTACTGGATATTCAGACTGCCCGATCCAGAAATGGAGGAGGGATGAATGCGGAAGCCGGCAAGATCGGCGTCGATGTAGCCCGCGCGCGCGCCGCGGCTCACCATGGTCACGAAGAGTTCGCCATCCCAGCAGGTGCGGTTCTCGATATTGAATCCCCCGGACTGCCGGAAGGCCGTTGCACGGAAGAAGGTCGATTGCTGCAGCCACTGCGATCCGCCATAGAAGTAGCGTCTGGCTGTGAAGTCGCGCGCTTTGCAATGCTTCAGCCGGTTGCCTTCTGCGTCGATCACGTGGCCATTGCCGAAGGCAATGTCGCATTGCGGGTTGCGGTTGAAGAAGTCTGCGACACACTGCAGCGAACCGGGCTCGAGCAGATCGTCGGCGTTGAGGAATCCGAAGATCTCCCCGGTTGCCCGCGCGAAACCCTTATTCAGGCCGTCAGAGGCACCTTGATCGGGCTCAAAGATCAGGCGTGCGATGCGGTCGCCGTAGCTCTGGACAATCTCACGGCTGCCGTCTTTCGAACCGGGATCGACAACGATGTAGTCAAGGTCCGGGTAGCCCTGCTGCAGCACGGAATCGAGCGCCGCCCGCAGATAGGTGGCCTGATTGAACGAAAGAGTGACTATGCTGATCTTCATCGTGATTTGCGATTGGCCGCTCTCGTATGCGGCGGCTGAGACTGCGCTGCGTTGCGATGGACTATGGATGGTATGCGTAGAGGAGCGGGCCGCTCAGTGCGAGCGCAAAGGCGGTGGCGCGCGTGAGGGCATCTTTGATGGCGCTGGGCGTGACAAAAACAATGTCGTCTTCATGCACGACCGGATCCACGGCCTTGCCGCGCAGGATCTTGCTGAATATCGATTTCCTCAGCAACACGGGTTCCATCGGGCTGCGTTCGAATCAGGTAGGAATGCCTTTCGGAGGTGAGCGGCACGGTGCCCCCGGCGAGTGCGATGGCCTGCGACAGTGTGATCTGCGCCGAGCCGCACAGCGAATAGGCGCCGGGCTTGGCGACGTGGCCACCGATGTAAGCAAGGCCGCATGCGTGCACGATGACGCGGTCGCCGGGCCGCACGGTGCGATCGTAGTTGGCGGTGTTGTGCATCGTAGGATCCCAGAGAACGAGATCCTTTTGCGATGGATTGCGGTCGTTTGAGATTTCAATGACGCGACCGGTGTTTGCCGTCATGCCGCCTGCGGTGGCAAGCAGATCAGAGAGCATGTGTTTCCCTGGCGGAGGATAAATGCCGGGCGACCTGACCTCGCCGAGGACGGTGATTCCGGTGGAAGTGGACTCGACGGTCACCATCACGTGCGGATCGAGGATGAGGTTGCGCTCCTTCAGCTCCCTGGTGATCAGGTCGGAGGCCTGCTGGCTGTTGAGTCCCTGCAGATGCAGGGCGCCGAGCATGGGAACGGCGACTTCTCCGTTCTCAGAGATGCGCGTGACGACCGAGAAATCGGGCGCATTGAACACGGAGATATGCGCCACCTGGCCGGGCGACATTGGCTCGTCCGTGAGGCCGCCAATATTGGCAAGAGCACTGTTGGCGCCGGGAATGCCACTGGTCTGCGCCAGTGGGACGATCGCGGGCCGCTGATCCTGTGCGCGGCCCGGCAGCGAAGCGGCCAACAGGGCGGCGGCGAAGGCAACGGACAAATTGCGGATTGAGTGAGTTTGCATGATCCTGGGTCGGACTCCTTCCTGGATTTCTCTTTGGCGGTTTGCCTGAGCAGAGGCTCGCGTACCTGCGGGCTCGCGCGAAAGAGAGTCAGGATTCATCGGAATAAAGCGGGCTGGAACGGCGTCTATTTTGCGGCAGTTTCGAGTTGTTCGCGCACCGACTGATACGTGAGGCGAATTCCCTCTTCGAGGCTGGTTTCGGCTTTCCATCCAAGGGCGTTGATTCTGCTGACGTCGAGCAGCTTGCGCGGGGTGCCGTCCTGGCGCGAGGGATCGAAGACGATCTCGCAGTCGAATTCGAGAATGCGGGCGATGAGCTCGGCGAGCTCGCGAATGGTGAGATCCTCGCCTGTTCCGATGTTGATGAGCGGCGGTCCATCGCTGCGCAGGAGCGCATCGAATTGAGCATCGGGCAGGCTCATGAGGAAGATGCAGGCGTCGGCGAGGTCGCCGCTATAGAGAAATTCGCGGCGCGGCTTGCCGCTTCCCCAGACCTCGAGTGTGCGTTGTCCCCGGCGCTTCGCGTCAACAACCTTATGCATCAATGCCGGCAGCACGTGGGAGGCGTGCAGATCGTAGTTATCGTCCGGCCCGTAGAGATTGGTTGGCATTGCGGCCAGGAAGCGCGTGCCGTACTGGCGGTTGTAAGACCAGCACATCTCGATGCCCGCGATTTTTGCCAGGGCATAGGCGCGATTGGTGGATTCAAGCGGCCCGGTGAGCAGGTATTCCTCTTTGAGAGGCTGCGGCGCGAGCCGCGGATAGATGCAGCTCGAACCGAGAAAAAGGAGGCGCTTGACTCCGCTGCGGTAGCCTGCATCGATGACGTTGGTCTGGATCTCAAGGTTCTCGCGGATAAAATCCGCGGGATAGGTGTCGTTGGCAAAGATGCCGCCAACCTTTGCAGCCGCGAGGAAGACGTACTCGGGCTGTTCGCGATCGAAGAAGGCGCGCACGGCGGACCGGTCGGCGAGGTCCAGCTCGGAGTGCGTGCGCAGAATGAGATTTGCATAGCCTCTCTGCTGCAGGCCGCGCCGAAGCGCAGAACCGACGAGGCCGCGATGCCCGGCTACAAAGATGCGGCTGTTCTTATCCATCCAACAGACCCTTTTCGTCAGCGCTCGTGAAAGTTGAAGACGGAGTAGCCATGCTTGCGGGCCAGTGCGTCTCTCTCCGCGATTTTGAGATCTTCGGCCACCATTTCCCGAACGAGCTCCGGGAAGGTCGTGCGCGGCTGCCAGCCGAGCTCGGCGCGCGCTTTGGTGGCATCGCCAAGCAGGGTTTCGACCTCGGTGGGGCGATAGTAGCGAGGATCGACCACAACAACGACGCGGCCATCCTGGTCGATGCCCTGCTCTTCGACGCCGGCGCCGCGCCAGGTGATGCGCAGGTCGAGGCAACTCGCGGCCAGCTCGACAAACTCCCGGACGCTGTGCTGCTCGCCCATCGCGACGACGTAGTCTCTTGCCTCCTGCTGCTGGAGGATCAGCCACATCGCCTCGACGTAATCGCGGGCATGGCCCCAATCGCGCAGCGCGTCCATGTTGCCGAGGTAGAGGCAGTCCTGCAGTCCGGCCTTGATGCGGGTAAGCGCCCGCGTGATCTTGCGGGTCACGAAGGTTTCTCCGCGCTGCGGCGACTCGTGGTTGAAGAGGATTCCGTTGCAGGCAAAGATGCCATAGGCCTCGCGATAGTTCACGGTGATCCAGTAGGCGTAGAGCTTTGCCACGGCATAAGGCGAGCGGGGATAGAAGGGCGTGGTTTCCTTCTGCGGAATCTCCTGCACGAGGCCATAGAGCTCAGAGGTTGAAGCCTGGTAGAAGCGCGTGGTTTTCTCAAGGCCCGCGATGCGGATGGCCTCAAGCAGGCGCAGGGGGCCAAGCGCGTCGGAGTTGGCGGTGTACTCCGGCTCTTCGAACGAGACCTTTACGTGGCTCTGCGCGCCGAGGTTGTAGATTTCATCCGGCCGGATCCCTTTGACGATGCTGATGAGACTGCTGGCATCGGTGAGATCGCCGTAGTGAAGCGTAAAGCGCCGCCCGCTCTGGTGGGGATCCTCGTAGAGGTGGTCAATGCGGTTGGTGTTGAAGAGCGAAGTGCGCCGCTTGATGCCGTGAACCTCATAGCCTTTTGCCAGCAGAAACTCGGCCAGATAGGCGCCATCCTGCCCGGTGACGCCCGTGATGAGCGCTCGCTTCATGAACTGCTCCTGCAGATGGATTCTACGGGTTTGCGCGGCCGGCCGCCCGCTCGGCTGTGCGGTATGCGGGAAATGCCCTTGCGCCTTACCGGGCTTTCGCGGCCGTCTCGATACTGGATCTGAAGTAGTCGAGGCTGAGCTTCAGTCCGGTCTCGAGATCGATTTTCGGTTCCCACCCGAAGAGTCTTTTCGCCTTGCTGATGTCCGGCTTGCGCTGAAGCGGGTCGTCCTGCGGCAGCGGCCGGTAGACGATCTTGCTTGAGGAGCCGGTGACGCGCAGAATCGCCTCGGCGCACTCGAGAATCGTCCACTCGATGGGGTTGCCGACATTGACAGGCATGTGTTCATCGGACCGGGAAAGGCCGAGAATGCCGTCGATCTCATCGCTGACATAGCAGAAGCTGCGCGTCTGTTCGCCCTCGCCATAGACGGTGAGATCTTCGCCCTTGAGCGCCTGGATCATGAGGTTGGAAATGACGCGCCCGTCGTTGGGCTGAAGCCGCGGTCCATAGGTGTTGAAGATGCGCACCAGGCGCGTATCGACGCCGTGGTAGCGGTTGTAGGCGACGACGAGAGCCTCGGAAAAGCGCTTCGACTCGTCGTAAACAGAGCGCGGCCCGACGGGATTGACGTTGCCCCAGTAGTCTTCCCGCTGCGGATGCACGGCCGGATCGCCGTAGCACTCAGAGGTGGACGCGTGCAGAAACTTCGCGGCGTGCTTTTGCGCAATCTCAAGCATGTTGCGCGTGCCGATGGAACCCACCATGAGGGTTTCGATGCCGAGCCGGTAGTAGTCGACGGGGCTGGCGGGCGAGGCGAAGTTGAAGACGTAATCAACATGCCCGGGGTCGAAGGGCCGGCAGATGTCGTGCTCGAGAAACTCGAATTGCGCATCGCGGCGCAGGTGATCGAGGTTGGCCAGAGAACCGGTGCAAAGGTTGTCGACGCCTAGAACGGAGTGTCCCTCAGAAAGCAAGGCGTCGGTCAAATGGGAGCCGAGAAATCCGGCCGCGCCGGCTATGAGTACGCGCATCAATCAAACGCCCTTCTCCGGGCAGGAGCGACGACCCCGGAATATTTCGAGTCGCCCGCCGGTGTAAATATGCACAACGCCTTATTACCGGGGTCGTTCCTTTTGAGGCCAGTCATCCGCTTCCGCGGAGGGCTGGTTCTATGCTTTGGCTCCGTCGCCAGCCTTGGGCAGATAAAACATCTGGCTCGGATCGACCGGCTGCGTAAGACCCGGCCGGCCGACGCTGAGATAGGTGAAGCCGTGCTGCGTCATGACGGCGGGATCGTAGAGGTTGCGGCCGTCGATGACAATTGGATAACGCAGCGTGTAGTGCAGCTTTTCAAGATCGAGCTCGGCAAATTCCTGCCAGTCGTTGAGGATCAGCAGCGCGTCAGCATCCTGCGCGGCGAGATAGGGATCGCCGACGTAGCGCATGTTCTGGCCCGGAGGAATCACCTCGCGCGCGCGCTCTTCGGCGGCAGGATCGAAGGCCGTGATGACGCAGCCCTCGCTCAGAAGCCGCTGCACGATGTCGAGCGCGGGAGATTCGCGGATATCGTCGGTGCCGCCTTTGAAGGCGAGGCCGAGGACGCCGATCTTCTTGCCGCGGAAGGTCCAGAGCGCAGAGCGGATCTTCTGAAAGAAGCGCAGCTTCTGCTCTTCGTTGATCTTTTCAACTTCACGCAGAAGCCCGAAATCGACGCCGACCACTTCGGCGACATTGCGGAAGGCCGCGACGTCCTTGGGGAAGCAGGAGCCGCCGTAACCGACGCCGGCACGGAGGAACTTGCTGCCCGATGCGGGTATCAAGGCCCATGCCCCGCGCGACTTCTTCAACGTCCGCGCCCGCGGCTTCGCAGATATTGGCGACCACGTTGATGAAGGAGATCTTCGTGGCCAGAAAGGCGTTCGAAGCGTGCTTGATGATCTCGGCAGCCTTGGTGGAGGTGAGCAGAAGCGGAGGCAGGTTGTCCTGGCTGCGGGGCCCGGGAACCGCGTTCTCGCTGCGGTAGTACTCGCCGGAGGTGAGCGGCGCATAGAGCTGCGTGAGCAGTTCGGAAGCGCGCCCGGTGGCGGCGCCGACGACGATGCGATCAGGATGCAGGAAATCGACAACCGCAGTGCCTTCACGCAGGAATTCAGGATTCGAGGTGACGTCGAAGAGCTCGCGGGGCACGCCATTGCGCTCGATGACGCGGCGAATCCACTCGTTGGTGTAGACGGGAACGGTGCTCTTCTCAACGATCACCTTGTAGGAATCGATGGAGCGGGCAATCTCGCTGGCGACGGCATCGACATAGGAGAGGTCGGCGCTGCCGGTGCGGCTCTGCGGCGTGCCGACGGCGATGAAGATCGCCTGGGCAGCCTGCGCGGCGGCACGCAGATCGGTGGTGAATTCGAGGCGCCCGTCGCCGCGATAGCGGCTCAACAGCTCGGGGAGGTACTCCTCATGAATGGGGATGCCGCCGGCCTGCAACGTGCGGATTTTGGCTTCATCGTTGTCAACGCAGATGACCTTATGGCCGATTTCTGCAAAGCATGCCGAGGCAACAAGACCGACATAGCCGGAACCAACAACAGCGATCGAGATAGGTTGAAGCTTATCCATCGAATTTTTCCTTAATTGAGACATTCGAAGAGTATGGGCCCTGGTACAGCCTACTGCTCACACCTACTGCTCAACGGGTAGCTCACTTCTGTACTGCATAAGGAGCCGCAGTAATTTAGATGCGGAAAGATACCGGGGAACAAATCGCCGGGGAGAAGAAAAACATCGGAGAAGCCATCCGAGATAGAGCCTGTCGGCCCATTCGGGAATGCGAACCTGATCCCCGCTCAGAAATGCAATTGCCGCGCCTATACAGTGTATCGAGGGCAAATAATCCAATTGACGCTTGAGGTAGAGCCCGAGCTGTTCCTGCGTGCCTCCGCCCAATGTGATTACTATATGCCGGACGCGGAGGTTTTGAAGCTTTTCGATCAGGCCGGGGTCCTCAATGGCAGGCCCATACATAGGCGCCAGATAGACATGGTCGGGCGGGACTTCGATGCCCTGGGTTTTGAGCCAGGCCAGGTTGCGCTGCGCGCTCTCCTGTCCGGCCATGATCCAGAAAGTGTTTCCATGGGTCTGCACTTCTTCGCGCTGCAGCAGCGCGCGCAGGTAGCCAAGGCCCGAAAGCCGGGTGACGGAGTCGCGCTCGAGCAGGTTCCAGGCCAGCACCATGAGGGCTGAGTCGGCGAGGACGAGGTCTGCGTTGGTGAGCGCCGCGCGGTAGCTGGAGTTCCACGCAATGTCTTTGAGCGCAGGCGCGGCAGGAACAACCACGAGTCCCCCGCCGGCAACGCGGTCAATCGCGCCAGCCGCGTCCCCAACGTAGAAGTTGATCCCCAGGATGCGGCGCATGTTCTCGGTCTGACCCATTCTCCCCGTGCCCTCTCGCTCGCGTGCGCGGTTGCCCATCACTATGCGCTGATAAGCGCGTGCATTTCCTGCTCGATCCACGCGTAGGTCTTTTCCATTCCATCGCGCAGGCGAATTGAAGGCTCCCAGTCAAGATAGCTGCGAATCTTCGTATTGTCGCTATTACGGCCGTTTACGCCTTTGGGGGCACTAAGGTTGTAGTGCCGCCGGAGCCTGATGCCGGCGATATCTTCAACGATATCCACGAGTTGATTAATGGTGACAAGCTCGCTTGAGCCGAGATTGAGCGGTTCGCGTATCTCGCTCTCGAGAATGGCCCGCGTGCCCCTGAGGCAATCGTCGATGTACATGAAGCTGCGGGTCTGGTTGCCGTCGCCCCAGATCTCGATTTCGTGCCTGCCCGAGAGCTTGGCCTCGATGACCTTGCGGCAGATGGCAGCCGGCGCCTTTTCGCGGCCCCCGGTCCAGGTTCCGTAGGGTCCGTAGACGTTGTGATAGCGGGCGACGCGGCACTCAAGGCCGAAGTCCTCTTCAAAGTGGCGGCACATGCGTTCGCTGAAGAGCTTCTCCCAGCCGTAGCCGTCTTCAGGCAGCGCGGGGTAGGCGTCTTCTTCTTGCAGGGGAACGACCTCGGCGTCTTTCTGCTTTTCGCCGTTGTAGACGCAGGCCGAGGAGGAGTAGAAGAGGCGCTCGACGCCGCAGTCGCGCGCGGCCATCAGCATGTGAGTGGTGGTCAGCACGCTGAGCATGCAGAGGGCCTTGTTGTTTTCGATAAAGCCCATGCCGCCCATGTCGCATGCGAGCTGAAAGACGACCTGTGCGCCCTCGGCGGCGCGATAGCAGTTGTCCTTGTCCTTGAGATCGAGCACGAGGTTCTCGGTGCCTGGCGCTATCTGGTACCACTCCTCGAGGGGCTTGATATCGACAGTCCGCACCACGTCAAGACCATCGGCGAGCAACTGCCGAACGAGGTGGCCGCCGATAAATCCGCCAGCCCCACACACCACGATTTTCTGGCCTCTCAATTCCATTCCGTCAATTCCTCTCCTTGCTGCACAAAAAGTCAGTCGCCTGGAACCGCCCGCAGGTCGACCGGGGAGGTCTGCGCCAGGCAAAACTCCGAATATGTGGAGAACAGCGCGTCGAGATTTGCCGCGTCGCCGAGGAAGACCCGCTGGATGGGCCCGCGGCTGAGAACAATGGCGATCAGAGTGAGCACGAGGGTCTTGGCGCTGATGCAGCGAATCTCTCCCCGCTCGACCCAGGGGTCAAGATAACGAACGATCACCTCGACCATTTCACCAAGGTGCAGGCGCAGCAGAGGGTCGAGGTCTTCGCCCAGCTCGAGAGCGCTGAAGCCGAGCAGGCGAAGGAGTTGCGGCTGCTGCAGCAGGGCCTTGCAGATGAGGTCAAAGGCAGCCTCGAGCGCGGCCCGCGCGCTCTGCGCCTCGGCAAGGCCGGTGAGCAGGTCGCCGCGCAGGTGAACACGCTGCAACTCGGTGCTGAGAACGGCCAGATAGAGGTCGCGCTTGCGCGGGAAGTGCCGGTAAATCGTAACCTCGTTGACTTCGGCCGAGGCCGCAATTTCGCGCGTGCTTACGCCGTTGTAGCCAAACTGCGAAAAGAGCGCCGCGGCCGTAGTGAGAATGCGGCCTTCAGTTCCGCGTGCCGAACCGGGTGTGGCTGTCATGGGATCAGGGTCCTGCCGTCGCTTGCGGGCCGGGAGCGTCTGCCGGGCCGCGCTGTCGTCGTTTCAGATTTTTGGGGCGTCTGCCGCGGATGAACAGCGGCGAGGATGGGGTCGATTGATTCATTCATCGGCGGCGCGCGAGCCGCGCCAAGGCGCCTTCAGGCAAACTGCAGCTCAAGCTCCGGCGCACTGAGACCGGGCCGTACGGGCTCAACGTCCTGCTCGCTGACTTCGATAGCGACGCTCTGCATGATCTGCTCGAGGGTGAGGACAACGCGAAAGCCGCCTTTTTTCCGAACCACGATGCCAGTCATGCCGGCGAAGGGCCCCGCGGAGATGCGTACCCTGCATCCGGCGGTGACGAGCGGATGCGGCTCGAGCCGGCACTGCTGGACGCCAAGGCGAAGCGCGTCAATTGCGGAGTCGGGCAGCGATGCCGGCTCTTTTCCGGGTCCGCCAACGATAGCGAGCGCGCCGGGTACGCCGAGGATCCCGGACCGCGCCGAGCGGCCGATGCGGACAAAGAGATAGCAGGGAAAGAGCGGAAGCTGCAAAGCGACTTTGGAGCCGTCACTCCACTTGCGGTGGGCGACATAGAGGGGAAGAAAGTGCTCGATCTCGCGCTGAGCCAGATGCTGCGCCACCCGCTTCTCGTGGCGGCAGGTGGTGTAGACGGCGAGCCATCGCGGCGAACCGGGATCGAGAAGTGCTTCCGGATTGTGAGCGCTGACGGCTCTCGGCCCCAGTAGATCGATTCGAGACAAGGCTTCGCCATCCTCACTTGGATAGAGGCTTTTCGTAAGAGGCCCAGCCGACAATCGCTGAGCCCGGTTGAGGCAGAGAGTCCAAGCAAATGGATGAAAGCAAGTGCTTCCATTCCTGCGATTGAGCCCGGGGCGGATCACTACCAATTTTCTGAAGCTATTAGGCTCAATATAGCAACAAACATTTGATCTTCAAGCAAATTAGCGTGCTACTAAAGTGGCAGGTACCAAGATTGTGCCTGCAAGCGCATACAGACTTTTGCCTCGGGCCGGCGGAGAGCCAGACGAGCGGAGGGCAGCGGTGCTTTCCACCGAAAAACGGGGGTGCGAGGCGAGGCCAAACGCGAGCAAACCTTGTGATAATCTCGAAAACAGGTGCGCTCCTGATGTCAACGAGTTCCATTTCTTCTGTGCGCGTCTATATGGACGCGAACGCTACCACGCCTCTGTTGCCGGAGGTGGTCGACGCGATGCGTCCTTACTGGATGGAGCACTTCGGCAACGCCTCCTCGATTCACCTTGACGGCCAGACAGGCGCGGACGGCAGTGGATCGGGCGCGGGAGACGCTGGCGGAGTTTTTCAATTGCCATGACGCGGAGGTGGTTTTCAACTCCGGCGGCACGGAAGGCGACAACACCGCCATCGTGGGGCTTCTGCATCCCGGCGACCACCTGATCACGACGTCGATTGAGCACTCGGCGATTCTGCAGGCGGCGGCGCGGCTCGGACGCCAGGGCATTGAAACCACGTATGTTGCCCCGCAGCCGAGCGGATTGATCGAGCCCACGGATATCCTGCGTGCGATTCGGCCGGAGACGCGGCTGATCAGCGTGATGCTGGCGAATAATGAGACCGGCGTGCTGCAGCCAGTGGAAGAGATCGGCAGGATCGCCGCCGAAACCGGCGTCTTTTTCCATATCGACGCGGTGCAGGGGGCGGGCAAGATTCCGTTTGATGTGCGGCGCTTCGGCTGCCACCTGCTCTCGATCAGCGCGCACAAGATGCATGGTCCGAAGGGCGTGGGAGCGATGTTTGTGCGCCGCGGAACACCTGTAGAGCCGCTGCTGGTGGGCGGAAGCCATGAGCGCCGCCGCCGCGCGGGCACGGAGAACGTTGCCGGCATCGTTGGCCTGGCGCGCGCCGCCGAATTGGCGATGCACAGTCTCGCCGACGGCACGATTGGAAAGCTCGCCGCACGGCGCGACCGGCTGGAGACGGAGTTGCTGCGGCTGCCCGGAACCGGGCTGAACGGCGCCGGCCCCGACGGCAAACCGGTGCTCCGCGCGGCGAATACAACGAACATCTGGTTTGACCAGCTTGAGGGCGAGGCGCTGGTGATTGCCCTCGATCTCAAGGGCGTGGCCGTTTCCGGCGGTTCGGCCTGCCACTCGGGCGCGACCGAGCCCAGCCACGTGCTGATGGCGATGGGGCTGAACAAGGCCCGGGCGCGGGCGAGTCTGCGCTTCAGCCTGCTGAAAACCGCGACCGACGCGGATATCGACCACGTGCTGCGCGTGGTGCCCGAAGCGGTGGAACAACTGCGGGCGTTTTCACCGGCGGCGGCCGGAACCGTGGGCTAGCAGAGCCCTGTTAAGCCCGAAGTCGCGCTTCACCGTGATTCGCATCGATGGGCCAGGTGCGCATGCTATCTATTTCATCTGCGGAAGCGGAAGATGGATAGGGACGGAGTGACGCGCCGGGAGAGGCCTGTGCGCTGAAGAGAAATGACAGCGAACAACACTATTGCCGTTGCCATGTCCGGAGGAGTCGACTCTTCGACGGTTGCGGCGATCCTCGCCCATTCCGGCGAGCGCGTCGTCGGCCTCACGCTGCAGCTCTGGGACCAGACGAGGCTGGCGGGCAAGCATGGGATTCCGGACGCGCCGAAGGCGGGGCGCTGCTGCTCGCTCGATGACGTGTATGACGCGCGGCGCGTGGCGACGCACCTGGGCATTCCCTACTACGTGGTGAACCAGGAGGAGCGCTTTGAGCAGGACGTGGTGCGGCCGTTCGTATCGGAGTATCTCGCCGGGCGTACGCCGATTCCCTGCTCGCTGTGCAATAACCATCTCAAGTTCGATCAGCTGCTAAAGACGGCGCGCAGCATCGGCGCGAGCCGCATCGCGACGGGTCACTACGCGATCAACGAGTACGACGCGACTCGCGATGGGGGGCGGGGCCGCTGGATTCTGAAGCGGCCTGCGGATCTGGCCAAGGATCAGACGTACTTTCTCTTCGGCCTCACGCAGGAGCAGCTTGCGCACACGCTCTTTCCGCTGGGCAATCTCACCAAGCCGGAGACGCGCGAAGCCGCGCGCAGCCATGGGCTGGCGCTGGCCGAGAAGCCGGACTCGCAGGAGATCTGCTTTATCCCCGGCGGCGACTACAAGCAGTTCATCACCGCCTACCTTGAAGAGCAGGGCGAGCAGATGCCGGAGGGGACGGGTGAACTGGTAACGTCGAGCGGCGAAGTGATCGGCAGCCATGAGGGCATCCACAACTTCACCGTAGGGCAGCGCAAGGGACTGGGTGTGGCGTCGCCGTCGCCGCTTTATGTGCTGCAGATTGACCCGGCGAGCCATCGGGTGACGATCGGCGCCGACGCGGAGCTGGCCACGCGCACGCTGCGTGCGGGGCGACTGAACTGGATCAGCATTCCAAAGCTGACGGGCCCGATGCGGGTGAAGATCAAGATTCGCCACCGGCACGAGCCGGCATGGGCGATGCTGGAGCCTGCTTCAGGAACCGGCAATAGCTCCGCCGGAGATGAGGCTGAGGTGCTCGCAACTTTTGACGAGCCGCAGCGTGCGGTGACGCCCGGCCAGTCTGCCGTTTTCTACGACGGCGACGAAGTGGTCGGCGGCGGCGGGTCTGGATCCGACTGAACCGGAAGTCTCTCTGTCGAGATTGCTGAATTGAAAGGGCCCGAAGAGGCTTCTCACTCGCGCAACGCGGTCTGCGAACTGAGAGTGATGGCATCGGTAAAGTTTTCCACTTCCAGAATGGACTTCTCCGCGTTCCAAACCAGCCAGAAGACGATTGCATCCACGTTGACCGGGACTGTATCCCGGGTCAGTGTCGATTCGGCGCTCACCGTGGTTACGCGGACGCGTTGGTCAACGTAACGGCTGAGCCTCTCCACCACAGGGACAATGAGAAAAAGGCCGGGACCGCGCAATCCGCGGTAGCGTCCGAAGCGCAACACGGCCACCTTCTCCCACTGGTCCACGACGACAATCGCGAAAAGAAGATAGAGTCCGACGATTCCGCATGCCAGTGCAATGAACCGCAGGCTCGTAAACATCGCCGCCGCGACGCCACCGGCGATGCAGAGCAGAAACACTGTCACACCCACGTTGTTGAATTTCTGATGTAGAGCCACGTTTGTTCCCTCCTTCATGCGCTACTGCCGGGTCCCTTCGTCTGCGCCTTCGATTTCGGTCAGAGCCGGATTCGTGGATGGGAAGGGCCCGAAGAGGCTTCTTTGGAAGGTGCGGAACGGTGCATATATACTGTTGCGGCACCGACCTTTAGGAGAAGTTTTGATGATTGGGAAAACGTTTGCTTATGCGGCCGTGTGCCCCGCGCTGCTTGCGGCTTCTTTTGCCTTCGCGCAGCAACCCGCAGTCCTCACCATTCACGCAGACCAGCCTGTCTCTGCCGTCAGTCCCACGCTGTATGGCCTCATGACCGAGGAGATCAACTACTCCTATGACGGCGGGCTGTACGCGGAGATGGTGCGCAACCGCACCATGAGGGCGGACTGGACCGGCGTGCCGTATTGGTACCTGGTGGAGCTGGGTAACGCCTCGGCAAAGATGACGCCCGACATGCAGACAGGGCCGAGCGAGGCGCTGAAGACTAGCGTGCGCCTGGATGTGGAACGCGCCGACGGCAATGACGCCGCGGGAATCATGAACGTGGGCTGGTGGGGCTTTGCGCTGAGGCCCGACACCACCTACAAAGGCTCCTTCTACGCCAAGGCAAGCTCGGATGCGATGGGCCCGGTTACGGTGAGCCTCGTGAGCGATGAGACGGGAAAGGTGGTTGCGACAGCGACCGTCGCGGGCATGGGCACGGAGTGGAAGCAACATGAGTTCACGCTGCGGACAGGTGCGATCGTGCCCGCCTCGAAGAATCACCTGCAGATCACGGTGGCGCACGGCGGCAGCCTCTGGCTCAACCTGGTGTCGCTTTTTCCGCCGACGTATAAGAACCGCGCGAATGGCAACCGCATTGACCTGATGGAGAAGCTGGCGGCGATGCATCCGCAGTTTCTGCGCTTCCCGGGTGGCAATTATCTTGAAGGCGATCGCATCGTGGACCGTTTCCCGTGGAAGAAGACGCTGGGGCCGCTGGTGGACCGGCCGACGCATCCGAGCCCGTGGGGCTACCAGTCCTCGGACGGCATGGGGCTGCTCGAATTTCTGGGCTGGTGCGAAGACCTGAAGATGCAGCCGGTGCTGGCGGTCTATGCGGGCTACTCGCTGAAGGGCGAGCATGTGAATCCGGGCGCAGATCTTGAACCGTATGTGCAGAACGCGCTTGATGAGATTGAGTATGTGACTGGCGGTCCGGAGACGAAGTGGGGTGCGGAGCGCGTGAAAGACGGCCATGCGGCTCCCTTCAAGCTGAACTACGTGGAGATAGGCAACGAAGACGAGTTCGATAAGTCGGGCAGCTATGAGGAGCGCTATGCGCAGTTCTACAAAGCCATCAAGGCGAAGTATCCGGAGCTGCAACTGATTGCGACGGCTCCGATCAAGAAGATGCGGCCCGATGTGCTGGACGAGCACTTCTATGTGCGCGCGACGCAGAACTTCAAGGACGCGGACCACTACGACAAGACCGACCGCAACGGGCCGAAGATCTTTGTGGGCGAGTGGGCGACGCGCGAAGGACTGCCGACGCCCGACTTTGGCGCGGCGCTGGGCGATGCGGCATGGATGACGGGCCTTGAGCGGAACAGCGACATCGTGGTGATGTCGGCGTACGCGCCGCTGCTGGTGAACGTTGATCCGGGCGGCATGCAGTGGGAGACGGACCTTATCGGCTACAACGCGATGAAGAGCTATGGCTCGCCCGCGTATTATGCGCAGGTCATGTTTGCGTCGTACCTGGGCGATCACACGCTTGGCTCGAAGGTGGAAGGCGCCGGCGAGAAGTTTTTCTACTCGATCACCGGCGATGCGGCGAAGAAGAAGCTCTACCTGAAGCTGGTGAATGCTTCTTCCGATGCGCAGGCGGTTGAGATCAAGATCGAAGGCGCAAAGCTCGCCTCGACCGCGAAGCTGGTGAGCCTGAGCGCAACCAATCCGCGCGAGACCAACTCAATCGACGATCCGGAACAGATTGTGCCGGTTGAATCGACGCTCAAGGGCGTTGGCAGCGAGCTGCGGCACAAGCTGCCGCCCTACTCGATCCAGGTGATTGAGCTGAGCGTGGAGTAAGTCAGGAGAGGCTGCGGGCGGTCAGCACAGGCTCGCCCGCAGAGGCAGGATGCCGGCGCCATGGCCTGATGCGCGCCGGCAGCTCCAGCAAAAGCACGGCAAGCGGCAAGAGCCGCCCCGCCGAAGATCAGCCTCTTACGCGCGCCCAATCAGCTCTCCAGATTTGCCGCCGCGGCATTGTGTTCGGGCATCGTCTCAAGTTTCGTCTCAAACATCTTCCCATGCATTGTCTCAGGCGGGGGCGCGAACTCACCGCTTCACCGCCCATGCGAGTCCGTCCGGATTGCCGCCCGCGTCGATTTTGCCCACTACGGAAAGGGTATTCAGAGTCGATGACGGCGACAAAGTTGTCTGGACTGAAGGCAACGTAGGCGCGGGCGCCGTCGGGTTGAATGAGAATGCCGCCGGAGCCATGACCGATGGCGAGGCGCTTGATCTCCTTGTGGGTTGCCGCATCGAGGATGACGAGGTCAGGTCCTGCCGAGACAAGCACCCGCTTGCCGTCGGGCGTGAACTTGAGCCGGTTGGCGCGGGGCACATTGGCGGCCAGAGTCTCAGTGACCTGTTTTGAGCCGAGGTCGATGATGGAGATGGTGCCGTCCTGCGCATTGGCCACCCATGCCTCTTTGCCGTCCGGCGAAACGTCGAAGCCCTCGGAACCATGACCTACGGGAACGACGGTCTCAATCCAGTCGCCGCCGGGGGGCATCGGAGGAGGGCCGGGAGGCGGTCCACCAGCGGCTGCGGCGGCGGGCATGCCCGGAGGAGGACCGGGAGGCATGCCGGCCGGATGATCCGTCTTGTCGAGGATTGTCACGGTGCCCGAATTCACATTGGTGGTGAGGATGCGCTTCGCGTCAGGGAAGACATAGATCATGTGGGTGCGGTTCTGTCCCGTACCCATGATCCAGTCCACTTTGCCGGCGGCCGGATCATAACTGCCGATCGCCTTGGCTGCCTCTGCGGTGAACCATACCTTGCCCTCGACGAAGGCGAGGCCGTGCGGACCGCGCAAAGCGCCAAGATCGATCGCGGGCAGCGGCTTCTGCTTCGCGAGGTCGATCACCGCGAGGGTGTGATAGCGTCCGAAGCCGTAGTTTGAAACATAGGCGGTGCGGCCATCGGTGCTGGCGATGACCTCGTGAGGATCCTCGCCCACCGGCACCCGCGCCACCACGCGCAGCGTCGCGGGGTCTACGATGGCGAGGGTGTGGTTCTGCTTGGAAAGAATGAGGAGTGAGGTGGAGGGGGTTGGTTGCGCCTGCGCCGGAACTGGCGCCTGAGCCATGCCTGCCGCTGCGGCCAGGGCAAAAACCACGGCACGCCTGCGTCGTCTCTTCATCACTTTCGCGTTCTCCAGATTCCTGAGTCAGCTTCTTCTTCCCAGGTTCTCCAGCTTACACGAAGAGGTCCTTACACGAAGAGGTCTTTGTCGCCTGCAGGATGCGTGTGCCGGGGCCGTTCCTTTGGCCCATCGGAGCGGAGGGTCTCGAATGCGGCCTTGGCAAAAGCGGCGATGCCGGAAAGCTGCCTGAGGGGAACGTTAACGGCATCATTGACGACAGTGCTGGCGTGATCGACCTTGTTCAAGGCGCCGGTCACCATGGTGTCGACGCGGCCGGTCTGGCGGTGGACGCGCTCGAGAACTTCACTCGCGGAGGCCTGAAACTCCATGGTTTGCGCGCGCAGTCCGCGGGTCATCTCGGCGAGATCCGTTGTCGCTGCCTGAATCTTGGGCGAAACATTCTTCATCAACTCGCGCGAGTGATCGATCAGCGGCAGAGCCGAGATGCGGAAGACCTCAATTTCGGCTTGAATCTTTTTGGTTGAGGTGCGGACGACGATGAACAGCGCCAGAAGAATGCCGGCCTGCAGAACCACCGCAATCGCGGTGGCCGCTACGAAGATGACCATAATCGTGTCGTTGTGCATGTTCGCCACCAAATTCCTTCCCGCTCAAGCAGCGGCGGGCCGCTGTCACGGCGCATCCCCACACATACACAATCGCGAGAAGCGCTCGCGGATTTCGCGCCGACACCGCAACGCTCGTGCGGAACAAAGCGAACGTTTGCAAGCGGCTGCGGGCCCGCTCCGGTGAGATGGACCACCGCGCAGCGAGCGCAGCCTGACGCTGCGGCCTGAAACGGTATCCGTTCCAGGCGCACCGCCTTGTCGCTTGCCGCCAGCTAGGAGTCCGTGGTCGCCGTGCGGTACGCCTCGCGGCCCGCGTCAACGGCGGCGCTCACGCGGTCCTTGTTGTCACCAACAAGGCCCTTGCCCCGCTCGACGAACTCATCCCACTGCGCGCGGCCCTTGTCGAGCACATCGCGTCCACGGTCCACATAGGTGTTCATGTGGTCCTTGCCCTTATCCACGAGGGTGC
The DNA here is from genome assembly GCA_963718885.1 of uncultured Acidobacteriota bacterium. GTDB lineage: Bacteria > Acidobacteriota > Terriglobia > Terriglobales > Acidobacteriaceae > Telmatobacter. The sequence goes on from CAVRAK010000014.1 coordinate 236,526, forward strand.
CGACCTTGTCGGCCGCATCCTTGGACTTGTTGCGCAGATACTCCGAACCCCCGCGCGCACCGCAAGCGATATCTTCCCTCGTCTCGCGTCCGCTCTTGGGTGCATAAAGAATCCCCACCAGCGCGCCGATGCTGATTCCCGCAAGGAACCAGACTGCACTCAGACCGCCATTTCTGTCCTCTGCCATGAAGAATTTCTCCTTCCAGTCACTTTCAGTTTCCAGAATCGTTTACATTGAGCGCTGCCGTAAGAGGTTTGAGGTCCACCGGATGCAGCACTGGAATAAGTGTGAGATTACGAGAACATCTCCTGGGGTTCTTAAAAGAAGCCAAGCCTACCAGATATGGTACGCCTTGCATTTTGGCCCCGCGCCCTCGATTCACGGCCGAATTGAGCAGAGAGGAGACCGTATGGCCGAATTACCTCGCTAGCCGCCGCTTCTGGGTTTGACGCGGCAATGGAGGAATCAGTTGCTACGAGGAGGGCCTGAGGCGTGGTTCCACCCTACCTGGGCAGCAGGCTGTGGGCAATGGAATCGAGGACTCCATTGAGAAAGTTGATGGACTCGGGAGCTGAATAGCGCCTGCCGATCTCCAGGGCCTCGTTGATGACAATGGGGAAGGGCGTGGATTTGAAACCAAGCATTTCGCCGACCGCCATGCGCAGCAGGTTGCGGTCAACCGCCGGCATGCGCTCGAGGCGCCAATGCTTGGAGTTTGCGGCGATGAGATCGTCGATCTGGGTAAGGTTGACGGTAGCCACGCGAAAAATATCCTCGGCGAAGCCACGCACCTCCGGCTCGACCTCGTCGCCGGCTTTCCAGAAGGTGGCGCGCACCTGGTCGGGATCCTGCTTGCCGATATCTGCCTGGAAGAGCATCTGCATGGCAAGCTCGCGCGACTTGCGTCGCGTTCCCGCCGTCATGCCTTTTCTCCGGCAATGATCTTTCTGCGCAGACTCACCATTTCAATTGCCGCCGCGGCGGCCTCAAATCCCTTGTTACCGGCTTTGATGCCAGCGCGATTGAGCGCCTGCTCGAGGGTTTCGCAGGTCAATACGCCAAAGCTGTGCGGAATGCCCGTCTCCTGCTGCGACTGCCCGATGCCGCGCGATACCTCGTTGTAGATGGCCTCGTAGTGCGCCGTTTCTCCGCGCAGAAGGCAACCGAGCGTGATGACGGCATCGACGCTTCCCTGCTCCGCGAGGGTGCGGGCGGCTGCGGGAACTTCCCACGCGCCGGGGACACGCACGATTTCGATATCGCCGCGCTTGGCTCCGCTGCGCAGAAGCGCATCGAGGGCGCCTTCGAGAAGCCGGTCGGTGATAACGGCATTCCAGCGCGCTACAACGATTGCAAACTTCATGCCTTCGGCAGAGAGATCACCCTCAAGAGCGACGGGCCTGCCCTTCTGCGGATCGGTCCACGCCCAGAAGGCGTAGGTGAATCCAGGCTCGGGTTGCACAATGAAGATGCGCGACTTCCAGGTGGTGTCAGAGATCTGCGAGAGGCGCGCGCTGCCGTGTTGCCCGAAGTGCGCGTCGAGCCATGCAGCCGCCGCCTGATGCACGGCGTCGAGCGATGTGACTTCAACGAGTACGTCGGCGGGCGCGGGAAACCTGCCGTCGACGATTTCGAGATTGCCCAGCGGGGCAAGAAACGAAGCGCCGCGGCTGGCCTCGTCGTTCCAGCCGGCGCCGTGGGCAAATCCCAGCGCGGAAAAGAAGCTGGAGAGCCGCTCATAAGCGTCGGCGTTGCCAGCGGGGCGCAGAAGGGAGATCCCTTTAATCATGGTCCGATTCTATCGTGGAGGGTTGTTGAGCCTGACGGGAACCGACTCATCATCCTCACCGGGCTTTGAACCTGGTGAGGACAAGCGATGAGCGAGCGTTGGACTTGAGTGACGAGCCTATGTGGTCGAGCGCGGCTTTACGGCAATTGCCGTTGCCGGAACAGAGCCCGTGACGGGTGCGGCAAGGGTGCAGCCCAGATCAGTGCCCGGCGTGCAGGGCGGAAGATTTGGCGTGATCTGGTGCGTGTCAGTCAGCGTGGTTGTGTTGATGTAGTGAACCATGTTGTCGCCCGCGGTCGAGACGAAGAACTGCGTGTCGTCCGGACTGAATGCGCCCGCGACTGGCGCCGTGATGGCCGAGCTGCCAGTCAGGGTGACGTAGCCAACGGTGCCGAGCGATCCCGTGCTATCGGTCGACTGCTTGTAATAGGGCAGCGTGGCTCCGGTCGCAGTGCCGTTGTAGGTAATGAAGCTCAGGCTGTAGGGGGCGACCGATGTGCCCTGCGTGACGGGGGCCGGCGAGGTGAGAATCTGGTTGACCGCGGTTGCATTTGCGGTAACGGCAGTCTGCGCAAGGGTGTGGGTCACGATGAGCGGCGAGAGCGCGCCGCTGGACGAGATGGGGCAGGCGGCGGGAGTGGCGATGCCACTGGGCGAAGTGGTGGTGGGCAGGGTCACGCCGATGTCGGAGAGTGTAATCCCGCCGCCAGTGTAAGCCGCGCCCAGGATGTGCTGCCCATCGGGGGTCGCGGTGAGCACGTCGGTCTGTGCGTTGACTGAATCGCCCTGAGGATAGAAGACCATACTGCTGTAGTCGCCGACGGTTCCTGATGGGCACCAGGTGTGGGCCACGGTCGGGTTGCCGCTGAGGTAGGCGCCCACGCCGGGAACCATGAGAGCGAGCCGCTTCGCCCCACCGGAGGAGGCGAGGCTGTAGGTCGACCAGCCGGTGTTGGCGTTATAGACGTAGAGCGTGTCGGTGTGGCCGGGTCCGGATGAGGCGCTGTCAGAGATGTAAAGGGTCTTTGAATCCGGGGTCCACGATGCTGAGGTACCGAGCCCGCCGAAGGTTGTCAAGGTAAGTCCGGACGTGACGGAATAGAGGGAGAAGACCTGGCGAGACTGATCGTTGATCAAAATGGTCTGGTTATTGGGAGCCACGGCCAGCACCACGCCGGGAACGGTGGTGTCTTCCTTGGAAAGCGAATTGGTTGCCGTGCTGTACAACATCAGCTCATGCGAGGAGCCGAAGTAGAGGTTGGAGCCGGTTTGATCCATGACCATCGAATTGGGCACGTAGGGCAGACGCACGGTCGAGCCGAGAGAACCGGTGAGCAATGAGATCGGCGCGAAGTACCTGGAGGCGCCCGGCGCCGACAGCCACATGTAGGCGGTTGCGGTGCCCGGAGTGGTGATCTGGACGGGATTGCTCGATATGGAGAGGCCGGAGCCACCGCCGGCGCCGACCTGGTTGATCGGTGCGGGGTTGCAGGTGGAGGGCTGGCAGATCGCGTAGACAGAAGCCGATCCCGGGAAGGAAGCGTTAAGGCCGCCCGATGAGGTAGCGGTGATGTCGATGGGATTGGTGGATTGATAATCGAGCGTCAGACCCGTGATGGTGTTGCCGTTGGTATCGGTCACGGTGGTGGTCAGGTTCTGCTGCACACCCTGCGTGATGGTTCCGCTGGTGCTGCCGTTCGCCAGGGTCACCGAGATCGACTTCGGTCCGCAGGTTGAAAAATAGCCCGCCGATGATTGCGAACCGGCAACCGATGCCGTAATGGCAGTTGTGCCGGGCAACTGGGCAGTGATCTGGTTGGTGTCTGCGTTGATGGTGGCCACCGAACTGGTGCCGACGGTGTAGGTAGCAACACCGATTGCCGACGAGCAGTCGGGAACGGATGTGACGCCCGGAGCCAGACCGCCGGGGCACGAATAGCTGGTCACCGTGGAGGGAGCGCAGAACTCATACTGCTGGCCGTTGCTGGCAAAGCAGGCCTCTGCATCGAGCTGGCTGACGTCGCCCTGCGACAGACACTGTTGCTGGCCGACGGGTTGACCGCTCAGCGCCAGGCTCATGGAACTGACCGCCGCGTGCACATAGACCTGCACGGGGTTGGACGTCACCGAGTTCGCGGAAGCGGAGATATAAGCGGAGGAGAAGGGCAGGCCGCCCGTGCTGGGCGAGGGGCTGGGAAAATTGCAGATGGTGTAATCCGCGATGCCGCCGCCGGAGTTGCGGTTCCAGGTGCCGGCGCAGATGTTGCCCGAGGGCGAAATGTCGACGAGGCGGTTGTCGGTGGTGCCGTAGCTGTAGCCGGAAACGCTTGCAGTTGCGCCTTTGCAGGTCTTGGCAGTTGGCGCGGCGATCTGGCGGGTCTGCCCAAATGCAATCGAAATACCGGTGGTTCTCGGCTCGAGGTCAATCGAATAAACGTCTGTATTCTTCAACCCGTACCCGAGGCCGTTGCAGTAATTGCCGGCCGGGTTGCGAACACAGCCGGAGATCGACATCCCAGCCGGAATAGCGAGACATAGTAAAAAAACAAGCGTCAAATACCGCCGCATGAATCCTCCCCGTTCCACCCGTCGAACCGCGGAACGGTCTCTCCGAATGCATCAGAAATATGGCTTGAAAGCGGTCCGTCAACACGCCCGGAGGCAGCCCGGATTTTCCGCATTGCACCGAGGCAATCGGCCTTAGGCATACGGCTCCCGTTCGGCCGGTCGACAACACACACCCTATTGTTTCTCCAAAGAAAAGTGTAACAGGGCAAGGCGGCAGCCCCCGAAGGGCCGAGGGCGGCAGAACTCTCCCGGTAGAGTCATAGACTGCCGCAGAGGCGGTTGGCGAGCATGGCGGACTGGCGGAAGATTCCTTACAGGCCCGGGGGTCAGGCCGGGGGCAGGTAGCGGGCAAACCACTCCGCGGTTCTCTCCATGACGTCGCGCCGGTGCTCCGGGTTCACGAAGCCATGCCCCTCGTTGGGGTAGACCACGAGCCTGGAGGGGACGCCCTCGCTGTGCAGCGCGTGCCAGAACTCAAAGGACTGCGGCGCGGGACACTCGCCGTCGCGGTCGCCCACAACCACTAGCGTGGGCGTCTGCGCCTTCTTGATGAAGGTGATGGCCGACGCCCTGGCGTACACGGCCGGGTCGTCGTAGACCGACGCGCCAAAGTACGGGATCATCCACTGGTCGATGGAGTTTTCGCCGTAGTAGCTCTCCCAGTCTGAGATGCCCGCGCCGGCGACGGCCGCCTTGAAGCGGTTGGTCTGGGTGACGGCAAACATGGTCATGAAGCCGCCGTAGCTCCAGCCGGTGAGGCCGACGCGCGCAGGGTCGATGGGATACTTCGCTTCAACCGTATCGACGCCTTTGAGGATGTCGCGGAGATCGCCGTAGCCAAAGTCCTTGCGATTGGCCTGGGTGAAGGCCTCGCCCTGCCCGTAGCTGCCGCGAGGGTTTGGCTCGAGCACGAAATAGCCCAGCGCAGAAAGCGCCACGGCGCTGATACCGCCGCCACTGCCCCAGCGTGGCACCACCAGGGCAGCCGGGCCGCCATGCACTTCCACAATGAGCGGGTATTTCTTTTGAGGGTCGTAGTCCTGTGGAAGCAGCAGCCAGCCCTGCACATCATAGTCATCGTTTTTCCAGTCGAGCGAAACTGCCTTGCCCCAGGCTGGCACGACACCGTCATTCACATGGGAAAGCTGCGTGACACCGGCGAAGCCGGCAGCCGGCGAGGCGTTGCCGGCATGCACGGAGTAGATCTCAGGCGGCCTCTCGAAGGAGCTGGCGCGGAAGACCCAGAGGGAACGATCGGCGGTGGAGGAAAGGCTGCCTTCAAAACGGCCATCGCCCACCGAACCGGGAATGCTGAAGATGCGCGTCTCGTCGGCGAGCTGATCGCCCTTGACCTGGAAACGCACGAGATCGTTGTTGCCACCTGCGAACTCGCTGACGAAGAGACGGTGGTCGCCATCCCACTCGATCCATGCGGGAGAGCTTTGCCGCCCCGGGGTGAGATCGCGCAGCGCGCCGCCCTCGGCAGAGACGATCCAGACGTCGCCGCCGGTCGATCCCTGGTCGCTCATGAGGCCGCCGATGAAGGCGATGCGCTTGCCGTCGGGCGACCAGCGCGGAACGGCGATCTGCAGATTATGAAGCGGGCCAGCCACCTCAGTGGGCGCGAGAATGGCCTTTGCCGCTCCGCCGATCTGCTGCGTATAGAGCTTCGCGACCCACCAGTTGTTCTCGCCGGGCGGCTCGGCTGCGATGTAGGCAAGCCCCTGCGAGTCCGGCGCCCAGTCGAATTCATACGCATGCAGATTGGCCGGCGTCACTTGCTGCGGCGCTGCGGGAGCGGACCCGTCAACGGCCGCGACCGCGACACGCTGAATCTCGATTCCCTCTTCGCCGATGACCCCTGAGGGAGCCTTCATCGCTGCGAGCGCACCGGCCGGCCGCGTTGCGCCTTCCACGTAGAGGAAGGCGATCTTCGTTCCATCGGGCGAGAAAGCGGGTGAGCTTTCGTAGCCCTTGAGTTCGGTGAGACGCTTCGCGGGAGTGCCGTCGAGTTTGCTGAGGTAGAGTTCGTCCTGTCCGCTGGGCGACTCGCAGTTGGAGAAGAAGGCAAGCGCTTTCGAGTCCGGCGCCCAGACGGCTTCACTCTCGTGGCAGTGCTGCACGGGGCTGCCCGGCGTTACGAGCACGCGCTCAGCCTTGCTCATGTCGGCGATCGGCGCGACGGAGAGGAGTCCACCGCCGCGGCCGCCCTCGATCCATGCAACACGCCTGCCATCGGGAGAGACGGCAACTTCGCCAATGGAGCGGCCGCGGCCGAGCCCCTCAAAGACCTGCTCGATGCGGGCGCGATGCGGCGACTGCGCGGGAGAAGAAACTTCCTGAGCGTGCGCACCAGGTAAGCCCGAAGCTAACGTGAAAATGAGAGCCGTGGATAGGCGCGAGGCCGACAAGAAGCCTTTGCGGGCTGGGGAATGCGGACATGCGGAAATGGTATCAGCCGGAATTCACGCCGTCGGCATGCCGGCGACCGCACCTTCGGCGAGAAAGGTTCGTCTTTCGATCACCGCGATTGGTGCTACTTCGCCGCCCTGTGAATTGCCAGCAGTGTTTCGAGCAGGGGCTTCAGCAGCTTGAGATCGAGCGCATTGGCGCCGTCAGACTTTGCGTGCGCGGGATCGTCGTGCACCTCAAGGAAGAGCCCATCGATGCCGGCTGCAACGGCAGCGCGCGCGAGCAGAGGAATGTACTCCGGCTGTCCGCCGCTGACGCCGTTGGCCGCCGACGGCTGCTGCACCGAGTGGGTTCCGTCAAAAACAACCGGCGCAAGCTGGCGCATGACAGGCAGCGAGCGGAAATCGACGACGAGCGTGTTGTAGCCGAAGCTGGCGCCGCGCTCGGTGAGAAAGACGCGCGTGTTGCCGGTGGAGCGCACCTTCTCAACCGGGTGGGTCATATCCCACGGCGCAACGAACTGGCCCTTCTTGATGTTCACGGCGCGGCCTGTCTTGCCCGCGGCCACCAGCAGGTCGGTCTGCCGGCAGAGAAAGGCGGGAATCTGCAGCACGTCGACAGCCTCGGCCGCCACTTCGCATTGCGCGGGCTCGTGCACATCGGTGAGCACAGGCAGACCGGTGTCTTTCGCAAGCCTGCCGAGGATGCGCGTGCCCTCGACGAGTCCGGGGCCGCGAAAGCTCTTCACGCTGGTGCGATTGGCCTTGTCGAAGCTGGCTTTGAAGATGTAGGGCACGCCGAGGTCGCTCGTGATGCGCTGAATGGCCTCAGCCATGCGCCGCACGTGCGCCTCGGACTCGATCACGCAAGGCCCCGCGATAAGAAACAGCTCTCCCGTGCCGACATGCACCGGGCCGATTTCAAAGGATTGGCTCACGGGTGCGATTTTATCGCGCGTGCCGACCTCAGGCGAGGACGCGATGCTCGGCACGGCTGCGCGACCACTCCCACAGCGCGCGCTCGAGCGCGTGCAGAGACGTGGCGCCGGGCAGGTCCTTCTGCGGCTTGACGAGGCCGCGCTCGGCAAGCCTGCGGCAGAAGGCGACATACTCGGCATAGAACTCGACATCGTGCCGCGCGTGGCCCAGCGCTTCCAGCGAGCGGTAGTCGAGCACGTTATAGCGCTCGGGAGCGATGGCCGACAGGATCGCCGAGGCGATAGGCAGATCGACACCCCGCAGCTCCATCAACGCTTCGACAGCCTTGCGCGTGGATGAGTCAGGGGATGCGGCAATGGCGAGAACCTTGCGGATCTTGGCTTCGCTGTTTCCAATCAGGTAATGGACGACCCGCTCGGACTTCCAGCGGACAATGTCCTCAAGATTGGCCAGGGTGTATTCGCCGTTGCGAATGGACGCACCGGCTTCAAACGCAGCGCTCTCAAGCATCTGCTCCCGCTCGCCGGCTTTTTCCCAGCACTGTTCCGCCAGTTTTTGTAACTCCAGCTCCGCGGGTTGCAATTCAAACTGAGCCATGGGGGATTCCTCCGTCCCGAAAAACCTTGTCACAATAGGCCCCGCAAAATTCCTTTGTCAATAGCTGTGCGCATGCAACTTTCGATGCACTCCAGACAACCATTTGCAAGTGAGCATAAGCGCCAACGCAAAACGGCCCGAAAGATCTTCGGGCCGCCGCGAGGTGAGTCGATTTACGACTGGAGAACTGAGGAGTTTGTTTCGGTGGGCTTGCGCTCCGTGCGGTTCCGGTAGCTGGCTGCAACAAAGTCGCGGAAGAGCGGGTGCGGCTCGAGCGGCTTCGACTTGAACTCGGGGTGGAACTGGCAGCCGAGGAAGTACGGGTGCCCCGGGATCTCGACAATTTCGACATAGGTTGAGTCGGGCGTGGTGCCGGTGATCTGCAGGCCGCCGCCGGTGAGCAGCGCTTCGTATTCGCGATTGAACTCATAGCGGTGGCGGTGCCGCTCGCTGATTTCGGTCGAGCCGTAGGCCTTGAACGCCAGCGAGTCCTCCTGCAGGATGCAGGTCCACGCGCCGAGGCGCATGGTGCCGCCCATCTCTTCGACGCCGAGCAGTTCGCGCAGCTTGTAGATGACGCGATGCTGCGTGGCCGGATCGAACTCGCTCGAATTGGCGTCTTTGAGTCCGCAGACATTGCGCGCAAACTCGATGCACGCCGTCTGCATGCCGAGGCAGATGCCGAAGTAGGGCACATGCTTTTCGCGCGCGTAGCGGATGGCGTTGAGCATGCCCTCGATGCCGCGCTTGCCGAAGCCGCCGGGCACGAGGATGCCGTCGAAGCCCTCAAGCTGCGCTTCGTAGCTGCGATCGTCGGGCGTCTTCGACTCGAGCCCTTCGGCTTCGATCCAGGTGATGTTGAGCTTGAGGCTTTTGGCCATGGCGCCGTGGGTGAGCGCTTCCTTCAGCGACTTGTAGCTGTCTTCGTACTCGACATACTTGCCGACGATGGCGATGGAGACTTCATCCTTGGGGTGGTAGCAGCGGTCGACCAGGTCCTTCCACTTGCTGAGGTCGGCTTCGGGCGCCTCCTTGTGCAGGTACTTGAGGATCAGGGCATCGACGCCTTCCTGCGCAAAGCCCAGCGGCACCTCGTAGATGGTCGACACGGTGCTGGCGCCGATGACGGCGCGCTCTTCAACGTTGCAGAAGGCGGCGATCTTCTGCTTCATCTCGCGGCTCAGGTTGCGGTCGCTGCGGCAGAGCAGAACGTCGGCCTGGATGCCGATCGAGAGCAGTTCCTTGACGGAGTGCTGCGTGGGCTTGGTCTTCAGCTCCTGCGCGGCGGCGATCCAGGGCACGAGCGTGAGATGCACGAAGACGGTATTTTCGCGGCCCAGTTCCTGCCGCATCTGGCGGATGGCTTCAAGGAATGGCAGCGACTCGATATCGCCGACGGTGCCGCCGATCTCGACGATGGTGACGTCGGCGCCGTTTGCCGAAACCTTGCGCATGGCGTTCTTGATCTCGTTGGTGACGTGCGGAATGACCTGAACGGTTTTGCCGAGGTAGTCGCCGCGGCGTTCCTTCAGAATGATCTGCTCGTAGATGCGGCCGGTGGTGAGGTTGTTGTCGCGCGAGAGCGGCGCGTGGGTGAAGCGCTCGTAGTGGCCCAGGTCGAGATCGGTCTCGGCGCCGTCGTCGGTGACGAAGACCTCGCCGTGCTGAAACGGCGACATGGTGCCGGGGTCGACGTTCAGGTAGGGATCGAACTTCATCATGTTCACGCGCAGGCCGCGGCTCTCAAGCAGGCAGCCGATGGAGGCCGCCGCAAGACCCTTGCCTAAACTGGACACAACTCCGCCCGTCACAAAGACATACTTTGCCGACATCGATGCAACCTCATTGTTGGAATGTGCTGATTGGGCGTACCAGGTGGGCACAATCAAGTATGACAGGTTTTTGGATGCGGATGAAAGTGGAAAATGGAGCAGCCAGTAAGCATCTGCTGCTTCGCGACTTATTTCTGGCTTTCTGCGGAGGTGCAGCCGGCCGGACCGTGCGGCAGTGTGGAAAAACGCGCCGCGAAAAGCCCGCCCAGGCAGAGGCCGTCCCCTGAGGGGAACGACCTGCCCAGGTCAGGATGGTCCAGGTGAATACCCTAGAAGTTCAGCGTGATCTTCGCCGTCAACGCCCGCGGCGTGACGTAGTGCGTACCGCTGAAGGTTGAGAGGAAGTTGTACAGCGCGTACTTGTTGGTGATGTTCACCGCGGTCAGATCAAGATCCATCTTGTAGCGCTCCTTGTGGAAGATGTTCTGCTGGCCGACGGATAGATCGAAGAGATTCCGCGGCGCGATGCGCGGCGGGTTCTTGTCGTCGTTCTCCGTGCCCGGCGCCGGAATGCTCACCAGCTTGGAGCTGTACTGCGGACGGCGCGCAGGAGGTAAAGCCTGACTGTAACGTGGCCTTCACGCCATTGCAGGTGATGCCGGCCTGGGCCTGCTGATCGTTGGTGAGACCGCTTAGATCGACGGGCGTCGTGCCATCCTCTGCGAAAGGGATGGCGCCCGCGACCAGGCCCGAGTCGTAACGCCAGTTCCATCCGGCCCAGGGGCCCCGCTTGCCGAACTGATACTGCAGGTGCGTGGTCTGGTTGAACTTCTCGTCGTGGTCGATGCGGAAGGGCAAGCCACCTGTCTGCGGAGCAGCGCCTGCGCCGGCGACTGCGGGGGGAAGAACCGCGCCGCCACGGACGACATCACCACATAGGCGCTGAAGTTATGAAACTGAGGAACCTCGACATGCAGCGCGTAGCCGGGAATCTTCGAGTTGTGCCAGTCGATCGGGAAGGTGATGGGCGTATTGCCGAGCACGCTGAAGTCGAAGGCGTTGTGGGTGTACTTCCAGATGTACTCGCCGCTCACGACCACGTACTTCCCGAAGGCCTGCTGCAGCCGGCGTGAAACTCGTTGCGGAAGCCGGGCTGCAGAGTGCCGGAGACTCCCGGCGTGCAGGCAAGCAGCGGCGCCAGCACATCGTTCAGCGCATCCCTCGCTTGAGAGCACCAGGTTTTCGTTGAAGGGCGTCTCCAGCGTGCGCGCATACGAGACGCTCAGCACTGTGCTTGGACGGCTTCACGTTGTAGGCGACGCCCAGGCGCGGCTCAGCCTGGCTGCGCGCGGCAGGCCGTTGTAGATGTCGCCGCGGATGCCGAGGTTGAAGTTCCAGTTGCCGGCCTTGATCTGGTCTTCGATGTAGATCGCCAGTTCTTTCATATCGGTGTGGCCGAAGTAGCTGTAAAAGTCGCCGCCGCGCGTCAGGTCGTAGGGGCGCAAGGACATCGAGATAGTTAGGGTTCGGAAACGCCGTGACGCTGTCGCAGTCCGAGGGATCGGAATAACCTGGCAGCGGGTTTCCGTCAACGTCCACGCAGGGCGAGTTGTAAGTTGAATCCACGACGCCCAGGTTGTCATGTTCGCGCAGGAAGGTCTGCTCGTACTCCGCGCCGGCCTTGATGTTATTGATCCCGTTCGCATAGAGTAAGTCCGCGTGAACGCCGGTATTGAGCAGCGTGCGATACTGCGAGATCGACGAAGTCTGCAGATTGGCCGGCCCGAGGTCGGCCAGCGGATTGTCGCTGGGGTAGTAGTTGTAAAAGTCCTTGCGGGCATACGCACCCAGATTGAAGACCGAGTTCTGGCTGACAATGCGCGTGTAGGTGGGCGAAATGTTGAAGGTCTCGATCTGCGAGCGCTGATCGGTATCGCCCACGTTTGCAAAAACCGGGTTCGCGCTTGCGCCGCCGCTCACCACGTTCTGCACATTCAGGTTGTCGTAGGAATTGGGCGTCTGGAACCACGAGCGGCTGTAGTTCAGATCCAGGTGGATCGAATCGGCGGGCGTGAAGCTGTAGTCGACGCGGTCAAAGAAGTTTTCCTCGTTGCCCTTGGCGTGGAAGACGGTGAACTCCGGCGGATCGAGGAAGCGTCCGGTGTTCAGGCCATCCGCCTCGAAGAAGTTGCCCCAGTTCTTGCCGCCATAGGACAGATCGAACCCCGGCTGTAGCCGAGCCGAAGCGTGCCGTAGGAACTGCTGATGCTGCCCGTGGGCCTGGTGACACCCTGGCCCGAGCGCGTGGTCGCCACGATGACAAGGCTTGTCTTGTCGCCGTATTCGGCCGGCGGCGCGCCCGAGATGACTTGGATGGACTGGATGGCGTTCGCATGGAAGCTGGTTGGAGAAGACTTTGCTCTGCTGGTCGGTAATGGCTTGGCCGTCGACGGAAAACGAGTTCGAGGCGTGATCGCCCAGGCCGTGGAAGAGGCCGTTCGAGTCGGCCGCGACGCCGGGGGTGGTCAACGTCACCAGGGAACTGAGCGTGGAGGACTGCGCTTTCAAGCGGAACCTTGATGAACAGGTCGCGGTCAACGTCCGTGTGAAAGGTGGGATCGTTCTCGACAAGGTCGCCGCTGGCTTCGACGGTAACCGTGGAAGCTGGTGCCTTTGATCGGGAGCGTCAGCTTGAGGCTGACCCCGACGGAAGAACGAATCTCGATGTCCTGAACGATTGCACCAAACCCATTGGCGGAAGCCTCGATTTGGTACGGGTTGAACGGAACGTTTGGAAATGCGAACTGGCCTGTCGAGTCCGCGGTGGCAGCGCGGTCCAGACCGCTGACCGCGTTGGTGATACGTACGGTCGCGCCGGGAATCACTGCTCCCGATGGAGTCAGTAACGGTGCCGCGCACGGTGCCGGCGTTGCCCTGCGCATGGAGCGCGAGCGACGCACAAACCAGGACAATTGAGGGAAAAAGGCGGAAAATCGAGCCGCATTTGGACGGCATAATATGGTCTCCGATCGGATGGCTGCCTGCAATGGATAGTCCCGGTAAATCTGGCCGGGCCTCATCGGTGCAATGGGGAGATCCTTCCGCTCTTCCGAGGTACGCCGCTCCTTCTCCAGGATCTTCGAGGAGCTTGAACGTGGTCGGGGATGAGACGGAATAAGATCTAGCAGCTGACTGGCGGAGGACGCGTGAAGAGCTGCGCGTGCCAATTGCGGGAGATCCCGCGGACCTTAAAGACGGGCGCCGCCACGGCAACCTGCACCAGCGTGATGAGTGCAGCCGTTACAGCGACGGGCGATGCCGAGTGCATGACAATGCACAGCGGGCAATGATCGGCGTCAGTGTTTGCCGGATGCGTGTGCGCAACCTGCACAAAGGTGAGCAGGGCCAACAACGCCAGGCATACAAAAGCCACCGCAAAGGCGCGTGGCCGTGTGCGGCGAGTCTGCTTGAATCGGGCGTGGAGTTCGGTAAACACAGTCCTGCCCTTAAGAATACACAGATTTGGATGCGCCTGCCGCACCAAGGTCATCGAAGCCGATTGCAATTTCACAAAGGCCGCAGGCAAACGCCGCAGGCGCGCAACCGTCTAAACTATGGCCCGATGGCACGTTATCTTCACTCCCGATACTTGCTTGCTGTGAGCCTGGCCACGGTGCTGGCTGGTCCGGCAATCGCGATCGCGCAGGAGCACAAACCGCTGCAGGCGCAGCCGGGTGTGCCCGGCATGAGCTCGAACCATCGCCTCATCCTGAAAGACGGCAGCTACCAGATGGTGCGGCAGTACGAGATTGTCGGCGACCGCGTGCGCTACCTTTCGCAGGAGCGCGGCGAGTGGGAAGAGATGCCCGCCAATCTTGTGGACTGGGACGCCACGCGCCGATGGGAACAGGACCACGCCGCAGGGGCGGACAACTCGCCGGCAATGAAGGAAGCCGCGGATCTGGATAAGGAAGAGGCTGCCGAGCGCTCGGACGAGAAGGCGCGGATGCCCGAGGTGGCCACGGGGCTGGAGCTGCCCGACCAGGATGGCGTCTTTGTGCTCGACACTTTTCAGGGAACGCCCGAGCTGGTGGAGCTGTTGCCAATTGACCTGAGCCTGAACCAGAGGAACAAGCACGGGCTGAGTACGCTGAATCCGCTGGCCGGGGAGCGCGCGAGCATCGAGATAGAGGGCGCCCACGCCAAAGTGCATCTCCATGTGAATCAGCCGGAGATCTACCTCTCGCTCGACGGAAACGACCATCCGCTTACGACACATGCGCTGACGGTACAGACGGTCCAGGTTCCCGGCAGAACCAATCGCAAGCACGGCGCGCAATCGTCCTCATCGGGCTTCGCCATTGTGCGCGTGGATGAGCGGCAGCGGGTGCGCATTGTCGGGGGCATCCACGTGAGCCCGACGGGCACGGTCACGCAAAGCGAAGATGTGATTCCCGCGAAGGCAGAGGTTCTGCCCGGCAAGCACTGGCTCAAGCTCACGCCGGCGGAGCCCTTGAAGATCGGCGAATACGCGCTGGTGGAGATTTTGTCTCCGTCGGATATCAACCAGACCGTATGGGATTTCAACGTCAATCCGACGCTGGGCGACAACCCGTCGGCGCTGGGGCCGATCGTGAGCGGGCAGACGCAGCAGCCTTAAGGCGCCTCGCGCCGCCAAGACCGGGACACTTTCTAGGGCGCCTCGCGCCGCTCGATGCGCACGCGGCGCTTTTCCCACTCGACGCTCGAGAAGATGCGCGGGCCCACCTCAATGAGGCGAGGCATCATGTTGAAGACGGCGACTCGGCTCCACGCCTTGCCCTCGCGGGTTCTGAAGCCCTTCTCATTCAGATCGCTGACGATGCTTGCGTAAGAGAAATCCTGTGCGAGAAGATCCATCATCAGCAGAAGGACCCGGTTCTCCTGGGGATCGACTTCGAGGCGCTTGCAATCGTCTGAGATTCTCAAGCCGTAGGGAATCTGCTCGCTGAATGCGCCATCGGGGGGCGCTTCCTGGTCGGGCAGCTCGCGCCGCCATTCGATCGACACCATCTGCCAGCCTGCCGCTGTCCTCTGCCGGATGACATCCGGACTGAAGGGTTCGGCGATCACGTCGCGAATCCGCTCAAAATAGGCCATGGTCGAGCCTCCTCGAATAAACCGCGCAATTGAATGAAGCAATTCGAGGGCCAGTTTTCCAGCACGGAAGGCGGCACGTACCTCCTTCAAAATGAGTGGGCTGGAGGTTTTCACCGATTGCGCCACCTGCAGAGAGCTGGCCGGAATTGCAAGTTGCTGTCCGCTTTCGCACAGGCGGCGGGGCTTCGGCTACTCGCGTACGCCGATGCCGAGCGCCTTCATCTTGCGGTAGAGATGGCTGCGCTCAAGGCCGAGCAGCTCCGCGGCGCGGCTCACGTTGTTGCGCGCCTCTTCGATTTTCTTGAGGATGTACTCGCGCTCGTAGGCGTCGCGCGCCTGCTGCAGCGTTGAGAACTCTTCGGTGGTGCGCGACGAGACCTTGTGCGTGAGCGGCGGCAGATGCTTGCGCTCGATGCGCAGCGCGCGCGGATTGAGGATGAGCACGCGCTCGATCACGTTCTTGAGCTCGCGCACATTGCCCGGCCAGTGATATTTGCCGAGAGTTTCGAGCGCTTCTTCGCTGATCTCCATGCGCGGGCCGGCCGTACTGGCGGCCGAAGTCGGCGAGAAACTCGCGCGCCAGCAGCGGAATGTCCTGCTTGCGCTCGCGCAGCGGCGGCACAAAAAACGGAACCACGTTGAGCCGGTAGAAGAGATCTTCGCGGAAGTTGCCCTTGGCGATCTCTTCTTCAAGATCCTTGTTGGTCGAGGCGATCAGGCGCACATCGACGCGCAGCGGCCTGCGAGCCGCCCACGGGCGTGAACAACTGGTCGTCGAGCGCGCTGAGCACCTTGGCCTGGGTCTTGAGGCTCATGTCGCCCACTTCGTCGAGAAAGAGCGACCCGCCATCGGCGCGTTCGAGCGTGCCGCGCTGCTCCGGCGGTCCGCCGGGCTGGGCGCTGTGCCGGTAGCCGAAGAGCTCTGCCTCGATGTGCGCCTCGGGAATGGCAGCGCAATTGAGCTCGACAAAGACGCGGTCGCGGCGCAGGCTCTCCGCATGGATGGCGCGCGCAATGAGTTCCTTGCCTGTGCCCGACTCGCCGTAGATGAGCACGCGGCCGTTGTGGGAGCCATGAGCCGGATCTGCTGGCGCAGCGCCTTGGCGGGCACGCTCTCGCCGGTGAGGACAGAGCCCACGCTGAACTGGCGCTTGAACTCCAGATTCTCAGTGCGCAGGCGGCGCGCCTCGACGGCGTTCTTGAGCACGATGAGCGTGCGATCGAGCGAGAGCGGCTTCTCAAGAAAGTCGAAGGCGCCGAGCTTGGTGGCTTTCACAGCGGTCTCGATGGTGCCGTGGCCGGAGATGATGACGACCTCGGGGCGCGTTTCGGCCTCCATGCCGTGAATGTCGCGGAGCACTTCGAGGCCATCGCGATCGGGCAGCCAGATATCGAGCAGCACCACGTCGTAGGGCGCGTCCTGCACCAGCACCAGCGCCTCGGAGGCGGTGGCCGCGGTGGCAACGCCGTAGCCTTCTTCGCGCAGAATCTCCTCAAGCGAAGTGCGGATCTCTGCTTCGTCGTCCACCACCAGGATGTGGTTCATGAATGCGCTCCGGTGAGCGGAGCCTGCGCGCTGCTCTCACCTGTGGGATGGGCCGCCGGCTCGAGAAGCGGCAGGCGCACGAGGAAGCGCGCGCCCTTGGGCGCGTTGCTCTCGGCGCGAATGGAGCCGCCATGCTCCTGCACGATCTTTGCGGCAATGGCGAGGCCGAGGCCTGTGCCGCGCTGCTTGGTGGAGTGGAAGGGCAGGAAGAGCCGCTCGCGAATCTCGTCGGTGATGCCGTGGCCGGTATCGGCGATTGCCAGCTCAACGGCGGCGCCATCTTCGCTGAGGGTGCTGCTGATATCGAGCACGCGCAGCAGGCTGCCCTGCATCGCCTCGGCCGCGTTGTCGATCAGGTTGGCGAGGGCGCGGCGAATGGCTTCGGGATCGGCCAGCACCAGCGGCAGGCCGGGCTCAAGGTTGCGATGCACGGTGATGTCGTCGAGGCGGCCGGCAAAGAGCGCAAGCGCTTCTTCCACCACTTGGTTCAGATCGCAGGGCCGGGGCTGCGGCGCGGGGAACTGCGCAAGCGCCGAGAACTGATCGACAAGCGTGCGCAGCGTGCCGACGCAGGTCAGGATGACCTCGCTGCATTTGCGGATGATGGCCGGCGAATCGGGCTGGCCGCGATCGAGGTGCCTGCCGATTCGTTCCGCGGAAAGCGCGATGGGCGTGAGGGGATTCTTGATCTCGTGCGCTACGCGCTGCGCAACTTCCTTCCACGCCACCTGGCGCTGCGCGCGCAACAGTTCTGTCGTGTCTTCGACGACCAGCACAGTGCCGGTGTGCCCGTGGCCGAGGTCGAGGCGGGCGCTCGTGATGGCAAGGTGCATGATGCGGCCCCGCGCATGCAGCTCGATCTCAGTTGACGCTGCGCCCATGCGCTGCCCGCGGCGAATCACGGCGGCGAGATCGTCGACATGCTCGGGAGGCAGCAGCTCATCGAGCTTTTTGCCGCGCAGCTCGTCATCATCGTTTCGGCCCATGAGCGCCGCGAAGGCGCGGTTCGCCTGCAGCACGCATCCGGAGCCATCGAGCGTGACGACGCCGCCGGGAATGGTCTCGACGATTGTTTCGAGCTCGCGGCGGCGCTCTTCGATGGCCAGATTGGCTGCCGTCAACTGAGCCGAAGAGCTCTCGGCCAGGCGGCGGCTGGTCTCAAGATCGGCGGCCATGTGATTGAACGATTGAACGAGGTCGGCCATTTCGCCGGTTGTCACGAGGGCGACGCGGTAGTCGTATTTTCCCGCTGCGATCAGGTCCATGGCGTCGGCCAGGGCTTCAACGGGGCGCGTGATCTGCTTCGAGAGGAAGAGCGCGAGCCAGACACTCGAGAAGAAGACGACGACCGTGATCAGCAGCAGCATCAGGAAGAACGTGGAGCGGAGTTGCTTGCGCGTCTGATACAGGTTCCAATAGGCGGCGGCCCCCTCGCGGATGCGCGTGGTCGTCTGGCTTAATCCCTCGCGGCATGGGCAGCGCTGCAACCACGGCTTTTCCAGTGGCGGTCACGGATATGCCCAGCGCATATTCCTGCCCGGCGATGCGAACGACCGGCTCGCCGTTGTGCTGCGCAGAAGTAAGCAGGCTCTGGGAGAGCGGTCCGCTCAGCGGCAGCTCGGTCTGGCTCACATCCTTGCCGGTGCTGTCGGGCATCCAGGGAATGAGGCTCGCAGGGCTGTTCTCGGGCGGCGCTTCGTAGCTCGCGATCACCTGACGGTCCTTGTCAAAGACGAAAGCGAAGCCGCCCTGCAGGGTGATGCGGTGCGAGCCCAGCACATTTCTCAACTCGGCAACGCCTCGATCGGGGCCGCCTGTAGCGGCGATCGACTCGGCCTCTCCCCGCGCATTGTTGGCGACATACTGCGCCAGCTCAAGCACGACGCGGGTCGAGTCTTCGCGCAGCTCAGAAGTATTGGGCGAAAACCAGCGATCGAGCGAGCGGTTCATGAGCTGAAAGCTGAAAAGGAACATGAAGACCGCTGGAGCGAGCGCAATGAGCACCGCGCCGAGCACCATGCGCGTGCGCAGACGCGAACCGAGCGCACTGCTGCTTTGCCCCGCATACAGCTTGAGAATGTTTCGGAGCAGCAGCATCAGCAGCGTGAGCAGCAGCAAAAACACAATGACCGTAAGACCCGTAAAGGCGAGGGTCTCACCAGCCGTCTCGGGGTTGAGGAACGGGATATTGGAGGTTCTGAAGGCCTGCATCCAGCCGAAGACTGCAAAGATGAGGAAGACGCCCGCGCCCAGCAGGATAATCGCTCTCTTTCGCCGGTCGCGCAGGAATTGCATGGGCCGATTATAGGCGCATCCGAAAAGGGGGTTCCAGCAGTGAATGTTTTCTCATGCCAGTACGTCAGCCGCTGTCGTCCAGGGCTTCTGCTGGCTTTCGGCAACACCGCGACAGGTGAGCCTGCCCAGCCAGGTGTTCAGGCCGTCGGCGAGTCCAGCGTCCTTCCTGAGGGCTTCGCGCGCACCGAGGTTTGCGATGCGCAACAGATACGGGAAGGTCGAGTTGGTGAGCGCCAGCGTTGAGGTGTTGCGGCACCGCGCCGGGCATGTTGGTGACGCAGTAGTGCACCACGCCATCGACCACGTAGCTGGGGTTGGAGTGCGACGTGGGGCGCGCGGTCTCGACGCAGCCGCCCTGGTCAATCGCCACGTCCACGATCACCGCGCCCTTCTTCATCTGCGAGACCATGGCGCGGGTGACGAGTTTGGGCGCCGTGGCGCCGGGAATCAGCACGCCGCCGATGACGAGGTCGGCCTCGCGCGTGGCCTGAGCGAGGTTGTAGCTGTTCGAGGCAAGCGTGTAGAGGCGGCCATTGAAGATGTCGTCGAGCTCGCGCAGACGGTTCAGGTTGATATCGACCAGCGTGACCTTGGCGCCGGAGCCCAGCGCGATGTTGGCTGCGTTGGTGCCCACAATGCCGCCGCCGATGATGGTGACATGGGCAGGCGGCACGCCGGGAACGCCGCCCAGCAGGATTCCGCGGCCGCCGCGCTCGTGCTCAAGATAAGTTGCGCCAACCTGCACGCTCATGCGGCCGGCCACTTCGCTCATGGGCGTAAGCAGCGGCAAGGTGCCCTGGCGATCGCGCACGGTTTCATAGGCGATGCCGATGACTTTCTTTTCAAGCAGCTTGTCGGTGAGCACGGGCAAGGGCGCGAGGTGCAGATAAGTGAAGAGCACGAGGCCTTCGCGAAAGTAAACGTACTCGCTCTCGATGGGCTCCTTGACCTTGACCACCATCTCGGCGTTGCCCCAGACGTTGCCGGCATCGCCCACAATCTCGCCGCCGGCGTTCTGATACTCGGCGTCGTCGAAGCCGGACTCGGCGCCGGCACTGCGTCTCGACCAGAACCTTGTGACCAGCTTCGGAAAGAGCTTTTACGCCGGCTGGGGTAACGCCGACGCGCGCTTCATTGTCCTTGATCTCTCTGGGAACGCCGATGATCATGCCCGGACTCCTCTGCTGCATTGGACGCTTTCTGGGGAGGGCTGATGCGGAAGCATGAGGGCCGCGCCGTTTTGTGTTGGGGAGGGCTGTAAGGGCGCGGCCTCTGTTCGGCTCCCAACTGCCTTGAATCCTAAGCTGGAATTCCCTGTCAATGTTTGCAAAGTTCGTGATAGAACAGGCGCATGAGAACGAAACGTGATAAGAATGGGCCGTTCGCGCACGAAATGACTGAAAATGTCACGGGAGGCGGGCTCGATGATCTGGACGGCGCGATTCTGCGCTATCTCGAGCGCAACGGCCGCGCCACCAATTACGAGGTTGGCGACGCCGTGGGCCTCTCGGCCTCGGCGGCATCGCGGCGCATTCTGGCCCTCGAGGCGGCGGGCGCGATTCGCGGTTATCGCGCAATGGTGGATGACGGGCTGCTGGGCAAGCGGATGACCGTCTACATTCGCGTGACGCTCGAACGGCAGTCGGCCGCGGTGCTGGGGGCGTTTGAGATGGCGGTGCGGCGCTGCCGCGAAATCGTGAGCTGCCACCTGATGGCCGGCCAGTACGACTACATGCTTGTGGCCCGCGTGGCCGATATTGCCGACTACGGCCGCCTGCACCAGGGCGAGCTCTCGCGCCTGCCCGGCGTGACGCGGATTGA
The DNA here is from genome assembly GCA_963718885.1 of uncultured Acidobacteriota bacterium. Lineage (GTDB taxonomy): Bacteria > Acidobacteriota > Terriglobia > Terriglobales > Acidobacteriaceae > Telmatobacter. The sequence continues at coordinate 257,404 of CAVRAK010000014.1, forward strand.
AACCAGCTTCGCGCTGCGCGACGTACTGGATGCCGGCAAAGCGTAGCCGGCAGCCCGGCGCCGTATCTTTTGCTTTGCGCTCCGGATTCCTTGCATTAACCTTGGGACACACACGCACGACAAATCTGCAGGCAGCACCCCCATGACGAACGAGTCGATGCGGGGACTCCTGTTCATTTTGCCCACTTTCGCCTTGCGCCGATCAAAGGAGCGTTGATGTCTTCTGTCCAGTTGAGCCGTGTCTTCCGCGTTGCCTGTTTTTCGATGATGTGTCTTGTTCTCGCGCCGGCCTTTGTGCGGGCCGAGGTGCCAACGCCGATCTCGGTGCTCGGCCATAATCCCGGCGACGATTTTTATCTCGCAGACTACGAAGACACGGTGCGCTATTTCCACGCGCTGGCGGCGGCGTCGGATCGCATCAAGCTCTTCACCGTGGGCAAGACCACGCGCGGCAAGGACATCGAGGTTGCCGTTATCTCGTCGCCGCAGAACCTCGCGAAGCTCGATGAGTACAAGCAGATCTCGGGCCGGCTGGCGCATGCGGACAATCTCACCGACGACCAGGCGCACGAGCTGGCGCGCACATCCAAGGTGATCGTGCACATCGACGGCGGCCTGCACGCCGATGAAGTTGCCGGCCCGCAGCACACGATGGTGCTGGCCTACAAGCTGCTCTCGGCGCAGAACGATCCGCAGGTCGACGCGATTCTCGATCAGGTGATCCTGGTGCTGTGGCCCACGCTCAACCCCGACGGCCAGGACATGGTGGTGCACTGGTACCGGCAGCACGTGGGCACCCGGTATGAAGTGAGCCCGATGCCGTATCTCTACCAGGATTACGTGGGCCACGATAACAATCGCGACGGCTTCATGATGAACATGAAAGAAGAGCAGGTGGTCGTCAAGACACAGCTCGACTTCAGCCCGGCGATCTTCTACTGCCAGCACCAGACGGCTCCCTTCCCGGCGCGCATCTGGATTCCGCCGTTCTCCGATCCAATCTCGAGCAACATCAGCCCGATTGTGCGTAGCTGGCTTAACCTGATCGGCGCCAACATGACGGCCTACCTGAACGCGCACGACATGCCCGGCGCGATCTCGGAGTCGCGCTTCGATAACTGGTATGCGGGATTCACGGACTGGGCGCACGTCTTCCGCAACGAGATCTCCTTCTTCACCGAGACGGCTCTTTATGACTACGCGACGCCGCACTTCTACACGGTGCGCGATTTCCCCAAGAATTTTCAGGACCTGCGCGCGCTGAGCATGTACTCGACGCCGTGGGAGGGCGGCTGGTGGCGGCTGAAAGATGCGGTCGACTACATGGTGGGCGGCTCGATGTCTGTGCTTGACCTTGCGGCCAAGAACCGCGAGACGCTTCTCTATAACCGCTATCTCGCAGCCCGCGACAACATTCAGCACTTCAAGAAGGAACCGCCCTTTGCGTACGTGATCAGCAGCAAGCAGACCGACACACCGGAAGCCGGGCTGCTGGCGCAGAAGATGATCGACAACGGCCTGGATGTCTACACAACGAAGAGCGGCTTCAAGGCCAACGATGTGACCTATCCTGCCGGATCATGGGTGATTCCCATGGATCAGCCTTTCTCTGCGCTGGCCAAGGAGCTCTTCGAAAGGCAGAAGTATCCCGATGCGCTCGAAAATGGAACGGCCAAGTCAATCGACCTGCCCTACGACGTAACCGGCTGGACACTGCCGCTGCAGATGGGCGTGAGCGTCGATGCGGTCACCGATCCACTGGAGCCCGAGCAGCGCGCGCTGCTCACGAAGATCACGACAGTGCAGTTGCCTGAAGCTTCCGTCGAGGGCGCGGGCACTGCCTTCGCGGTGAGCCACAAGGCGAACGCCTCGTTTGAGCTTGTGAATGCTGCGCTCGCAGCGGGCGCGACGGTGTCGATGGCGCAGGAGCCGCTGAAGACCGCGGAAGGCACGGAGACAGGCGCTTTTGTGATTGGCGGAATCGGGCGCACGGCGCTTGCCGACCTCGCGAAGAAGTACAGTGTCTCGGCGGTTGCCATTGCGGCGCCGGCGCACACCATTGCGCTCAAGAAAGCGCGCGTCGGGCTCTATCGGCCGTGGGCGCCTTCGATCGACGAGGGTTGGACGCGGTGGATTCTCGAGAACTACGGCTACGAGCCGAAGAGCCTTTACAACGCCGATATGCGCTCGGGTGATCTGCGCAGCCGCTACGACGTAATCGTGCTGCCCGATATGTCGGCAAAGCAGCTCATGGATGGCTTCGGCGTCGGTGTTGTTCCCGGTGAATATGCCGGCGGCGTGGGCGAAGACGGCATGGAGAATCTGCGCGCCTTTACGCGCGACGGCGGAACGCTGGTTGCGCTGAACCGCACGGCGAGCACGCTGATTCCGCTGATGTCATTGCCGGTGAAGAACTCGATTGAAGGCTTCAAGAGCGACAAGTTCTTCTGCTCGGGAGCGCTGCTGCGCGTGAACACCGAGCATGCCGATCTGCCGGTGAACTATGGCGTGACCGAGTCGCCCGTGGTCATGTTCCAGGGCGGACCGGCCTTTCAGCCGCTGCCGGGCTTCCACGGCGCAGTGCTGGCCCGCTATCCCAAAGAGGCAAATCCGCTCGAGAGCGGACTGCTGCTGCATCCTGAAGCGATTGAGGGCAAAGCCGCGGCGATGGAGCTGGCGTATGGACAGGGGCGCATTCTGCTCTTCGGCTTCAAGCCGCAGTTTCGTGGACAGTCGCACGCGACGTACAAGTATCTCTTCAACGAGCTCTATGTCTTCGACCATCCGGCCCTGCCGAGCGAGCATGTAGACGCGCCGGCCAAAGATGAGACGGCGGCGGCAACAAAGAAGAGCGCCAAGCCAACCGCCCAGGATGAAGACGACGACATGCCGCAGTAAGCCGATCTGAGTGCGCGCGCAAAGGCTGAGACCGGGAGCGCGCACTGGGCTTCTCACTGACCCAGTGGCTGTAGTGCCTATGGTGTAGTGCGCCCCGAGCGGATGTTACCTCAATAACTTGCAGAATCTTGCAACTACCGGATACGTTGCTCCTAGACAATCACCGCTGTGCTGCAAAGAGCTACGCTCCGGGCGAGAGCAAGGAGCAATTAACCAGTGCCTGAACTTAACTTGAACCTATTTAGACGTAGTTAGCTCTAGCGGCGTCAGGTCTGCACAGCGGTACGTTGTTTGATGTTGTCCCGGTGGCGGCAAACTCCTCCGAAGGCGACCGAGAAACCCGCGGGTGCGGGCGAAAGGTGGAGATGGCGGATCGACGGAATCCTGAAGGCGGGCTGCTCAGCGAAGAGGATTGGCTCCGCTCTCAACTTCCCGAAGGGCACCCAGGCATCACAAGAAAGGCGCCGAAGAAGAACTCTTCGACGATCCTTCTGGTGGTGCTCGCGGCCGCACTTGGAATTGGGGGATTCTTTGTAGTCACTCAGCTCGGCGGCAAGGGGAAATCAAACCCCGGTGATTCCGACGATCTGGGCCAGGGCATTCTGAATGCCTCAGGCCTGCGCGGGCACCTGGTGACGCGCTGGCAGGATAAGAAGGCGCAATATCAGCTCAAGATTGAACCGATCGACCCGCGCGCCGAAGACGGTTTTGCGCTGGTGACGGGCAGCCCCACGCAGCCGATCTCGATCAACGTACGGGTACTGGATGCATCGGGCTTCGCGCTGTGCGGAAAAGAGATTCTGCTGCCGTTTGATCCGACAAAGACGCTCCAGAACCCGCAACTGCCAAAGAACAAGGCCCAGGCCGACGCAATCCTCGCGCAGAGAGCAGCCGACACGCAGCGCATGCGTGCGGAAGAGGGGCAGCGCGAGAGCGGCCGCGATGTTTTCCAGCCGATTGCTGGCTCAAATGGAAACATTGAAGCGCTGTGGGCGCAGGGCACGCTTCCCTGCTCGCCCGACCAGTACAAGAAATTCGACTACTGGGATATCACGTCGAACTTCCCCACGCTTGCCGAGCAGAAGGATCTGCTCGACCAGAAGAAGGGGAAGAAAGACGCGCTGAACCTTGCCGAGATTCGCGCATACGAGCAGAAGCACAGGGCGGCAAAGAAGCCGACCTCGGCGTTCTACATCGAAGGAACTGACCGCGTCTCGTCGTACGAGCCTGCGCGTGCCCTGCTGGTGGCCGGGCCAGGCCATAGTTTCTTCATCGATCGCAAGAGCGATCAGGCGATCGTGGCGCAGTGGGCGGCCGATTCGTCGCTGATTGAATACAAGTGCGATCAGCACGCCGTCTGCGGCCTTCGCCATGCGGGCAGCCCTGCGACGGTCGTCGCCAGGATGAACGAGTAGGCCTGCGGTCGCCGGCTCGCCCTACTCCGCGTTGTCGATCTGGGCCCGCTGCAGCCTGTCGGAGTAATCGACGTAGACAGCCTTCCATGTGGTGTAGAAGTCGATGGCGCCGAGGCCCTCGCGATGGCCGTTGCCTGTGCGCTTTACGCCGCCGAAGGGCATGTGCACCTCCGCGCCGATGGTCGGCGCGTTGATGTAGGTGATGCCCGCTTCGAGATCGCGAATCGCCGCGAAGGCTCGATTCACGTTCCTGGTGTAGAGCGCTGTCGAGAGACCGTAGTCAATGGAGTTGGCGATTTCGATGGCGTGCTCGAAGGTATCGAACTCGATGAGGCTCACGACCGGCCCAAAGACTTCTTCGCGGGCGATGCGCATCGCGGGCGCCACCTGGCCGAAGACCGTCGGCTCGAAGAAGGTTCCGCTGGCGTAGGCTCCGCCAGTGAGCGGCTTGCCGCCGGTGAGCAGCTTTGCGCCTTCACCCGTAGCGATCTCAACATATTTTCTTGACGTCTCGATCTGCTGCTCGTTGACCTGAGGACCGACGTCGATGCCTTCTTCAAGACCGTTGCCGACCTTGAGGGCCTTTGCGCGGGCAACCAGCTTTGCGGTGAACTCCGCGGCAATCCCCTTCTGCAGCAGGATGCGGCTGGTTGCGGTGCAGCGCTGGCCGGTGGTTCCGAAGGCACCCCAGAGCGCGCCGTCGAGCGCCAGGTCGAGGTTGGCGTCGTCGAGGACGATCTGCGCATTCTTGCCGCCCATCTCGAGGGAGACCGGCTTGAAGTTGGCCGCGGCGCGCTGGCCCACCAGCGAGCCAACTTCGCTGGAGCCGGTAAAGCTGATGGCGCGTACGTCGGGGTGCTCGACGAGTGGCGCTCCGGCATCGGGGCCAAAGCCTGAGACGATGTTGACCACGCCCGGCGGCAGGCCCGCGTCGATGAGGGTCTGCACCAGGTTATAGGTCGAGAGCGGCGTATCCTCGGCCGGCTTGATGACGCAGGTGTTTCCGCAGACGAGGGCGGGAAAGAGCTTCCAGCTCGGGATGGCCATGGGAAAGTTCCACGGCGTGATCATGCCCACCACGCCCAGCGGCATGCGGATGCTCATGGCGAACTTGTTCTGCAACTCGCTAGGGGCGGTCTGGCCAAAGAGCCGGCGCCCTTCGCCGGAGACATAAAACGCCTCGTCGATCGCTTCCTGCACGTCGCCGCGGGTCTCGGCGAGCACCTTGCCCATTTCGCGGGTCATATCGCGGGCGTACTTCTCTTTTCGCTCCTGCAGAAGGACGCCAGTCCGCAGCAGGATTTCGGCGCGCTTTGGCGCGGGAACCAGACGCCAGGTGGCGAATGCTTTTTTTGCCGCTGCCACGGCCGCGGCAACATCCTCGGCCTGCGAAGTGGGGAAGGAGCCTACCACGTCGGTGTGGTCCGCGGGATTGAGGTTAAGAGTTGTCTTGCCGCTCGCGGCAGGAACCCACTCGCCGCCGATGAGGTTGTGATATGTGGGGTAGGTCATAGGAAAGCCTCGGAGGATCGCATCGCGATGGATCGGAAGTGAGCAAAAATCTGCTGCGCAGTCAATGTGGATTTCCGGCACATCCCGCCATCGGGGTAACGGGCCGGATAAGCCCTGCAAAGACCTGAGTGTATCGCAGCCCCCCCGTTACCTTCGTGGCGCATTTCACGCCGATGCGCCACATTCGCCGTACAATATGGGTGAGGTAGATCCACTTTCAATGTCTGCGAACGGTTACCCCTCCCGCTCTTCGCGGTCGCATGGCTTGCGCTCACTCTTCAGCATGTTCTCGAGTGACCTCGCCATCGATCTCGGCACGGCCAACACGCTGGTCTACGCGGCCGGCAAAGGCATCGTTGTCAACGAGCCTTCCATTGTGGCCATCAACAAGAACACCGGTGAGGTGGAAGCCGTAGGCAAGGAAGCCAAAGACATGCTTGGCCGCACGCCCGGAAACATCGTGGCCATCAAGCCGATGAAGGACGGCGTCATCGCGGACTTTAAAGTCACCGAGAAGATGCTGAACTACTTCATCCAGAAGGCGCACAACCGCAAGATGCTGGTGCACCCGCGCATCGTGATCGGCGTGCCCTCTGAGATCACGCAGGTTGAAAAGCGCGCCGTGGAAGACTCGGCGTATCGCGCCAAGGCGAGCGAAGTGTATCTCGTGGAACAGGCCATGGTGGCGGCGATCGGCGCCGGCCTGCCCATCACCGAGCCCTCGGGCAACATGGTGGTGGATATCGGCGGCGGCACCACGGACATTGCCGTCATCTCGCTTTCGGGCATCGTCTATTCGCGCTCAGTGCGCATGGCCGGCAACCAGATGGACGAGGCCATCACCAACTACCTCAAGCGCAAGTACAACCTGCTGATCGGCGAACGCACCGCCGAGCAGATCAAGATCGAGATTGGCTCGGCCTATCCGCTGGACAAGCCGCTGACGATGGAGATCAAGGGCCGCAACCTGATTGAGGGCGTGCCCAAGACGATTTCGATCGACGACAGCGAAATTCGCGAGTCGCTGGGCGAGTGCATCGCGGTGATCATGAACGCGATTCGCGTGGCGCTCGAACGCACTCCGCCTGAGCTCTCGGCGGATATCAGCGACCGCGGCATCGTGCTCACCGGCGGCGGCGCACTCATCAAGAATCTCGACAAGCGCATTCGCGAAGAAACCGGCCTGCCTGTCTCAGTGGCCGATGACCCGCTGGCATCGGTGGTGCTCGGAACCGGCAGGATGCTCTCCGACTTCCGCCTGCTGCGCAAGATCAAGATCGACTAACTGCAGGGTCAGGTTTCAGGTTACAGGGATCAGAAGCTCACTGCCAAACGCGCTGCAACCTCCGGCCACTGATCCCTGCCCCTGATCTCCGATATCTGGCTCGTATGGAATCATTCTTCGTCCGCTATCGAAACCTCCTGGTGCTCTTCGCGACGCTGCTCGTGCAGATCCTGATTCTTGCCGCGCAGGTGCATCGCGGCGAATCGGGGCACATGAGCGTGGACGCGCGGGACAGCGGCAGCGTGCGGCTGATCCGGTTGTGGGCCAATGCGCTCGTCACTCCGCCGGAGCGGCTGATCCACTCGACTGGGCTCGGCACAGTAAACGTCTGGCAGAACTACATCGACCTGCGCCACGTGCGCCAGCAGAACAAGGATCTGCAGGCAACGGTGGACCGTCTGCGCCTGGAGCAGGCGGCTCTGCTTGAAGATGCGCGGCAGGGCCAGCGGCTGCAGGCGCTGATGCACTTCCAGGAGAAGTACGTCTACAAGACGCTCACGGCGCAGGTGCTGGGCACGAGCGGCACCGACCAGTCACGGGTGGTCAACATCGACAAGGGCAGGAACTCGGGCCTTGAGCACGACATGGCCGTAATCACCCCTGATGGAATTGTCGGCAAGGTGCGCGAGGTTTTTCCGCGCTCAGCGCAGGTGCTGCTGATCAATGACCAGACGAGCGGCGCGGGAGTGATCCTTGAGACCACGAGGATTCGCGGCATTTTGCGCGGCAATGCCGCGGGACGAAGCGCAGATTGTGGGCATCATGGCCGACAGCCGCATCAAGCCCGGCGAAAAGGTGCTGACTGCAGGCGGCGACGATATCTTTCCGCGCGGATTGCCGGTGGGCGTGGTCGACCGGGTAGTGCCCGATCCTGACCAGGATGGTTTTATTCAGATCACGGTCAAGCCCGCGGCGCGTCTCGATCGCCTCGATGAAGTGCTGGTGATCACCTCGACTCAGCCGCGCTTTCCCGACGACCAGAAGCAGGACATGGCCGAGAGCGAGACGCTCAAAGGCGCTGAGGCTGCGCAGCTGAACGCACAGAGGAAGGCATCCGAAATTCTGGCTGAGAAGCTTCCGGGCCTCACGGATCCCAATTTGCCGGCCGATCAGCAGCCGCTGAACGACACCTCGAACCCCAACCCGGTTGCAAGGCCCCCGATGGCGCTTCATCCCGACCGCTTTACACCGGGTGTTGCCGACCAGACGGGACTGCCGACGCAGAGCACGAACCCAACGACTTCCGGCGCCGCGCCGGAGAGCAAGCCAGCCGCCGCGCCTCAATCGACCGCGCCGGCAAAGCCTGATGCGCAGCAGCAGAGGGAGCCGTAGAGATGCCTGTGCTGATGGCAGACGCCCGCCGCGATCTCGAGATTCACCGCTACCCGGTCTTCCTCTATGGGCTGATCCCGGCGATCGCGCTCGTGCTGCAGGCGTGGCTTCCGCGTCTGCTGGGGCGATATGCCTACTTCGACCTGCCGCTGGTGGTCACCGTGTATTTTGCGCTGGGCCGGCGCAGCCCCATCCAGGGAACGCTGATGGGCGCGGTGCTCGGCATCTTTGAGGATGCGCTGACGCACCACCCGATCGGCATCAACGGCGTCGCCAAGACTGTTGCGGGGTTTCTGGCGGCTTCGGTCGGGATTCGCATCGACGTCGAGAATCGCATCATTCGCCTGGGCTTGATCTTTTCGCTGTCGCTGCTGTCGAGCGCGCTCTACTTTTTTGTCTACCGCGTTGTTCTTGGCCTGGCGCTCGAGTGGGCGTGGTTTGACGAGCTTTTCAAGGCAATCGGCAACTCGGCGATTGCGCTGATCGTGTTTCCGCTCTTTGACCGTTTCCAGGTCCGCGAGTAGGCAGGTTGCTTTCTTCGGCTGCCGGTGACCATCGGTTCAGAGCCCGTTGTGCATCGGCAATTGTTAGTCGTCAACGCTGTATCCTGAGAGTGCGGGCAGATGTTTTCTGAGAAGGCCACACGCGGCGAAAAGCTCTCCAGCATCAAGCTGGCGTCGGTGCAATACGGCATCCTGCTGATGATGCTTGCGCTGGTGGCTGGCCTGTGGCGCCTGCAGGTGCTGGGCGCGAGCAACTTCAAGGTGCTTGCCGAGCAGAACCGCATCCGCAAGGTGCCGATTCTCGCACCGCGGGGCAAGCTCTTTGACCGCGAAAAGCGCCTGATCGTCGATAACTACCCCTCCGTCTCCTGCTTTCTCGTGCGCGAGCAGAACCATAACGTCGACGCCGACCTGCCGATCATTGCGCGCGGCCTGCACCTCGACCTGAGCGAGCTTCAGACCACGCTGCGCCACTATCGCGCCTCTCCCGGCTACCAGCCGATCCCGATCAAGCAGGAAGTGACGCCCGACGAGCTCGCGTTTATCGAAGCGCATCGCAACGAGCTGCCGGAGCTTGAGACGATCGACGTGGAGCGCCGCCTTTATCCCCGCGATGGCTTCGCCGCCCACCTGATCGGCTACGTGGGCGAGGTAAGCGAGGAGATGCTCGATAACGACATGCGCTACGCGGCGTATGAGCCGGGTGACGTGGTGGGCAGGGCCGGCGTCGAGCAGACCTACGATCAGTTGCTGCGCGGGCAGGATGGCTCGCGCGACGTGATTGTGGACAGCCACGGGCGCGAAGTGGGCTACCTGCGGCACGCAGCACTCGATTCCGGGGCAGGATCTGCGGCTGACGATCGACAACGACCTGCAGCGCGCAGCGGAGCTGGCCCTCGGCGACCGCAATGGCGCCATTGTGGCCATGGACCCGCGCAACGGCGAGATTCTCGCGATGGTGTCGCGGCCGAGTTTCGACCCTAACGCCTTTGCGGTGCGCATCGAACGCGCGGAGTGGAACAAGCTGATCACCGATCCCGATCACCCGCTGCTGAACAAGGCGATCCAGGCGCAGCTTGCCCCCGGCTCGACCTTCAAGATCCTCATGTCGGTGGCGGGACTGCAGGAAGGCATCGCGCAGAACATGCACGTGATGTGCAATGGCGGCGCGAACTTCTACGGGCACTTCTATCACTGCGATGAACGGCACGGCATGGTGGATATTCACAACGCCATTCCGATGTCCTGCGACACCTTCTACTACACCCTCGCCGATCGAGCTGGGCATCGACCGCATTGCCAAGTACGCGACCGAGTTCGGCTACGGGCAGAAGACGGGGATCGACCTGCCCGGTGAGCAGGCGGGACTGATGCCGTCCACGCAGTGGATGATGAAGAACTTCCATCGCAAGTGGTACGCGGGGGAAACCATCTCCGTCGGCATCGGGCAAGGCGCCATCGAAGCCACGCCGATTCAACTGGCGCGCATCATCGGCGGCATCGCGTCGAATGGACACATGGTGCGGCCGCACACGGTCTTCCCCGACGAGCTTCCCGCCGACTTTCGCAAGGCGCTGCTCGACACCTATCCCGGCTCGGGCGACACGTACATTCCGATTGATCCTGCGAACTGGATCACCATCACAGACGGCATGGCAGAGACGACCCAGCCGGGCCTGTACCATACCGCTGGAGCCGAAGGCTTGGCGGGCATCGACTTTGCAGGGAAGACCGGCACGGCCCAGATTGTGGGGCATGACACCAAGGTGGCCCAATCTCACTTGACCCTGCCCAACGTGTGGTTTGTGGGCGTGGTGCCCCGCCGCAATCCTGAACTGGTGGTGGCCGTGCTGTGGCAGAACGGCGACAAGAGCTGGTTTGCCGCACGGATCGGTGCCCGGGTGGTCTCGGCTTATGTTGAAAAGCAGCGCCGCCTCGCCCATAACCTGCAGCCCAGCAAAGCTGCCGCGCCGCCGAAGCCGGTGGAAGTGGGTGCGGTGTGGACGGCTCCTGACACGACCGCGAAGAACCCCGCCGATCGCCAGGTCGCGAAGATTCATGCCGGCCGCTTCTTCATCAATCCAGGAATTAATTCAGGTGCAGGCGCGGATCCCAACTCCATCGCGCCCGGAGCCCAATCGACGAGCCGCAGCCCGACCGTCGCAACTTGGCCTGGCTGCTGCCAGCCCGCGGGATAGCCGCACCATGAGCACGCGCGGCCTCATGGGCTTTCGCGACTTCGACTGGCCCCTGCTCGGGGTCGTGCTGCTGCTGTGCTCCGTCTCAGTGGTCGAGATCTATTCGGCCACGCTGCATACGAAGTTTTCCGGCTTCCACACCAAGCAGATGCTCTGGATCGCCGGCGGCCTCGTCGTCATGTTCATCCTCTCGCGAATTGACTACCACCGGCTGCTCGACTGGGTTCCCTGGGCCTATGGCGTTTTTCTGGTGGCCGTCACGGCGGTCCTTATTCCCGGCATCGGCCACAAGGCGCTCGGCGGCCGGCGCTGGATCAAGCTTGGGCCGATGCTGTTTCAGCCGTCGGAGTGGATGAAGCTGATCCTCATCCTGATGGTGGCACGGTACTTCGCCAACCTGGGGGCGCGGCGGCTGACATGGCCGGACATCCTCAAGGCCTTCGCGATGGTGGGCGTTCCGATGCTGCTGGTGCTCAAGGAGCCGGACCTGGGCACGGCCCTCACCTTTGCCCCGGTGCTGATTGCGGGCCTCTTTCTCGGCGGTATCAATCTGCGGCAGGCTGCGATCATCTGCACCGTCGCCATCGTGGTGGTCGGCGGGGCGTGGTCGAGCGGCAAACTGCTGAAGCCCTATCAGAAGGCGCGGCTCACCAGCTTCATCAACCCTGAGAACGACCCCAAGGGCAGCGGCTACCAGGTGTTGCAGTCGAAGATCGCCGTGGGCTCAGGGGGCATCTGGGGCAAGGGGACGGCCAAGGGTACACAGACGCAAGGGTATTTCCTGCCTATCCCTTACACCGATTTCATCTTTGCGGCCTTCAGCGAGGAGCATGGCTTTGTAGGCGCGCTTTTCGTCCTGCTGCTATACTTTTTTATATTGATGCGTTTGATTCAAAACGCTCAAACAGCCGCCGACCTGCCAGGCTCCCTGATTATCATGGGCGTCGTGGCTGTGTTGACCTTTCAGATTGCGGTCAATGTAGGCATGGTCATAGGGTTTATGCCCGTCACCGGAATCCCCTTACCATTAATGAGCTACGGCGGATCCTCGGTGTTGTTTACCTTCCTCGCGCTGGGCGTTGCGATGAACGTGCGTATGCGCCGGTTTGTAAACTGAGGCTCCCGGCAGAGAAAGCTCCGGGGGCAATTGGACAAGTTCACCTCTTGCTCTCAGCCAGAAGCGATCAGGCTCGCAAGAGAAAGGTTTAAGCATCTACGCCGGCAGAGGTTCCAATGGACCGCAGGCCCGGCAGGATTGAGTTCATGAGCACGCAGAGACGGGTGTACCGCTTGCAGTGCATGGGTTGCACGAACCGCGCAGCAGAACGCGAGGCCTATCGCGACGGGGTTCCGTCGCCGGCCGGTAGCCTGCAGGAGCCCTCGGGCCCTGCACCGTTCGCGCGAGTCGATGCCCATACCGGCGGTGGAACGGCCTCGCCGTGGCGTTTGGCAACGCCGCAGGCAACGGTGGCCACAAATTCTCTGCAAAAGGATACGCACCTCGCACGGCTTGTTCGCCAGGGTCACTCTCTCACAGGATCAACGGCATACAGGTCTCGCCTTTCGCCCAGCTCCATCCTTTCCGGTTCCGCGCGCGTCCATCCAACCTTGCCGCAAGACCCGGCCGCCCATGGCCGCCGGGCGGAAAGGTACGATGGCAAAGGAAATTTGCATTTCAAGCACGCCGCATGAAACACGGCTTGCAATTCTTGAAGACGATCAACTCGCGGAAATCTATTACGAACGCGAAAATGAATATACCCTCGCCGGCTCGATCTATAACGGCCGCGTAACCCGCGTACTGCCGGGCATGCAGTCGGCATTTGTCGACATCGGCCTCGAGCGCGACGCCTTCCTCTACGTCACTGACTTTCTCGAGCTCGAAGACCCGGAAGAAACTGACGAGCTTGAGAAGGCTGCGGCCAGTCCCAGCCAGCACACGCGCGAGGTTCGCCATGGCGGCGACCGCACCGGCCAGCGGCAGGAGCGCGCACCGCGCGAGCGGCAGCCGGAAGCTGAGGCCGAGCCGGCCGAAGCCGCATCTGCCCCGGCGCGTCAGAATCGAAAAGCAGGATGGGGAGGACGCCGACGAAGGCGGCGCACGGCGCTGGCGCGGACGCCGCCGCCGTCGCGGCACCCGCACCGGGTCACCGGCTCCCGCCGCAGAGAATACGGATGAAACCACGGCGGAAGCCGAAGCCCCGAGCGAAGCCGAGGACGCAGCCGCGTGCGCGAGACTCCCGCTCCGGCCCGTGCCGAGCGCGCGCCGGCGGCCTTCGTGCTTCCCGGCGAGGCTCTTTCAAAGTACGGGGGCACGCCCGCCGAGCAGGAACAGAAGCCCAAAGCCGACACGCCGAGCCGCCCCGCTGTTACGTCGCGGCCCTCGACGCTGATTGAGAGACCTATCGTGTGGGATGGCAGCGGACTGCTTCCCGGCGAATCGATCTCACGGCATCGCGGTTCCCGGCCGGGAGCCGATGCGGAAGTGCATGCCGAGCCCGAGGGCAGCTTTATCGACGCGGGGCACGAGACTTTTGCAGAGACCAGCGTGGCTCGGCCCATCGACGAGGAACTGGTCGAAGAGACGCTCGTCCACGAAGGACTGATTGAAGAAGCACCAGAGCAGGTTGAAGCGCTGGCCGCGGAAGCCGAGCCCGAAGAGCTTGAGGTAATCGAAGAGCACGCCGGCGACGACGCGGATGAGGATGCGACGGCTTCGCACCATGTCGATCCCCTGCCGCCCAGCACGTTCCGCCTCTTTGGCCTTGGCGGCAACAAAAAGAAGCGGCCGGGCGAGGATGAAACGCACGAGCAGGAGCCGCAGCCGATCGAAGACGCGCACGATTCGAGCCTGCATCACGATTCTTATGCCGCCGGTTCGGGACTGGCAGCGGGCAGCGGACTTGTAGAAGAGGAAGTGATCGAGGGCGAGGAGTTCGAGACGCCGATGCACCGCCATCACGCGCTCGAAGAGCACGACCTCGACGAGTACGAGGAAGAGACGCTGCAGACGCAGATTCGCTCCGGCGACCTCGGTGAACTGCTGCAGGAAGCGCATCTCGACCATCGCATCCAGATGGACTTTGACGACAAGAGCGTCGAAGAGGATGAAGAGGAGGCTTCAGAAGCCGAAGAGGAGGATGGCGCGCAGGTTGCGGCAGATGGCCAGCCCGCATCCGAAGGCCAGCAGCAGCCACGCCGCGACCGCGGAGGCCGCGGGCGCCGTGGTGGACGCGGCGGCAGCAGCCGTCCCGGAGAACGCCGCGGGCCGTCGCGCCGCACAGCGCAGACCTCTGACCTGCCGATCATCAGCGACCTGCTCAAACCCGGCCAGGAGATCCTGGTGCAGATCGCCAAGGAGCCGATCGCCAAGAAGGGCGCGCGCATCACCAGTCACATCGCGCTGCCCGGCCGCTTCCTTGTCTTTATGCCGACGGTCACGCACGTCGGCGTGAGCCGCAAGATTGCATCGGATGAAGAGCGCCAGCGCCTCAAGCGGATTCTGATTCACGAGCGCGGCGAAGCTTCAGGCGGATTTATCGTGCGCACCGCGGCCGAGGGCGCCTCGGAAGATGAGCTGCGCGCCGACCTGCGCTTCCTGATTCACCTGTGGAACGAGATCAAGCAGCGCTCGGAAGGTTCGAAGTCGCCGGCGCTGATCTACCACGATCTCTCGCTCATCGAGCGCATTCTGCGGGACCAGGTGAGCGCGAACTTCTCGAGCATCTGGGTTGACTCGGAAGCCGACTACGAGCGGATTGTCCGCTTCCTCAATCGCTTCTCGCCTTCGCTGGTGCGGCGCGTCAAGCTCTACACCAAGGAGACGCCGCTCTTCGAGCACTTCGGCATTCAGGACGAAATCTCGAAAGCATTGCGCTCGAAGGTGTGGCTCAAGAGCGGCGGCTCGATTGTCATCAATCAGACCGAAGCCCTGGTGGCGATCGACATCAACACCGGCAAGTACGTGGGCAAGACGGCGCGTCTTGAAGACACCATCGTCAAGACGAACCTCGACGCGATTCCGGAAATTGTGCGGCAGATTCGCCTGCGCGACCTGGGCGGCATCATCATTATCGACTTCATCGATATGGATGAGCGCAAGAACCGCTTCAAGGTGATGGCCGCGCTTGAAGAAGCTCTCAAAAACGATCGGGCGCCGACCAAGGTTCTGCAATTCAACGATTTTGGACTGGTGGCGATCACCCGCAAGCGCGTCAAGCAGTCGCTTGAGCGCACTCTAAGTGTTCCCTGTCCCATCTGCCAGGCAACGGGCATGGTGAAGAGCCCGACGACGGTGTGCAACGAGATCTACATCGAGATGCGCAAGATGCGGAAGCATTTTGAAAGCGGCGATGTGCTGCTGCGGGTGAATCCTGAGACCGTCAAGGTTCTCAAGGCGAACAACGCGCGGTGGCTGACGGATTTCGAGGAGTTGACGGGCAAAAATATCCTGGTGAAGAGCGATGCCGCCCTGCACCCTGAGCAGTTCGATATCCAGGGTTAAGCGGCAACCGGGCACGTCCACAGGCCGGAGGGAGACCTCCGGCCTTGCTGTTTCTCACAGACTCCATGCAACTTCCGTTTGGGATCAGTGTCTAATCTGATATCGAGAACTGCGGCACATTCTCGCCTGAACATCCAAAAATCCGATTGTGAGGTAGGACATGCATTCCTTCCGTTCGGTCTTCTTGATGCAGCGTGTGTCTCTTCTGGCTGCTGCTGTCGCCTTTGCGGCCGGGTCGGCTCAAGCGCAAAGCATTCGCTCTGCCGATTCCGAGTCCACTTCCGAAGCGGTTCCTGCGACCTTTGAATCGAGTTCCAATGCGAGCTTACCGGCCCTCGACAGCGCGGAGGAGGACGGGGCATTGCCGGCGGCGCCCACGCCCGCCGGAGAAGGTCACGGCGCGGCAGCCGGGCAGGGCTCTTATGACTCGCAGCACAGCGGCGGTTTCTTCAGCCGCATGGCGTGGGAATTCGGCGGCGGCTTCAACGCGCCGGTGAGCAACGACATCACCTGGGGCGGCAACTTCACGATAGGCGGCGGACTCAGGTTTAATCAGCACCTGAGCGGGCTGATCGAATATCAATTTATCAGCGACAAGCTTCCCGGCCGCATCATCAACGACGTGGGCGCCACGGGAGGATACGCGCATATCTGGTCATTCACGGTTGCCCCGGTGGTGGATCTCTTTCCGAAGAGCAGCAATGACGTGTACATCACGGGCGGCGGCGGTTTCTACCGCAAGGTCACCAGCTTCACCGATCCGGGTCTGACCCAGTATTGCTATTACTTCTACTGCGGCATCGGCTACACCAACGTTGTGGTGGGCCACTTCTCGTCAAACCAGGGCGGATGGAATATAGGGGCGGGCTATCAGCACCGCATGGGCGGGATGTACGGCGACAGCCGCATGAAGCTCTTTGCCGAGGCACGCTACCTTGACGTGCTGACGCCCGCAACAACCATCGCGCCGAACGGCCTGGGCATCGCTGCAGTCGAGGCGGATACCAAGCTGGTTCCTGTCACATTTGGCGTGCGCTGGTAGGCAGCCGGCAAACCACTTGAGCCTCGCGAGCTGAAGAAAGCCGCGAGGCTCAAGTTATTTCCGGCGAATTCGTTCTGGTCAGTTCGAGTGATCGGGCGGCGTCATCTTGTCGACGATCCCCTGAAGTTTGTCGAAGTTCTGCTCGACGAATGCCGCGTTTTCAGGGGTGATCGAGTTGGGAGGATAATCCTTGATCGATCCCTGTCTCTTCATGCCGACCATCATGTAGTCATTCATCAGGGCGAGGGAAACGACGATGTATTCTCGCGTGCTCAGACCATTGCGTAGAACGATTGCGGCGACGGTGGGAAAGGACGTGTCAAACCGTTTGGCTTTCTGGTCGATGGTTTGATCGTTATCAGAGTCGGCATCAATCCGCTTTTTCAGGGTCGGATCGCCGGCCACGAGAGCTTCGATTTGCTGGGAGGCGTTGGCCGCTTTCTCCAGCTTGTCCATGGTGAGGCGATAGTGGCGAACTTCCACCAGGTCGGGATCATTATCATTTACCTGCGCGCCGGCAAGCGGTGCGGCGAAGGTGGCGGTTGCGAATAGTGCGATCGTGTTGACGGCAAGGGTGACTCCAAGGGAAGCCTTCATCGTTCATTGACCTCTCGGATCGGGAGTTTTGAAATAGCAGAAAATCGACGCGATTGTAGCATTTGGGCAACGAGCCTGACCGCAGAAAAATGGCGAACTCGGGCGCGTTGCGCGCGAAGAATGCCGGCGCACGCGAGTTCGGCCGCGCTCTACAAAATGCCCAGAACCCGCAGCCGCACCAGACCGCCGGCAAACACTCCCACCGGCGACAAGGCGACCTGCGCAAGCTGATACCAGATGGGCTGCTGCCCGCGTGACTGCAAGGCGTTCAGGGCCGCCAGCGCAAGGATGATGAGTGCGAGAGCCAGGACATGGATCAGCGGATTGGCCGCGGCAATCCATGCTGTGAGGTATCCGCCGGCCGCTCCTGCCAGAAAGGACGCTCCCAGGTTGACGATCGTGTAGCTCAGGCCGGGGCGCGGCACCTCGGCCGCGAGACTGGGCGCGAACATCTGCATAACGCCGCGCAGCGCCAGCGCGATAAGCACCACGGCCGCAAAGCCGGCGGTGAGCGCGAGAAATGCGTGCAGCGCTACCACGGCTTTCGCTCCGTCTCAGTGGGCGTGCCCACTTCTCCACGGTCGATGCGGGCCTGCAAGGCACGCGCCAGCCGGGGCTCGCCGGGATTGCTTTCGCCGTGAATCGTGCACAGGTCGAGAAATTCGTCGCAGAGCGGGTCGCGCTCGCCATCCTGGTTGAGAATTGCCTGCAGCGCAAAGGCCAATTCACGCAGCCGCGCGGCTTCAGGCCACGCTCCCTCGGATTCATCTTCGCTCGGTCAATCGCAACGTCGGTGAAGAGGCCGCGCCTGCCGCGCGCGCATTCTTCGAGGCATGCAGCGAGCTGATCGGCGAAGACGCGCTTCAAGGTTTCGAGCTGCCCAGTATCCATCTGCTGGTCCATCGGCTCCTGCTCATCCATATGCTTCACGCGCCTTCCCGCTACTTCGCCTGCATTGCGGCTTCCACTTCGTCGGCGGTGTGCGGCAGATCGGCATCGAGATCGATCAGCTTGCCATCGGGAGCTGACGACGAAGTCGCACTCGATGCGCACGCCGATTTTTTCCTCGGGGATGTAAACGCCCGGCTCGATGGTGAAGGCCATGCCCGGCTTGAGCACGGCAGGGTAATCCGCCGGGTCGTGCACATCGATGCCGATCATGTGGCCGAGTCCATGGACCCAGTACTTGCCAAGAGGCGCACCGTGCAGATCCTTGCCATGCGTGTTGATGTAGTTGTAGGCCACGGTATCGAGCGAATCCGGATCCTTGCGGTCGCGGTCATTGATCGTCGACTTGTTGACCACGAAGGCCGCGATCGCCGCCTTCTGCGCGCCGAGCACAACGTCGTAAATCTCGCGCTGCCGCGCAGTGAAGTGCCCGTTGACCGGAACAGTCCGGGTGATGTCGGCCGCATACATCGAAAACTCGCACGCCGCGTCCACCACCGCGATATCGCCATCCTGCATGGTGCGCGAATTTTCTGCGTAATGCAGCGTTGTCGAGTTGATGCCCGAGCCCACGATGGGCGCGTAGGATGGCCGCTCGCATCCCTGCTCGAACCACACCGCGGTCATTTTGCCGGCGATGGTGCGCTCGGTTACGCCGGGCTTCACATCGCGCATCATGGCGCGCTGCGCGGCGATCGAGGCATCACTCGCCTTCCTGAGCAGCTCGATCTCGCCCTGATCCTTTACGACGCGCAACTGCATCACGAGGCTGGTTACATCGTGAGCCTCGGGCGCCTTGTCCATGCCGAGGGTGGCTGGCGTTCAAGGTGACCAGCGCCTTCGCCGGGCCGGAGTCGGGCTGCGTCCACAGGTTCGAGGTGAGGCGGCGATTCGCAGCCGCTACCTTGTTAAGCTCGGCGGTGAGCGCGGTCATCGGCTCAACGGCGTCGACGCCCGTTGCCTCGGTGACGTCGCGGCGTGGCCGCATCCATCTTCACTCCGGTGTATTTTTCCATGCGCAGATTGCGCGTGGGCAGAAAGAGGATTTCCCTGTAGGGCTGCGAGGCACCGTCAGCGCCAATAACCATCAGCGCGGCGCCTGGCTCGGTCCACCCGGTGAGGTAGTAGAAGTCGCTGTCCTGGCGATAGGGCATGAAATCGAGCAAGGGCTCGGGGGCGGCAAACAGGACGGCCACGCCGCCACGCAGGCGATCGCCCAGCGCCTGCCGCCGCGCGTGGTAGACGCTGGAAGGCTGCTTTTGAAGTGCATGAGCGAGGGATGCAAGCGCAACGAGAGCGAACAAGCCAGAGGTCAGCCGGCGCATGTATTTCATCCAGCTATTGTCGTCGGTCGCGGCGGTCCGCGCAAAAGGGAAAGCGATCAAGGAGGAGGCGGGGCAGCTACACCCTAGTTCGGCACGGGGACGGGCTGGGTGTAGTTGCCGTTTCCATTGCCGGCTTCGCTGAGCAGCCGGTGGAAGGACTGCGCCGGAACCGGATGCCCGAAGAGCCACCCCTGCGCATAGATGGAGCGATCAGTGGCGGCGAAGTACGAGGCTTGCTGCTGGGTTTCGATTCCCTCAACCACCACGCGCAGGTCTAGGGTGTCGGCCATGGTGAGAATCTGGGGAAGAATGGAGACCGTCACGGCATCGGTTCCGATTGCGCGGGTGAAGGCCTTGTCGATCTTGATGGCGTCGACGGAAAGATCGTGCAGGTAGGCAAGGCTCGAATAGCCGGTGCCGAAGTCGTCGATGTGGACGAAGTGGCCCCGCTTGCGCAGACGAAGAATCGTCTCTTTGGCGACGTCATGGCGCGCCGTATAGCTTTCGGTGATCTCGATGCCGAGGCTGCTCGGCTGCACCCCGGCCTCAGTGAGAGCGCTTTCGAGCATGGGCATGAATGCGGGATCGGAGAGGTCCGGCGCGGCGATGTTGATGTTCACACGGAAGTCGGGACGCTCCCGCAGCGTTTCACGGAAGTCGCTGAGCACGTGGTGCACCACGAGTTTCGTAATTTCGCTGACGTAGCCGGCCTTCTCAGCCACCTTGATAAAGACCTCCGGGCTGATCTGCATGCTGTTTTCGTCCGTCCAGCGGACGAGCGCTTCGGCCTCGACGATCTCGCCGGCATCGAGATCGACAATCGGCTGGTACACCACCTTCAGCTTGTCGAGGCGAATCGCGCGGAGCAGCCGATGATCCATGCCGCGGTTGCGTTGGTAGATCAGCCAGCAGAGAAAGCCGAGCAGTCCACCGGCGAGCGCGCCCAGCAAGCCGGCGATCGTCAGCATTCCCCGGTACCCCTGAAGGGCATCGTGCACCGAAACGTAGGTTGTGAGGCAAACCGTGGGATTGCCATCGCACTGGGTCTGGTAGAGGCTCGCATTCAAACGCGTCAACCCGGGAGTGGTGAGCAGGTGCTTCGGCACCTGGGGCAGGTCGCCCGTCAGGTGGCCGGCCGCATGGGTGTTGGCGTCCACATCGGTGACGGTGTAGTGCATGGGCGCGGCGATCTGGGCCGTGGAGGTGTAAGGGCTGTAGACAATAAACGAATCCCCCAGTTGCACGGCCAGAACCTGCACATTGCCGATACGAAAGGCGGGCATATCCTGATAGAGGAAGGTTCCGTCATCCTGCGCGAAATCAGGCCTATAGCGCTTGGTCGGGTCGGGGGCGTGACCGAGCGTTGTGGAGCAGAGAATCTGGCCGTCGCGCATCCGGCCGCCTTCCTTCAGAAACCGCGACTGGAAGACCAGCTTGCGGAAATAGGCAACCTCATCCTCCGAGCAGAAAGGGAAGGAGGATGCGTTCATCTCCTTTAGAATCTTGCGCGACTCGGCGGTAGCGGCGTTGCCGGCCTCCATGATGCGGTTTCCGTCCTGCGCGAGGCGGGCCTTAGCCTGGCCGAGCACCGTGGCGCGGCCCATCTGATAGCCGCCGATGGCGCCGCAGATGAGGCCAACCATGGTCGCCCCGAGGGCGAGCCATACTCGCTGAGGTAGAAAGCGCATAGCCGTAGACTCTCATGCTTCTAGGGTTGAACGCCGACTTCAATGCCTATTTCGGGGAATCTGGTACAACTTGAGGTTCCTATCGGCTATTTTCGTCCGGCCGATAGCCCCTGACCACATCCGCCTGGACGAAGCCGCCCCGTTGAAATTCCCAGCGGTTCGCCGTATTCTAAGAGTGCAAACGAATTTGTCCGCTACATTCGCCGTGGGTAGACCGGCTGGCGGAGAGATGAGTGGGCTAACAGCCCACTTTTTATTTGGGGCCAACTCCTGATACAAACAGGCCGTTTGAGCGGCATTTGTCTCTGGAATTTTTCACCTGTTGGGAGCAGCAGGTTCCGGTGCTGATTCGTCGCGCCGGGGTGCAGAGGATGTCGCAAAAGCTGGACGAAATCCGGGCCGCGGCGCAAAGAGTGGCGGCGAGCCACGGGCTCGACGTTGTGGAAGTGGAATTGGGCGGCAAGGCGGGAGAGCGCGTTCTGCGTGTCACGCTTGAAAAGAACGCCGAGGGCCGCGCGCAGGCTGAAGGCAGCCATCGAAGCGGGCGCCGAGGGGCTTCCCGAGCGGTTTGCCGCGGGCAGCCTGAGTTTTGAGCAGCTTTCCGGCATCACGCATGAAGATTGCGCCGGCTTCAGCCGCGATTTTGGGGCCCTGGTGGATGTGGAAGACCTGGTTCCCGGGGGCGAATACACCCTCGAGGCCAGTTCACCGGGGCTGGATCGCCGGTTGACCCGGCCGGAAGAGTTTCAGCGCTTTGCCGGCAGCCTGGTGAAAGTGCAGACGTTTGAGCCGGTTCGCAACAACCGGCATTGGCAGGGCAGAATGTCGGCCGCTGAGCGAGGGAACGATAACGCTCGATCTTTCTGCCGTGCGGCAGAACAGCAAGAGCCGGAAAGCCGGGGTTAACACGGTGGAGATTGCGATCTCGAATATCGAGAAGGCGCAACTGATCCCGGAGATTTAGTCTCTTTCGGCGAAAGAAACCCTGGCGGAAGGGCTTTGAGGCCTTCGCCGCTTAAACCGAACAATCTGCGCACGGGATGAGTATTTGTCGCGCGCTAAACACCCAGAGAGCAAGCAAAGTATGGCCAGCGCTTTATACCAAAGTATCGAACTCCTGAGTCGCGAGAAGGGCATTGAGCCCCAGATCGTTGTCGGCGCCGTGGAAGAGGCAATCGCCCTGGCGACGCGCAAGTACTACAAGACGCAGGAAAACATGCGCGGAGAGCTGAACAAGGATACCGGCGAGATCACCGCCTATATCTACAAGACCGTCGTGCCAGACGAAGACCCGATCGAAGATCCGGTCAACCAGATCACGCTCGCCGAAGCCAACGAACTTGCGCCGGGCGTCGAGGTGGGCAGCGAGATCCGCATGTACCGCGACACCACGCCGCTGGGCCGCATTGCCGCGCAACTGGCCAAGCAGGTGATCTTCCAGAAGGTCCGCGAAGCCGAGCGCGACACGGTCTTCCAGGAGTATGCGCACCGCGAGAAAGAAGTGCTGAATGCCACGGTGAAGCGCATCGAGGGCCAGGACGTGATCTTCGACCTGGGCAAGGCCGAAGCCCGCTGCCCCAAGCGCGAGCAGTCGCGTCTTGAGCAGTTCACGGTGGGCGAGCGGCTGCGCGTGGTGCTGCTGAAGGTGGACCGCGCCGCCAAGGGCCCGCAGGTGATCGTCTCCCGGGCCGCGCCGGAGCTGGTGCAGAACCTCTTCCAGTCGGAAGTGCCGGAGATCTACGACAACACGGTCGTCTATCCGCGCCATTGCGCGCGAGGCTGGCGAGCGCACCAAGATCGCCGTGCAGAGCCGCGACAAGGATGTGGACCCGGTAGGCGCCTGCGTCGGCATGAAGGGTATGCGCGTGCAGTCGATCATTCGCGAGCTGCGCGGCGAAAAGATCGACATCATCGAATTCAGCGAAGAGATCACCACCTTTGCCGAGAAGGCGTTGCAACCTGCCAAGGTGAGCCGCGTTTCGATCTCCGACCTCACCGAAAAGCAGCTCGAAGTGATCGTCGACGATACGCAGCTTTCACTGGCGATCGGCAAGAAGGGCCAGAACGTGCGCCTGGCGGCCAAGTTGCTGGGCTGGAAGATCGACATCAAGAGCGAAGAGGAGAAGCGCCAGGAAGTCGAACAGCAGATGCAGGCGCTCTCCGGCGGTCCCACGACGCCGATCGAACAGGTCACGGAACTGGGCGACGGCATCATCCAGAAGCTGGTTGCCGCCGGCATCACCACGGTGGAATCGCTGGCCGACATGACGCCCGAGCAGCTTGAAGAGATTCCGGGCATCGGCGAGAAGACACTGGAACGCATCAGCGTCGCCGTCCGCCACTACTTCGGCCATTTTGAAGGCGAAGAGGGTGCGCCGCAGGCCGAGGTGGAAACGCGCGGAAGCCGCCGTGGCCACCACGCGAAGCCGAAGGGGAGAATGCGCAGGAGGTTCTGGAAGAAGCCGAGAGCCTGCGCGCCGGTGAAGCGGAAGAGGAACTCGAGTCTGGCCGATGAGGCTGGCGAAGCAGGCGCCGAACTGGAAGCCGAGAACGCAGCGATGACGGAAACGGAGCGGGCCGTTGAGGACGCTTCGGAAGCGGAAGACGATGAAGCGGCCGAATAGGGTGCGATGCAATATGGGCGCATCTTTGCACGCGATTCAGGCGATAATGGACTTTCAAAGCAGCCATTGCCATGAGGTAGCTATGAGCGACTAAGGGCTTTGGGTAGCGATATCTGAAAAGAGGCGGATGAGTAAGGTTCGAATCAACGATCTCGCAAGAGAGATGGAAGTCAAGAGCCGGCAGATTCTTGATGTGTTGGCAGAGCTCGGCCTGGGCGAGGGCAAGACCCACTCCAGTTCCCTGGAGGAACACGAAGCAGAGAAGGTGCGTGCGCAGTTTGCTCATGGCTCGCGCGGCGCAGGCCAAGCGCGGCCGCGCGCGGCGCAGGGCGTTGCACCCAAAATCGATCTCTCGCATGTCTCCAAGCCCGGAGACGTGATGAAGGCCATTCTGGCTCGCAAGCAGGAAGCGGAAGCGGAGGCCCGCAAGAGGAACGACTGCCGTTCGCACGGCGCCGGCAGCGCCCCCCGCGAAGCCTGCCGCGCCCGCCGTAACCGCAGCGCCGCCGCCGGCTGCGGCCCCGGCCCGCCCGGAACCCCGAAAGATTGTGCCGCAGGCGCGGCCTGCGCCCCCGATTGTCAGCCCGCCGCAGCCGCCGCGCCGTTGCCAGCAAGCCTCCGGCTGGCCCGGTGGTCGCCAAGGCTCCGGCGGCGCCGGCACGTCCGGCAGTGGCGGTGGTTCCGCCTGCAGGCACCGTCGTCGTGAAGCCGCCGGTGGCTCCGTGCCGCACCTAAAGAAACGCCGCACGCTCCGGAGCAGGCGCCTGTCGTGGCGAAGCCGCACGCTGCCGCTCCGGCTGCTCCGGCGCCACCTCACTGCGGTTGAAGCCGCGCCGCCGCGCCTGCGCCGTTGCTTCGCTCCCGTGGCAGAAGCGCCCGCGGTCGCAGGCACCGGCCGCCGAGAAGCCTGCTGGCGCGCCGGCAACCTCAGCGGCCGCCGCTCCACGCAGCCCCCACGGCACCGCCGCCTGCAGAACCTGAGCCGCCTGCGCAGGCCGCGCCGCCGATTCGGCGCGTGGTGATGCCGCAGACCGGCCCGCGCCCGGTGTACAAGGCGCCTCCGCCCGCTCCCGGCGCGCCCGCGGCCCCGCTGCGCCCAGCAGGTTCAGGCGGGAATTCAGCGCGGCAAGCCCATCTTTGATCGCCGTCCGGCGAGTGCCGGTCCCGGCGGATTCCAGCGGACACCCGGCCCGGCGCTGCTCCCGGCCAGTTCCCCGGCGGCCCGCGGCCCAAGCATCCCACGCGCTCCGGTTTTCCAGGCTCGGCGGTCCCGGCGCGCCCGGCGGCCGTCCGGGATTTCCCGGTCAGCGGCCCGGATTCGGGCCCGCGTCCCGGCGGATTTGGCGGACCCCGTCCCGGCGGCTTCGGCGCCGGTGCACCTCGCCGCCGACTGAAGCGCCGCGCCCGCAGCGTGCGCAACGCGGCGAGGGGCCGCGGTCGCCAGCAGTATCCCAAGACGAAGGAAGGCCCGATGAAGGGCTTCGTGCCGCCGCCACGTTTTGGCGGCGCCACACAGTTCAGCAACGAGCCGGTGCCGATCACGCGGGAAATCACCGTGACCGAGGGCATCAGCGTAAAGGACCTGGCCGAGAAGCTCGAGATTCGCGCCAAGGACCTGATCGCCATCCTGCTCATGCGCGGTGTCTTCGTCACCGTCAACCAGTCTCTCGACGCCGAGATGGTGAAGGACGTCGCCGCGAAATTCGGCGCGGCCGCCACGGTGATCAGCTACGAAGAGGAGATTGCGAACCAGGCCATCGAAGAAGTGCTCGAAGCGGCGAATCCCAACGAACTCGAAGTGCCGCGCGCGCCCGTCGTCACCGTCATGGGCCACGTCGATCACGGCAAGACCTCGCTGCTCGACGCGATCCGCGAGACCGACGTGGCGGCAGGCGAAGCCGGCGGCATCACGCAGCACATCGGCGCCTACAAGGTACGCTTCGCGAAGGAAGGCTCTCCGGCTTCGGGCCGCGAGATCGTCTTCCTCGATACGCCGGGCCACGAAGCCTTTACCCGCATGCGTGCCCGCGGCGCCAAGGTCACGGACATCGTCGTCATCGTGGTTGCCGCCGACGACGGCGTGATGCCGCAGACGCTCGAAGCCATCGATCACGCCAAGGCCGCGGAAGTACCGATCATCGTGGCCGTGAACAAGATCGACAAGCCCGAGGCCAATCCCGATCGCGTGAAGAAGCAGCTTGCCGATCGCGGCCTCATTCCTGAAGAGTGGGCGGCGCGGCGGCGAAGGCACCGTCTTCGTCGAAGTCTCGGCCAAGAAGCGCATGAACCTCGACCTGCTGCTCGAGATGATCTGCCTGGTCTCCGACATCAAGGCTCCGAAGGCAACGCCGGGCCGCAAGGCCGTGGGCTCGGTGCTCGAAGCCAAGCTCGATCGCGGCCGCGGCGCCGTGGCCACCGTGCTGGTGCAGGACGGAACGCTGCGCCTGAACGACAGCTACATCGTCGGCAACACCTTCGGCAAGGTTCGCGCCATGTTCGACGATCGCGGACGCGCCACTTGAAGAAGCCGGCCCATCGACGCCGGTCGAAGTGCTCGGTCTCGAATCCATGCCGGATTCCGGCGACACGTTCCTCGTCGTTGCCGATCGCGACAAGGCCAAGGGCATTGCGCAGTACCGCAAGATGAAGGAGCGCGAAGCGCAGCTTGCCAAGAGCTCGCGCGTCTCGCTCGAAGGACTTGCCGAGCAGATTCGCCAGGCCGGCGTGAAGGATCTTGCCGCTCATCATCAAGGGCGACGTGACGGGCTCGGTGGAAGTGCTGGCCGATTCGCTGGTCAAGCATGTCGACCGAGAAAGTGCGCGTCAAGGTGATCCACTCCGGCGTCGGTTCGATCACCGAGAGCGACGTGCTGCTGGCCACTGCTTCGAACGCCATCATCATCGGCTTCAACGTGCGCCCGGAGCGCAAGGCCGCCGAACTGGCGCAGCAGGAAGGCGTGGAGATCCGCCTGCACTCGATCATCTACGAGTTGCAGGACGAGATGCGCCTCGCCATGCTGGGTCTGCTCGAACCTACGTTCAAGGAGAACTACATGGGCCGCGCCGAAGTGCTCAACATCTTCAGGATTCCGAAGGTGGGCACCATCGCCGGCTGCCGCGTGCAGGATGGCGTGATCCGCCGCGATCGGAGATCAAGGTCATGCGCGGCGGCGAGCAGGTCTTCAAGGGCAAGATCGGATCGCTCAAGCGCTTCAAGGACGATGCCCGCGAAGTGACCAACGGCATGGAGTGCGGTATCGGCATCGCCAACTTCAGCGACCTGAAGGAAGGCGACTTGATCGAAGCCTTCTCGACGGAGAAGATGGCCGCCGATCTCGGCGCGCTGACTTCCGCCAAAGCCTAGGCTCAGGCTGAATTAACATACAGGGCACACTTACTCCCCCCTTGTGGGAGTGAGTGTGCCTTTTCCTTTGGTCGTGCCGCCTCACCACGTAATGGCGCGCGGGGCCTATAGCGGAT
Organism: uncultured Acidobacteriota bacterium; assembly: GCA_963718885.1. Taxonomy (GTDB): domain Bacteria; phylum Acidobacteriota; class Terriglobia; order Terriglobales; family Acidobacteriaceae; genus Telmatobacter. The sequence goes on from CAVRAK010000014.1 coordinate 284,755, forward strand.
ACTTCTCCGCCAGGATGCAGGAACGGGCAACCGCGCGGCTGACGCCGACGACATCCACGGGCGTAAACCGCGCGAGGCGCCTGAGAATGGCAAGTTGCGTGCGCAGTGCGTCTCCTTCTGCGCATGCCGCAAGAATGCGACGCGCAGCCTGCTCTGCCATTGCAATGGCCTCGTCGGCCAACAGCGCTGTCATTGTGCACGCCGCTTCGGCGGCCTTGCCGGAGGCGGCCAGCTTTTGCGCGCGCAGCAGCGCCGACTCGAGTGCGTAGACCTGCGCTGATGATGTCGGCCAGGTCCGCCATGACTTCCTGCTGATCCTGCAAGCGCGGTCATAAAGCGCTGGCTGGCCACGCCGGCGGCAAAGAGCGCAATCTTTTTCACGGCTGCAAGCACCGCCGCTTCGTGCGCAAGGGCTCGCCCGCATCGTCGCCCGCGTCGAAGGATGGCGGCTGCATGACTTCATCCATCACGCGCTTGATCGCCGCCAGCAGCGGCAGTTGGCCGCTCATGGCGCGCTTCATCAGCCAGCCGGTGATGATGAGGCGGTTGATCTCGTTGGTGCCTTCGAAGATGCGGTTGATGCGCGCGTCGCGGTAGAAGCGCTCGGCGGGATACTCTTCGACGTAGCCGTAGCCGCCCATGGTCGCAACCAGTTCGTCGGCGACCAGCGTCAGCATCTCCGAGCCGTAGACTTTCAGGATGGAGCACTCGACGGCGTACTCCTCGATGCGCTTCTGAATCTCGCGCGCAGCGTGCGCCTGCTCGGCGTCGAGCTGCGCCAAGCGCCGCATCGATCATGCCCGACGGTGCGGTAGGCCATGCTTTCGGCCGCGTAAAGGCGCGCCGCGCTCGACGGAGATTTTGCGCTGGATCAGGCCGAACTCCGCGATCGGCTTGCCGAAGGCCTTGCGCTCCTTTGGCGTAGCGGATCATGTGGGCCAGCGCGTGGCGCGCTCCGCCGACGCAGGCCACGCCCAGCTTGAACCGGCCGACGTTGAGCACGTTGAAAGCGATGTGATGGCCCTTGCCCGGCTTCGCCCAGCAGATTTTCCGCGGGCACCTTGCAATCCTGCAGCACCAGCGGGCAGGTGGACGAGCCGCGAATGCCCAGCTTGTGTTCTTCGGCGCCGACGGTCAGGCCGGGAGTGTCGCGCTCGATGAGAAAGGCGGAGAACTTCTCGCCATCGATCTTGGCGAAGACGGTGAACAGGTCCGGCGATGCCGCAGTTGGTGATCCACATCTTTTCGCCGTTGAGGATGTAGTGCTGTGCCGTCGGCCGAGAGCGTCGCGCGGGTGCGGATGTTCATGGCGTCGGAGCCCGAAGTGGCTTCAGAAAGCGCGTAGGCGCCGATCCACTCCGCCGTCGCCAGCTTGGGCAGATAGCGCTGCTTCTGCTCCTCGGTGCCGTACCAGACCAGCGGCAGGGTGCCGATGCCCGCGTGCGCGCCAAACGCAGTGGAGAAGCTGGCCAGCACTGAGATGTGATCGGTGATCAGCGTGGAGGTGATCTTGTCCATCCCCAGGCCGCCATATTCCTCGGGAATATCGACGCCGCGTGAAGCCGAGTTCGCCGGCCTTGCGCAGAGTGCCGCCATCACGCCCGGCTTCTTGGCTCTCAATTTCGTCGGCAGCCGGCAGAATCTCATCGCGCGCGAACTGGGCCGCCGTCGCGGCGATCTGGCGCTGCTCCTCGTTGAGATCTTCAGGGGTAAAGATCTCGGCGGGCGCGCGATCCTCAAGAAGAAAGCTGCCGCCCGCGGCGGCAACAATCGGCGAACTTGCAGTGGTGGACATTGCGGAGTGGGACCTCTCCTCGACTAGGGAACACTACTTACGACAGATGCGCAGCGATGGCGGCAATACCCGCGGCAGACTGGCTCTGCCGGTTCCCGTCGCACTCCAGCGCCTATCCCGTACAATAGCAACATCGGTTTTGTGGAGGCTTACCCTGCTCGCCGCGCTCGCTGCCAGCCTGAATCTCACCGTCGGCCCGCTTGCTTTCGCTGTCGCGGCAGGCGGCTCCCTATCTGGCGTTTGCTCCGCAGAACGGCCTCAAGCACTACCTCAAGATGCAGTATGCGGATCAGACCTTCCATGGCCTCTACCACTGGAACTGGTTCGACGCGGCGCTGCTGCTTCCCTATTTCGTGGTGATGATCGTGCTGGCGCTCTACGGCATCCATCGCTACACCCTGTGCTACTCTACTTCAAGTACCGCAAGAACTACAACCCCAATCCGCCCAGGCACTTCGACGAGCTCCCCCGCGTCACCGTCCAACTGCCCATCTTCAACGAGCAGTTCGTCATCGACCGCCTGATCGAGGCCGTCTGCGCCATGGAGTACCCGAAGGACAAGCTCGAGATCCAGGTGCTGGACGACTCGACCGACGAGACCACAGAAGTCGCTGCCGCCATCGTGGAGCGCTATGCGGCGCTCGGCCACCCCATCGTCTACATCCACCGCACCAACCGCCATGGCTTCAAGGCCGGCGCGCTCGACGCCGGGCTGAAGGTCGCCAAGGGCGAGTTCGTCGCCATCTTCGACGCCGACTTTGTGCCGCCGCCCGACTGGCTGATGAAGCGTGATCCACCACTTCGCCGAGCCCGAGATCGGCATGGTGCAGACGCGCTGGACGCACCTGAACCGCGACTACAGCCTGCTGACCCAGGTCGAGGCCATCCTGCTCGACGGGCATTTTGTGCTGGAGCATGGCGCCCGCGTCGCGCACCGGCGAGTTCTTCAACTTCAACGGCACCGCCGGCATGTGGCGCCGCCAGGCCATCACCGACGGCGGCGGCTGGCAGCACGACACGCTCACCGAAGACACCGACCTCAGCTACCGCTCGCAGATGGCCGGCTGGAAGTTCAAATACCTGCCCGACGTCGAGTGCCCCGCCGAGCTGCCCATCGAGATGACCGCCTTCAAGACGCAGCAGGCGCGCTGGGCCAAGGGCCTGATCCAGACCAGCATCAAGGTGCTGCCCATGATCTTCCGGTCCGAATGTCGCCGCGGCGCATCAAGATCGAGGCTGTCTACCACCTCACCGCCAACCTCAGCTATCCGCTGATGATCGTGATGTCGGCCCTGCTGATTCCGGCGATGATCGTGCGCTTCTACCAGGGCTGGTTCCAGATGCTGCTGATCGACGTGCCGCTGTTCACGGCGTCGACGCTGTCGATCGCCGTGTTCTATCTGATGAGCCAGCGCGAGCTCTTCCCCAAGACCTGGATGAAGACGTTCCTCTATCTGCCGTTCCTCATGGCGCTGGGCATCGGCCTCACGGTCACCAACACCAAGGCCGTGATGGAAGCGCTCTTCGGCATCAAGAGCGCGTTCGCGCGCACGCCCAAGTACCGCGTGGCCAAGAAGGGCGAAAAGTCGCAGGCGGCCAAGTATCGCAAGCGCCTCGAAGCTCGCGCCGTGGATCGAGCTGCTCATCGGCTGCTACTTCTTCGCTGGCCATCTCTACCGCTTCTCCAACCACAACTACTTCACCGCGCCGTTCCTGATGCTGTTTGTGGTCGGCTACTGGTACACGGGCCTGATGAGCCTGCTGCAGGGGCGCTTTGAGCGCTGGCGCCGCGGCGGCGCGAACGACGATGAGTCGAGCCCCAAGCCGTTCCCGGTGGGTGTGTAAGCCGCGGGCACCTCACTCGGTCGAAATCGTGCAGGCGTAGATGCGGATCTTGCAGTAAAACGTTCGTGCAAGCGCAATGACCGCTCGCCCGGAAGTCATGTCGCCGCCTCTATCTGCGTGAATCCTTGTTCCCCGTCCTCTTTGGTCCTCGTGTTTGGCTCTTTATTTCTGCATGGTTATCTGCTTCCTGAGCTGGCTGGCATGATCGCTCTGGCCCGCCGCTTCACGAAAGTCAATCTGAACCCTGCTGGCGAGATCAACGACTGCGGGACCATTTTTCTACGTCGATGCATACTGCGCTATTGGAGTCATTACAGCAGCGTAATCCGAGTCTCACTGCCGCCGAAGACGCCTTGTATCTGTCGGTGCTGTTTCCCTTCCGTTTCGGCCATCCGCCACTCCGCATTCCATGGACCGAAGATCGAGTTCGACTGATAAAGGCTCTATTGGCGAGCGCTATGTTGTCCTTACCCTGGGCAACGAGGAACAGATCCCCTTGCGCATCTCCGAACGGATGGCCGGAATCTCGGCCTGCCTGGCCGGGTTCCGCCATAAAGTCGCTCACTTGAGCCTGGATTCGATTAGCCTCCAAATCGCGAGTGGACCGGCGGCGCGATCCTCCGCAGGCTAAAAACGCGGCGAGACTCCCGTTCCAGCTCCCTCCGCTACAATAGAGGGAAGCGCCTGCCGAGCCGTGGGACTGGAATCCCGGAGCCGCCAGGCGCATCAGACGCATTATGCTGGCCAAAACTCTTCCGGAAGCCCTCACCTTCGACGACGTGCTGCTGGTGCCCGCCTACAGCGAGTGGTGCCCGCGCAGGTGAGCACGCAGACGCAGCTCACCCGCGACATCACGCTGAATACGCCGCTGCTCTCCTCGGCCATGGACACCGTGACCGAGTCGCGCATGGCCATCGCCATGGCGCAGCAGGGCGGCATCGGCATCGTGCACCGCAATCTCTCCATCGAGCAGCAGGCCGGCGAGATCGACAAGGTAAAGCGCTCGGAGAGCGGCATGATCGTCGACCCGGTCACCATCGGGCCCGACCAGATGATCTGCCGACGCGCTCGAAGTGATGCGCCGCTACAAGATCTCCGGCGTGCCGGTCACGCAGGGCAAGAAGCTGGTGGGCATCCTCACCAACCGCGATCTGCGCTTCGAGACGCGCACCGACATTCCCGTCGGCGACGTGATGACCAAGGAAAACCTCATCACCGTGCCCGTCGGCACCACGCTTGAAGAGGCCGAGCTGATCCTGCACAAGCACCGCGTGGAAAAGCTGCTGGTGGTCAACGACCAGTACGAGCTCAAGGGCCTGATCACCGTCAAGGACATCCAGAAGAAGCTGAAGTACCCCAACGCCAGCAAGGACGAGCAGGGCCGCCTGCGCGTGGGCGGCGCCATCGGCGCGACCGGCGATTATCTGGAGCGCGCCGCCGAGACTGGTCGAAAGCGCGCGCTGATGTGCTGGCCATCGACTCCGCGCACGGCCACTCCTCGCGCGTGCTCGAAGCGGTGCGCGACGTGAAGAAGCGCTTCTCCGGATGTCGGCGCTGCTGGCCGGCAACGTGGCCACCTACGAGGCGCCATGGCGCTGATCGACGCCGGCGCCGACGCCATCAAGGTCGGCATCGGGCCCGGGCTCCATCTGCACCACGCGCATGGTGACCGGCGCCGGCATGCCGCAGATCACCGCCATCGCCGAGGCCTATCGCGCTGCGCAGCGAGCACGGCATTCCCGTCATCGCCGACGGCGGCATCAAGTACTCCGGCGAAATCACCAAGGCCATCGCCGCCGGCGCCAGCTCGGTCATGATCGGCTCGCTGTTTGCCGGCGTGGACGAGAGCCCCGGCGAGACCATTCTCTACCAGGGCCGCAGCTTCAAGACCTATCGCGGCATGGGTTCGCTGACCGCCATGAGCCAGGGATCAGGCGAGCGCTACTTCCAGGGCGCGGCTGACCTGGCGAGCGGAGCCGAGCGACCGAGGGCGTGGTGCAGCGCGAGCGCAACGGCCAGAACCGTCTGGCCAAGTTTGTGCCCGAAGGCATCGAAGGCCGCGTGCCTTATCGCGGGCCGCTCGAAGGCGATGGTCTTTCAGCTCGTCGGCGGCTTGCGCTCCGGCATGGGCTATCTGGGCTGCGGAACCATCGCGGAGCTGCAGGAGAAAGCGCAGTTCGTGCGCATCTCCGGCGCCGGCCTGCGCGAGAGCCACGTGCACGACGTGATCATCACCCGCGAGGCGCCCAACTACCATGTCGAATAATCTCAATCCATCCCCCATCGAGAAGAGCGGTCTGAGCGAACGCCGCGGAACGGCGAACTCTCACCGTACCGCGCTCTTCTGGTTGCGCGCCTGGCTGCCCGTGCTGCTCGCCATAGCCGTGATCGCCATGGAGTCGACAAGTCTCTTGGCTCCGATGAAACGTCCGGGCCTTTCCGCGCCATCTATCAATCCTCTTTGGCCCGGTGAACGATGCTGCCTGGGGCGAGATTCACTACATACATCCGCAAGACCGGCCACTTATTGGCTACGGGCTCGTGGGGCTACGTGCTGCGCGCCTGGTGGCTGCACTCTGCCGCGATCGGCTTTTTCAGGAATGCCCTTCTGGCTTTGCTGGGCACGGCGCTCATCGCTTCCACCGATGAGATCCATCAGACGTTTCTTCCCAACCGCACAGGCATGCCTTCCGATGTGCTGATCGACTGCATCGGCGCCCTGACACAGCTGTTGCTGGTTTACCTGATCCTGCGGCTCTTTCGGCCAAAACGCTGGAAGCGCGCGAAGGCTAACTGCTCCGCCACGACTCTGACCGAAGCTCTTCGTTCCTGATCACATCGGTCTCGGGTTAAGGAAGCGGCGCCCGTTGCGCCGGGCCGGCTGAAGCGGCATGCTTATTGGATGACCGGCTCGCGCGAGAGGCTCGAAAAAGAGGCGGGAATGCGTGCGGCGGGAGACGCAAAGAGAACGGGCGCCTGCGCTAGCAGACGCCCGGCCTTGTTTTGAATCGCAGGAAAGAGTGTTGCCGAAAGGCGCTGCTTAAGCAGCCTCTTCGCCGCCCTCTTCGCTGTCTTCCTGTTTCTTCTGCTTCTTCGAGCTGCGGCCTCGAGCTCTTTGCGCTTCTTGGCCTTGACCTCGGCGCGCTTCTGGCGCTTCTCGTCGAGCTGCTTTTCGGCGCCCAGCAGTTCGATGAACGCCTTCTCGGCGCCGTCGCCCTTCTGGAAGCCGGTGCGCACGATGCGCAGATAGCCGCCATTGCGGTCTCCGTAGCGCGGCGCCACGGTGTCGAACAGACGCGTAACGGCCTCGCGGTCTGCAGAAAGCGAGCGCCTGACGGCGCGAGTGCAGGTCGCCTTTCTTGCCCAGCGTGATCAGCTTTTCCACGTGCGGACGCGCAGCCTTGGCCTTGGTGATGGTGGTCTCCACGCGGTCTTCGAAGAATGATGGACGTGACCAGGTTGCGCAGCAGGGCGCGGCGATGGCTGGTGTTGCGTCCGAGTTTGAATCCTGCATTGCGATGGCGCATGGCGAATCTCTCTTTCGTATATAAATCTAGCTTAGCAGCTGTTAGCTCTAGCCGTTCGACAGCATCTCACCTGATGGCTAGCGCTAGCAGCTAGTACTGCTTTAAAAGTTCTCCGGTCTTCGGTGGGCAGCTGAAGATCGCACCGAAGTCCATCGTCTCATCCTCTCGTCGTCGAAGTGGCTGTAGCTCGCGGCCAGCGTCGCTGCCGGCAGAATGCTGGTCGGTCCCGGAACCGCATTGCCGCTCTCGTCAATCTTCATGCCCAGCGACAGGCCCATCTGCGCCAGAATTTCCTTGATCTCGTTCAAGGACTTGCGGCCGAAGTTCTTGGTCTTCAGCATCTCGGCTTCGGTCTTCTGCACCAGTTCGCCGATGGTCTGAATGTTGGCGTTCTTCAGGCAGTTGTAGCTGCGGACCGACAGCTCCAGCTCTTCGACGGAGCGATTCAGGTTCTCGTTGCGCAGCAGGATGCGGCCTTCTTCGCTGCGCGCACTCGGCTTCGATCTCTTCTTCGAAGTTGATGAAGATGCTCATATGATCCTTCAGCAGCTTCGCCGCCAGGCCGATCGCATCGGCCGGCAGCACCGAACCATTGGTCCAGACTTCGAGCGTCAGCTTGTCGTAGTCGGTGATCTGGCCCAGACGGCCGCTTCAACCGTGTAGTTCACCTTGCGCACAGGCGAGTGGACCGAGTCGACCGGAATAAAACCCATGCCGAGATCGGAGTCGAAGTTCTTGTCGGCGGAAATATAGCCGCGGCCGCGCTTGAGGCGCATCTCCATGTCCAGCTTGCCGCCTTCGCTACGGTGGCGATGTAGACATCCTTGTCCAGAATCTCCACGTCGCCATCGGCTTCAATCATGCCGGAGGTGACGACGCCCGGCTTGTCCGCGCGCAGGTAGAGCGCCTTCGGGACCTTCGCCATTCAGCTTGAAAGGAATCTGCTTCAGGTTCAGGATGATGTCGGTCGCGTCTTCGACGACGCCGGTGATCGACTGGAACTCGTGCAGCACGCCTTCGATCTGAACGGCGGTCACGGCGGCGCCTTCAATCGAGACCAGCAGCATGCGGCGCAAGCGCATTGCCGATGGTGGTGCCGAAGCCGCGCTCAAAGGGCTGGGCGCTGAACTTGCCGTATTTTTCGGTAAGCGTCTCGGTATCGACTGCCAGACGCTTCGGTTTTTGAAATCCTCTCCAAAGCATAAGTAGATCGCCTCTTCCTGCGCGGCAATACGTCGCGAAGCATTTTGCAACGGCCGCGCATGTTCTCCTTCGGTTGAAATGCAGTTGCAGCTTCTAGCGCAGCCAGCATCGTGCGAACGTGCGTCATGCAAGCCAGCACGAAGCTGCAAGCCGTCAGCTGCTGCCGATACTGTTACTTGCTGTACAGTTCGACGATCAGCTGCTCGTTGACCGGCAGGTGAACGTCTTCACGCTTCGGCACGTGAGAACACTGCCCCGAAAGGTTTTCGCAATTCGACTGTCAAGCCATGCCGGCACTGGGTTCGATGCCGGCATACTCGCGTGGCGTACTTCGAACACCGACCAGCTTCTTGCTGCCTTCGCGCAACGCGAATCTCGTCGCCCACGCTCACCTGGAACGAAGGAATGTTGACCTTGCGGCCATTCACTTCGACGTGGCCGTGGCGAACGATCTGGCGGGCCTGACGGCGCGAAATGGCGAAGCCGAGACGGAAAGCCACGTTGTCAAGACGGCGCTCAAGCTGCTGGATCAGCAGCTCGCCGGTGACGCCCTGCGAGCGGCTGGCCTTCTCGTAATACGCGCGGAACTGGCTCTCAAGCGTGAAGTAGATGCGCTTGGCCTTCTGCTTTTCGCGCAGCTGCAGGCCGTAGCCTACGATCTTGGCCTTGCGGTCGCTGCCGTGCTGGCCGGGAGGGAAGTTGCGCTTCTCGATCGGGCAACTTGTCCGAAAAGCATTTGGTGCCCTTCAGAAAAAGCTTGGTGCCTTCGCGACGGCAAAGGCGGCAGACTGCTCCGGTATAACGTGCCACTTAATTCTCCTAGCTTCGGAGGCCGACCGGTTTACGTCGACGCGGCGGACTTCGTCCCGGCCCAAATCAGTTGTCAGTTTCAGCTCTGTCAGTCTCGACAGCTCATCCGATGAGACCAACTACGCTGCACGATTGAACAGCGGCTCTGCCTCTTATACTCGGCGCCGCTTCGGCGGACGGCAGCCGTTGTGCGGCACCGGCGTGACGTCGCGGATGGAGCGGACATCGATGCCCGCCGCAGCCAGCGCGCGAATCGCCGACTCGCGGCCCGAACCCGGACCGCTGACCCGCACATCGACCGAACGCAGACCATGATCGCGCGCCATGCTGGCCGCGTTCGACGCAGCCTGCTGCGCCGCAAAGGGAGTGCCTTTGCGCGAGCCGCGGAAGCCGAGCGAACCCGAGCTCTTCCAGCTGAAGCGTGTTGCCCTGCCGGTCGGTGATGGTCACGATGGTGTTGTTGAACGAGGCCTGAATGTGCGCAACACCGTAGGGCACATTCTTGCGCTCGCGCTTCTTGAATTTCTTGTTCTTGCCGGCCTTGCCGGCTACCGGCTTCTGCTCTGGCTTTTGCCATTAGGTCTTCGCCGTCGCTTTCTTCTTGCCGGCGACTGTGCCCTTACGGGGTCCCTTGCGGGTGCGGGCATTGGTGTGGGTGCGCTGACCGCGCACCGGCAGCTTCCGCCGGTGGCGCAGTGCCGCGATAGCTCTGAATATCGATCAGGCGCTTGATGTGCATCGAGACGTCTTTGCGCAGATCGCCTTCGACTCTGCCTTCGTCCTCGATCACCTGGCGGATGCGGTTGACCTCGTCCTCGCCGAGATCCTGGACCTTCTTGAACGGATCACATTCGCCTTTCCAGGATCCTGAGCGCGCGCGGGTCGCCGATTCCGAAAATGTAAGTGAGCGCGATGCGTGCCTGCTTGTTGCGCGGCAGATCGACGCCAGCAATACGTGCCATTTGCATTCCTTTGCTGCTGCTGTTGAGTGTGCCTCCGGCGCTCAGCCGGCTCGCACGGGTTGAATTGCGGTCTCTCCGGGGTTCATCGCAAGCCTTGACTCAGCTAACTAGCCCCTGCCGTGCGGGAGACTCCGCCTTCTGCCAGGACGAACAACTAGCCCTGGCGCTGCTTGTGCTTCGCGTTCTCGCAGATCACCCGCACCACCCCGCGGCGATTGATGACCTTGCACTTGTCGCAAATCTTCTTTACTGATGCACGGACCTTCATTGGTTACTGCCCTTCTCCGCGAATGCTTCCAGCGCGGCTATCAAAAAATCCAAAGCTTATTTGTAGCGGTAGACGATCCGTCCGCGGTTCAGATCGTACGGGCTCAGCTCGACCGCCACGCTGTCGCCCGGAAGAATGCGGATGAAGTTCTTGCGCATTCTGCCCGAAACATGAGCCAGCACCTGGTGCTTGTTCTCGAGCTCCACTTTGAACATGGCGTTCGGCAACGTCTCGACTACCGTTGCCATTACCTCAATCGCGTCTTCTTTCGACAAACCGTATTCCCGCTTCTGGTGCCTACTCGGCACCGCTTGCCTGATCCGAGCAACCTACTCGGTCAGAATCCTCGCGCCGTGTCGGTAACCGCTACCGTGTGCTCAAAGTGAGCACTCATACTTCCATCATCCGTCACGGCCGTCCAGCCGTCTCTGAGTACCCGCACTGCCGGCTTGCCGACATTCACCATCGGCTCAATGGCAAGCACCATGCCATGCCGCAGCTTCATTCCCTGGCCTGCGTTCGCCAAAATTCGGCACCTGCGGCTCTTCATGCATCTGCGTTCCAATGCCGTGCCCCACAAAATCCCGCACTACCTGAAAAGCCCTCCGCTTCCACAACTTCCTGCACCGCCGCGCCTATATCGCCCAGCGTCGCGCCGGGCTTCACCGCGGCGATCGCCCGCATGCAGCGAAGCCTCGGTAACCTCCAGCAACCGCTCCGCCTGCGGCAGAAATCTTTTCGCCCACCGGAACCGTAATGGCCGCGTCGCCAAAGTAGCCGTCGATCACCGCGCCGCAATCGATCGAGACAATGTCGCCTTCACGCAGAACACGCTTCTTCGAAGGAATGCCGTGCACCACTTCACTGTTCACCGAGGTGCAGAGCACGCACGGATATCCGTGATAGCCCTTGAAGGCCGGCTTCGCGCCGAGCTCGGCGATCTTCGCCTCGGCCACCTTCTCGAGATCAAGCGTCGTCGCGCCGGGCTTCACATGGCTGCGCACCAGCTCGAGCACCTCGCGAACCACCCGGCCCGCGCGCCGCATCTTCTCGATCTCTTCGTGAGACTTCAGTACCACCGGCACCTCAGACGTTCCTGCCTTTCAATCGATCCGGACTTTGAACCTCAGTCCTTCAATCCATCCAGCTTCTTGCAATCTCTTTCAATCCCACCGGTCACTTATCGATCCCGGCCCGCACACAAAAACTCCGCACGACTTCGGCTGCCTTCGGCCGGTTTCCCCGCCCTAACTGCGCAGCCGCTTGACGGCGGCAACAATTCCCGCCGCGATTGCGGCAATTGGCCCTTCTCCGTTGACCTCAACGAACCGGCCGTGAGCCCGGTAGTGCTCGATGACGGGCGCAGTCTGTGCCTCGTAAGCGCGTATGCGCTCCTCGAAGACTTCCTCCGTGTCATCAGCTCGCTGAACCAGCGTGGCGCCTTCTACATCACAAAAACCGGCCCGCTGGGGTGGGTTTGTGTAGATGTTATAAATGGTCTGGCAGACTGGGCAGATCCTGCGGCCCGTAATCCGGCGCAATAACTGATTATAGTCCACATGCAGGCTGACAGCAACCACCGGCAAGCCCCGTCTTTTTGGCCGCCAGGTGCGCGTCCAGCCAGTCGGCCTGGGGCAGGGTTCCGGGGATAGCCGTCGAGGATATATCCGCGGGCAGTATCCGGATCTCGCAGGCGCCGGGAGACCATATCGTTGACCAGCACGTCGGGCACCAGCTGCCCTCGCTGCATCGATTCCCGAGCCACCTTGCCGATCGGCGTTCCCATGTCCACGTTGGCGCGCAAAAGGTCTCCGGTTGAGATCTGGGGAATCCCCCACAGCTTGACCAGTTCCTTGGCCTGGGTGCCTTTGCCCACCCCGGGTGCGCCTAAAAGCAGAATCGGACCGGGAACTGTTTTTGAAGCAGCTTCCCTGTCCGATTCCACTGCTGTTGCAGACGGCATTACCAGGTTTTCCTTCCCCGAATGCGGCCGGAGCGCGGGGAAAATCCATCGTAGTGACGCATGATCAGCTGCGATTCGATCTGGTTGACGGTGTCCATGGCAACACCCACCACGATCAGCAGCGAGGTGCCGCCAAAGTAGAAGTTGACCCCCAAACCGTGCGTCGCCCAGGCCGGCATGCTCTCAAAGAACCTGCCGATCAGCCAGACTTTATCGAAGCGAATGCCCGAAATCAAAAACGTCGGCACCAGCGAAATGATGATCAGGTACAGCGCGCCCACCAGCGTGATGCGGGTCAGAATGTCGTTGATGAAGTCCGAGGTCCGCTTGCCGGGCCGGATGCCGGGGATAAACGAGCCGGATTTGCGGAAGTTATCGGCGATATCGTCGGGCTTCATCACGATCGACACGTAGAAGTACGCGAAGAAGACGATGCCCACCATGTAGAGCAACTCATACCACGGATAGCCCGGGCTGAATCGCCTGCAGAATCGGCTGGAAGAAGTGGCTGTTCTGCACCGACTCAGTCTGGCCGAGCATCAGCGGCGCGGAGAGAATGGAGCTCGCGAAGATGACCGGCATGACGCCGCCGGAGTTCACCTTGCAGCGGCAGGTGGGTCGACTGGCCGCCCATCATGCGTCGGCCCACGATGCGCTCGCGCGTTCTGGATCGGGAATGCGGCGCTCGGTGCGCTCCACGAACACGATGAAGGCGACGACCGCGATCATGAGCGACCAGCAGCAGGACGATGGCAATGATGGTGAACGAGCCCCAGGCATTGCGTCTGCACCTTCTGGAAGAGGTCGGCCACGCCGCGCGGCAGGCCCGCAACGATGCCGGCGAAGATCAGCAGGCTCATGCCGTTGCCGATGCCGCGATCGGTGATCTGCTCGCCCAGCCACATGATGAAGGACGTGCCGGCCGTGAGCGTCAGCACCGTCATCAGGACGAAGCCGATGCCGGGGTTCAGCACCAGGCCCGGCGTCCGCGTGAGAATCGCGGCAATGCCGATCGACTGCACGGCGCCGAGAATGACGGTCACATAGCGCGTCCACTGCGTAATCTTGCGGCGGCCCAGTTCGCCTTCCTTCTGGATGCGCGCCAGCGGCTCATAGACGACCGTCAGCAACTGGAAGATGATCGACGCCGTGATGTACGGCATGATGCCGAGGGCGAAGATCGTCATGCGCCGCAGCGTGCCGCCGCTGAACAGGTCCATCAGGCCGAGGGCCGAGCCGCTCTGCCCGTTGAACATCTGCTCGAGCTGGTGAAAGTTCACACCAGGCGTGGGGATCCATGCACCGAGACGGTACACGGCCAGGATGCCAAGGGTGAAGAACACCCGCTTGCGCAGGTCGGGAATGCGAAAGATATTGAGAAACTTCTCAAGCATGTCTGCTAGTCCGCTTCAGGCGTTGCCGCCGATCGAAAGTATGTCTTGGTTCCCATTGTAGGCGCGAATCGATCGCCAGAGGCCCTCGCGCGGGCACTGATTCTCGCACCGGCAGATCTCCGGGGACAGTGTCCCCGGACACAGCAGCTTACGCCGCCGCGGAGACCCCTGCAACCACAGCCTTGCCGCCGGCCTTTTCGATCTTTTCCTGCGCGGACTTGGAAAACTTGTGAGCATGGACGGTCATAGCGGCGGTCAGCTCGCCCGAACCGAGAACTTTGATCAGCGCATTCTTGCGACGAGGCCAGCCCGAGCTTCTTGTAGTCATCGAGGCCTATCTCTTTAACTCCAAGGGCTGCAATACGATCGAGGTTCACGACGGTGTATTCGGTGCGGAAGATGTTGGTGAAGCCGCGCTTGGGCAGGCGGCGGTGCAGCGGCATCTGGCCGCCTTCAAAACCGCGCATCATGCTGGAGCCGGAACGCGAACCCTGACCCTTGTGGCCGCGGGTTGAGGTCTTGCCCATGCCGGATCCCATACCCCGGCCCACGCGCTTGCGCCCGGTGTTCGCCTTTTTGGGCGCGCGCAGATTTGAAAGATTCTTTGCCATGATTTTCCTCGCTAATAGCGCCGGCTGACATTGGAGTTCAGGCCGACTCGCGTTTCGTTTTGTAACTTAGCTCTCGAGAATGCGAACCAGGTGCGGAACGGTCTTGACCATGCCGCGGATCGATTCGTGTATCCACCCGCTCGACGATCTGATTCAGCCGGGTAAAGCCCAGGCCCTTGATCACCAGCTTGTGCTTCACCGGCGTCGCAATGGCCGAGCGGTAATACTGAATGCGGATTTTCCTGCTGCTCTTTTTTTCAGCCATGATCTAGAACTCCTCTACCTGCTTGCCACGCATCGCGGCCACTTCGGCCTTGTCGCGCAGCTGCACCAGGGCGTCAAACGTGGCCTTGATCACGTTGTGCGGGTTCGCTGTTCCCAGGCTCTTGGTCAGCACGTTCTGCACGCCGACCGAGGTCATCACCGCGCGCACAGCGCCGCCGGCAATCACGCCCGTGCCTTCCGGCGCCGGCTTCAGCAGCACCTGGCCGGAGCCGAAGCGGCCCAGCACCTGGTGCGGAATCGTGGTGTCGGTCAGGTTCACGCGAACCAGGTTTTTCTTGGCCGATTCGATTCCCTTGCGGATCGCCTGGGGAACTTCCTTGGCCTTGCCCGAACCGTAGCCCACCACGCCCGCAGCGGCATCGCCCACCACCACCAGCGCGGCGAACGACATGTTCTTGCCGCCCTTCACCACCTTGGTCACGCGGTTGATGGCCACCACCTGGTCCTTCAGGTTGTACTGGTTGGCATCGAGTTTCTTCTTCAGAATCGTCATTGCTCTCTCGTCTGTCCTTCCGGGCGGCCTGCTCAAGCGCCCTGGAAAAGCTGCTTTCGTGTCAGCCGCACGATTCGGCTGAAACATGAAACCCACCGAAGATGGCTAAAACTCCAGCCCGCCTTCGCGCGCCGCATCGGCCAGCGCCTTGATGCGACCGTGATACAGAAAACCCGCCGCGGTCGAAGACCACCTTCTTGATGCCCTTCTCCGGTTGCAAGCTCGGCGATCAGCTTGCCGATCTCCTTCGCCGCCGCCACATTGCCGCCGGTCTTGAGCTTCGAGCGACTGAAGCCGAAACCAGCGTGGTGCCCGTCTGGTCGTCGATGACCTGTGCATAGATGTGGTTCAGCGAGCGATACACATTCAGGCGCGGCCGCTCGGCGGTGCCGGCAAGCTTCTGCCGGATGCGCGCATGGATGCGCTGGCGGATTTCGTTTCTCTTGGTCTGCGTAATCATTGTCTTCTTTCCTATCAGCGGAGCCGCCCTGCGGCCCCGTTCGGTTTCGTTCTTACTTGGCGCCCGTCTTGCCGGCCTTCTTCTTCAGCTTCTCGTCTGCTGTAGCGCACGCCCTTGTTCTTGTACGGATCGGGCTTGCGCAGCGAACGCATATCCGCCGCCACCTGGCCGACCTTCTGCCGGTCAATGCCGGAGATGGTCAGGTGCGTCTGCTTCGGGTCGATCGAGACTTCGATTCCCGTGGGCAGCGGAAACTCAATCGGGTGCGAATAGCCCAGCGTGAAGACCACCGTGCCCTTGCCCTTCAACTCGGCGCGGTAACCGATGCCGACGATGTCCAGTTCCTTCGTCCAGCCCTTGGTCACGCCCTCGACCGCGTTGAAGACCAGCGCACGGGTCAGCCCATGCACGCGCTGCGAACTTGTCATTCTCGCGGTTCACGAGCAGCACGCCGTCTTTGGTCTTCGAGCTTGATGCCCTGGGCAACGAGCGCGGAAACTTGCCCTTGGGCCCTTCGACGAGAACCGTGTTGCCCTCGACCCTGTACTTCACGCCCGCCGGCAGCGGGATCGGCTTCTTTCCAATACGCGACATCGAATCAATCCTTCTTCTGGCTTGCGAGTCCCGCGGGAGCACCCCTCGCGTTCCACTGCAGCCGGAGCAGCTTCCCAGCCGATCAGCTACTCAATTTCCACTTAAGCCCGCTCAGACGCGCCGAAGGCGATCGCCTGGACGGCCAGTCCCCTACCAGACTTCGCAGAGCACTTCGCCGCCCACGCCTTCGCGGCGCGCCTGGCGGCCCGTCATCACGCCCTTCGGCGTGGTCATGATCCTGATGCCCAACCCACCCTGCACGCGCTTGATCTCGTCGCGGCCGATATACACGCGGCAGCCGGGACGGGAGATGCGCGCCAGGTCGCGGATCGCGGCTTCCGATCCGCCGTACTTCAGGTACACGCGGAGGACCAGCTTGCCGGCCTCTTCCTGGGTCTTGTAGTTCGAGATATAGCCCTCTTCCTTGAGAATGCGGGCGATCTCGGTCTTCAGCTTCGAAGCCGGAACATCCAGCTTCTGATGGCGCGCCCGGATCGCGTTCCGGATACGTGCCAGAAAATCTGCTACTGGGTCGGTCAGACTCATTCCTTCTCCTTCATTCCCCGTTCGCCCGCTCCTGCTTCAGCGGGAACCTGCGGAAATGCGTCTACAGTGATCAGTTCTCAGTGACGGCGATCAGCAAGCCTCGCTTTGCTCGGCGGCTCGTTCAGCTACAAAAAACTGCAACTGACACTGCTCACTGACGACTGCTTCTTTACCAGCTCGACTTCACGACGCCGGGGATCTCGCCCTTCAGCGCCAGTTGACGGAAGCACAGACGGCATACGCCGAACTTGCGCAGGTATCCGCGCGGACGTCCGCAGAGCTTGCACCGGTTGTGCTTGCGGCGAGCTGAACTTCGGCTTCCGCGCGTCTTTCACTCTCTTTGCAGTGGTTGCCATAAACCCTCAAATTCCCTTTACGCGCCCTGGCGGAACGGCATGCCGAAGTGGCGCAGCAGCGCGCGCGCTTCGTTGTCGTCCTTGGCCGTCGTCACGATCGTGATGTTCATGCCCTTCAGCTTCTCGACCTTGGAGTAATCGATCTCCGGGAAGATCAGCTGATCGCGCAGGCCCAGCGTGTAGTTGCCGCGGCCGTCAAAGCTCTTGGTCGAAACGCCGCGAAAATCGCGCACCCGCGGCAGCGCCGTCGAGATCAGGCGATCGAGAAACTCGTACGCCTTGTCGCTGCGCAGCGTCACCATGGCTCCGATTGACATGCCGGCGCGCACCTTGAACGCGGCAATCGACTTCTTCGCCTTGGTGGTCACCGGCTTCTGCCCGCTGACCAGCGCCAGATCGTTCACCAGGGGATCGAGCAGCTTGTTGTTCTGCGTCGCCTCGCCCAGACCCATGTTGATCACGATCTTCTCAAGCCTCGGAACCGCCATCAAATTCTCGACGCCGAGTTCCTTCTGCAGCGCCTGCTTGATTTCCTTGTTGTACTTCTCTTTCAGCCTTGCCGCCATAATCCTTTTGCTCTCTTTCTTCCGCTCTCGGAGTGGATCCTGCGATCGACCCGTTTACCGTTTCGGAAGGTGCTGGCCGCACGGTCAGAGCGCTTGCTCCTCCGTACAGAACCAAAACGCTGTTACTTCTTCGTCGGCAACTCGGTGCCGCACTTCTTGCAGACACGCACCCGGCTTGAGCCTTCCTTCTTGAAGCCCACGCGCGCCACGCCGCAAGTCGGACACACCAGCGCAACATTGGAAATGTTGATCGGCGACTCATGCTCTGCGATGCCGCCCTTGGTGCGCTGCCCTGCTTGCTCGAAACGTCTTCTTCACTACGCGCACGTGCTCCACCAGCACCGTTCCCTTGTCAGGGAAGGCACGCAGCACGCGGCCGGTCTTGCCGTTGTCGGCGCCCGTGAGCACCTTGACCACGTCGTTGCGATGTATCTTCAGACTCGCCATCTCTTCTCCAGAAACCCTGCCGGCACGCCGTTAAACAACTTCAGGCGCCAGCGAAACAATCTTCAGAAACTTCTTTTCGCGCAGCTCGCGCGCCACGGGACCGAAAACGCGGGTGCCCACCGGCTCGTGCGCATCGTCGATCACCACCGCCGCATTCTCATCGAAGCGGATATAGGTCCCGTCGCGGCGGCGATACTCCTTGCGGGTGCGGACGATGACCGCCTTCACGACCTTGCCCTTCTTCACCGTGCCATCCGGCGAAGCTTCCTTCACCGCTGCGGTAATCACATCGCCGAGGCCGGCCTTCTTGCCCAGGCTGCCGCCCAGCGGCAGGATCATCTGCAGCTTGCGCGCGCCGGAGTTATCGGCCACCGCGAGCATGGTTCTCATTTGCACTGCCATGGATTCTTCTCCTTACTGCTCGCTCGCCTACCTGGCGTCCGGGGTTGCCGTGTCTTCGATCTGGCTCAGCGACGAACGGCGCACAATCTCTTCAAGCGACCACCGCTTCAGCTTGCTCAGCGGCCGGGTCTCGCGGATGCGCACCACATCGCCCACGCGCGCCGAGTTCTGCTCGTCGTGCGCGTAGAACTTTTTCGAGCTCTTCACGATTCTCTTGTACTTCGGATGCGCCTTGCGCATCTCCACTTCGACCACGATCGTCTTCTGCATCTTGGTCGAGACCACGTTGCCGACTTTCTCATTGCGGCGCGACGCCGGCGCCTGCGCCTTCTCTTCAACAGCCGTCATTTGCGGCCTCCCTTCGCTGCCTTGGCCGCCTTCACCGCGCCGGCATCTTTCTGCGCGCCGTGAATGCCCAGCGCGCGCTCGCGCGCCACGGTCTTGATCTGGGCGATTTCCTTGCGCAGCTGGCGCAGCTTCTTCACGCCGTCGTTCTGCCCCAGAGACACCTGGAAGCGCAGCCGGAACAATTGTTCGGCCGACGTCTTCTCCTGGTGCTCCAGCTCGGCATCGCTCAAAGTACGAATCTTCTCGAGTTCCATCGTTTTTCTCCGTCGCTCAACCCGTTTCCTGCGGAAACCGGCGGCGCGTCCTTCTCAAAACCTGCGGCTCAAAACCCGCGGCCTACTTCGCCGCGGCTGCCGTCTTCTCAACGCCCGGCCGCTGCACAAACTTGGTCTTCAGCGGAAGCTTGTTCGATGCCAGGCGCATCGCCTCCTGGGCGACTTCCGGGGCCACCCCTTCCATCTCGAAGAGGATCTTGCCCGGCCGCACCACGGCAACCCAGTGATCGAGCGCGCCCTTGCCCGAGCCCATGCGGACTTCGGCCGGCTTCTTGGTAATCGGCTTGTCCGGGAAGAGACGCAGCCAGATCTTGCCGCCGCGCTTGATGAAGCGCGTCATGGCGATACGGCTGGCCTCGATCTGCCGGTCGGTAATGTATCCGCACTCCAGAACCTTCAAACCGTACTCGCCGAACGACAGCGTCGAGCCGCGCCACGCCTTGCCCCGGCGCTTGCCCTTCTGCTGCTTGCGGTACTTCACCTTCTTTGGCATCAACATAACGAAATCCTCAAAAGCAGCTACTAGCCTCTAGCTATTAGCCTCTAGCTTCAAAAATTCTTGCCGCCTCAGCTCGATTGCTCAAAAGCTCTAGCTGGAAGCTAGGAGCTGAGAGCTGGCGGCTGCCTTAAAACACTCCGGCGCCGGTCGCAACTCCGGGAGCCTGGCGGCGCTTCTGCTCATAGATATCGCCGCGGTAGATCCACGTCTTCACGCCAATCACGCCGTAAGTCGTGTGCGCCTCGGCAAATCCATAGTCGATATCGGCGCGCAGCGTGTGCAGCGGCAGACGTCCCTGCAGATACCACTCCGAACGCGCGATCTCATTGCCGTTCAGACGGCCCGAGACGCGCACCTTGATTCCCTTGCAGCCGAAGCGCAGCGCCGAATCGACGCTCTTGCGCATCGCGCGGCGGAAGCTGACGCGCTTCTCAAGCTGCAGCGCGATATTCTCGGCCACCAGCTGCGCATCGAGCTCCGGCTTGTTGACCTCGATGATGTCGATAAACACATCGCGGTTGGTCCGCTTGCCGAGCTCCGCCTTCAGCTTCTCGATCTCGGCGCCCTTGCGGCCGATCACGATGCCCGGACGTGCGGTGCGGATCAGGAAGCGGAGCTTGTTGCCGGGGCGCTCGATCTCGACCGAGCTCACGCCGGCAGCCTTCAGCTTCTCGCGCAGCTCTTTCTTGAGCTTCACGTCTTCGACCAGGAGCTTGTCATAGTCGCGCTCGGAGAACCAGCGCGAACGCCACGGCTTGTTCACTCCCAGCCGGAATCCGTAAGGATGGACTTTCTGTCCCATAACTCTTCCCTCAAATCCTCTCAGGCCTTACTTGCCGGCCTTCTTCTTGGTTGCCGCAACCGGCTTCTTCGCCGCTGTCTTCTTCGCCGCCGCCTTCTTGGCCGGAGCCTTCTTCTTCGCCGGCTTCGCAGCCTCGACCGGCTCCTCGGCCCTGCTCACCAGATCCGCGCCGCCGTTGCGCTCGGCCACCGACACCACGATGTGCGCCAGCCTGCGCTGGTAGCGGTAGGCGCGGCCCATCGGCGCCGGGCGGATGCGCTTCATGCGCGGCCCGTCGTTGGCCAGTGCCTGCTTCACGTAGAGGCTGTCGACATCGAGGTCGATGCCCTGCTCGCCCGCGACATACTTCGCGTTGTCCACCGCCGACGTCAGCAGCTTGTGAATCACCGGGGCAATCCGCTTCTTGGTGAAGGCTGCCGTCTCCAGCGCCTCCTGCACTCCCCGGCCCTTGATCAAATCGAGCACCAGCCGCGCCTTCTGTGGCGACACGCGCTGAAACTTGGCCTCTGCCCGGTATTCCTTTGTCTCGACTGCCATTAGTCTGCCTTCCTCAATCTCTGCTGCGCCCGGTGGAGCCCGCTCCGCCGGCGCTTAATCTCTCTTACCGTCCCGCCGGCTTCGCGGAAGACTCGGCCGCCTTGCCCGTGTGCCCCTTGAAGGTGCGCGTCGGGGCGAACTCGCCCAGCTTGTGCCCAACCATGTTCTCGGTCACGTACACGGGAACAAATTTCTTGCCGTTGTGGACCGCGATGGTGTGCCCCACAAATTCAGGGAAGATCGTCGAACGGCGCGACCAGGTCTTCACAACCTTCTTGTCGTTGGCCTTGTTCAGCACCTCGATCTTCACGCTGAGGTGCGCATCCACAAACGGGCCCTTCTTTGTCGAACGTGCCATAAACCTTCAGCTCCTCTACTTCGCCCGGCGGCTGACGATGAATGCGTCGGTCCGCTTGTTGTTGCGTGTCTTGTAGCCGCGTGTCGGCTGGCCCCACGGGGTCACCGGGTGACGGCCTCCCGAGGTCTTGCCCTCGCCGCCGCCGTGCGGGTGGTCGACAGGGTTCATGGTCACGCCGCGGTTGGTCGGGCGAATGCCCTTCCAGCGGTTGCGGCCGGCCTTGCCGATGGCCACGTTCTCGTGATCGGTGTTGCCCACCTGGCCCACCGTCGCCATGCACTCGGCCAGCACCTTGCGGGTCTCGCCGGAAGGCAGCTTCAGCAGCGCGTAATCGCCTTCCTTGGCCACCAGCTGCGCCTGCGCACCCGCCGAACGCGCCATCTGCGCGCCCTTGCCCGGCCTCAGCTCGATCGCATGCACCGTGGTGCCGGCGGGAATGTTCTTAAGCGGCAGCGCGTTGCCGACAAGGATGTCGGCATCAGGGCCGGAGGAAACCGTCGCACCCACCTTGAGTCCGACAGGCTGCAGAATGTAGCGCTTTTCGCCGTCGGCGTAGTGCACCAGCGCGATGCGCGCCGAACGGTTCGGATCGTATTCGATCGTCGCCACTTTGCCCGGAACGCCGAATTTCTCACGCTTGAAATCGATGAGGCGCAGCTTCTGCTTGTGACCGCCGCCGTGGTGGCGGATAGTCAGATCGCCTGCATTGCGGCGGCCGCCGGTGCGCTTGCGGGTGGTCAGCAGCGGCTTATGCGGCTTGTCCGTCGTCAGGTCGTCGTTCACCAGCGCAGTTTGAAAGCGCAGCGTCGGTGTAACCGGTCTGTATGTCTTGATCGCCATCGTCTTCTGTCCTGGAGAATGCGCGCCTCAGCTTCAGCGCTCTTCTCCCCGTTTCTCCGGAACCCTCTGGTACTCTTCGGGTCCCGATAGTCCTTCCTTTTTCGAGCCGCTTGCGCGGCCCGGCAACCGGCTTACAGGTTGCTCACATACTCCGGCATCTTCTCGCCGGCCTTGAGCCGGACATATGCCTTCTTCCAGTCGGGGCGAAAGCCGGAGAACTTGCCGCGGCGGCGTTCCTTGCCCACCACGTTGGCCGTGCGCACCGCGGCTACCTTCACCTTGAAGAGCGCCTCGACCGCCTGCTTCACTTCGGTCTTCGAGGCCTCGGGCGCCACGTCAAACACCAGCGTCCCTTCGGTCTCCTTGATGCCCAGGCCCTTTTCCGTAATCAGGGGGCGGCGAATCACTGTATAGAGAGTCGGCATTACGCAGCCTCCTTCTGTGCCAGCTTGCGCTTGGAAGCGGACTTCTCGAGCGCCTCGGCGAGCTGCTCGATGGCGGCCTTTGAGAAGATCGCCCGGTCATAGCGCAGCAGATCGTAAGGGTGAACTTCATTGTTGAGCACCAGCTCAACGCCCTCGAGGTTGCGCGCGCCCAGCACCAGCGCCTGCGAGAGAGTCTTGCCGTTCTCGACCAGCAGCGCCGTGCGCGTCACGCCCAGCTTGCCCAGCGCGTTGAAATAGAGCTTGGTCTTGGGCTCCTTCAGCTCGAACGAGTCCACCACCGTGAGCTTGCCGTCGGCCAGCTTCGCCGCCAGCGCCGAGCGCAGAGCGCCCATGAGCTTCTTGCGCGGAAAAGCATAGTCGTAGCTGCGCGGCTGCGGTCCATGCACCGTGCCGCCATGGCGCCACAGAGGCGAACGCACCGAACCCACGCGCGCGCGGCCCGTTCCCTTCTGCTTCCAGAGCTTCTTGCCCGAGCCTGCAACCAGCTTGCGGTTCTTGGTGGCGTGCGTGCCCTGGCGCAGCGAAGCGCGATAGTGCTTCACCGCCTCCCACAGCAGAGCCTCGTTCACCTGGTCGGCCGCAAAGAGCGCATCGGCCAGTTCGAGCGAGCCCACCTTTTCACCGTTCAGATTCACAACATCAACGTTTGCCATCTTCTTCTTCTTCCGCCGGAAGCGATCCCTCCGGTCATCAATTCTCTTTTGCCGCCCTCAGGCGGCCATCGCCTGAACGGCTAGTTCACTTGGACTTCTTCGCCATCGTCTTCTTCGAAGCCTTCAGCGGGTCAACCGTGCCCGAGCCAGCAAATCCACGGCGCTCGCGCGGCGGAGCCTTCGCCTTCGAGATCAGCACATAGCCATCGCGAGGCCCGGGAACCGCTCCCTCAACCATCAGCAGGTTCTCGTCGAGATCGATGCCGCGCACCCGCAGGTTGCGTACCGTCACCTGGTCGGTGCCGTAGTGGCCCGGCATGCGCTGCCCGGGAAACACGCGCGACGGAAAGCTGGAGGCGCCGATCGAACCCTGCACCTGAAACATATGTCCGTGCGACTTGGGACCACCGCCAAACTTGTGCCGGCGCACAACGCCCGCAAACCCACGGCCCTTCGAGGTGCCGATCACATCCACGAACTTGGCATCGGAGAAGATATCGACCAGCACGCGATCGCCGGCCTTCGTTTCGGCGGCGCCGTCCTGAGCCGGTTCCACGGCCACTTCCTTCACGTATTTCACCGGCGGCGCTTCGGTCTTGGCCAGGTGACCCGCCTGCGGCTTGGTGATCCGCGAGGCCTTCACAAACTCGACCAGCCCGATCTGCGCGGCATCGTAGCCATCCTTCGCAGCCGACTTCAGCTGCGTGATCACGCAGGGACCCGCCTGCAGCACCGTAATAGGATGCACGTCGCCCTTCTCGTCGAAGACCTGCGTCATGCCGATTTTTTTACCCAGAATTCCCGTAACTGCCATAACTCTTTCACCTCATCATGCGACGCTGATCGCACTGCCGGACCCTTCTCGGGTTTCGAATGCTCACTGCGCTCTGTGCCGCCATCGGCATCTTGCGCCGCAAGGCGCCGTGCCTGGACGGCCAGTCCTACTTCTCGAAGGCCTTGATCTCGACATCGACGCCCGCCGGCAGGTCGAGCTTCATCAGCGCGTCCACCGTCTGCTGCGTCGGTTCGAGAATGTCGATCAGCCGCTTGTGCGTGCGGATCTCAAAAGCCTCGCGCGACTTCTTGTCCACGTGCGGCGAACGCAGCACGCAGTACTTGTTCTTGATCGTCGGCAAGGGAATGGGACCCGCCACCGTTGCCCCGGTGCGCTTGGCCGTCTCCACAATCTCGCCGGTCGAGGTATCCAGCACGCGATAGTCGTATGCCTTCAACCGGATGCGAATTCTCTGTCCTACCATGGCTCTTCTTTCCTAAGCTTCTTACGTTCGCAGTTCTCCGTTGCGGCCTGCCTTGCTTCGCTCGCCGCGCGAACTGTGCACCAAGGGAACTGCCTGAGCGCTGCCAGCACTTACTTGATAATCTCCGCTGATGGTGCCGGCGCCGACCGTGCGTCCGCCTTCGCGGATCGCAAAGCGCAAGCCCTTCTCCATGGCCACCGGCGTGATCAGTTCCACCACCAGCTGCACGTTGTCGCCAGGCATCACCATCTCCGTGCCTTCAGGAAGCTCGGCCACACCCGTCACGTCCGTCGTGCGGAAGTAGAACTGCGGACGGTACCCCTTGAAGAACGGCGTATGACGGCCGCCCTCTTCCTTCGACAGCACGTAAATCTCGCCCCTGAACTTGGTGTGCGGCGTGATCGATCCCGGCTTAGCCAGAACCATGCCGCGCTCCACGTCTTCCTTGGCAATGCCGCGCAGAAGAAGTCCGGCATTGTCCCCAGCCAGACCTTCGTCCAGCTGCTTCTTGAACATCTCAACGCCGGTCACTACCGTCTTGCGCGTCTCGCGGAAGCCCACAATCTCCGCTTCCTCGCCCACCTTCACCTTGCCGCGCTCGATTCTTCCCGTGACCACAGTGCCACGTCCAGAGATCGAGAAAATGTCTTCGATCGGCATCAGGAACGGCAGATCAATCGCGCGGTCAGGCTGCGGAACGTTCTTGTCCACCGCATCCATCAGCTCGTCGATCTTGGCTTCCCACTGCGCTTCCCCGTTCAGTGCGCCCAGCGCCGAGCCCCGGACCACCGGCACATCGTCGCCCGGGAACTGGTACTTGGTCAGAAGCTCGCGCACTTCCATCTCCACCAGGTCGATCAGCTCCGCGTCTTCGACCGCATCGCACTTGTTCAGAAACACCACGATGTAGGGAACGCCCACCTGGCGCGCCAAGCAGAACGTGCTCCTTGGTCTGCGGCATCGGACCGTCGGTCGCCGCAACCACCAGGATCGCTCCGTCCATCTGCGCCGCGCCCGTGATCATGTTCTTGATGTAGTCGGCGTGGCCCGGGCAGTCCACGTGCGCGTAGTGACGGTTCGCCGTCTCGTACTCCACGTGCGCCGTCGCAATCGTGATGCCGCGCTCACGCTCTTCCGGCGCGTTGTCAATCGAGTCGAACGAACGGAACGCGATCTTCGGGTTGTGCTTCGACAACACCTTCGTGATTGCCGCCGTCAACGTCGTCTTGCCGTGATCGATATGCCCTATCGTCCCCACGTTTACGTGCGGCTTCGAACGGTCAAATTTCTCCTTCGCCATAAAAAGCCCAAATCCCTTTCGTAGCTCGTGTTGCCAATTTCAACCAGGGGCGCCGGCCATCCGGCTCCAGCCCCACAAAACCCGCTTACTGCTTACTTGCCCTGCGCACGGCCGATGATCTCATCGGCGATCATGCGCGGCGCCTCTTCGTAGCGCGCAAACTGCATTGAGTACGATGCGCGGCCCTGTGTCGATGAACGAATATCGTTCACATAGCCGAACATCTCCTTGAGCGGCACAATCGCCTTGATAACCTGCGAACCGGCTGCGTGTTCCATGCCTTCGATCCGGCCGCGGCGCGAGTTGATGTCGCCGATGATCGTTCCCATGAACTCCTCGGGAACCGTGACTTCAACCGCCATCACCGGCTCAAGCAGCACCGGGGAGGCCTTCCTCGCCGCTTCCTTGAACGCCATCGAGCCGGCAACCTTGAACGCCATTTCGTTCGAGTCCACTTCGTGGTAGCTGCCGTCGAAGAGAATCACCTTGACGTCAACCACCGGATAGCCAGCCAGGATGCCGAGTTCCAGCGCACCCTGCACGCCCTGATCGATCGGCTTGATGTATTCCCTGGGCACCACGCCGCCCTTGATGTCGTTGACGAACTCGTAGCCCTTGCCCGGCTCGTTCGGCTCGATGCGCAGCTTGCAATGCCCATAGTTGCCCGAACCGCCGGTCTGGCGAATGTACTTGCCCTCAGCCTCGGCCACTTTGCGGATCGTTTCGCGGAAGGCAACCTTCGGCTCACCCACGTTGGCCTCAACCTTGTGCTCGCGCTTCATGCGGTCCACGAGAATCTCAAGGTGCAGCTCGCCCATGCCGCTGATGATCGTCTGGCCCGAATCCTCGTCCGTGCGCACCTTAAAGGTCGGATCCTCATCAGCCAGCTTCGAGAGAGCGATGCCCATCTTCTCCTGGTCGACCTTGGTCTTCGGCTCAATGGCAACCGAGATCACCGGCTCAGGGAAGGTGATGGCGCCGAGAGCGATCGGATGATTGGGCGCGCAGAGCGTGTCGCCGGTCTTCAGATCCTTCAAGCCCACGCCGGCGCAGATGTCGCCGGCATAAATCTCGGTGATGTCCTCACGCTTGTTGGCATGCATCTTCACCAGGCGGCCGACTCGCTCGGTCTTGCCCGTACGCGGGTTGAGAATCGTGTCGCCCGTCTTTAGCGCACCGGAGTAAACGCGAATGAACGAAAGCTTGCCGAAGGGATCGTTGATCAGCTTGAAGACCAGCGCCGACAAGGGCTCGCTGTCCTCGGGCTTGCGGATCAGGATTTCGGTCTGGTTCGACGGATCAATGCCCTCAACCGCAGGCTTGTCGAGCGGGCTCGGCAGGTAATCGACCACCGCGTCGAGCAGCGTCTGCACGCCCTTGTTCTTGAAGGCGCTGCCGCAGATCACCGGGAAGACCTTGAGATCGATCGTCGCCTGGCGGATGCCGGCCTTGAGCTCGGCAATCGTCGGCACCTCGCCCTCGAGGAACTTCTCGAGCAGCACATCGTCGGTCTCGGCGATCACCTCGATCAACTGCATGCGGAAGGCCTCAGCCTTCTTCAGCAGGTCGGCGGGAATCTCCTCGACATCGTATTTGGCGCCCATCGTCTCGTCGTGCCAGACGATCGCCTTCATCTCGATCAGGTCGATGACGCCCTTGAAATTGGCTTCGGCGCCGATCGGAATCTGCAGCGCAACGGGACGCGCGCCCAGCCGCTTCCGGATGGTGTCGAGCACGAACTCGAAGTCCGCGCCGTTCTTGTCCATCTTGTTAACGAAGCAGATGCGCGGAACCTTGTACTTGTCGCCCTGGCGCCATACCGTCTCGGTCTGCGGCTGCACGCCTGAAACCGAGTCGAACAACCGCAACCGCGCCATCGAGCACGCGCAGCGAGCGCTCCACTTCAGCCGTGAAGTCAACGTGACCCGGCGTATCGATGATGTTGATGCGGATATCGCGCCACATGCAGGTCGTGGCCGCCGAGGTAATCGTGATGCCGCGCTCCTGCTCCTGCTCCATGTAATCCATGGTCGCGGTGCCTTCGTGCACCTCGCCGATACGGTGCGTGATGCCCGTGTAGAACAGGATGCGCTCTGTCGCTGTCGTCTTCCCGGCGTCGATGTGCGCCATGATTCCGATGTTCCGGCAACGGTTCAGAGGTATAGTGCGAGCCACAGCCAACTCTTCCTTGCGGGATCATCCCGCGGTTATTCGTACAACTTCAATCTCCCGATCCTCTTGCGCCGGGAACAACCTTCAGGACGCGCCTACCAGCGATAGTGCGCAAAGGCCTTGTTCGCCTCCGCCATGCGGTGCACGTCTTCCTTCTTTTTCATCGCCGCGCCGCGGCCATTGGCCGCATCGAGCAGCTCATTGCTCAGCTTGTCGATCATGCCCTTTTCGCCGCGACTGCGCCCGTAGGTGATCAGCCAGCGAATCGCCAGCGAGGTGCGCCGCTCGGGGTTCACTTCGATCGGCACCTGGTAGTTGGCGCCGCCCACGCGGCGGGTCTTCACCTCAAGCAGCGGCTTGCAGTTCTCAACGGCCTTCTTGAAGAGCTTGATCGCCTCTTCGCCGCCGCCCTTGGATTCAAGGTTCTGCATCGCTTTGTAGAAGATGCCCTGGGCCGTCGACTTCTTGCCGCCCCACATCATCGAGTTCACAAACTTGGTGACCAGCGTGGAGCCGTAGACCGGATCCGCCGCCACTTCCCGCTTCGCAATGTGCCCTTTTCTCGGCATAGTCCTCAAAATCCTTCTGGCCGGCGCTCGCGCGCCCGAAAGCTACTTCTTGCCCTGTGCCGCGCCGCCCTTGGCGCGCTTGGCTCCATACTTCGAGCGCCCCTGCTTGCGGTTGGCCACGCCCACTGAATCGAGCGTGCCGCGCACCACGTGATACCGCACACCGGGCAGATCCTTCACACGGCCGCCGCGGATGAGCACGATCGAGTGCTCCTGCAGGTTGTGGCCGATGCCCGGAATGTAGGTCGTCACTTCGATCCCATTGGTCAGCCGCACGCGCGCCACCTTGCGGAGCGCCGAGTTCGGCTTCTTGGGCGTCTGGGTATATACGCGGGTGCACACACCGCGCCGCTGCGGTGAAGCCTGCAGAGCGGGCGACGCCGTCTTGTACCGCGGGGCCGTGCGCCCCTTGCGAACGAGCTGATTAAAAGTAGGCAAACTGAAACTCCTTACCGCAAACCGTGTTACCCAGATTCCATGAGCCGCGCGCAGAACTTTGGGGCCTCCCCTGCGATCCGGCGCGCTCAAACTCAAGCGCACACGCGCACGGAAGCCCTTTTGTTGCTGCTTCGCGTCTGCCTTCGTTCCACTTCCAGACGAGAACCAGGACGGTGGCCGGTCGTTTTCACGCCTTGCGGGGAAAAGTCGACTCCGTTTCGCCGGTTCCGGCTCGCATAGCCCTCCAAGGTGGAGAAACGCGCGAGCACCGATGCGATGTACCCCTGCCCTTCGCAAGATAAGAGCCCATTCGGGGTGTCACGACCAGATCAACGACTCTTGGCCTTTTGGCCGCCCAACCAGCATTCCGGCGAGCCAACCGTACGCTTTCTCGCGTAAAACACACGCAGAAAGCCGTTCTTGCGGAACCTTTTTACAATAACAAGAAACCGCCAGAGGGTCAACAATCTTGACCGCGCCAGTAATCTGGCCACCGGTTAATCGGGCAGCCAACCAAGTTGGCGAGCTGCCCTTGTCTCCTACTCGTTTACTGAAGATCGTGCAGTGTCCATTTGCCGTCTTCCAGCGTGAAATCGGCGCGTCGGTTCACGCTGAGCTGGTTGCCCGGGTTGTGTGCGATCTGCTGCAGCACGTCGGGCACGCCGGTCAGATCCACTGCCTCGCTGAAATCGGCGCTCTTGGCCGCCGCTGATCCGGTCGACATCCCATCCTGAATGTTCCTTACGTCGATGGCCTTCAAATGGTTGGCTGCTACGGTGGTCACCATAATCGAGTAGGTTGAATCCTGAAGGCTCGACGGCCTCCACTCGATCACGTCGCCGCCATTCTCGAGCTTCACGGCCTTTTTGCCGGCGTCGGTTAACTTGAAGTCCGCCCAGAACTTATTGGGATAGACCTTGGTGCGGTCCCACAACTTGGCCGTCGCCCCCTGGCGCATGCCCAGGTCGTCGATCACGATCGTCGCTCCCACGGGAGCCGTCTGGTCGTACTTCGCCTGGATCAGTTGCTGGGCCTCCGCCCCGGTGAGCTCGGGGGCCGCCTTGCACCCCGCCAGCGTAAAGCCCGCGCCGAGAACCACGACAGCAGCCCAGTTCTTCATTTGCAGTTTTCTCACAGCTCCCCCCTATACGGCTCAAAATCGCCTGGTTTTTGGATGACCCGCCATTCTTCTCCTCAAAGCCAGTCGTGTCAAGAAGCTCGATGAGTTTCCACGATGGGATCGAAGGACTTACGCACGAGGCCGCCCTCCGCGGCTGCGGCGCGTATCGCGGCTACTGCCTCGCGATTTCAGGGTTCGCTGGTCAGGCGGCTACGCAGCAGTTCGAGAAAGCTTTTCTCGTCGGATTTGAGGCAAACCGAGGCATTCGGCTGCCCTGCAACGGGCCGTGTGAAGCCCTCCGAATCAACCTCGATCCGCATCGGCGTCGCCGGGCAGAGATCGGGCCGGAAGGTATAGGTCACCGCAACCGGATCGAAGAGTGTGGGCGTTGCCCAATGCCCCTCGGAGCCGGCCATCCACTGGTGATAGAGCAGCGTGAGCTGGTCGGTGAGCGGCGAGCCGGTGGCAAAGATCGCCTCGCGCTCGGCCGGTTCCAGGTGAATCTGCGTCGAATCGAGCGGCATCATGAAGACCGGCACGCCGGAGGCAAGCAGGGCCTTCGCCCCGGCGGGATCGCACTTGATGTTCCATTCCGCATCCGGCTTGTTGCTCACGCCGTCCTTGGTGTCATAGCCCCGGTGCACGCTGCCGCCCATGATCACAACGCGCCTGAGCTTGCGAAAGGTCTCCGGATCGCGTTTGATCGCCGCCTCGACGTTGGTGAGCGGTCCGATGCCGATCAACGTGATTTCTCCCGGGTGGCTGCGGATCTGCCCGAGCAGAAACTCAATCGCATCGGGATGCCTGTGATCGGGCTCACGCCGGGCATAGGCCGCCTGCGTGAAGACGTTGCTCGCCGGCGTCGCCACCCCTGCCGCGACCGGGATATCCGTCCTGCCGACCGCTGCCAGATAGCGATCGACAAGCCGCGCGCGCAGCTCCGTATCGCCAAAGGCCGTGGTGATGCCGAGAATCTTCAGCTCAGGACTGCGCAGCGCAAGGGCCAGCGCAAAGGCGTCGTCAATGTCGTCGCCGATGTCCGTGTCGAGAATGACGAGTTGCGGCGCTGCAGTCGACGCCTGCTGGGCTCTTGCGCCAGGCACAGCGGTAAAGGCTGTGAAACCCGCCAGCAGGGCCACACTGCACACAATCCAGAAAGAATTCGTTCGCTTTATTCTCTTCGTCATCCTCATTGCGCCGCTCCCGGTTCAAGCTTCGCCACAATGGCATCCGCGTCGTAGACGCAGCCACCCCACACGCCGCCGCTGGCCTGCACCAGCGCCGCCCACAGGCGCGTGTCCGCGGGCAGCGCGGGATGCGGCTTCAGATCCGGCCGCGCGCTGCGCTCGGCAAGACGCCGCGTGCCTTCTTCGGCGCCAAATTCGCCATCGGCATCGCCGACAAGATCAACCGAACCGACGAGCCCGCCGCGATCAATCACGATCTCGATGAGGTCGCCTTCCTTCACCTTGCCGACGGGGCCGCCGGCCAGCGCCTCGGGTGAAATGTGCCCCAGGCACGCCCCGGTCGAGACTCCGCTGAACCGCGCATCGGTGAGCACCGCGACATGCTTGCAGTGCGGCAGCGCCTTCAAGGCCGACGTGATCTGGTAAATCTCCTGCATCCCGGCGCCCCTGGGGCCGCTGCAGATCAGCACCACCACGTCGCCCTTGCCGACGGCGCCGCTCTTGATCGCGCGGATCGCGTCTTCCTCGGTGATAAAGACGCGCGCCGGCCCGCGATGACGGTAGACATTGTCCTCCCCGACCAGCGACGAATCGATTGCCGTGCACTTGATCACCGAGCCCTCCGGCGCAAGGTTCCCCAGCGGAAAACAAACCGTCGACGACAAGTCCGCGCGATCGCGCCTTCTCGGGCGTCATGATCACTTCGTCGGCATCAATGCCGTCCAGCTCCTTGAGCCTGCGGCGCAACGTCTGCCGCCGCTCGCTCTGCTGCCACCAGTCGAGCGAGGCATCGAGCGTTTCGCCCGTTACTGTCTTCACCGTGGTGTCGAGCAGGCCGGCCGCACGCAGCGCCAGCATCACTTCGGGCACGCCGCCGGCAAGAAAGACCTGCACGGTTGCGAATCCCCTTGGACCGTTCGGCAGTGCATCGACGAGACGCGGCGTTGTGCGGTTCACCGCAGCCCACTCCTCGACAGTCGGCCGCCGCAGTCCTGCCGAAAACGCCACCGCCGGCAAATGCAGCAGCAGATTCGTCGATCCGCCAAAGGCCGCGTGCACCACCATCGCATTGCGCACGGCGCCCGGCGTCAGCACATCGCGCACACCCATCTGCTGCTGCGCGAGACGCACGAGAGCCCGTGCCGAGCGCTTCGCCGCATCCAGCCACACCGGCTGGCCTGAAGGCGCAAGCGCCGTATGCGGCAGCGACAACCCCAGCGCTTCGCCCACAACCTGCGAGGTAGCCGCGGTGCCCAGAAACTGGCAGCCGCCGCCGGGCGAGGCGCAGGCGCGGCATCCCACCTCGGCTGCGTACTCAAGCGTGATCTGCTGCTGCGCGAAGCGCGCGCCGATCGTCTGCACCTTGCCGGCATCTTCGCCCGTCTCCGGCAGCAGCGTCACGCCGCCCGGCACAAGCACCGCGGGCAGTTCGCCGGCCGAAGCCAGCGCCATCATCATCGCGGGCAGCCCCTTGTCGCACGTCGCCACGCCCAGCACGCCTTTGCGCGTCGGCAGCGAGCGCATCAGCCTGCGCAGCACCATTGCCGCATCGTTGCGATAGGGCAGCGAGTCCATCATGCCCGTGGTGCCCTGGGTGCGCCCGTCGCAGGGATCGGTGCACGCGCCGGCAAAGGGAACCGCGCGCAGCGCCTTCAACTCGCGCGCCGCCTCGGCCACCAGCAGTCCCACTTCCCAGTGCCCGGTGTGAAAGCCCAGCGCGATCGGCTTGCCATCTTCTGCGCGCAGCCCGCCATGCGTGCTGAGAATCAGAAATTCGGGATCGAGCAGCCGCTGCGCCTCCCAGCCCATGCCCGCGTTCTGCGTGAGCCCGAAGAGATTGCCCGAAGGCTCGGCCAGCAGCATCTCGGCGGAGATCGGCAATGCGCCTGCCGGCCCCGCCGCGTGCGTGGTCACGCCATCCATTTCCGCTGCCCGCGACTCCACGATCGACGCGAACGAAATCCCTGTGCCTGCCTTCGATTCCATGATCACGCTAAGTATAGTGGCGCGCTTCGCGCGCTGGCCCGCCGCAACACCCTTTGCCGGCGTGTGGTCTGCGTGCAATACTCCGTAGGTCCGAAAATCAGGCGGCTGCGTCCCGCTCCAAGCCCATGGAACCCCTCTACCGCACTATCGCGCGCCGCCTCGTTCCCTTCCTCATGCTGCTGTACCTGGTCGCGTATCTTGACCGCGTCAACATCGGTTTTGCCGCGCTCACCATGAACCGCGATCTGCAAATCGACCCGCGCCTCTACGGCCTTGCCGCCGGCATGTTCTTCCTCGGCTACTTTTTCTTTGAAGTGCCCAGCAACCTCATGCTGCTGCGCACCGGCGCGCGCCGCTGGATCATGGTGCTCATGGTCATCTGGGGCCTGGTTTCGGTGGCCACAGCCTTCGCTACGGGACCGGTCAGCTACATCGTGCTGCGTTTTCTGCTCGGCGCGGCCGAGGCCGGCTTCTATCCCGGCGTCATTCTCTACCTCACCTTCTGGCTGCCGCCTTCGGTGCGCTCCGGCGTCATGGCGATGTTTATCGCGGCCAATCCGCTTTCAAGCGTCATTGGCGCGCCCATCTCGGCGCGCATTCTGCTGCTTGACAGTGCCCTCGGCCTCAAAGGCTGGCAATGGCTCTTCCTCATCGAAGGCTTGCCCGCCATTTTGCTCGGCGCTGTGGTGCTCTTCCTGCTGCCGGACGGCCCCGGCCACGCGCGCTGGCTCACCGAGGAGCAGAAGGCCCAGCTCGATCGCGATCTCAACGTCACCGTCAACGTGCACCACACCGGCAGGCGGCACTCGCTCTTCGACGCCTTCACCGCGCAGCCCCGCGTCTATGGCTGGAGCCTCGCCTACTTCCTGCTGATGCTCGGCAACTACGTTCTCAATTTCTGGATTCCCTCGGTGCTCGCCTCGCACGGCGTCGGCCTCAGGGGCCTCGGATGGCTCACCGCTCTGCCCTACGTCGCCGGCACCGCCGCCATGATGCTGTGGAGCCGCCGCTCCGATCGCCGCGGCGAGCGCCGCATGCACCTCACCGTCGGATACGCCACCGGAGCTCTTGGCTTTCTTATTGCGGGCCTGGCGCCCAATGCCGCCCTCGCCACGGCCGGCTTCGCGCTCGCCGCGATGGGCATTCTCGGCGCGCTGCCCATCTTCTGGGGAGCGTCAACCATCGAGCTCGCCGGCCCCATGGTCGCCGCGCACATCGCCGTCATCAACTCCATCGGCAATCTTGGCGGCTTCTTCGGCCCCGTGCTGATCGGATCGCTGCGCCAGTCGACGCACGGCTACTTCGCCGGGCTCTCCGCCATCGCCGTCTGCCTGCTCGCCGGAGCTCTCAGCACGGCTGTGCTCTGCAAACCCGCCGCAACCGGCGCTGTCGCCACCGCCACCAAGGAATCCGCGCAGCCGTAGTACAAGAACCACTGATCGTGGAAGAGCACCAGCCCTTCCGCAAACGTCGTTCCCGCGGCATACTGTCCGGTCTTCTCATAAGGCATCTCCGGTTTCAGCACCGGCGCATCCGTCTGCCGCAGCAGGTGCATCGGATTCATCCCGTCGAAGAGCGCTTCGCCCGCTGCATACGCATTCGGACCCAGCGCCGGATCCCCGCCGCTCGCCGCATTCCTGCCGTTGTAGATCATTACGATGCCGGCGCTCGTCACCACCGGCGGCGGACCAGTCTCTGGAAACGTGCTGTCGAAGTGCCCCGGCCGCGGCCGCAGCAGCTCCACCGGCTTGCCGCTTGTATCCTGCACCGGCGTCCAGTGAATAAGATCCACTGACGTCGCAATGTGGATCGCACCTTCTCCCCAGTACATCCAGTACATGCCGTTGATCTTCGCCGCAACCAGCCGCCCCTTCTCCACGCGCGTCACAATTCCTGCAGACTTGTACTTGAGATTTGCGTACCGCCCGCCCGCCGCAGTCAGAAACGCCGGACCGTATTTCTTCCAGTGCTTCAGATCGCGCGACGTGGCAATCCCCACCGAGTACGTCTCACGGTTCCACTGCGTGTAGGTCAGCACATAGGTGCCGTCCTCGCTTTCCACAATGCGCGGATCTTCAACACCGCCGGGCCATTCGCGCGCCTTCTGGTCATCGGCGGCGGGATAAAACACCGGCTTATCGAGGCGCGTGAAATGAATGCCATCCTTGCTCTCCGCGAGGCCCAGCCGCGAAGTATGCCCGCCAATCTCCATCGAGCCGGAGTTGTCCTCCGCGCGATACAGCACGTAGACCTTGCCGTCGCGCACAATCGCCGCCGGGTTGAAGGTGTGCAGCGCCTCCCACTGCACCTGCGTCTTCAGTATCGGGTCTTTGAACTTCGACTCCGGCCGTGGGGAGACAACGGGATTCCCCTCCGCAGGCCTCGTGAACGGTCCGATCTCCCACGGCGTGCTCTGCGCGTGCAGAGCAGCTCGCACACCACAGCGCGGCAACCAGCGCAAACCAGCTTCGCATAACGCGAAACATCTTACTCTCCCGCGCCGCTTGTCTCGCTCACCGCATAAAAGCTCAGCGCCGCATCGCCCTGCTCGAGCAGCCTCGTCCGCGCCAGCACGCCATAGCTCTCTTCAAGCCGCGTCTTGCGGCGATGCTCCGCGATCACCACGGCATCTGTCCGCGAGCACTGCGCCTGCGCGCCTGCCCAGCATGCCCAGCGCCGTCGCATACTCCGCTTCGGCGTCATAGGGCGGATCGAGAAAGACCACGTCGAAGCCGTCATTCCCTTTGCGCGCCGCAGAAAGCTCTCCACGCTGCCCGGCTCAACGCGGAAGCCCGCCGCAAGCGCCAGCTTTTCGAGATTGCCGCGCAGCACCTTCAGAGCCGCCGGGGAGCGCTCCACAAAGACAACCTGCCCGGCGCCGCGGCTGTGTGCCTCGATGCCCACCGCGCCCGAACCGGCATAGAGGTCCAGAAACGCCGCCCCTTCCATCCGGGGCGCCAGCACGTTGAAGAGCGTTTCTCGCAGCCGGTCGCTCGTGGGCCGCGTCGCCAGGCCCGCCGGGGCCTGCAACGTTCGCGATCGAAGCCTTCCGCCGATGACGCGCATGGGTATCTGCCGGGGTGATTTCGCAAAGAGCCTCTCCAGAATAATTGACAACGGCCGCCACCCCCACCCTCTACAATTCGTGTATGCGAGGCTGGTCGATTCCCCTGGGCCGGTGGATGGGCGTTGAGTTGCGCGTCCACACCTTCTTTCTGCTGCTGGCCGTCGTTTGCCTCGGCCTGAGCACCTCTGACGGCTGGGTCCGCGGCATGGGGCTCTTTTTCATCCTCGTCGCAGCGGTCATCGTCCGCGAGATTGCGCGCCTTATCGTCGCCGCGTGGCTCGGGCTGCGCCTGCGCGCCATCCTCGTGCTGCCCATCGGCGGCCTCTTCGCCTACGCCAACCCCGAAAGCCAGGAAGCTGGCCAACGAGGGCGTCGGCCAGTTCGCGCTCGCCTTCGCCGGGCCGCTCGCCAACTGCGCCACTGCGCTTGCGCTGGCCCTCACATTTCTTGGCGCCGGCGGCGGCGTCCGCCTTCTCGATCAGCCGTGGATCTCCGCGGCCTATCTGCTGCGCAGCATGGTCTGGATGCAGGCCGGCCTCGGCGTGCTGCACCTGCTGCCCGCCTACCCGCTCGATGGCGGCCGGCTGCTCCGCGGCAACTTTGCCCGCGCCCACGGCATTGCCCCGGCCGGCCGCGCAGCCACTGGCCTGGGACAGCTTCTCGCCCTCGCCGCGATGCTCGGCGGCATGCTGCTGCACAGCCCGTGGATCATCATCGCCGGCTTCTTCATCATGATCGGCGCGCAGATCGAGGACCAGGGCGTCTTCTTCCAGTCCGTCGTCGATACCGTGCACATGCGCGAAGTGATGCTCACCGACTTCGCCACGCTCTCGCCCTCTGACACGCTCGCCGACGCGCTCGGCCGCTGCGTTCACTCGCTGCAGGAAGATTTTCCCGTCGTGCGCGGCCCGGAGCTGGTCGGCATCGTCTCCCGCCAGCGCATCGTCGACGCGCTGCGCAACGACGGCAATGGCTACGTGCAGTCCATCATGTCGCGCGCCTTCCAGGTGGCGCGCCCCGAGGACACGCTGGGCGCCACCATCCGCCGCCTCACCGCCGGCCGTGGCCTCTCGCTCATTCCTGTCACTGAAAGCGGCCGCGTCGTCGGCATCGTCAGCGTGCAGAACCTGATGAGTTCCATGACGCTGCTCGCCGAGAAGCGCCGCATCGAGCAAGCCGAGGAATGCTCGAAGAATCAGCCGACTGGGCCAAACTGCGCTTCCAAACTCGTCGACCATCGCCATCAACCGATACTCCCTCTCGCACCCGGCCTCTATCTCGTCGCCACGCCCATCGGCAACCTCGGCGACATCACGCTGCGCGCCCTCGACGTGCTGCGCGGCTGCCAACCGCATCGCCTGCGAAGACACGCGGCAGACCCAGAAGCTGCTGAACCACTACGGCATCACCACACCCACCGTAAGCTGCCACGAGCACAACGAGCGTTGCGCGCGCCGCCGAACTCATCGCGGCAATCAAAGACGGACAGGCGCATCGCCGTCGTCTCCGATGCGGGCATGCCCGGCATCAGCGACCCCGGCGCGATTCTTGCCGCGCAGGCCATCGCCGCCGGCGTTCCGGTCATCCCCATCCCCGGCGCCAATGCCGCCCTCAGCGCGCTCATCGCCTCGGGCCTGCCCACGGCGGAATTTCACTTCATCGGCTTTCTGCCCGAGAAGGCCGGCGCGCGCCGCACCCGGCTCGAAGCCCTCGCCGCCGAAGCCCGCGACTCCGCACGCACGCTCATCTTCTACGAAGCTCCGCACCGCATCGTCGACACTCTTGC
Organism: uncultured Acidobacteriota bacterium; assembly: GCA_963718885.1. Classification (GTDB taxonomy): domain Bacteria; phylum Acidobacteriota; class Terriglobia; order Terriglobales; family Acidobacteriaceae; genus Telmatobacter. The sequence continues at coordinate 322,924 of CAVRAK010000014.1, forward strand.
AGATCATCGAATCGGTCTGGGGACCCGCGCTCCACGTCAGTGGCCGCCCGCGAGCTCACCAAGCTGCACGAAGAGTTCCTGCGCGGCACCGTCGCCGAAGTGCGCGCTGCTCTCGCGGCGCGCGACCGCATCCGCGGCGAATTCGTCCTGCTCATTGAAGCGCCGGCCGTTGCCCGATCTTGTCGGGTGCCCCAGGTCTCGCTTCTGAGACCTGGGAAAGTCGGAAAGGCGAAACATCTCCGACCGCGTCGCCCGCCTGCAATCCGAAGCCGGCATCGACGAGAAGGAAGCCCTCAAGCGCCTCGCCCGCGAACTGGGCCAATCAAAGAGCGAGGTCTACCGCGAACTCCAGCGCGAACGCGCGAAGCGCAAGATAGCGTCAGCGGCCCACCACCATCCTCACCGCCTCTTCCGCATCCTGCCGCCACCTCCAGCAGCGCCGCGGTTCTCCGGCTTCAGGAATCCCGCCGTCACCGCCGTATCCAGAAACGCCAGCAGCCCGTTCCAGTAGCCCGCCGTGTTCACCAGGATGCAGGGCTTGCCGTGCAGCCTGAGCTGCTTCCACGTCACAATCTCCATCAGCTCGTCGAGCGTGCCATAGCCGCCGGGCAGCACCAGAAACGCGTCGGCCAGCCGCACCATGCGCGCCTTGCGCTTGTGCATCGTCGGCTACCACCTCAAGCCGCGTCAGGCCGGGGTGCGCGATTTCGCTGCCTGACAAGCATCTCGGGAATCACGCCGATCACCTCGGCGCCTCCGGCAATCGCCGCATCGGCCACCGCGCCCATCAGCCCCACGCTTGCGCCGCCATACACCATGCCCAGCCCGGCCGCGGCAATGGCCGCGCCCAGCGCCCGCGCTTCGGCCACAAATACCGGATCGGTCCCCCGCGCCGAGGCGCAATACACCGCAACCCGGCGCGTCTTCTTCAATGTCTTCATTTCTTCTCAGCATAGCGCCCGCCGGCTGCCCGTTTTTCCGCCGTGGGAACAACCACCGCCGTCTCTTGCGTAGACTTCTCTATCCGGCCGGCTCTCAACCACACCCCGGCCCGGATGCAGGAGAAAACTATGCGCACGATCGCTGCCGTTGCTGCACTTGCTGCTCTCTCGCTCTGCTCACTCCCGGCCTCCAACGCCGCGCCGCAGCCCAGAAAGACGCGCCCGCCACCATCGTCATCGTCTTCAAAGACGGTCACCGGCAGACTTTCGACCTCGCCGACGTTGCCCGCATCGAGTTTGGCGGGACCCACGCAGCCGCCGCCATGCCGCCCCAGGAACCTGCCGCCCGCGGTCAGTTCGTGGGCAAATGGATTGTTGGCGTAGGCAGCGACATGGATAGCAGACACCTTCGTCATCACCCTCAACGCCGACGGCAGCGCCTACCGCTCGCTCCATCCGATCCACGGCACCTGGCAGTTCTCAAGCGGCGAGGCGCGCATCACATGGGACGACGGCGCCAAAGACGCAATCCGCAAGGTCGGCTCGAAGTTTCAGAAGTACGCTTACACCTCCGGCCAGTCCTTTACCGACAAGCCGGACAACGTGACCAGCGCGCGCAACACGACGCCCAAACCGATCTAACCGGCGCGTACTCAACAAGGCGCGCACACTTTCCGGTTGCCCGCGGTCTCTTCTGAGCCGCGGGCTGCGCGGATCCTTCGCTGGCGGGTAAACTACTCCAAGGACCCTTCCCTCCTGGACCCGCGCCGTGCAGCCGCTCATCGCCAATCTGAATCCCGAACAGCGCGCCGCCGTTGAAACCACCGAGGGGCCGCTGCTCATCCTCGCCGGCGCAGGCTCCGGCAAGACCCGCGTCATCACCAGCCGCATCGCCTGGCTCATTCGCGAGAAAGGCGTCGCGCCCGACTCCATCCTCGCCGTCACCTTCACCAACAAGGCCGCCAGCGAGATGGGCGAGCGCGTCGAACAAGCTCCTCGGCCACTCCTCGCTCGCCAAGCCGCTGATCGCCACCTTCCACTCGCTCTGCGTGCGCATTCTGCGCCGCGACATCGAAGCGCTGAAGGTCGGCAGCGACGGCCTCACCCGCACCTTCGCCATCTTCGACGAGAACGATCAGCAGGCATCGTGAAGCAGATCATGCGGCGCATGGGCCTCGACACCAAGCAGCTCACGCCGCGCACCGTGCTCGGCCGCATCTCCTGGGCCAAGAACCACATGGTCGATCCGCAGGAGTACTTCCTCGGCTCCAAGGATCCCAACAGCGAGCGCATCGCGCACATCTTCAAGAGCTACCAGGCCGAGCTGCGCAAGAACAACGCCCTGGACTTCGACGATCTGCTGCTCGAAGCCGTGCGCCTGCTCAAAGTCTCCGCGGAGACGCGCGAGCGCTACCAGCGCCGCTACCGCTACCTGCTCGTCGACGAATACCAGGACACCAACCGCCCGCAGTACGAGCTGATGAAGCTGCTCGCCGGCGAGGCACAAGAACGTCTGCGCCGTCGGCGACGAGGACCAGAGCATCTACTCCTGGCGCGGCGCCGACATCCGCAACATCCTCGAGTTCGAGAAGGACTTTCCCAACGCGCGCATCATCCGCCTCGAGCAGAACTACCGCTCCACGCAGATCATTCTTGAAGCCGCCGGCGCCGTCGTCGCCAACAACCTGCGCCGCAAGGGCAAAAAGCTCTGGACCGATCGCCAGGGCGGCTCGCTCATCGGCTACTACGAGGCGCCCGACGGCGAAAACGAAGCGCTCTTCATCGCCGACCGCATCCAGCACATTTCTGCGCGAGCAGGCATCCTCGTCGGAGAGCGCCGACAACAGCGCCCACTGCGCCGTGCTCTACCGCACCAACTCGCAGTCGCGCCTGGTTGAAGAGGCGCTGCGCCGCTACAGCATCAGCTACACCATGGTCGGCGGCTTCAGCTTCTACGAGCGCGCCGAGATCAAGGACCTGCTCAGCTATCTGCGCCTGGTGCGCAATCCGCACGACTCCATGGCGCTGCAGCGCGTCATCAACACGCCGGCGCGCGGCATCGGCAAAACCACACTGGAAACCATCGAGCGCATCGCTCTTGAAACCGGCGTCTCCACATGGGAAGCGCTCGGCGCCGCCCTCGCCAACAATCTTGTGCCAGCCGCGCGCACTCGCGGCGCTCGAATCCTTCCGTCAGCTCATCCTCGACGCGCAGGCCATGATGGATCCCGACTTCGCCGGCAAGCTCTCCGCCGACGTCGCAGCCGACGAAGAGACCAGCGGCGACACCGACTTCACCTTCGGCGCCGCCGAACCCTCTGCCGAAGAGAAGACTCAGGCTGTCGAGGAGCTCGAGGCGGCAACCTCCTTCGACTTCGGCGGCAATGCAGATCAGATGCCGCTGCTCGACGCCAGCCACTTCTCGCCATTCGCCGAAGGAGCCCAAACGTCCCTTCCTCAAGATGCCCAAGCCAAGGCTGGCGAGCGAAGATCGAGTGCCCCAGGTCCCTGTGTCGGGACCTGGGAGTGACACCTCCAACGAGTCAGAATCCCATCCAGAACGAGAACAGCCCGAAGGGCCCTTCCGCGCGCCCGGCGACGCCGCCACGCTGCCCGAGCTGATCCGCTTCCTCATCGACCGCACCGGCTACATCAAGGCGCTCGAAGCCGAAGCCTCGCCTGAATCCTTCAGCCGCATTGAAAACCTGAAGGAACTCGCCAACGCCGCGCACGATGCCGAGGTGCGCGGCGAAACGCTCGCCGAGTTCCTCGATCACGCCGCGCTCGCCAGCGACACCGACCAGTTCGATCCCGAAGCGCGCGTCACGCTGATGACTCTGCACGCGGCCAAGGGCCTCGAGTTTCCGCTCGTCTTTCTCGCCGGACTCGAAGAGGGCCTCTTTCCGCACTCGCGCACGCTCATGAATCCCTGAAGAGCTCGAAGAAGAGCGCCGCCTCTGCTACGTGGGCATGACGCGCGCCATGAACACGCTCATTCTCACCCGCGCGCACTATCGCCGCCGCTACGGCAACGACGCGCCCGAGCTCACGATTCCCTCGCGCTTTCTTGAAGAGGTGCCGAGCCAGCTCATCGAAAATCTCAGCGGCAGCCGCTCTCCGGCCTGGTCAACGCCCGCCTATAGCTACGGCGCTGCGGCGCGCCGCGGCTACGGCAATCGCGGCGGGGGCGGTTCCGGCTCGGGCGACTTCGAGGGCCGCCACTACAACTACGAAGATGAGAGCCAGGAAACGCCGCGCCTTTCAGGCCGCCAGGGCTCCACTTCGAAAGCGAAGAGCCCGGAAGCTCCGGGGTCGATCGACAACATCGCGCGCTTCTTTGGCGGCAAAGGCGGCGCCGTGAAGCCCGGCTCCTTTGCCCGCCCGGCGATGGATCTGCCCGAGTCGACCGGCGCCGCGGGCCTCAGGAAAGGTCAGCGCGTGCGTCACGCCAAGTACGGCGAAGGCACCGTGCTCATGCGCGAAGGCGAAGGCGACGACGCCAAGCTCACCGTCATGTTCCCCCGCCACGGCATGAAAAAGCTGATGGAAAAATTCGCCAACCTGCAGAAGATCTAGTTGCGCCTTTGGACGCGCGAACCGGCCATCTCTCTGCTACCTCCCCAGACCAAGCGCAGACTCAATGCCTCGTTGCCACTCCGGACCGCTCATGCGATCTTTCTCCCCAAGGGCCCGCACATCTTCGTTTGCTGCCGGGTTGAGCGCCGTACGCGTGTAGGTCACCTCAACGGCTGTGCGCGACGACGCCACAGCGGCTACCCGCACGTCTACAGTCATCACAAGACGGTCTCCAGTAATCGCAACGTACTGCATGCGCCCACCCGGCACATCAAATAGCGTATTCACCCACACGCTATTCAACGGACCATGTTGGATGGTCCACACCGCGCCCTGCACGTCGCGCCCCGGCTGTGGGTACAGGAAGACGGGTTTCCAGTCCTCACCTGCCCAGCTGCGTTCAGCTTCCGGCGCAAACAGGGGCGCGACCCGATCCATCGAAGCTGCGACTTCGAAACGGAACGAATTCACGACGTGCGCATGCTCCGCTGTCTCGCGCGCGTTCTCCGACACAGAGGATTGAGCGCGACCAAATTTGTATAAACGACAGAGCCAGCGCAAGGGCAAGACCCGCAATTTCCGTTTTCATTTTCGTTCCTTCAAGCGATGGCTATCAGTGGCGCGCAGAGTCACACCGTAAATCTTCTTGAACTGATCGATTTGCTCCAGAGTCGCTGGCGAGAACGGTGCTTTGCCCTCGAAGGAATGCAGAACAATCCCCTCCAGCAGGTCCCCCAGGCTCATATCCTTTAGTTCCGCCAAAGCCTTCAGCACCTTCAACAAGCCTTTCTCGATGCGGACGCCGGTTTGAATCCGCTCGACCGAGATCGCATCTATCGTCTCTTTCATGTGTACCAGTGTACCAGGTACGTGCTGAGTGCTCGCCTTCCGCCACGGAGTCGCGTCACCCCGCGCTTTCGGGCCCAAAAGGTTGAGGCCGTGAAACCGAAGCAGTGGTGCATCCATTGCCGGCTCTCAACGGCCTCACCAAGATAAAGCACTGATCGTCTACGCTGTGGTCACCGCGGTCTTGCGAAGTTCGGCAGGCACCTTGTCGGCACAGTTTTTTTCAAGCTCGGCGATCAGCCGCGCACGATCCGGCAACTGCCGCGTGTGCGTGATTTTGGTCCGGCCCTGTCCCTTGATCGTCAGCCGGTGCTTGTTCTCGTCATAGATCACCTGGCTTACGTCCTTCCACGCGATGCGCCGCGTCTTTCCCAGCCAGTAAGTCTGCCTCAGCCCCTGATCGCCCGCAAAGATCCTGGCCGGATAGGTCATGAGGATCAGCGCGGCAAGCAGTATCCAGAAACCGGCTCCGAAGATGCCGAGAAACGACGGGAGGCTGGATATAAGCATCGTCACACCGAGGTAGACCAGGAACCCGACAAATATCGGCGCCGCCACAATGCTGCGCTTGTTCGGGGCAAACTCAATCTCACCTTCCGCCTGGCGTGCAGGCCGGCCCGCGTCCGCCGGACTCACAATGAGCCGGGCAAGAACCCAGACAAGCACAATCATGCCCAACATCGGCACAATAACGAGAATCACGTTCGTCATGCGCACATCTTAGACCGGCTTCTGGATAGAGCGCCTTACCTCTTTGGCGGTATTTGATGCCCTAAGTACCATATCGCCAAACATCTGGGCCCAAATCGGCCCGTCGAATCGCCATTCGCCGGCATGCTGGACCGCTTTACCCCGCGTTGCTCCCACATCGCACCAAAGTCACGCCGTTTCAGCCGCGTCAGTCTAGAATCTCTTCGCTACAGTTTCGATGTAGTTGCCAGGCAAGGACACGGGGAGGCGCCCATGACCGCTACAACCTTTTCAACCGGAATCCAGCAAAAATCCCTCGCCCTGCCGATCGCTGTTGGCGGAGCGATCGCCGGGACACTCGATCTCACCGCAGCCTTCCTCAGTCTCGGCCGCAACATGCCCCGAGGCATCGCCGCCGGCCTCATCGGCCACGCAGCCGCGCAGAGCGGCGCCTTCCCCTGGATCCTCGGCATCCTGCTGCACTACTGCATCGCTTTCTCGGCCGCGGCCGTTTACTGTCTCGCGAGCAGGCGCCTCACCTTCATGCGCGACCACTTCATCGTCAGCGGCGCCTTCTTCGGCATCGGGCTCTTTCTGGTCATGTACCTGATCGTGATGCCGCTCTGCGCCTTCCACTTCAAAGGACCGTATCCGCTGCAGATGCTCATCCAGGGCCTGCTCATGCACATGAGCCATCATCGGCCTGCCCATCGCCTGGAGTCTTCGCAGATTGTCCTGATTCGGGAGATTTGCCGGCGGCTCAGAGCGGCTGCCCGAGCCGCTTTTCCAGCACCGCGCGGTAGGTTCGGCTCACGCGGGCGCGCGAGCCATTCTTGATCACCGCCTCAAACTCGCCGTGCGACATCGGCTCCAGTTGAATGATGCTCTCAAGATTCACGAGAGCCGACCGGTGCACGCGCACAAAGCGCCGCGGATCCAGCTTCTCGGCCAGGTCATTCAACGCCGCCCGGTAGAGCAGTTCCTTGCCGCCCACATGCAGCGTCACATAAACGCCCGCGGCCTCGATCCAGTCGATATCCAGCACGCGCACAAAGCGCGTCGTGCCGGCGGACTTCACCACCAGCCGGTCGAGCCTGCGCTCGGCCGACGGCGGAGCGCCCGCCACCATCTTCATCACCCGCTGGCCAAACTCGCCGATGCTGCGCTCATCGAGCCGCGCCTTCACGCGCAGCATCGTGGCTTCAAAACGCTCATCGCTGAAGGGCTTCAGCAGGTAATCGAGCGCATTGGCCTCAAACGCCCGGATCGCGTGCTCATCGTAGGCGGTCACAAAGACCGTCAGCGGCATCTCCGCGGCGCCGATGGCGTCAATCACGCCCAGCCCATCCAGCTCCGGCATCTGCACGTCGAGAAAGACCAGGTCAGGGCTCTGCCGCTGGATCGACTCCACCGCCACTTCGCCATCGGCGGCCTCGGCAATCGCCCCGATCTGCCCATCTCTGCGCAACAGGTCGATCAGCCGTTGCCGCGCCGGAGCTTCATCGTCGGCCACCAGCACATTGATCGGATCAGACGCGCGCATTTCCATCATGGTCATCCCCATTGATTCCATCGATCCCATTGCACGTTGACGCGCAACGGCAGCGAAATCTCCACCGCCGTCCCGCCCGTGTCGCGGTTGTAGATCAAAAAGCGGCTCGTGCCATTCGGATGCAGCCCCGCAATGCGTTCGCGGGTGATCGAGAGGCCCAGGCCCGCCGAGTTTTCCAGCGTCCAATCCAGCGGCAGCCCCACGCCGTTATCCAGAACCGAAACTCGCAGACGTCCGTCGACCGACGCCGCCTTCACCGTCACCGTGCCGCCCGCCGCGCGGCGCGAGATGCCGTGGCGAATCGCATTCTCGACCAGCGGCTGGATGAAGAATGCCGGCACCAGCGCGAATCGCACTTCGGGCGCAATCTGCGTCTCAAAGCGCAACTGATCGCCAAACCGGATCTTCTGGATCGCCAGGTAATGCTCGAGAAAGGCCATCTCCTCGGCCAGTGGAATTTCCTGCTTGTCCTTGGACTCGAGCGACAACCGCAGCAGGTCGCCGAGGTGCTCAATCATGCGCCGCGTCAGCTTTGGGTCGCGCTCCACATGCGAGGAGATCGTGTTGAGCGCGTTGAAGAGGAAATGCGGGTCCAGCTGCATGCGCAGCGAATTCAATCGCGCCGCCGCGAAGTTGTGTTCCAGGCGCTCGAGGCGCAGCTCGCTGCTCATGTACCGCTCGTAATACTGATAGGCCTGCACCCCGCCGGCAATTACCCAGTAAAGCAGCCAGAACCACAACTGCCAGCCAATCACCGCCGGTTTGAAAAGAGCCGAGGGCGCGAGCGAACTCCACGAGGCGACGCCCATCGAGACGCGCAGCGCCGTGAAAATGTAAAAGTAGACCTCAGTGAAGATGAGGCTCACGCCCAGGTGCACAAGAAAGCGCCTGCCAAGGTCCTTGCCCGAGAACGGCAGCCATCGGTCAAAGGCAATAATTGCAGGCGTCAGCAGTCCCCACACCCAGAACTGCGCGAGATAGATCCGTATCTCGTTATGCCACTCCGCCGTGCCCAGCGTGGGCAGCGCAAACAACACACCAAGCGCAGTGAGGATAAGGGCCGCCGCCAGTCCGCGCACCACCCATGACCTCACCAGGCGGGCGAGCCCCGCCTTGGGGCGGGCAGCCGGTGCTACACCGATCCATTCGCCGGTTTGTGCGCTTGATGCAACCACAATTCTCTCTCGGATTTCAGAGCCGCAGGAGCCCGCATTGCGCCGAAACTTCCGCGCGTTGCAACCCATTATCGCCTGCCGCAGCCGACCCTGAATCCCGTGGCCGGCTCGGGGCCATCAGCAGCAGCACACCCAGGGCGAACAGAACCAGAGCGGCGCAGATCATCAGCACCCGCTGTGCGCGCTCTTTCCTGAGCACGCGCTCTTTCCCGGGGAAGCCACGCTCCAGCACGCCATTCATGCCTCCACCCTAATGCCCTTCGCGCACAGGGTCCATTGCGATGTGGCCACCGGGCCCGGGCGGTTTTCGATCCGGTATTTCCTGCCCGGCCAATGGACGGCGCGAGGTCGACGGCCGCTCTGGTTCAGGCGCTCCCGGAGCGATCGCCGGCGAGCTAAGTCATTGAGGCTGCTGGGCAGGTGCCGGGTTGTGCAAATCCGTGCTAGAATAGAGCCATCGTAGAATTCGAGTTAGAAGTCCTTGCCTGTTTTGTTCACTCGCAATCACTTCCACATTGCGTTCGCGGTAAATTTGAACAGAACAAAGGAAACACCAAAATGGAAACAGGCACAGTCAAGTGGTTTAACGACGCCAAGGGATTTGGATTTTTGAGCCGTGAAAACGGCGAGGACGTATTCGTCCATCACACCGCCATTCAGTCGAACGGCTTCCGTTCGCTGCAGGAAGGCCAGAAGGTCCAGTTCAACGTGACCAAGGGCCCCAAGGGTTGGCAGGCTGAGAACGTCCAGGTCGTCTAACGAACCTGCGATCAGCTCGAAATCAGAAAGGGACGGCAAAACTGCCGTCCCTCTTTATTTTTGCTTATTTGCGCCCTGCGCGGGCAGTTTTTCAATCAGGCTGCGGGCTCGATCGTCTTGGCTGTGATCTTGTCAAGACCGGACACTGACCCAACTCTTGAATCGTGTCCCAGGTGGTCGAGAGCGTTGTTGATCGTGTCTTCGAATCGTGAGCCGAGCTTATGGGTAGCCCTTACGCCTTTTGAGACAAGCTGACAGACTTCAAAGCGATTCAGGTTCCGCGCCATCGCGCGGTGCATTTATCAGAACGCATGACGAACTCCGTTTCTACAGCAGGTTGCCGAACTCTGTGCGTGTGGTACGGGCTCGTCGAAAGCGATAGATGGCCAAAGCCGAGCAAGGCTGGATAATCCAGAATCGCGTCTTACTTTGATTCTACGCCGATAAATGCTCACTGATCATGAATTTGTCCTGATCGCCGGCCATCGGTACCGCCTTGCTTTCATCCGACGTCAATCCCTGTTACCATGAACTTCGCAATCGCTCGATCGAGACAAGATTCAGACACTTCGAGTGAAAGAGGATTATCGGTGGCAGATACAAAAAAGATTGAAGACAAGCTGGAACGCAAAAAGGTCAAGCGCACCGCCCGCAAAAAGGCCGCCCCCAAAGCCAAGCGCACCGCACCGCGCGGCTCCAACAAGAAGAAGGTCAAGAAGCTGGTGCGCGGTCAGTCGAAGCGCTAACGCAGCCTGCTAAGCTACCGGAACCGGCGAGCTCATCCTCGCCGGTTCTGCACTTTACAAGCCTTCGCCGGCCCTCCGCACATCCCTCTTCCGCCGCTAATCCCCATCATGTAAACTCCCGTTAAGCACCCGCCACAGGTCCAACGAGGAGAACTGCACTGCCCAGTCAACTGCTTGCCCGCAAGTCCATCGATAAGCTGATTCGCGAGTCGGAAGAGCCCGATCACGCGCTGAAGAAGTCGCTCGGCCCCTGGTCGCTCACCGCCCTCGGCATCGGCGCCGTCATCGGCTCGGGCATCTTCACCGTCATCGGCACCGCGATGGCCGGGCAGGAGTTCGACACTCCCTCCATCAGCAACACCCCCCTGATTCACTACCTGCTCACCCACACCGCCATGGCCGGCCGGCCCGGCGCAGGTCCCGCTCTTGCCCTCTCGCTCGTCCTCGTCGCCATCGTCTGCGTCTTCACCGGCCTCTGTTACGCCGAACTGGCCTCGATGATTCCCATCGCCGGCTCGGCCTACACCTACACCTACGCCACCCTCGGCGAACTCGTCGCCTGGATCATCGGCTGGGACCTGATCCTCGAGTACGCCTTCTCCAACATGAGCGTCAGCGTCGGCTTCGCCGCGCACATCGAGGCGCTGCTCGAGTGGTTCGGCCTCCATCCCGCGCTCAAGTGGATCTCGCCCGCCTACCTGCCCACCGGCCTGCAGGATCTCGCCGGCAAGGACCTCTACCCGCCCGGCTGGCACTTCGGCTTCAACATTCCCGCCTTCCTCATCGTCATGATTCTCACCGTCATCCTCGTCCGCGGCATTCGCGAGTCGGCCCGCACCAACAACATCCTCGTCCTCGTCAAAATCGTCGCCATCCTCACCTTCATCTTCGCCGCGGCCAGCTTCATCAAGCCGCGTCTACTGGCATCCCTTCATGCCCAATGGCTGGACGGGCATGCTCTCCGGCGGCTCCATCATCTTCTTCACCTACATCGGCTTCGACTCCGTCTCCACCGCTGCCGAGGAGTGCAATCGCCCGCAGCGCGATCTGCCCTTCGGCATCCTCGCCACGCTCGTCGCCTGCACGCGTGCTCTACGGCGGCGTCGCCATCGTGCTCAGCGGCATCGTTCCCTGGCAATCCATCATGGGCGACGGCGCCCCGGTGGTGAACGCCCTCAAGCGCCTCTCGCTCATGCCCGGCGGCGGCACGCCTGCGCTGGATCGAGCTGGTCGTCCTCATCGGCGCCATGCTCGGCATGATCTCGTCGATCCTCGTCTTCCAGCTTGGCCAGGCCCGCGTCTGGTTCGCCATGTCGCGCGACGGACTGCTGCCCAAGGTCTTCGGCAAGATTCACTCGCGCTTCCGCACCCCCGCCGTCGCCACCTGGGTTGCCGGATTCGTCGTCGGCATTCCCGCCGGCCTGCTCGACATCGGCACCGTCTCGAACCTCTCCAACATCGGCACCCTCTTCGCCTTTGTGCTGGTCTCGATCGCCGTGCTCATCCTGCGCTACCGCGAGCCCAATCGCCACCGCGCCTTCCGCGCGCCCCTCGGCCCCGTCTTCCCGGTGCTCAGCATCATCTTCTGCATCGTGCTGATGATGGGCCTCGAAGTCATGACCTGGATGGCCTTCTTCATCTGGCTCTTCGTCGGCCTGCTCATCTACTTCTTCTACAGCCGCCACCGCTCAGAGTTCGCCGGCATGCGGTAGATAGGCGTGCGAGAGATAAAGGCTCGGAGAAAGTCTGAGTTCCCCTTTACAATTGGGCTCCTGGATTGGGGTCCTCGAAAGAAGGCAAGACATGCCCAAGGCTTACGTTCTGGTGCAGTTCAACATCGACGATCCGGAGACGTTTGGCCGGTACCGTCAGGGTGCTTCACCCACCATTCTTGCCAATGGCGGCAAAGTGCTCGTCGCAGCCAATAAGGCCGATCTTCGCGAGGGTGCGCTTCCAGCCAGCCTCATCACCATCATCGAATTCCCCTCCCGCGAGGCGGCCGAAACCTGGTACGCATCGCCGGAGTACGAAGCTGTGCACCACCTGCGCACGGATGCGACGTCCGCAGGCAGTCTTGCCTTCCTCGATGGGTTCGAGCCCCCTGCCGGAACTGGAAGACAAAGTCCCGGACAGTAAATCTGCGAATGCCTTCCCATAGCCGCCACCGCTCCGAATTTGCCCGCATGCCTGAGCCGGTGAAGGGAACGAGTCTCCCGCGTGATCGCGATGCCTAGGTGAATCAACCTGTCGGCGACCCTTCAGGGTCAGTGCTGCTCACCCCGAGAAGAATCGCCCTCTCGACCAGCGAATACTGGCCGTCACTCCGCCTCAACTCGAAGGGCACCCTCGCAATGAGCGGCGGTTGCGCGAGAAACCGTGGCGTCGTTCCATGGTGAGGTTGTGCCGCGTGCACCAGGAACGGATGACACAAGAAGACCGTCCCCGCCGCTCCTGTTGCGGTAACTTCCGGCATTCCGCTGGTCAGACGTGCCGCCTCCGTGCCAAGTTCCATCGCCGACAGGCCCTCCTCACCGGCCGGAGCCAGCAATTGAGGAATCCGCAGGTGTGACCCCACTCGAATTCGTGTGGGGGCGTCGCTCTCGCCGACATCCGAAAACAGAAACAGCATCAGCAACGCTCGACCTTTCGACCGCAGGTTGATGCGCCAATCGAAATAGTTCCCCGGCGACTCGTCCGGCTGGTCTGGCGGAAAACCCGCATCCACATGCCACCCCGTGTCTCCCGGATCATCCGGATGAGGGAACCGGATTGGAAATCCTCCCAGACTTTCTCTCGGCATCCATCTGCCCACTCCTGCCAACTCGTCAAATGCTGTGTGCAACGGAGCCGCATTTACCGCCCGGCGAAACGGCTCCTGCGCAAAGTCGCCGAGCCGGATGACCGGGCGAGTCCACGTCCTTCTGTCTGCCGGGTCACAGCCGGCGCTGCGCCAGAGAATAGCGCGGGCCTCGGCTGCGGTTTCTGCTGTGAAGACGCCTTCCAGCTTCACAAACCCATGATGAAGAAACTGCTCTCTGTCTGCATCGCTCAGTGGACCGCGCGCCGACTCTTTCCCCAGATGCATATGAAATCTCCTTGTGTCTTCGCAAAAAACGCGCCCTGTCTTCGTGCCACGACCGCGGCACTCAAGAGCACTCGCAGGCGCGAGCGCGAGCCTCTAACGGCTCAGGAGAAAGACAGAGGGGAAGCGAATCATCATGATCGAGCCATTCTACACATGATCCAGTTATGTGCGTCTTCTCGATCCGATCGCGAAGGCGCTCATCAAACACCTCGCGCCTCGGCAACTTTGTAGAGCACGCTCAAGCGACAGACGATCGCGTCCTCGTGCGCTCGATCGGTGCCCTTCAAGGCGGGATAAAATCAGCACAAGCTGTACAACTCTCACCCAGGGAGCAACGCTTGGCTCTGCCCCGAAAGCTCTTTCTTACGACGTTCCTTGCCTGCGCAACTGCACTCTGCGCGCCAGCCTTTGCCGCACCCACCGCCGACACCCTCTTCACCCAGGCCAAAGCGGAAGGCGCACGGCAGCACAAGAATGTCCTGCTCGTCTTCTCGGCCTCCTGGTGCGGGCCCTGCAAGTTCTACGAGCGCTTTCTCGAGGACCCGCAGATGCGCCCAATTACTGACAAGGCCTTCGTCGTCGAACGCATCGATGTCGGCGAACGCCCCAGCGATCCCGTTCACGCGGATACGCCCGGAGGTGTCCGGCTTGCGCGCAGCGCTCGGCGCCGTCGAGGAGCCGGGCTTCCCCTTCATCGTGATCGCCGGCAGCGACGGCAAACCCATCGTCAACTCCTACCGCAACGGCAAACCCGCCGACAACGTCGGTTACCCCGCGCTGCCCGAGGAGATCGACTGGTACATCGAGATGCTGAAGCGCGGCGCGCCGAATCTCTCTGCGGAAGACCTCGCCGCAACCCGCACCTGGCTCAAGGCCCACGCTCCTCACTGAGACATGGGGCATGGAAGCGAGCGAAATCCAGGGGATCTCCTCCCTGCTTCCCTTCGCCGACGTAGACTGGGTGTGCTGCCCTGCAAATTCTCCCCGCAACGCTGAAGATTAGAAAGGAAATTGTCAGTTGGCATCCCTGCGTATTGTGCGTGTTCCGGTTCTGCTCGTTGTTTTGTTCGCCCTCGCCGGCATCCTGCCGGCACAGACAAGTCCCCTTCCGCCGCTTACTGACTACGTGGGCACGTATACCTTCGCCGATGCAGTGGACCACACGGTCGAAATTGCCGTGGGTGATGACGGTCTCTTTGCTGTCGTGGATCAAGCCAAGTATCCGCTGCGCCGCGCGGGGGCGGATCAGTTCAAAACCATCACGGGCGACATCGTCTCTTTTCCGCGCGATGCCGGCGGCAAAGTCATCGGATTCCAGCAGTACGGCAGCCTCCATCCCCGCCTTTCCACCTCCATTCCGCCAGACGCCGCCGCGCTGGCGCGGCCGCGCCCACCGGGGCAGAATCTCCCCGCCGATTATCACTACCATCCTCCTGCCGATCTGCATGACGGCATAGCGGTAGGCGACATCGCGCGCACGCCCCTCGGTGTTGCCACAGCCGATGCCATCGTCCGGGGCATTCTTGGCGGGACGTATAAGGATGTCCACAGCGTTCTGCTTTACCAGAACGGAAAGCTGGTGATGGAGGAGTATTTTTACGGATACAGTGCGGCAAGAACGCACCAGTTGCGCTCGGCAACCAAATCCGTGGTGAGCGTGCTCGCGGGCATCGCGATCGATCGTGGATCCCTCACCGGCGCAAACGAGCGCGTCCTGCCCCGGATGCACTACGCGACGTTACGCTCATCCTGACCCGCGCAAGGCAGAGATGACGCTGGACAACTTTCTCTCCATGAGTTCAGGGCTTGACTGCAACGACCACAGCTCCACCTCTCCGGGCCGCGAGACTGTGTTGGACAACCAGCCCGACTGGGTCAAAGCGACACTCGATCTGCCCATGATCGACGACCCCGGCACTACGGGCTATTACTGCTCGGGCGGCGTTTCAGTCGTAGGGCGGCTCATTGAAAATGCCGTGCACCTGCCACTGCCGGAATACGCGCAGGCCAATTTGTTTGAACCTCTGGGCATTGCGCGCGCCGACTGGCAGTGGAACTACGACCTGACCAATGCCGATAAGGAGTACTCGCAGATTCACCTGCGCCCGCGCGACATGTTGAAGCTCGGCATCCTCTACGAAGACAACGGCCGCTGGCACGGGCGGCAAATCGTCTCCGCAGCGTGGGTACACACCTCGCTCGCCGAGCACAGCCATGTTGACAACGTCAGCTATGGCTACTTCTGGTGGCGTCATCAGTTCACGGTGAAGACTCCCGGCGGCGTCAAGCAGGTAGTGATTGCCGCTGCGCAGGGCAACGGCGGGCAGAAGATTTACATCGCGCCGCAGTACCATCTGGTCGCCGTCTTCACCGGCGGCGGATACAACGCAGACTCGACTCCACCCAACACCATCATGGAGGAGATCGTTCTGCCGCCCTTGATGAAATGAGGAGAGGTGCCGCGCCTCGTACACTAATCCAATGGACGACATCTCCGCGTTCATCCGCCGCCTCCCCAAGGCCGAGCTTCATCTCCATCTTGAAGGCACCGTGCTGCCTTCAACGCTTGTCGAGCTCAGCGCGCGCCACGACGCCGAACCGCTCACCCAGGCCCAGGCCGAAGACCTCTACCAGTTCACTGACTTCACCGGCTTCATCGAAGCCTTCAAGGCCGTAACCCACCGGCTCGTCGGACCCCAAGATTACGAACTCATCGCCTGGCGCATGATCGAGCATCTTGCCGAGCAGGGCGTCGTCCACGCCGAGGTCTACATCTCCGTCGGCGTCATCTACATGTGGCGCAACCACGACCCTGCCTGCTTCGAGCCCATCTTTGCCGGCCTGGAGCGCGCCCGCGAGCGCGGCCAGCGCCAGCTTGGCCTCTCTCTCTACTGGATCTTCGACGCCGTGCGCCACTTTACCGTGCCCGAAGCCGAGCGCGTCTTCCGCAAAGCCGCCGCGATGCGCGCGCAGTACCCCTCGATCATCGGCATCGGCCTCGGTGGTGACGAGCGCCGCTGCGGCTCCGAGCCCTTTCGAACCCTTTACGCCGAAGCACGCGAGGCCGGCCTGCGCCTCACCAACCACGCCGGCGAAACCACGCCGCCCGAGGCCATCCGCGAAGCCCTCGCCATTGGCTCCGAGCGTATCGGCCACGCGCTTTCGGCGATTCACGATCCTGAGCTGCTCCAGGAGTTAAAAAACCTAGAGGTTGCGCTGGAGCTGAACCCCACTTCCAACCTCCGCACCGGCGTCTGCTCCTCCTTTGCCGAGCATCCGCTGCGCCGCTACTTTGACGCGGGGCTGCTGGTTACCATCAACTCCGACGACCCGGCCTTCTTCGGCTCCGATCTCGCCAACGAATATCGGCTTGCCCACACCGAACAGGGATTCACGCGCAACGAGCTTCGCCGCCTCGCATCTAATTCGATTGCAGCAAGTTTTCTGCCGGAGCCAGCGAAGGCCGTTTACCTCGCCCAGATCGAAGCCACGCATTAACTGCCTGTAAACATGACTCTAAAGTTGCATGGCAAGTGCTCTTTCTATGTGAGACAAGTCCAAAGAATATTGAATATGATTTAGGAAAAGTGGAGGACAGGCCACCCATGTCTCACGAACCCGCATCTCTCACGCCCCTCGAAGAAACCTGCGATAACGCGAAGCTGCGGGCACTCGGCTGGTTTTCAGTAGGCATGGCTGTCGCTGCGCTGGGCATCTATGGCGCTCGCGAGCTGCGTAACCGCTACAAGTTCAGCCACCGCACTCCTTACGACTTCTACTCGAAGGCCGCCGAGCCCCGCGCCGCCGAGTTCGGCGTAGGCATTTAGCGACCGACTCTACCGCTCGAACCCCAAATGCCGCCTCGCGCGGCATTTTGTGTTTGGGGCAGATTTCGGCACAGGGGTCGTTCACCAGGATCGGCCTGGCCGTCCCCGGTCAGCACGTCTGATTCCCGCCATCTTTCTGTCTCTGTCTCTATGGCTTGTCTCGGCGCCCCCGCGGCGCCATTTCACGGCGCAGGTCGAACAAGCTGATTCGCCAACTCCGGCGCCTCTGACCGGCATCTGAGCACAGAACGGTCGGCGCTTCGGCCCTGCGCCGGATCCCGGCCGCCCAAGGAGTCGTTATGGCAAACGCCAAAAAATGTGCTCATGAAGGCTGCAGTTGCGCTGCAGCTCCAGGATCAAAGTATTGCAGCCCGCATTGCGAGGGCATGGCCAGCAAGATCGAGTTGATGTGCCAGTGCCATCACCCCGGCTGCACGGGACAAGCACAAGACCGCCACGCAGGCTCGCTAAGCGGGCCGGCCTGGCTTTTCGGACCGGTTTTCCTCCGCACGTGCTGCGTTAACCTAGTCCCTTATGGGGCGCATTCGAGTTCTCTCTGACCAGGTGGCCAACCAGATCGCCGCAGGCGAAGTGGTTGACCGCCCGGCCTCCGTGGTCAAGGAGCTGCTCGAAAACGCGCTTGACGCCGGAGCCTCGCGCATCCGCGTGGAAGTGGAAGCCGGCGGCCGCAAGCTCATCCGCATCTCCGATGACGGCCACGGCATGAACCGCGATGACGCGCTGCTGGCCTTTGAGCGCCACGCTACTTCAAAGTTGCGCACCGCAGACGACCTGCTTTCAATCGCAACCCTGGGCTTTCGCGGAGAAGCCCTGCCCGCGATCGCTTCTGTCGCGCGGGTCACGCTCGACACGGCCGCGGGCAATGAGGCCTCGGGAACCCACCTCGAAATCGCCGGCGGCAAAATTCTTCACGTTGACGACGCGGCCCTTCCCCGCGGAACGACCATCGCGGTCGCCGATCTTTTTTTCAATACGCCCGCGCGCCGCAAATTCCTGCGCGCCGAGTCGACCGAGCTCTCTCACGTCACGGCGTTGGTCACCCACTACGCGCTCGTCCATCCCGACAAGCACTTTGAGCTCGTCTCGGCCTCGCACACCCTCGTCTCCGCCCCGCCCGTAGCTCGCACTGCGGAAAGGATTTACCAGATCTTCGGCAAGGAGACTCTTTCTCAGCTTCTGCCCGTTGCTGCCGAGACGCGGCTTGAGCGCGCGGGCCTGCCTGAGCCTCCGCCGTGGAAGAAAGACCCCGACGAGCCCGTCCGCGAGCCCGGAACGCTGCGGTTGAGTGGCTTCTTCTCCAAGCCCGAGCTGCAGAAGCTCAACCGCAACTCCATCTATATTTTCGTCAACAAGCGGCTCATCCGCGACCGCCTGCTGCTGCACGCCATCACCGAGGCCTACCGCAACGTCCTTCCGCCCACCAGCTTTCCGGTCGTTCTGCTCTTCCTTGAAATGCCCCCGGAAGAGGTCGACGTCAACGTGCATCCGGCCAAGACCGAGGTGCGCATCCGACAGCACTCGTTTATTCACGACTTTGTCCGAGATAGCCTTAGAGCGGGACTTATCAAGTGTCGTCCTGCAGCTACCTTTCTCGCCGCACTCGAGTCAGCGCCGCTGGCCAGCCCGACGCTGATGCCACCGGCGGTCTCACCCCTGCCCGGCTCTGCGGAGCCGGCGGCCGCAACGCCGGAAACGGGTCAGGAGGCGGATCCCGAAACGGCTGAGCCAAAGGAAGCCTTCCGCCTCACCGCGCCTGTTCCGCCCCCGGTGCCCGGGGTGCTGCCGTTCAACCTCGTCCCCCAGCCCGATCCGGCCTTTGCCGCGATGCTCAGCCGGACGGCCGAGACTCTACTGCCCGGCTCCGGCATTCAGAACGGCTCTCAATCTCCTTCTGAATCAAACGGTTACCACGCCGGCGCCGAAGCCAGCACAGCGCTGGTCGAGGCCGAGCAAGCCGCCGCTACCCTCAACCACCTCGGTTCGCTTCGCCCCCTCGGCCAGCTGCGCGAGTCCTTCATCCTCGCCACCGGAACCGACGGCCTCTGGATCATCGATCAGCACGTTGCCCATGAGCGCGTTCTCTTTGAAAAGATTCTCCGCGACCGGCAGGTGGAGCGCGTGCAGCGCCAGCGCCTCCTCATGCCCATGCTCGTGGAGCTCAAGCCATGGCAGATGGTGATCTTTGCCGAAATCGCCGACGAGCTCGAACGCAACGGTTTTGAGGTGGAACCATTTGGCCCTCAGACACTTGCCGTCAAAGCTGCGCCGGTTGGACTTGAGGGCGCCGCTCTTGAGCGCATGCTCGGCCAGGTCATCGAACAGTCCGGCCCGGAGGCCGATCCCAGCTCCCGGAACCAGGATCTTTCGACGCTACGCAGCCGGATTGCGGCCTCAATCGCCTGCCATTCGGCCATCAAGGTCAACACCCCGCTCGACCCGGCGCGCATGGAGTGGCTTCTGGCCGAGCTCGCAAAGACTGAGCACCCAACAAGTTGCCCGCACGGCCGGCCCATTGCACTGCTCTATTCCTGGAAGGATATTCAGCGGGCCTTCCATCGTATCTAGTTCGGATTTAGAATTAACGGTAGTGCGGTCGCCGAATTCCCTCAGGGGAGAGCGGCCCACCGGGACCAGCACCAGCCTGGAAGCGAGGGTTTTTCTTTGACATCGGAACAATTGGAAGCAGCGCGCGCCGAAAGGATGCGCCAGAACGGACTTGGGACTCTTACCCTTGAGGATGCCCGTACCTGGATCGAAGAGACGGGCCTCTGTCTTTTTTTGCCGCGGAAGCAGTTTTCCGCCTCGGTTGCCCCTTCTTTTGTCGAAGCGATCGCCGGCCAGCCCGATGCCACACCGCATCCGCGCCAGGTTGGCGCAGCTGAAGAGTTGCTTGTCCGCCTGGAAGCCGACGGTGTAGCGGTACGCCTCAATCTGCAGGGTCAACCCGGAGAACAGCCCGACTTTGTCGTGGCGAGTTGGGTGCTGCCCTACGTGTATGCGCTTCGCGGCGACCGTGACTGGCGCCGTAATCCGCAGCTCACCGGCTCCCGCGCCGTCTCGCAGCTTGCCGTGCAGACCTACAAGGTTCTTGAGCAGGGCGACGCCACCGTGGCGCAGCTCAAGCATGCGCTTGGCCGCGAGGTCAGCGAGGTTGGCGTCGTGCGCGCTATCACTGAGCTCTGGCAGCAGCTTCGCATTATTCCGGCAATCGCCGCACCCGGCCAGCCGGCCAAATGGCAGTTGCTCCGCACCCGGTTTCAGAAAGCCATTGCGGAAGGCGCCTCGACCTCGCAGGTCACGGCAATCTCGGTGCTCGCCTCCATTTACCTGCAGGCTGTGATCGCCGCCAGCATGGAAGAGGTTGAGGTCTTCCTCGCGCCGCTGACGGCTCGCAGCAAGGTACGCGAGGTCCTGCGCGGACTCGCCGCCACGCGCCAGGTCCACACCATCTCGATGGGGCCTGCCCCGCACTACTACGTCGCCGGCACGCTTCCGGAGTTCTCGGTGGCGCCTGCGCTCTTCGGCAACTCCACGCTCTCGGCCTCCTCCTACTTCCTGCGCGAGCGCGAAGAAACCCACGTGGAGCCGGTCATCTCGCACAAGCCTGCATTCATCACGCCGCCGCCTCCTGCGCCCCGGCCCGTGGAAGCGACGCCTGAGCCGCACACCGCTCACGCGCCGACTCATAACGGCAATGGCAGGCCCGCGGCACGGCCGCACTTCAGCCGTCCGGATCATCGCGATCGCAAGCCTGCTTCGGCAAAGCGCCCCGGCCAGTCCGCGGAGGCGGGCCGCAGCGCTCGCCGCGGTGCAGATGCCCGGCCTTCGTCCTCGCGCAACGCAACGGCAACGGTTCCCACTGGGGCAAGACCGCCGCGAAGAACGGCAACGGGAAGCACAGCGCATCGAATAGTACCGGACGCAATGGCTCGGGAAGCAATGGCCACAGCGCCAACGGCCATAGCAATGGAAACGGCCATAGCAACGGTCACAGTAGTAACGGCCACAGCAGTAACGGTCACAGCAAGAGCAGCCACTCCAACGGCGCGCGCAACGGCAGCAAGCCGGCATCCGCGTCGTGGGGCAAGGTCAACGGTCACGGCAAAGCCGCCAAGCCGGGCGCGAAGTCTTCGACAGGCGCCCGCAAGGCCCGGCCGGAGGCGCGTGGCGACGCCCGCAGCGCACGCCCCGCGCGTAAACCCGCGGCACGCACGACAGCCAAGAGCGGCGGCAAGCGCTTCGGCTTTTCATCCCGCTCCAAACAGGTATCGAAGAAGCGCGGATGACCGAGGCCGATCGCCCTTCAAACCAGCTCACGCCCGCCCGCAGGATCATCGTCGCCATTGACGGTCCTGCCGGTGCGGGCAAGAGCACCATCGCCCGGCATCTCGCCCGCCACTTCGGCCTGCTCAATCTTGAAACCGGCGCCATGTATCGCGCCTTCGCGCTCAAGGTGCTTCGCGCCGACCTGCCGCTGAGTGAAAGCGCCGCGCTCGAACGCCTGGCTGCCGAAACCCAGATCAGTCTCGAATCGGGCGGCGAGGAAAACCGCGTTCTGCTGGATGGCGAAGACGTCACCGGCCAGTTGCGCAACCAGACCGTCACCGACGCAGCTTCACGGGTGAGCGCTCTGCCCGCCATTCGCGCATGGATGGTGCGCCTGCAGCAGGAGATGGGCGCCGGCGGCGGCGTGGTGATGGAAGGCCGCGACATCGGCACCGTCGTCTTTCCCAATGCCGACGCCAAGATCTTTCTCGATGCGGCTCCTGAGGTGCGCGGCATGCGCCGCTTCGACCAGCTCGGCGCCAGGCCCGCCGTGCAGCCGGCCGACGTGATCCGCGAGCTGCACGCCCGCGACGATCGCGATCGCAACCGCGCCGACTCGCCGCTGAAACCCGCGCCGGACGCGGTGCTGCTCGACTCAACCAACATGACGCTTGACGAAGCCGTAAAAGCTGCGCAGGATATCGTGGCCGCACGCCTTGCACGGCACGGCGCCCTCGCCGAAACGAACTGACGATCCGGTATCGGTCCGTTCAGGCCCGGCGAAACTCCTCTGGCGCGCCTCTAGTCCCCGGCAGCAGCCCAGGCAGCATAGAATTGGCATACGACGTATGGAGATTACCTGCACACGCTGCCATCAGCCCGTAAAAGCCGAAGATTGCTTCTGCCCATCCTGCGGATTGCCGCAGCTTGTCTACACCGCAGAGGCCGCCAACGGTCAGTCGCAGGCTGATCGCTGGACGGAAGCTGTTCGCGACGCCAGCATGGTGGATTGGCGCCCCGCGCTGCGCGTGGTGCTTCTGCTCGCTGTTCCGGCAGGCGTTTTGTCGAGCGGCCTCTCTCCGGTGAGCGTCTTCGGCATCGTGTGGACAACCGCCGCAGCCGCGTGGGCCGTAATGCTCTACGTCCGCGGCCAGCGCCCGGGCTGGATCACGACCGGCGCCGGGGCACGCATCGGCCTCGTCACCGGGCTCTTCGCTGCATGGCTTGCCTTCGCAGTCGCGGGCGGCACCCTTTTTGTCCAGCGTTTCTTCCTTCACGAGGGCGGCCAGACCGACGGATTCTTCACCACCTACTTCGTCGAGCCGGCGCAACGCTCGATGCAGCAGTCCATCGCGCAAATGCAACCGGAAGACGCGCAGCGAGCCCAGCTTATGCTGGCCCACTTTGAGGCATGGCTGCGCTCTCCCTGGGGACACGCCGGCATGTGGAGCCTCTACTTCGCGGTCAATTCCATCTTCCTGCTCTTCTTTGCCGCGGGCGGCGGAGCGCTGGGCGCGCGGCTCTCGGCCCGCATGCGCCGCCCGCAGCTATAACCCGGCACACTTCGCTGCGCGGAGCGTTGTCCACGGCTTGCCCCAACCAGACCGGCCCCCGTATCATCCGGCAAGAGAGAATCAATGAGCGAAGAGCAAAAGCAACCAGGCCTGCGCGTCAAAGGCAGGCTGATGTCCGCCTCTGAGATTGAACGCACCCTTGTACGCCTCGCCCACCAGATCGTTGAAAAGAGCAACGGCAGCGAAGACCTCGCGCTGATCGGCATCAAGCGCCGCGGCATTCCGCTGGCCGAGCGTCTCGGCAAACTGATCGCGGGCATTGAAAAGCACCCCGTCGACACCGGCACACTCGACATCCAGTTCTATCGCGACGATCTTTCCACCGCCGGCGTGCGCCCGGTTGTGAAAAAGGGCGAGATCGGCTTCGACGTGGAAGGCCGCGATGTCGTGCTTTGCGACGACGTGCTCTACACCGGCCGCACCATCCGCGCCGCACTCGACGCCCTCTTCGATCACGGCCGCCCGCGCCGCGTACAGCTCGCCGTCCTCATCGACCGTGGCCACCGCGAGCTGCCCATTGAAGCCACCTATGTGGGCAAGAGCGTGCCTACCAGCAGCCGCGAAATCATCGAAGTCAAATTCCACGAGGTCGACAATGACGAGCAGGTGCTGCTTGTCGAGCGGGTGGACTAAGGAGACAGGCTTTTAGTTGAGAGCTAGAGGCCAGGGTGTATCGACCTGGAGGCTGATCCATGACCGCAACCGCAACGCCCGCGCGCCGACCGTTCCATCACCCGCAGGTTGAGCCGACGCCGTTCCCTTACAATCCAGGCTCGCTGCTCTCAGTCAACGATCTCTCTCTCAAGGCCGTAAGCGATCTGCTGATGCGGGCAACCGAGCTCGAAAAGATGGAGCCGCTGGTCCGCGACCGCCTCTTTGCCAAGCGCCGTGTCTCGCTTCTCTTCTATGAAGCCTCCACGCGCACCCGCACCAGCTTCGAGCTGGCTGCGAAGGCCCTCGGCGCGGACACCACGCTGGTTTCGAACCTCTCGTCGAGCATCGAGAAAGGCGAAACGCTCAAGGACACCGGCCTCAATCTGCGCGCGCTTGGCGTCGAAGCGATTATTCTGCGACACAACTCCTCGGGCGGACCCTGGCTGCTTGAAGAATCCACACGCCTGCCGGTGTTGAATGCCGGCGACGGCATGCACGAGCACCCGACCCAGGCGCTGCTCGATCTCCGCACCATCCTCGCGCATCTGCGCCCGGGCGCCGACGCGGTGGCGGCGGACACACTCGCCGGCGTTACCGTCACCATCGTGGGCGATATTCTGCACAGCCGCGTCGCCCGCTCAAATATGTTTCTGCTGCCCCGTCTCGGCGCGCGCGTGCTGCTCTGCGGACCGCCGCAGCTTCTGCCCGACCAGGCAGCGGGCTCCGTTCCGGGCGTTGCGATTGAGCGCGACTTCGAAGCCGCGCTGCGCCAGTCGCAGGTAGTGATGATGCTGCGCATCCAGGCCGAGCGGCTCGCCGGCCTGCAGCTCGATCTCGATCAGTATCGGGCCGCCTACCAGCTCACCGGGCAGCGCCTCGCCGCGCATGCGCCCGAAGTGCTGGTCATGCATCCGGGGCCGATCATTCGCGGTCTTGAGCTTACCGGCGGCGTCGCCGACGGACCGCAATCGGCGATCCTCGAGCAGGTTCACCACGGCGTCGCCATTCGCATGGCGGTCGTCGAACGCGCATTGACACTTAGCAATGCGGGAGGCCGCGCATGAGCACGCTTCTCATCCGCAACGGCCACCTGATCGATCCCGCCGCCGGCGTTGACGCGCCCAAAGACCTGCTGCTGCGCGATGGCCGCGTCGCTGAGATCGCGGCGCCCGGCAAGATCAAGGCGGGCAACGGCGCTTCTGACATCCAGATTCTCGACGCCACCGGGCTCACCGTCGCGCCCGGCCTCATCGACATTCATGTGCACCTGCGCGAACCGGGCCAGGGCTACAAGGAAACTATCGCCACCGGCACAGCGGCAGCCGCCGCGGGCGGCTTTACCTCAGTGGCCGCCATGCCCAACACCATTCCGGTCAACGACACGCCTGAAGTCACCCGCTGGATGCAGGCTCCCGAGCGTGGTGCGCACATCCGCGTCTTCCCCATCGGCGCGGCCACGCGCGGCTCAAAGGGCGAGACGCTCAACGACTTCGCCGCCCTCAAAGCTGCCGGCGCTGTCGCCGTTACCGATGACGGCCGCCCCATTCTTAAAGACAGCGTGATGCGCGAGACCCTCGCCGCCGCCGCGCGCGTCGGTCTCAGCGTTATTCAACATGCTGAAGACACTCGTCTCACGCAGGGCGCCTCGATGAATGCCGGGCCGACCGCCTTCAAACTCGGCCTGCGTGGCATGCCGCCCGAAGCCGAGTACGGCCTCGTCGAGCGCGATATCCGCCTGGTCACTGAGCTGCGCGACGCGCGCGCACACCTTCACGTCGCACACACCTCGACCGCGGCCGCTGTCGCCGCCGTGCGCCAGGCGCGCCGCAACGGGCTCCGCGTGACCTGCGAAGTGGCGCCGCACCACTTTCTGCTGACTGAAGAGCACGTCGGCCAATACAACACCAATGCCAAGATGAATCCGCCGCTGCGCTCGGCTGCCGACCGCGATGCGATGCTCGAAGGCATTCTCGACGGTGTTGTGGACGCGATCGCCACCGACCATGCGCCGCACGCCTCGCATGAAAAGGAGGTCGAGTTTGAACACGCGCCGAACGGCATCACCGGCCTTGAAACCGCGCTGGGCCTCTGCCTGCGCTGGCTGCACGAGGAGTACAAGATGCCCCTTGGCCGCATTCTCAGCCTGATGAGCGCGCAGCCCGCCGCCCTGCTCGGCCTCAAAGGCCGCGGCACGCTCGCCCCCGGCAGCTTTGCCGACGTGGTGGTCTTCGACCCGAAAGCGGAGTGGACCTATCACGCCCGCGAAGGGCATTCCAAGTCGCACAACACTCCCTTTGACGGCTGGACAATGCAGGGCAAGGTGCGCTGGACGATCAGCGAAGGCCGCATCGCCTACACGTCCCAAAGCTGATTGGAAGGCGCAGCACGCAGCGTCGGCTCACTCGCATACAAGCGAGGCCGCGCCGCGCGCACACGGCAACTGTGAACTACGAACTGTGAACTGCCCTTACGAGGCTTTCCCCAGCAGCTCCTGCTCGGCGCGCAGCCAATCCTGCCGGTCGAAGCCGTCCTGCCGGCCGCGCTCGTTCCAGAAGCGGTGCGCGAGAAGCGCGATCTGATCATGCGATATCGCGATCGGTGTTACGCGAGCCTTTGTCGTCTTCGACTTCGGAGCCGCGGTCTTGGCCGCAATGCCGGTGGGTGCAACCGTCTTTGACGCGGTTGTGCGTGGCTTCTTGGGGGTGGTGGTTTTCTTTGCCGACTCTGTCATCAGGATTCTCCTCCTCAGGCAGGTTTGCGGCAGATCAGGGAACGGACAACCGGGAAGATCTGGTCTTTAAACGCCGGCGCAATCAACACACTCCCGACACACGATCGTCGGATGAAGACCTCGCCGGCCTGAACGAATTAAGTGCGGATTCGATGTTCCCAATCTGCCTTAACGCAACGCCGGCAGCGATTGAGCTACCGGCCTCGCCGTAACGTACAGGCCATCGTCTTCAGGGTATCGCAGTGTCAAGACCTTTTGAAGACCCGGATGCGGCCGCAGGCCGGCGCGCGTAACCGATAAGTCATCAGCCGCGCGTTAAACACTTGCCTGCTCAGGGTGATACGCAGGACAATCCTTGCGTTCCCGCGTACCGCATTTTGCAGAGTACCCGGGTGAGGAACACCTCATCGCATGAATAAAAGAGATTTTCTCAAATCCTCAGGAGCACTTGTGGCAGGCAGCATGTTGTCGCGCATCACCTCTGCCGAACAAAAGCCCGGCGGTCAGAATCCCGAGCCGCGCCAGAACTGGGCCGGCAACCTCACCTACGGCACCGACAATCTCTACACACCCGCAACCATCGACGAGGCGCGCGACGTGGTGAAGCGCTGCAGCAAGCTGCGCGCGCTGGGCTCGCGCCACTCCTTCAACGCCATTGCCGACAGCAGGTCCAACCAGATCTCGCTCAAGCGCCTCGACTCGATCAAGATCGACGAGAAGGCCCGCACGGTCACCGTGGGAGCCGGCATCCGCTACGGCGACCTCGCGCCTGTAATCGAAGCGCGCGGCTTCGCGCTGCACAACCTCGCCTCGCTGCCGCATATCTCGGTCGCCGGAGCCATCGCCACCGCAACCCACGGCTCGGGGCTGCACAATGGCAACCTCGCAACGCCCGTTTCTGCCGTCGAAATCATCACCGCCGACGGCCAGACGCTGCATCTCTCCCGCGCCAAAGACGGCGACCGCTTTCTCGGCTCCGTCGTTCATCTCGGCGCGCTCGGCATTCTCACCAGCGTCACGCTCGACCTTCAGCCCACCTACCAGGTCGCGCAATCGGTGTATCAGAACCTCAGCTTCGATCGGCTTGAGCATCACTTTGAAGAGATCTTCGGCGCCGGCTACAGCGTGAGCCTCTTCACGGACTGGCAGAATCATCGCGCCACGCAGGTCTGGATCAAGCGCCGCCTCACGCCGGGCGACCCCAACAAGTGGCAGCCCGAGTTCTTCGGCGCCACACTCGCCAAAGAAAAGCTTCACCCCATCACCGGCCACCCGGCCGAAAGCTGTACCGAACAGCAGGGCATTCCCGGCCCCTGGTACGAGCGCCTGCCGCACTTCAAAATGAACTTCACGCCATCGAGCGGCCGCGAGCTGCAGACCGAATACCTGGTCCCGCTCGACGCACGGCTACCAGGCGATCCTCGCCGTCGAAAAGCTGCGCGACCAGATCACGCCGCATCTTTTTGTGACAGAGCTGCGCACCATCGCGGCGGACAATCTCTGGATGAGCACGGCTTATCAGCGCCCCTCGCTCGCAATTCATTTCACGTGGAAACCGGAGTGGCCTGAGGTGAGAAAGATTCTTCCGCAGATTGAAGCTCAGCTCACGCCCTTTGGGGTGCGCCCGCACTGGGGCAAGCTCTTCACCGTGCCGCCGGCGCAGCTTCAGGCGCAGTACAGACGGCTCGGCGACTTCAAGGCGGCAGCCGCACGCCTCGACCCCGGCGCGAAGTTCCGCAACGATTTTCTGAACAGGAATCTTTACACGAGCTAAGGCGCGGCGCGCTGAGATCAGCCCTTGCGGCGATAGAGGACCTGGAACTCATATCCCGGGTTAGCCGGGAAGAGCGTCGCCACGTGGCGCAACCGCTCGGCGAGCGCCGGCGCGGCCAACAGCGGATACTCGCGCTCGCGCAGATCGTGGTAGTCAAAATCGACTGCGAGCGACAGCATGTAAATCGCCAGAGCATCGGAGAAGGCGGCCTCATAGAACGCGCCGCGCGCGCGCTCATCGATGCCCTTGCCGTCGCGCATTTCCTGCGCCCGGCGCCGCGTCTCCCACGCATCCTGGCTCGACTCGCCGCGCACCTGCGCCTCCGCCTGCCGCCACACCAGCGCGGAAAAGCTCTCGGGCACGCCGGCCACCGCAACAAAGTTGTGCGCGACGTTGATAAACAACTCGAATGCCAACCCGAAGCGGTCTTCGACCAGCCGCGTCGAAAGGAACACCGCCTCGGTTGAACCGAAGACAGCATTGCGATGACAGATGGCGCGATCGCCCAGCTCAACCGAGTAACCCGGCGCAATCATGGTCTCGCCGCTATCGGCAATCGCCAGCGGAACAAAGTAGTAGGCGCGCGTCGCCAGCGCCGCCGACATGGTTGCCGGCACCGCGCCGATCATGCGCTCGAGGTCGGCCTCCGGCACACGCGTCTCGCCCCACGCGGCATAGCGAACGCCATTCGGCGCCTGACCGACCGTCGTCTGCGTGGCTACCTTCTCCGCATGCCAAAGCTCGAGTTGCACATTACTGGCCATCGAACTGTATTCTAACTACACGAGGGCGACCGCGAAAATGATCTCTCAATCTTCACCTCTTCCGCACGCCGGCGGCAGTTCCTTTCTGGGCTTTCCATTGCAAGGGTTTAGCCTCTTCCAGAGCCTTCTGCTTTCGATTGCATCCGCCTTCTTCACTTTTTTCGCGGTCACGTTTCTCGCCATCATCTCGCTGCTGGTCTGGAACATTGGCGGCCACCACTCCGTGAACTATGCCGACACCTATCTCTACGCCGGCTTTCCGGCGGGCGTGATCGTGCTGCTGATCGCCTTGCCCTTCTTCGGGGTATTGTGGGTGCGGGCGAAACTTCGGAGGTAAAGACGCATGCCGGTGCACACCATCCAGTTGAATGAACTGCAAAACGGCCTGCCCAGCAACGCGGAGCAGGCACGCTTATGGTGCGCAGATCTTGAGGCAGGCGGCGTACTCTACTTTCCCCAGACGCCCCTCCCTCTCTCCGACGCCGACATTCAGTTTCTGCTGGGCAAGCAGCAGACTGCCAGCCGCGTGCACAAGAACATCGCCTACAAGCCCGACCGCGACCTGCTGAGCGGCATCGATCGCAAGACCACCGGCCCGGCGGAGTTTGACCACTTTCTCGATATCATGCGGCGCTATTCGGCGGCCGTGAACCAGTACCTCGC
The DNA here is from genome assembly GCA_963718885.1 of uncultured Acidobacteriota bacterium. GTDB lineage: Bacteria > Acidobacteriota > Terriglobia > Terriglobales > Acidobacteriaceae > Telmatobacter. Next base: position 352,568 of record CAVRAK010000014.1, read on the forward strand.
CGGCTTTCTCGCGCCCTACCAGCAGCGCTGGCGCCTCGACTACGCCAGCTTCCGCCCGCTGGAAGAGCAGGGCCGCGACATGTCGGTGCGCCACCGCAACGACCTGCTGCACACCGACGCCTTTCCGACGCGCCCCACGCGCGGCTGGCGCATTCTGCGCTTCTTTCACAACATCAACCCTTCGCGCACGCGCGACTGGGTGCTGGGCGAGCCATTCGGCCGCGTCATCGGCGCATTCGCGCCTTCCCGGCTTCCGATCCCGCAGCCGGACGGCGCATTGACCGGCGCCGGCAAATCGCTGGCCCGGGCCGCCGGCCTGGGCAAGCTGCTGCCGCAGGTCAAGCGCACTCCCTACGACGAATTCATGATGCAGCTGCACAACACCATGAAAGAGGACGCCGACTTTCAGCGCAGCTGCGTGCGGGAAACCTTCAACTTTCCCGCCGGCTCAAGCTGGATGGTCTACACCGAGACGGTGCCGCATGCCGTGCTCGCCGGGCAATTCGCCCTTGAGCAGACATTTCTTGTCGACCCGGCGGCCATGGTCACGCCGCATTCGGCCCCGATCGCAATCCTCGAGAAGATGGCCGGCGCCGCTCTGGCGTAGGCGAAGTTCGAATCAACGCGCAAACAGCGATGGCCCCGGAAGCTCCGGGGCCATTCACTTTCCAATCGATTCTGCTGCGTTCTTAGAGGCCAGCTGGCTTGGGATCCTTGGGATCGTACTGGGCCACGCGGACCTTCTTCGCCAGCCCGAGTTTCGACAACAGCCAGATGCCGTAGAAATTGGGGTCTACCTCATACCACCTTAACCCGTGCCGCGCAGAGACCGGGTGTGCGTGGTGGTTGTTGTGCCATCCCTCGCCGCCCGTCAGCAGCGCAACCCACCAGCTGTTGCGCGATTCATCCTTCGTCTCAAAGCGCCGGCTGCCCCACATGTGCGTGGCCGAATTCACCAGCCATGTGGCATGCAGGCCAAGGGTCACGCGCATCAGCACGCCCCACAGGACCATGCCCACGCCTTCCTTCCAGCCACCCCAGGCCCATCCGCCGGCCATCAGCACGACGCCGCTCAAGGTGAGCGGAACCCAGTGGTACTTGCTCAGCCAGACGTGGAAGCGATCCCGGCTGAGATCGGGAACGTAGCGCGCAAGCACCTCGGTTTGCGCGTGCAGCGCGTTGCCAAAGAGAATCCATCCCGTGTGCGCCCACCATCCGCCTTCCTTCGGCGTGTGCGGGTCGCCCGCGTGGTCGCTCAACTGGTGATGCACGCGATGCGTGGACACCCAGAAGATCGGGCCACCCTCAAGCGAGAGTGTCGCGCAGATGCTCATCAGGTATTCCACCCACTTGGGCGTCTGGTAACCGCGGTGGGTCAGCAGCCGGTGATAGCACATGCCGATGCCCACGTTGATGGCCAGAATGTAGAGCACAGCCATGACCGCCAGCCTCTGCCAGGTGAAGAAGAAGAACGCCACCAGAGCCCCTGCATGAAACAGACCCACCGTCACCGCAGTGATCCAGTTCACGCCTTCGCCGGCGACCGCCGCGCGGCCCATGCGGATCAGTTCCCGCGCGGCCACACCGTGCTGCTTCCCGGATGCATCCTTGTGGGCCGTTTCCGGTTGATTGTGAGCTTCTACGGTGCTTTCAGGGGAGGGTGCGGTCAACACGGAGGCCATTCTGCTATAAATCCTTCAAATACGAGGTTTGGAAACCCCGCATGCTTGAATTGTATAGGAGATAAAGCCTTCATCTACCGAAACTTTCGTCCGGCTCGTAACTAAAAGTACATTGTCTGCCCCGGCACAGGTGCATATAATGGCACCCCCGTTCTAATTCATCGCGGAACCGCCGAAGACCTCTCCGCCGGTAACAAAGAGCTTCGCCACTGTTCCCCGCAACACGCGATAGAGCGCAAACTGGCGCTGGGCTTCGCCGCGCAGCTCAAAGAGGAGCTCGCCCCGATTGTCCGCCATCGCATCGACGGCATCGATCAAGCGCATGCGTGGCGTGTCTCCGAGATGCGCGCCGTCGGTCACGCTTTTGAAGAGAACCAGCAGATTGCCGTAGAGATCGGGCTGCGCAATCAGCGTCACAAACTTCTGCTGCTCAAGCGGCCCCTCGGTGCGCGCCGTCAGCACGAGCGTGGCTCCCGAGCCATAGGCCAGCTCAAAGACGCGGAACTGTTCATCGACCAGCGGAGCCGGCAGCACCAGCACCGGCGCATGCTTGCTCTTCGCCGCCGTCGCCGTTCTCGCCTTCGTCCGCGGAGCAGGTTTGTTGAGCCCCAGGGCCTCGCGCGCAACGCTCTCAAGCTGCGCCTTCATCTTGAGCTCATCGGCGGGGTCGGCCCAGGAGTAATTCCACTCGTGCTCCGGCTTGTTACGCGCATCCGAGACCGCGACCGCTTGCTTCATGTTCGCCGGCAGCCCAACCAGCGTCGGCGTCACCACCGGCCCGACACCTCCATCCGATTTGCCGCGCTCGAGCTTTGGCCGATCGGGATCGATCGCCGAGGGCAGATCCTCAACATAACCCGTCTCGGGCTCGGTCTTTGCATGGCCTTTCTTGAGCGTCGGCCTGTCCGGGTCCTGCGCGGGCGCGGTCCCCGCTGGCGAACCGGTCGAAGCCGAACCCCCGCTGCTGTTGCCATCGCCTTGCGGCTTATGCAGCGTAGGCCGGTCGGGGTCAACCGGCGCAGCGGGAGCGCTGGCGCCGGTGTCGCCCGAGTGCCCCTTGCGATGCAATACCGGCCGGTCCGGATCCTCATCGTCGGCCGCCCTGGGCGCGGACATCGCCAGCGGCTTGGGCGTGTTGCTCGGCATCGCTTTCCACGTGCCGAAGCCCACCCATGAGCCCTGCACCTGTCCGGCGCTCTGAATGTCAAAAAGCCCGACCCGTTGCCCGTCCTTCTGCAGGATGTACTCAACGCCGCTCTCGACCGCCAGGGGCGCAGGCCGCGCCAGGTAGACGCTGCCGTCCTGCAACTGGTCGCCATCGAAGACCGTGATCGGCACCAGCCGGCTGGTCTTCGGCTTGCCGGCATCGCCGGTCCACTCGAGCACGCCCACGGCGCGCAGCACCGGCGCATCCGTGTCCTTCTTCTCCACCTGCGTGGGATACTGCGCCGCCCTGCCGGCGGGAGCCGAAAGCAAGGCCAGAACCAGCGCCAAAGCGGGCACCAGCTTCAGGGGCGCAGGCGCCTGCACGGCGCTCCATTGCGACCACGGTTGGCTCCGCCACGATGACACAAGGCGCCCTGCTCGGGAATAATGCATGCTGATCGTCACTTCGTCTGACATACGAGGGCATTTCCTATGGAGCTGAACGAGAAAGTTGCCGACTTCACCCTTGAAACCGACGAGGGCAAAACTGTAAGCCTCTCGGACTACAAAGGCAAACCCGTCATACTCTTCTTTTATCCCAGGGCAGATACCCCCGGCTGCACTATTGAGGCCTGCGGTTTTCGCGACACCTTCAAAAAGCTTCAGGCCGCCGGCGCCGTCGTGCTCGGCATCTCGCGCGACACGCCTAAAGCGCAGGCCAAATTCCGCGAGAAATACAGCCTGCCCTACACACTCCTTGCTGATGTAGACGAGAAAGTGTGCAATCAGTTTGGCGTGATGAAGCAAAAGAACATGTATGGCAAGAAAGTCTGGGGCATCGAGCGGACCACATTCGTCATTGGCCCCGACCAGAAGCTGCTCCATATTTTTCCCAAGGTCACGCCGGAAGGCCATGCCGAAGAGGTGCTTGCCCTCATCAAGGAATGGAACAAAGATCACAAGTAGCAGCACAAATGACCCGGTTGCCCGGCCGCCTCTCCCCCGCAGCTTCTTCGAGCATGCGCCCGAGCGTGTCGCTCCCCTCTTGCTCGGCAAGCTGCTGGTGCATCGCACGCCCGCAGGCGTCGTCGCCGGGCGCATTGTGGAGACGGAGGCCTATCTCGGCCCCCACAACGACCCGCCCGACCCGGCGGCGCACTCCCATCGCGGCCCCACGCCGCGCAACTCCGTGCTCTTCGGTCCCGCAGGGCACGCGTACGTTTACTCCATCTACGGCCGGTACTTCTGTATGAACGTCAGTTGCGAAAGTGAGGGCCTGGCCGGCGGCGTTCTGCTCCGCGCGCTTGAGCCTGTCGCGGGCATCCCTCTCATGGCCCGCAACCGCGGCCTCACTGTCGACGCGCCGCATCCCGACCTCACTGCCGGCCCCGGCCGCCTCAGCGAGGCACTCGGCCTCACGCGCCCCTTGCATAATGGGCTCGATCTCACCAGCCGGGCCTCGCCGCTCCAGATTCGCGACGACGGGTCGCCTCTGCCCGAGGCGCTTGTCACCGCGCGCATCGGCATTAACCATGCCGTCGATTGGCCCCTTCGTTTTGTCATCCACGGGCACGGCTGCGCCTCCGGACCCAAATCTCTCAACCGGAAGATGAGTCCTGGGCGCTAATATTCCGTCTTACAAGGTAGAAGTACATTCCAACCGTGAGGAACTTCCGCTTGAAATCCTCTTCCCTGCTTCTCTCTGCCGTAGCGGTGATTGGTGCGGCCCTGTCCATCACTGCTTTCGCACAGGCGCCGCCCGCGGGCGGCCCTCCCCATGAGCACGGGCCCGCGCCGGCGCCTACGAACCTGCAAGTGTTGCCCAAGACCCTGACGGGCGAGCAGGTTCACGAGATCATGCACAAATGGGCAGGCCAGCTCGGAACCGAGTGCAGCACCTGCCACGCCGCCGATCCCACGAGAAAAGGCCCCAACGGCCGCCCGGCTCTCAACTTTGCCGATGACTCGAAACCCGAGAAGACCTCGGCGCGCCTGATGTTCAAGATGCTCCACAACATCAACGGCAAATACATCAGCCAGCTCAAGGATTCCGATGCGAAGGTCACCTGCGGCACCTGCCATCGCGGCCATCTCGATCCGCCGCCCTTCACTCCCCCGCCGGATCACGACCACGATCACCACGGTCCTCCGCCACCGGCGAAGTAGCCACATGAGTGGCCACCCGCCGGCACCAGGGTGGCCACATTCATTTGGCGCGCCTGTACTCCCCGCTCTTGCCGCCTGATTTGGTCTCAAGGCGCACTTCGCGGATCACGATGCTCTTATCGAGCGCCTTGGTCATGTCGTAGACCGTGAGCGCGGCGACCGACGCCGCCGTCAGCGCCTCCATCTCTACCCCCGTCGGCCCAACCGTCGCCGCTGTCGCAGTGATGCGCACGCCGCCGCGCACAATCTCCGCGGTGCACATCCACGTGCGTCAGCGCCAGAGGATGGCACATCGGAATCAGCTCCGATGTGCGCTTCGCTGCCTGAATGCCGGCGAAGCGCGCCACTTCGAGCGGATTGCCCTTGGGATTCCGAGGCAGCGCCTTCAGCACCTTCGCCGCCAGCTCGACAAAGGCCGAGGCTGTCGCCGTGCGGCGCGAAGCCTGCTTCGCGCTTATGTCCACCATGCCGGCTTTTCCTGCTTCGTCAAAGTGCGAAAGCCTGCCACGCCCGCGTTCTGCCATCGTTCCGCTCCTCACACCATCAGAATCCGCACCATCTCGCCTGCAGCAAATCCGCCCGTCGCTTCCGGCACGACAATGAAGCAATTCGATCGTCCAAAGGCAGGCAGATCGCCGCTGCCATGCCATGGAACCGCCGCAACCTGCGGAGCGCCGCCGGTGCCGCCGGGCCCGCACCACGCCGGCAGGAACCGCGTGAGCTTCGTATTGCGGTCTGTTGCATCTCTCAGTCGCGCCATTGCAAATCGGGGCTCCTCGTATGGGCAGCCGGCCAGCGCGGCGAGCAGCGGCGCGCCAAAAAGCAGAAACGTCACCGACGACGAGATCGGATTTCCCGGCAGCCCGAAAAACGGCAACGTTCGCTCACGCGCGGGCATCTGGCCAAAAACCACCGGCTTGCCCGGCTGCATCCGCACACCTGTGAAATGAAACTGCGCACCCAAGCGCTGGAGAGCCGGCTCAACCAGGTCGAACCTGCCCGCGGAGACGCCACCTGAAATCAGCAGCAGATCGGCTGCGCCCTCGACCACGAGGCCCAGCGCTTGATCGAGCTCTTCGGCCGTGTCGCGCGCTGCCGGCAGTACCCACGGCTCACCGCCCGCGGCGGCCACCAGCGCCGCCAGCATCGGCGCGTTCGAGTTGCGAATCTGCCCCGGCCCCGGCGCCGCGTCGACCGCCACAAGCTCATCACCGGTGGTGAGAATCGCCACACGCGGACGCTGGTAGACGTCGAGCACGGCGTACCCGCAACTTGCAGCCACTGCAATCTGCGCCGGCCCCAGGTGCACGCCGGCCTGCAGCAGCTCTGCACCGCGCGCGGCCTGCACGCCACGGTCAACTATGTTGTCGCCTGCCTTGAGATCTCGCCCGGCGAGCAGACGAATGCTTTCGCCATCGCGATGGACATGCTCAAGCATCACTACGGCGTCGGCGCCCGCGGGCACCGGCGCGCCCGTCATAATCTCCCACGCCACGCCCTGAGCCAGCGGAGCCGCCGGCGCCTGGCCGGCATGCGTCATGCCTGCCACCGAAAGTGCGGCACCCGATGCCAGCTCAGCCGCGCGGCAGGCGTATCCGTCGCGCGTGGAGCGCGCAAAAGGCGGCTGATCCTGATCGGCAACGACGGCCCCGGACAGCACACGCCCCGCGGCGTTTGCCAGGGTGACGCGTTCCGTTTTTTGCGACGGCGATTCCAACCCGCGCGCGAACGACGCAACCATCGCCGCGGCTTCGTTGTAGCTGGGCACTCCCGCGTTCATGCAATGGATTGTAGTTGCCTTGCCTGCGCGGGCCCGCACTCCACCAGAAACAGGAGGGGCGCACCGGCTCTCCCGATGCGCCCTTCGCAGCTTTGCGGTTCTCCGGCTTACTTCTTGCCGGCCTTGTAGCTCGAGTTGATCTTTTGCCCCGCCTGCTGCAGAATGCCCTGCACCTCGGCTGCGTAGGGACCGGTCGGCGCAAGCTCCAGGTACTTCTGGTAGGCCTCTGCACATCCCGGCGGCAGCACGATCTTCGACGTCTTGGGGTCAACGGTCGCCTTCTGGATCAGGCCCTGGCCCTTGAGGTAATAGAGCAGCGCGTCGTTCGGATTGGTCTGAATCGCCTTATCGGCCGCGGCAACCTGCGCATCGCCGTTGCCCGCCTGGAAGAAGATCACGGCCTGGTTGCGCAGGTACATGTCGGCCGAGGGAGGATTCGCCTTCGCCGCCGCATCGTAGGCTGCATTAGCTTCGGGGACCTTGCCCGTACGCGCGTAGACTTCGCCGAGGCCCGCGTTCGCCATACCCTGGATCACCGGGTTCGGCTTCTTCGAGGCAGCATCCAGTTCCAGCGCCTTCTTGAAGCTGGTCTCTGCGTCGTCGTACTTCTTCAGGCCCAGTTGCGCCTGGCCAAGATAGCCCCAGAGCACCGGCTCCTGCGGCCGCGCCTGCGTATCCTTGGCCATCAGCGTTTCAACATCGGTGTACTTCGCGGTCTTAATCTCGTTGGTCTTGGCTTCCACGTCAGCCTTCGCAGCGCTCGCGCCAAGCTGCTGGGTGGCCTCGGCGTGCGCGCCATCCACAGCCTTGAGATCTTCGCCCACCGTTTTCAGGTCGGCGTTGAGGTTCTTGATCACCTCGTTCGTCTTCAGCGCCGCCGCGTTGGTCTTGCGCAGATCTTCGAGCTGCTTCTTCTGGTCTTCGGGCAGCTTGTCGATATATTCCTGCCGCGACATGTCGATGTTCTGCACGTTGTCCTGGCCGGCAACGATCTTCACGTCTGCATAGTGATCCGCTTCCTTGTCCTTGGGCATGCCCTCGCCGCGGTAGATCACCGAGTAGGTGCCCGGAGGAACCTCGCCGGAGTAGTTGCCGCTTGAATCCACGGGAAATGAGCCCTCCTCCGCCGTCTGGGCTGACAGTCCCGGACCCGATGCCGCGCGCGTCGCCAGCACAAATGTCACCGTACCGCCCGTCTGCGGGGCTCCGGTCGGGTTGATCACCTGGCCATGCACCTTCGCCTTCGCCGTCGCGGCATCCTGCGCAAGCGCAGGCATCAGGGCAAAGGCCAGCACGCCCATCAAAATTGCAATCGTCCGTCTCATAACTCTTCTCCTTGGAAGTGCGAGCGAAAATCCTCGCCGCACGCTTGCTCAATTCACAGCTCAATGCACAAAAGATGCGACGCTTCACAGATCGTCAAAGTCTCGGGTGCGAGGCACACTTTCAGAGCCGGCCATGCGCCGCCGAGTCGCGGCAAAAGGTCGTCAACGCGCCTGCAGCTCATCCAGATGACGTCTACCTTCAGCAGACTCAAGTTAAATCCAATGGACCACTGCACACAAGGCCCGCGCGCGCCGCGCCCTTCGCTCCGGCTCTCGTTCCTGCCCGAACCCTGCCCCTTCAACACTCTACCGCGCCTTCCGCCTGAGCAATGTGGCCTCAATCACATTTCCGATTCGCCTCACCCTAGAATGGACAGATGGCAATCACGATCCGCCCAGCCACTCCCGAGGATGTTCCGCAGATTCTGGCCTTCGTCCGCGCCCTCGCCCTCTATGAACGCGAGCCCGACGCCGTGCTCGCCACCGAGGCCGATTTCCTTCGCGACGGCTTCGGACCTAATCCATTCTATTTCTGCCTGATAGCCGACACCGACGAAACACCCGCGGGCTTTGCGCTTTATTTCTTCAACTACTCCACCTGGCTCGGCCGCCCCGGCCTCTATCTCGAAGACCTCTTTGTCCTGCCTGAACATCGCGGCCTCGGCATCGGCAAGGCTCTGCTGCAGCGCGTCGCCGCCATTGCCGTCGAAAAAGGCTGCGGCCGCCTGCAATGGGAAGTTCTCGACTGGAACACCCCGGCCATCGACTTCTACAAAGCGATGGGCGCCGAATTTCTCGACGAATGGCGCAATGTCCGCGTGACCGGCGAAGCCCTCGGCCGCCTCGCAGGCGCCTCGGCTCCCGCGCCGCAACTGGATGGCTCGCGATGAAGATCCGCGTCATTGGCGGCGGCCTCGCCGGCCCTGAAGCCGCGCTTACCGCCGCGCGCCTCGGCTGCCAGGTGGATCTCTATGAGATGCGCACCGTCATCGACGGCAAGCCGCGCCTCACGCCCGCGCACCAGACCACCGACTTTGGCGAGCTGGTCTGCTCGAACTCGCTCAAGAGCGAATCGCCCAACACCGCGCCCTGGCTGCTCAAGCAGGAGATGCGCCGCGGCGGCTCTGCCCTTTTGCGCCTTGCCGATGAATCCGCTGTGCCGGCAGGCCACGCCCTCGCCGTCGATCGCGTTGACTTCTCGCGCCGCATCGCCGAGGCCATCGCCGCCGAGCCGTTGATCCGTGTCCGTCGTGAGGAAGTCACAGAGCTGCTCCAGAGCGAAGACGGCACGGACTGCACAATCATCGCCACCGGCCCGCTCACATCGTCTGCGCTCAGCAGCGAAATTCAGCGCATCACCGGCTCCGATCATCTCGCCTTCTACGATTCCATCTCGCCCATCGTCGATGCTGAAACCATTGACATGGATCGCGTCTACTTTGCCGCGCGCTGGGACAAGGGCACCGCCGACTACATCAACTGCCCCATGAACCGCGAAGAGTACGACGCCTTTCTCGACGCGCTGCTGGCCGCCGAGCCCGCCGAAAGCAAGGAGTGGGAGAAGCTTGAATACTTCGAGGGCTGCCTGCCCATTGAAGTGCTCGCGCGCCGCGGCCGCGACACCCTGCGCTTCGGCCCCATGAAGCCCGTGGGCCTGCGCGATCCGCGCACCGGCAAAACGCCGTGGGCCGTCGTGCAGCTTCGCAAAGAAAATCTGCGCGCCGACAGCTACAACCTCGTCGGCTTTCAGAATCACCTCAAGTGGGGCGAGCAGGCCCGCGTGCTGCGCCTCATTCCCGGCCTTGAAAACGCGCGCTTTCTGCGCTACGGCCAGATCCATCGCAACACCTACATCTGCGCGCCCGCGTTGCTGGATGCAACGCTGTCGCTGAAGAACGCCGACGCGCAGCTTCTCTTCGCCGGCCAGATCTCCGGCGTCGAAGGCTACACGGAATCGATCGCTACCGGCCTGCTTGCCGGCCTTTACGCTGCGTCGTTCGTCCGCGGCGAGACACCCGTCCCCGTCCCGCGCATCACTGCGCTCGGCTCGCTCGTCCACTACATCACGAACGCCGATCCCAAAGACTTCCAGCCGGCCAACATCACCTTCGATCTGCTTGAGCCTCTCGAAGAAGAAGTGCGCAAAAAGATTCGCGACAAGAAGGAGCGCCATCGCATCCAGTGCGAGCGCTCGCTGGCCGCCTTCGACGCCTGGTGGGGAAACTCTCGTTACGCCTCGCCCGCCCCGTCGCCGCTTTTAGCGCGCGATTCCATGCGATAGTGAAGTGCAGGATTTATGCATATCGCCAGCCAGTCGCCGACCGAACTCGTCGTTGAAGACAGCGCCGTAGGGCTCTCGTGGATCTTCGGAGTCTGCGCCATCGGGATCATGTATTTTTCGATCACGCAGCACCAGATGCGCGGTTTTTTCGCCGTTGCGCTCTTCCTGCTCTTCGCGCTCATCGCCGAGGTGCGCACCACGTTCACCTTCGACGCAACGGAGCGCGTCGTTCGCTGGAAGACGATGAAGCGGATCCGGATTGAAAGCGGCTCCATGCCCTTTGACGAGATCAGCGACATCGGCACGGAGAACCTTCCAAGCGGCGCAGGCGCATCGAAGCATCGCCTCGCCATCATCACCGCCAACGGCGCTGTCCCCATGGCGCTTTCATCTACGGCGAACGCCGACGCATTCACTCCCCTGCGCAACCAGGCTCTTGCTTTCATCAAGCCGGGCTCTGAGCAGGAGACGGGCGTCACGGCCAGCGGCATCTCCACCGACCTCGAGCCGTCGCTGCGTTCTCTGCTTGAGCAGGACCGCAAAATCGACGCCATCAAGCTGCTGCAGTCAACGCAACACCTCGGCCTCGCAGACGCCGCAAAGCGCGTCGAAGTGCTCGAACAGAGCATGAAGGCGAAAGCCTAAACCGGAGCCGGGAAACGCTGCCCATACTTCTGCGCGATGCGGATCACGCGCTCGATAGCCGCAGGCGAAAGATCGGCGACGACGCTCTCTCTCACAAAACCCGCTCGGGAACCTTTGCGCCTTCGCCAGTGTCCAATGAGAAAGGGCTCGCGTAGTACCCTGAGAGTGGAGCAGAAATTCTTTGACGCCGCGCTGGATCACAATCCTGGCCTGTTCGACGGCCTTGCTTACGCAGGCGCATCCGGCTCCCTCGCAGTCTGCGTCCGCGTCTGCTCAGAAGAGCCACCCTGCCACAGCCGCTCCGGTCACGATCGATCTCCCTCCCGTGCCCAAGCCTCTGCTGCCCGCCGCTTTCGCCGGCTGGAAGGCCGTCGCGCCTGCGAAGACCATCACCGATCCGGCGCAATTTGACAGCGCCAACGCCGCCGCTCTCAAGGAGTACGACTTCAGCCACGCCGTCGTCGCCGACTACAAACGCAACGGCGAAACCCTCGGCATTCGCGCGCTCAGCTTCAACGACGCCACGGGAGCCTACGGCGCTTATTCCTACCTGCGCCAGAATGGATGGCCGCGGCAGGAGGTCGGCGAAGGCGGCGCGGCCGATCACAATCGCATTCTCTTCTGGAACGGAACGACGGTTGTCGACGCGACATTTTCGCGCCTCGGAACGAGATCAGCCGCCGATTTGCGCGAACTTGCCAGGCAGCTTCCGATGCCGCAGGGCAACCGATCGATCGCGCCGCCAATTCTCGCCGATCTGCCCCAGACCGCTCTTGAAAAGCAGACCACGCACTACGCTCTCGGACCCGCAAGCTACACAGGCGCGGGCGGCGTGTTGCCCGCTGATCTCGTGGGCTTCGATCGCGGCGCTGAAGCTGTCACCGCAGAGTACGGATTGCCTTCCGGCCGCGCGACGCTCACCGTCATCGACTTCCCCACACCGCAGATGGCCGCGGCGGCAGAAGCAAAGATCGGCGCATACATCAAAGTAGGCAGTCAGGCTCAGCCGGCGTGGCCCAAAGCGCTCGCCGCGTCAAACACCGCTTCGCTCGCGGTGCGCCGCAGCGGCCCGCTCGTCGCGTTCATCAGCGGCAATGCCGCACCCGATGACGCGCACAAGCTTCTCGCCGCCGTTCACTTCGGCGGAGATGTTGCCACGATTCCGCTGCCCACCGAGTCTGAAATTTCAAAGACGAGCCGCCTGCTGATCGGCATCGCTGAGCTCGTCATCGTCGGCTCGTCGGCAGCAATCCTGCTCGGCCTCTTTCTCGGCGGAGGCCGCGCTCTCTACCGCATCGTGCGCGGCAAACCTGCCTCATCGGTTTACGAAATCGAGTTCATCCGGCTGAATTTAGAGAAATAAGCCTGCCCCCTTTCATGCTTCTCCCGAACCCAGAGCGTCACTGCCCCGGCGAACGGCAGATTTGATCCTGTGGAAAACAATATAAAAACAGGTGAAAACACCCTTAAAACCCTAAGGGATAAAGGGGCCAAAAGGCGAAGAGGATACGAAGATGCAATCGCTAGCGCAGTTGCGGGTCTGTCTATAATATTCTGAAAATAAAGGCGTTATTTGCCCTCTGATTTATTCTTGACACCCCGTTCCCCCGCACCTACTATGCAGCCAGAAAGTTCTGATGGCTTTGCCTCCGTTGGAACTATTCTCCCTAGGAAAGAGCTGCCCTGTTGCCGGGCGGCTCTTTCCGCTTTTGCGGCCAGTTTTTCTGCTAGTCTCCGCCGGCAGCTCTTGGCTCCGCATCGGTTTCCACCCACAGTTGGCCGCAGGCCCCGCAGCGCCATCGGTTTGCCGGCTCGACGGCCATCAGGTACGGATCGGTGGCGCCGCACTTCGGGCAGACGGGCATGTTGAACTCGTCCGGCCCGGCGTCGGCGTCCTGCTTCACCGCCTGCACAATCTCAGCGGGAATCGGCTGCGCCGCGATCGAGCGCGCCTGCTCCAGTTGATCGGCGGCAACGAAGATTTTCGAATAGGATCCCCCCGCCCGCTTTACCCAACTATCAAGGCCCGCCCTGCGCAAAGCCTCGGTGAGCTGCTGCGCCTGCTCTTCCAGCGCGCATTCGCAGAGCGGCACCTTCCATGTGTAGTCAACGGGCCCCTCGATCTCCGGCTCTTCTCTCTCGCCGCGACCGGGCGGAGCATGGTAGAAATCGCCGCCCCAATCACGCCAGTCGTCCGGGACTGGAGCGGATTGCGCGATTGGATCGCGTTGCGTTGCGGGAGCCGGCTGCGCTGCGACCGCAGCAACGCCGCGCCGTTTCATCTCTTCCTTCAGGGCCTGCTGCGCCGTTTCGGTCAGGTCGGTCATATCTGCCGCCAGATCGCGCAACTCGCCGTCCGGCAGTGACCGATAGTGCTCAGTCAGCCTCCGCCACTCCATCGCCGGGTCCTGCCGCATGCCGAGCAGTATACCCGCGCCTCAATGAAGCCATCAGTGAAGCTTTCAGTGCAGATTGCTCCAACCGATATCGGCCAGCGCTGCCCTGCCCACCACCAGCGCCGTCACCGTGAGCGCAGCCAGCAGGCAGGTCCAGAAGCCGACGCGGCTGAAGGGAATAAACAGGGCGCCCTCGTGCCCTCGCAGTGTGAACCCGGCCTGGTCGGGCAGCATCGAACGCACCGCCACCGCGAGCAGAAAGCCTCCCGCCCAGACGATGGCAATTCTGAACGCCAGCTGGATTGTCTGATCCATGATCCTCCTCTCCGTTGTGATCCTTAACGCCTCGCCCAGATCTTTTTCTTGGACGCGGCAGACGAGCACGGAGTCGCGCTTTCCCGCGGCCCGGTTGCATTCAGCCTCATCCCCAGCGGCCGGCGCGCGGGACCCGCCGCAGCTTTACCCCGGGGCTTCGCCAACGGTACAATCGGTGAGGAGCACGCCGACGTAGCTCAGTTGGTAGAGCAGCTGATTCGTAATCAGCAGGTCGTCAGTTCAAGTCTGACCGTCGGCTCCAGTACATGGGAAATGGCGCTTTCTAAAGGGAAAGCACTGGAATGCTCGGCAACTTTGGGTTCAGAAAGCGATGGGACGCGACTGAGAAGTCGCAAGCCTCACCCGAAATAACCTCACTTCGGCAACCTTACTTTTGCGGCCTGATCTGTGCAAGCAAAAGCCAAAAAAATTGCACTACTCTTCATCGGTTGGGGCTTCATTCTCCTCGGCTTGATCGGGGTGTTTCTGCCTGTCCTTCAGGGAGTGCTCTTTCTGCTGATCGGTCTTCTCATTCTTTCTTCAGAATACGTCTGGGCCCATCGACTGTTGCTGAAGATCCGACGTCACTTCCCCGAGGTCGCAACACGATGGGACCGAGTTCAGGTAACAGCTCGGAAATGGATTGCCAAGACCCGTAGCGCGGGATGCCTATTTTAGATAGCGAACCGGAGAATTTTCTCGCGGTGCGATGTACCTTCCTTCCCCATAGGTGTGCTTTCGAACTGGACAGAGAGTCGTGAGATGCTGCCTGATGCATTCGCAATGCCGATCGATCCTCAGAGCGCGGTCGGTATCGTCATCGCAGCACTGGGTGGTGCTGCGGTGGGCCTGGAACGAGAGTGGTCGGGGCACGCCGTGGGTCCGGAGGCTCGCTTTGCCGGAATCCGTACCTTTACATTACTCGGTGGGTTGGCGGGCGTAGCAGGTTGGCTGTGGACTCACGACTTTCACCCAGCCGCGATTGTTTTGCTTGCTGGCGCAACCGCTCTGGTTGTGGCAGCCTACGCTGCCGCCAGCCGCCGCCAGGTGGACGGCACAACCGAAGTCGCCGCTCTCGTCATTCTGGCCGCGGGTCTCGTGGCTGGAACGGGTCACCTGGTTTTGGCCAGTTCCTTGTTTGCCGTCACAACGCTCCTTCTCGTCGAAAAGTCGCGCCTCCACTCAATCGTTGCCCGCATCGATGACACCGGATTGCGGGCCGGGGTTCGATTCGCGGTCATGGCGGTCGTCATACTTCCCCTTCTGCCAACAGGTCCATTTGGCCCGCTCGGCGGAATCCGCCCCCGGCAGCTCTGGCTCTTTGTTCTGCTCTTCTCCGGCCTGAGCTTCGCAGGTTACGTAGCACAGCGAGTCATCGGCAGCCAGCGCGGTTATTCGATCGCCGGCTTGCTTGGAGGATTCGTTTCTTCCACGGCGGTTGCGTTCACATTCGCGCGAACCAGCCGCGAGAACCAGGCCGCATCCTTTCCACTCGCCCTGGGAGTCGTCGCGGCTTGCACCGTAATGAACGTCAGAGTATTGGCCGCCACCGCTATTCTCAGGCCCTCGCTCGCCCTGGCCTTGCTTCCTTACTTGATGGCTCCGTTGCTCGCCGGATTGATCATCGTCCTGATCGGCCTCAGACACTCTGAGGAAAGAACCTTCGTCAAGGCTCCATCGAACCCTCTTCAGGTTGTATCGGCACTACAGATGACAGCGCTGTTTCAGATCGTGTTGTTTGCCGTGTATGCAGTCCGGTCCCTCTGGGGCAATATCGGAGTTCTCTTGTCCGGCGCTGTTCTGGGGTTGACTGATATGGATGCGCTTACGATTTCCATGGCGAGGAATGCTGAGGAGCAAATTCCGATTGCGATCGCGGCCCAGGCGATCGCAATCGGAATTCTCTCCAACACCGTTCTGAAGCTTTTCCTCGGATTGTTTCTTGGAAGAGCTAGATTCCGCAAACTCGCATCCGCTTGGTTGACCGTCTTGGCACTCGCCACTGCGGTTTCAATTTTCGCGCTCCGCTGATCTTTCTTGCGCGGTCGTCCTGCCGAGCCGAAAGGCGGTACGTATTTCGCGGTTACCGACTGCGAATCAGCAGGTCGTCAGTTCAAGTCTGACCGTCGGCTCCAGCCCTGCCGGACCCAAACCCTCAAAATCCAATACCTTCACCGGGCCGCCTCAGAGTGTCTGCACAAAATACTGCAAGCGCTCCAGCAGGCCGTCGAGCAACGAGCGCAGCTCCGCCAGTCCTGCCTGTGCCTCGCTGTCTTTTCCTTCCGCCTTCAGCTCGATCAGCTTGTTGGCCTGCGCATGCAGGCGCTGATGTAAGGCATCGATGGCCTGAAAACCCGAGCGGCCGCCGCGTCCCGCTGAAGCCTCCAGGTCAAGCCAAGCGCCGAAGCGGCATCCGTGGCTGTCCAGCAGCGGCGCGGCAATCCGCTTTCCGTCGAGATGGTTCGCGATCTCCTCAACCCATGTACGATGCTCAACGCCCGCATACAAGAGGGGAAAGTCAGTCGCCGGAATTGCCGAGACATTGGCCCATCGGGGATCAGGCCGCCAGTTCGCTGCCCAGTCCGGCATCTGGCCGCCGGGCATCGGCCGCGCAATTCCATATCCCTGCGCGAGCTGGCAACCCAGCCGCAGCAGCATCAGGCCGTGATCCACCGTCTCCACGCCTTCGGCCACGGCTTCTCTCTGGAATGCATTGGCAAGGCCCAGCACGCCCTCGAGGATTGTCAGGTCCTCGGAGTCATCGAGCATGTCGTGCACAAAGGTCTGATCGATCTTGAGGAAGTGCACTGGCAGCCGCTTCAGGTACGACAGCGATGAGTATCCCGTCCCGAAATCATCCAGGGAAAAGGTGACACCCAGCCTGTTGCAGGTGCGAATCACCTGCGAGACCGCAGTCACGTCGCGCAGCGCCCCGCTTTCGAGCACTTCCAGCTCAAGCTTTGATGGCGGAACCTTGGGATGCTCCGCGAGCAGCGCCTCAAGCCGGCTCACGAACTCCGGATGCTGCAGTTGCAGGGCGTCAATGTTCACGCTCACCGGCAGGTCAAGACCCTCGTTGCGCCACTCCTCAATCTGCTTGAGCGCATGGGAGATTACCCACTCGCCGAGGTCGATCGCCAGCGGATCTCCCTCGATGATCGGCAGGAAGCGTCCCGGCTCGAGCAGTCCCCGTTCCGGATGCCGCCATCGCACCAGCGCCTCCGCACTCACGATTGCGCCGGTGCACATGTTTACCCGCGGCTGGAAATAGAGCACCATCTCGTCGGCCCGCAGTGCCGCGCGCACGCGCTCCAGGTCCTCATGATGTCCTCGAACGCTGCGGTCATGCGACGGGTCAAAGATGTAGAAGCGGTTTTTCCCCTCCACCTTTGCGTGATACATCGCCTGATCTGCCTGGCGCAGCAACTGGTCGGCCGCCACCGGCTCGCCCGTCTGCGGATAGAACGTGACGCCCGCGCTCGCTGAAACCTGCAGCGTGAGACCGCCGATCTCGACCGGCTGCGCTGCTGTCTCCAAAAGCTGGCGAATGACGGGCAGCGCATCTTCCGCGTTGACCAGATCCAGCATCACGGCAACAAACTCATCGCCGCCGAGGCGTGCCAGCGTTTCGCCTTCGCCTAGTGCCAGGCACATGCGCCTGGTGACCTCGGTCAGCAGCTGGTCGCCGACGCTGTGTCCGTGCGCGTCGTTGATCGCTTGAAATCCGTCGATGTCGAGGCAGGCGACCGCAATCATGCGGTTGCGCCGGTGCGCCTGCGCCATTGCCTGGCGAATGCGGTCGACCAACAGAACCCGGTTCGGCAGCCCGGTCAAAAGATCGTAGTGGGCCACCCGTTCCAGTTGCCTCTCCTGTTCCTTGAGGAACGAGATGTCAGAGAAGAGGGCCACATAATGCTGTGTCTTGCCCGAGTCGTCGGGCACGGCGCTGATCGTCAGCATTCCCGCGAAGAGCTGGCCGCTCTTGGTGCGATTCCAGATCTCGCCCGACCAATGCCCTTTATCCGTCAGCCGGTCCCACATGTCCGTGTAGAACTCCCTGCTCTGCCTGCCCGAGTTCAGCAGCCGCGGATTGAGTCCAAGCACTTCTTCGCGCGTATATCCGGTGATGCGCGTGAAGGATTCATTCACGTCGAGAATCGCCCCATCCACGTCCGTGATCAAAATGCCCTCGAAGGCATGCGTGAAGACACCCGCGCTCAGCCGCAGCTTTTCCTCGGCAACTTTCAGCGCCGTAATGTCCTCGGCAAACAGGACGATGCCGCCAATGGAGTTGTCCTCCATGCGCCATGGCGTTATCTCCCAGCGCACCCACTGCACGCGGCCGTCCGCGCGCGCCACGCGATCGTCCTCTTTGCGCAGCTTTTCGCCGGTCAGGCCGCGCCGGTGCGCTTCCTTCCAACGTTCGGGAAGATCCGGTATCACCTCGTAGTGGCTGCGTCCAACAATCTCCTGACCTCCCAGGTCATTCTCTTCAAGCCACCGCCGGCTCACAGCCAGGTAGCGCATCTCGCGGTCAAACATCGCCAGCGCCGCGGGAGCAAAGGTGATGAAGCGCTGCAGCATCTTGCGCCGCTGGTTCGTCGCCAGTTCGGCACGCTTCTGCGCAGTGATATCGCGAATCGTTGCGCGCACGATCGCCGGCCGGCCGTCCGCATCCGTCTCCAGCCTGCCCATCTCGCGAACCCACCGGACAGCATTGTCACTCGGGCGGACGATTCTGTATTCATTCGTGAAATGCAGGGCAAGGTCGTTGTCATTAAAGTACGTGGCCAGCATGGTGCGGTCATCGGGATGCAGCAGGCCCGCCAGGCTGGCGCGCGTGTGCTTGAAGTTCTTGCTGATGCCCAGCAGTTTGTCGAGGGCCTCGGTGCCTTTCCACCTGCCCGATCTGAGGTTAAGCCTGTAACTGCCAACTCCAGCCTGTTGCGCATCGTCCGCTGCATCTTCGCCCTCGTCCTGCAACTCCCCCGAATTCACGGCCTCGGTGATGATTGAGATTACGGTGAGCACGCCGATAATCTCGCCGCTGTGGTCTCGCACCGGAAATTTGCGCACGTCCATCCACTCCTGCCGGCCCTCCTTGTCCGGCACATGCTGCACCACGTGCGCCACCGGCGTTCCCTTGAAAACGCTCTTTTCCAGCTCATAAAATTCATTGGCGATGTTCTCGGGATAGAGGTCATAGTCCGTCAGACCTTCCAGCTTGCGTGCTTCTTTGGAGCCTTCGCAGGGAAGATGGAGACAATTCTGGTTCGACGCCGTGATCACATGACTGCGATTTTTGAAGTAGACGCACTCGTCCACGCTCTCCATGTAGGCGTGCAGGTTGATTTCCGAACGAAGACCCTCGTCGCCTCCCTTCAACGCCTTCACGTCGTGCAGAATCAGGTCGAGAACAGGATGGGGTTGCATGGGATTGGCTTCCCTGGCAAACTCCGCCCGCACGCAGCGGATGCGCCCATCTGAATGCCGCACGCGAAAGTTCTCCGTGCCGCTGTGTTCCCCGGAGCGGGGGGAAAACATGCGGCGCGCGACGTCCAGATCGTTGGGGTGCATCAGGTCTCCGAAGGAGACGCCCCCAGCAAGCAGATCGGCCGCCTTGTAGCCAAGAAGGCCTTCCACACCCTCGCTCACCGAGAGGACGGCCTGACGTTCCCCGAGTAATTCAAGGCGGAATACAGCTTCCAGCACGGGCCAAATCCTTGTCGTCAGATGTCAGTGGGAAGATGGTGCTGCACCAAGGGCAAGAGGCCCGGAACGCCACGAAGCCTTGCGCGAGCGGGCCGGCTTGCGACGTTCACGCCGAAGACCCCGTTTGGGCCAGTAGTGTAGCAGGAATCGCTTTTGCGCTGCGAGCGGCGAAACAGCAGTTGCCGCGGCCATCTCGCGCGAGTCCTTTTGAATGAACCAAATCATGCACCAGTTATCCACGCACTTTTTTCGGTTTTGTAATTCGTACCCTCTTATTCACGCTTATCCTTGGCATAATCGCAGAATGAGCGGTTCCTCCGTAGCTGTTCCAAGAGCCACGTCCAGGACCAGACTCGGGCTTTCGAAGAGATCTTCTCTGTTCGAGCCCCGGATCCGAAGAATGGACTAACCAAGGGAGCATGGAAGAGTGACCAGCTATAGCCGCCAGGATGTATTGCGAATCCTGCAAATTTCTTCCCGCCAGTTGGTCGGCTGGGAACGGGCGGGACTCATCCCGGTTCAGCAATCCTACACGTTTCAGGACCTCGGTCAGTTGAGGACTCTGCGCGCCCTGCGCGAAGAGGATGTCCCGGCCGCCTCCATCCGCCATTCCATCGTTGCCATGAAGGCTGTGGCCGGCATGGCCAATCCCCTCCTTGAGGCCGGCATTGTCCGCTCCGGCGCGCGCCTTGCCTTTCGCTGCCAGGGGGCAATGGTCGACCCCATCCGGCGCCAGTTGCTCTTTGACTTCGAGCGCGTCGACCGCTCCATGGCCGAAGCGCATCCGGCGCCGATGCGCAAGTCCGGCTCCTCCGGAGGCGGCAGCTTGCAGGAACTCTTTCTGGCCGCCGTGCAGGCCGAGGAAACCGGGGAGAAAAATCGCGCCATCGGGCTCTACGAGCAGATCATCGCGCAGGAGCCGGGTTACGCTCCCGCCTACATCAATCTCGGCACCATCTACTTCCACCTCCGCCGCTACAGCCGGGCTGAAGAGCTTTACCGACGCGCCACCGAAATGGCCCCCGGTTACGTGCTGGCCTTCTTCGACCTCGGCAATGTTTTAGACGAACTCGACCGGCCCGACGATTCCATTGCCGCCTATCGGCAGGCCGTGGCTCTTGCTCCCCGCTACGCCGACGCCCACTATAACCTTGCGCTCGCCTATGAGCGCAAAGGAGAGCTGCGGCAGGCCCTGCGCCACTGGCAGGCCTATGTCCGGCTCGACCGCAATGGCCCCTGGGCCGATCACGCCCGCATCCAGATTCACCGGCTCCTCGAGCGGGAAAAACTCACGATTGCCTGGCGTTCCGGCACGTATGTTGCCCCCGGAAAGACCCCCTCGGCCCTTGAAATCATCAGCTAGCCCTCCGGTCCGGCGGACTCATCACCGGCGCCCGCGTGATTTATTCTCTATACCGATGCGATTCGGGCCGGCTCTTCGCCTCACAAATCCACCGCAACCTTTGAGACGAGAGTGGAGTCTAAGCTTTCAGCTATATCTGTGCCTCGTTCGCGAGAGGTGGGTCCCCAGGATAGGAATTGGACGGGCTCTCCCCTTCACTTTCATCACCTTTATCCGCTGCCGCACACTGCATCTGCACTTCTTCCTCTCTGACATGACGCTTGGGCAGCATGCTCTGCTCGCCCCGCAGCACAACTATCGATTGCACGACGAAGGATGATTATGAAGATGATGCTCGGACTCTCGTGGCAGAAGCCCCACAGGGCCTGTGGATTGCTTGGCGTCTGCATGTTGACCGCCGCCACGCTGGTTGCCCAGACGCCCACGCCCCGCATTCAAGCCGAAGTCAGCAGCGCGCAGACCTCTCTGCTCAAGGGTTCGCTGCACCCTCTGGCCCAGCAGCAGTTCGACGCCGGGCGCATGCCCACCGGAACACGCCTCAACGGCGTGAGCATCTTCTTTGGCCGCTCAGAGGCGCAGCAAGCCGACCTCAATTCGCTGCTTGCCGCGCAACAGAACCCGGCATCGCCGCTCTTCCACAAGTGGCTCACGCCGGACCAGTTCGCCGCCCGCTTCGGCATGGCGCAGGAGGACCTGGCTAAAGTCGAAAGCTGGCTCGAGCAGCAGGGCTTCTCCGTCGACTCGGTCTCGCGCAGCCGCAACATGATCCGCTTCTCCGGCACCGCGGGCCAGGTCGAACAGGCTTTTGCGACGCAGATGCACTACTACAACGTCGAAGGCACCCGTCACTTTGCCCCTTCCACCGCGCTTTCGCTGCCCACAGCCATTGCGCCCACGGTGGTCGCGGTCCGCAATCTCGACGACTTCCGGCCCCACCCCATGCACGTCCGCAGCTCCATCCCCCAGACGCGCCCCGCCTTCACTTCCAGCCAGACCGGCAGCGTCTTCTTCGCGCCCGGCGACATCAAGGTCGCCTACGACATGAACCCGCTGCTGAGCCAGTCAATTGATGGCGCCGGTCAGTCGATCGTGATCGTCGGCCAGTCTTCGATCGACGCGACCGACATCACGAATTTTCAGAATGCCGCCGGACTCACGCCCAAGGCTCCCCTCCAGGTTCTCGTGCCGGGCACCGGCTCTGCCCAGACCTTTTCCGGCGACCAGGGCGAGTCCGACCTCGACATCCAGTGGTCTGGCGCCATGGCCCCCGGAGCCGACATCATCTTCGTCTATACCGGCAGCGATACAAACTTCAGCATCTTTGACTCCATCGCCTACGCCGTCGATCAGAAACTCGGCAACATCATCAGCGTGAGCTACGGCGCCTGCGAGTCGCTCATTGATACAACCACCGCCTCCGGGCTCGAAGCCATCATGCAGCAGGGCGCCGCGCAGGGCCAGAGCATCGTCGCCGCCTCCGGTGACTCCGGCTCCACTGCCTGCTTTGTCAGCCCGACCACCACCAACCCGACCCTCGCCGTGCAGCAGGCTCTTGCCGTAAGCTATCCCTCCAGCAGCCAGTACGCCACAGCGGTCGGCGGCACCTCGGTCTCCCAGGCCAATAGCGCCTACACCACATCGGGCAGCGCCTACTGGTCTGCGAAGGCCTCCACTGACTCGATCACCTCGGCCCTGCAATATCTGCCTGAAGTGGTGTGGAACGACACTGCCCTCAGCGTTGCCAATGGCGGCGGCCTCAGCGCGACCGGCGGCGGCGTCAGCGCTCTCTTCACCAAGCCGGCATGGCAGACGGGCGTCCCCGGCATTCCCGCAGACGGCCACCGCGACGTGCCCGACGTTGCCCTCTACTCCTCGCCTGACTTCGTGGGCTACCTCTTCTGTACCAGCGATCAGAGCGACTGGGGGAGCGGGCAGGTTGCCAGCTGCAACAGCGGGTTCCGCGACAGCTCAACCGGAGCGCTGACCGTTGCGGGCGGCACCAGCTTCGCCACGCCCATCTTCGCCGGCATGGTCGCAATCCTCAATGAGCAGAAGGGCTACGTGAACGGCGCGGGCCTGCTGAATTCCACACTCTATACTCTGGCCTCGAACAGCGCCACCTACGCCTCGGCCTTCCACGACATCACCACCGGCAACAACTTCTGTCCCTCGGCCGCAGGCTCGTCGTTCTGCAGCTCTTCAAGCGGAGCCACGTCCAAGTACTCAGCCGGTATGGGCTACGATCTCACTACCGGCCTCGGCTCCGTCGACCTGGCTAACCTCGCCGGCGTCACCGGCTGGCCCGTCGGACCCGCCGGAATCGTCGGCACAACGACGACGGTCTCCGCCTCCAATAACTCGCCCAATACCGGCGACAGCGTTACCTTCACCATCACCGTCGCCCCGAACAGCGGAAGCTCGACGGCTAGCGGCACGCTGAATCTTTCCATCGACGGCGGCGGCACCAGCTACAGCAACACCACCAGCGGCACCACGGCTACGGCGACGCTCACGTCGAACGGCACGGCAACCTACACCACGTCCTTTGCGAGCGCGGGCGACCACCAGGTGGTCGCACAGTATCCGGGCGACTCCACGCACGCGGCCTCCACCGGCGTAGTCTCCGTGAGCGTGCAGGGATCGAGCAGCAACACCGGAACCTTCACCATGGCGGCAACCTCGGTCTCCATCAGCCAGGGCGCCACCGGATCGAGCACCATCACGGTGACGCCGAAAAACGGATACAAGGGCACCGTCAACATCACGCCGAGCTCCAACAATGCTTCCTTCTGCTACTCAACCACCACGGCGGTCATCAGCGGCACCGCAGCGGCCACGGCCAGCATGACCATCGACACCAACCTCAATGACTGCGGCGGTGCGGCCGTTCGCGGCCATGGCATGCACCTCTACCGCCCCTCCGGAACAACCGCGCGACCCGCTCATCACCCGGCCGCTTCCACCACCCGCGGCGCCATCGGCCTCGCAGGCCTCTTCTTCGCCGGACTCATCGGCTGGCGCTTCCGCCGCTCGCGGATCGTTGCCTGCATGCTGGCTCTCGGCTTCCTCGGCCTCGCACTCTCCGGCTGCGGTGGCGGCGGATCGAGCAACAGCAACGACACCCCGAAGGGCACCTACACCATCATGCTCACCGGACAGGACTCGGCAACCTCCACCATCACCGCGTCCACCAGCTTCACCCTGACAGTGAACTAAAACCGCATCAAAACGGAAGGGGCGGAGACCGCGCGTCTCCGCCCCTTTTCTATGCCGTCTGGTACACTCCGAGGGGTTCGGAGGCCGCCGCTCATCTTGACTCACCCTGCCCATCTGCCCGCGCCGCTCACCCAGCTTTCCGAGGAAGAATCTCTCTTCTTTTCGACCGTGCGCCGCTTTGCCAAAGACACCATCGCGCCCCTCGTCAACCCCATGGACGAGCAGCAGCAGATCGATCCCGCGCTCGTGAAGAGCCTCTTCGAGCTCGGCCTCATGGGCATCGAAATCCCCGAAGAGCACGGAGGCGCCGCCGGCAGCTTCTTCGACGCCGTCCTCGCCATTGAAGCCATCTCCACCGTCGATCCCGCCGTCGCCGTTCTCGTCGACGTGCACAACACTCTCGTGGTGAATGCGCTGCGCCGCTGGGCCGCTCCCGCGCAATTGAGCAAGTGGCTGCCCCGACTCGCCGCGGACACGGCCGGCGCCTACGCGCTCAGCGAAGCCGGCTCCGGCTCCGACGCCTTCGCTCTGCAGACCCGCGCCGAGGTTGTCGGCGACGGCTATCGCCTCAGCGGCCGCAAGCTCTGGATCAGCAACGCCCGCGAAGCCGGCCTCTTCATCGTCTTCGCCACCCTCGACCCCGCCGCCGGCTACCGCGGCATCACCGCTTTCCTCGTCGAGAAGGACACGCCCGGGCTTCACCATCGGCCGCAAGGAAGACAAGATGGGCATCCGCGCCTCGAGCACCTGCGAGCTCATCTTCGACAACTGCGTTGTGCCCGCGCGAAAACCTTCTCGGCGAACCCGGCAAGGGCTACAAGATCGCCATCGAAACACTCAATGAAGGCCGCATCGGCATCGCCGCGCAGATGCTCGGCCTCGCCGAAGGCGCGTTCGAACACGCCGTCCAGTACGCGCAGGAGCGCCGCCAGTTCGGCAAGCCCATCGCCGAGTTTCAGGCCGTTCAGTTTCAGATTGCGGAGATGGCCATGCGCATCGAGGCCGCGCGCCTCATGGTCTACAACGCTGCCCGCCTGAAAGACGCGGGCAGACCCTACGTGCGCGAAGCCGCCATGGCCAAGCTCTTCGCTTCAGAGGTTGCCGAAAGCGTCGCCAGCCAGTGCGTTGAGATCTTCGGCGGCAATGGCTTCGTCCGCGACTACCCCGCCGAGAAATATTATCGCGACGCCAAGATCGGCAAAATCTACGAGGGCACCTCGAATATGCAGCTCGCCACCATCGCCAAGCAGGTGCTCGGCAAAGTAGGTACGCTGCTGCCTGTTTATTGAGAATGTGCGCTGGACGAGTGCGCTTAGATTTTCTGCGTCCGCTGCACAGTCGCGCACGCCGCTCACGCGCCGCAGCCCCAGCACCATGCGGTTCAGATGCCGCACATCTTCGGCTTCTACGATGAACTCGATAATCGCTTCGCCGTTCGTGGTCGCGCTGGATATCCACGCCGCGAATATTCGTGTTGTCATCGGAGATGACGGCGGTCAGTTCCTTCAGCATGCCGGTGCGGTCATCGCAGAAGACAGTGATCTTGACCGGGTAGCGCTGCGCGCGCCCGTTCCCGTCGCTCGCCGGCGCGCGACCCACTCCACCGCGATGCGGCGGTCGCTCTCATACAGCAGGTTCTGCACGTTAGGACAACTGCGCGCATGCACGGCCACGCCCTTGCCGCGCGTCACGTAGCCCACAATCTCTTCGCCGCGAATGGGGTTGCAACATCGCGCGCGATAGACCAGCAGATCGTTCTGCCCTTCCACCTGCAAGCGAATCCGACCCGAGCAGGTGCAGCTTGCGCACCGCATCCGACATGGCGCGCTTCGCCCGCGTGCCCGGCTTGGTCTCCGGCGCCGGTCTCAGGTTCGGCACTGGTCAGCGAATCCGGGCGCCAGCTTGTTCAGCACCTGGTGCGCCGAGTGCTTGCCCTGGCCCAGCGTCGCCAGCAGGTCGGCCGCGGTGGCCACGCCGTACTCGTTGGCGATGCGGCCCAGGTCCTGATCGTCGATCTGGCTCATCGGCACCTTGAATTTGCGCGCCTCGCGCTCCAGCAGCTTGCGGCCGATCTCCACCGCGCGGCGCCGCTGATCTTCATTGAGCCAGTGCTTGATCTTGTTGCGCGCCCGCGGGCTCTTGACGAACGTCAGCCAGTCGCGGCTCGGCTTGTGGTCCTTCTGCGTGACGATCTCGACAATGTCGCCGGTGCGCAGCTTGGTGCGCAGCGGCACCATGCGGCCGTTCACCTTGGCGCCCACGCACGTGTGGCCCACTTCGGTGTGAATCGTGTACGCAAAATCCACCGGCGTGCCGTCCGGCCGGAACCACAACAACCTTCCCCTTCGGCGTGAAGGTGTAGACCTCGTCGGGATAGAGGTCCATCTTCAGGCTGGAGAGAAATTCGTTGGGGTCGGTCATCTCCTTCTGCCACTCGACGAGCTGGCGAATCCAGTTCAGCCGCTCCTCGTCGCGCGCCGTTACCGACGCCCTCGCCGGCCTTGTACTTCCAGTGCGCGGCAATGCCTTCTTCGGCGATGCGGTGCATCTCTTCGGTGCGGATCTGCACTTCAAACTGGTGGCCGCCTGTCGCCCATCACCGTCGTGTGCAGCGACTGGTAGCGGTTGGCGCGCGGAATGGCGATGAAGTCCTTGATGCGTCCCGGCACCGGCCGCCACAGCGTATGAATCAGCCCGAAGACCGCATAGCATGCCGCCACGTCCTGCGTAATCACGCGCACCGCCAGCAGGTCATACACCTGGTCGAAGGTCGATCTTGGTCCGCTCGATCTTCTGGTAGATGGAGTAGAGCCGCTTGATGCGCCACTCCACGCGCGCCTCGATGTCGTTTTCGCGCAGCTGCTCCACCAGCGTGTCTTCCACGCTGCGCAGAAACTGCTCGCCTTCCACGCGCCGCGCCTCCACCGCCGCCGCCACCTGCTCGTAGCTCACCGGGTCGGTGTAGCGGAAGGCCAGATCCTCCAGCTCGCCGCGCACCTTGCCCATGCCCAGCCGATGCGCCAGCGGCGCGTAGATGTCGAGCGTCTCGCGCGCAATCGCCTCCTGCCGCTCCGGCTTCAGGTGCTCGAGCGTGCGCATGTTGTGCAGCCGGTCGGCCAGCTTGATCAGCACCACGCGCACATCCGTCACCATCGCCAGCAGCATCTTGCGCACGTTCTCTGCCTGGCGGTCTTCGCGGTTGGCAAACTGGATCTTGTCGATCTTCGTTACGCCCTCGACAATGTGCGCCACCTGGTCGCCAAAGCTGGCAGCGATCTCCTGGTTGGTGGCCGGCGTGTCTTCAACGGCATCGTGCAGCAGGCCGGCGGCAATCGCCGTTGCATCGAGCTTCATCTCCGCCAGCACTTCGGCCACTTCAAGCGGATGGATGATGTAGGGCTCGCCCGACGCCCGCATCTGCCCCTCGTGATGCTGAACGCAGAAATCCCACGCCTTGCGGATCAGGGAGACATCTTCAGTGGGCCGGTTGGCCTGCACATGGCGCAGCAGCGCTTCAAAGCGCTCGTCAATCTCATGGGGATCGAGCAACCTCTGGTCCTGCGCACTCACCTCAGACGACGAGGAAACGGCCCCTGAAGGATCGGCCGGAATGCTCTGCCGGACTGTCGCCATGCTTCATTATAGGCCCGAGCGATTTGACAAGCAGGGCCTGGAGCTGCCGGAAGCCCACTCTGGTTCCTCATCCGGTAAGTTTGCGGTATTCAGCCTTGGCTTGTTCCATAACAAAATTCCTCCCTCCGCTTTGCCTTATCTCCTATGAATGTATAAGCCCCGGCACTTCCTCCTGGCCCGGAAGCCGCTGTCATAATAGAAATGAAATCGCAAACAGGTGGGCTGTGATGTTGAAGAGGGTTGTCAATAGTCTTCGCGGGAGAATGATGACGTTCCGGCGCAATCGCTTATTTGCCGACGCCCGAAAGCAGGCTGCGCCGGTTGAGTTGTCAAAGCTCTCCGCCCCGGAGTGGCCCCGAAGCCTTAGAGAGCCCACCGCCTTCTATTTCGATTGCTTCAGTTGTTTTCACACCACCTTGCCCAGCCATCTCGTAAAGCACCGCCAATACTTCCGCTGCGCTGGCCGTGGATTCGGCGAAGATGCATTCCACGTCATGTGGTATTTGCTGTACCGGGAGTTTCAATTTCAACAGTTTCTCGAGATCGGCGTTTTTCGCGGACAGGTGCTGAGCCTGATTTCTCTGCTGCAAAAGGGCAGCGATGGCAAAGTCTGCGGCATCTCGCCATTTTTGCCCGTCGGCGACAGCGTCAGCCGCTACTCAAACCGCGTCGACTACCTGGAAGACACCCTGGCAAACTTTCGTGCGCACAATCTGCCCACACCGGAGTTATTGAAGGGGTATTCCACCGACCAGAGCGCATTGGAAAAGATCGCGTCCCGTCAATGGGATTGCATCTACATCGATGGCAACCACGATTACGAAATTGTCTCGGCCGATTGGGCCAAGTGTGTGGCCGCGGTCAAGCCCGGCGGATTGATCGTCCTCGATGACGCCGGTCTCACCACCTCATACGCTCCCCCGGCATTCGCGACCCGGGGCTTAGAGGGCCCCTCCCAGGTTGCCCAGGAAATTGACCCAAACTCCTTCAAGGAAATTCTGCAGGTCGGCCACAATCGCGTGTTTCAAAAGATCAGCCGTTGAGCTCAGATTGCTGGGCGGTCGCCTATGCCCGATCTCTGGACAAGCGACGCGGTCACTCGATTCCCATAAACCATCCAGACGAATTAGGCGCGGGCCGTCCGGCGACTCTCTGCCAAGTTCTATGATCTCGATAGGGAGACCATGACGAAGCCGACAAAACCCGCAAAAAAGAAGACGCCGGCAGCCGGCAAACCAGCCCGCGCCTTCCGCGCCCGGCCACCAGGCCAAGGGCTCCGCGGGCGCCCGCATCAGCCGCCGCGCTGCAGACCGCCTTCGCGCCGGCCACCTCTGGGTCTACTCCTCTGACATTGAATCCATCGAGGATCAGGCAGCCGACGATCCGCCCGCGCTGCTCCAGGTGGCCGACAGCCGCGGCCTGCTCATTGGCACGGCGCTCTATAGCCCTTCGTCGCAGATCGCCCTCCGCCTCGTCTCCCGCGAAGCGCTCGACCGGGAGGGCTGGCTCAAACTGCTTGAGACCCGCCTCCGCTCCGCCATCGTCCGCCGCCAGCCGCTCCTCACCGGCGACACCAACGCCTGCCGGCTCTGCTTCAGCGAAGCCGATGAGCTGCCCGGCCTCGTCATCGACCAGTACAACGACCTCATCATCCTGCAGCTTCTTGCTCGCGGGCTCGACACGCCGGCCGTTCGCAGCCTCTGCACACGCGTCCTGCATGACACGCTGAAACCGGCCGCCATCCTCGAGCGGCCTGACCCGCGCATCCGCGAGCTTGAAGGCCTCGCCGCGCCCGCGCTCACACCGCTCTGGTCGGCGAATCCCAAAGAGCCCATCACCAGCACGGAGTTCCGGCTCAATGGCCTTACCTTTCACTACGACGCCAATGCAGGACAAAAGACCGGAGCCTTCCTCGACCAGCGCGCCAACTACGTCGCGGCCCGTGAATGGGCCCGCCGCCTCAACGCCACCGGCCGCGCCCTCGACGTCTGCACCTACCAGGGCGGCTTCGCTCTGCACCTCGCGCAACATCTGCCGCAGCGTCACCGGCATCGACGCCTCGCGCACGTCGCTCGAAGTAGCCGAGCAAAACCTCGCCGCCAATCGCGCGCGCATCGACGCACAGGTGGACTGGGTCGAAGCCGACGCCTTCGAGATCCTGCGCGACTGGTCCGACGCCAAAGAACGCTTCGACGTGATCGTGCTCGATCCTCCGGCCTTCGCCAAAAGCAAGCGCGCCGTCGAAGGCGCCCTGCGCGGCTACAAGGAGCTGAACCTGCGCGCGCTTCACATGGTCGAGCCCGGCGGCCTGCTCGTCACCTGCTCCTGCAGCCACCACATCGGCTGGGCCGACCTCGAAGGCGCCGTGGCATCGGCAGCCTCAGATGCGCACCGCCGCGTGCGCCTGCTCGAGCGGCGCGGCGCCGCGCCCGATCATCCCGTGATCCTCAACTTGCCTGAAACCGAATACCTCAAGTGCCTCGTTCTCGAAGTCGACTAATCTCGCTTTGCATGTCGCACAATCCAGCGCGAGAAAACGCGCGCCCCGAATCCTGCGCGCGCGTTTTGCGCCTTAAGTTCCCGCGCTTCTTCCCCGATGCATCACCGGAACCGTCGCCGCTTTGCGCTCCGCTGCACCGCAGCCGCGCTCAGTTGCGCCAGCGCTTCCTTCACCTGCGCACGTAGCGTTTCCACCTCAAATGCGCACGAGCGCAGATAGGCTGAGACCGTCAGCCCCGCCTCCGCTGCCCTCTGGTGCAGTTGCGCGCACTCCCCCCCGGTCATGCGCATCGTCACGCTTGCCGATTTGCGCTGCGCACGATCGTTCCTCTCCGTTCCATTCTGCCCGTCCGGCACGGAAATGGGTGCCCCGGGTCCGTGTGTTCGGACCTGGGAAAGCGATGTTCCTCCCCGCGCCAACACATTCTCTTCGTGCAGCCGCAAATCCACACTGCCGATCGTCGCCACGTCGTCCGCCAGATCATCGAGATCCCACCGGTCTCGATCGGCCCCCGCCGCTGCAGCGCTCTCTTCGCCGACGTTCGCCAGACTCGCCAGAAAGCTCGCAAAACTCGCTGCAGCCTCGGGAGTTGCCGCTGCCAATGCATCCCTCATGCCCAGAAGCATACGAGGGCCAGAACGCGCTCTGCAGAGCTCAACGCAGAGAAAAGCCGCGTCCTTCCCTCATCGGGAGAAGCGCGGCTCTTCATTTCCAAAACGGGAGTCGCCGGGTTACTTTATTTGCTGCCGTGCGCAGCCTTCGTCGATCCTGACGTCTCCGTCCACAGAAACGTCAATTGATCGGCATCGTCCTGCACCTTCTGATCCACGCTTACGCCGGCCGAGTGCCCGCCGCTTGTGCTGTAGTGCAGCAGAATCGGCCGCCCGCTCGTCGACGCCGCCTGCAGCTCTGCCGTCATCTTGCGCGCATGCAGCGGATCGACGCGCGTGTCGCTGTCGCCGGTGAAGAACATCACCGCCGGATACGCCGTGCCCGCCTTCACATTCTGATACGGCGAATACTTCAGCAGGTACCGGAACTGGTCCGGGTCCTCCGACGCGCCGTATTCCGTTGTCCAGTGCGGACCCTGCTCAAAGTGCTGGTAGCGCAGCATGTCCAGCAGCGGATACCCGCACCAGATCGCGCCGAAGAGATCGGGCCGCTGCGTCATCGCCGCGCCCATCAGCAGGCCGCCATTCGACCGTCCTGTAATGGCAAAGTGCGCCGGCGACGTGTACTTGTTGGCGATCAGATACTCAGCCGCGGCAAAAAAGTCGTCGAAGACGTTCTGCTTTTTGCCGAACATTCCCTGCTCGTGCCACTTCTCGCCATACTCGCCGCCGCCGCGCATATTCGGCAGCGCAAACCAGCCGCCCTGCTGCATCCACCACGCCCACATCGGATTCCACACCGGCGTCTCGCTCAGGTTGAAGCCGCCGTAGCCGGTCATCAGCAGCCGTTCGGTCCCGTCCATCTTCAGGCCTTTTTTGCCTGCGATGAACATCGGAATCTGCGTGCCGTCCTTCGACTTGTAGAACACCTGCTTCAGCTCATACTTGCTCGTGTCAAAGGGCACCTTCGGCTGAAAGAAGATCTCGCTCTTCCCCGTCACCGTGTCGAGCCGGTAGGTCGTTCCCGGCCGGATGAACGACTGAAAGGTGTAGAAGCCGAAGCGATCGGTCGTTCGCCCATCCACGCCGCCCGACGATCCAATCCCGTCATACTCGATCCGGCCCGCGGGCTTGCCGTCCAGCAGATAGACGGCGGTCTCGGTCTTCACATCTTTCAACGAGTTCACGTAGATCTTGCCGCCCACGATATTCCACGACTCGATGACATCCGGACCCTCGGGCACAATCGTCTTCCACGCCTCGGGCATCACGCCCGGGTCGGCCGCATAGATTCTGCCCTTCGGCGCCTTGTAGTCAGTCTTCACAAACCATGTGTGATTGGCATAGATCGTCTCGAAGCGCGACTCCTGCCCCCACACCAGCACCTGAAACGTCGACTTCGGTTTGGTCAGGTCCTTGAAGACGAGATCCTCGCGCTTCGCCGGCACGCCCCGCTGGATATCCACCACCAGGTAGTGGCCATCGTCGGTCACCGACGACATGAAGAGGTCAATCGGCCCCAGCGGCTCGTCATAAAACTCGCGCCCAAAAAGAAGCCGGTCCTGCGAGTTGCGCGTGCCCAGCTCATGCAGATAAAGCATCGAGCCCTGCTTGTTCGTCCGCGTGTAATAGATGCCCTTGCCGTCGGGAGCGAACTCAACCGACCAGTACAACCCGCTCGGCAGCTCATCCTCGAGTGTCTTCTTCGTCTTCACGTTAAAGACGCGGATGGTCATCTCATCGGCTCCGCCCTGCTTCACTCCATAGGCCAGCAGCGTTCCGTCCCGCGAAACATCGCGCAGCGCAATCGACGAGTTCGGATCGCGGCTCAGCGCCGCCGGATCGAGCAGCCGCTCATCTTTTCCTGTCCACCCATGGCGCACGTAGATCGAGAACTGCTGCTCGCCGGCGATCCTGCGCATGAAAAAGTAATTGCCCGCCCGCTCCCGCGGCGTGCCCGTCACCGAAACATCCTCAAGCGCCTGCAGATCGTCCACAATCTGCGGCCGGATGCGCGCCTGCTTCAGATAACGCGTCGTGTAGGCATTCTGCTCGTCGATAAAGGCGCGCGTCTCCGGGCTCTTCGCATCTTCAAGCCAGCGATAGTTGTCCGTGATCTTGATGCCGCCGTAGTTATCGACAACCGGCTGCGTCTCCACCGGCGGCGGCGCCGGCATCGTCCTTCCATCGCCCGTGTGAATCGCCTGCGCAAACCCGATCGTGCCCGCAAGAGCCCAGCACAACCCCCATCCCCGCACTCGTGCCATCCCCGATCCTCCGCATCCAGAATACCCGTGCCCGCGCGCCTCATTGTGGTAACGGTGCCGCACACACGCGCCCCCGGTAGAATCAGAACCAGTGACAGGCATACCCCCAACGCAACCGGCGAACCAGCCTCAGGCGCGTCCGCGCTCCACGCTGGCGCGCCTTCTTGGCATTCTGCATCCGGCGCACGCGCACACGGCCTTCACGGCCACTGTGCTGCTCATGGTCTCCACCTTCCTGTCGCGCATCATTGGCCTTGTCCGCGTGAAGTACATTGTGTGGCTCTTCGGCCGCGGCATGGCGGCAGACGCCCTCAATGCCGCCTTCGTGCTGCCCGACATGATCTCCTACTTCCTCGTCGGCGGCGCTGCCTCCATCACCTTTGTCACCATCCTCACCCGCTACCGCGACTCCGGCCGCGAGGCCGATGGCCAGCGCTCGCTCTCCGTCATCCTCACCACCATGTACCTCGTGCTCGGCTCGGCCATCCTCATCGCCGAAATCATCGCGCCCTGGTACATCCACTGGTGGTTCCCCGGCTTCGACGCGGAGAAGGCCGCTCTCTGCGTTCACCTCACCCGCATCCTGCTGCCCGCGCAGCTCTTCTTCTTCGCCGGCGGAGTCTTCGGCGCCGTGCTTCTCGTCCGCAAGCAGTTCAACGTGCAGGCCGTGACGCCGCTCATCTATAACCTCGGCACCATCGTCGGCGGAGTGCTGCTCGTGCACCGCCTCGGCGTCTCGTCGCTTGCCATCGGCACCGTCGCCGGCGCCTTCTTCGGACCGTTTCTGCTCAACGCCGTCTTCGCGCATCGCGCCGGCACACGCTACAGGCCCATGCTCGACTGGCACGACGAGGGCCTGCGCGAATGGGTGCGCCTCTCGCTGCCGCTCATCATCGGCGTCTCGCTCGTCACCGCGGACAACTGGATCATCGCCCACTTCGCCTCCGGCACCAGCGGCGCCGTTTCGCTGATGAGCTACGCCAAGCAGCTTTTCACTGCGCCGATGGCCATCCTCGCCCAGGCCGCCGGTGCTGCCTCCATGCCCTTCTTCGCCAGCCTCTGGGCGCGGCAAAGTCACAATGAATTCGCCAACGTCGTCGCCGACTCCGTCTCGCGCGTCTCCTGCCTCGGCCTGCTCGCCGCCTCAGCCATGGTGGCCCTCGGCAAACCCCTGATCGACCTCTTCTTCACCGGCGGCCGCTTTTCCTCAGCCGATGCGAGCCTCTGCGCCGCCTACTTCGCCGTATTCTCTCTCTCCATGTGCTTCTGGTCTGCGCAGGCGATCTACGCGCGCGCCTTCTATGCCGCCGGCAATACCTTCGTTCCCATGGCCGCCGGGACCCTCATCACGATCATCTCGCTGCCCATCTACGCCGGCTTCTACCACTGGCAGGGAGCGATGGGCCTCGCCATTGCCTCGAACATCGGCATCGCACTGCAGACCGTCACCATCGCCGTCCTTCTCCACAGGCGGCACATGGTCTCGCTCGCCAGCCTCGACTACTCCGAGCTCGGCCGCTGCCTGCTGGCCGCAGTCACCAGTGGCGCCCTTGTGTGGACCCTCTTCTCCTGGCTCGGCGGCATTGCCGCCCGCCACTGGGCGCTGCAGAACCGCATCGCCGACCTCGTCGTCCTTATCTTCGGCACGCTGCTCTGGCTCGCCCTCACTGACCGGATTCTGCTGCGCACCGGCTCAACCCTGCCCAAGGTCGCGCGCCGCCGCCTTCGCCTCAGCTGAGCACAGCACCAACCCTACCGCTGTCGCTCTGGCCGAACGGGGCCCCGAGCGCTTTCTGCAGCCCAGTGTGGTGAGTCGGGCTTCCCACGGACAGGTCCGCGTCCGCGGGGTGAAGAATCAAAGAACCTGCATTTACAACCGACTGACGGGTAAAGGGATAGAGGCTAACCCGATGCACAACACCTGATCCGGCGAAAAACTAAATAGCCTTGTCCCAAGTCCGGCGCTGACGCCGAGTCGCGAGACGCTACTGATGAGAAATTCATCTTGTACCGCGTGAAACCGTCGAAACTCTCAATGACCCCTCTAAACCTCCCGTGGTGACCTTGGCCGCAGAGCCATGACGGGAGAAATTAAACATCTTGACCCTTGCGAGACGTGCGCGAGCGGACTAGTATCGGTTCGCTTCGCAGGTTCCATGGGCCGTTGAAATCCAAATAGCGCATATTGCGCATCCCCAAAACCAGGAGGTACCAATGAAACTCTCAGAGGGAATCGACTGTCATGGAATCCTCCATGATCGTTTTGCTCACAAGATCGCCGGACTATCGTTGTTGTTTGTCTTGAGCGCGTCCAGCGTGGCTGCAGCAACACTATGCGTAAACCCAGGAAAATCCGGCTGCAAGAGCACAATCTCTGCAGCGGTTGCTGCTGCGAATCCCGGCGACATCATCCAAGTATGGCCGGGTACCTATAAAGAAGATGTCGTGATCACTGAATCTCTTTCGCTGATTGGAGTGGGCGGTGTGAACCCAGTGATTAATGCGACTGGACTGGCGAACGGAATCTTCATCAATGGCATGTCGGCGGCACCAATGCCCGGTGTCTCTGATGTGATCGTTTCAGGATTCACGATTCGCAATGCAAACTTCGAAGGGATTCTTGTGGTGAACGCCAGCAATGTGATTCTGGTTGGGAACAAAGTCTTCGATAACAACAAGAGCCTCGACATTTCAGCTGGCATGTGTCCGGGAATGCCGGCCTTCGAGACCAACGAGGGCGACGATTGCGGCGAGGGAATTCACTTGATGGCGACGGATCATTCTTCGGTGGCGCGCAACGAGAGTGCGTACAACTCGGGAGGAATCCTGATCACGGATGAAACGGGACCGAACCACGGGAATCTGATCACAGAGAACTCCGTGCATGACAATCCGTTTGATTGTGGGATCACACTTGCGTCGCATGGTGCGGCAACATCGGTGATTCCCAATGCTCCACCCGCATATGGCGTAACCAACAACACAATTTCGAAAAACGATGTGCGGCACAATGGGTATCAGGTTCCGGGCGCAGGCGCAGGCGTGGGAATCTTTGCGCCTTTTCCGGGAACAACAGACGCAGGCAATGTGGTGATCAACAATGTGCTGAAGGATAACGGATTGCCGGGTGTCACTATGCACAATCACGCCGCTGCCCCGTCCCCTGCGCCCCCAGTGAACATGAACGACAACGTTATCGTTGGTAATTTCGTTTCGGGCAACGGTGCAGACACAGAAGACGCCGCGACATCAGGCCCTACGGGGATCAACATATTCAGCGTGGCGCCGGTCCTGGGAACGGTCATCTCGCAGAATGTCATCGAGAACGAGTCGATTGACGTGGCATATAACGCGCCCGGCGGCCAAGTCAACGCACACTTCAATGACTTCGCACCTCGCACGATTGGAGTAGATAACATTGGAACGGCCCCGGTGAGTGCGACCCAGAATTGGTGGGGTTGCGCTGCGGGTCCGGGAACACGCAGGTGCGCGTCCACGACTGGACCGGGAACTACTATCGTGTCACCGTGGCTGGTTGCGCCGTTCAACGACGATAGCAAGGATTACTAAATTTGTTGCTGGCAAGTCGGCAGCCTCCACGACGACCCGTTCCACAAGCTATACCTGGTGAAACGGCCGGATCGGTGTGATTTTTGTGGGAGTTAGGCGGGGCGTTCTTGCCCCGCCCCCACAGACGCACCCAAGGTCGCGCGCCGCCGTTTACATCTCAGTTGATCCACGCTCCGGCGAGTCGCATCAAGGAGGTCGATCCGTTATCGATCAACCAGTAACTCCTAACTCCCGAGTAGGCGGTCACTCGTCCACTTCGGATTGCGATTACTTGGAGCCGCTATGCGAGAAGCCACAAAATCGACGCAACCCAAATCAGTGACCACGCGGTTGCTCTCCGCAGCATTCGGTGATTCACAAGGATGTCATCACCGGGTGCTCTCACGAGAGGGCCAGGCCGAGAACACATTGTTCAAGAGCAGTCGATTGAATCGCATGACGCTCCCGTGGCAGAAACGTCGACGTCTGAGAAGATGTACCCAACGGACAGAGCCAACTTCGAGTTTCCGAAGTCTCTGATTTGCGAGTAATTCCAGTAACTAAAAGGAATTAGCCCAGGCGACCTGATTTCGGCCGTTCTTCTTGGCCTGATAAAGCGCCTTGTCCGCGATCTGCATCAATTCGATTGACGTCTCGCCGTCCAACGGCACGGCGACGGCCACGCCTAGGCTGACTGTCTGCATGCCGGAGGCACTGGTGGGATGGGGCAGCGCCAGGTCCTCTACCGACTGCCGTATGGTCTCGGCAATTTCCCGCGTACGCTCCAGTGTCGTAGCCGGCAGGATCATGGCAAATTCCTCTCCGCCGATCCGCGCGGGAATGGTTTGTGATGCTTCGGCGATCTTATCGACCACCCGAGCAATGGACCGCAGATACTCGTCACCGGCAAGGTGGCCTGCGACATCGTTGTACTGCTTGAACTGATCGACGTCGAGGATCACCAGCCCCAGGCATTTCCCGGTGTTGAATGCGTCGCCCCACGCGTGCTCGAACTGCACATTGAAAGCTCGCCGGTTGGGGAGACCCGTTAGTTCGTCCTTCAGCGCTAGGTAGCGAAACCTGGCCTCGCCCGTCGCCAACGAGCGTTTCAGCGCGTCCTTCTCCTCGAGGAGGGCTGCCACCGGGAACATTGTGAAGATGGCCACCGCCGCGAACACCTGCGCTATCACAATCCGATGCAGCAACATGTGCTGGCCGGCAATGAGCATCAGCGGGCCCTGCCCCTTGATCGTGAAGCCGATGGCGATTATGACGACCAGGAGAATGTTCACGACCGTTCCGGCAAGTCCCAGCCGGAACGCCACCAGCAGGAATGCGGGAAAGATGAAGAAGATCAACGGATCCTGACTGTGCGTGAAAACGAAGGTCGTGACCACCACCGGCGCCACCAGCACCAGGAGCGTGTGCGAGAGCTCCCGCCGATTGAACATGGCGAAGAAACCGGGCTGCTGGACCATGATAATCAGCGGTGCCAGAATCGCCATCCCCAGCAGATCGCCCAGATACCAGGTTCGAAACATCTGCCACCATGGCGGGCCGGGCTCGCGCAGCAACGTCCAGAAGGCGCCGAGCGCGCTGGTCAACGCTGTCGCTCCCATAACCGAAATCAGCAGAAAACCGACCAGTGAGCGACGCCGTCTGAGATCCAGTGGATACCCGAACCAGCGGGTCAGCAGCAGCGTGGAGGTGACTACCTCCACCGAATTCGCGAGCGAAACGCCGAACGCCAGCGCGAACGGGTCGCCGTAGATCACATCGGCCAGCGTGTCCGCCGTCAATCCTGCGAGAAAATACGGCAGCCACCGCCGCTTCGGCTGGGTGATCAGCAGAGAGAAGATTAAGCCGTTCGAGAACCAGATGGTGGCAACGCCTTCAGATTGGTGCGACAGGACGATGCCCAGCCAGGAGAAAAACGTCGCCACCGGCAGAACCCACGCCAACCGGATCAGTGCCGCTGGGGTCCAGGAATCCTTGTGCGTGAACCCTTCCCATATCTCCCTGATTAGTTCCGCCAAGCCGGTCGAGCGTGCAGGCGGAAGGGAAAGAGCTTCGGGGACAACAACTTCGCGCTTCGTCGTGTGCTCCTGGCTGGCGGAAGGAGCCACGATCGATCCGTCTTCAACATAATGTCGCGAAGCAGCTTTCGTCACGGGCACCATCCGCATGCCGAGGGTTCAGATGAGAGTTTATCGTTGACCCCGTCCCTCGCCAAGAAGAATTGGCCCGCTCTTCTTC
>CAVRAK010000015.1:0-317888 GCA_963718885.1 uncultured Acidobacteriota bacterium
TGGATGCTGCTGGCGACCCTCACGAAGAGCTTCACCGATCTCGCCGGTAAGCCGGGGGCGACGACAGTGACCGGCGATGCGCTGGTGGATGTGGACGAGAACTCCAACCCGGTGTGGGTGTGGAACGCCTTCGATCATCTCGACGTCAATCGCCATCCGATGAATTTTCCCGACTGGACGCACTCGAACGACATGCTCTATTCGAGCGACGACCACGACATCCTGCTCTCGATGCGCCACCAGAACTGGGTGATCAAGATTGAGTATCTGGATGGGCAGGGCTCAGGCAAAGTGCTGTGGCGGCTCGGCGAGGGCGGCGATTTCAAACTGATCGGCGGCATTGACCCGACGGACTGGTTCTATGCGCAGCACGGGCTTAGCTACTTCACTGCAAACACCACTGGCGTCTTCAGGCTCGGTCTGCTGGATAACGGCAATGATCGCATCTTCCCCACGGGGCAGGTGAATTGCGTGCCGACGCCAACACCGACCGCGACGTGCTACTCGACCTTCCCGGTGATTGAGCTGAATGAGAGCGCGATGACCGCGACACTGGTGACGCATTACATGCCCGGCCCGAGCTACTACAGCTTCTTTGGCGGCAACACCCAGCTGCTGGCCAACGGAAATCTCCATGTCGACTTCTGCGCGGCGCCGTCAGGAGCCGTGGTTCAGGAGCTCGATCCAACTGCCTCGCACGTGGTGTGGCAGGGCACAACGGCCAATGCCGACCAGTATCACGTCTATCGCCTGCCAAGCCTCTACCCAGGCGTGCAGTGGTGAGAGGGACGAGGCAAAATCGTCAGTCGTGTTTGTGGTGAGGAATAATTTTGGCCACCTTCCGGAGACCGCCGAATTCGCGGGCCGTATCCAGGCCGGCATTGACGCCGATCCTGATGGCAATGCCTTCCATGGTCTGGCCGAACGATACATTTTTAGCGGGTAGATAGGCGTTACTCAAAGCCGCCGCCATGGGCAAGCCAACGATGCTGCCGTAGTTGGGCATGGACTTGCCCTGATCACTGAAGGCGACAAACTGGGAACGGATGCCCCACCAAATGCGCGATTTTACGCTGCCGGTGCCCTTGCGGAAGAACCGCGGGTCCTGATGGACGAGCGAGGGAATAAAGGCATCGTCGAAGAAGTTGTTAATGGCAATGCTGGCCGCGTTGTAGCGTAGAGTTTGCCGAATCCGCCCATGCCGGGACCATAATCGGGCCCCACGTTGAGGGCCTCATCGAAGCCGGAAACGAACCCGGCGCGCAAGAGCATTGACAGATCCACGGTCTCCACGAAGGCAAGTTTGTATTTCTGCCTTGTGGTCAGCGGAGGCACCGGCTTGTGTGGATTCATCACGCTGCCGTATCCGGAGAAGAGAAATATCTCCTGCCGGTGGGCGAGCGGCGCATCAGGAAGCGATGGATCGATCGGAGCCTGCGCTGCAGAGCTTCCAATGGCAAACAGAAGCAACAACCCCGTTTTGAGCGCCAGGCTTCGTATCGTCAAACCATTCCTTTCGGAGTTCCATGTGTCTCCAGGGTTTGAATCAGAAGTGAGGCGATAGGTTGCTATGCGCGCCTGCAGCGAGGGCCGCAGGCAGCGGCAACGATCTATAACTCTCTGCGACCGACTCCGGCTATTTACGCCTTTTCGCGGGCTTTGCTTTTTCGCTGGCCGAGTGAATCACGGGGATCGGCGCCATATCCGGCCCGACGCGACGCACCAGCGTATCGCGGAGCGCATAAGAGATTGTGCGGGGATTGACCAGCCGCGCGATGCCGGTTTCAGGATTGATCGATACATCGGGCGAGCTGGATACCTGAAAACTGAAGACGGGCTCGGTGCCGTTGGCGCCTGGTTGCGACGTGATGCGCACCGGCAGATAGCCCTGGATTGGATGAATGCGGAAAGCGGTCTCGTAGCGATGGTGCTTCAGGCTCCAGGTAAAGACGCGGATCTGATCGAAGTCGTAGGGCAGACCGGATTTTGGAGGGGCGAGAGCCGTCACATATTCCGCAACTTCGTTGTTGGCCGTGTTCGCCTGGTCGTCATGAACCTTTGCGATGACGTAGGCACCCACAATCCGCTGGCCCTCGGCATACTGCGCAATATCGTCGGGAACGTCAGGATCGACGCGGCTGCCAAGAGCCCAGCCGACGCGTGCCTGGCCATCGCGAATCAGCCACCAGTCTTCCATGGGAATTGGCGGCTGATTCGCGGGCCCGTTGTCGCCGGTAACCGCCGTGCGTCCATACCCGCCGCCAGCGGACCTTTCGCCTTTGGCGCTTGCGCATCACCACAGGCCGAGCGGTGGGCAACTGCTCCCGCGGCACCGAAGCTCTCGCCAGCACTGCACTTTTTCATCACCGGGCAAGAGGTAGAAACGGTCAGTATCGCGGCCGGGGCCCACGTGCAGGTATATTTCATCACGCAGGGTGCCGATGGAGATGACGGGATCGTTCTTGTGCTGATTGGCGAGTTGAACGAAGCCGTCGTAGGTCTTGCCATCGATCACGGCGCGATCGGGAATCCAGCCAATCTCGTTCTTGCTCGTTTTTACGCGAAGGAAACGGCGCCCGTGCTCAAGCACTTCGAGCTCGTCGCCATTGTGCACTTCCGCCACATGATTCGAAACGGCGGCCACGCGGTCGCGCAGATACATCTGCCGCGTCCACACGTAGACCATCTCGTGCCGTTCGTGGTGGATTCTGCCGCATCCGGTCGCAAGTATAAGAAAAAATAGCCCGAGGGAATAGAGAGCCCAGGCTCTTAGACTCCTGACATGGGGGGCATCCGGAATCGAAATTCGCGTAGAGACAGCCACTGGTGATCTGACTCAAGGATAGCACCGGGCCGGCTGCGGACCCGAACGCGGGAAAGATCCGCGGGAAAGGGTAACTGAGAATGTCACAGGGCTCAGTCTGCATCGAGCTGGCCCTCAATGCAGGCCCGCGATGGCGCTTGCCAGCGTTGGGTCCGTACCCGTTGCGCTGGAGATCTTCGAGACCAGAGAGCCGTCAGCGCTGCTGAAGTTGTATCCGCTGAGGTCAGGCGTGCCGCCATAATTGGTGACGAAGAGATAGGTGCCGGTACTGTCCTGCATCATCGCCTGGGGGTTGGTGCCGGCGTTGACGGTGCTGCCGAAGGGCGTGAGCGCGTAGGTCGAGCCGGAGGTGGCAATCGAATACCCGGCAATCACGCCGGTCGACCCGCTGCTTGTCTGGCGATTCACAGTGTAGACGTAGTCTCCCGTCGACTTGGGCAGGATCCAGTAGGGCGCTAGCCCCTGGCTGGCATAGGGCGATCCGGAAACCTCGGTGAGCGTGCTGAAG
This sequence comes from uncultured Acidobacteriota bacterium, assembly GCA_963718885.1. GTDB lineage: Bacteria > Acidobacteriota > Terriglobia > Terriglobales > Acidobacteriaceae > Telmatobacter. Next base: position 3,333 of record CAVRAK010000015.1, read on the forward strand.
TTGAAGACGCGCACGGCGCCGCTGTTTGAGCCCGAGACCGCGGCAGTTTCGCCGATGTAGAAGACGCGCGGCGTGGTCTGCCCTGCGAGCCCAAGCGGATCGACCGCAACCGAAAGCGCGGCGCCGCCAGTGCCTGCGACTCCGATAGTGCTCACCGCGCCTAGGGGGTTGGCGTTGGCGGCATTGAATGGAAGCGTAGCCGTACCGCCCGTTCCCATGGCGACAAAGAGGCGGCTGTTGTCGGGTGATATCACGACCTGCCGAACGGTCGACACGGGGAGTTTTACGTAGAGTTCTGTATTCGACGTGATGGTGCCGGTCGTCGGGCTGATGGCGATGGCGAAGACGTAGGCGCTGGCGGCCGACACATTCACAAGCCACGAGTTGGTTGAATCCACCTGCATGCTCACGGCCTGATCATTCGAGATGGAAGCAGAAGAATTGGCAAGCGTCAGCGAACCGTCGGAGGCGATGGTGTAAAGGAAAATTCCGCCGCCTGTGCTGGCGTAGAGAAATTTATTGTTGGGCGACACGGTGATGGAGGAGATGGGTTGAACGCTGGCGGGCAGGGTGTAGGGGCTGCCGGCAACCGCGGTCAGCACGCCACTGCTGTTGACGGCATATCCGGCGATCTGGCTGTTCTGCTCGTTGATAACGTAGAAGTATCCGCTGAGATTCGTGCCGGTGCCCCCGTTGTCAGGGGCATCCCAGAATCCTTTGCAGCCTGCCGCGAGAAGCAGGACGGATGCTGCGAGCGCCAACTTCGCCCAGTTGCCTTTCATGTCTCCGCTCCTTTGCGCTGCGCATTTTGCCCACTTGCGGGCTACTGCAAAGAGTAATGCTTTCGGGCAGAGTTCTGCCCGCCCAAGGTGTGGGCCAATGATCTCTGCACCTTAAGACGCAGCGGCATGGCTTGCCGCTTACAAAATGCCGTGACCCGCTCTTGCCTGCCACACGAGTTGCGCCGCTGCGAGGTCCTCAATGGCCATGCCAACCGATTTGAACAGAACCCGCCGGTCGCGCGGGATATCCGCCTTTGCCCCGCCTGCGAGAATCTCGCCAAGCTCCGCAGCAACCTTTGCTCCCGATAAGCGCACGTCGCCCGATTCCCTTTCCACGGACGAACGCGACTCCGCAACGATGTAGCTGGATTGCATGGTTTCGTCGTCAAGCTCGCGCATGCTGGCGCCGGTTGCCCCCACGGCCAGCACAAGCGCGTTGGGCGCAAGCCACCGGCCCTGAAGAACCGGCTGTGCAGCAGAGGTCACGGTAAGCACCACGTCGGCCGCGGCTGCGCTTTCGATGCTGACGGAGTGCGCGCCGACCCGATCGGCCAGGCGCTCGGCGTGCGCCCGCGTCGGGCTCCAGATGCGAATCTCTCTAAGCGTGGGCCAAACATGACGGAATGCCTCGATGTGTGCGTGCGCCTGCACTCCGGATCCCAAGATGCCCAGAGTTGCCGGAGGTGCCGCAAAATGCAGCGGCATGAGCGCTGCGAGAGCGACCGCGGAGACGGCAGCGGTGCGCATTTCGGTGATCAGGCGTCCATCCATCACCGCGAGCGGCTCGCCCGTAGAGCGGCGCAGCAACTCTATCGTCGCCATGTGCGTAGGAATTTTGGTGCGCGCGTTGCCCGGGTAGAAGGTGACAGTCTTCACCGCCATAAATTCGCCGGCGATGACCGGCATCACGGCAAACCAGCCGTTCTCCGCTCCCTCGGCATTGCCGGCGCGCAGAATGATGCGCGGAGGCTGTTCAACCTCGCCTGCGGAATAAGCTATCAAGGCCTGCCGGATGGCCGGAATGAGTTCCTGGTAGCGGAGCGCAGCGCCGACTTCAGACTCGGAGACGTACAAGGAGAGTCCTGCCTTGAAAAGATTGGAAGAGACTGTCTGCTAGTTCGGGCGGTTGCTTGAGTTTGAGCGCCGGCGGAAGCGATCGTCGACTGGCTGGCGTCCCTTGAATCCAGAATCCATGTTGTGCCAGTGCTCGATGGAAGACTCGCCCATGCGCCAGCACAGCAGAACCACTTCATCTTCGAGACGAAAGGGGAAATCGAGCAGGCCGGAATCGAGATCTTTCACCTGCACGCCGATTGCGTCAATCTCGGCGATGGTTTCGCGCACCCGTTGCATGTTCGTTTCCACTTCGGCGCGTAACCGTGCCACGTTGCCCACATCCACGTGCATGCCGCCTGAGACATAAATCCGCTGCGCGAGCTCGGAGAGTTTCGCTTCTACTTCATCAGCCGCCTGCTTGCTTTCAATGGCGCGCTTCAGCAGCGCCTCCAGGACCGGAAGCAACGACTGCGCTTCGTCAAGAGTGAAGGTTCTCATGGGTTTCCGTCCTTTCAGCATACGACGAAACGACCACTGAGGAACAGGCACTTTCATGGCCTTGAGAATTTGGACGTGCGTTGGATCGATTTAAGATGCCTGAATTGTGCGCTTTTTGCGCCGGAATAGCATCCAATAGCAATATGCGCGTCTGACCGGCGCTTCCAATCTCGACGGGGTGACAGCTTGCGCACAAGGAATGTTTTTCAATCCTGGGGTAAGGTTCTCAGAGGCCATACCCCCATGCTTTCCATTGAAATTACGCGTGAGTGCCCGCTCAATTGCCCGGGATGCTATGCCTACGGGTCAAACCATCTCGGCGGCGAAGTGACGCTGCGTGAGCTGGGCGATAAGCGCGGAGAAGATCTTGTGCGTGGCGTGCTTGCGCTGGTGGACAGGCATAAGCCATTGCACGTGACGCTCGTTGGCGGCGAGCCCATGGTGCGCCATCGCGAGCTGAGCCGCATTCTGCCGGAGCTCGCAGCACGCGAAATCTACGTCATGATCGTAACCAGCGGCATCATCCCGATACCGCTGGAGTGGATGAGCCTGCCACACTTCATCGCGGCGGTTTCGATTGACGGGCTGCCTGAGCATCACAATGTGCGGCGCCATCCGGCAACGTATGACCGCCTTCTCGCAAACCTCGCAGGCCGGACTGTCAATGTGCACTGGACGATCACAGCGCAGATGCTCGAGCGCCCCGGTTATCTCGAAGAATACGTGAGTTTCTGGAATGCGCGGGAAGAAGTGCGCAATATCTGGGTCAGCCTCTACAGTCCGCAGCGCGGCGAAGAGAGCGCCGAGCGCCTGACAAGCGCCCAACGCGCGATAATCGCGCGTGAGCTGCCGCGGCTGCGCGAGCGCTATCGCAAGCTGCTCACGCCCGAGGGCTACGCGCATGCGCTGCTGCATCCACCGGCATCGCCGAAGCAGTGCACTTTCTCGCGCCTTTCGAAGAACTACTCGGCCGATCTGCGCACGCATGTTGAGCCCTGCGTCTTCGGCGGCGACCCTGACTGCAGCCAGTGCGGCTGCTCCGCCAGCGCCGCGGCGCACTGGATCAGCGAATACCGCGTTGCCGGCCCGCTGAAGGCGAAGCACCTGCTGCATGGTTCAATGCACGTGGGCAGCGCGGTGGCCCGGCTGCGGCATTTCACTGAGCCAGCCTGGCGCGAGCGCGAAAAATTGCCATCAGCTCAGCCGGAAGAAGACCTCGTGCAGATTTCAATGGACTGAGTGGCCGCGGCCGCCGGCGATCCACGACGCAATTGCGCACACCCCAAGAATGGCCCCGATAATCGCCAGCGACAGAGTGATGGAAACCTCGAACCATGGCGCCGCAAGCATCTTGAAGGCGACGAACGCCAGCAGCACGCCAAGGCCATAGTGCAGATACCGGAAGCGATCGAGCAGCGAAGCCAGCGCGAAGTAAAGAGAGCGCAGGCCGAGGATCGCGGCAATGTTCGACGTATAGACCACAAAGGGATCCCGCGAAACAGCCAGTACTGCCGGAATCGAGTCGACCGCGAAAAGCAGGTCGGTGATTTCTACGGCGAGAATCACCGGCAGCAGCGAGCCCTTTGAGGGCTGTAGACGGCGGATCCACCCGGGAATGGCAGCCTTCGCCGACCCACCGCGCACCAGCCGGAAGGCCGCATAGAGCAGAAAGAGCCCGAAGACCCACGTGATCCAGTGAAAGCGATGAATCAGGGTAACGCCCATGGCGATAAAGAGCGCGCGCAGGATCACGGCTCCGCCCACACCCCACAGCAGCGCGGTGTGCTGGCGCTTCTCGCTGATCTGGAAGCCCTGAAAGATGACGAGGAAGACAAAGAGATTGTCGATGCTGAGCGAAGTTTCAATCGCGTAGCCGGCGACGAATTCAAGAGCCGGCTGGCGCCCCTGCTCCATGTAAATCCACGCCGCGAAAGCTCCGGCCGCGATGATCAACAGGCCGGTCCATATCCATGCGCCCCTGGTGGACCGCGGATGGTCCGGCTCGCGCGCGAGAAGAAAGGCGTCGATCGCCAGCAGAGCGATCACGGCCAGATGAAACCCGATCCACCACGCCCATGTGGCGCCGCCAATCATAGAGAGATGCTACAGGAAATAACTGCGGCGCTTTGGCCGTTGAAGCTGAGATCAGCGTGTATCGATCAGGCGAATCGCTTCCATGATCACGTCGCCGTCGATCGCCAGGCTGCGCGCGCTGACCTTGTCGATCGTGTCCTGCGCAGTGTGGTGGTAGCTGTCATCGGGCCCGTAATCAAGATCGATGATGTCGATGGATGGAACGCCGCGCTTGACGAAGGGGAGGTGGTCGTCGTCCACAGATTCTTCCTGCTGGAAGAAGTAATGCTCGTAACCGTACTTCTTCGCGGCCTGACGCACCGTGTCGACGAGCCATTGCGTCGAGCGGCTCTCGCGCTGGATATCGAGATCCTTGTCGCCGATCATGTCGGTGAGGATGAACGCCTTGACGCGGGCCAGGGTTCCATCGCGACCCCATCGGGCTGCGAGATGGCGGCTGCCGTAGGTTGAGTCGGAATCGGACCAGTGTTCGATCGCCTCTTCGCCATCAAAGAAGACCAGCCACACCGAGTAGCCTTCGAGCTTGCGCCCGTTTGCGGTGGCCGCGCGCAGTTGGTCGGCGATTGCCATCAGCAGGCCGGTTGTGGCTGCGCCGTCGTTGGCGCCCACGAAGTTGATATTGCGCAGCCAGTAATTGGTTTCGTAATGCGTGGCCAGCACGATGACGCCATCTTTCTTCCCGGGGAAGCGCACGATGAAATTGCGCATGTTCACGGCGCCGATGGGTGTGTCGGCGATGAAGGCATCTTCTTCAAGCTGATCGTGCTCGAAATGAGCGCGCAGAAATGCTTCAGCTTTTGCGTGGCCGGGGCTCGTGGGCCAGCGCGGGCCGATCGCGGCAAAGTCGCGCGCATACTCATAGGCGCGTCCGCCATTGAAGTGCTGCGCCGGCAGGGCGAGAGGCGCAAGAAGAGTCAGCACGAAAAAGAGCCGGCGGCGCCAGGCAGAAAGCATCATGACTCTGATTCTCTCGCTTTGCGGCGCGATGGATGCACCCACCAGGCGACGGCGATGCCGATCAGATAGAGCGCCAGCATGGGGATCGCGTAGATGCACATCGTCCAGGGATCGGGGCTGGGCGTGATGATGGCCGCCACGAGAAAGATCGCAAGAATCGCGTAGCGAATGTTCTTCCACAGAAACTGCGGGCTGACAATGCCGAACATCGCGAGGAAGAAGATGAGGATCGGCATTTCAAAGCTGATGCCGAGGCCAAGAATGATGGAGAGGAAGAAGCTGGTGTAGTCCTCAATGGTGATCATCGAGGTGAAGTCGCGGCCAAACCCGAGGACGAGAATTTTGATGGCGCCGGGCAGAACGTAAAAGTATCCGAAGCTCGCGCCGGCAAGAAACAGGCCCACCGTGGCCCCCATGAATGGAATCACGAAGCGCTTTTCCTTTTGATAAAGGCCGGGCGCGATAAAGAGCCACACCTGATAGAGGATGAACGGGCTGGCGATGATGGCGCCTGCAGCAGCGATGCCTGCAAATTCAGATTGAGCGCATCCATCGGGTGCGTAAAGACAAGATTTTTGCCGATGCGGGTGAGCGGCGCCTGCAGAAATCCGAGGATGTGATCGCGAAAAAACCACGCCACAAAGAAGCCGGCGGCAAGATACAGGGCCGAGTGGACGATGCGGCGGCGCAGTTCGTCGAGATGCTCCATCAGGCTCATGCCTGGGAGCTCTGCGCGATCGGTCACAGCCTTGCGGGCCTTGCTGAGAGCCTCCTCTGGATCAACCATTGTGGCTTACTGTCTCCGTTGCGGGTGCATCGTCGTTGCGGGGCGCGGGAAGATCCTGCGGAGGCTCGGTGAGCTCGGCCAGCTCAGACCGCCGCGTAGAGGCGACGGTTTCGCCCGTCGAAGGCGGCAGAATCCGCAGCTCAGTGGTCTCAGCCTCCGGCGTTTCTGCGGAGAGGGGCGCGGTGGCATCCGGGGCCGTATCGACCGTCACCGAGCTTGCGATAGCCGGGCTCGCGGACACCGACTCCTGCACTGGCTGGGCAGCCGTCAGTTGCTGGCGCTGCGCCTCTTCCTTCTTGCGGCGGTCGGCCTCTTCGGCGACGCGCAGCTCTTCTTCCATCTGGAACTTGAAGTCGTTGGACGCCTTGCGGAACTCGTACATCAGCTTGCCGATCTGGCGGCCGATCTGCGGCAGCCGGCGCGGTCCAAAGACGACCAGGGCCAGCACCATCAGGATCAGTGAGTCGGCCATGCCGATGCTGCCAAGCTGAATTGGCGGAGGGGTACCCATGGAGGCTTATGATACCTGCCCGCGCAGGGCGCTCACAATCCCGCAGGCGAGTTCCGGCCTGCACCTTAGTGGGAGCGAGGTGAGGGAGCGAGGTGTCCGGGATTGTTCCGCCGCGAAGCCCTGCCTACTCAATCACCTTGAGGCTCGCCTTTTGATCGGCCAGTGAATCGCCGCCGACCCAGATGTCATAGGTGGTCGGCTCCACGGTGCGATGCGCCTCATCGTTGTAGAAACTCAACTCGTTGAAGCCCAGCGGCAGGTCCACATGCTTTGTCTCGCCCGGACCGAGATGCACGCGGGCAAAGCCCTTGAGTTCACGCACAGGCTGCTCGACGCTGGCTGACGTGTTGCGAATGTAGAGCTGGACCACCTCGGTGCCGGCAACGCTGCCAGTATTGGTTACGTCCACGCCCACCGAGGTGATTTTGTTCGCGCCGGCGACCGCTTCTTTCACCGGAACCTCGCTGCGGCTGAGCGTCGGCTTTGAAAAGCTGAAGCGTGTGTAGCTCAATCCCCAGCCGAAGGGGAAGAGCGCGGAGTTCTGCTCATCGACGTAGCGCGAGACAAACTTCTCCTGCGAGTTAGTAGGCATGTGGCTGAGATCGACGCCGGTTGCGGGGCGGCCCGTGGGAAGCTGCGCATAATAGAGCGGCTCCTGCCCGACGGCGCGCGGCAGGCTCACCGGCAGCTTGCCCGAGGGGTTCACTTCGCCGAAGAGCACATCGGCAACCGCCGGGCCGGCCTCGATGCCGGGGCTCCACGCCTGCAGAATCGCGGGCACGTGCTCTGCGGCCCATTTGAGCACCAGCGGCCGGCCGGCGAGCACCACCAGCACAACCGGCTTGCCGGTGGCGACGACCGCCTCGAGCAGCTTCTGCTGTTCTCCGGTGAAGCCCAGATGCACGCGGCTGGACGCTTCGCCCTCCATCCAGTTGGCTGGCTCGCCAAGCGCAAGAATCGCGATGTCGGCCTGCTTTGCCGTCTCGACAGCCTCGGCGATGGATTTATCGTCATCGGGCAGAGGCTCGGTGGCGACGCCACCTTGCGAGCCGCCGAACATCAGGCCGCGCAGAATGGCAGCGTCTTTGCCCGCGAGCAGATTGCAACCCCTGGCGTAGAGAAGCCGATCGCCGAGGCGTCGGCTGAGCTCCTGCTTCAGCGTGATCACGTCTTTGGGATTCCCGGCAGACCATGCGCCGAGCAAATCGAGCGGATCATCGGCAAGAGGACCGATGAGCGCAATCTTCTTCGCCTTCGCGGTGAGAGGCAGCAGCGTGCCGATGCCTTCGACTGGATCGTTCTTGAGCAGCACCATCGTCTCGTCGGCAACCTTGCGCGCGGTGGCGCGGCGCTGAGGGGTGGCCGTGTAAGGGGCTGACGGCGTGGTGTAGGGATGGTCGAAGAGACCGAGCGCGAACTTCACGCGAAGAATGCGGCGCACCGCTTCATCCACGACGCCCTCGGGAATTTTGCCGGAGCGCACCTGGCCGATGATGGTGGTGCCGTAGAGGTTTCCCTCCATGTCCATATCGAGGCCCGCCATCAGCGCCTTGCGCGCCACGGTTGCGCCGTCCGGCCCGATCGCGTGATTGAGCAACTCGGCGACGGAGCCCCAGTCTGACACCACGAAGCCGTCGAAGCCCCACTCCTTGCGCAGAATCTGCGTCAGCGTGAAGGGATTGGCCGTAGCCGGCACACCGTTAATGGAGTTGAACGAGCTCATGACCGTAGCGACACCGGCCTCTACCGCGGCGTGATAGGGCGGCAGATAAACCTGACGCAGCGTCTGCTCGCTCATGTCGGTGGCGTTGTAGTCGCGGCCCGCAATCGCCGCGCCATAAGCGGCAAAGTGCTTCACGCAGGCGGCCACCGAATCCGGCTTCGCGAGATCGTCCTGCTGATAGCCCCTCACCCAGGCACGCGCCATTGCCGAACTGAGGTACGGGTCTTCGCCGTTCGACTCAACAATGCGCCCCCAGCGTGGATCGCGCGCGATGTCGACCATCGGCGAGAAGACCCAGTCGATGCCATCGGCGCGCGCCTCTACCGCGCCCGTGCGCGCTACGGTTTCACCGGCCTCGGGGTCCCAGCTTGCGGCAATGGCCAGCGGAATGGGAAATGTGGTGTGGTCGCCGTGAATCACGTCGAGGCCGAAGAGGATGGGGATATGCAGCCGCGATTTTTCCATCGCGATGTGCTGGTAGTGGTTGGTTTTTTCTGCGCCGACCACGTTGAGCATCGAGCCGACCTCCCCTCTGGCGACGAGATCGTCATAGGTCAGCTTGGAGGCGGCGGGGCCGGTCGCAAATCCGGCAGAGTACTGCACCAGTTGCCCAATCTTCTCCTCGAGGGTCATCTTCTTGAGCAACGCATCGACGCGCGCGTTCACTTCCTTCGACGCAAGCTGCGCATTGGGTGTGGGGCGGCTCTGCGCGGCCACCGGCACCAACCGCCCGCCGGCTACCAGAAGCACAAGAGAAGCGAACTGCAAAAGACGATCGGCGACAGTTTTCATAACGGGCCATGATAACCCGAACAAGGGTTCCGAGGCAGCGCTGCAACTTTAACGCGCGATGCGCGTTCAAAGGATGAAGACGACGTATGCGCCACGGGGCAGCGAACGGTTGATATGCTGTCGCCGGATTTGCCGAAATACACTACTCTTTCAATTGACCAGATGATGGCCCTCCTCCCCAAGCTACGGAAAGCGCTTTGGCTGGCTCTTGAGCACGACGTGCTCAACACGGCCAAGGCCGCGGCATATTCCGGCATGCTGACGCTCTTTCCCACCATGGTCATGATCACGACGCTGCTGGCGGTTCTGCCTGAAGGCACAAATCTCGTCGGCGAGATTCGCAATACCTTCGTTCACTTCTTGCCGCGGGATACGATGGCGCTGCTGACAGCCTCGATGCAGGCGAAACGCCTGCGTTCGATGCCGCTCATCTTCTCTGCCCTGACGCTGAGCGTCTTTGCCGGACTGGGCATGATGCTGTCGCTGATGGAGGGCTTTCGCCGCGCCTATCGCCTGCCGCGCGATGACTGGGGCTTCTGGGAGCGGCGTCTGCGCGCGCTGCTGCTCGTTCCCATGGTGCTGGTGCCGCTGGCGCTCGCGACGCTGCTGCTGATGTTCGGCCACACCATCGAGCACTGGATGGTTGAGAATGCGGTGCACCAGTTGCGCCACGCCGTCCTTTTTTTCTGGAGAATGGTGCGCTGGGCAATTGCCCTGAGCACGAGCATCACCGTTCTCGGCGCGCTCTATCACTTCGGCACACGGCGCAAGGAGCATTGGATCTGGGTGATGCCTGGCGCGATTGCGGCAACGATCGTCTGGTTCCCCGCCACGCTTGCCTTCGGCTGGTACGTGACGGCGGTTGCGAATTACTCGCGGTTTTACGGTTCATTTGGCGCGGGCATCGCGACGCTGGTATGGCTCTACATCACTTCGTTCAGCGCGCTGCTGGGCGCGGAGCTGAACGGAGTGCTCTTCCGGTCCAGAGTCAGACGCGATCACCCCGAACAGCGCATCGAAGACATCCTCACATCGCGTTAGTGGGTGCCCAATGCGCACGCACGCGATTCGCGCGGCGTTTCGCCGTGTACAATGAAGGCGGCCGCCTTCGTTTCATTTCATACATTCCCAACGAACCATATCTGGAGCCTTTTCAATGCCTTACGCCGAAGTGAGCCTGCCCGGGTCCCCGATTCAGCGCCGCGCCAAGATCGTTGCCACGCTTGGTCCTGCGTCGAATACGGAACCGGTTTTCCGCGAGCTTGTGCGCGCGGGAATTGATGTGGTTCGCCTGAATTTCTCTCACGGCACGCATGAAGAAAAGCTGGCGCTCATCCAGATGATCCGCAAGGTGAGCCATGAAGAGCGCAAGCCGCTTTGCATTCTCGGCGACCTGCAGGGACCAAAGATTCGCACATCGAAGCTGAAGGATCACCAGCCCGTTCTGCTGAAGGCCGGCGGCCGCCTCACCATCACGCCGCGCGAGGTGCCCGGCACCGCTTCACTGGTTGGCACCACATTCAAGACGCTCGCCGAAAACGTCGAACAGGGTTCGCGCATTCTGCTCTCGGACGGGCTCATCGAGCTGCGCGTGCATGACATCGATGGCGCCGACGTCGTGTGCGACATCATCAACGGCGGCATGCTGGGCGAGAACAAGGGCATCAATCTGCCCGGCATTCCGGTGCGCGTTCCATCGCTGACTGAAAAAGACTGCGGCCGACCTTGAGTTCGCGCTCAAGAATGGCGTCGATGCCGTCGCCGTTTCGTTTGTGCGCACCGCGGAGGATGTGCGCCTGGTGCGCAATCGCGTCTCAGCGTATGGCTGCGAGACGTGGATCATCGCCAAGCTTGAAAAGCCGCAGGCCATCGAGCACCTCGACAGCATTCTGCAGGCCGCCGACGGCATCATGGTGGCGCGCGGCGATCTTGGCGTCGAGGTTCCGCCGGAGAAGGTGCCCGCAATTCAGAAGCACATCATTCGCCGCGCCGCGCGAATACTTCAAGCCGGTGATCACGGCGACGCAGATGCTGGAGTCGATGATCGAAAATCCGCGCCCCACCCGCGCCGAGGTTTCTGACGTCGCCAATGCCGTGTATGACGGCACCGATGCGGTGATGCTCTCCGGCGAGTCTGCGGTGGGCAAGTATCCGGTGGAAGCGGTCGCGATGATGGCCCGCATTGTGAGCGAGGCCGAGCGGCACATCAAGGAAGACAGGCAGTACGTCTCGCAGGCGCACGTACGGGCGAGCCATCTCTCGATTGCGGAGACGATCTGCGAAGCAACCGCGCATGCCGCGGACGATCTCGATCTGCGCGGCATCGCGCTCTTTACGGAGTCGGGCGCTACGGCGCGCCAGCTCTCGAAGTACCATCCCACGTCGCCGATCTTCGCGCTCAGCCCGATCGAGGTTACCATCAACCGCCTCAATCTGCTGTGGGGCACCACGCCGATTCGCTGCCCCAAGGTCAATTCAACTGAAGCGCTGGTGGAAGTGGCCGAAAGTCTGCTGGACCAGCATCGGCTACGTGCACAGCCGCGAGGTGATTGCGATCGTCGCCGGCACGCGCACCAAGTCGGGATCGACGAACTTTTTGCGCTTGCATGTGATGGGCGAGCATCAGGAGGGCGTGCGCTTCTTCGCTCCGGGCCACGAGGAAACGATTCATATCTCCGAGGCGCCCAAGGCAGCAAAAGCCAAGCGCATCACCGTGAAGCCCGCCCGCGCCGGCGCCGGCGAGTAGACATTTCTGCGATTCACAAAAGAAACGCCGCCCCGGCCGGAGCGGCGTTTTATTTTGCTCGTGCAGCGGTTACTTTGCCGCGAGCTGGCGCAGCACGTACTGCAAGATGCCGCCGTGCTCGAAGTATTCGATCTCCTGCGGCGTATCGATGCGCACCTGGGCCTTGAACGCCTTCACGGTGCCGTCTGGGGCCGTTGCTTTCACCTGAATCGTACGGCCGCCGGCGAACTTCGCCTCGAGCATACCCGGTCAGGCCGGGAAAGTCATAGGTCTCTTCGCCGGTAAGGCCGAGCGATTCGGCATTCTGCCCCTCCTCAAACTGCAGCGGCAGAATGCCCATGCCGACGAGGTTGGAGCGGTGGATGCGCTCGAAGCTCTCCGCGATGACCGCGCGCACGCCGAGCAGGTTCGGGCCCTTCGCCGCCCAGTCGCGCGACGAGCCGGAGCCGTATTCCTTGCCGGCGAGAATGACGAGCGGCACTTTGCGCTCCGCGTATTTCACGCTGGCGTCGAAGATCGACATCTGCTCGCCCTCGGGCAGCAGCCGCGTTACGCCGCCTTCGGTGCCCGGCGCGAGTTTGTTGCGCAGGCGCACATTGGCAAATGTGCCGCGCACCATGACCTCGTGGTTGCCGCGGCGCGAGCCATAGGAGTTGAAGTCGGCGGGCTTCACGCCGTGCTCGGCAAGATACTTCCCCGCCGGTCCGTTGGCCTTGATCGATCCCGCCGGCGAAATGTGGTCGGTGGTCACCGAGTCGCCCAGCACCGCGAGCACGCGCGCGCCGGCAATGTCGCTTACCGGCGCGGGCGTCTTCGTGATGCCGTCGAAGTAGGGCGCCTTGCGAATGTAGGTCGAATCCGGCTCCCACTTGTAGACGTCGCCGGTGGGAAAGCTGAGCCCCTGCCAGTTCGCATCGCCCTCGGCTCACGGTCGCGTATTCCTTGCGGAAGCTTTCGCTGCTGAGGCCCTTCTCAATCGCCGCGGCCACCTCCTGCTGCGTCGGCCAGATGTCCTTGAGATACACCGGCTTGCCGGATTGATCCGTGCCCAGCGGATCGGTGTCGAAGTTGTGCCCGATGCGCCCGGCCAGCGCGTACGCCACGACCAGCGGCGGACTCATCAGGTAATTCGCGCGCACATCCACGTTCACGCGGCCTTCGAAGTTGCGGTTGCCGCTGAAGCACGCTCACCGCGACCAGCCCGTGCTCGTCGATGCTCTTCGAAACATCGGCGGGCAGCGGGCCGGAGTTGCCGATGCACGTTGTGCAGCCGTAACCCACCACGTTGAAGCGCAGCTTCTCGAGATACGGCAGCAGCCCGGCCTTCTGGTAGTAGTCGGTAACGACGCGCGAGCCCGGCGCGAGCGAAGTCTTCACCCACGGCGGAACCGTGAGGCCCTTCTCGACGGCTTTCTTCGCGAGCAGATCCCGCGGCCATCATCACCGACGGATTCGACGTATTCGTGCAACTGGTGATCGCCGCGATCACAACCGATCCATGATCGAGATACTTATCGGGATCGACGTTGAAGCGCTCTTTCACCGTCGTGGTGCACGTGCAGCGGAGCACTTGCTCGGCAACCGCCGTGTCGGTGACAGTGCTGCGTCGCGCTCCCAGGCGGCCGCAGTGCGCGTGCCCAGCGGCTTGGCAGTTGGGCGCCAGCAGCGTTGGCAACTGCTGCGCGAAGCTCGCGGCCGCATCCTTCAGCAGCACGCGGTCCTGCGGCCGCTTGGGCCCGGCCACGCTCGGCTCGACCGTCGCGAGATCCAGTTCGAGCGTCTGCGAGTACTCGGCTTCGGGCGCGCCTGCGGCGTGGAACAGTCCCTGCTCCTTGTAGTACGCCTCGACGAGCGCGATCTGCTCTTCGCTGCGGCCGGTGAGGCGCAGGTAGCGCAGCGTCTCAGCGTCGACGGGAAAGATGCCGCACGTCGCGCCGTACTCCGGCGCCATGTTGCTGATGGTGGCGCGATCGGCCAGCGGCAACTGCGCGATGCCCGGCCCGTAGAACTCCACAAACTTGCCGACGACGCCGAGCTTGCGCAGCGCCTGCGTCACGGTCAGCACCAGGTCAGTCGCCGTCGCGCCCTCGCGCAGCTTGCCGGTGAGCTTGTAGCCCACTACCTGCGGCACCAGCATGGAGACCGGCTGGCCGAGCATCGCCGCCTCGGCCTCGATGCCGCCCACGCCCCAGCCCAGCACGCCCAGGCCGTTGATCATCGTGGTGTGCGAGTCGGTGCCGACGAGCGTATCGGGATACGCAACCAGCGTCGCCGTCGATCTCCGTCGTGAAGACGACGCGGGCGAGGTACTCGAGATTCACCTGGTGGCAGATGCCCATCCCCGGCGGCACGGCGCTGAAAAGTTGCGAAACGCCGTCTGCCCCCACTTGAGGAACGCGTAGCGCTCGCGGTTGCGCTGGAACTCGAGCAGCGCGTTGGCATCGTAGCGCCCGCGGTTCCAAACTCATCCACCTGCACGGAGTGATCGATGACCAGCTCGGCCGGCACCAGCGGATTGACGCGCTCGGGGTCACCGCCAAGCGTCTTGATGGCGTCGCGCATCGCGGCCAGATCGACCACGGCGGGCACGCCGGTGAAATCCTGCATCAGCACGCGCGCCGGCATGTAAGCAATTTCGCGGCTCGGCTCGGCCTTGGGGTCCCACTTGGCGAGGAAGTCGATGTCGTCGGCGGTAACGTTCACGCCGTCTTCGCGGCGCAGCAGGTTTTCAAGCAGAATCTTCAGGCTGAAGGGCAGGCGGCTAAGATCGAAGCCACGCGCTGCGAGTGCGGGCAGGCGATAGATGGTGTAGGCGCTCTTGCCGGAGGCAAGCCTGGCTCGGCTGTTAAAGCTATTCATCGGGAGACCTTTCTATCCGCGCATCGGCGGATGGCATTTACGGATCACTGCTCTCTTGCGCAGAACTTCGTCGCCACTCGCTTGCGGCGTCTGCGCGCGAAAAACGGACAACGGGATAGATTACTCAGCCGGAGAAGCGGCGTCCACGGTCGGGCCGTCCGCGGCGAAAGCGCCTGAGAAGAGGTGAGCCGGAGGTGGCTGGATGGCTGCGCATGGCTGACGCAACAATTTTATCGCAAATGAAGGGTTCCCAGCCGAAACGAAAGGGGCGTTCCAGTCAGCCATCAAGCCGCATTCAGTCGGCATCGGTCTTGCGTGCAGCAGGCCGCGACGCTACTCTCAATCCGTACCCAGGAGACAATCAATGTCTTTGCGTTTGATCTGTCTCGCGACCGCGATGCTGCTTGCTTCGTCGCAACCGCGTTCGGTCAAGCCACGCCCACCGCGCCTGCGAGCCAAGTGGCCCACCGTTGACGGGACCGTGACGCTGCAGAATTTCCGCTTTGGCACCGGCGAGATGCTGCCGGAGCTCAAGCTGCACTACCTGACGCTGGGCACGCCGCATCGCAACGCGGCCGGCGCAGACGGACAACGCGGTTCTGCTGCTGCACGGCACAGGCGGCAATGCGCATTCGCTGCTGAACCCGCTCTTCTCCGATGTGCTGTTTGCGCCCGGCGGCAGTTCTCGACATCACGAAGTACTTCATCATCCTGCCCGACGACATCGGCCACGGTGAAAGCTCAAAGCCCTCCGACGGCCTTGCATGCGCATTTCCCGCATACGACTACGACGACATGGTGCGCAGCCAGCACATGATGCTCGACGAGATGAAGGTCGATCATCTGCGCCTGATCCTCGGCACTTCGATGGGCTGCATGCAGACCTTCGTCTGGGGCGAGACCTATCCCGGATTTGCCGATGCGCTCGCGCCGTTCGCGTGCCTGCCGGTACCGATCGCGGGCCGCAATCGCATGATGCGCTACATGGCGATCCAGGCCATCAAGCTCGATCCGGCGTGGATGGGCGGCGAATACAAGACCGAACCCGTCGAGGGCCTGCGCACGGCCAACGAACTGCTGCTTGTAATGGGTTCGAGTCCACTGCAGATGCAGAAGGCAGCACCCACGCGCGAGCTGGCCGAGCAGTACGTCGACCGGTATCTGGAGCGCACCATGGCCGGCACCGATGCAAACAACATGATCTTCTACCTCAACGCCAGCCGCAATTACGATCCCAGCCCGAACCTGGAGCGCATCACCGCGCCGGTGCTGTGGATCAACTCCGCTGACGATTTCATCAATCCGCCGGAACTGGGCATCGCGGAGAAGATGGTCAAGCGCATGCCGCACGCGCGCTTCATTTTGATTCCAATCTCAGACGCCACGCGGGGACATGGAACGCATACCGTGGCCGCGGTGTGGAAGAACTATCTCGCGGGGTTCATGCAGCAGACTGAGAGGAAACAATAGCCAGTCCCAATCGGGACAGCGCTCTGCACCGCCCGGATCCTATACTGGTTGCGGACGTTTATGCGACGAGGTCACCTTTAAATTGAGTGTTGCGGTAAGGGTAAGCGACTCGTATTCGCGCTTTATGGCGTGGTTGATGCGCCGATTGCCGACCGAGCGACAGCGGTTATTGGCTTTCACCATTCTCGCCGGCGGTCTTTGCGGCTTTTCTGCGGTTGCCTTCCATATCAGTGTGGCTTTTATCGAGCGCCTGCTCATCGAGCGAGCCACCGCGGGCGCCTCTACACCAAACCATTACCTCTGGATTGTGTGGACGATCCTTACGCCGGCCGTGGGCGGCCTGATCTGCGGACTCGGCCTCTATTACATTGCTCCAGCGGCGGCCGGCAGCGGCATTCCCCAGGTGAAGGTCGCCTTCACCCTGCGGTCAGGCTACATCTCCGTCAAGGAGACACTCGCAAAGTTTGGGCTGTGCGCGCTGCAGATTGGCTCGGGCGCCTCGCTGGGCGTGGAAGGACCGACGGTCCACATCTGTGCCGGCGTGAGCAATATGCTCGCCCGTGCTGCGCGGCTCAGCCCGGAGTATCGCCGGCGCATGGCCTCGGTGGGCATGGCGGCCGGCATCGCAGCGGCCTTCAACGCGCCGATCGCCTCGGTGACCTTCACACTCGAGGAGCTGATTGGCGATCTTGACCAGACGATGCTCTCAGGCGTGATCGTGGCCGCCGCCCTGGCCGCCGTGGTGGAACACACGGTGATGGGTGCTACACCTATCTTCAAGGTGCCGCGCGCTTTTGAAATGGGACCCGCTTCTTCGCTCATCGGCTACTCGATTCTCGGCCTGCTCGCGGCGTTTGTCTCGGTGGCGTTTACCGATTCCCTGCTGCGGCTGCGCGCGCGTTTCAAGCGGTTCACGCAGGTGCCCAAATGGGTGCATCCGGCGATTGGTGCTGCGGCAACGGGCAGCTTCGCCGCGGTGGGCCTCTACTTTTTTCACCTCGACGGCATTGCGGGCGACCCATACAAGACGCTCACCATGGCCTTCTCGGGCTCAATTCCCCTGCTGGCGATGTCCGTGCTCTGCGTGCTGAAACTGGCGGCGACGGTTACCTCGTACTCGAGCGGCGGAGCAGGCGGCATTTTTGCGCCGGCCTTGTTTATGGGCGGCATGCTGGGGGGCGCCGTGGGCTACTGCGATGTTCTGGTCTTTCATCACTCACCCGACACGATCGGCGCCTTTGCCGTGGTGGGCATGGGCGCAGTTTTTGCGGGTATTGTGCGCGCGCCGATGACCTCCATCCTCATCATCTTTGAGATGACCCGAGGCTATGGGCTGGTGCTGCCCTTGATGATTGCCAACATGAGCGCCTTTGCCCTGGCGCGCCACTGGAGAAGGACACCCGTCTACGACGCGCTGCTTGAGCAGGACGGCATCTTTCTGCACCCGATGCCGGAGCCTGCCGAAGAGCTGGCTCACGAGAGTATCTCCACCTAAGGTGTGTCGACAGCGCAGGAATCAGTGCTGGCCCGGCTGCATGTTGTAAAGGAACATGGCGCGCAGCTCCAGATAGGGCCCGTGGAACTCGCGCGGCAGCGGCGGATAGTTGGAGCCGGTGAGCGCGCCCCACGCGGCGCGATCGAGGCCGGTATCGCCCGACCTGCCTTCGAGCACCATGCTTCCATCCATGATGCGGCCGTTGGGCAGCACCTTGAAGCGGATCACGACCGCGCCGGATCTCGAAATCGGCGGATTGACCTCGTCGGGAATCAGCGGATCCCAGGTGCGCTCGGTCTCGCGATGCCAGCGCATCAGCCATGAATTGAAATCCACGCCCTGCGTATCGGAGAGGACTTCGACGCCGCCGGAACCGGCCCCTGGATGCATGGAGAGCCCGCCACCGGCCGGCTGCTGTGGGTTGTAGCCGGGCGAGTGCGCTGCCCCGCGCATGGCGTCGCGAAGTTGATCGGCAGGGTTCTGCGAGCCCATGGCGAAGTTGGGCCGCGCCGGAACTGCCTGCGGATGCGGAGCCTCCTCGGGCGCGGGCGGCTTCGGCGTTTGCTGAGCGGGCGGCTGCGGCTGCACCGGATTCTCGATCTTAGGCTGCGGCTCGGGGACGGGGGCCGGCGCCTGCTTGTTGAGCGCCTCCAGAGTCTTTCTGTCGATCTGCGGCATCTTGGGCTTAACCGGCTCGACCTTGACCTGGGGCTGGTACTTCTTCACGAGATCCGGCGGCAGGTCGAGATAGCTCAGGTCCTTGCGCTTCTTGATGGCGTCGAAGGGATCGACCACGGGCGGCACTTTGAAGATGTACTTCGGAATCCAGGTAATGCCGGAGAGCACCAGCACGTGGATGAGGATTGCAAGCCAGATGCCTTCACGCAGACGGGCCCAGCGGCGCTCGTCTTCGAGCTCGCTGATCATATCGAGCAGCTCGTGGGTGTCGTAATCGACCCAACGAGACGTGGCAATGGTGGCGCGGGGCGCTCCCGATTCCGGGGAAGAGCCATCCTGCCCGGCTTGATTGAGATCGGGGCCGGTTCCTAGGGGCTCGTTTGGCTCGCTCGCCGGGGTGGGCGTCTGGGTGGTGGGCATTCGTCCAACCGGAGCGGCGGGACGGGCCCGCACGCTCTGCTGTTCATCCTTCTCTTCTATTTTCTCATCCCTTGAGAAACTGGCAAACTCTCAGCGGAACGTACAATGATTCTTTTGGAATGGACGGATTGCGCGGGAGAAAGAGGCCGGGTTGAAGCAGTTTTTCGAGCGAATCATCGCCAAGTGGCAGCTGGTCATCCTGCCGGCGCTGATCAAAATGGGGTTCTGGGGAATTGCGGCCGTATCGATCCTCGATTCATCGAGCGTGCCGGTGCCGATGGACGCGATCCTGGCGGTTTACGTGTGGAACGATAAGCCGCACTTCTGGGCATATGTGCTGATCGCGGCGGCGGGATCGGCGGTGGGCGGACTGGTTCCTTATGGAATCGGGCGGGCCGGAGGCGAGCTTTTTCTGCTGAAACGCGTGAACCGGGTCCGCTATGAGCAATTAAAAGATCGCTTTGAGAAGCAGGAATTCCTGGCAGTGATGATTCCCTCGATGCTGCCGCCGCCGACTCCATGGAAGCTCTTCGTTTTCGCAGCGGGCGTCTTTGAAATGAACATTTTGCCGTATATGAGCGCGGTCTTTGCCGGGCGAACGGTGCGCTGGCTGGTGCTCGCCCTCCTGGTGATGAAGCTCGGGCCCGGCGCGGCAAACCTGGTAGCGCGGCACAGCATTCTGGCCCTTGCTGTGGTGGGCTGCCTGGCGATCGTGGGCTTTGCCTGGTGGTGGATAAGAAAGCGCGGGAGCGGCGAATTGCAGGCGGAGTAGCGTCGGACGGCCTCGTGGGTGGGCACCTGCACGCGCGAACGAGGCGCCCTTGGAGAGGGCACAAGTGACCGTCTTACAAGTGTCTTACAAGTGTAAGACCGTAAGACCCGCGTAAGGCCGGTGCAGGACCGCTGTAAGACAAACGTAAGACCGCCGCAGGACGGCCTGCACCCGTACCGCGTGGGTGTACGCGGCCCCAGACCCAGAAAAGCCCCGGAGGTCGATCCGGGGCCTTTGTCTTTTCGGGAATGCTTGCTTTATTTGCCGGCGAAAGCTGGCGTGGGCTCGGCGCCCTTGAAGCGACGAACCAGAACGGGGACGCCGAAGGCGAGGCCGGCAACAATGGCCGTCGAAACCAGATCGTTGCGATAGAAAGGCAGCGCCGCAACAAAGCACTCGCCAAGGCCGGCCAGGCTGTGCGGATACATGCTGCTGCCGGCCCAGACTGCGTAATTCGAAACGACGAAGAAAGAAGTGGGTCCGAGAACGATGGCAGAGGCGGTGCGCACGAAGGTCGTCTTCGCATGCAGCAGGATGTGTCCGAGCGCCATCGCCATGATGTACCAGGCCCATGTGGTGATGTAGGCCTCGACGCGGAAGGGATAGTGATAGCTAAAGACGGTAAGCAGATAGTCGGTGGCCATGAGGGCGGCGAGGGGAGCCAGCATCTCGCGCCACGAGCGCCGCGCGCCAAAGTAGAGTAGCGCCCCGCCGACGGCGGTGAAGTTGAGCCAGTCAGGATGCGGAACGAGCCGGCTCAACACGGCAACAAGGATCAAAAGATAGGCGGGCATGCTGACCTCCGTGCAGGCCCTGCCGGCAAGCGCCGGAGAAGACCTTCTATTTCATTGTGAAGGGCGAAGGCGGGCGGGTCAACCGATCTTCTGCGCGCTTCTCGAAAATCGAGGAATTCAATCGAACAAAAATGCGGCCCATTCCGGGATAAATCTCGCCGGGGCGTCCCACTTCGACGCCGAAGAGACTTCCGCAGGCGGGATTCCCGATCGCACGCGCTCTTCCGGCGCGAGGATAGATCGAGATAGACCGAGAGGAAGACGAGTCGATGATCCGCCAGGCAATTTCCTGCGATATCTGCGCCAGAGAGATGCAGAACCCGAATCACTGGTTTGTGGCGTACGACAGCGGCGCCGAGCTGCGCGTCATCCGCTGGGGCTTTCGTTCGCGTCTGCGCGCAAGCGCGCGGCACCTGTGCGGGCAAACCTGTCTGCATAAACTCGTCGACGAGTTCATGGCCCGCCCGTCAACACAAACCGGCGCTGCCATCCAAGAGGAGAAGCAGCCGGCCCCTCTTGCCGCCGGAAACATCGCCATTTGCGCAAGCAGCATCGAAGACGGCGTCAACGACAGGAACGACGGCAGCATCGACGCCTTCGAATCGTCCGCGCGCCTGATCCCATCGAGCCCGCCACAGCCCACGCCGCTGGCGGAATCCGCAGCCTCCTCCGCCCTCACGCTGATGCCGCGCGTCACGCAGGCAGAAGCATGGAAGCGCGAGCGCGAACGCGAGGAGCGGGCATCAACCCACTCGACGCGCTTGTCCCGTTCGACGCGCAGCCAGTCCATCGCGTGAGGCAGACGCCTGGCGACCTATGAACCGCCTTCCAGCAGCTTGAGCAGCCCGGCTTCGTCGAGCACGGGCACTTTGAGCGCTTGAGCCTTGTCGAGCTTTGAGCCGGCCTCTTCGCCGGCCACCACGTAGCTTGTCTTCTTGCTGACGGAACCGGCGGTTTTGCCGCCGGCAGCCTCGATCTTTGCCTTGGCCTCGTCGCGGCTGAGATTCGGCAGCGTGCCGGTCAGCACAAAGGTGAGGCCAGCAAGCTGGGTTGATCGCTGCTTCTTCTCCGCCGTCATATCGACGCCGGCTTCGCGCAGATGCTCAACCAGCTCGCGATTCTTGGCCTGGGCGAAAAATTCAAGGATCGCCTCGGAGATGCGCGGCCCCACTTCTTCCACGCGCTCAAGCTCTTCCTTGTTCGCCGCCATCAGCGCATCGATGGAGCCGAATTCCTGCGCGAGCAACTCGGCCGTGCGCTCGCCGACAAAACGGATGCCCAGGCCCATGAGCACGCGTGCGAGCCCGGCTTTTCTCGATCGGTCGATTTCATCCTTCAGCGTGGTCGCGGACTTCTCGGCGAAACGTTCGAGACCTGCAAGCTGTTCGACGGTGAGCTTGTAGAGATCGGCAACGCTGTGCACCAGTCCCCGCTCAAGCAGCTGCTGCACGGCGGCATCGCCCAGCCCCTCGATATTCATCACGCTGCGCGCGCCATAGTGCAGCAGGCTCTCGCGCAGCTTCGCGGGGCAGTCGGCGTTGACGCAGCGATGATCGGCCTCGCCCTCGGCACGCACCACATCGCTGCCGCACTCGGGGCACTTCGTGGGAAAAACGAACTTATGTGTGCCGCGCGGGTGATCCTTGTCTTCAACGATCTCGGCGACCTTGGGAATGACGTCGCCGCCGCGCTCGACCTTGACCCAGTCACCGATCAGCAGGCCCATGCGCTCGATGAAGTCGGCATTGTGCAGCGTCGCGCGGCTCACGGTGGTGCCGCCGATAAAGACCGGCGTGAGCATGGCCGTGGGGGTGAGCTTGCCGGTGCGGCCGACGGTGATCATGATGTCGTACAGCTGCGTGATGCCTGACTTTGCCGTGAACTTGTAGGCGATGGCCCATCGCGGCGCGCGGCCGGTGTAGCCGAGGCGCTGCTGCGTGGCGTGCGAGTCCACCTTGATGACCACGCCGTCGATCTCGTAGCCGAGGGTGGCGCGCTGCTCCTCGGCGGCGTCAATGAACTTCATCATCGCGCTCACCGAGTGCACCTTGCCGCGATGCGGATTGACACGGAAGCCGAGCGCTGTGAGCGCATCGAGCGTCGCATTCTGCCCGGCGGCAAGATATTCGCCTTCGATCAGCAGAAAGTAGGCGTACATCACCAGGCCGCGCTGCGCCACGATGCCGGGCTCGAGCGTGCGCAGCGTTCCCGCCGCCGCATTGCGCGGATTAACGGCCGGCGTAAGCCCTTGCTTTTCGCGCTCCTCGTTGAGGCGCACAAAGGCCGCCTGCGGCATGACGACCTCACCGCGCACCTCGAACGACTGCGTAAGGCCGGCTTTTTTAAGCGCCGCGGCTGAAATGGAGATCGGCACGCTGCGAATGGTTCGGATATTCGAAGTGACGTCTTCGCCCACCTGCCCGTCGCCGCGCGTGACGCCATGGACGAGGCGCGCTCCGCCATCATCCGTCGGCTCGTACTTGAGCGCCACGCTGAGGCCGTCGAGCTTCAGCTCCGCCGTGTATTCAACGGGCAGAGCACCGGCGAGCTCGTGAACTCTGCGATCCCAGTCCGTGAGCTCCTCTTCGCTGTAGGCGTTGTCGAGGCTGAGCATGGGTCGGGAGTGCCGCACCTTGCTGAAACCTTCGGAAGGCTTGCCGCCAACCCGCTGCGTAGGCGAATCTGCCGTGAGCAGCCCGGGGTGTTCTGCCTCGAGCTGCTTGAGCTCGTTCATCAGCACGTCATATTCCGCGTCACTGATCTCGGGCGCGTCCATCACGTAGTAGAGGTGCTCATGCCTGCGAAGCAGGGTACGCAGTTCTTCCGCGCGCTGCGCAACCTTGCTCGCTTTGCCGCGTTCATCCATGGGCAGGATTATAGGGTGCCTGCCGGGGGCGGGACGCCGCGAGCCGGTTAGTATGTTGTCGAGACCCTATGGAGCCTGTTACGCACTTTCTGACCGGGGCCTGTATTGGTCGCGCCGGTCTCAATCGCAAGGCCGCGTATGTAACGCTGGCAGCCACGCTGGCCGCCGAAGCCGCCGACCTCGACATCCTCTGGGGCCTCGCAGGGCCGGTTGAGGTGCTCAAGCATCATCGTGGCATCACGCACACGCTTATTGGTGCGCCTCTCGTCGCCGCAGTGGTCACCGGTGCGGTGTGGCTCTACCACCTCGGGCGCAAGGGCCGGGCGAAGCACCCGCCCGCTGCGCCGGTGCGATGGGCCTGGGTGTATTTTGCGTCTCTGATCGCGGCGCTCAGCCACATTCTGCTCGACTGGACGAACAGCTACGGCGTGCGCCCGTTCTTCCCGTTCAATCCTCGCTGGTATGCGGGCAGCTTTGTTTTTATCGCCGATCCGCTGCTGTGGCTGCTGCTGCTTTCAGCAATCGTGATGCCTTGGCTGCTTGGGCTCACCGATAGCGAGATCGGCGCGCGGCGATCGCGCTTTCGCGGGCGGGGATGGGCGATCTTCGCGCTCTGCGGCATGGTGGCTGTCTGGTGCTGGCGGTGGGCGGAGCACGCGCAGGCACAGCGCCCTGCTTGAGAACACACAGGTGACGACGGCGCCGATCCTGCGCATCGCCGTTCAGCCCTACTGGGTCAATCCCTACCGCTGGCACGCGATCGTGGAAACCCAAAACTACTATCAAACCGCCGAGGTGAATACCTGGAAGGGCACTATCGATAGCGAAGCGCCGCGCGACGTCATCTACGTGCCCAGAGACACGCCCTCCGTGGAAGCCGCCAAACAGACTTCGCTGGGCAAGGCTTATCTCGACTGGGGCAAGTGGGCCGTGGTGCGCGATATCGGCCAGTATCCTGTGCCCGGCTTCGATCCTCCGCAATTAACGCCGGGACGCACCTGGACAACGGTGGAGTTCATCGATCTGCGCTTTGCCTACGCCGTTCGCGAGACCGGCAGCGCCAGCGGACCGCCGCTGCTCAGTGGTTATGTGTACATCGTCGATGGACACGAAGATGCCGGCGAATTCATGAACGGCCAGGAACAGAAGTAGGATTCCCCTCTTACGCGTTCTGAACACTCGATTGAGGATCTATGATCGTGACTATGCCCCGTGATCTCTTGCGTGCCTGCAGTTGCCTTCTTGCTCTCTTTGCCGTTTCGTCTCTCACCCTCTGCGCGCAGCCTGCTGCGCCTCCACAATCCGCCGACGCCGCCTCGATGGCTGCCTCTGATGCAGCAGGGGAACGAGCTTCTTCCTATCCAATGGGATGCGAAGACCGGCAAGCTCTCTCTTGGCATTCCGCTGACGGAGAAGAACGGCGCCACATCGCCGTCCTATATCCTCTACGACTCCCTGCCTTATGGCATCGGGCAGAACGACCTCGGCATGGATCGCGGGCAGTTGCAGCCTCTTGACGGATCGGGCGGTGGTCCGCGGCTTGTTCACTTCGAACGCGTGGGGCCCAAGGTGCTGCTGGTTGAGGAGAACGTGGCCTACCGCACGGCCTCGACCGATCTCGCCGAGCAGCTTGCGGTGCAGCAGTCCTTCCCTTCGTCGATTCTGGGGTCGTTTCACATCACCGGAGAAGCCAACGGCTTCGTGGTAGTGGATGCAACCGATTATTTCCTGCGCGACATTCACCATGTTGCTGAAGTACTCGCCGCGGCAAAGCAGGGCAGCTACCGCGTCGATGCGGAGCGCTCCACCATCGATCCTGAACACTCGAAAGCCTTCCCGCTGAACACCGAGGTTGAGGCCGAGCTGACTTTCGTGAGCGACAATCCCGAAGGCGCGAGACTTCTGGCCGACGTGACGCCGGACGTGCATGCCGTGACGGTCCATGAGCGGCAGAGCTTTCTGAAGCTACCACCGCCGGGCTATGTAGCGCGCCGCTACTCGCCGCGCTCGGGATTCTTTGATGCCGCGTGGCGCGAGATGAACACGCCGCTGGGCGTCGACACGATTCAGCAGTTCATCCCGCGTCATCGCCTGCAGAAGAAGGATCCCAACTGCGTGACGAGCTGCGAAGCAGTGCAGCCGATTGTCTACTACATCGACCGCGGCGCGCCGGAGCCGCTGCGTTCTGCATTGCAGCAAGGCTGCTCGTGGTGGGATCAGGCATTTCAAGCCGCTGGATGGGCGCCGGGAACCTTCCAGGTGAAGCTGCTGCCCGAAGGCGCCGACCCGATGGATGCGCGCTACAACATCATCCAGTGGGTGCACCGCGCCAACCGCGGCTGGAGCTACGGCGACATTGTTGCCGATCCCCGCACGGGCGAAATTCTCAAGGGCAACGTGACGCTCGGCAGCCTGCGCGGACGGCAGGATTATCTGATCGCCGAGGCGCTGCTGGCCCCTTACAAGGATGGCAAGGTGCCGGACGCGGCGCACGATCGGGCGCTCGCGATGGTGCTGGCACGCATCCGCCAGCTTGCCGCGCATGAAACCGGCCATACGCTCGGCCTGATGCACAACTACGCTGCCAGCACCATGCCGCACACGCCTGACCAGACGATGAGTGTGATGGAGTACCCGCATCCGTGGATCACGCTCGACAAGGACGGCGTGCCTGATCTCTCGCAGGCCTACCCAGTGGGTATTGGCGTGTGGGACAAGGTGGCAATCGACTACGGCTATCGCGAGTTTGACCGCGACGGCAAGCCGGTAGAGGACCCCGCTGCGCTTGAAGCCATTCTGCACAACGCCGAAAGCCGCGGCGTGCGCTATCTCAGCGATGGCGACGCGCGGCCGCTCGGCTCCGCGAGTCCCATTGCGCACCTTTGGGACAACGGCACCAATGCTGCCGACGAGCTGAACCGCATTCTCACCATCCGCAAAGCTGCGCTCGCGCGTTTCGGTGAAGACACGATTCGCCCCGGTGTGCCGATGGCGCAGATGGAAGTGACGCTGGTGCCGCTTTACCTGCTCTATCGATACCAGGCGGAAGCAGCAACGAAAATTATCGGCGGGCTGGACTACCGCTTCACCGTGCGCGGCGACGGACAGAAGGGTCCGGAGATTGTTCCCGCTGCCGAGCAGCGCGCTGCGTTGGCTGCCGTTGTGAAGACACTTTCGCCGGAAGTGCTGACGCTGCCCGAGGCGCTGCTCAAGCAACTTCCTCCGCGCACGCCGGGCATGACTGGCAACACGGGCCCCTTGCGCGTGGAGACTTTCCCGTCACACACGTCGGTCACGTTTGATCCGGTGTCCACGGCAGTGAGCGCGGCCGATATGACGCTCGCCGTTCTCTTCAACCCGGCGCGCGCCAACCGGCTGGTGCAGTACCACGCACGCGATGCGGCAGAGCCCACGATCGATGAGGTCATTGACGCAGCGCTGCATGCAGCCAGCTCCGCGCCCGCCGGCAGCGGCATGCCCGCACTGATTGGCACCGCGGTCAAGGCGCGCATCGTTGAGGCGCTCTTCCGCCTGGCGGCTGACCCGGAGACGAGCTTCAGTGCGCGCGCCCAGGTCGCGGCGAAGCTGCATACAATTGCGCAGAGCCAGCCGAATGATGCTGTGGGCCAGGAAATCCGCAACCGCATCGCCGCATTTGAGCGCGAGCCTGAAAAGTTCAAGGCGCTGCCGCCGCTGCCCGTGCCGCCGGGAATGCCGATCGGCGAGGACGACGGCTACTGATGCAGGCTTGAGCGCGCATCCTTATCGCCCTGCTTTTAGCAGCGATAAGGATGCGGCAATGCTGGCGGGGCGGAAGGCAAGAAGGCTACTGGCGCGGAGCGAAATAGCCCTTGCGGGCGCGAACCGTGTAGCGGCGATCGTTGCAATAGAGGTAGATGGGCCGGAAGGAACCGTCGGCCCTGAAGTCCGCGGGCACGTAGTTGAGCGCGTACTGCGAGCGCAGCTCTTCTTCAATGTTCTTGAAGCTGTTCGACATCTCTTCGACTGAAGGCGGGAAGAAAACCTCGCCGCCGGTCTCCTCGGCCATGTCAGTGAGCACCTTGTCGCCGCGGCCGCGGCTCGGTGTCCAGTTGGTCGAGATGGCGTAGATGATGGTCTCGGCGCGCTGGCACATCTTGATCGCCTCGTCAGGGTGAACGCGGCTCTGGTTGTCGTCGCCGTCGGAGATGAGGATCATGGCCCGGCGCACGGGTTCGGTGCCGCGCTCGGAGAGAAGCTTGTCACGGCAGGCAGTGTAGACGGCGTCAAAGAGGGCGGTACCGCCGCCGGGACGAAGACGATTGATGCCGGCCTCGAGACCGTCGAGGTTGTTGGTCCAGTCCTGCGTGACAGTGGGCGTGACATCGAAGCCCATGACGAAGGCGCGATCGCTCTTCGACTTGAGGATGGAGAGAAGAAACTCGTTGGCCGACTGCTGCTCAAACTGGAAGCGGGTGCGGATGGAGGTGCTGGCGTCAATGACGATGCCGACGCGCAGTGGCAGGTTGATCTGCTGACGGAAGGAATTGACGCGTGCGGGCGCTCGCTGATCGTCGAGCAGAGCGAAGTCGCTGAGCTTGAGGTTGGGGATGTAGTGGCCGTGCCTGTCAGTCACTGTAAAGATGAGATTCACTTCGTTGACGCCGACCTTGATGGTGGGCGCGGTGTCGGCATCCTCGTTCGTGGGGGGCTGGCCAGGCTGTTGCGCGCTGGGCGGCGCCAGGGTAGAGGCGGCAGGAGGCGCCTGCGCCGCTGTGGTGCTTTGCTGCGCGTACAAACCGGCCGCGCAGAGGGGCGCGGCAAGGACCAGGCCAAACAACAACTTTTGCTTCATATCTCCCTTATTCTAACAATCACCCGCGTTTGGCCAAGTTACTTGAGAGTGCCATCGCTGATGCGCGGCTCCCCCGCCTCCAGTAGCGCGAGAAAGCTCTCAAGCTCCTGCGGCAGAGGAGCTTCAAGCTGAAGCACTTTGCCCGAGCGGGGATGGGAAAACTCGAGTTGCGCCGCATGGAGAAAATTGCGGCCGAGCCGGAGCTTTTCCACGACCTGCTTTTTGCGCGAGGATTGCTGGGCCACCTGGTCTGCGAGCTGGCCGGCGGCGCCGTAGAGGGTGTCGCCCACGACCGGATGGCCGATGGAGGCCATGTGGACTCGAATCTGGTGGGTACGGCCGGTCTCAATGCGCACGCGCACAAGCGTGAACTTGCCAAAGCGCGTTGTGAGCCCGCGAACCACTTCATAGTGAGAGACGGCGGAGCGGGGGTTTTCGGTAGCGCGTGTGGTCATGCGCGTACGGCGCACGGGGTCGCGGCCAATGGCTGCGGTGATAGAGCCTTTCGGGCGCTCAAGGTGCCCGTGGACAAGAGCGATATAGGTCTTGCTGACGCGCCGCGTGGAAAACAGCTCGCCCAGGGCAGCGTGCGCAGTGTCATTCTTTGCGACGATGATGAGGCCGCTCGTGTCCTTGTCGAGGCGGTGCACGATGCCTGGGCGCAGTTCGCCGCCGGTAGAAGACAGCGCATTGAAGCGATGCAGAAGAGCGTTGACCAGCGTGCCGCGGCTGCGCGCGTCCTCAGTCTGGCCCGAGCCGGCGTGAACCATCATGCCCGCGGGCTTGTTGATAACGGCGAGGTGGGCGTCCTCATAGACGACGTCGAGCGGGATGTCTTCAGGCGTGGCTTTGAGCGGCGCAGGGCGTGGCTCGCCTGTGACAACGATCCGTTCGCCGCCGCGCAGCCTCAGCGAAGCCTTCACATGCGCGTCGTCCACGAGCACGTCGCCCTGCTCAAGCAGAAGCTGCACGCGCGAACGGCTGACGCCTTCGAGCTGCGTGGCCAGGAAGTGATCGAGGCGTGCACCGGCAGCCTCGGACGGAACCTTGATGGTGCGCGGATCACTCACTGGACACCTCTTTGGACACCTGCGCTGCGGATGAAGGCGGCTCAGGGCAGATGCAGTCTCCCGGGCGCTCGCGCAGCAGCAATGCCCCGGCGAGGACAAAGGCGATCGCGACCAGTTGCGGCACGTTGAGCGCGCCGTGCAGCAGAGCGCCCCGGCCCTCCGGGTCCCGATAAAACTCGGTGTAGTAGATCGCCGCGCCGGTGAAGACGAACCAGAGCCCGGCGATATCACCGTGCTGCCGGCGGCGCGGCAGCAGAAGGATGAGCGCGAGCGTGATGGCAAGAAACGCAAACGCGGCGTAGGCCTGCACGGGATGCAGGGGGACGAAGAGCGGCGTGCCGCTCCAGCGCAGCGCCAGGGGGTGCGTGTAGATTACGGCCCAGGGGACCGAGGTTTCAGTGCCGTATCCGGAGCCGGCGAGAAGCGCGCCAATCTGCTCGCAGGCCAGCGCGAGAGCGAGAGGCGCGGCAAGAGCGTCTGCCGTTCGCGCCACAGGCAGCTTCATCGCACGTGCATAGACGAGCGCGACAGCGAGCGCGAGGCATGCTCCAATGGCGGCGAGCAGTGGATGGTGAATCATGGCGAGATTCAGCAGCCACGCCGGATGCGCGCGCACGATCGTCCAGTTGAGAATGACGAGCAGAAGGCGCGACCCGGCGATGGCGACGAAGAGCGCGAGGATGCAGAGGTTCCACAGATGATTGGGATTGACGCCGCAGACGCGGGCGGTGCGCAGCGTGAGCCAGAGCGCGAGCAGAACGCCGAGCGCGGCCATGGCGCCATAGGCGGGCACGAGCACAGCACCGATGTGGAAGAGGACCGGATGCACTGAGAGAAGGATAACGGTTCAGCGCGCACGAAGAGTAGAAGCCGACCCACTGGGCCGTGAGCAATGCGCCGGTGAACCCGTCCTAAGACGGTGGAGCTCTCCGCGGTTCCTTAGGCATTCCGGACTGGCGGACACGGCACACAGAACCGTTATAACGAGTCGAGCCCCTGTTCAATGAATGTTGGTTCAACCAGCGTTGATTACCCACCTGCTTTGCAGGCCGGTCTCTATTGCGGATAGTAGGAGCAGCGGCCGAGAATTGCAAGTCTTGTGCGAGAGCAGCAGGTGTGATACGTAACCTGAGTCACTGAGAGAGCGAAGCTTATCACCCGGTCTTGCGTTCGTCTTCGAGGACCTCGTCGAGGAGGCCGCTGAGCGTGAGGGCACGGGTGTGGCCATCGCGCAACGCCGAACCGCCGCCGGCCTGCGCGAGTTCGTCAGCGAGATTGAGCGCGGCGAGCACCGCGACGCGCAACGAGTCAACCGTGCGCCCCTGCGTCGCGACGGCGCGCATCTTGGCATCGACCTGCTCAGCGAGATGCCTGATGTGGTCGGGATCCTGCCCCATGAGGTGATACGCCTGGTCGTAAATGGTGACGGTGGTGTACCCCGGAGGCGTGGCGTCTCTTTTTGCCATGAAGTGACCTCACAGTTCGAGGGAGTCAAGCTGCGTAAGAAGCCGCTCGACGCGCTGGCGCACCTGATCGCGCTCAGTACGCAAGGTGTGAACCTCTTCACGCAGTTGCTCAACTACGGGGCCCTGCTCACCGAGCTGCGCCTCGGCCTTCGCAGCGCGCTCTTCAGCCGCTGCCCGGGCCAGGCGCTCGCGCTTGACGAGCTCGACGGCGCGCACAATGCGCTCTTCAAGGGCGGAGAAATCGGCCGTGCTGAGCGAGAGCGAAAGAGGCTCGGATGATTCGCTTTTCCGCTTTTGCTCTTCCGCCACGTCGGCCTCCCAGAATGTTTGCGTCATGAAATTGGACCTCCGCCCGGGCACGCTGTCCGAGCAAGTATACGGCAAAAGGAGTTTGTGGGGTTGTTGATCCCCGGGGCCAAATACTTGGATGCAATTCAGGCGCGCAGGCGCGCTCCTGTTTTGGTGAGAGCGGCAATCACCTGCTGCTGAAAACTCTTGAGCTCTTCTTCACGCAGGGTGCGATCGGGCGCCTGAAAGGTAGTGCCGAGAAGCAGTGAATACTCGTGCGCGCCCAGGCGTTTGTCGCGGAAGACTTCGCGGGCGCGCCAGTCGACGAGCTCGGGAATGTGCAGCGCGGCTATAGCCTGGTCAACTGCCTCCCAGGCGATGCCGTCGTCGAGCACCAGTGAAAAGTCTCGGCGAACGGGCTGGAAGCGCGAGATTTCGCGCGCGGCGGTCTTGCGCAACGGCAACTTGTAGAGGCGATCGAGATAGAGCTCGCCGATAAGGACCGGCTCCTTGAGCTTGCGCGCAGCCGCCTGATCGGGATGAAGCTGGCCAAACCAGCCGGCAGTGATGCCTTCGACCACAACGCGCGCGGAGCGGTAGGGGTGCAGCCATGCGGGTGTAATCCCGGCGTCGGGCGGAAAGCGGTCAAAGTAGACCACGCGCGCCTGAAAGCGGCCTGCGATCTGCTCGACGAGACCCTTGATGTCAAAGAAATCAATAAGCCGCGCGGGATGAAGCGCGCCCTGCTGGGGCAGATCGCCGGCAGCGGCAAATGCGAGGGCTGGGCGCTCTTCAACCTTGTCGGTGGTGCCGCTGAAGACGGTACCCACTTCGAAGAGGCGCACATCGGCCACGTCGCGATGCAGATTGCCTGCGGCGGCTGGCGAGCATGCCGGGCACGAGCGAGGGGCGCAGCACGCCGGATTCTTCGCTGAGCGGGTTGCCGAGCGGAACGACGAGACCGGGCTGCGGCGCGGTGAGTGCGGCTTCCTGCGCCCCGCAGAAGGTACTGGCGATCGCTTCATTGAATCCGGCAGCAAGCAGAGTACGGCGCACAACCGACTCTGCTTCGGCCCAGGGCAGCGACTGCACGCCTTCGCCAAAGGCGGGCAGGGTGTTGGCGAAGCGGTTGTAGCCGTAGACGCGCGCAATCTCTTCGATGAGATCGATTTCGCGTTCGATGTCGAGGCGCCAGCTGGGCAGCGTGACCTTCCAGGCGGCCTGGCCTTCGGGCGCGAGCTGGCAGCCGAGCGCGGTGAGAACCGTTTCGACGGTGGCAGCGGTGATGCCTTCCTTGTCGACCGTAGCGCCAAGAATGCGATGCACTTCACTGAGCGCGAGTGCGACGGGCTTGCGGCCGGCGGTGCGCGCTTCGAGAGCGGGCACGCGCACATCGACAAGCTCGCCTTCGATGGAGCCGCCGTTGGCGAGGAGCATCCTGGTGACGAGGGCGGAGGCGACAGGAGCGGCGTTGAAGTCGGCGCCGCGCTCGAAGCGATGGCTTGCGTCCGTATGCAGGCCGTGGCGGCGTGCGGTGCGGCGCACGGCCATGGGCTCAAACCACGCCGCTTCGACAAGAACGTTCTTCGTCGCGGGCGTGATCATCGAGTCCCACCCGCCCATCACGCCGGCGAGGCCGAGCGGCTTCGCGTGGTCGGCGACGACGAGGTCTTCGGGGTCGAGGATGCGCTCGATGCCGTCGAGGGTCTTCAGGCGCTCGCCTTTGCGGGCGCGGCGAACGATGATGCCGCCTTCGATTTTGTCGAGGTCGAAGGCATGCGTGGGCTGGCCCATGGCGAGCCACACGAAGTTGGTGGCGTCGACGGCGCTCGAGATCTTCTTCTGCTCGAGGAGACCGAAGTAGGTTGCGACTTCAGCGCCGGGGAACCAGTCGCGCGAATCGGTGACGGTAATGCCGCGCAGAACCCGCGCAGTGAAGCGGCCGCAGGCCTCCTGCGCTTCAATGCGAACGTCGAAAGGGCTTCGCGGACGCGGACTGGCCGTCCAGGCGACGTTCCGGAAGCGCGATATCGAGAGCCTTGAGTTGCACCCCGTAAATGGCCGCGGCTTCGCGCGCAACGCCGTAGTGGTTCATGGCATCGACGCGGTTGGTGGTGATGTCCATCTCGAAGAGCGAGCCGTTGCCGGGGCCGAGGTCGAAGACGCCTTCGACGGCGATGCCGCGCAGCGTCAGGTCTTCGGCGAGCTGCGCGTCGGAGACGGAGAGTTCGGGCAGATAAGTGCGAAGCCACTTCGTGAGGATCTTCATGCAAACTGCTCCAGAAAACGCATATCGCCGGAGTAGAACTGGCCGATTTCGCTGATGCCGTACTTCATCATGGCGATGCGCTCGACGCCCATGCCGAAGGCAAAGCCGGAGATCTTCTTCGGATCGTAGGCGGGCTGCTTCTCCGCGGCGAAGGCGAAGACGGCGGGGTCGACCATGCCGCAGCCGAGCAGCTCGATCCAGCCGGAGTGCTTGCACTTGCGGCAGCCTTTGCCGCCGCAGAAGATGCAGCTGATCTGCACGTCGGCGCTGGGCTCGGTGAAGGGAAAGAACGACGGGAAGAAGCGCGTTTTGACCGAGGAACCGAAGAGCGCCTTCATGGCGTGGTCGAGCGTGCCCTTGAGGTCGCTGAAGGTGATGTTGCTGTCGACGCAGAGCCCTTCTACTTGATGGAAAATCGGCGAGTGCGTGGCGTCGGCGGCGTCGTTGCGGTGCACCTTGCCGGGAATGACGATGCGCACCGGCGGCGGCTGCTGCTCCATGGTGCGCATCTGCACCGGCGAAGTGTGCGTGCGCAGCAGCAGGCGATCGCGCAGAGGGCTGCGCTCCTGGTTGGCGACGACGAGCGTGTCCTGCGTGTCGCGCGCGGGGTGGCCCGGCGGAAAGTTCATGCACTCGAAGTTGTAGAAGTCGGTTTCGACTTCGGGGCCGACGCCGACGGAGTAGCCCAGAGCCGCAAAGACGCTGGTGATTTCATTCAGCGTGCGCGTGATGGGGTGCTCGGCGCCGGTGAGGCGGCGCGTGCCGGGCAGCGTGATATCGATGGCTTCGGCGGCAAGTGCGGCGTCGCTCGCGCCCGCGCCGGCGCCCTGCTCGAGAAGAGATTCGACCAGTTCCTTGAGCGACTTTGAAGCGCTCGCCGACGGCCTTTTTGGCCTCGGGCGGTGCTGCCTTGAGCCAGCGGCTTGAGACTTCATTGAGCAGGCCCTGCTTGCGGCCCAGCCAGCGCAGGCGGAAAGCCTCAATGGCGTCGGCGCCATTGAGCGAGGCGGCATCGGCGCGCGCCTGTTCTTCGAGAGCAGAGAAAGCGCTCGAGAGCGCGGCGTCGTCGAACGCCGTGAGATTGGGAATTGCTTCGTTGGTCATGCGTAAACTTCAGGATAACTGATTACGCGAGCGCTGTGCCGAAGCCAATACGATCAAGAAACTCGGAGAATTCTACTTCAACGTCGCTCGCACGGCGGATCCCGGCTAGATCAATTCTGGACGACAATTGAATCGCGGGCATCCCTTTGCGGTACTCAGGCCAAAGTCGCCTCAGTGCTACCATCGCCAGTTCGCTAGTAGCTGGCCGTCTTGGCTCATAACCATCGAAGTGCCTGAGCAGAAAAGCCTCGTGGCAAGGCCTCTGCCAAATCAACGCAAGCCCATTCTCTTCGGCTAATTGTGCAACCCTTCTGTCGCGTTCCGGTGTCATGCCAAACTTGTCGGAGTCCAGAAGGATTGCCCGATGAGAAAATGCTCCACGCTTTGATTCCTTCTCCACAATGCGCCGAACCGCCAGTTCAACAAGCGCCAAAGGGTCGCCGCCACCGGGCTGCAGCACATCGTTATCGATAAAGATGTGCAGTCCCGCAGAATCTGCTATTGCACCAAGCAGTCTGGCATAGCTTTGCTCACTTTGCCCCTCACAGCCAACATAGATGCGTATCCGCTGGGGAATCCGGACCCTGCTCACCCGATCCGCGGTACCGCACCGTACACGCCCCCCATATACTTCTGGTAAAAGCTATCGACTCGACGAACACCTTCAATGTCTCGAAGACCGTATACCTTCGTACGCCCTTGCCCATCCTTCTCTGTGAAGAAAATTTCTTCCTTCTCTAAGTCCTCTAGGAGTGAGGCGCTTTGTCCACTAACCCAAAGTTGAGCGTTGTGGGGATTTGTTTCCTTGTCGTAAAACCACCGCAGTATTTCTGGCAAGAGCATGGGGTGAATGGTCGAATCCATTTCGTCAACAACTGCAATCCCTCCTACGATCAGGGCCTCCTTGATCAATGGAAAGTTTTTGACAAAACTCTTTGTACCTTCACTCTCCCACTGAAATAGAAGCGGGTGGCTCAAACCTTTGTGCGCAAATATAACGCCCAAACCAGCAGAGAATTGGGCGACCGACACCGAACTGAGCCCGAGATCCACTCGACCGATGACTTCATTGAGGTGCGTTAGTATTTGCGGATTCGTCGCGTAATAGTGTGCCACTGCGGCTTCGAGAAGATCGAGTTTTTCAAGGAACAAATTCGACGGAATCCGTTTCGCCCACGCCAAGAAAACCGACACCGGAGATTCTTGAACAAATTGAGCGATTGTGGACGTTAGACTCGCGTTATTGCGAAGCTTCGCGAGAATGTGGCTGAAGCCCTTCAAAGAGAAACCAGACTCGGTCTGTACGTTTCCGTCCGCATTCCGGCTGAAAATCCGTTTTGATTTACCCCTTTCCCGGAGCAGCCTCAACTCTTCAGAAAGAACCGTAGGTCCCTGGCCAGGTGAATTGAGCAAGCGAACCTCATAACTGTACAGGGCGTAGGGCTTCCCCTCCATCTGGGCGAGGTTCATATTAGAAAGATCGTTGAACCAGTCAAAATGCACCTTGATTCGCGTCGGGATTGACGCACTGCTACTGTCCGCAAAGTGAGTGTATGCGAGGGGCACGTCTGGGGCTTGATTGACGCTATCAACAAGAAACCAGCGTAGAAACGTCAACGCCTTGAGAACATTCGATTTCCCCGAGGCATTTGCACCGAAGAAGGCGACGACTTTCGGAATCCGATCGCGGTTGCGACCAATTGTGTCGCAGTATTTTCCTGCGTCGTTCGGCACCTTCGCGCTGATACGCAGATCGATTACCTGCGTCTCACGGATGGAATAGAAGTTCTCGATCTCGAGACGGCGGATCATTAATGGGCCTTTCTGAGCAAGAATTTACGCTTATATACTAGAACTATCAACGAAAATATGCCGATAACTAGATTACATGAGAATTCCGGGCATTTATCTGAACATGCCAAAACGGCCTGAAGCTTCGCTCCAGGCCGTGTTTTCAGTGTGAAATGAGCGACGCTCAGGCGGCCTTGGCGGCGAGGGCGGCTTTGGCCTGCTCGGCCAGCTTGGTAAAGCCCGCAGCGTCATGCACGGCAATGTCGGCGAGAATCTTGCGGTCGAGCTCGATACCGGCCTTCTTCAGTCCGTTAATGAACTGCGAGTAGCTGGTGCCGTTGAGCTTTGCGGCGGCCGAGATGCGGACAATCCAGAGGGAGCGGAACTGGCGCTTCTTCTGGCGGCGGCCGGTGTAGGCAAACTTGAGGCCGCGCTCGACGGCTTCCTGCGCTGCCTGATAGAGCTTGGATTTCGTAAGGAAATAACCGCTCGCCCGATCGAGGATCTTTTTGCGGCGGTCGTTGCGTTTGGTACTGCGTTTTACGCGAGGCATATCGTGTTTCTCCGTTCGGTGGTGCGTTACGCGGCTGGAGGCAGGAGAGTCCGCCTTTGCAGGCAGGCTGCGAACCTCTTCACTCGCTCATTCAAACCTGAAGCGCGCTGCTGTCGAACGCAATTCGCAACAGCGGGGGCCGTTCCGGCCCGGCTTCCTGTGTGGCACGAACCAATTCCAAGGGTTCGCCCCACCGCAGGTGCTCAGGCGTAGGGAATCATGCGCGCGACCTTGGCGTAGTCGCCGTCTGAAACGAGCACGCTCTTGCCGAGCTTGCGCTTCACTTTTGGCGACTTTGAGCTAAGGATGTGCCGCATCTTCGTCTGGTTCCGCTTGATCTTGCCGGTGCCAGTCTTTTTGAAGCGCTTGGCCGCGCCCGAATGGGTCTTTAGCTTGGGCATTTTTCTCTCGTCTGGAAGAGCCGATCTGCTGGGGCTCTCTCCTCGACCCGGCAGGCAGGGATTTCCCCGCCCTTACGGGCCTTCACAAGTATATCCCAGAATGCCCTCGGATGCCACGCCGTGGATTGTTGAGCCGATTGAAGTTACTCGGCCCCGCGCAAGTCGCGCTCCCGGCCTCGCATCCAGGGATGGCCTACACTGGTTCCGTGGCGTCGTCCTTTTATATCGAGAACTTTGGCTGCCGCGCCGCACGTGCCGATGGCGAGGCGCTGGCCGACCGCCTGCGGGCCTCGGGGTGCAGCGCAGCGCAGGCCGCCGACGCCTCAGTCATCGTGGTCAATACCTGTAGCGTTACCGCGGAGGCGGATCGTGAGGCGAGAGCTTTCATCCGGCGGGCGCATCGGCTGAATCCCACGGCAAAGATTGTGGCGACCGGCTGCTACGCGCAGCGAGCGCCGGAGGAGCTGGGGGCGCTTGAAGGCGTAGCGGCGGTGGTGGGCAACAGCCACAAGGCGCTGGCGCCGGAGATTGTGACGCGGCTGATGCGGGGGGCTGCCCCGGAGACGCCGATGGTGAGCGTCTCGGCCCTGCTGGGCAATGGTGCGGCCGTCTTTGCCGATGACCGGTTTGCGCACTCGTTCCTTGAGGAGGCCCAGCTCGCGCCGGGAGCACAGACGCGGCCGAATCTGAAGATCCAGGAAGGCTGCGGCAATCGCTGCTCGTTCTGCGTGATTCCCCAGACGCGCGGCTCTTCGAGAAGTCTGCCCGCGGCAAGCGTGCTGCGCCAGGTGGAAGGATTTGTCGCGGCGGGCGGCAAGGAGCTGGTGCTTTCCGGAATCAACCTCGGGCGCTGGGGGCGCGATCTTGCGTCGCCGTCGACGCTGGCAGGGCTGGTGCGGCGCATCTTTACGGAGACAGGATTGGCGCGGCTGCGGCTGAGCTCCGTTGAGCCGATGGACTGGGATGCGGAGATGATCGCGCTGATGGCAGAGTTCGGCGGGACGCACACCGGGGCCCCGGCGACGGGTCCTGGTCACTGCGGTACTGGTCGCTGCGGCGGTCGGCTGGCGCGGCATGCGCATCTGCCGCTGCAGTCGGGCTCCGATGCGGTGCTGCGCCGCATGCATCGGCGGTACAGGCCATGGCACTACGCGGAGAAGGCGGCGGCGCTGGTGAAGGCTGCCGGACCGGAGCTGACGCTGGGCGCCGATGTGATGGTGGGCTTCCCCGGCGAGACGGATGCCGAGTTCGAAGAGACGATGGAGATGGTGCGCAGACTGCCCTTCGGCTATCTGCACCTCTTTCCATTTTCACCGCGTCCTGCAACGCAGGCATGGGCGTTGCACGCGGCCGCTCCTGTAGCCGCAGAGGCAGTGAAAGGAGCGTATGGCCGCGCTGCGCACGCTGGGCGAAGAAAAAACCCGCGCGCACCGGGCATTCTTCGTGGGGCGGGAACTTGAGGCGATCACTCTGCACACGCCAGACCGGATTGCCGCGGAGGGCAGAACGAGCGCTCTCAGCGAGAACTTCATCCCGATCGAGCTTGCCGGCTCGGCGCCGGCGAACCGGCTGGTCCGGGTGATGGTGACCGGCCTTGGCGCCGAGGGCGAAGTGCTGGCGATCGAGGCGCTTCCGGCCGCGGTGGCGTAGCCGGCAAAGGGCCTCGCAGGCGCCCCCGGATCAGGCATTTTGAGGGAATCCAATGCTATACTCAGGGTGCGTTCGCGCGTCTGGACTGCATGGGCGGCAGCGCTTAACTGGAGGAGCATCATCGCACTCGACAAACGTTCGGCAAAGTCTTTTATCCGCATCAACGACCGCATCCGCGCACGCGAAATCCGCGTGATCGACGAGAACGGCGAGCAGCTTGGAATCCTGGCACCCTTTGAAGCACTCAAGATCGCCCGCGAGCGCGGGCTTGATCTGGTGGAAGTGTCGCCCAACGCGGTGCCGCCGGTTTGCCGCATCCAGGACTATGGCCGTTATCTCTACGAGAAGGAAAAGAGCGAGCGCGCCGCGCGCAAGAAGCAAAAGGTCATCACCATCAAGGAAGTGAAGTTCTCCGTTACGGTGGATGAGCACGATTACCAGACGAAGAAGAATCAGGCCGTGCGCTTTCTGCATGAAGGCGACAAGGTAAAAGCGAGCCTGCGTTTCCGCGGACGGCAGATGGCCCATCGCGAGCTGGGCTACAACATCATTCACCGCCTGATCCAGGACATTGGCGAGGCGGGCATGGTGGAGTTCATGCCGCGCATGGAAGGCACGATTCTGCACGCAATTCTTGCGCCGTCGAAGAAAGATGCGCCGAAGCCGAAGCCCCCGCAACCCCCGCAGGCCGCTGCGCCGCGCCCGTCGGCTCCTACGGCGTAGCAGAACTCAATCCATCTTCTGAATACAGAGACCGCCGCGCAACGGCGGTCTTTTTGTATCCGTGGAGGGCATGTATGCTGAACCCATGCGCTCTTCCCTGCTCTCTTCCTTGGTTTATGCGGCCCTGTGTGTCTCCGCGGCTGCCGTGACGGCGCCGGTGTTGCTGAGTGAAACAGGTGCGGCTTCGCACTTTCCCACCACCGACGATCTGCGCCATCTGAAGTCGATGAGCAACCCGGAGCTTTCGCCGGACGGCAAAGAGGCTCTCTTTATCGTGGCCGACGCAACCGCCGATGGCGGCAAATCGCACGTGTGGATTGTGTCCACAGACGGATCGTCGAAGGCGCGGCAACTCACGTTTTCTCCGCCTGCGGACAAGCGGGGCGAGCGCGGCGCAGCGTGGGCTTCGGATGGCGAGGCGGTTTTCTTTCTGGCGCATCGCGGCGAGCACACGCAGCTTTTCCGTCTTGACCTGCGCGGCGGCGAGGCGATGCCCTACACGCTGAAGATTGCGCCGCCCGTGGATGAATCGAAGGACAAGGATGCGATTCCGCCACCGGGCGCAGAGAAGAAGGACGCGGACAAGAAAGACTCCGACAAAAAGAAGGATGCCGCGCCGGAAGATCTCGATATTGATGTTGCAGGCTACGCGCTCTCGCCTGACGGCAGATGGCTCGCAGTGTGGGCGCACGATCCCCAGACGCCCGGCGAAAAAAAGCAGAAGGATGAGAAGGCCGATGCCGAGTGGGTCAACCACGACAAGCACGGCACGCGGCTCTACCTTGCGGCGTTGAAGGAGGATGGCGCGCTCGACGGCGGGCTGAAGGCAGTGGCAATTGCGCCTGACGTGCGTGGTGCGGTGTGGTCTCCGGCGGCCGACAGGCTGCTGGTGTTTACCGAAGCGCCGAACGATCTCTCGGATCTTGGGCCTGCGGGCGCGGCGTGGACGGTGGATGCGGCAACGCCGGATAAGGCGACGAAGCTCGATGCGGTCCCGCCAACCGTGGGTGGCGGCGCGTGGCGGCCCGATGGCGATGCAATCGTCTTTGGCGCTGCAACACCGGAGGATGCTCCGCCGGGATATGACGAGCTCTTTGCGCTCGACCTGGCGCAGACCGGCGCGAAGCCGGTGCGATTGACCGCCGGATTCGACGGGCAGGTGAACGGACGGGATCTCTACTTCAGCGAAAACACGGTGATTGCGCAGGCCGGTATCGGAACGCGCGTAAAGGTGGTGCGGATCGGGCTCGACGGAAATGCAAAACCTGCGCCCGTCGAAATGAGCGCACCGGTGATCAACGCGCTCAATACGAATCGCAAACAGACCGGCTGGCTGTGGCTCGCTGAGAGCGGCGGCCAGCCGACGAAGCTTTGCTATGCGCTGCGCCTGGGAGATGAATGCAAAGCGCTGCAGACACCGGATCTTGCGCCGGCGGGATTGCGCTGGGCCGCTCCCGAGCTTGTGACGTGGAAGAGCGACGGCTTCACGATCGAAGGACTGCTCTACATGCCCCCGGTAGATGGGTCGACCAAGGTTCCGTTGATTGTGGATGTGCACGGCGGACCCTTCGGAGCCTTTGAAGATCGCAACGATGCCTTCGCCGCGTTTCTATTGGGCCATGGCTGGGCGGTACTGCGGCCGAATCCGCGCGGCTCGTCAAACTACGGCGTGAAGTTTGGCGCGGCCAACAAGAATGACCTGGGCGGCGGCGACTACCGCGATGTGATGGCGGGCGTGGATGCCGTGCTGAACAAGTATCCGCTCGATGCCAACCGCATGGCGCTGATGGGCTACAGCTATGGCGGCGAGATGGCCGCGTTTGTTGAAGGCAAGACGGATCGCTTCAAGGGCATCATCAGCATGGCGCCGGTGATCAACCAGTTCAGCGAGTACGGAACGGAAGGCGGCTCCTGGTATGACCGCTGGTACTTCGGCAAGCCGTGGGAACACTTGGAAGATTCGTGGCGGCAAAGTCCGCTGGCCGGCGCGCAGAAGGCGAAGACACCGTTTCTGCTGATCCAGGGGCAGAGCGACACGACCGATCCGCTCGGGCAGAGCGAAGAGATGTATCGCGCGCTGCGGCAGGAAGGCGTTCCGGTCGAGCTCGTGACATATCCGCGCGAGAATCACGGCCCGCTGGCGGTGGGAATTTACGGCCGCCCGTCTCCCGAGCCGTGGCACGGCTATGATGCGCGGCAGCGGATCGTGGAATTCCTCAACAAGGCGCTGGGCGCGGAGACGGCGAAGCCATAGGGGAAAGCCGTGAGCGCGGCCTTCGCTATACTTAAGAGAAGGCCGCGTTCTCTTTCTTCCCACTCAATGGACACCCTCGACAACGCATCCACGCTGGCGGATCTCTGCTTCGCGGGGCGGAGCGAGCCAGATTATCGGGTTCGTCTCCTTCACCTTTGTCTGCTACCTGGCGATCGGGTTGCCGCTGGCGATTCTGCCGGAGTATGTGCACCTGCGCATGGGCTTCAGCGCAACGCTGGCCGGGCTGGTTATCAGCATCCAGTACATTGCAACGCTGCTGAGCCGCCCGTGGGCGGGGCGGATCTCAGACCACAAGGGCGCGAAGATTTCTGTGCAGTGGGGCATGGCCGCATTGACGGTGAGCGGCCTCTTGCTGGTGGGCGCCGCATCCCTGCATCGCAATCCCGCATGGCTGAGCCTCACCAGCCTCTTCGGCAGCCGGCTGGTGATGGGCGTGGCCGAGAGCCTGGGGTCGACGGGCGCGATCATCTGGGGCATCACCAGCGCGGGGCAACAGCACACGGCCAAGGTGATTGCGTATAACGGCGTGGCCACCTATGGCGCGCTGGCGCTGGGCGCGCCTCTCGGCGTAGTGATGGAGCACCACCTC
Organism: uncultured Acidobacteriota bacterium; assembly: GCA_963718885.1. Lineage (GTDB taxonomy): Bacteria > Acidobacteriota > Terriglobia > Terriglobales > Acidobacteriaceae > Telmatobacter. The sequence goes on from CAVRAK010000015.1 coordinate 45,646, forward strand.
GGACTCGCCTCGATCGGGGTGATGACGGTGCTGCTGGGCGCGGCGAGCCTGCTGGTTGCAAACCGCAAGGCCCCGGCGCCGCTGGTGCACGGCGAACATCTGCCCTTTCGCGATGTGCTGGGACGCGTGACTCCGCATGGCATGGTGCTGGCGCTGGGCGGCGTGGGCTACAGCGTGCTGGCAACGTTTGTGACGCTGTTTTATGCCAGCCGCCAGTGGAATGGCGCCGCGCTGTGTCTGACAGCCTTCGGCGTCGCGTTCATGCTTGTGCGCATGACGCTGATCAAAACCATCAGCCGCTTTGGTGGATTTGCAGTGGGCATCACCTCGCTGATCGTGGAGTCAATGGGCGTGCTGGTGCTGTGGCGTTCCGTGTCGCCGTGGATGGCTCTGGCTGGCGCGGCGCTGACTGGCTTCGGGTTCTCGCTGGTCTTTCCTGCCCTGGGCGTGGAGGCTGTGCGGCATGTGCCGGAGCGCAGCCGCGGAACGGCGCTCAGCGTCTACACCGTCTTTGCCGATGTGTCGTTCTTTCTGGTGGGGCCGGCAGCCGGAGCAGTGATCGGCGTATATGGCTACGCAAGCGCATTTCTCTTTGCGCTCGCCTGCGTGCTGACTGCGCTGGGCATCGTGGCGGTGCTGGCCGCGAGAGAGCGGCGCGTCGCCGTCGAACCATGAACGCGGCGCAATCCGGCGGCAGAAACAGCGCAGAAAGATAAGCCGCTTTGCTCAGGATGTCATCGAGGAGCCGGAAACAAGAACGGCCACCCCGGAGGGTGGCCGTTTTTCGTTGCGCTTGAGGCAGGAACTAGCGGTCGTTCTGCTCGTTCTTGCGCCAGTTAATGAGATCGCCAAGCGTGGTGGTCGAGCTCGAGACGGGGTGTTTGTGGGTTTCAGCCTTGTAGCTTTCAACCACTGCGCGGCTGGCCTCGTGGCCGATGGCGCGCAGGCTCAGGCCCACCTTCTTCTCTTCCACGTTGATCTTGATGATCTTGAAGTCGAGCTCCTGGCCCTGATCGAGCTTGGCCGGGGCGCCGTCTTCGCCGATGGCTTCAGAGACATGGCAGAGACCTTCAACACCTTCTGCAATTTCAATGAAGGCGCCGAACTGCGCCGTGCGCAGCACCTTGCCGTGCACCACGTCACCGACGCGATGCGAAGCGAAGAAGCTCTCCCAGACGTCGGGCTGAAGCTGCTTGATGCCGAGGGAGAGGCGGCGGTTCTGCGGCTCAACGCCCAGAACGACAGCCTTCACCTTCTCGCCCTTCTTCACAACTTCAGAGGGGTGCTTGACGCGCTTGGTCCAGCTCAGGTTGGAAACGTGAACCAGCCCGTCAATGCCGTCTTCAATCTCGATGAAGGCGCCGAAGTCGGTAAGGTTGCGAACGCGGCCCTCGACCACAGTGCCGGCAGGATAACGCTCGGTGAGGTGCTCCCACGGGTTCTCGAGAAGCTGCTTCATGCCGAGAGAGATGCGGCGATCGGCCGGGTTCACGCTCAGAACCACGGTATCGACCTCATCGCCCGGCTTCACCATCTTGGAGGGATGCTTGAGGCGCTTGGACCAGGTCATCTCAGAGAGATGAACGAGGCCTTCAATGCCCTGCTCCAGCTCGACAAACGCGCCGTAGTCGGTGACCGAAAGAACGCGGCCATGCACATGAGCCCCGACCGGGTAGCGCTCCGATGCGTCGAGCCAGGGATCGGGCGTGAGCTGCTTGAATCCGAGCGAGACGCGCTGCTTGTCCTTGTCGAACTTGAGCACCTTGACCTGGATCTCATCGCCGACGTTGACCAGATCGCGGGGGTGCGTCAGGCGGCCCCAGCTCATGTCGGTGATGTGCAGCAGGCCGTCAATGCCGCCGAGGTCGACGAACGCGCCGTAGTCGGTGAGGTTCTTCACGGTGCCGGTGAGGACCGCGTCTTCCCCGAGGTGCTCGAGGGTCAGCGAACGCTTGCTGTTCTGCTCTTCTTCGAGAATCTCCTTGCGGGAGACAACCACATTGCCGCGCTTCTTGTTCAGCTTGATCACGCGGACTTCAATCTGCTGGCCGAGGTAGCCGTCGAGATTGCGCACGGGGCGAATCTCAAGCTGCGAACCGGGCAGAAACGCCTTCATGCCGATATCGACAGTGAGGCCGCCCTTGACGCGGCTGACGACGGTGCCGATCACAGGGGTCTTCTCGTTGGCGGCTTTCTCGATCGTGTCCCAGACGCGGAGGCGCTGCGCCTTCTCATAGCTGACGAGGTAGCCGCCTTCGGGCTCCTCGCGCTCAATCACGACCTCGATCGCGTCGCCAGGCTGCAGCTTGACGGCTCCGGTGTGGTCGACAACCTGCTCGATCGGTACCAGGCCTTCAGACTTGAGGCCTACGTCAACGACGAGGTGCTTCTCAGTCTGCTTGATAACCGTGCCCGAGACGACTTTGTCGCCATAGGCTTCAACGGCGGCGGCCTCAGCGGCCTGCTCGCGCTCAAAAGCTTCAAGAGCAGCGGAAAAATCTTCAGCGGAATCTGGAGCGTGCTCGGCCGGCTTTTCAGCGGCAGAGGTTGCAGCGGCATGCTCGTCGGTGGTCTGCGCCACGGCAGCGGGCACGGCTGGGGTTGAGGTGGCATCGGCGTCCAGTGCGGATGAAGCTTCGGCGGTTTCTGGGTTGGACGTGGATTCGTGCAACGGCTGCTCTTGCTCCGTCGCAGGGTCGAGGGTTGGAGTTTCGTATTGGGTGTTCAGGGTTATGCTCTCGGGTTCTGGATTGAGGACGTTTGCCATCACTGCTGCTCCGGGATTCGATACCCCCGCGACAGACGTGCGTCGACGGGGTTGGCACCTGCACGACAGAGCGTTCTAACGAGAGGTGCCGGAGGCCTGACTCCGGGCCCAGGGCCGTGTTGCCGGTGAAGTTCTCGCAGGGACAGCTACTCCGGCCAGAGCTTCTGGCCCGGAAAAGCGACTCGTCTCCTTCGGGAATCACCAGGCGGGCAACGGCTGGCTGGAGGTCGGCCGCAGCTCGCTGCTGGAATCCGCGCAGGGAGCTACAGGTTCAAGTGTAGCAATCCCCGGTTTTCAGCGTCAATGCGATGGGTTGCCGGAGCCTGAATGCGACGAGAAATTCATCCGATTATGGTGCGGAATGGGTGCAATTCGAGCCGGCCGGGCGGAAATGGGCCCCAGAGGCCGCAGCTATACTGGTCGCCAACAGCATTTGCGAGCTGGCATTGAATCACTGGCATTGAAAAAATGGACCGACTGTGGACTCCCTGGCGTTTTGCGTACGTAACCTCGGCGGATGGAGCGCCGCGGCCCGGCATTCCTGAGCGCCTGGCGGCCTATCCCGGGGACTCGGGGTGCGTCTTCTGCAACCTCATCGCCTCGGTGGACTACGCGATCGAGCACGGCATGGCCGCGGAGGCGGCCGAGGAGGCAGCGGGCCTGATCCTGCGCGGAAGGCACTGCTACGTTTGCCTCAATGCCTATCCCTACACCTCAGGACACATCATGGTGGTTCCCTATGCGCACCTCGACCGGCTGGCCGGGCTGCCGCAGGCGGCGGCGCACGAAATGATGGATCTGGCGCAACAGAGCGAAGCGGCCCTCGAACAGATTTACAAGCCGCATGGGTTGAACTTCGGCATGAATCTGGGCAAAGCGGGTGGCGCCGGCGTCGCCGGCCATCTGCATCTGCACGCGTTGCCGCGCTGGATGGGCGACACCAACTTTATGACCACCGTGGCCGAGACGCGCGTCCTGCCCGAAGATCTCTCGACAACATGGAAACGGATGCGGGAGGCGTTTGGGGGTTAGCGAGCTGATCCGCGGTGCTACGCATTGCGCGCGTCGTCATCTTCCGCCTCTGCAGCCAGCGCCAGCTCCTGCTGATCAACACCCGCTCGGTCCAGCAGATTTTTCGGGATTGATTTATTGGTGCGAAGGCCAAGCTTCTTCAGCATCTCGACCTGGCGGATAAGGTTGCCGCGGCCGTTTTCGAGCTTGTCCATCGCGCGCGAGTAGTTGTCGCTGGTCTTGCGCAGACTGTCGCCAATCATTTCCATATCGGTGACAAAACCCACGAATTTTTCATAGAGCGCGGTGCCGCGGTCCATCACCTCGCGCACATTGCGCGCCTGCAGCTCCTGCTGCCAAAGCATATTGACGATCCGGATCACGTAGAGCAGCGTCGTCGGGCCTACGAGGAGAATCCCGTGCCGGTAGGCATCGGCCCAAAGATCGCCATCGGCCTGCAGCGCCATCAGCAGGGCCGGCTCCACAGGAACGAACATCACCACAAAGTCGGGCGCTTCGATGCCGGGCAGATCGTGATAGCCGGCTTTGGCTAACCCCGTAATATGTCCGCGCACACTGGCAAGATGCGCCTTCAGCGCAGCCTTGCGGGCTTCTTCGTCTGTGGCGCCCACGCAGTCGGTGTAGGCCACGAGCGAAACCTTCGAGTCGATGACCAGACTGCGGCCGCCGGGGAGCGAGACAATCACATCGGTGCGGACCGTGCGCTTGCGTTCGCCTGCTTCGCCTTCGACACCCGTGAAGGATTGCTGGAATTCGTACTGCTCGCCTTCGCGCAGGCCGGCCTTGTCGAGCAGGTCGCGCAGGATGAATTCGCCCCAGTCGCCCTGGGCCTTGGCCGAGCCGCGCAGAGCGGTGGTGAGGTTGCGAGCCTCTTCGGTCAGGGCCTGGTTCAGATTGCCGAGATTGCCAATCAGGGTCTTGAGTTCAGTCACTCCCGACGTCGACTCGACCTGTACCTTTTCAACCTTCTCTCGGAAATCCTTGATCTGGTCGCGCAACGGTGTGATCAACCCGTCAAGCTCAGTGCGGCTTCCCTCAGAAAGCGCTTTGGACTTTTTCTCAAGAATCTCGCCCGCGAGAACCTCGAACTGGTTGGCCAGCGCCTGCTTTGCCGTCTCCAGTAGAGCAAGCTTTTCTGTGATGCTCGCGCGCTCGCCTCTGAGTTCCGCCTCAAGCTGGCTGATAAGGGCAGCATGCGTGCGGGCCGTCTCTTCGCTCAGTTGAACCTGTTGACGGGCGGCGTCTCGTTCTGCAATGACGCGGTCGATGGTGGACTGCCGTTCGCTGGCCACTTTCTCAAAGCCCGCACCGGCCGCCGCTTCTGCTTTCGCCTTTTCAGCTTCCGCGCGGACGCTATCAAGATCGGCCGCTGTCTTATCGAAAATGGATCTTTCGCTCTTTGCCGCGCTCGAACGGAATACGAAGCCCAGCACTGCCCCCGCCACAAGGGCGATAACAGCCACAACTGCCTGCATCATTGGCTCTATTTCCTCTTCGCCTAATGTACGCCTTTTGGGCTGTGCAATTCAGCGGTGCAATCCACAGAATTCGGGCGCGGCAGACCGCCTGGCCGGGTTGGAGCATTCGAGGGATCAAGAGGCGTAATCAAGGCGTACCAACACTGGCAACCCGGCGGAAGATATTGATTTTATTTCCACTGGCCTTTCTTTACTTAGGCGGACCCGCCCGGTAGACTTGGAGATTCGGGGCCACGCGCAGATTTTGCGGGCGCAGTGGTTGTTTTGGTGTGTCGCCGGCCGGTATTGTAGGCTGGCGGGACGCAAAGGCAACGCAATGAAGCTTCCGAAGCGAACCTGAAGCATTGAAGGGTATGAGGAGAATCACGCATGGCTGTTGAAGAGAAGGTGAAACAGATCATCGTCGAGCAATTGCAGGTGGACGAGGCTGAGGTCACGCCGGGAGCTAGCTTCCAGGAAGACCTGGGCGCAGATTCGCTGGACGTGGTGGAGCTGGTAATGCAGTTCGAAGAGGCGTTCGATCTGGAGATTCCCGACGAGGACGCCGAGAAGATCAAGACCGTCAAGGACGCGATCGAGTACATCGAGAAGAACGAAAAGACCGCGAAAGGCAAGTAACTGGTGAATCGTCGAGTTGTCATCACCGGCCTTGGGCTGGTATGCGGCGTTGGCAATACCGCACCCGAGGTGTGGCGGCAGCTACTGGCAGGGGCCAGCGGAATGGCCCCCATTCAAGGCTTCGACACCACGGGCTATCCTGTCACCTTTGCCGCCGAAGTGAAGAATTTTGATCCGCTGAATTTCGTGGACAAAAAGGAAGCGCGCAAGATGGGGCGCTTTATTCACTTTGCCTTTGCCGCGGCGCAGGAGGCGATTACCCAGTCAGGACTGACCGTCACGCCGGAGATCGCGGACCGGGTGGGCGTCTTTATCGGCTCGGGCATCGGCGGATTCGAGATCATTGAGCGGGAACATGCCAGCCTGTTGCAGGGCGGTCCGCGCAAGATCTCCCCTTTCTTTATTCCCGCGGCCATTGTGAACATGGCGGCCGGGCAGCTGAGCATTCGCTACGGGGCCAAGGGGCCGATTTCAGCGACAGCAACGGCGTGCGCGACATCGGCCAATTCAATTGGCGACTCGGTGCGCATGATTCTGCATGGCGATGCGGATGTAATGATCGCCGGCGGATCAGAGGCCGCGGTCACCCCTCTCTCAGTTGGCGGATTCGCCGCGATGCGCGCGCTCTCGACGCGCAATGACGAGCCGACACGGGCGAGCCGGCCTTTCGACAAAGACCGCGATGGATTCGTGATCGGCGAAGGCGCAGGCATCCTGGTGCTCGAAGAGCTGGAATTTGCGAAGCAGCGCGGCGCGAAGATCCTGGCCGAAGTGATCGGCTACGGCATGAGCGCGGATGCGTATCACATGACCGGCATCGCTCCTGAGGGCCAGGGCGCACAGCGCAGCATGCGCGCCGCCCTGAAAGATGCCGGCATTGAGCCGGAAGAAGTGGGCTATGTGAATGCGCACGCCACGTCGACACCGGCCGGCGATGGCAACGAGTCGAAGGCCATTGAACTGGTCTTTGGCGAGCACGCGCTGAGCGGCGCGCTGAAGGTGAGCGGCACGAAGTCGATGACCGGACACCTGCTGGGCGGCGCAGGAGGACTGGAAGCAGGCATTACCGTCCTCGCTCTGCAGAATCAGATGCTGCCGCCGACGACGAACCTCGATGAGGCCGACGCGGAATGCAACCTGGATTACGTTCCCAATAAGCCCGTCGCGCACAGCTTCGATGTGGCGCTCTCGAATTCCTTCGGCTTCGGCGGAATCAACGCGACGCTGATCATGCGGAGATGGACGGAGTAAGGCCAGGGATCAGAAAGAAAGAAGGCGCGCACCTTTGAGATGCGCGCCGTTTTGTTTGTCCCCGATGCTTTCGCGTTCAGCCCATGACGGCTGCCCAGCCCACACCGATCAGGACGATCACTGCCCACCATCCGAAGACCGCAATGTAACCGGAAGAGCGCTTGACGCCGGCAACGATCGCAACGCCCATCCCAAGCAGGATGAGGGTCCAGAGGGTGATGAGATCAATCGAGCTGGCCAGTGCATAGAGCGCCTTGTTGGTATCGAGCGGATTGAGGAACGCTCCCAGATTGGTGGGCGCGTAGTTTTTGATATTGAACGACTCGGGCGCAGTGCCGGCATAGATCACGATGATGCCGAGGATCACCTTGATGAGGCCTGGGAGACTGGCATAGATCCACGTAGCAAAGACACTGCCGAACTTTGCGCGGCCTCCAAAGCCAAAGTTGATGGTGCCCATTAGGACCAGCGAGCCGATGGCGACGATGGCGAGGACCAGAAGCGGGTTCGCAATAAAGATGCCCTCGGTGATGTAGAGGGAGACCTTCTGGGTCATCTCGCGCCGCTCAGGCGGGGCCTGCGCGAGTTGCTCTTCCTGGGCTGGGTTGAGATGGATCTGGTTGTTGACGACCTGCTGCATGCCGATCTTCGTGGAGACAACGGCAAAGAAGATATAGCCGAGGATCACCATGAGGATGAACGGCAGCCACCAGCTTTTGTTGCCGCGCTTGATGTCTTCAAAGGTCTTGGAGGGTGCGGAGAAGATATCTGCAACGCGCTGGCCCTGCGTCAGCCCCGATGCCTGGCCATCTGTCGATTGAATCTCAGTGTCGCTCATGTCGTCAGCCTCATAAGAACAGAATTTGCCTGAAGGTGCACGTAAAGGAAGTACGCGACATAGGCCGCCTGGTTCAAGGCAGGCATTGCGGACTCAGCAGTTCAACGCACCGACAGGGAAATTGTGTTCGCCCGCGATTGTACCGCGGAAGTGCGGTGCGGCGGCGAAATGATTTTGAGGGCTGGTGGGACCCCTCTCACGCGGCCCAGCGGACGTGGCCTCCGTGACGCGGTCTGCCGTGACGCGGCCTAGTGTGAGGCGACCTCGGCCGGCGTATCGTCGGAGTCGTCCGTCGGCGGCGCGGTCACGTCTTTCTTCGGTTTATGCGGAGCCCCGGCGCCTATATAGCTCTTATAGACGGTGATGTGAAAGCAGGATTGATGGAACTCCTCTTCGACATCGATCTTGCCCTGCGATCTGAAGAGTTTTAAGGATCTTGCGCATCCAGTAAATCTCGCGACGGGTAAGGCCAGACTTGGCGATATCGATGGTGGCCCCGGTGAGATGTGGGCTGGCAACGTCGCCCTGAGCCGGCGCCGCGTTGCCGTTGGTGCGCATAAGGTGCTTCTGGTATTCGACGGTGCGAACCGCGGAGCTAACCTCAAGGGCGTCGTGGAAACGAGCGTCGTAGGCCTTTGCGAGATCAGCAAGGAAAGTGGCTGTCCAGGGGCGGCAGTAGCGGCGATCGGCCGGCAGATCGGCATTGACCGTAAGACCGGACGAGGTGGGAACGGGCACGAGAACGCCCTGCGCGATGCGGTCGTGGAGATCGGCGTCGTTGAGAATGCGCTCGAGGTTGTCGGCGTCGGTGCGCTGGTTCTGGCGAACAAGCGATTCGAGCGAACCCCGTAGCGGCGCCATGGCGACGATCTTGCCGCCGAAGAGCGATGTGGCAGACGCCTCGGGCGCGTCGGCGCCGACCGCGACAGACTGATGATGCGCGATGCGGTTGACCGCCTGCTGCGGCGTCGAGGAGGCCGCGGTGTCAGAACCCGGCGCCGGATCGGCGAGCGATGCGCTTACAACCGGGCGACCATGGGGCCGGGCTGCGATCTCTTCGCGATGGGCGCGCTCGATGCGCGTACGCGTCGAGTAGCGATAGACGCGGCGGTGCGCGTGAGCGGACGAGGTGACGTGGGTGCGGACAACCCGCGACCGCGTGTGCCGGGCAGCGCGATGCGCCCTGACGCGGCGCGTTGTGGCGCGCGATGAGCGATGATGAGCGGCCACGGAAGTACGCTTCTTAGCCGGACGCGCCTTTTTGTGCGCGCGCTCCACGGGAACGGACTTTTTGTGATCGCGCACTTCGACGGCGTGCAGACGCACCACGCCTGTCGCGAGAAATGATGCTGCAAGAACGGCGATGATTGCGATCCGCGTCACAGGGAGCACGCGGAGAATCGAGAGCACCATCAGTGTAAGACCCTCGAGACACAAAATCGAGTGATTAAACGGATTCGGTCTTGTCTGATAACTTGCAGATTCCAGTTTACTCCCGCGCACGGATAGCGGATGATCCGGCTCCCGCCAAACTTAGTACGCGTGGGCAGTGTACCCCCGCTAGAATGGCTCGCAGTGCAAATCGCGAATGTGAGGGCTCGATTGCCAGTGAACGACAGACGATGGGTTTGGGTAGCCGTGACTGCGCTGCTCGTGGTGCAGGCGGTGCTGGTGGTTTCAGTGGTGCGGCGGGAGTCGCTGACCTTTGACGAAGGCAATCACATGTTTTCCGGCTACATGATGATGCACACGGGCGATTATGGACTGAACCCGGAGCATCCGCCGCTGGTAAAGCTGCTGGCCGCTTTGCCGCTGGCAGGCGCGAAGCTCTGGGTGCCGACCCTGCAGGGGCGGGACTTCAAAGTAGAAGCGTACCTCGACGGCCGCGACTGGCTGGCGCGCAATGACGGTGCGAGCGGGCGCATGGTGCTGAAGATGCGCCTGGCGACAGGCGTGCTGGCGCTGGGGCTGTCGCTGATGGTCTTCTTCGCGACGCGGGAGTGGTTTGGCACGACAGCGGCGCTGGTGGCGCTGGTGCTGGTGGCCTTCGACCCGAATGTGCTGGCTCATTCGGCGCTGGTCACGACGGATATTGGCGTGTCGCTCTTCTTTCTGGCCGCGGTGCATGCGTTCTACCGGTATGTGAAGCAGCCGACAGCGGCGAGGCTGTTGATTGCGGGGGTCGCCGCGGGTCTTCTGCTGGCCACGAAGCACTCAGGCGTGCTGCTGGCGCCGATGCTCGTGCTGCTGATTGGCTTTGAGATCCTGCGCGCGCCGCAGGGGACGCGCGGCAAGACGGCGTTGCGGCTGGCGGGCGCATTCGCAGCCATTGTGGTGATCGGCGCGACGGTGCTGTGGGCGTTTTATGGATTCAGGTATGCGGCGCGGCCTGCGGGGCTGGTGATGAGTTCGTCGATCGAGGAGTATGTAAGACCCCTGAGCCGCTTTGACGCCGGCGCAGTGCTGGCGATCGTGCATCTGCATCTTCTGCCCGAGTCCTACCTGATCGGGCTGGTGGATGTGAAGCGCATGGCCCAGTTCTACCCCACGTTTGTGCTGGGCAGGCAGTATGCGCACTCGCTGTGGTGGTACTTCCCTGTCGTGGTGCTGATCAAGACGACCCTGGGATTGCTTGGGTTGCTCGCAGTGACGTGCTTTGCGATTGTGAGCGGCAAACTGCGCAAGGAGCGTGAGCTCGCGTTTGTGCTGATTCCGATGGCGGTCTACTTCTGCATCGCGGTGGCGGCGGGCATGGACATTGGCGCGCGGCATATATTGCCGGTCTATGTTTTCGCGTTTGTTCTGGCGGGCGGCGGCATTGCCGCTCTGGCTGCGCAAAGCAAGGGCTGGAAATGGGCAGGGATCGCGCTGGTGGCAGCGCACGTCGTTTCTGCGCTGGCGGTGATGCCGAATCCCCTGGCATATGCGAACGAGGCGTGGGGCGGCGCAAAGAACACGCACAATCTGCTGAGCGACGCGAATGTGGATTGGGGCCAGCAGCTCTACCAGGTGAAGGCGTGGCAGGACCGGCATCCGGGCGATGAGTGCTGGTTTGCGTACTTCGCGTATCCGGAGATCGATCCGGCGACGTATGGCATCACGTGTCATCACCTGCCGAATATCGATACGTTCTGGATGGGCGGAGCGGATATTGTGCCGCCGCAGATAAACGGCGCCGTGCTGATCAGCGCAGGCGATCTGAGCGGCTGCGAGTGGCCGAGCGGCAAGGTGAGCCCCTACGGCGCCTTCCAGCAGATGCAGCCCTCAGAGGTCATCGATCACGCCGTGTTTGTCTATCGCGGCAACATTGATTTGAAGCAGGCGGCGGCGATGAGCCGCGCGCAGAATGCGTATGCGCTGCTGATGAAAGGCAAAGTCGATGATGCGCTGGCAATGGCGCGCGAGGCAGTGGCGATCGATCCAAATGAGTTGGTGAGCCGGATGGCGTTGGGCGATATCGCCGCGGCAAAGGGCAACAAGGACGAGGCGCACGCCGCGTGGCAGGCAGCGCTGGGGCTGGCGCAGCAACTGGAGCCGGGCGCGCAGTCGAGTTATGTGCCGAGGCTCAAGAGAGAAGCTGGGGAAGAGCCAGTAATCGGCGATCGGGAATGAGATCGAATGTAGATCAGCGGCCTGGAAGCTGGCGGAAGTCAATCAGCGATCGCGGGACATTGCGTCGGCTGCGGCGCGGAGCACTTTTACATCGAGGAGGTCTTGTTCCCTTCCGCTGGCGATCTTATTGCGAATGAGATCGTCTCGGGAAATGACGTGAGACGGCGTGTCGCCGTCGATCGAACCTTCAACTCGATGCGCCCATGCTTCATCGAAAGTGACGCCGTCGATGTGTTGGAGAATATCGATGCGTTCAGGGGCGTTGCCGATCTGAAAAGACGAACCGTCCGTGAAATCCTCGGAGCTTAGTCCTTCCAGAGGCGCGCCGTATTGGGCGAGCGCCCGAAATACTGCTTCTGCATTCTTCTTATCTGACCGGATGAAGAGGTCGAGATCTTTTGTTGTTCGTGGCTCTGAATAGGCGCCGAAGGCATAGCCACCCACAACAAGATATTCAACCGCGTGAGCGTTGAACGCGAGTAATAGATCTTTGAGATCTTTGGGCAGCATCTGGCAAGTCTCCTTTGAATGCCGCAGCGAAGGAATAGGCTGCCTGGCTCACTTCCCACACCGCTGTTAACCGTTCGCCGATCGGCAGACTCTGCCAATAGCGATAAGTCTCCATTCTGTCTTCTTCGAGGTCGGTGACCTTACGGATTGTCTTGTTGATGGCCATATCTGATTGCCCGTCAATTTTACTTACCGCGAACGCCAAATCCACCATGGAAGATTTGGCGTTCGACACAGTCGTTACTGAATCAATGTGCCCTGGTCGTCTTCCTTGCTCAGTTCCTCGGGCGGGATGATGACCGCTGCAGCTACCTTGTCGTCGTCTTCAAGGTTGAGCAGGCGGACGCCCTGGGTGGCGCGGCCGGCGGCGCGAATCGTCTTGGTGTCGATGCGGATGATCTTGCCGAATTGGCTGATGACCATCAGCTCGGAATTGTCATCGACAAGCTGAATTGTATTGACCTTGCCGATGCGCGGCGTGACTGCCATGTTCTTGACGCCTTTGCCGCCGCGCGTCTGCAGGCGGTACTCCTCGACGTTGGTGCGCTTGCCAAAGCCGTTCTCCGTGACGGAGAGGATGCGGTAGGCGCCCTCGGGATGCTCCTTGGGTGTGATGGCGACGCCGACAACGTAGTCGTTCTTGCCGAGATCGATGCCGCGCACGCCAAAGGCCGGGCGCCCCATGGAGCGGACGTCGCACTCGTCGAAGCGGATCGCCATGCCGAGGTGCGTAGCGAGGAAGACGATCTGCGAGCCGTCAGTGACACGGGCGGCGACCAGTTCATCTTCCTTGTCGATGCCGATGGCGATGATGCCGCGCGACTGCACGTTCGAGAAGTCCTTGAGCGGAGTCTTCTTGACCGTGCCCTGGCGCGTGCCGAAGAAGATGTACTTGTTCTCCTCTTCAAGATCGCGAATGGCGAGGATGGCGCGGACGTTTTCGCCCGGCTGCAGGTTGAGCAGGCTCTGCATGCTCTTGCCCTTGCCGGCGGCGCCCACGTCGGGAACTTCGTAGACCTTGAGCCAGTAGACGCGGCCGGTATTGGTGAAGCAGAGCAGGTAGGCGTGCGTCGAGTCGATGATGAGCTGCGAGACGAAGTCCTCTTCGCGCGTCTTCATGCCCATGCGTCCGGCGCCGCCGCGCCGCTGCTGGCGGTAGATGGAGATGGGCGTGCGCTTGAGATAGCCCTGGTGGCTCACCGTGACCGCCACCTGCTCGTCGGCGATCAGGTCTTCAAGCTGCAGCTCGGCGGACTCGTCGATGATCTGCGTGCGGCGGGCGTCGCCGTAGCGGTCGCGAACATCTTCGAGTTCCTTGACGATAACGGCGCGCAGCTTCTTGTCGCTGGCCAGGATCGCTTCGTACTCGGCGATCTTGGCGCGGATTTCGTTCAGCTCCTTCAGGATTTCATCGACCGAGAGCTGGGTGAGGCGATAGAGCTGCAATTCAAGAATCGCGTCGACCTGCTTGAGGGTCAGGCCGCGCTCTTCGCTTGCAAGCCGCGCGCGATCGAGATTGATGACGATCTCGCTTCCCTTGCCCCACGTGTACAGGTTTTCGCGGGCTTCGGCGCGCGACCGCGATCCGCGGATGATGCGGATCACGGTGTCGAGATTGTCGAGCGCGATCTTGTAGCCTTCGAGAATGTGCTCGCGTTCGCGGGCCTTGCGCAGCAGGAAGACGGTGCGGCGCTGGACAACATCGATGCGGTGACTGATGAAGCAGCGGATGGCGTCGGCGAGTCCCAGCTCTTTCGGCTGGCCGTTGAGCACGGCCAGGAAGATCATGGAGAAGCTCTCCTGCATCTGAGGTGTGCTTGTAAAGCTGGTTGAGCACGATCTCGGGCTGGGCGCCGCGCTTGAGCTCGATGACGATGCGCATGCCGTCGCGGTCGCTCTCGTCGCGCACGTCGCTGATTTCGTCAATAGTCTTCTCATTCACCAGGTCGGCGATGCGCTCGATGAGCTTCGACTTGTTGACCTGGTAGGGAATCTCGGTAACGATGATCGCCTGCTTTTCCTTGGTGATGTTTTCCGTGGCCACGCGGGCACGCATCATGAAGCGGCCCCGGCCGGTCTTGTAGGCGTTGACGATGCCGCCTTTGCCGTAGAGAAAGCCGCCCGTGGGGAAATCGGGGCCCTGCACGTGCTTGAGCACTTCCGCGAGGCCTGCATTGGGATTCTTCACCAGGTCGATGGTGGCGTTGACCACCTCGGTGAGATTGTGCGGCGGAATATTCGTCGCCATGCCGACGGCGATTCCGTTGGAGCCGTTGACGATGAGATTGGGAATGCGCGTGGGCAGGACGGTCGGTTCCTGCGTGGACTCGTCGTAATTCGGCACGAAGTCCACGGTCTCCATCTCGATATCGGCGAGCAGCTCGCCGGCGATGCGCTCCATGCGGCACTCGGTGTAACGCATCGCGGCCGGCGGGTCGCCGTCGACCGAGCCGAAGTTGCCCTGGCCATCGATCAGCGGATAGCGCAGCGAGAACGGCTGCGCCATGCGCACCAGCGTGTCGTAGATGGCAGAGTCGCCGTGGGGATGGTAGACACCCATGGCCTGCCCCACCACCTTGGCGCACTTGGTGTACTTCTTGTTGTACTCAAGACCCATCTCGCTCATGGTGTAGAGCACGCGGCGATGGACGGGCTTGAGACCATCACGGGCATCGGGCAGCGCGCGCCCGATGATCACCGACATCGAGTAATCGAGATACGAGCGACGCATCTCATCTTCAATGTTGATGGGCACGTGGCTCGGATTGGGCGGTGTTCCGCCATCGAGGGGAAGCTGGGGGTTCTGATCGTCTGCCATAGAGGTTTTGGGCCCGCGGTCAGGCGGCAAAAAAGGTCCGGAAAAAGCAGGGCCGGTACAACCGTGAGCTAAGCCTTATTTTACCCCTTCAGAGGGGCCCGAAGCAAGGCGTGTAACGTGAAATAAGTCTTTCAATATCTTAAATTTGCTGAGAGTTCATAAAGATACAACTGGAGGGCTCGGAAACAGCGCGGCGAGCATCGATCCGGCGGGGTTCGCGAGCGGCGGATAGAGGGCGGCGAGGGGGCACGAAAAGGCGTCGAAACAGCTCTTCTATAGAATGCAAAGGTGTCCATCACCCCGGATCTCACTCTCGATCGGCGCATCAACACGCCGCAGCAGGTTTTGTTTGCGAGCCTGGTAGGAACGGCGGTCGAGTTCTTCGATTTCTACATTTATGCGACGGCGGCGGTGCTGGTGTTTCCGCGGCTGTTTTTTCCGGCGACGGATCCGGCAACATCCGTGCTCGCATCGCTGGCAACTTTTGGCATCGCCTTTCTGGCGCGGCCCATCGGCTCGGCGCTTTTCGGCCACTTCGGGGACCGCATCGGGCGCAAGCGGACGCTCGTGCTGGCGCTCTCCACGATGGGACTGTCGACCTTCCTGATCGGCGTGCTGCCCGGCTATGCGGCCATTGGCCTGGCGGCTCCGGTGCTGCTGGCGCTCTGCCGCTTCGGGCAAGGCATTGGCCTGGGCGGCGAGTGGGGCGGCGCAGTGTTGCTGGCGGTCGAAAATGCTCCGCCGGCGAAGCGCGCTCTCTACGGGATGTTTCCGCAACTGGGCGCGCCGGTCGGCTTTCTGCTTTCGGGCGGCGTCTTTCTGCTGCTCTCACGGCGGCTCACAGACGCGCAGTTTTTCGCGTTCGGATGGCGGCTGCCTTTTCTTGCAAGCGCAGTGCTGGTGCTGCTGGGGCTGTATGTGCGGCTCACCATCACCGAGACGCCGGTCTTTCAGGCGGCGCAACAGCGCGCAGAACAGGTGACGGTGCCGATGCTCGCCGTGCTGCGCCATCATGTGGGCAAGGTGGTTGCGGGCGTGATGGTATGCCTCGCGACCTTTGTGCTGTTTTACCTGATGACCGTCTTCGCGCTTTCGTGGGGAACGACAGCGCTGCACTATGACCGCGCGACCTTCCTGGTGCTGCAGTTGATCGGCGTACTCTTCTTCGCCGTCACCATTCCGATCTCCGCGTGGATCGCCGAACGCGGACGCAGGCCGGTGATGATTGCCGTTACGATCGCGATCGGAATCTTCGGGCTGGGAATGGCGCCGCTCTTCACCGCAGGTACAACCGGCGCCCTGGTGATGATGTGCGCCGGGCTGGCGCTGATGGGCTTCACCTATGGACCGCTGGGGACGGTAGTCTCGGAGCTCTTCCCCACGCCGGTGCGCTATACCGGCTGCTCGCTGGCCTTCAGCCTCGCGGGAATTCTGGGCGCGTCGCTGGCGCCGTATATCGCGACATGGCTCGCAGAGAAATATGGCCTGCAGTATGTGGGCTACTACCTCAGCGCATCGGCCGTGGTCACGCTCGCCGGGCTCATGATGATTCGCGAGACAAAAGGCGAGGATCTGAACGGAGAGTTGAGCTAACGCCGGAAGCCGGCTGCCCGATTCAGCCACGAACAGGCTCTACGGCAATCCGCGCAGAGTGAGCAGGCAGACAACCACCTGGAGCGCGACGACAGCCGCACCTGAGGCGAGAGCGATGCGTCGGCGGGGGCTCTCATAGGCGTCGGCGAAGACGCCCCCGATGAAGGTAAGCAGAAACGGAATGGCCCACAGCCAGGGCGTTCCGGGAACACCCGTCATGATGATCAAGAAAAGCAGAAGCGCGGAAAGCAGCGGAGCCGTGTTGCCAAAATAGCGCGAACGGCGCAGGGCAAGATAAAGCACCACCGCCGCGAAGGATGCGACACTGATGCCGGCATTGCCGAAGGTCGAGAAGAAGCGGCGCGCGGGGTCGAGCGAGATCCAGAGAAAGCCGCCCGCCGAGCGGAAGACATAGCTGAAAGCGTCCGGCGAAAAGTCGTAACAGGCGAAGACAAAGAGCAGCGCTCCAGCGCAGGCGGCCAGCACCACCGGCAGCACCTGGCTGCGGCGGCCCTCGGCGACCCAGAACATGAAGGCGAGCCCGAGAAGAGCGGCGACGGGCAGCGCGGCGATATGCGACGCCGCGGCTACCCCCAGGGCGAGCGTGAGCAGAATAATGCGGGGCCGCCATTTGCGCCGAGGGCCCTGCATCGCGTGCGCCACGCCGATGCAGGTGTAGACCGCTCCGTAGACGCCGAGAGCCGCGAGCACGTCAGCGCTGGGCGTGACGCAGGCCTTGAGAATCGGCGGCGAAAAACAGTAGAGGGCCAGCGCCGTGTAGCCGCCATAGTTGCCAAACAGCCGGCGGGAGACCCACCAGAGGCCGGCGCCGAGAACTGCATCCCGCGAGCAGAAAAGGCAGCCGCAGCAGAAGCAGAATGTGCGTGAGTTGGTGGCGCAGCTCCCAGGTGCTGAGCTGGCCCGTGGATTGGACAACGCGGTCTTCAGGCTTGCGGAAGTGATCGAGCCCGCGCTCGAGCAGCAGATTGAGCGTGAGCGGCAGGCCAGCGAGCCGGTAGGCAAGGATTCCGTCGCGAATGTTGCCGCAACTGGTGAAGTAGCCGGCAAGGGGCGAAGGCTTCTCCCACGTCTCGCGGCCGCAGCGAGCGTACTGGTAATCGCGGTCAGAGAGGGTCTGGCGGCTGGTGAGCCAGAGCCCCTGTGCCAGGAACAGCAGGAGGAGCACCGCAGCAACGCGCTGAGGGAAGTTGAAGCGGAATCGGCGGAAGCGAGCGAAAGGGCGAGTCATCAGGAGCGGAGTAGACTTGTCCAGTTTAAATGGCGAGACTGGGCGGAGAATTCCCGGAGGCGTAACAGAAGCTGAACAGTTTTACCCGCAGCGCCGCCAGCGGCTACACTTTCGTCATCATGGTCCGCGCTCGAGAAGATGCACCGGAACGGCTGGTCAGCGCCTCGCGCGCCGACGAGGAACAGACTTTTGAGCTGAAGCTGCGCCCGCGGTGGCTGAAGGAATTCATCGGCCAGACCAAAGCGAAGGAGCAGCTTGCGATCGCGCTCGAGGCGGCGAAGGCCAGGGGCGAGGCGCTGGACCATGTGCTGCTCTTCGGGCCGCCGGGGCTGGGCAAGACCACGCTGGCCACCATCATCGCCAACGAGCTCGACGTGGGCTTTCAGCAGACGTCGGGGCCGGCTCTGCAGATCCAGGGCGACCTGACCGCGATTCTCACCAATCTGCGGGAGCGGCAGGTGCTCTTTCTCGACGAAATTCACCGCATGCAGCCGGTGCTCGAAGAGAAGCTCTACACCGCGCTCGAGGATTACCAGTTGGACATCATGATCGGGCAGGGCCCGGCAGCCCGAACGCACGTGATGGAGATCAGGCCCTTCACCTTTGTAGGCGCAACGACGCGGCCGGGATTGCTGAGCTCGCCGCTGCGGTCGCGCTTCGGCATTCTTCTGCGCCTCGAATTCTACACAGAGGACGAGCTGCGGGTGATCGTGGAGCGCTCGGCCGAGGTGCTCGGGGTGCCCATCGACGACGATGGCGCGGCCGAGATCGCCCTGCGCTCGCGTGGAACCCCGCGCATCGCCAACCGCCTGCTGCGCCGGGTGCGCGATTACGCGCAGGTGCGCGGAACGGGCACGATCGACCGGGCAACGGCGAATGCGGCGCTGACCATGCTGGAGGTGGACGCGCATGGCTTCGATGAGATCGACCGCCGGCTGCTGCTGACGATAATCCAGAAGTATGACGGCGGCCCGGTGGGGCTGGGCACACTTGCCGCGACCCTGGCCGAAGAGGAAGACGCGCTCGAAGAAGTCTACGAGCCCTTCCTCATCCAGATTGGATTCCTGGATCGCACACCGCGCGGCCGCGTGGCGACACGGCTTGCCTACGAGCACTTCGGCCTGGCCATGCCGGGCAAGCAGCCGGGACTGTTTTAGCCTGCGGCGGAAATCGCGGTTCGCCGGCAGGGCTCGCAGCAGGTCAGCAAAGGAGAAGAGATGGCACTTACTGAATCGACGATGCTGGAGCTGGGAACGATGGCGCCGGATTTCGCGCTGCCCGATGTCGTCACCGGCGAGACGGTGAAGCGGGACGATTTTCGGGGCCAGCGCGCGTTGCTGGTGATGTTCATCTGCACCCACTGCCCTTATGTGAAGCACGTCGAGAAGGGACTCGCGGCACTGGGCAGGGATTACGAGGGCGGTCCTTTAAGCATCGTCGCGATCAGCAGCAACGATGCGGCGACCTACCCTGATGACAGCCCGGCGGGGCTGAAAAAACAGGCACAGACACAGGGCTTTCACTTCCCTTACCTCTATGACGAAACCCAGGCTGTCGCGCGGGCCTACAAGGCTGCATGCACGCCGGACTTCTTCCTCTTCGATCGCGCCATGACGCTTGTTTATCGCGGCGAGTTCGATCGCAGCCGTCCGGGCAATAACATCCCGGTAACTGGAGAAGATCTGCGCGAGGCGATCGATGCGGTTCTTGCCGGCAAGCCGCTGAGCGCGGAGCAGAGGCCTTCGATTGGCTGCAACATCAAGTGGAAGTGAGCAGCACTTTGGAGAATGCGGCAAAGTTCAGCGGCAAATCCGTTGACTATGCGAAGTACCGTGAACCATACGACCCCGAGCTGATTCTGCCGCTGCTGCGCACATGGTGCGGACTCACTCCATCGTGGACCATCGCCGACGTGGGTGCGGGAACCGGCATGCTGGCCGACGTCTTTCGCGCCAACGGAAATTCCGTCATAGCTGTGGAGCCTAACGCCGAGATGCTGACGATGTGCGCGCATCTGCACAGTGCGGACCCGTTCTTTCGCGTGACCGCCGGCTCGGCCGAAGAAACAGGACTGCCTGACGCCTCGGTGGAGATGGTGAGCGTGGGCCGTGCCTTGCACTGGTTCAGCGTCGAGGCTGCGCTGCGGGAGTTCCGCAGGATTCTCAAGCCCGGCGGCTGGGTGGCAATCGTCGCCGCGGGACGCGAGGGATCCGGTTCGGCGGAGAATGATGCGATTGAGGCGCTGCTGCAGAAGTGGTCCGGCAGGCAGCAAAGCACGCGCGCGGGCTACCGCGTTTACGAGCAGCTCGACGGCCTCTTTGCCGGCGGCGTAATGCATCATGCCGAAGCCCCGGGCTCCATGCACCTCAACTGGGAGGCGCTGCGCGGCCTGATGCTCTCCATTTCGCATGCGCCCTTGCCGGAGTCGCCACACTTTGCGGAATTCGAGGCCGCGCTGAGAGAGATCTTCGACAGGTATGAACAGCGCGGCACGCTCAGCCTCGTGACACGCTGCTGGCTCAATGCCGGGCGCTTCCCCGCAGTGTCATAGCGAGAGCCCGCGGAGATAGGCACGAAACTGCGGACCCAGGTCCGGACGCTTCAGCGCATATTCAACCGTTGCCTGCAGCATGCCGAACTTGTCGCCCGCATCGAAGCGCTTGCCCTCGAAGGTGTAGCCGAAGACTTTCTCTTCCTTGAGCAGCGCCTTGATGCCATCAGTAAGTTGAATTTCCCCGCCGGCGCCGGGCGTCGTCTCCTCAAGCAGTTCAAAGACGCGCGGCGTAAGCACGTAGCGGCCGATAATGGCCTGCTTTGACGGCGCGTCTTCGAGCTTTGGCTTCTCCACCATGCCGGTGCAGTTGTAGATGCGCGGATTCGCCGCGTCGGGCGAGCCTGCAAGAACACCGTAGGCAGAGATGGCCGGGCCTTCGACCGTCTGCGTGGCGAGAACCGAGCCGCCCTTCACATTGAAGACATCGATCATCTGCTTCAGGCAGGGTGGGTCCGCGTCGATCACGTCGTCGGGCAGGATGACGGCGAAGGGCTCGTTGCCAACCAGTTCCTTGGCGCAGAGCACGGCATGTCCGAGGCCCAGCGGCTCCTTCTGGCGCACGTAGCTGACGCGGGCCAGCGACGCTACACTGCGCGAGACCGCGAGCAGTTCCTTCTTGCCGCGACGCTCGAGCGTGGCGTCCAGCTCGAAGCTGTGGTCGAAGTGGTCTTCCATTGCGCCTTTGCCGCGGCCGGTGATGATGATGATGTGCTCAATGCCGGAGGCAATGGCCTCTTCGACGCCATACTGGATGATGGGCTTGTCGACCAGCGCCAGCATCTCCTTGGGGATCACCTTGGTTGCCGGCAGAAACCGTGTGCCGAGACCGCCTGCTGGAAAGACCGCTTTACGTACGCGCTGGTTCATTGCATCTCCCGGTTGTGAGTGAATTCATGCGGCCATGGGGCCCTTGACAACAGGCTGCGCGGACGAACTTGACCTTGCGCTGCCTCAGCGCGGTCAATACAGCAAAAGGCAACGTCGGAAAGCTACAAAGCCGGCGAATCATCGCCGAGCAACGCTTCCCGCACAATCTTAATGGGCGGAAATCCCTGGCGGAGAAAGTTGTCGTGGAACTCTTCCAGCGAAAAGTTGGCGCCCTGCTTTTTTCTCAGGTCTTCGCGAAGCTTCATAATCTCCAGCTTGCCAAGTGTGTAGTAGAGATACGTGGGATCGGATGTGCCTCGCTTGGTTTCAACCAGCGCCGACTCTTTCGACTGATAGCCCTCTTTCTGAAAGAAGTCTACCGCCTGATCGAAGGTCATCTTGCCCGTATGCATTTCGATGCCGACGATGAAGCGCGCGTTGCGCAGCAGCGCATCCTGCAGTTGGCCGAGGCGGATCAGCTTCGCCTCGCGGGCATCTTTTGCTCCCTCGCCGGGCTGCCCATAGCCTTCGTCGAGCATCATCTGCTCGCAGTAGTGAGCCCAGCCCTCCACGTTGGTGTTCGCGCCGAGCAGCTTGCGCACGCGGCTCGGCGCCTCGGGGATCCAGAGGAACTGTACATAATGGCCGGGGTAGGCCTCGTGCACTGATGTGGAGATGATGGTGCCGATGTTGAACGAGTGCATGAAGCTCTCAACCTGCGCAGGCGTGAAGCCGGGCGGCGGCAGGGTGACGTTGAAATAGGCTTCGGTTGCATGCTTCTCAAAAGGGCCGGGCGTATCCATCGAAGCCGTGGTGGTGGCCCGCATGAAGGGCGGCGTCTCTTCAACGATAGGGCGCACATCCGACGGAATCGTGACAATGTGATGGGTCCGAATAAAGCTCACCAGACTGTCGAAGGTGGCTGCAAAGGTTGGAATAAGCTTGTCTGGAGCCGGATGCATGCTGCCCAGCTCTTCGAGCACGGCGTGAGGATCCTTACCGGGCTCGAGCTCGCTGGCTACCTGCCTGAAGTGCTCCTGATTTCTGCGCAGGTCGGCCCAGCCGATCTCGAGCAGCTTGTCGAGCGGCAGATCGACCATGTCGTCGTAGAGCAGTTTTTTCGAGAAGGTGTCGGCGCCAATGCGGTAGTCGCCGTTTGACTCTGCGAGCAGATCGGACTTGAGCCAGTCGAGATAGCTTGAAAGCGCGGCGATGGTCTGGCTATTGGTGTGCTCGAACTCCTCATTGAGCGCCGCATCTTTGGCGCCGGCAAAGGCGAGCGGCACATCGTGCTGAAAAAAGCGGATGATACCCGGCAGTTGCTCGATCGCAATCTCGGTGTAGACGTGAGGAGGATTTGTGAGGTTCAGACGCGCCTGATCGAGCAGGCCGGGGATCTGACGCTCACGCTGCACCAGCGAGCGGAGGCGATCTTCCGGCGGGGCGAATTTCCGCTCCATGATGGAGAAGACCGCATTCGCAGCGGTGCTGGAGTACTCGTCAGGATTCTTCTGCCACGGGCGAATCGTTTCCAGCGTAAGCAGGCGCGAGCGGATGGATCCGAGAAGAATTTCGCAGTCGCCCCGTGTGGTCTCATCAAAACGCGCCTTCTTCTGCATCGAGGCGAAGCGGTGCTCATACTTTTTAAGCTCGGCGATTTCGCCGTTGATCGCGGGCTGACTGAGGTCTTCGAGCTTCGCATCGTACTGGTGGTAGCCGGCGAGCGTGCCCGCGGTTGGCTGATGAGGGAAATAGACCTGGTCGAAGTACTCGTCGGAGTCGTGGATAAAGATCTGCTTCCAGTAGAGCTGCGAAAGCTTATCCTTCTCCGACTCTGCGCGTGCGGCGATGGGTGCGGTCATAAGAGTTCCAAGGCAGGCTCCAAGAGCAATCAAAACTACAGACTTCTTCACGGTCCCTCTCATCATGTGTTGCGAGGTTATCACCCCACGCACGAAGATCTGCGCGCGGGGAGCCTGGTCATGCATTGACCGCGGCGGGTGTAAGGTTGGCGAGCAATTCACGAATCTCAAGCAGCACTTCGTCGGGACGGGTTGCGATGAGCGGATACTTGAGCACACCCTGCGGCGTGAACTGCGCTCCGCGCTTGGAATTGCGCGCAACAACGCGCATCAATTGTTGCGGATCGACGTGGGCATTTTCAGTAAAGCGAATCTGCAGCTCAGAACGGCGCCGGTCAATTTGCGCCACTCCCATGCGTTCGCACTCAAGACGCAGCGAGGCGGCTTCGAGCAGAAAGACGGTGGCGTCAGGCAGCGGACCGTAGCGGTCTTCCATTTCGGCGCGCAGGTCGGCGATAGCTTTTTCGTCCATTGCGCCAGCGATCTTCTTGTAGAGGCGCAGGCGCTGGTTTTCCTCGGGCACGTAGCTCTCGTCGATGCGCAGGGCGATGCCAAGGTTAAGCTGCGTTGCGGGCCGTTCCTCGCCGGCTTCGCCTTTCAGTTCCTTGACCGCCGCCTCAAGCATGGAGGTGTAGAGTTCGAAGCCCACGGCCTCGATGTGTCCGCTCTGCTCGCCGCCGAGCATATTGCCGGCGCCGCGCAACTCGAGGTCGAGCGCAGCGATCTTGAAGCCGGCGCCGAGGTCGCTGAACTCCTTGAGCGCGGCCAGGCGGCGGCGCGCGATCTGGCTCAGCTCCTGCTCCGGGGGAATGAGCAGGTAGGCGTAGGCGCGGCGGTTAGAGCGGCCGACGCGCCCGCGCAGCTGGTAGAGCTCGCTGAGCCCGTGGCGATCGGCGCGGTTGATCAGGATGGTGTTTGCGAGAGGAATGTCGAGGCCATTCTCAATAATCGTGGTGGCTACGAGCACATCGAACTCGTGACTCATGAAAGCGAGCATGACCTTCTCGAGCTCGCCCTCGCTCATCTGGCCGTGGCCGACGGCGACGCGTGCGGCGGGCACAAGTTCCTGAATGCGCGCAGCAATTTCGTAGATCGATTCGACGCGGTTGTGAACGAAGTAGACCTGGCCGCCGCGCTCAAGCTCAACTTCAACCGCAGAGCGCACTAGCTTCTCGTCGAACTTGGCGACCACCGTCTGGATGGCCATGCGATCTTTCGGCGGCGTTTCAATGACGCTCATGTCGCGCAGGCCCACCAGCGACATGTGCAGGGTGCGCGGAATCGGCGTCGCCGACATTGCAAGCACGTCAATCTCTTTGCGCATCTGCTTGAGCCGCTCCTTGTGACGCACGCCGAAGCGCTGCTCTTCATCGACGACCAGCAAACCGAGATCCTGAAACTTGATGTCTTTCGAGAGCACGCGGTGAGTGCCGATGAGGATGTCGATCTTGCCGGCTTCGACGCGCTCAACGATCTCCTTCTGCTCCTTCGCGGTGCGGAAGCGCGAGATCATCTCGACATGAATCGGAAACTGCGCGAAGCGGCGCTTGAACGTCTCGAAGTGCTGGAAGGCGAGCACCGTCGTAGGTGTAAGCACGGCGACCTGCTTGCCGTCCTGCACGGCCTTGAAGGCGGCGCGCATGGCTACTTCAGTCTTGCCATAGCCGACGTCGCCGCAGAGCAGGCGGTCCATCGGCGTGGTCGCTTCCATGTCCTGCTTGATCGCGGAAATCGCCGTAAGCTGATCGTCGGTTTCGTTGTAGTCGAAAGAGTCTTCAAACTCACGCTGGAATTCGTTGTCCGGTGAGAATGCCGTGCCCTGGGCTGTGTGGCGCTCGGCATACAGCTTGAGCAACTCGCCGGCCATGTCCTGCATGGCCTTCTTTACGCGAGCCTTGGTCTTGGTCCACTGCTGCGAGCCGAGCCTGTTGAGCACAGGCGCAGGCCCGGCGTCAGTCGAGCGATACTTCTGAATCAGATCGAGACGCGTGAGCGGGAACATATAAGCGGGCCTGCTCGGCAAATTCAAGAATCATGAATTCGATCGAGAGACCGTCCTGCACAATCTCTTTGAGGCCCTGGTACTGCGCGATGCCGTGCTCAACGTGGACAACATAATCGCCGACAGCCAGATCGCGAAAATCGGAGACAAAGGCGGCAGTCTTCGATCGCTTGGGCTCAGGACGCGCGGTGATGTCGGCTTCGTCAGAAAGATCGTTGGCGCCGAAGACGATGAGGTTGGAGTTGGGAAAGCTGACGCCGGAGGCGATCTGGGTGCGCACGATAACCGGCACGCGCATGTCGCCGGCCAGGTAGCTCGATTCGTCAAACATCGTCTCGCCGGAGTGCGCGCTGCGGCTGCCCAGGCGGTAGGGGAGCTGGTACTCGCGCAGCACCGTGGCCATGCGTTCAACATCGCCCTGCGTGGGAACGGCGAGAACTGTGTGCTGATCCGCGGCCATCAGGTTACGCACCTGCTCAACAAGCGTGGGGATCGAGCCGTGGAACCGCAGCGTGGGCCGCGAGCTGAAAGAGATTTCGCCGAGCGTGTTGTCCTCGTCGAGAACGTCAACCGCGCCGAGTTGATCGAGATCGAGACCCGGATGCGAGGCCAGCAGTCCCTGCAAAATCTCGGGGCGAAGATAGATATCCTCGGGCCGAACCAGCGAGCCAATGCCGCTGCGCTCATGGCGCTGCTCGACCTTGCTCCACCAGCGGTCAATCTGGTTGTTGACCATCGCAGGCTCATCGACACAGAGCACAGCTTTGGGCAGCAGCTTGAGCAAATGATCTTCCGCGCCGGCAACCGGCGTAAAGAACTCCCAGCCGGGGAAGACACTGACGCCGCCGGCCGCGGCAGCTTCGGCAGCCAGTTCCTCATCACCCGTCTCGATGCGCTGCTTGCTGAGGCGCGCGTTCACAGCAGCCAGCAGATGCTCGGTGATGGGAGACTCTGTCAACGGCAGCAGTTGGATTTCGTCGAGACCCGCCTGCGAGCGCTGCGTTTCAGGGTCGAACTTGCGGATGGTCTCAATCTCGTCACCGAAGAACTCAATGCGCACGGGCCGATCTGCCTCGGGCGAGTAGACGTCGAGAATGCCGCCACGCCGAGTAAACTGGCCCGGCATCTCGACAAGGTCCATCTGCGTGTAGCCCACAGAGGCAAGGTGCGCGGTGAGAACTTCGACGTCGAGCTCTTCGCCGCGGCGCAGGGTGACGGCGAGGCTCGCATAGTAGTCGCGATTGAAGAGGCGCAAGGCCAGGGCCTCGGCTGGCGCAATCAGAATAGAGACGGCGCCGGTGGCCAGTTTCCACAACGCGGCCGCGCGCTGCTCCTGCACGTCGGGGTGGGGAGAGAGGTTTTCAAACGGCAGCACGTCGTGGGCCGGCAGGCGGACGACGCGATCGGGAGAAACTGCACCCGTGAGCTCGCAACCAGCGCGGAGCACAGGCTCAAGAGCTTCGGCGGCCTTGTTATCGGCCACAACGAGGATGAGCGGCTGGCGCGCAGCGCGCGCAAAGAGGGGAAGATAGAGGGAACGGCCCGTTGCGGTTAGTCCGGAGACACGACGACGCCCCGTACCAAGGCTGAGGTGCCTCTGTACGCGATCAAATGCGGAGGAGTGCTCCAGCTCCGCGAAGATTTCGCGGACGAACGGGAGGATCATGTTCATTGTCAGTCTACCAGCGGGACTGCGCGTCCAGCGAGCGCCGGACGGGGCGGTATTAGCGCTTTGCCAGGCGCAGCGATTCCCAGGAGCCGTCGGAGTGCCAGCCGCCATCGACCGAGAGGGCGTGACCGTTGATAAAGCTGCTCTCGACCGGGTCGGCGAGGAAGGCAATGGCGCGGGCAATGTCATCCGGCGAGGCGAAGCGGCCCATGGGGATGCGGCCCGTGATGTCGGCGTCGGTATAGGTGCCGTTCGCCTGGTCAGCCGCGTCCATCTCGGTTTTCACCCAGCCGGGGCAGACGGCGTTGACGCGCACGCCGCGGCCGCCCCACTCCGCGGCCAGCGTGCGAGTCAGCCCGATCAGTCCGTGCTTCGAGGCGTTGTAGGCCGCCCGGTCGGCAATGCCGAGAAGGCCGGCGACCGAAGCAACATTCACAATGGAGCCGATGCCGGCTTCGAGCATCCTGCGGCCAAAGACCTGCGCCAGCAGAAACGGCGCGCAGAGGTTCACGTCGATCACGCGGCGATAGTCGGCAAGCGGCGTTTTCTCCGCCGGCGCAATATAGCTGATGCCCGCGTTGTTGACCAGGACATCCACGCCTCCGTAGCGGTCGAAGACCTGCGCGGCAAAGGCTGCGACCGCCGCTTCATCGGTCACGCTGCCGGCAAAGCCAAAGGCTTCCCCACCCTTGCCGGCAATCGACGCCAGCGTTTCGGCAGGCTCGCGCAGGTCAATGAGCGCGATACGGCAGCCGCGCTCGGCAAGCACTTCGGCGGTGCGGCGGCCGATGCCCTGCGCTCCGCCGGTGATCACCGCAACGCGGCCTTGGGTGGTCATTCCCCGCCCACGGCCTTGGTGAAGGAATAGAAGAAGTCGAGAGCCTTTCCGTAGGAGGGGACAGGCAGGCGCTCATCCTTGCCGTGGGCGCGCACGTCATCCCGTTCCAGAGCAATGGCGGAGTAGCCATACGACGGAATACCGGCCTGCGCGAAGTAGATCGAATCGCTGGCGCCGTTTTCCATAATCGCGGTAACAGGAATGCCGGGCCAGATCTGCTGCGTGATGCGCGTCAGCGGATCGAAGACCGCCTTGATCGGCGGCGGCGGCGCGATCGCCTTGCGTTCCGGAGCGGTGTCCGCGACCACCCCTGCGTCCGAGACATATTTGACGGTCAGCTTGGGATCATCGAAGACGGCAACAAGCTGCTTGCGAATCTCCTCGGGCGAGTGGCCGGGAAAGATGCGGCAGTTGACGTTGGCCTGCGCCGTCTGCGGCAAGCGCATTGTTGGCGTGGCCGCCGCTGAGCCGGGTTGCAACGCAGGTGGTGCGGAAGTTCGAGTTGAAGCCGGGGTCGGCGGCGCTGAGGCGCGCAGCAGCGGCCAGATCCGGCGGCGTCGCAAGGATCGCGCGCATATCGGCCGCGGTCTCTCCGCTTTCGTGCTCGGCGAGGCTGGCGTAGTAAGCCCGCGTCACTTCATTCAGCTCAAAGGGGAAGGAGTACGCCGCGAGCTTGTTGAGCGCGGTGGTGAGCTCGTAGATCGCGTTGTCGGGCCGCGGCAGCGAGCTATGGCCACCGCGATTGACGGCCGTGACCTGGAAGTCGGAGTAGACCTTTTCGGTAGCCTCAACCGCGGCTACAACCGGGTGGCCGTTGTCGAGCTCGATGCCGCCGGCATCAGGATTGATGACAAAGGCCGCATCCACAAGATCGCGGTGGTGCGTCACGAGCCAGTTGGCGCCGTTGAATTTGCCGCCTTCTTCATCGGCGGTCAGCGCGAGAATGAGGTCGCGCTTCGGCTTGTAGCCTTCGCGATGCAGGCGCAGGAAGGTGGCGACGAGAATGGCGTCGGATTCCTTCATGTCCTGCGTGCCGCGGCCATAGTAGTAGCCGTCCTTCTCGATGAACTGGAAGGGATCGGTCGTCCAGTCGGACCGCAGGGCCTCAACAACGTCGAGATGGCAGAGGAAGAGAACGGGCTTCTCATCGGGCGTGCCCGCGGCGCGGATGCGCACCACGAGGTTCTGCTTTTTCGGGTCGGGGCCGATCAGCTTCACATCGTCGGCAGAAAAGCCCGCATCGAGAAAGCGCTTCTGCATCGCCGCTGCGGCTGCGGTAACGCTGCCCTTCGGCGTATCGGTGGTGTTGATCTCGATAAGCTGCTTGAAAATTCCCAGCGCCTCGGCGCGATCGGCAGGCGAGCGGCGGCGGCAGCGGATTCTGGGCAAACAACGGCAGACCAAGACACAGGCACAGCGCGGCGGAAGGCAAAGCAAGACAGGAAGGAGGCATGTGCGCATTGTACGGCGCGAGGCGGGCGCCGCGTCAGATGTGGATTGCGGGAACCGCCAAAGCGATTTATCGTGGGTTGCCGCAATACCAGAGGTGAATCATGCTCTCAAGACTGTCTGCCGCCGTGCTGTGTGCCGCTGTTGCCATGGGCGCCGCTGCGCAAAGCGCTGCCCGCACGCCCCAAAATTACCGGCATCTCGCATCTCGCCGTCTATACCTCCGATGCCGCGGCGACCGACCACTACTACCGCGTGATCATTGGCGCGGCAAAGGCGCCTGACCCGGAGAATCCAAAAGGCGTGCGCTACATGGTCAGCGCCACGCAGTTCATCGAGGTGCTGCCGCTGCCGCCCAGCGCGGGCGTCAATCGGCTCGATCACACGGCATGGCGCACAAGCGACGCCGAGGGCATGCGGAAGTATCTTGCGGCAAAGGGATGGAAGACGCCGGCGAAGGTGAACCGCGGCTCCGATGGAAGCAAGTGGTTCGAGGTGCTCGACCCGGAAGAGAACAAGGTGCAGTTTGTTCAGCCGCCGGCACATCCAGAAGCTCCGGACGCGCCGAACGCCATC
This sequence comes from uncultured Acidobacteriota bacterium, assembly GCA_963718885.1. Taxonomy (GTDB): domain Bacteria; phylum Acidobacteriota; class Terriglobia; order Terriglobales; family Acidobacteriaceae; genus Telmatobacter. The sequence goes on from CAVRAK010000015.1 coordinate 75,229, forward strand.
GGCAATCACATCATTCACGTCGGGTTCCTTGTGCATGACCGCGCCATGCAGGACAAGTTCTACCGCGACCTGCTTGGCTTCAGGCCCTACTGGTATGGCGGCATGAACTATCCGACAAAGATTGACTGGGTGAGCCAGCAGGTTCCCGATGGGCACGACTGGCTGGAGTACATGCTGGCCGCCGGTCCGGGACCGGGCAAAGGCATTCCGGCGACGATGACGCAGCGCAACCTCGGCGTGCAGGATCACCTCTCGATCGGCGAAGCCAGCGTGCCCGCTGCGTACGAGCGGCTCAAGGCGGGCGACCGGCTCACCGGACGCCACGACGATGCGCCGAAGATCGGCAAGGACGGCAAGGAGCAGTTCAACCTCTACGACCCGGACGGCATCCGCGCTGGAGTTGATGAACTTCCACGCGACCGAAAAGCCGTGCTGCTCTGAGTTCACTGCGGAGGACCCGAAAGCAGTAGGAGGCGTCATGCGCGAGCGCCGCGCTATACCAATCGTAAATAAGTATGGCTTCTGTCGCGCTTTCCCCTGAGGTACTGGCGAAGTACGAGCCCGTGATCGGGCTTGAAGTGCACGTGCAGCTTCTTACGGCTACCAAGGCCTTCTGCGGCTGCGCAAATCACTTTGGCTCGGCGCCGAATACGAATATCTGCCCGGTGTGCCTCGGGCTGCCGGGAGCCTTGCCCGTGCTGAATGCGAAGGCGGTCGAGTTTGCCACGCGCGCCTCGCTCGCGCTGAACTGCACCGTGAACGAGCGCTCGATCTTTGCGCGGAAGAATTACTTCTATCCCGACCTGCCCAAGGGCTACCAGATCTCGCAGTATGACAAGCCGCTCGCCGAGCATGGCTGGATCGATGTGCCCACGGCAGAAGGCGGCACGAAAACCGGGGCCCCCGAGGACAGGTCCACGTCCTCGGGGTGGAAGCGCATCGGCATCACGCGCCTGCACATGGAAGAGGACGCGGGCAAGAGCATCCACGACGGGCTGCCCGACTCGGCGAAATACACGTCTCTCGACCTGAACCGCTGCGGCACGCCGCTGGTTGAGATCGTCAGCGAGCCCGATATCCGCACGCCCGATGAAGCGTTTGAATATCTCACCCGCCTCAAGGAGATCCTGCTCTACACGCAGGTCTCCGACTGCAACATGGAAGAAGGCTCACTGCGTTGTGATGCCAACGTGAGCGTCAGGCTTAAAGGCGCGGAGCGCTTCGGCACCAAGGCCGAAGTAAAAAACGTGAACAGCTTCAAATTCATCCGCGCGGCGCTTGAATACGAGATCGAGCGGCAGATCGAGCTTATAGAAAGCGGCGGCCGCGTCCTGCAGGAAACGCGGCTGTGGAACGCCGCCGAAGGCCGCACCTACTCGATGCGCTCAAAAGAACAGGCGCATGACTACCGTTATTTTCCGGAACCCGACCTGCCGCCTCTGCAGCTCTCGCAGGAGTTTTTGGAGCGCAGAAGAGCGGAACTTCCTGAGCTGCCCGAGGCGCGCCGCGCACGCATGATCGCCGAATATGAGCTGAGCGAGCGCGATGCCCACACGTTAACGGCCTCGCGCGACTTTGCCGACCGCTTTGAGGCGGCGGCGAAGACGGCGAAGAGCCCGCGGCGCGTAGCCAATCTGCTGCTGAGCGAGCTAGGCGGCCGCCTCAAGGCCCTGGGCCTCGAGCTCGGATCAGTCGCCGATCTCGATGGCCGGTCTCGTCATGGCTGCCGATCTGCTGGAAGAAGGCACCATCAGCTCAAAGCAGATGAAGCAGCTCTTCGACTCCGCCTTTGAAAAAGCCGAGGACTTCCCTGCCGTGTATGAGCGCGAAAAGCCACAGCAGATTACCGACGCATCGGCGATTGAGGCGCTCATTGACGAGGTAATTGCCGCGAACCCTAAACAGGTGGAGCAGTATCGCGCCGGCAAGAAGACGATGGCGGGCTTCTTTGTGGGCCAGGTGATGCGGGCGTCGAAGGGGCAGGCAAACCCCGCGCTGCTGAATGAGCTGGTGACGAAGAAGCTTGAAGGATGAGGCAGCGCGGCATCGTGCAGATGCCGCGAATGGCCGCCCCTACTTCATCTTGAGCTCGGTCTCAAAATCCTTGCGCGCATCCCAGGAGCTCACGGTCTTGATGGCGCTCTTCTTCCCATTCTTTTCGGCCCAGAGGTCGTAGTCCTCTGCCATGTTGACCTGGGCAAAGCGGAATCGCCCGTTCTGGCTCGAAGTGTAGCTGCGGATCGCCTTGGTCTTCTCGTTCTTCAAAAAGACAGTGGCGCCCACCACGGCGTTGGAGGCGCCATCGACGACGCTTCCCATGACAACGCGTTGGCCCAGGTTCTGCGCATTTGCTTCAAAAGCACGGCAATGGAGGACTGAAGGAATCGGTCCGGCCACCAGGGCAGCAAAGACAATCCAGGCAGCCAGCCTTACACGGTCAACTTTCACTCTTCCTCCTCTTCCTCGCCGAAAACTTCGTCGTCTTCATCTTCGTAGTCTTCGTCCACTTTTGTGAGTTCGAGGGGATCGACCCCGACGACCTCATATTCAGAGCCACACTCGCCGCAGGCGACTACGTCACCCTCTTCGAGCTCATCCACTTCAACGTCAAGGCTATTTTCGCATTCAGGGCAGCTTGCCATGGCGGCCTCCTCTCTCAAGGCTGTTTCGTGTTGTAGGATGGCGGTACCTTGCTATACGACTCCGCTAGTTTTAGGGAGTACCCGTCCCGAGGTCAAGGGGTGGGAATCCACATTTGCAGCATTCCTCCTGAAGATGGAGAAGCTAAAGTGAAGATCCTTTTGCCTGCCTTGCTTTTGGGCGTCACTACCCTCACATGCGCCGCCCAGCCAGACTATCTGCGTTACGGATCGCCCCTTTCCCCCGCCCGGCCCGATGCCGCAATTGCTAAAGCGCTTACGGCCATTCAGGCCGTGCACATTGAAGAGACGATAAAAACCCTGGTTGGGTTTGGCACCCGGAACACACTTTCGAGCATGGAGACCGACCTGCCCCCGGGCCAGGGCATCAATGCAGCCGCCGACTGGATCGAAAGCCAGTTCAAGCAGATCTCGCAGCAATGCGGTGGCTGCCTCGAGGTCAGGCGCGACACCTTCACCGCCGACCCGTCAAGCAGCGCCGGCCAGTGGGCGAAGCGGATTCCGCGTCCGACCCGGCTTACCAATGTCTACGCCATTCTGCGCGGCACCGATCCCGCCCAGCAGAAGCGCATGGTGCTGGTAACAGGACACTATGACTCGCGCAACCTCGATGTGCTCGACGATCATGGCGCGGCGCCGGGGGCCAACGACGATGCCTCGGGCGTAGCCGTCTCCCTTGAGTGCGCGCGCGCCCTCAGCAGGCTGCGCTTCCCCGCGTCAATTGTCTTTGTGGCGGTGGCCGGCGAAGAGCAGGGCCTCGTGGGATCGGCGCATCTCGCCAAACTCGCCCGCGACGAAGGCTGGGAGCTTGAGGCCGTGCTGAATAACGACATAGTGGGCGGCAACACCACGCCCGGCGACGCGCTGCAATTGAAAGACCGCGTGCGGGTATTTTCCGAAGGCATTCCCGTGACATCTACGCCGGAAGAAGTGCGAAGGCTCCGTGCGCTGGGCAAGGAGAGCGATTCGCCCAGCCGCGAGGTGGCCCGCGCCGTTGCCGATACCGGGCGCAGCTATTTTCCGCCCGCGGGCAAAGGCGAGTTCAGCGCCTTTCTGGTGGCGCGGCCGGATCGCTACCTGCGCGGCGGCGATCACAGCTCGTTTAACAGCCAGGGCTTTGCCGCCGTGCGCATGACGGAGTGGCGCGAGGACTACAACCATCAGCACCAGACGATTGTGATGCCGCCGGCGGGCTCGAGCGATCCCATCCTGGGGGACCTGATCCGGTTTGTTGACTTCAACTATGTGGCGCAGGTAGCGCGGCTCAATGCTGCCGTGCTGGCCACGCTGGCGGCGGCTCCCGGCAAACCGCAGAACGTTACCATCGTGAACACAAAGGTTGAGAACGGGACAACCCTGCGCTGGGAGGCTCCGGTGGCTGAGCCCGGCGCCCGCTACCAGCTGGTGTGGCGCGAAACCACGGCTGGCGAGTGGCAGCGCGGCAAGGCGATTGATGCCGTGCCGGCGGGGACTCCGGTCAGCATTACGGTGCCCATCTCGAAAGACAACGTAGTCTTCGGCGTGCGCGCCGTCGATGCCGCCGGGCACCGCGGGCTGGTAGTGGTTCCGTGACACCGCAAGCATGCACGGTTTAACCTGATTGCGATGCGAAGACTCGGCGCCACTCCGCTTGCCTTTCCCAGCTTCCATGGCGCCACACGGCTCCTGGTTCTGGTGAACCTGGCCACATACTTTCTGCTGCTGATTCTGCAGGCGGTCAACGCGCGGCTCTTTAGCTGGGTCGTTGTTCACTTTGCCTTTCTGCCGCGGGGCTTTCTGCACGGGCTGCTGTGGCAACCGCTCACCTACAGTTTCGTGCAGGTCGGGTTGACGAGCACCCTCTTCGGCCTGCTGTCCCTGTGGTTCCTCGCCGGGTTCCTCGAAACCTTTCACACCCGGGAGTGGGTACTGGGTCTCTATGCCGCCTCGGTGCTGGGCACCGCATTCGCCGCGCTGGTGATCTTCTTTGCCAGCAACGTCCTGAACCTGGCGCTGCCGGAGTTTCCCCTCTACGGCTCCTTCGGCGGCGTCTTCGGCATGCTCGTAGCCATCGGCATTCTCTATGGCGACACGGAGTTCATGCTTTTCCCGCTGCCGATCAGCATCAAGGCCCGCTACATCGCCATCATCTATTCGCTCATCGCGATCGCCATGCTTTTCGGCGAAATGCGCCTCTACGCCTTTGCCCAGCTCGGCGGGGCGCTGCTCGGCTGGCTCTATCTCCGGCAGATGCCGCGGCGGGGTTTCGGCCACCTCTTCAGCGAGCGCTGGTATGGCATGCAGAACAGCTACTACCGCTGGAAGCGGCGCCGCGCGGCACGGAAGTTCGAGGTCTACATGCGCTCGCAGGGGCGCACGGTGCGCTTTGACGGGCAGGGCCGCCAGATCGACGACGATCACGAGGACCGCTCGCGCTGGAACTGATCCGCTCGGGCGCGCCCCTTCGAAACCGCCGAAACCTCCCACAAAGGTAATGGAAACACGGGGGCAAAGGTCTGCATCGCATTCAGCGATAACAAGAAAGGGCTAGAGCCCACCCCAAAAGACGCATTGAGCCTCCCCCACCTCTCCCGCAGACTGGCTACAGCGAAGTCTGTTTGAAATCAGGGGCTGTAAACGCGTGCAGCCGTCCGCCTTCGATCGCCATGAGGCATTCCTGCCCCCGGGTGATACCCGATCCAAGGCTTGAGAGGTTGAAGTGAAAGCAACAACACGGATCTTTGCGGCCCTTCTCGTGACTCTCTCCGTGCTCGTTGCGCTGAACCTCGGCGCCTCGTGGGAGATGCGGAACACGGGACTGCGGGGTCAACCGGCGCACGCGGACGCGGCGACAACCCGCGCGCTGTCGCCGGCAAAGACCGATGAAGCGCACCGGTGGCTGCCGGTGATGCAGGGCCTGGCGCTGATTTTGTGCGGATCGCTGTGGGGCGTTGCCCTTCATATACGCCGTAAGGCCGATCAGACGGCGCGCGGACAGATTTCAGCAGAGCTGGCATTGGAGCTGCGCGTCGAAGAACGCACCCGTGAACTGCGGCAGGAAATCGAAGACCGGCGTCTGCTGGAGCATTTGAATCGCGGGCAGAAGCAGATCCTGGAGATGCTGGCCGATCCCGGCGACCTGAAGACGGAGGACATTCTCCGCTATCTTGCCGAGACTGTTGCATCGCGCAACCAGGGCTGGGAATGCGCGATTCACCTTTTTGACAGGCCGGGCCGAACACTTGCTTTTGTGGCGAGTTCAGAAGTGAACGCGCGCGTCAGGAATTACCTGCAGGAAATCAGCAAAGAATATGCGGATACCCCCGAGTGCCAGGCCTGCATCGCCGGAGCCGTAACCAACGTGGAGCACCTGACGGAGATAGGAGAACCCTGGAGCGAACTACTGGTGGCCAATGGAATCTTCTCTGCCTGCTCAATTCCCTTCTATTCCAACGGCTCAGACACTCTGGCTGGAGCGCTGACGGTTTACGCACGTTCCCGCAGCAAGCCGAATACCCGCGAGCTTGAGCTCGTGGAGAGCGCCGCACGGCTTGCCGGGCTGGTGATCGAGCACCGCAGAATTCATTCCGAGCTGGTTGACAGCGCCTATCGCGATGCGCTGACCGGCCTGCCCAATCGCCGCGCCGGCGAAGAAGCAATTGAGGCAGCAATCAAAGAGGCAAGCCGCAGAGGTGAGTCGGTGGCCGTGCTGTGGGTGGATGTGAATCGCTTCAAGCGCATCAACGACCAGTATGGCCACGAGACAGGAAACCAGGTGCTGCGCACCTTAGCCGAGAGGCTGCGGCGCAATCCGTTGGCCACGGGCACCGTGGCGCGCATGGGCGAGGATGAGTTCATGGTGTTGATTCCCGGAACGGAAGACTCGCTGGATACGGTGGAGATTGCGCGGCGCTTCGGAAGCGCCCTGAGTAAACTCGTGTATGCGCGTCCGGCCAAAGTACCTGTCTCCGTAAGCATCGGCATCTGCGTTTATCCGCAGGATGGCGCAAACCCGGTCGAGCTTGAGCGGAATGCCGATTTTGCGCTGTATCGCGCCAAGGCGCTCGGCACCAACTACTGCGTCTTCTCCCCGGCGATGAGCGCCGAGGCAAACGAAACGCTGGAGATTGAAGAGGCGCTCGGTGTCGCTCTCGAGAAGAACTATCTGCGGCTGGTCTACCAGCCCCTCTACGCCCAGAACGGCGAGTTGACTGGCTTCGAGGCATTGCTGCGCTTTCATCATCCGAAACTCGGCAATGTCTCACCCGCGCGCTTTATTCCGGTAGCCGAAGAGACGCGGCTGATCGTGCCCATCGGCACGTGGGTGCTGGGCGAGGCATGCCGGCAACTGCGCGCCTGGGTCGATGCAGGACATCCCGCCGTGCGCATGGCCGTAAATATCTCCGCGCTGCAGTTTGCGCGTGATGACTTCGCCGACACGGTGGCGAGCATCATCACCGAATACAAGGTTGCGCCGGAGCGGCTGGTGCTTGAGCTCACCGAATCCGTGGTGATGGAAGACTACGACGTGGTGGTGCGCCAGATGAATCTGCTGCGGCAGTGCGGCGTGCACATTGCCATGGACGACTTCGGCACCGGCTACTCGTCGCTCAGCTATATTCACCGCATTCCCGTGGACGTGCTGAAGATCGATCGCTCGTTTGTTGAGCGGCTTGCCGAGCCGGAAGGCACCCGTCCGATTGTGGAAGCGGTTATCGCCATGGCGAAGCACCTGGGCATGACGGTGGTTGCCGAAGGCGTTGAGACCACCGAGCAGCAGATCATCCTCGAAAATGCCGGCTGCCATGGATTCCAGGGATTTCTCTTTGCGCGGCCTCTGCAACCCGACGACGCCGAAAACTGCCTCATGGCGAGCCGCACGACCCGCTTTGCAAATCCCTCGCGTCGCGATGGAGGCAACGTTGCCGTCGCCTAAGCGTTCCGGACTGGTCTCAAGATTTTCTGTCGCCGAGCTTGGCGTGCTGATGCGCGATGGCCGGCACATCGGGCATGAATGCTCTGGCATGCTCGCGCGCGGTGTCTCCTTCGGCCATCCGGCCGCCGGTGGCATTCGCCGCATGGGCCTGCACGTAAGAAATATCACGGTGCTTCGCGCGGCGGTTGCCGACACGATCGTCGCGACAGCCTCTGGCGACTGAGCCCCAAGCCCCGCGGCGCGATACAATCCTCTCTGGAATGACAACCAGAATCGCCTTTTTATTTCCGGGTCAGGGCTCCCAGGCCGTGGGTATGGGCCGGGAACTCGCAGAGCGCTTTCCCGCGGCAGCCAACACCTTTGCCGAGGCCGATGAGGCCTGCGGATTCCCGCTTTCGCGCCTCTGCTTTGAAGGCCCCGAAGACGAGCTGAAGCTGACCGAGAACACGCAGCCCGCCATCCTCACGGCGAGCGTCGCAGTGCTGCGCGTGCTTGCCGAACACGGCGTCAAGCCGGAGCTTGCGGCGGGACACTCGCTGGGCGAGTGGTCCGCGCATGTGGCCGCCGGCACGCTGAGCTTCGCCGATGCCGTTCGCGCTGTCAAAGCCCGCGGTCGCGCGATGCAGCAGGCTGTTCCCCCGGGACAGGGCGCCATGGCCGCCGTGCTGCAACTCGATGCCGCCCAGGTGGCCGAGGCGTGCGCCGAAGCCGCCGCTGAAAGCGGACAGGTCGTCGCAGCAGCGAATCTGAATTCGCCGGGACAGACAGTGATTTCCGGCTCGGTAGCAGCGGTCGAAAAGGCCGTTGCGCTGTGCAAGGCCAAAGGCGCGCGCCGCGCCGTGATGCTGCCGGTGAGCGCGCCCTTTCATTGCGCGCTCATGCAGCCGGCACAGGAAGAAGTTGCGCGCGTGCTGGGAGCGCTCCAGCTCAACGACCCGAAGATTCCCGTAGCCGCAAATGTCACCGGCGCTCTGGTGACCACAGCCGACGCCGCGCGCGATGCGCTCACCCGCCAGGTCACGGGCGCAGTGCGCTGGGTCGATTGCGTGCAGGCGCTGGTTGAGCGCGGGCGCGACAGTTTTTGTTGAAGCGGGCCCGGGCAAAGTGCTCAGCGGGCTGATGAAGCAGATCGATTCCACGCAGAAGGCGCTGAACGTTGAAGACGCGGCGAGCCTGGAGAAGACGCTGGCGGAGTTGCAGACGTTGACGGCGTGAGCTCTGCTACGGCCCCAGGTACAACTGCACCGGCGAGAAGCTCAGCGTGTGCCCTGCGGGATCGTAGGCGAGAAAGAGCGTGTTGCTCTTGAGCCCGTTCACGCGAATGCCCATGATCAGCACATTGCCTGAGATGCGTGCGGCCAGAATCTTGTGGCTCTTGATGGCGCCGTAGTCGTTGGCGGCGCTGGCGGGGCTCCAATCCTGCTGAAAACGCTCAAACGGGTAGGCGCTGTGCTGGCCGGGATGCTGCTGCCAGTTGGGATCGTTCTGCCAGACCCCATAGGCCTTCGCCATGTCATTCTGTTCCACTGCATCGAGAAAGTGGTTGGCGGTCATGCGGCCGCGAAAATGCGTCCACCAGTTCCAGGGCCAGTCCACCGGCCTGCCTGCGACAAACCAACTGCCGATGAAGAGAACCACCAGAAGACCCACCGCTCCCCAGAGAATGGTTTGATTGCGGCGATCGCGGGCAGCATCAAAGGCAGGAGCATCGAGCAGCGTCATCGGATTCTTTCCTCGGATTCCCTGAAATCAAGGATACAGCGGCGCCGAGAGTCTTCTGCGATCAACCTCACCTCATCAAAGACTCACGAAGTGTCCCCTCAGCTTAGACACCGCGACCACGCCCACTGTTCCCAGCACGGGCCTCCCCCGCTTTACTCTGATGCCGGGTTACTCCTGCAGGGTATAGCTGTTGCGGTCTTTCTCCCGCTGGCGCTCGAGACCAAGCTCGATCAGCCGCGTAATCAGCTCGCGGTAGCTGATGCCCGTCGCCTCCCACAGCTTCGGATACATGCTGATCTGGGTGAAGCCCGGCAGCGTGTTCACTTCGTTGAGGTAGATGCGGCGCTTGCCGTCCGGCTCCATGAGGAAGTCCACGCGCGCCAGGCCCGCAAGATCGCAGGCGCGAAAAGCGGCAACAGCCATCTCGCGAATGCGCTTGGTCTCCGTCCGCGTCAGCCGCGCAGGAATCACGGGCACAGAACCCTCGGAGAGGTACTTCGCCTCGTAGTCGTAAAACTCCTTGCCGGGAATGATTTCGCCCACAACCGAGGCCCTGGGATCATCATTGCCGAGCACCGCAACCTCAAGTTCGCGGGCGCGCGACTTCTTGCCGCCGACGCCCTGCTCCACTACGAGCTTGCGATCGTATTTCGCAGCGAGGTCAAGCGCCGGACCGAGTTCCTTGCGGTCGTGCGCCTTGCTGATGCCGACCGAGGAACCGAGATTCGCCGGCTTGACGAAGAGGGGATAGCGCAACGCGGCTTCAATCTGCGCCACCGCCTTGCGCGGCGCCTTTTCCCACTGCGAACGCAGCAGCGTGATGTGCTTCACAATCGGCAGACCGGCCTGCGCGAAGAGCCGCTTCATTGCGTCTTTGTCCATGCCGGCAGCCGAGCCAAGAACGCCCGAGCCGACATAGGCAATACCCGCGAGTTCAAAGAGCCCCTGAATCGTGCCGTCTTCTCCGAACGTGCCATGCAGCACGGGAAAGATAACGTCGAGGGGCTTGCCAAGCGAGGCCTGCGGCTGACCCGGCACAGGCACCATCAGCGTGGGCATGCCCTCATGCAGAAGCCTGGCGGCCGGCGTAGCCGCGGGATCGCCGGCGCGCAGAGGCCGCGCCTGCTGGCTCCTGCCGCCCGCGAGCAGATTCTGCGCATCGCCGGCGGCGAGCCAGCGGCCTTCCTTGGTGATGCCGATCGGCACAACATCGAATTTGCTGCGATCGATTGCGTTCAGAATCGAGGCGGCCGAGAGCAGCGAGACTTCATGCTCGCCGCTGCGCCCGCCAAAGAGAATGCCTACACGAAGTTTCGCCATCTGTCTCAACTCACCGCTCTATGCGTTCGTACCGAACCAGTGTAGAGCCACGCAGGACCGTTGGTGGATGCGAGTCGGACAGCAGGAACATGCTCTATAAAATCGTCTTCCCGAAGGCGGAGCAGGCAAGCTCAACGGCGAGATCGGCGGTGCGATTGTGCTCGTCAATCACCGGGTTCACCTCGACGATCTCGAAGCTGAGCATGCCGCCGTGGTCGGCGATGATCTCCATGGCAAGATGCGCTTCGCGATAGGTGGCGCCTCCGCGCACGGGCGTGCCCACGCCGGGCGCATCTTCTGGATCGATCCAGTCCATATCGAGCGAGACGTGATAGCCGGCAGTTCCCTTGCCCGCCGCGGCGATCGCGTCTTCCATCACGGCGCGCATGCCGCGCTCGTCAATGTCGCGCATCGTAAAGACAGACGTAAGGCCCACACGCTGAATGTTTGCCCGCTCCGTAGCATCTACATCGCGAATGCCGACGAGGACCGCGTTCTCAGGCGCGATCTTCGGCGCGTATCCGAAGATCTTCGTCAAGGGTTCGGGACCCAGGCCGACAAGCGATGCAAGCGGCATGCCGTGCACGTTGCCCGAGGGCGACGTTTCAGGCGTGTTGATGTCGGAGTGCGCGTCGATCCAGATGAGGCCGATCTTTTCGCCTCGGCGCCGATAAAACTCCGCCACGCCAGAGACGGATCCGGCAGCAACTGAGTGATCGCCGCCAATCAGAAACGGCGTCTGGCCTTCGGCGAGGCTCTTCACCACAGCGTCCCCAGCGCGGCTGCAGGTTTCGGCAATCTGCTTAAGGTAGCGTGCGCTCTGGCTGCCGATGGCCTGCGTCTCAGCGATATCGACAAGAATGTTGCCGCCATCGGTTACATGATGGCCCAGCGCTTCAAGCCGCGCTTCGAGGCCGGCGACGCGCAGCGCAGAAGGCCCCATATCGACACCGCGGCGGCTCGCGCCAAGGTCGAGCGGTACGCCGATGATGTGAATGTTGCGCGTGGGTTGCGCCTGGTTTCCACTCGGCAGTTCAACTTGCATCGCTTGAGGGGGATCGATTTGGTTTGCCATAACGAAGCTCGTCGGAAGTCGAAGGTAATGTGCAGAACCTGGTACGCAATTTCAGAGCAGCGGAAGCCGGCCGCATCTTAGTTACCAAAGGTCAAAAGGTGCCCGCATTACCCCGAAAGCGTTATTAGAGCAGATTTTATCCACGTTAAGATGAAGATTCTGGAATTTTAGAGCGATCAGGGAATCGGGCCTGCGGACGCTAAGAAACACATATAAAGCACCTTGTGGAAAGTATTCTGCGGGGCCAACGCGTGGGAAGGAATCAGGAACATGACTGGCATTGAGGGTACTCGGCTGCTGCACGCAAGCGAGCCTGAAACCCGCCTTGTTGGAAAATTCGTGCTGCTGCTGGCCCTGATCGCCATCGCGACTTCATCTGCCTTTGCGGAAACGCTCACCTCGCTGCGGGCAATTCGCGAGCTCACAAATGCGCAGGCCAATCAGAGCCTGCCGGTCGACTTCCAGGGTACTGTGACGTTTCTCGGCACGAGCGAGCATCTGCTCTTCGTGCAGGATGGCGATGCAGCCATCACGGTTCAATGGACGCCCAACAACTCGATTCTGCCCGGCGACCGCGTTCAGATTCAGGGAAAGACACGGCTGACATTCCGGCCAGTGGTGGTTGCCGACAGCGTGACGCTGCTGCGTCACGGCACGTTGCCCGAACCGGTCGGCGCAACCTTCGATCAGCTTGTGCGTGCTGACCTCGATTCGCGCTATGTGACGGTCTACGGCGTGATTCGCGATGCCGTAACCGTGGTCAACAACAACGAACGCACCATCCGCCTGCAACTGCATACCGATGGCGGCGATATTGACGCCGCGGTGGATGTGGATGCACCCAAGGTTCTCAATGGCCTCCTCGACGCGCAGGTGCTCATCTCCGGCGCCGCATCGGGGCGCTTTGACGGCAAGATGGATGAGACCGGCATCGTGCTCTACCTGAACTCGATGGACGGGGTGAAGGTGCTGCGGCGCGCTGCAACCGATCCGTGGACCGCGCCAATCACACCGATGGACAACATTCTCTCCGGCTATCACGTGACCAACCTGAGCCGGCGCGTGCGGGTGCGCGGCACGGTGACCTACTATCTGCCGGGCTCAACGGCCGTGTTGCAGCAGGGCGACAAGAGCGTGTGGCTGATGACCTCGAGCCTCGCGCCGGTGAAGGTGGGCAACATCGCCGATGCCACCGGGTTCCCCGATCTTTCCAACGGGCTGCTGGTGCTCTCGAGCGCTGAGCTGCAGGATACGGGCAAGCCGGCGCCGATTGAACCGAAGCCCTCAACGTGGGATGAGCTCTCGGAAAATAAGAACCTCTTCGACCTGGTAACGATCGACGGCACGGTTGTGACGGAGATGCGCGGCGCGGCACGCGATGAATACGTGCTCGAGTCGAACGGCAATCTGTTTTCGGTAATCTATCGCCATCCCTCCGCAGAGGGTGAGGGTTCTGGTACGCCTTCACCGATGAAGCATCTCGAAGCCGGTGCTAAGGTTCGCGTTACAGGGGTATGCTTTACCAATACGGCGAATCCCTTTGATTCCCGTGTGCCCTTCGAGATCCTGTTGCGATCTTCTGATGATATTGAGGTGCTTGCCGGGGCTCCGTGGGTGACGATTGCAAATCTGTTTCGCCTCATCGGCCTGCTGACCTTTATCGTGCTGGCGGTGAGCGCATGGAACTGGATGCTGCGCAGACGGGTGCACACACAAACGGTCGCCATCACGGCGCAGAGCGAGGCTGACGCCACGCAGGAGCGGCGCACAGCGCAATTGGAGCAATGGCGCAGCCGCATTCTCGAAGACATCAACAGTACACGCCCCCTGGGCGAGATCGTCGATCACATCACCGAGATGGTTTCGTTCCTGCTGGGCGGTGCAGCCTGCTGGTGCGAGATCAACGGCGGACCGCTCCTCGGCCATCCGCCCGACAAAAAGGAAAACCTTCGCATCATCAGCAAGGAAATTCATTCCCGGTCCGGCCTTGTGCTCGGGTCAATCTACGCTGGCTTCGATCCAGCTTCCGCGGCGGATGAGAAGGAAGAGCCCGAGGCAATGGCGACCGGCGTTCGCCTTGCAACGCTTGCCATCGAGACGCGCAAGCTCTACGCGGATCTTGTGCACCGGTCGGAGTTTGACCTGCTCACCGACATGTATAACCGCTTCTCGCTCGATCGCCAGTTGCAGGAGCTGATCGAGAAGGCGAAGACAAGCGGCTCGACCTTCGGCCTGATCTATGTCGACCTCGATGACTTCAAGCTGGTGAATGACATGTACGGCCACCACATCGGCGACCTCTATCTGCAGGAAGTGTCCCTGCGGATGAAGCGCCAGCTACGCACCGGCGATGTCCTGGGACGGCTGGGCGGCGACGAGTTCGCCGCGCTCGTCTCCGTCGCCCGCGGCCGGCAGGATCTCGAAGAAATCGCCCAGCGGATGGAACGGTGCTTCGACGCGCCCTTCACGCTGAATGGACAAATTCTGCGCGGTGGGGCAAGCGTGGGCATTGCCATGTATCCCGACGACGGCACAACCTCAGACGGATTGCTGAATGCAGCCGACTCCGCGATGTACGTCACCAAGAACAACCGCCGGTCGCACGCCGGCATGACGGCGCGCAAGCACGGCTGAGAACGCCCGTAGATAGAGGCGCCGGTAGCGCGGCAAAGTAGCGCAAACACAAAAAGGCCCGGCGGGTATGCCGGGCCTTTGAGCGTAGCCGTTGTTGAAGGACCGTCGCCTGGACGGCCAGTCCCTTACTCGGCAGCCATCTCTTCGGCTTCGCCTTCCTGGCGCATAAGCTCCAGTTCGCGCTCGGCCGCTTCGATCTCGGCATGCACTTCCTGCTGCACGCGCGCCGCCGCTTCTTCCAGCTCAGGACTGAGCTGGACGTTGCGGTAGTACTCGAGGCCCGTGCCGGCGGGAATGAGGCGCCCGACGATCACGTTCTCCTTGAGGCCGCGCAGGTTGTCGACCGCGCCGTTGATGCTGGCTTCGGTAAGCACGCGCGTGGTCTCCTGGAAGCTGGCCGCGGAGATGAAGCTGTCGGTCGAGAGCGAGGCCTTGGTGATGCCCAGCAGCAGCGGACGGCCCGTCGGCGGACGGCCTCCATTCGCAGCCACCCGCTCGTTTTCCTCGCGGAAGCGGAAGCGGTCCACCTGCTGCTCGAGCAGGAAGTTGGTATCGCCGACTTCGTCGATGCGCACCCAGCGCAGCATCTGGCGAACAATCACTTCGATGTGCTTGTCGCTGATGGCCACGCCCTGCAGACGGTAGACTTCCTGGATTTCGTTCACCAGGTAAGCCTGCAGTTCCTTCTCGCCCAGCACGGCAAGAATGTCGTGCGGGTTCAGCGGTCCATCCATCAGAGGATCGCCGGCGCGCAGACGCTCGCCTTCCTGCACGTTCACGTGAATGCCGCGCGGCACCGAGTATTCCTTCTCGTCGCCGTTGTCCGCCGTCACGTAAATCTTGCGCTGACCCTTGGCGACTTCGCCGAAGCGAACCACACCATCGATCTCGCTGATGATGGCCGTCTCGCGCGGCTTGCGGGCTTCGAAGAGCTCCACAACGCGCGGCAGACCGCCGGTGATGTCCTTGGTGCGCGTGCTCTCCTTGGGAATCTTGGCGAGCACATCGCCCGGACCAACCTCGTCGCCATCCTGAACCATGAGGTGAGCGCCACGCGGCAGCAGGTAGCGCTTGCTGCCCTTGGCATTCTTGACCAGGAAGGCCGGCTGGCGCTTTTCGTCGGGCGAGTCGGCAACCACCCAGCGCGAGAGGCCGGTCACTTCGTCGACTTCTTCGTTGAGCGTGATGCCTTCCTGCAGATCCTTGAACTGCACCGTGCCGCCGATTTCCGTGAGGATGGCGTAGGTGTAAGGATCCCACTCGGCGAGCAGCTGGCCAAGCTTCACTGCTTCACCGTCCTTGACGCGAAGACGCGCGCCATAAACGACCTGGTAGCGCTCCTTCTCGCGGCCACGCTCGTCCACCACGGCAAGCGAGCCGGAGCGGTTCATCGCGACCAGTGTGCCGTCCTTGCTCTCGACGGTGTTCAGGTTGATGAAGCGCACGAAGCCGTGGTTCTTGGCATCGAGGCGCGACTTGTCGGCCACGCGGCTGGCGGTGCCGCCGACGTGGAAGGTACGCATCGTGAGCTGCGTTCCCGGCTCGCCGATCGACTGCGCGGCGATAACGCCGCAGGTTTCGCCCAGCTCGACCATGCGGCCGGAGCCGAGGTTGCGGCCGTAGCAGAGCGCGCAGACGCCGCGACGCGATTCGCAGGTAAGCACCGAGCGAATCTTGACCTTCTCGACGCCCGCGCCCTGAATTGCCGAGGCGATGTCTTCGTCGATCGGCTGGTTCACCTCGACGACGACGTTGCCGTCGTAATCCTTGATGCGCTCGAGCGAGACGCGGCCGATGATGCGATCGCGCATCGGCTCGATGATCTCGCCGGACTCAACGATCGAGCCGACGTAGATGCCTTCCGAGCGTGCCGCAGTCGTACTCGGTAACGATCACGTCCTGCGCCACGTCGACCAGGCGGCGGGTCAGGTAGCCCGAGTCGGCCGTCTTGAGCGCCGTATCGGCCAGGCCCTTACGCGCGCCGTGCGTCGAGATGAAGTACTCGAGCACCGTGAGGCCTTCACGGAAGTTCGCCGTGATGGGCGTCTCGATGACTTCGCCCGAAGGCTTGGCCATCAGTCCGCGCATGCCCGAGAGCTGGCGAATCTGCTGCTTCGAACCGCGGGCGCCGGAGTCGGCCATGATGTAGATCGGGTTCATGGCTCCTTCTTCGTCCGCCTTCTTCATGTTGCCGAACATTTCATCGGCAACCTGATCGGTGACGGCCGACCACATCTGGATCACCTTGTTCGAGCGCTCGCCGTTGGTGATGGCGCCGTCCATGTACTGCTTCTGGACTTCGATCACCTTCTTGTCGGCTTCGTCGACCACCGTGTACTTGGTTGCCGGGATCACCATGTCGTCCAGGCCCACGGAGAGGCCGGAGCGCGTGGCGTACTGGAAGCCAAGCTCCTTGATGCGGTCGAGCATGCCCACCGTCACTTCGAGGCCGAGGTTCTGGTTGCAGTAGTTCACCAGCTGACCGATGCCCTTCTTCTTGAGCAGGCCGTTGATGTACGGCATGCCGGCCGGCAGCGCATCGTTCAGGATGACGCGGCCGACCGTGGTCGAGATGTACTCCTTGTTGAAGTCCACCGGCTCGGTGTGCGTCAGATCCTGGTCGTCGTAGGCCGTGGTCATGTCGAGCACCTTGCCCGTGTAGCGCAGACGGATGGGCGTAAGGGTCTCGAGCTTCGCGGGCTTCGAGCGCCATCAGGATCTCTTCGGTGTTCGAGAAGACGCGGCCTTCGCCCATGCCGCCCTTCTTGGCCTTGGTCAGGTAATAGAGTCCGAGCACCATGTCCTGCGTGGGCACGGTGATCGGCTGGCCTGACGCCGGCGACAGAATATTGTGCGACGCGAGCATCAGCACGCTGGCTTCAATCTGCGCCTCAGGCGACAGCGGAATGTGCACGGCCATCTGGTCGCCGTCAAAGTCGGCGTTGAACGCGGTGCAGACCAGCGGGTGAATCTTGATGGCCTTGCCTTCGACCAGCACCGGCTCAAAGGCCTGGATGCCCAGGCGGTGCAGCGTTGGGGCGCGGTTCAGCAGCACCGGGTGATCCTTGATGACTTCTTCAAGGATGTCCCAGACCACCGGCTCCTGCATCTCCACCATTTCCTTGGCCTGCTTGATGGTGGTGCAGTGGCCGGTCTGCTCGAGGCGGTGATAGATGAAGGGCTTGAACAGCTCGAGCGCCATCTTCTTGGGCAGGCCGCACTGGTGCAGCTTCAGCTCCGGGCCGACAACGATGACCGAACGGCCGGAGTAGTCGACGCGCTTGCCGAGCAGGTTCTGGCGGAAGCGGCCCTGCTTGCCCTTGAGCGTGTCAGAGAGCGACTTGAGCGGACGGTTGTTGGCGCCGCGCAGCACGCGGCCGCGGCGGCCGTTGTCGAAGAGCGCATCGACGGCTTCCTGCAGCATGCGCTTTTCGTTGCGCACGATCACTTCCGGCGCGTGCAGGTCCATCAGCTTCTTCAACCGGTTGTTGCGGTTGATCACGCGGCGATAGAGGTCGTTGAGATCGGACGTGGCGAAGCGGCCGCCATCGAGCGGCACCAGCGGGCGCAGCTCCGGGGGAATGACCGGCAGCACGTCGAGAATCATCCACTGCGGCTTGTTGCTGCTCTTGCGGAAGGCCTCGACGACCTTGAGGCGCTTGGCATACTTGAGCTTCTTCTGCGCGGAGGTCTCGGTCTTCATGCGCTCGCGCAGCTCGATGCCGAGCTCGTCGATCTGCACGCGCTTGAGCAGTTCCTTGATGGCTTCGGCGCCCATCATGGCCTTGAAGCCGGAGGGGCGGTACTGCTGGTCGAGCTCGCGGTAGCGGTTCTCGTCCTTGATGATCTCGCGCTCGCGCACCGGCGCGTCGCCCGGATCGACGACGACATAGCGACTCGAAGTAGAGAATGCTCTCAAGATCGCGCAGCGAGATGTCGAGCAGGTGGCCGATGCGCGACGGCAGGCCCTTGAAGAACCAGACGTGCGAGCAGGGCGAGGCCAGCTCAATGTGGCCCATGCGCTCGCGGCGCACCTTGCTGACCGTGACTTCGACGCCGCACTTGTCGCAGATCACGCCGCGGTGCTTCATGCGCTTGTACTTGCCGCAGAGGCACTCCCAGTCGGTGACCGGGCCGAAGATGCGGGCGCAGAACAGGCCGTCGCGCTCCGGCTTGAAGGTGCGGTAGTTGATGGTTTCCGGCTTGGTGACTTCGCCATGCGACCAGCTGCGGATCTTCTCCGGCGAGGCAAGCATGATGCGGATGGCATCGAAGTCGGTAATCGGGCTGGTGAGTTCAAACGGGTTCGAACGGAACAAGGCGACCCTCCTTGGCGGGCCTTGCGGCCCCTGCCGCGGCTTTTTTCCCGGGATTCTGAAAGGTCCTTCCTTCCCGGGTAGCGGCGGTTACCGCTTTCAGAGAAGGACCACTTAACTTCTGCTGCCGGCCCGGAGCTTTTTGAAGACCCCAGGCCGGTCAAACACGTGCGGGCAATCAGTCGGCGACGGCGGCAACTTCCGGCGCCGGGGCCTTGCGAACAAGGTCGGCGCGCTTGATCAGTTCCACGTCGAGGCACAGCGACTGCAGCTCGCGGATCAGCACGTTGAACGACTCCGGCACACCCGGCTCGATCGCCGCTTCGCCCTTGACGATGGCCTCGTAGATCTTGGTGCGGCCGTATACGTCGTCGGACTTGGCGGTCAGCAGTTCCTGCAGGATGTACGCAGCGCCGTAAGCTTCGAGCGCCCAGACTTCCATTTCGCCGAAGCGCTGGCCGCCGAACTGCGCCTTGCCGCCCAGCGGCTGCTGGGTGATCAGCGAGTACGGCCCGATGGAGCGAGCGTGAATCTTGTCGTCCACCAGGTGCGAGAGCTTGAGCATGTAGATGTAGCCCACCGTGACCGGCTGCTCGAACTGCTCGCCGGTCATGCCGTCGTAGAGCGCCGTCTTGCCCGAGGAAGGCAGACCCGCCGAAGCCAGCAGCGCCTTGATTTCGTCTTCCTTGCGCGCCGTCGAAGACCGCGGTTCCGAACCAGATGCCGCGCTCCATGCCGGCGGCGACACGCAGCAGCATCTCGTCGTCGAGCTCGAGCAGCTGGCGCAGCGTCGCGGTTCCGGCAAACTCCTTCTTCACGGCTTCGCGTACAGCCTCGGCACCGGTGTTGCAGAGCAGCCAGCGCCGCGATCTTCTTGCCCAGCTCGTGCGGCGGCCCAGCCAAGGTGCGTTTCGAGAATCTGTCCCACGTTCATACGCGAAGGCACGCCGAGCGGATTGAGAACGATCTCCACCGGCGTGCCATCGGGCAGATACGGCATATCTTCTTCGGGCAGAATGCGCGCGATGACGCCCTTGTTGCCGTGGCGGCCGGCCATCTTGTCGCCGACCGAGAGCTTGCGCTTCATGGCGACGTAGACCTTCACCAGCTTGATCACGCCCGGAGGCAGCTCGTCGCCCTTCTGCAGCTTGGCGATCTTCTCGTTGGTGATCTTGCGCAGCACTTCGATCTGCCGCGAGGTCATCTCCTCGATCTCATCGATCTGCTCGTTGACGCGCGGATCCTTGTCGGCGTAGCGGATGCGCTTGAGGTTCTTGGTCGAGATGCGCTCGATCGTTTCGCGGTCAAGCATCGCGCCCTTGGTCAGCAGGCGCTTGTTGGTCCGCTCGTCGTGCAGGTCGGCCAGCACTTCCTTGCCGCCAAGGATCGCTTCGAGACGCTTCAGCCGCTCGTCGGTGAGAATGCGGATTTCGTCGCCGAGGTTCTTCTCGAGCTTCGCGATGTACTCGGCTTCGATCAGCTTGGCGCGCTCGTCCTTCTCCTGGCCCTTGCGGCTGAAGATGCGGACGTCGACCACCGTGCCCTCGATGCCCGGAGGGCAGGTGAGCGAAGCGTCGCGCACGTCGCCGGCCTTTTCGCCGAAGATGGCGCGCAGCAGCTTCTCTTCCGGAGTGAGCTGCGTTTCGCCCTTCGGCGTCACCTTGCCGACCAGAATGTCGCCGTGGCCGATCTGGGCGCCGATGCGGATGACGCCGCTCTCGTCCAGATCGCGCAGCGCATGCTCGCTGACGTTGGGAATGTCGCGCGTGATTTCTTCGGGGCCGAGCTTGGTGTCGCGCGCTTCGATCTCGAACTCCTCGATGTGCACCGAGGTGTAGTAGTCCTCGCGCACCAGCTTCTCGCTGATGAGGATCGCGTCCTCGAAGTTGTAGCCGCGCCAGGGCATGAAGGCCACCAGCACGTTGCGGCCCAGCGCCAGCTCGCCCTGCTCCGTGCAGGGTCCGTCGGCGATGACCTGCCCCTTGATCACGCGGTCGCCCTCGCGCACCACCGGCTTCTGGTTGATGCAGGTGTTCTGGTTCGAGCGCTTGAACTTGATCAGCTGGTAGATGTCCGAACCAACCTCGCGCGAAAGCTGCGTGGGATGGTGCTCGCCTTCGACGCGCACGATGATGCGCTCGGAGTCGACCGAATCCACGATGCCGTTGCGCTTGGCCAGGATCACGGCGCCCGAGTCGCGCGCGGTAACGCCTTCCATGCCGGTGCCCACCAGCGGCGCCTCGGCCACCAGCAGCGGAACGCGACTGGCGCTGCATGTTGGCGCCCATCAGCGCGCGGTTCGCGTCGTCGTGCTCGAGGAACGGCACGAGCGATGCGGCAACCGAAACAAGCTGCTTCGGGCTGACGTCGATGTAGTCGACATCGCCGCGGTTGACCAGCACAAAGTTGCCCTGACGGCGCGCGTTCACCAGATCTTCGGTGATGTCGCCGTTCTCGTCGAACTCGATGTTGGCCTGCGCGATGGTGTGCTTGTCCTCTTCCCACGCCGACAGGTAGAAGCTGAACGGAATGTGGTCGATGGTGCGCTTGCCCTGCCTTCTTCAGCTGGGCGTTCAGCTTGATCGCCTCGTCCTTCTCGATGTGGTCGCCCACGCGCAGGCCGCTTTCGCCGGCGTTGACGATCTCCACGTAGTCGAGAATGTGCGAGTCCTTCACCTTGCGGTAAGGCGACTCGATGAAGCCGTACTCGTTGATGCGCGCAAAGCAGCTCAGCGAGCTGATCAGGCCGATGTTCGGACCTTCCGGCGTCTCGATCGGGCAGATGCGGCCGTAGTGCGTCGGGTGCACGTCGCGCACTTCGAATCCGGCGCGCTCACGCGACAGACCGCCCGGCCCAAGTGCGGAGAGACGCCGCTTGTGCGTGATCTCCGACAGCGGGTTGGTCTGGTCCATGAACTGCGAGAGCTGCGAGGAGCCGAAGAACTCGCGGATCGCGGCCATCACCGGCTTGGCGTTGATCAGGTCGTGCGGCATCGCCGTCGATCAGCTCCTGATACACGCTCATCTTTTCCTTGATGGCGCGCTCCATGCGCACCAGGCCGATGCGGAACTGGTTCTCCATCAGCTCGCCCACCGCGCGCACACGGCGGTTGCCGAGGTGATCGATGTCGTCGACCATGCCGATGTTCTTGCGCAGCTTGAGCAGGTAGCGGATGGTCGCGTAGAAGTCCTCGGGCGTCAGCGTGCGATGATCGAGCTGCGTGGCGTCCTGGTTCTCGTAGAGCTTGATGTTGAACTTCAGACGGCCCACGCGCGAGAAGTCGTACTTGCGCGCATCGAAGAACATGCCTTCGAACAGCGCCGTCGCGGTGTCGAGCGTCGGCGGATCGCCCGGGCGCAGCTTGCGGTAGATCTCGATCAGCGCCTCTTCCGGCTTGTGCACCGAGTCGCGCTTGAGCGTGTTGGTGATGATGTTGCCCACGTCGTCGCGCTCGGGGAAGAAGACCTCGAAGCTCGGTCGCGCCGCTCGCCAGCACCTTGTGCAGGCGGTCGGCGGTCAGCTCCACGTTGGCTTCGACGATCACTTCGCCGGTCGTGGTGTCGACCACATCGGAAGCGGTCAGCGCGCCGTCCAGCTCGGCCGACTTCCACTTCGACCTTCTCGATGCCGGCGGCGCGAATCGCCTTGAGCGCGTGCGCCGTGATCTTGCGGCCGGAGTGCGCAATCTCTTCGCCCTTGTGCAGAACGGCGTGCGCCGGCTTCGCGCCCAGCAGGTGCGTGCGCCTTGCCGCGTCCTGCGGCACCGTCCAGTACAGCTTGCCGTCCTGCAATGTGAATGCGATCGACCGTGTAGAAGGTCTTGAGAATCTCTTCGTCCGAACGCAGACCGAGCGCGCGCAGGAAGATCGTGCCCAGGAACTTGCGCTTGCGGTCGATGCGCACGTAGAGCGTGTTCTTCTGGTCGTACTCGAACTCCACCCACGAGCCGCGGTAAGGAATGATCTTGCCGAGGAAGTAGGTGCGGTTGTTCGCCGTCTCAAAGAAGACGCCGGGCGAGCGGTGCAACTGCGAAACGATCACGCGCTCCGTGCCGTTCACGATGAAGGTGCCGTTCGGCGTCATCAGCGGAATGTCGCCGAAGAAGACTTCCTGCTCCTTGATGTCGCGGATCGTCTTGTTGCCGGTCTCCGGCATCCTTGTCGTAGATGGTCAGGCGCACCGTGACCTTCAGCGGCGCGGAGAACGTCATGCCGCGCTCTTCGCACTCCTGCTGGTCATACTTCAGCTGCAGGCTCACCGGGTCGCCGCACTTGTTGCAGAAGTCGGGCGTGTTCTTGTTGTAGGTTCCGCACTTCTGGCAGAGCACATCGCCGGGCAGGAACGGATCGGTGATGACCATCGCGCCGCAATGCACGCAGGCGGTGCGCAGGTGATGCAGACCCTTCAGGTGGCCGCACTTGCACTCCCAGTTGCCGATCGAGAAGTCAACAAAGTCCAGCTGCGAGATGCCGCGGAAGTCGGTGATGGGGAAAACCGACACAAACACCGACTGCAGGCCCGAGTCGTCGCGCTCGTTGGGCAGCTTGTCCATCTGCAGAAACCGCTCGTAGGAGCGGCGCTGCACTTCGATCAGGTTGGGAATCTGGGTTGCGGTGGGAATTTTGGAAAAATCGAGCCGGCTGCGAATCGCGCGCTTCTCGTTGGGCATGTTCACTCCTGAGACTCGTCGATGCCGGCGCGCCACCATCGGGTGCGCGCCGGGCCGGCGCCTGAGTCTCAAGGCGCCGGCAGATTACGGTCAGTAGATCGAATCGTCCGGACCGGCCCGCCGATTCCGGCTCGATCACGCCTTCGCAGGCTAGCAAGCCGAGACTTCGGCTCACTCGCCACGCCGGTAAATCCGCGGCCAGGCGGTTACTCCGCAGCAGAGGCTGCGTTACGAACGCGTGCTACGGGCATTGCGACTGGTCCGGCTTGTGCGCTAGACTGCGCACAATTGAGAGAGCAGGCGTGCCGGTTAACAGTTTGATACCTCACGCGCACGCATCGGGAAGATTTCCGCTGATGTCAAAAGAATCTCACCTGCACGGACAGGGAGACACAAAAAGCTCGTAAGGACGCAATGCCTCACGAGCGTGGCTGTCTGCCAGTGCTCCCATCCGAATTCTCTCTGCTGCCCTCGCCGATCCCAAAACTCGCTTCTGCCGCTCGCCCGCCAGCAACTCGCCATCCGTCAATGCGGAACTTCCTATCCCATTGACTCTAGAGCACCTGCACATTGCATCGCATCCGCAGCCCGAGTTCCTGGCCATGCTCCTGCCCGCGGAGGCCTGTGTGCTCTGTCGCTTTTTCCCAAGACGCGCCGACCAGTACCCGCTCCTTCCCTAAGAAAACCGGGATGGAACGGAAAAGACGCGCAACGTTTATCGTAGCGCGTCTCGACCCGCCTTGCAAGTTTTGTGCCGTTCTTACTTGACTTCGATGGTGGCGACGCCTTCGAACTTCTTCTTGATGGCCTCGGCCTCGTCCTTGGTCGCGTTCTCCTTGAGCGCCTTGGGAGCGCCATCGACCAGGTCCTTGGCTTCCTTCAGGCCAAGCGAAGTCACTTCGCGAACAGCCTTGATGGTGTTGATCTTGTTCGCGCCCGCGTCCTTCAGGATGACCTGGAACTCGGTCTTTTCCTCAGCCGCCGGAGCCGCTGCCGCGCCCGCGCCGCCGGCAACCATCACCGGGGCCGCTGCCGCCGCCGAAACGCCAAGACGCTCTTCCAGCTTCTTCACCAGAGCCGCCGCTTCCAGCAGGCTCAGGCTAACAATCTGCTCTTCCAACTGTGCGATGATCCGCCATTTTTCTTCTCCAATCAGAACCGTTTTGAAAATTTGTCACCCCGCGCCTGCCGAAAGCTCCAAACCCGGAAGTTTCCGATGCGCCAGACCAGCGCCCTTCCTCGCATCGCTCTACCGGCCAAAACCCTCTAAACCGAAAGTCAGCCAAAGTCTACGCACGCCGCCGGCAAACTTTTCCTTCTCGACGCCCTGGCCCAGAACCACCGCCAGGTCGCGGCCGGTGGCATTGATGACCGTCGCCAACCGCTGCGCCGGAGCATTGATAAGGAACAGCAGCTTCGAGAAAATCTCTTCCTTGCCCGGCATCGTCGCCAGCGCCTTGACGTCTTCAACCGTCAGCAGCTTGCCGTCCACGATGCCCAGCTTGAACTGGAACTCCGCATTCTCGCCGACCCACTTCGCAAAGCCCTTGGCCAGCGCCACCGGATCACCCGAGGTGAAGGCGATCGCGCTCACGCCCTTCAGGCCCTTCAGCGCGTCCTCAACCTGCGTGCCTTCGCCGGCAATCGGCGCAAGCTTGTTCTTCACCACGCGGTACTTGCCGCCCGCCTCGCGAATCACCTTGCGCAGCTCGAAATCCTTGCGCCACGGTCAGCTTGGCAAACGTGCCGATAATTGCGGTCGTTGAGGTCGCAAGCTCCTTGCTTGAGCAGCTCGACCTTCTCTGTCTTCTTCGCTTTCGAAATCGCCATCTTCCTGCTCCAACCGGGTCGGGATTTCAGGATCAGGGGTCAATGCCTCGCCCGATCTCTCTTTGCAGCCCGAGTCCCTCAATTCCCTGCGCCCTCATGAGGCGCTGATCTTCTAAACAACCCTTAGTGCTTGCCGGCCGCTTCAGCCACGGCCGAATCGAGCGGCACGCCGGGGCCCATCGTCGAGCTCAGCGTAACGCTCTTGATGTACTTGCCCTTCGCCGCCGAAGGCTTGGCGCGCACAATCGTCGTGATCACCGTCGAGGCGTTCTCGACCAGCTTTTCTGCGGGGAAGCTGAGCTTGCCCACAGGCACGTGCACCAGGCTGGTCTTGTCGGCGCGGAACTCGATCTTGCCGGCCTTGATCTCCTTGACCGCGGAGGCGACGTCGAGCGTCACCGTGCCGGTCTTGGGGTTCGGCATCAGGCCCTTCGGACCCAGCACCTTGCCCAGGCGGCCGACTACTTTCATCATGTCGGGCGTGGCAATCAGCGCGTCGAAGTCGGTCCAGTTCTCTTTCTGAATCTTCTCGACCATCTCTTCGCCGCCCACGAAATCAGCACCGGCTTCGGTGCGCTTCCTTCTGGCGGTCGCCGGTCGCAATCACCGCCACGGTCTTGGTCTTGCCCAGACCGTGCGGCAGCACGACCGTTCCGCGAACCATCTGGTCGGCGTGACGCGTATCCACGCCCAGACGCATCGTCAGATCCACGGTTTCATCGAACTTGGCGTACTTGACCTGCTTGAGCAGATCGACAGCTTCAGGCAGCGGATACGCCGGCTTGGTCACAGCGGCGCGCGCCTTCGCAATATTCTTGCTGATCTTGGCCATTCTTCCCTCGTCTCCCACCGCCTCTGCCAGCCCCGCATTGCAGGGAACCCGGAGTGGGCAACTGCCGCACTCGAACGGATCCAGAAACCGTGGTTCAATTGACTGCCCGGACACACACTCCGGGCGCATTCTTAAATGATAGCGGATTGGCAGGCCGAGTGCAACAGAGGCAACGGGAACTCCAAGTAAGGACCTCAGTTTGAGGTCAGGGCCAGCGTGGGCGTCTGGGCGCTCAAAACCACTTGGCAATGCGGACAACAGAAGTTGATTCCCTTCCAAGACCTCGTACCGGCACCGAGCTCGGCTGGCTCAACCAGCACATCTGTGATGGTCTTCCCGCACTTCGGGCAGTTTCCCGCACGAGTTTCCATGGAAGAAAATTATAGGCTTGCCGATTCAGGACGCAATCTGGCCCTCCCGCGCCTCACCCGCGTCGAGACCACAACATTCAGACTCGAAATGCATCTATAGAGACGGGCCCATGGCCGCCGCCAAGCCGAAAAGTGCGCGCGCCATCAAACCCCACGGAGGTAAGACAATGAAAAGCCTTGGCTTTACGACTTCCTTTTTTGCCGCCGGAGCGCTGGCTCTGGCGTTGCCGGCGGTTGCGCTGGCAGGCGCCGCCGATCTCGGTCAGGGGCAGGCAGTGGTTACGGTCATGCCGAAGAACAACAGCGAGACGCCCCTTAAACTCCAGCCCCAGAATCTGCAGCCCCAGGATCTTCAGGTCAAGCTCAACGGAAACGCGTCCAGTGTCACCGGCTGGACGCCGGCGCGCGGCGCTCGCAGTCCGCTCGAACTGGTGCTCTTGATCGACGGCTCAGCCCGCTCTTCCCTGGGAACGCAGCTCGGTGAGATCGAGGGCTTCGTGAAGGAGATGCCCTCGCACACCAAGATGACGATCGCCTACATGCAGAATGGGCGCGCCGCGCTCGAGGGGCCCTTGTCTTCTGATCCGGCGGCTGTGCTCAAAGGGCTGCGCCTGCCTTCGGGCGGCCCCGGCACCAATGGGAGCCCCTATTTCTGCCTCTCTGACCTCGCGAAAAACTGGCCGTCGACCGACCGCGCCGCGCGCCGCGAGGTGGTGATGATCACCGACGGCGTTGACAACTACAACCCCGGCTTCGACCCCAACAATCCTTACGTGCAGAGCGCGATCCACGATTCTGTGCGCGCCGGCCTC
The DNA here is from genome assembly GCA_963718885.1 of uncultured Acidobacteriota bacterium. Lineage (GTDB taxonomy): Bacteria > Acidobacteriota > Terriglobia > Terriglobales > Acidobacteriaceae > Telmatobacter. The sequence goes on from CAVRAK010000015.1 coordinate 102,386, forward strand.
GTGGTCTATTCCATCTACTGGAGCAGCCGCGGGCGCCTGGACGCATCGGCCTACATCAACAATGCCGGCCAGAGCCTTCTCAACCTCGTGACCAGTGCCACCGGCGGCACCAGCTACTGGCAGGGAACCGGCAACCCGGTCTCCTTCGAGCCGTATTTCAAGGACTTGCGCGTGCGCTTTGAAAATCAATACCTGCTGAGCTTCACCGGAGCCCTCAGGGACAAGGCGCAGGTGCAGTCAATGAAGCTGAAGGTCGGCGGATTGGAAGCGAAGGTGTATTTTCCGCAGCAGGTCTATCTCACGCCGGAAGGCGCGAGCGCCGGCGAGTGAGGGCGATCACACTGCCGCGCCAGTTGGTCGAGCAGCACCTGGGGATGCACCGGCTTGGTGAGAATCTCAAACCGGTGCCCCTTCGCCTCGGCTCTCTCCAGCAGATCGGCCGTCGAAGCCTGGCCCGAGAAGAGAATGATGCGGCAGTCGGGCGCGAAGCTCTGGATGTTGATCGCCGCCTCGATGCCGTTGATGCCGGGCATCACCACGTCGGTGATCAGCACATCGGGCGGAAGCACCCTCGCAGCTTCCACCGCTTTTTCTCCGCTGTATACCGCCCGGGCGTCGAAGCCGCTGGCGTTGAGAATCTGCACAAGGGTATTCGCGATCGTGCGCTCGTCATCAGCGACGAGGACAGAGAGAGCTTTGCCGTTCGGTAGCATTCGGCGCCTTAATTCAGAAGGTAGAAAAGAGAAACCAGCGGGCGACTGCCATGCATTCTGCGGCGAATCGCATTCTTACGGCTCCGGTCAGAGCGAACCTTTACGAAGATGGCGGCTTCCCCATCCATCGGTTAGTTCTGCCATCCGGAGCTCTTTCTGCCTTACACACCGGGGGAATAACTCGGATGCTTCCTGGAATTTAGATTGTGGTCTACTTTGGGCTCGAATGCAACCTCGATCTGCGAGCGGCAGGAATGTCAGTTTGAATCTCGAGGAAATATTTTTCAAAGACGCCGCAAAGGTTAAATGTTAGTAAATAGCGGTTAAATCGATTGAACTGCAAAAGCAAAGAGCTTCGGGCTTTCCTCTGCAATCCACTTTTCCGGCGTTTCACCGCCAAACGATCAGGCGAAGCCCGATCTCCACCGGAAACCGACTTCTTCCATCGCAGCGGCAGGCAGGCTGATGCTGAAACGCTCAGGCTTCTGGCGACAGATGCCGGCGTGACGACTTGAAGCGCGCAAGATAATCGAGAAGCACCTTGGGATGGATCGGCTTGGCGAGGATTTCAAAGCGGTATCCGTCAGCCTCGGCACGCTCAAGCAGATCGGCGGTAGCCGCCTGGCCTGAGAAGAGAATCACCCTGCAGGCCGGCTGGTGCCGGGCAACATGAATGGCCACATCGATGCCGCTGATCCCGCCAAGAATCACGTCGCAGATCAGCACGTCCGGGCTCATCTCGCCTGCCATTTCCAGCGCCTTCTCTCCGCTGTAAACAGCCTTGGCTTCATAGCCACTCGTGTTGAGAATCAGAGTCAGCGTGTTGGCGATGATGCGTTCGTCGTCGGCAATTAAGACCTTCAATGTTCCGTCAGCCTCGTGCATTTTCGCTCCAGCGCAACCAGGGCAGTCGCTGCATGAAACTCTGCGGCCAGCGTGAATCAGGGCCATGACTCTTCGGGTGGTCATGTTGAACACCCGCGTTCAGGTAAGTCAACTTATGCAAGGCGTTAAGAAACGCAATGAACCGCCAGTATATGACGATTCTTATGATTTACTCGATTTAATTTGTCGTTTGACCGATTTATTCGATAGAAGCAAAGCGAAGCATAGCCCCAGCAAAGAGAAGTGACTCCAACTCTAGAACGGGTGACTAACTGGTAAAAGAAACTCCGAGCATGGTGGGAGTTAGTAACTCTAACATTGCTGCCGGCGGCGCTTCCAGTTTACGCTGGCTTCTCAAGGAGAAGAGCGCGATGCGGGCAGCAGTCTATAACGTCGAACAGGCACGCGCCGGCCGCTGGCTTCATCTCGAAGAGTCGCCGGCGCCGGAACCTGGCCCCGCCCAGGTGCTGCTGAAGGTGCTGGCCTGCGGTGTCTGCCGAACCGACCTGCATATCGTCGAGGGCGATCTGCCGCCGGTTGCCCAACGGGTCGTGCCCGGCCATCAGATCGTCGGCGAGGTCGTAAAGGCGCCCGCCGGCGGACCTGCCGTGGGAACGCGCGTCGGCGTTTCGTGGATGGGCGGCGTCGATGGTGACTGCTGGTTCTGCAACCACGCGATGGAAAACCTCTGCGACCGGCCCGTCTTTACCGGCTACACGGTCAACGGGGGATATGCCGAGTACGCGGCAGCCCGCGCCGATTTCACAATTCCCTTGCCTGCGCGGCTCGCGGCGGCACAGATCGCGCCCCTGCTGTGCGCCGGCATCATCGGCTTCAGAAGCCTGCGCGTCGCCGGGGTCGAGCCCGGCGAGCGCGTGGGCCTCTATGGCTTCGGCAGCTCCGCTTCGCTCGCCATCAAAGTGCTCCAGGCATGGGGATGCGAGGTCTACGTCGTCACCCGCGGCGACCAACATCGCAAGGCAGCCGAAGCCCGGGGCGCCACGTGGGTAGGGGATGAACAGACCAGGCCACCCGTCGACCTCGACCGCGCGGTGACCTTTGCGCCCAGCGGCAAGGTCGTCGTCAGCGCTCTTTCCGCCCTGCGCAAGGGTGGAGTTGTGGCGATCAACGCCATCCACCTCGACCAGATGCCTGCCTTCGACTACGACAAACTGCTGTGGGGCGAGCGCCAGATCCGCAGCGTGGCCAATATGACGCGGCAGGACGCGCGCGATTTCATCGCTCTGGCAGAGCACATCGACTTTGCTCCCGCCGTTGTCGAGTTCCCCCTGGACGAGGCGAACCGCGCGCTCGCCGCAGTCAAGGATGAGACCGCCAACGGATCCTCAGTCATCATTCCCTGAGAGACCGCGATGCCCGGACATTTTCGATTGGGGTCCGCAGGGGTGACCGCTTATAGTTTGAAAAAACACAGCGCATGCGCTCTCGCCTTCGCGGCTTTTCGGCGGCGCCGTCCGTCAAGAAGTTAAAAAGCCCTTCAGCGGACCCCGAGGCACGATCAATGCCCGTGCGTCTGCTGTGCGTGTGAGACCAATTTCGAAACGAGGATTATGAAACCCTTCAGGCTGGCCCCGTTCTTTGCTTCCATCCTTTTGTGCTCCGCCATGCATTCGGCCCTGGCGCAGGATCTGAACAACACCTATGCGCGCGATCCGAAGCAGCCCATCGATCAGCACTACACCGACCAGATCCTGAAATACACCACCGGCAAGGAATTCATTTCGCCCCTCGTCAACTATCTGCCGGCCTCGAAAACCGTGCCCACGCCGGAAAAGGTGCTGGGCGACGTGTCGGGCGCGCCCAATATGCTTCCCTACGCGGAGGACGTCTACAAGTACTTCCGCATGCTTGAGACCGCAAGCCCGCGGGTGAAGGTCTTCACCATCGGGCACACCGAAGAAGGCCGCGAGATGATCGCCGCCGCAATTGCCGATCCCGAGCTGCTCAACAACGCGAAGGAGAACGACGCCCGCCTGGCGCAACTGGCCGATCCCCGCACCATCGGCATGGACGACGCGAAGGCTCGCGCGCTGATCGACAAGTCATTCCCCGTTTACTACATCACCGGCACCATCCACTCGCCCGAAACGGGCGCGCCCACCGCGCTGATGGAGCTGGCCTATCGCCTGGCGGTCGATGACTCGCCCTATATCAAGTTCATTCGCTCGCACATGATTGTGCTGATCACCCCAGTCGTCGAAGTGGACGGCCGCGACCGCATGGTGGACATCTACCGCTGGCACCGCGCGCATCCCGACCAGAAGTGGCCGCACCTGCTCTACTGGGGCCACTACGTGGCGCACGATAACAACCGCGACGCCATGGGCATGACCCTGGACCTGACCCGCAACGTGCTCAACACCTACATCGGCTGGCATGCACAGGTGCTGCACGATCTTCACGAGTCCGTGCCCTTCCTCTACGACAACACCGTGGGCGACGGGCCCTATAACGCGTGGGTGGACCCGACCCTGGCCGACGAGTGGGCCGAGCTCGGCTGGAACAACGTGTCGCAAATGCAGAGCTTCGGCATGCCCGGCGTCTTTACCCATGGCGACTTCGATACGTGGAGCCCCGGGTATCTGATGTTCCTCGCAGCGATGCACAATGGCATCAGCCGCCTCTATGAGACCTTCGGCAACGGCGGCGCGGATACTGAGAAGCGCATCCTCGACCCGGAAGAATACTCCCGCACCTGGTACCGGCAGAATCCCCCGCTGCCGACCGTCACCTGGTCGCAGCGCGATAACAACAACTACGAAGAAACGGCGCTGCTCACAACCATCACCTACTTCTCCCAGCACACCCATCACTTCCTCGAGAACTACTATGAGAAGAGCAAGCGCAGCATTCTGAAGCCCACGCTCGAAGGACCGGCCGCCTACGTGATTCCGCCCGACGCCGCGGCCACCAACCGCACCGTCGAGCTGCTGAAGTCGCTGAAGCTCCAGCATGTTGAATTGCAGCAGCTCTCCGCAGCCGCCACCGCAATGGTGCCGGCCGAAAAGCGCGGCGACAAGCCGAAGGAGCAGACCTTCCCCGCCGGCAGCGTCGTCGTGCGCATGGATCAGCCCTATTCGCGCATTGCCGACGCTCTGCTCGACCGCCAGTTCTGGGCGCCCGACGATCCGCAGAAGCACCCCTACGACGACACGGGATGGTCCTTTACCCATCTCTTCAACGTGCCGGTCGTGCGCGTCAAGGATGCTGCGATTCTGAAAGCGAGCATGAAATCGCTCGATGACCCGGCGTCGCTCTCCGGCAAAATCGACGGCTCGGGCGCAACCGTGGCCGTCGCCAACAACGGGCAGGTTTCGCTGCTCGCGCTTGTCTACAAGCTCAAGGGCGCGAAGATCGAAGCCAGCAGACAAACCCTTCGACGCCGGCGAAAAGCGCTTCCCTGCCGGATCGCTGCTGATATCAGGCGTAGAGGACGGTGCGCTGTCGAGCGCCCTGCACGACCTGGCGCTCGATGGTACGCGGCTCGGCGTTCAGCCCGCCGTGGCCACGCATGCCGTCACCGCTCCGCGCATCGCCATGATGCACACCTGGCTTGCCACGCAGACCGAGGGCTGGTGGCGCTACGCCTTCGACAGCGAAGGCGTGCCGTTTGACTACATCAGCACGCAGACGGTTGCGAAGGAATCGGACCTCCGATCAAAGTACGACGTGATCATCTTTGCGCCGGTCGGCCGCGCCTCCACCACGCAGATCATCGACGGCCTGCCATCGTGGAACAATCCGATGCCGTGGGAGAAGTCTGACCTGACTCCCAACCTGGGACGCATCGACAGCACGCCGGACATCCGGCCCGGCCTTGGCTATGACGGCCTCGCGCACCTGCAGCACTTCATCGAGCAGGGCGGCCTGCTCATCACCTGCGAAGACACGGCACAGTTCGCCATCGACGAGGGACTGGCGCCAGGCGTCAGCGTCGCTCCCCATGGCGATGCGCGCGTCGTGGGCACGGTGCTCAACACGGTCTTCGTCGACCGCGAAAACCCGGTGGCCTTCGGGTACGGCACGAGCGTTCCCGTGATCAGCGCGAACGGCCTGGCCTTCAACGTGAGCAATACGCTCAACCGCGGCGGCGGCCGCACGCTGATGGATCCCTATACCGAGCGGCCAACCGGACGCGGCAGCGTTGAAGACAGCGATCAGCCGGAGGGACGGGAAATTGCCCAGGCCGAGCCGCTCAAGAAGCAGCAACCCTGGGAAGCCAAGGCGGTGAACGAGGACCAGGCGCGGAACAACCTGCTGCTCATTCCTGAGCCCATGCGTCCGGATGTAATCCTGCGCTTCGCCGACAGCAAGAGCCTGCTGCTCGATGGCCTGCTCGACAAAGCAGCGCCGATCGCCGAGCGCGCCATCGTGGTCGACGCTCACCTGGGCCAGGGCAACGTGCTGCTCTTCGGCAACAACCCCATCTATCGCGGCGAGACGATCGGCACCTACGGGCTGGTATTCAACGCGATTCTCAACCACGACCGGCTGACCAGCCAGCCACAGCAGAAGTAGCGGAGATGCGGCGGGGGTCCACTTCAGAACCCTCGCCGCCACTTTCCGCCGGGCCCCGGTTTGTGTCATGCTGAATCGCATGGGAAACAAAGACAAAGGCAAGAAAGAAGTGAAGAAGGCTCCGAAACCAAAGCCCAAGCCGGAACCGGGGCGGAAGCACGAAATCTTTACGCCGCCGGCGAAGTAACCGGAGACGGTGCGCACAACAAAAGGCCCTCCCAGCGCGGGAGGGCCTTTTTTCTGGACTCAGTTTTCGCTTAGGCGACCACTTCGATGCCCATGGAGCGCGCCGTGCCCTTGATGCTCTTCACGGCCGCGTCCACCGAGGCGGCGTTCAGATCGGGCATCTTGGTGGTGGCGATTTCACGTACCTGCTTTTCGGTCACCTTGCCCACCTTGTCCTTGTTCGGCGTGCCCGATCCCTTGGCGATACCCGCCGCCTTCTTCAGCAGAACCGCCGCGGGCGGCGTCTTGGTGATGAAGGTGAAGGAGCGGTCGGCATAGACCGTGATGACGACGGGAATAATCAGCCCGGCCATCTCCTTGTTCTGCGTGCGCGCGTTGAACTGCTTGCAGAACTCCATGATGTTGACCTGGGCCTGGCCGAGCGCAGGACCGACAGGAGGCGCAGGCGTGGCCTTGCCGGCCTCGATCTGCAACTTGACTTGAGCTGTTACTTTCTTCGGAGGTGCCATTTGAGTTCCTTTGGAACCAGCTACTAGCTTCTAGCTGCTAGCCACTAGCTTCTTGTTCACCATTGATTTTGAGGTCGCACTCGCAGATTCCGCCTCAGCCGGTGATCGCTAGAAAGATGCACCTGCTAGAAGCTAGAGGCTGGAAGCTGGCGACTGACTACTCAATCTTTTCAACCTTGCCAAACTCGAGCTCGACTGGCGTGGAGCGGCCGAAGATCGTAACCATCACCTTGAGGGTCTCGCGGTCTTCGTTAATCTCATCCACAACGCCGTTGAAGTTGGCAAAGGGCCCGTCGGTGATGCGGACGGACTCGTTCTTCTCAAACTTGATCTTCAGGCGCGGCTTGTCCTTCGCGGTCTCCGAGCGGAAGAGAATCGAGCTGACTTCTTCTTCAGAGAGAGCGACGGGCTTGTCGCCGGTGCCCAGAAAGCCGGTAACCTTGGGCGTGTCTTTGAGCACGTGCCACAGGTTGTTGTCGAGTTCCATCTCGACCAGGACGTAGCCGGGCAGGAAAACACGCTCCACGGTACGCTTCTTGCCGTTGATGATCTCGGTGACGGGCTCGGTGGGAATCATCACGCGCCCCACCCGGTCCCGAAGCCCGAAGGCCGCCACGCGGCTCTCGATGGACTCGCGCACCTTGCGCTCAAATCCTGAGTAGGCATGCAGGATGTACCACTTGAAGCGCTCGTTGCGCTCCGGCTGTGGTTCGGCGGATTGTTCCAGTTCTTCTGCCATTCCGTTCTCGATTCGCGGCGCCGAGGTTTAGTGCGCTCCACCCAGCTTGGCCAGCACCAGTTGCAGCGCGCGGTTGAAAATCAGGTCAACCACAAAGAAGAAAAAGCCGAAGATGAAAACCGTCACAATCACTACGGCGTCGTGGATTCGACTTCCTTGCGTGTGGGCGTTACGACCTTGCGCATCTCTGCGCGAACGTCGCTGAGGAAACGGGTGGTGTTGTTCCAGAAACCCAGTGCACCTTCGGAGACATTGGCCAATGCGCCCCCTTCTTGCAGCTTGCTGGAGCGCTGCTCGCCCTTTTCGATTGCTGCCTTACTTCCCATACTTCTAATCCTTCGCTTTCGACGTCGTTGCCGGAAGCATACACCTAACTGATTCTGGCAGGGGCGGAGGGATTCGAACCCCCAAGTTCGGTTTTGGAGACCGACAGTTTAACCGTTGAGCTTACGCCCCTGAAAGCAGTTATCAGCTGGTCAGTTGTCAGTGGTCGGTTCCATGCTGCCTGATCGAGGCAATTCAGCTTACTCGCCCTTGCCCAAACTGACTACTGCTCACTGACTACTGCAACTGCCTTACTTCGATTCCTTGTGCGGCTGGTGCTTGCGGCAGCGGTTACAGAACTTCGAGAACTCCAGACGGCCCGTGGTCGTCTTCTTGTTCTTCGTCGTCGAGTAGTTCCGCTCCTTGCACACGGTGCACTGCAATGTAACGATTTCCCGCATTTCAATCCTTCTTTCGGCGTCGCAGACCGGAGCATTTCACCCGGTCTCCGTTCAGCCTTGTCCTGTTTCGCTTGCCGCGTCGAACATGCGCCCCAGAGGGCTGTACGCCGGCGCGGCCAGCGCCTACTTGATAATTTCCGAGATGGTGCCGGCGCCGACCGTGCGTCCGCCTTCGCGGATCGCAAAGCGCAGGCCCTTCTCCATGGCCACCGGCGTGATCAGTTCCACCACCAGCTGCACGTTGTCGCCAGGCATCACCATCTCCGTGCCTTCAGGAAGCTCCGCCACACCCGTCACGTCCGTCGTGCGGAAGTAGAACTGCGGACGATACCCCTTGAAGAACGGCGTATGACGGCCGCCCTCTTCCTTCGACAGAACGTAAATCTCGCCCTTGAACTTGGTGTGCGGCGTAATCGATCCCGGCTTGGCCAGAACCATGCCGCGCTCCACGTCTTCCTTGGCAATGCCGCGCAGAAGAAGTCCCGCATTGTCGCCCGCCAGACCTTCGTCCAGCTGCTTCTTGAACATCTCAACGCCGGTCACTACCGTCTTGCGCGTCTCGCGGAAGCCAACAATCTCCGCTTCCTCGCCCACCTTCACCTTGCCGCGCTCGATACGGCCCGTCACCACCGTGCCACGGCCCGAGATCGAGAAGATGTCTTCGATCGGCATCAGGAACGGCAGATCAATCGCGCGGTCCGGCTGCGGAACGTTCTTGTCCACCGCATCCATCAGCTCGTCGATCTTGGCTTCCCACTGCGCTTCCCCGTTCAGTGCGCCCAGCGCCGAGCCGCGGATCACCGGCACATCGTCGCCCGGGAACTGGTACTTGGTCAGAAGCTCGCGCACTTCCATCTCCACCAGGTCGATCAGCTCCGCGTCTTCCACCGCATCGCACTTGTTCAGAAACACCACGATGTAGGGAACGCCCACCTGGCGCGCCAGGAGAACGTGCTCCTTGGTCTGCGGCATCGGACCATCGGTCGCCGCAACCACCAGGATCGCTCCGTCCATCTGCGCCGCGCCCGTGATCATGTTCTTGATGTAGTCGGCGTGGCCCGGGCAGTCCACGTGCGCGTAGTGACGGTTCGCCGTCTCGTACTCCACGTGCGCCGTCGCAATCGTGATGCCCCGCTCACGCTCTTCCGGCGCGTTGTCAATCGAGTCGAACGAACGGAACGCGATCTTCGGGTTGTGCTTCGACAACACCTTCGTGATTGCCGCCGTCAACGTCGTCTTGCCGTGATCGATATGCCCTATCGTCCCCACGTTTACGTGCGGCTTCGAACGGTCAAATTTCTCCTTCGCCATGCAACTCAATTCCTTCCGTTTGACTTTTGTTCAACCGGCTCCGGGCACTTATCCCGGAGCAAAAAACCTGCCGGCCCTATCCCTCAGCCCTGCCCCTCAGTAGTAGGCGTAGGCCTTGAAATACCTCTGCCGCGACTCAAGCGGCACCGCTTCAACCAGCCGCAGGTAGCGCTCGCGCGTCAGAGCCTGGTCGGAGACCGGAAGCGCGGCATACAGCGCCGGCGCATCCTTGCCCAGAAGCCCGCGTTTCAGAACCGCTTCGAAGTTGCGAATCCGCAGCCCCGCCCGCAGCGTGCGGCTCAGCAGAACATCCACGTCCCGCTGATCAAAGGCCGCATCGATCAGCGCGTGCAGCTTCCTGAAGCCCTGCTCATCCTGAACGGCGATTGCCGCCTGCTCGAACATCGTTTCCCTGCTCCGTTCCCTGCTCAGCCTTGCGCAACCTTCGACCAACCTGGAGCGGGAGACGGGGATCGAACCCGCGACCAACAGCTTGGAAGGCTGTGACTCTACCACTGAGTTACTCCCGCCCGAAAACCTATCCTAGCCGCTAGCTTCTAGCTTCTAGAAACGGGCAAAACCCGTGCCCGCTAAACTCTCTGGAGCTGATGACCGGGCTTGAACCGGTGACCTCTCCCTTACCAAGGGAGTGCTCTACCAACTGAGCTACATCAGCTCTTTCTTGAAACCTGCCGGGCGTCTAACTGCCACCCTTTTCCCCGCGCTGGCGAATCTTGTCCGCCTGCAGGGCCAGAACCGTACGCAACGCCAGTCCGCCGATAATGATCAGCGGAACCAGCCTCAACTCCACCGGCCTTCCCAGCACCAGCACCTTGCCCGCGTCCATCGTGAACCAGACCAGCACTGCCAGCACCGCGTACAACGCAAGAGCCACCGGAAAACGCTTCGCCAGATCGGGGCCTGTGCGCTGCACCCTGTCGCGATCCGAAGCTGCGTCCAATGCTGCCCGCTGCGCCTCGCGCATTTCAATCCCTCAACTCAATCCCACGAATCAGGCCCGCAAATCAAGCCCACAAATCATGGTGCACAGGGGAGGATTCGAACCTCCGTAGCTCCAAAGAGCGGCAGATTTACAGTCTGCTGCCATTAACCACTCGGCCACCTGTGCCCAGCTTCCCCATCACCCGGCGTGAACCGCATCCGCGCATACTACCCCACCCGGAGAATCTCCGGCTTGTCGGAGCATGCACCTCTGTGGGATCACCGCGGAGGACAGATCCAGCGCCCAAACAACTCCGACGCCGGTCTTAACAATCTGCTGCCGCTTTCGGCTCCTGTACCCGCTTCTGCGAATGGAGCTGGCGAAGGGATTTGAACCCCCGACCCTCTGATTACAAATCAGATGCTCTACCAGCTGAGCTACGCCAGCCCTCTGTGCAAACCCACAATTCCACTGGATTTGCCCGTATCCACTCCGGAAGCTTGTACCGGAAACCGATGGAAAACGCGGGCACACTCCTGCTCCACGCAGACCACGGCACAGAACCCAAGATTAGCACACTGCTGCAGCCGGGGCAAACCGTGAAAAGGCGCTGCTTAGCTGCCCTTTCGGGACATTTTAGCTTGACAGACGGACACGCTGCGGGGAATCTTGCTTCACCGTTAAATTCGATCGAGGAAAGCCCGATGAGCAAACGAAAGTTGTTGTCTGCCGGCGTAGCCGCGCTGATGCTGACGACTTGGGCCCTGGCTGTTCCCGCACAATCTCCCTCTGCTGCAACCCGTAAACCACGAATCGCCGTGCTGGATTTCGACTACGGCACCGTGCAAACCGCGTCTTCGGCGATGTTCGGCACCAACGTTGACGTTGGCAAGGGGATCATCAACCTGCTGGTGACCGGTCTCGTCAGGGACGGCAAGCTATTCGGTAATTGAACGCAAGGCGCTCGACAAGATCATCGCGGAACAAAATTTCTCCAACTCCAGACCGCGCCAATCCCGCAAGCGCAGCCAAAATCGGCAAGTGCTCGGCGTCGACGCGATCATAGAAGGCAGCATCACCGAATTCGGCAACGAAACCAAGAAGCAGAACATCGGCGGCGGAGGCGGCAACTGGCACGGCTTCGGCGTAGGCGGTTTCGGCCACTCCAATTCGAAAGCCAACGTGGCTGTCACGGCGCGCGTGATCAACATCGACACCGGCGAGATTCTGGCCGTGGCCGACGGTACCGGCCAATCGAGCCGCTCGAGCACCTCGATGCTGGGCAGCGGCGGAAACTGGAACGGATTGGGAGGCGGTCAACGCGGACTTCGGTTCCAGCAACTTTCAGTCAGACGATCATCGGCGAGGCCACCAAAGAAGCGGTCGATCAGCTGACCACGAACCTCGTTTCGCAGTCCTCGAAGGTAGCCGTCCGCACCATCACAGTGGAGGGAGTAGTGGCTGCGGTCGATGGCGGCCAGATCATCCTGAACGTGGGCGGTAACGCCGGCATCAAGGTTGGCGACCAGTTTGAAGTTCTTCGTGTAACGAGAGAGATCAAGGATCCCACGACCGGCAACATCCTGCGGCGCCTGACGACAACCGTCGGCGTGGTGAAGGCAACGGATGTCGACGATGTATCGGCGATCTGTGCCCCGGTCTCAGGCTCGGGCTTCCAGGCCGGCGATCGAGTGAAGACGGTAACCCAGTAGCCGCGGTTCCAGAATCAATCCGAAGCGCCCGCCTCGTTGAGGGCGGGCGTTTTTTGTTTATTTGCAAAATATGCAATAGGGGTAGTTGTAACGCGTAAGTAACCTTGCCTCAGATATTACTAAGGCACCATGATTTGCTTACTTGTCCCGAATCTATCTAGGTCACCTTGTGAAAACTACGGATATTCTATATGCAAAAAAAACTGCTCCTGGCTGTGTCACTGTCAATTAGTCCGCTACTTTTCGGACAAACACCAGCTCCACTCAGCCCAATCGCTGCGCCAACGGCGCAGCCCGCGCCTTCCGGCCCGCCTCCAGCACACACTCTTCTCGATGGAACACCCGTCAAGCTACGGCTCGGCCAGTCCATCTCCTCCGCAGATGCGAAGGTCGGGCAGGAAGTTCCATTTGAGGTCCTCGAAGAAGTCAAGGTTGACGGCATCGTTGTTTTGCCGAAAGGGGCAACCGCAGTCGCGAACGTAACTGAAGCTGAGCACAAGAAAAGCATGGGACGCGCAGGGAAATTAAACATAGCAATCACCTACGCGAGACTTGCCGACAATGAAAAAGTGGCGCTCCGTGCAGTGAAGGAAGCTAAGGGCGGCGGCCACGTGGGTGCGATGACAGGGGCGATCGTCGCGACTTCGATCGTATTCTTTCCGGCTGCACCGCTCTTCCTTTTCATTCACGGAAAAGACATCACGATCCCACAGGGAACCGAAATCACCGCTTTCGTAGACGGGGATATGCACCTCAACATGGCGAACTTCGCGGCCCCCAATCAGATGCCGCGGCCCCGCAAACGCCCAGTCAGCTTCGGCGGAGGCAAATATCGTGATCGAGTCGACGCCGCCCGGCGCCGACATCGAAGTAGACGGCGCATTCGTCGGCAACACGCCTTCGACCATCACAGTTGCGTCTGGAAGCCATCAGATTTCCGTTAAAAAGAAGGGCTTCGCTGATTGGACCAAAACGCTGACCACGACCGGAGGCAGCATTCACCTCAACGCTGATCTGAGCGCGGAACAGGGCGCCCAGTAAGCAGGCGTAGCGCGATCAACTCCCACCCGGGATGTTAGGGTAGTTCCTGACGGCCATCCATAGCCGGGGGAATGCACAGACGCACGCGCAGAACGCTTCTCATCGTCGCCGCGGTCCTTGTCCTGCTGGCCGTGGCCGTTTTTTTGCGCTCCAAGGCCCCGCCGGAGGCCGCGCGCCTGCTGCCCGAGTCCGACGGCATCCTCTACGTCAATCTCAAGCCCATCCGCGCCTTCTTCCACAAGCACGCTCAAGCCGCCCGAGCGCGTGCCCGAGTACCAGGAGTTCGTCGACGCCACCGGCATCGACTGGGAGCGCGATCTCGACCAGGCGGCCATCGCCCTGCACCGCATGCCCGACCCCAACGGTCCCAACGGCCCGGTAGCTTACTCCATGGTGCTGGTCGGCAAACTCACCGGCAAGCGGCTCAATAGCCTGGCTCGATGCCCACGCCGCGTCGCGCGAAATCTACGCCGGCCACACCATCTACAGCATTCCCTCCGAGGGCCGCACCGTGCGCGTCGCGCAGATCGGCTATGACATGATGGCCGTCTCCAACACGCCCACACCCGAGCAGATTCACTCCATCATTGACCGCCATCGCACCGCCGCGCTGCCCTTCGCCGGCTCGTCGCTGCTCGCGCAGCACTACCACGAGGTGCCGCTGCTCTCGCTCGCCTGGGGCGTCGGCCAGATCGGCCTGCCCTTCTCTGAAAGCGGCGCCATCAGCATCTTCGGCCTCTCAGCTGCCGCTGCAGGCCGACTCGACCATCATCGCCAGCCTCGCGCCCACGCTCCCCCTGGCCGGCATGCTCAAGCTGCGCGTCGAAGAGATCGCGCCCAGCGAAGCCGACGCCGCCAGCCAGGCCGCCAGCTTGCAGATGCTGGTGACTGCTCGCGCGCAGCCTCTCGGCGGCCTCGCCGGCACCCCGGCCAACAACGGCCTCAAGGAACTGCTGAAGACCGCCGAAGTGTCGCAGACAGCAGATCGCGTCGTCGTCACCGCCACATTTTCGCCCGCCTCCCTGGCCAGCCTTGACTCGGCCACAAAAAATTCCGCGCACGCGCAGTAACCCGAAACCGGATTCATGCATCAGAATTGAACGTAGCGCTTCCTCGAAGTGCTGCCTCTTTCCCCGATCTGCCCGCGCCGCCGGAGAGCTTTTGGATCGCCCCCACGATCGAAAGCCTCCCGGCGGCTTCCCCATTCAGGCCCAAGCGGCTTGTAGTAGATTCGGGAACGCCCCGCACGATCGGGCTGCCGCAGCTTCGAGTTCACTCAAATGAGGGGATTCATGCGACTTTCTATCGGAGTTGCCGCACGTTCGCGGCCTCTTTGTTCTGCTGCCTTGCGCCTCCGGTCTTGCCCAGACCGACTCAGCCGTCCTCACCGGCCAGGCCGCCTTCACCGATGCCGCACACGAGTCGCCCGGCACCCGCCGCCACCTCACCGTCGCCGATCTGCCCGCGCCCACGCCGGACCAGTCCGTCGACAACGGACCCACCGTCGTTCCGCGGCCCGCCGAACGCATGGCCCATCGCGCCCAAGGGCTTCAAGGTCGAGCTCTACGCCACCGGCCTCGACAATCCCCGCCTCATCCGCATCGCGCCCAACGGCGACCTCTTCCTCGCCGAAAGCGCAAGCGGCAAGATCAGGGTCTTCCGCGGCGTCGGCCCCGACGGCAAGCCCAAGCAAACTCGGTCTTCGCCAACGGCCTGCACCAGCCCTTCGGCATCGCCTTCTATCCCCTCGGGCCGAATCCGCAGTGGGTCTACATCGGCGACACCGACGGCATCGTGCGCTTCCCCTACCACAACGGCGACCTCAAGGCCGCCGGCCCGATGGAGAACCTCGCCGACCTGCCCGGCGGCGGCCGTCTGCGCGGCGGCGGCCACTGGACGCGCGACCTCGTCTTCTCGAAGGACGGCACCAAGCTCTTCGTCTCCGTCGGCTCGCACTCCAACGTCGACGACCCCGACACCCACCCCGAGGAATTCCACCGCGCCGACGTGCTCGAGTTCACGCCCGAGGGCAAGTTCGTGAAGGTCTACGCCTGGGGCATCCGCAACTGCGTCGGCGAGGCCATCAATCCCATCACCGGCGAGCTGTGGTGCTCCACCAACGAGCGCGACGGCCTCGGCAACAACCTCGTCCCCGACTACATCACCCACGTCCAGGAAGGCGGCTTCTACGGCTGGCCCTGGTACTACATGGGCGGCCAGCGGCGTCAGGACCCGCGCCACGAGGGCAAGCATCCCGAGCTGCAAGTCGAAGGTCATCACGCCCGACGTCCTCCTGCAAGCCGCACTTCGCCTCGCTCGAGATGACCTTCTACGAGGGCTCGCAGTTCCCCGCCGAGTACAAGGGCGACGGCTTCGCCGCCGAGCACGGCTCATGGAACCGCGCCCAGCGCGCCGGCTACGAAGTCATCCGCGTGCCCATGCAGCGACGGCCACGCCACCGGCGAATATGAGGACTTCCTCACCGGCTTCGTCACGGCCGACGGCAAGGTCTGGGGCCGGCCCGTCGGCGTCGCCGTCGCCCACGACGGCTCGCTCTTCGTCTCCGACGACGGCTCGCACTCCATCTGGCACGTCAGCTACGTCGGCAAGTGAGGGGTTCAGCCAAGCGCAAGAGCACCGGCCCAAACGGCTATCTCCCTCGCCAAAGGCTATAGCACAACGTTACCCCAATCAATAGATCAGAGAGCCCCACGATCGCCGCCGCGAAGAAAGAGCACCGCCAAGACAAACCGAGTGCCCCTCATTGTCGTAATAGTGAATCCGCTGTCGCGCGGATAGAAGACAAAGAAGAGGACGGCCAATTCCCAAGCAAACGAAATTCACAGTAAGGCTACGGATCAACGCGGTATGCATTCGGACTCGCTCCTCAACTGCAGTTTACGGCTGTACCAGACAACACCGCTTTACCTATCGGAAAACACTCCCCCCGATTGTGAGGACGCAGGTCGTTCAGATAGTTTCGGCAGGTGTTCGCTGGGGGACCGTCTACAAGTACCTGCGGGGCCTGAGTCCCACAAGTTGCGGAGGTATTGCCATTTCGGGCAATAGAGATCGTAAACACACTCGCTGCCATCCATTCCATTAAAGTAGTAATTGGTCCAAGCCCATCCAATTAGCCCGCTGCCGCTGGTTCCCCAGAACTCTCCACCGCCACTACAAACGGCCTGCACTTGCCAACTGAAATTAACGTCGGTCCCAGGAGACGCCGCGATGCTTTCATTATTAGTGTAAGAAAGGTAGCAACTGGGCACACTTGCGATCCTACTCCCCAACCACCGACGGACGCGCCTCCTGTGATACTCAAATGGTTGTATACCTCTGGGTGGTGATAATACTGGGCAGATAGGGCGCGCAACTCTGCGCAATATCCATTTCCTCTGTGCCGTCCATCGCAACTGATGAGTAGACGTTCGTACCGTCGGTGCTCACGTCCGTATAAGCGCTGAGATGAGAGGAAAAGGTGATGCATTGCGCGCTTGCAATGATTGGCGCCGAAAATAGAAGAAGTGTCGTGCAGAACAGAGAAACGGAGCGCCTCACGGATTCATTTCCGGATATCGATCTCGTCCTTCTCTTCTCGCCCTGAACATGCCCGTCCAAGAGGGTCCATCCACTAGGCGATAAAGCGAATTTCAATTTGTCATGGGTTTGCAGAACAAGCTGGTCGCGTTGAATGCGCATTGACTCACTGTCCGGGCGTTCATCGCGTGCCCAGGCCGCAGTCGCTTCCGTTGTATATCTGAATCAATCGCTGATACTGAACGTTAAAGTCTGCCAGAATGGCAACGAGAGTTTCTGATCGCCATTCTGGAGGCCAATCCTCCCATTTGGGTGACTGCCTCTTCTTCTCTTCGTCGGATGAAGCTGGCGGCCTCGAAACCATCACTAACCAGAGCCGGTATGCGGTGGCGTCAGGAATATCTTCCGGGTGGACGGCACCATCGATTGCTGGCGTCATAGCATGCTGGTGGGTCTCGCGTCGTCTTGAGGTCCTGCCGGATTCGAACCCGCTAAAATTGCCACTAATGCGAAGGCAATCGGAACACGAAGCATTTCCGATCCCTCCTCGAGTCGAATGCTCCCTTATCACTCCATGAAAATCTGGCACCTCCGGCAACGCGGACTTCTCCTTCCAAAAGGGATTGTGGTCAAGAAAAATATGACACGGACCATGCCAGAAGTGACGACTCGGTAAGCACGCCGATTCAGGGGTCCCGACAGTGGATTTGAACCACTCAGGCTACACGCCCGAGGCTCTAAACTCACCAATTCGCCGACGTCTGCGATAGCCTGGGATGATTCAAAAAGGGCGGTCGTCGGAAGACCTAATCTGCCATTTATTCATGCTCCACGCTGTGAACTACAAGGCTCATGGCTCCAGCCATAGCAAATGTTCAAAACATTGAGCTTCGGTGATTCAAATAGCGATAGAGCAGTCATCAGTAGAATTCTGACTTGACGTTATGCAATTCGCATCAACATTTTTTTCCTTTTATTCTTCAAGCCTACTCAATCGAATGGGATTATGTGGAGTGGGAGACAATGAAGGGTGCCCGACATGAGGCATCTCCTCACGCGACTGTCGGTGATCTTGGCGGTCGCATTGTCCGGGTCGGCATCCGCGCAGCAGCCTTCGCCGGAAGCGTCAGCGCAGCCGGCCGCCGCGACAAGGCGCCGTCGCCGTGGCTGCTTGTGCCCGTGTTCTCGTCGAGTCCCAAACTCGGTACGGCCGGCGGCGGCCTGGGCGCCTACATGCACACCTTCGATGCGGATAGCCGTGTGTCGCTCTTCGGCGTGATCGTACCAGTACACATCCACGCACTCACAGATCGCCATCGCGTTTGCCCGGACATCCTTCGGCGCCGATCACCATCGCATCGTGGCCCTCGCGGCGTTCGGGCACATCAAGAACGACTACGAGGACTATCTCGGGACCGGCCAGCCGCTGAAGACCGAAGACGACCTGAAGGCCGTCGCGGCGCGGTATCTGTTTCGCGCGAAAGGAGACTGGTTCATCGGCGCCCAGGGCAATGCTGCCAATTACCAGGTGCTGGGCGCGACGGCGGAAGACGATCTCGTGCTCGAGACACTGGGCGTGCGCGGCTTCAACTCGGCGGCGCTCGGGCGCCGTGCTGATGCACGATTCACGCGACAACGAAGACATGCCCACGACCGGCTGGTTCCTGAACGTCAACAATCTGGCCTATCGCGAAGCGCTCGGCGGGTCGTCGTCGTTCGACGCGTATCGCGTGGACCTGCGCGCGTTCTGGAAGCACGGCGGCGGTCACGTTCTGGCGGTGCGGCAGTACAACTGGTTGACCAGCGATGCGCCAGCGCCGCGCAGGCGACGGTGATCCTTCGCGGTTACAAGTTCGGCGAGTACCTCTCGCCGTAATGTCTCGCTCGAAGTCGAGGAACGCCTGTCGTTCAACCCGCGATGGGGCGCCACGCTGTTTGCCGGCGCGGCGCGGCTGTACGGCGAGGCGCCGGTCCCGCTCGAGCGCACACTATCCGACCTCGGGGCCGGCCTGCACTTCGTCATCAAACCCGCGCAGCGCATGCTCGTGAATCTCGAGTACGCACAGGGCATCGGCGACAACCGCGGCGTCTATCTGAAGCTTGGCTACTCATGGTGAGTCGTGTTGTGAAATGTTGTTTTATCTTGTCCGAGCGTATGGTGGGACATTCATCGAAGAAAAATATGATAGTTATTAACTAGTAAACATAGCAAACGCTCTTATGAGCGCGAAGGCCGCGAGATTGGCCGAGTGGGTGGGGCACATACTGTATCCGCTGCCAAACCCATCCCTGCCACATTGCGCATTATTGCCCGCTCCATGCATACACTGGACCGGTGAGAACTGTGGGCAACGCACGCCCATCCGTGAACGGCGAAGGAAACGGTGAACGGTGAGTACCCCTCCCCCCTTCCCCGCTCGCTCCGATACCCCCCCACCCCCCCATCAATATTTTGGTTTTCCACTGAAACTTTGCGAAGAATTGCGCAGCAGTATGAAACTCCGCTAACGCGCTAACGCCGCTATCACAGCTCCTTCAGCCCCAGCGCCTCCACCACCTTGTCATCTACCTTCGCGGGCTTGCCGTCCTCTTTCCACACCACGCCGAAGCCGCCGCGATAGTCCCACATCGCCCAGCCGATGCCATCGGCTTCGAGCGCCGTGCGCACGTCGTGAATCCAGTTCATGCGCGAGGCCGGTCGGTGACGTCCCGGTAGGCGCCGAATTCATTGCAGATCAGCGGCACGTTGTTGGCCTTGCCCCACGCGGCGGCCGCATCGATCTCGAGGCGGATGCGGTGCGCGTCCCAATGATCGAGCCAGTAGTGCTCGAGTTTGAAACGGTCGGCGCGGGTCGGGGACCTGCTTGAGCGCTCCGCCATCGAGTCTCCGTCGCCGGGTACGGAATGCCGTGTGTGTAGATCCACCAGGGCTCGCCCCAGCTTGCGCCCTGGTGGGTGAACGTGTGCGGCTCGTAGAAGTGGAAGGTGTAGATCACGTTGCCATCGGGGAGCGGGGGTTGCGTGATGAGGTCGGCGATGTCGGAATAATTCGGCCCGGTGGCGATGATCGTGTTCTTAGGCGCGGCCTCGCGGATGGCCGCGGCGGCCGCGCGCCTGGATGCCCGCCCAGCGATAAGGATCGTTCACCCCCGGCTCATTCATGATCTCGAAGAAGACTTTTCCGGGTCGCGGTTGGCGTAGTGGGCCGCCAGCCTGTCGCCACAGCATCGTGAACCGCTGCACGCCTTCGTTGCTGGTTCTCACCTGCTGCTTGTAGCGCTCTTCGGGGTGAATATCGATCTGCACGGCAAGGCCATTGGCCAGCATCGCGTCGACGGCGCGATCGAGCCGGCCGAGAAAGTCGGCGTTGAATCCTTCCCTGTCTGCGGACACTGCTCGAGCGGCTCCGGGTCGATGCTGAGGCGCACATTGTCAAACCCGAGTTTGGCCATCAGCGCGATATCGGCCGCGTCGGTGTAGCGATCGGTGCGGGCTGCCGAGTAGTCGCTCGCCGATTGCGCAAACCACTCCGAAGCATTGATGCCGTGCCTCAGATGCTGCGCGCGGGCAAAGGCGCGTTTCATGCCCGCAGCGCGATCTTGCGCGAAGGCGGGAGAACTGCGAACGCCGAGCAAGCAAGAGCAAGAGAACAGCAGCGGCGAAAGCGCATGACAGATGTCTCCCAGGATTAGTGAAGGATTTCCGAGTAACGATACCACCGGACGCAATCCGGCCGCATGATGCAGACGGACACACAAACGAAAGCGGCTCCCGCTTGGGGAGCCGCCCGGCTAACGCAGGAGGCCGTCTTAGTTGCCCGCCACGCGAGATCGAAGGAGGGAACGCCGGCGGCGTGTGGCGAGAAGGCCTGGTTATAACTGGTACGCAGATATTTGTGCGGATTGACGGGCACCATGTGGACGCGAACCTCGTAGTGCAGGTGCGGCCCGGTGGAGCGTCCCGACTGGCCGACGTAGCCGATCACCTGGCCGCGGGTCACGTGCTGGCCGGGCAAGCAGGCATCGACGAAAGATGTCCGTACAGCGTAATCAGATCGTGTCCGTGGTCGAGAGTCACTTCCCGGCCATAGCCGGCGCCCATCGCGTGGCGCTCACGTCGCCATCAGCCGCGGCGCGGACCGCGGAACCATACGGCGCCGCAATATCGATGCCGGCGTGGAATGCGCCTTCGCCGTTGATCGGGTCTTCGCGCTCGCCGAAGCTCGAGGTCACGCGGCCCTCGATCGGCCACATCGACGGCGCATCGGCCAGTTGCGTCCAGTCTCCGACGAATGACGAGAGGCCGCCCTCGATGGCGCGGGTAACACGGCCAGACATGGCCTGGTTGCGCAACGCGTAGAACTGGTCGAGGGTGAGCTTGACGTTCTGCGGATTCGCATCGTCGGTGGGCGCCAGGTCGGGAGTGGGAGCCGCGGCTGCCTTGGAGGCGCTTCGGCGGCGATGCAGCCGGTTCTGGCGTAGTCCGTAGAGGGTGGTCACTTCGCTGGCGAGAGCCCCCAGCGAAGCCACCTGCACGTCGCGGTCGTGCGCAATCTGCGCCATCTGCTTGTAGTTCTTGCGCAGGGTTTCGCGCTCCTGGCGGACCTGGTTGAAGCTTTCGGTCTTGAGCAGCATGCGTGTGTAGGAGCCCGCCAGGCCAACAATCGTGAAAGCGCCAACAAGGCCGCCGCCACAAAGCCGTAGACGTAGTGCAGAGGAAGCGGAATCTTCCGCACCCGTCCATCTTCATCTCTGGCAACAAAAAGAATGTAATAGCGTTTCCGCAGCATTGTCCCTCTCTATCCCTGCACCCGGGGAGGTTGCAATTCGCTCAACTTCAAGCGAGAGCGAAAAGCGCAGAGCACTTCTGAATGGGAGCCTGAAACAAAGCCCCTCTAATGGGCGGAGACACAACAACTTCGATCAAAAGGCTAACAAACGGCCCCTGCAGGGTCAACGAGATCGTGTGAAAAACCGGATAGCGAAAGTACTGAAATGCGCGGGTTTGCGCGTCTCCAGGCTTTCCGGCGATTTCGTGTCCTATGCTTCAGCAGATGGCCAAAACAGCAAATTCCGCGCAAAAGCAGGCGAAATGGCGCTGATCCGGCAAATCCGCGCGCGGGCAGGCAAATCCGCGGCAAAAGGCCTGATCCTGGGCATCGGAGACGATTGCGCCCTGCTGCGGCCGGGGGCCGGCGAAGAACTGGCCGTCACGACCGACCTCTCGATAGCCGGCCGGCACTTCCTCATCGACTGCACCCGCCCGAGGTCATCGGTCACCGGGCGCTGGCGCGGGGCTCAGCGATCTCGCCGCCATGGGCGCGCGGCCCGTAGCGGCATTTCTTTCGTTGGGATTGCCACGTGAGCTAGACCGTCGCCGGGACGCGGAACCCGGCGTGGGTCGGCCGGTTCTAGGACGGATTGCTGGCGCTGGCCGCGCAATACAAGACGCCTCTCGCCGGGGGTGACCTGGCCCAGAGCCCGGTGGCGGTGGCCGACATCGTGCTGGTTGGCGCGGTGCCGGCGGGAAAGGCGCTGCTGCGGTCGGGCGCGCGCGCTGGAGACAGCCTCTACGTCACCGGATACCTCGGCGGCGCGGCGGCTGGGCTCGAAGGCGTGGAAAATGGGGCCGGCCGCGCGTCTCGCGCACCATCCCCAAAAAGCTGGCGTGCAACTCTCCGCGCAACTCCACCCGGAGCCGCGCATGGCGCAGGGACTGTGGCTGCGCCGCAGAGATCTGGCGACGGCGGCGATCGACCTGAGCGACGGGCTCTCGACCGACCTCGCGCACCTCTGCGAAGAGTCCGGCGTTGCCGCCGAAGTCGACCGGCGCTGCTACCTTCATCCCTCCGCGAGCCTCGAGCAGGCGTTGCACGGCGGCGAAGACTACGAACTCCTGTTCACTGCGCCTGGCGCGCCCGTGTGCCGCGCATCATCGCAGGCGTTCCGGTAACCCGCATCGGCCGGATCTGCACGCCCGCAAAGGCGGGCCACGGTGGCGCTGCTGACGCAAGCGGCAGCCGAGCCGCTGGCGCCCGCCGGATGGCAGCACTTTCAGTAGGCAACGGTGAACTGCTGGTGGATGTGCTTCGGATCTTCAGCTCGTCGACGAGCGCGATGGCGTAATCCTCGGCCGAGATGCGGCTCTCGCCTTTCGCGTCGGTCACCAGATCGGTGTCGCCGAGGCGGAACTTGCCGGTGCGCTCGCCCGGCGCGATGAACGCCGCGGGGCTAAGGTAGGTCCAGTCGGCGACTGAAGCCTTGAGAACGGGCAGAACTTTAGCGTGGGCCAACGCGATGCCTCTTCATCAGCGGGAAAGTCGGGCGTATCAACGGGACGCACCCCGGCGCGATCTGAAGACTGCCCGCGCCACCCACAAAATGATGCGCCGCACATTAGCTTTTTTCAGACCGGCCATCAGCGAGCGCGTCGCGCGTACAATGGCCTCCGGATCGGAATGCGGCGGCGCATAGGCGCTGATGGCCGCATCGGCTCCTTTCGCAGTCGCAGCGACGCTGCTTCATCCTTAATGTCGCCCTTCACGACTTTCACGCCGGGGGTCTTGATTTTTTCAGGGTTGCGCACGACCGCGGTGACCGTGTGCCCGCGCCTGAACCAGTTCGGCAAGAATGCGGCTGCCGATCATGCCCGATGCTCCATACAAAACGACCTTCATCTCGCACGCTCCCCTCGATCAGGTGCGAACGGTCCGAAAAGAGACAAAATGCAATCGTGAGTGGCTGCACCCTGAGCAGATGCCTGAAAGAGTACCACTGAATGCTGCAAGCCCTTTAGCTATGATTTAAGAGTCATGTATCGAGTGTTTACAAGCATTGAAATGGGATTCGTGGGAACGTTGGCTGTCCCCGCGCTTAAGACGGCGCCCAGTATCGCGCCAAAGATCGATCTGAGCTTTCCGCACGCCTGGCAGGCCGAAGTGCTCGCCGCGCGGCCGCTGATTCTGCCCGCACGGCATTTTGTTTATCCCGCGAAGCGGAAGAGGTGGAGCGCGGCGCGCTCGAAGTGCTGGTTCGGCCCGCAGCAGCGCAGCCATTTCTGGCGACCTGCGCGCTGGGATTTCGCGATCCCGCGTGCCCACCGGCGTATGGTCCGCTCCCCAACCCGCGAAATCTGCGCAGTCTCCGGCGGGTATGCCTACCTCATCGACACCTCCGCGCCGGAAAGATTCACGATGCTTCCTTATCGGCCGGTGCTGCAGTTCTGGCGGTGCATGAGAGGCCTGCTTCTCTTTGTGGGCAATCGCAGGATCCTGGCATGGGGCGCGAAGGCCAGGCGTGGGAATCGGAGAAGCTCTCCGACGAAGGCGTGACCATCTCGGATCGAAGACAGGCGTGCTGCGCGGGACTGGCTGGAAGATGATGACGGACCGCGAAACCCCGTTCGCATTGGACTTGCGGACCGGCAAAATGGCAGCTAGCCCTACGCCTGCCTTGCAAGCGTCGCCGTAGCCCGCGTACATGCCTTCAAAGACCGAGTCCCAGCTCGCCGAACAGCGCATAGGCGCGCGCGGCCTCGCGCATCGCGCGTGCTGTTCGGCGTCGCCAAGGATCGCGGCGATGGCCGCGGCGAATCCTCGTCCGGAACAATGCGGCCGGTTTCGCCGTCGCGCACAATCGTGCGCGGGCCGCCGTCGGGAGTGACGATTGCCGGCACGCCGCTGGCCAGCGCCTCAAGCACCACGTTGCCGAACGTGTCGGTGTGCGAGGGAAAGACGAAGAGGTCCATGTTGGCGTAGGCGGCGGCCAGCGCCTCCCCTCGCAGCACGCCGGTAAACTCGGCCCGAGGCAACCGCTCGCGCAGCCAGCTTCGTCTCCGCCGTGGCCAACGATGAGGAAGCGGAAATCGCTACCCATCTGCTCGAGCTCCTGCTGCATTTGCACGAGCGGCGACGTTCTTCTCGACGGAAGCCGGCCAACAAACCGAGAACACGCGTTCGCTCGTCGCCGAGCGCCTGCGCTTCGCGGGATGAAAGAGTTCGGCGTCGACGCCGCGCGGCATCAGATGGCAGGGGCGGCCGGTGGTGCGCTCGAGTGCCGCAGAGCTCGGGGTTGGGCGCGAAGAGCACGTGCGCCACGGAGTAGAAGCGCGCGGCGGTGGCCATCGCCATGTCTTCAATTGTCTGGCCGGTGGCCGCGGACTGGCGCTCGGGCAGCAGGCGCAGAAACCAGTCGGATCGGCGGGCAGCATATTCATGCACATTGGTATGCCAGCTTGCGGCCAGCGGCAGATCCAAATGGTGCGCAAGGCCCGCGCCGAGCATGCCGATTTCGCTGGGGCCGGTGATGTGAATCAGGTCGGGCTGGAAGCGCTCGAGGACTTCTCCGATGAGGGGAAGTGGCGAGGAAAAGCGGGATCGAAGCGAAGGTCTTTTTCGAGCGCGAAGGACAGAAAGCCGCGCGGCAGCTCGAGCGTCCAGACGTTGCCGTCTTCGGTGAGCGCCTGGGCGCGGTCGCCGGCGCGCACGCAGAGAAAGGGCAGATTGCGGCGGCGCGCAAAGGCCTCAAAATGCCGGCTGGTGTGGGCCACGCCGTTCACTTCGTGGAAGGAGTCGGGGAAGTAGGCGACGCGCGGCGGCATCGCGATGTTGGCGGTTGCGGTTCAGCGTACATCCTAGCTGACGCGCAGTTAGCGCAGACTGGCATCACACGCGCTTCGCATCTGGCATCAGCCTTCGTGCTCGCCCAGCGCCAGCCGCAACTGGTGCGATCGCTCCAGGCCATGCGCAGGCCGCCGGCGACCGGCCCTTGCCCATCAACTGCACCAGTCGCGATGACCCAGCCGATGGCGCGCGGTGCCGGCCTTTGGGCCACAGCTCGCACAGCGGCCGTACCACGCCGTTCGCGTCGGGGTGATACACGCGCTCATCCCAGGTTCGCGAGCCCTGCGGAAAATCCGGATAGTGCGCACCGCATCGATCGTCGACTGCAGGATGCGATGCTTCCACGGCTCCGCATACTGCGGCATGAACAGCACGTTGCTCCGCCGCTCGCGCCGGATCTCGTGCACAAACTCGGTGAAAGTCGTCGCGTTGGTCAGGTTGATGTTCGCGTTCGGTTCCACGCCGTGCCGGTCGCCGCCGCGATCAGCAGCATGTTCCACTGCTCGGCCAGCCGCCGCACCGCGCGGTTCTCTTCCCAGTTGCGCAGACCATTCAGCTCCAGCGCGTGCACGAACGCGCCGTTCTTCTGCAGAAACTCATTCACCAGGAACTGGTGCTTTTCCTTGCCGACGAGATAGAGATCCCACATCGGATGGTTGAAGACCACC
This sequence comes from uncultured Acidobacteriota bacterium, assembly GCA_963718885.1. Lineage (GTDB taxonomy): Bacteria > Acidobacteriota > Terriglobia > Terriglobales > Acidobacteriaceae > Telmatobacter. Next base: position 128,517 of record CAVRAK010000015.1, read on the forward strand.
AGCACATCGGGCTCTCGTTGCAGCGCCGCCAGAATCTCGGTGAGCTGCTCGTCGCTCGGATGCGCGGTGAAGTCCGTCGAGGGTCCCCATCCACTGCTGCGCCTTTGCGCTGGGCAAATTGTGAATGCCCAGATGAAAGGACTGCACGCCTCCATAGGGCGCGCTCCACTCCACGGCACCGGAATCTGCGCGGGCGCTGGGCACGGTGCGCAGCAGCATCGGCGCGTTGATGTTGTCGTGGTCGGTGAGCGAGACCATCGGCGCCAGACCCAGCTTCTCAATCTGCCGGCTCTCAAGATCGAAGGCCAGCTTCGGAGTCATCGGCGGCGTCCAGTAACTGGCCGCGTAGTCCATGCGCACGCCGTGAATCGCTTCCGCCCGCCGCTCTACGCGGGCGATCAGCGGGCGCATGACTGGAAACTGGTTGCCGAAGTTTGCCAGAAAATCCAGCGTCTCTCGCGATTGGTTGGTGTGGCTGTGCAGCGAAACGCCGGTCCGAAAACCGTCGGCGCGCCTCGGTCGCGCCACAGATACGAGATCGTCGACTGTGGCATTCCGCTCCTCCTCAACTCCGAAAGGCTTTACAGGAGTTACGCCATCAGTCTTCCATCGAGTGCTGAATGCAGGCATTAATAGGGCAATAATCGTCGTTCAATATCGCCTCGAATCACCCCAGTTACCGGCAGAACCAAGTCGCATTCGTTTCAATCGTAAACCTTTAGCGGGTTCAGGATCCCTAATCTTGCTCGCCATGCAACAGTTGTCAGCTGTTCTGGCTCACTTCCGCGTCTTCGCCATCTCCGGCCCCAGAAAGTCCTCCACCGTCCACCCCGCCAGCAATTCCTGATCGCGTCCACCGGCTGCGCCGCTTCGCCGCGGCATCCGCAGCCAGGTAGTTCTCCGCCAGGCCATGCCGCAGAATCTCAAACGCGTCTTCCGGTGTATCGGCGAACTGGAACAGTTCCAAATCCTTCGGCGAAATTGCGCCCGTATCCACCAGCGCTTCCATGTTCAACACGCGATTCCAGTAATCTGTCCCGTAGATCACCACCGTGATTTTCTTGGCCAGCTTCTGAGTCTGAGTCAGCGTCAGAATCTCGAACATCTCGTCCAGCGTTCCAAACCCGCCAGGAAATACCACCAGCGCCTTCGACATGTACGCAAACCAGAGCTTGCGCATGAAGAAGTAGTGGAACTCAAAATTCAGCGCCGGAGTGATGTACGGATTCGGCGCCTGCTCAAACGGCAGACGGATATTCAGCCCGATCGTTTTGCCGCCCGCCTCGTACGCGCCGCGGTTGGCCGCTTCCATAATGCCCGGCCCGCCGCCGGACGTCACCACAAAGCGGTGCTTGCGCGAGGGAATTGTTTTCGCCCACCTCGTCAGCAGTTGCGCCAGCCGCCGCGCATCCTCGTAGTAGCGCGCCATCTCCACCGCGGCCACAGCGCGTTTGCGCTGCAGGTCGGTCGCCTTCCCTGCACGATCTCCGGCGGGCGCGCCGGCTGCTCTTCGTTCGGCGCCGGCTGCGTGAGCCGGTATTGTCCAGCAGCTCCAGCGCATGGTCGGCTTCGTCGCGGCCGCGGAAGCGCGCCGACCCAAAGAACACCACCGTGTCCTGAATCTGCTCGCGGCGGAAGCGCGCCAGCGGTTCCAGATACTCGCGAGAATGCGGATCGCCGCCCGTCTGAGCTGTTCAGAAATCCCGGATTCTCGTACGCCAGCGGCGCGCATTCAGCGGCGGCGGCGCGGAGTCGCACTCTTACGGAGCTGCGCGCCTGCCGGGGCCGCCGGGATGGCAGTGTCTCTTGAGGCGTTGCGTTGATGTTCTCTGTTTTCTGTATCCTTCTGCCATTGCTTACCTGTTTCGATAGCGGATCGCGTCTTTAAAGGCAATCCACAAATTCAATAATCCCAATCCCGAAACAATACCGCGCACCGCCCCATTGGCCGCATAGATCGAGAGCGTCGGAAACTGCGCAAAGAGCGGATTCTGATCCCAGAAGATGGCGACCACGGCGCATAACACACAGCCAGGCCGATATAGATGCGAAGTAGAACGCGGAGAAAGAGTTCGGCGCGAACCAGCCAGCGCGGAATGCGTTGCGGCGGCTGCCCTGCGGGAAGAAATGCCGGAGCCGGAGCGCCGCGCGTGGTTTCCGGCTCAGGAGCCGGGTTCGCTGGCAACGTAGGCGATATCAATTCCGGCTGCTGGGGCATTCTTCTATGTTCTTCCGGCATCGGTTTCCCCGCTAGGTGAAAACCGGCATAGTATTCAAACGGTATCACAGCACCGCGACGATGCGGCGGGGATTGATACCCCTGGTAACACAGGCGTATTCTGTTGGCGTGCGCGAATTTCTCCGTCAGAGGAGGAGCCATGAAGCGTATCGCATACTCCGCATCGATCATTGCCCTTGCTGCGTTCACGCTCGGCGCAGGGGCGCAGAATTCCTCGAGTTACGGCGTGGCCGGCATGGAAACCATGAACAGCAAAACAACGGTCGTGGTCGCCCGCCCGAGTGCCTGCCCAGTAAGCCTGCGGGCATTGCAGGGCGCGGGTTATGGTCCGCTGCATGTGCGGGGCGCTCAAGCCACGGATGTGCCTGCGCAGCGCATTCACCTGATCATAGCAAGAGGGGAAGCGGAAAGCACGCGGCGCGCGGGTGGTGGTGACCGGGCTGTCGGCGAAGAATCGCATGAGGAAATATTTCCGGGGCAGGAGGCGTCGCCGACTTGAGCAAGACGATCACCGTCACCTTTCCACCGGAAGATGCAGCAAGCGTTTCCGCGGACCTGGTTCTGCCGGGGTTCACTTCGGTGAGCGCGGTGGAGTTGCAGTCGATCACTTATCGGACTGGCGCACGTCTGGAGCGTCGCGAAAGGCGAGGCATGTCGCGTGACCCCCGACCGCCTGATGCTCGTCGCAAGCCAGTAGTTAAAGACGCAAAGGCGTTGCGCAGTGCGCGCGCGCCTGCTCCGACTGCCTCATCTGTGACTTCTCAGAAGCGGATGTAGAGGCCGGCCATCGGCTCAGCCGTGTGGATGAATCGATCGGTCGAAGTAAATACCTCGCTTAGATCGGGCGCCTTGTTCACGTTGCCTCGATATTGCAGCCTGAGGCCGAAGTGAGGGATCAAAGCTATATCAGTTCTCTGACCCCGTATACATAGACAGCCCTGGTGGAGGTCGACGTCGCGATCTGGTTGCTGCCCGGCTGATCGATCAGCACCCCGACACCAGCCAGCGCAAAGGGCTTGAGGTTCAGCACCCGCAGAGAAAAAACCCAGTCGCCCGTGATCTGATGGGCCGCGGCAGAAATCGGCTGAGGCGGAACAACGACTTGAACGTCAGACGCAGCCGCCTTGTAGACCAGATTCGCCCCGGTATAGGAGTACGTGACCTCGTAGTCGACCAGAGGTTCTCTGATATGTCGAAGCTCCACCGAGGCCAGCCCCATGAATAGCTGGCACTTGCACGGGTGCCATTGCCATTCTGGAAGTCTGACTGAAAGACCCCAAGCGCACTGAGCACCAAATCGGGTTTGCACAAATGCCGGAGCAGCACCAAACACAATCAACACCAGGCTCAAACTCAGGATCATGACAGTCTTCTCGCACCCGCTTTCTTGCTCATCAAGAAACCTCCAAATTGAAGCTGCTGCAATGGAAACAGATCTGGAGACATGTATGCGTGCTTGCAGCGCCCCGAAACAAGGTTGGATTGCTGCCGCGAGGCGTCAGGTGATCCGGAAGAAGAGAGCAATTGCTGAAAGCCGGTTACAGAGAGTCCCGGAATGCTCAAGTTATCCTGTTTCCACACCATGACTCTCCAGCAGCTTTTCCCCGTCCTTGCCGCGATGGCCGCGAGCGCGCTTTCCCTGCCGCCCAGCCTCGCCGCCCAGCAGAATGCCCCAAAGGCGCTCCCCTACATGAGCGAAAAGCCGGTGACTGCCCGTCATGGGATGGTCGTGAGAGTGCACCATCTCGCTTCAGACGCGGGCCTCGCGGTCTTGCGCGCGGGCGGCAACGCGGTTGATGCTGCCGTCACCACGGGTTTCGCGCTCGCGGTCGTCCATCCGCTCGCCGGCAACCTCGGTGGCGGCGGATTCATGCTCCTGCGGATGCATGACGGCAGGTCCACCTTCATCGACTATCGCGAGAAGGCGCCGCTCGCCGCCACCGAAACCATGTATCAGGACGAACATGGAAATGTGATTCCCGATGCCAGCGTCATCGGCTATCGCTCCATCGCCACTCCGGGGTCGGTCGCCGGCATGGTCTACGCAGAGCGCAAGTACGGCCGGCTCGGCCTCGAGCGCGTGATGGCTCCGGCAATCAGGCTCGCCGCCCACGGCTTTGTGCTGAGCGCAGAAGAGGCCGACGAGCTTGCCGATCACGATCTCGCGCGTTACCCCGACTCGAAGCGCATCTTTCAGCGTGACGGCAAACTCTACAAGGCGGGCGAACTTTTCAAGCAGCCCGAGCTGGCGCGCACGCTCGAGCGCATCGCCGCCAATCCTGAGGATTTCTATCGCGGCAGGATGGCGCAGGAGCTCGTCGACGATCTCAGCAAGGGCGGAGCCCTGATCACGCTTCGCGATCTCGCGCAGTACACGGTTGTCGAACGCAAGCCCGTAACTGGAACCTTTCACAACTACAAGATCATCAGCGCGCCCCCGCCATCCTCCGGCGGCATTGTGCTGCTGACCGCCCTCAACATTCTCGAGGGCTTCGATCTCCGCCACCTCGGCGACCGCACGCCCGCTTCAATGAACCTGATTACCGAGGCCTACCGGCGCGCCTACATGGACCGCAGCGACTACCTCGGCGATCCGGACTACAACAACATCCCGGTCGAAGAGCTGACCGCAAAGAAATATGCAGCCGCGTGGAGAAGCAGCATCACGCCCGGCAAGGCCACGCCCAGCGCAAATTTACAGCGGCCCGCGGGCTTTTTGCCGCCTGCACCGAAAACCGCCGGTCATCGCGCCGAATCGCAGGACACGACGCACTTCTCCGTCGTCGACGGCGAGGGCAATGCCGTGGCCGTGACCACAACCCTCAACGACACCTTCGGCTCGCACGTGACCGCGGGATCGCTCGGGTTCCTGCTCAACGACGAGATGGATGACTTCGCCTCGAAGATGGGCGTGCCCAACATGTTCGGCCTCATCCAGGGCCCGGCGAATGCGATTGCGCCGGGCAAGCGTCCGCTCAGCTCGATGACGCCGACCATCGTGCTTGAAAATGGCAGGCTGCGCTTCGTGCTTGGGTCGCCCGGCGGAGCACGCATCATCACCACCGTGGCCAACATCTTTCTCTCCGCGGCAGAAGGCGGCCTGAATATTCAGCAGGCAGTCGATGCTCCGCGCTTTCATCATCAATACCTGCCCGACAAGTTGTACCTCGAGCCCGGCTTCAGTGACCAGACGCAGCAGGCGCTGCGCGGCATGGGCTACACCCTTGCCGTGAAGGATGGCCACTGGTCGAACGGCGAGTGCATTGCCATCGATCCGAAGACCGGGGAACTTGCAGGCGGGCAGGATCACCGCAGCCACTACGGCAAGGCCGCGGGCTACTGAACCATCGCTGCACATCCCTACTGCACCATCCTTACTGAGCTGGAGGCGATATCCATCGTCGCCGGGTCGGCCTGGGCATCGCGCCCCTGGCCTGCATCGCGATCGGCACTCTGCTGACAAAGGCTGCGCCGTGGGCAGAAAGATGGAGAAGACCGTGCCGCGCGCCGGCCCTCTCAGGCTGCTCCATACGCGCACCTGGCCGTTATGCCGCTCCACCAGTTGCGCGACCACCCACAGGCCGAGACCCGTGCCGGTATCGGGCTTGGTTGAGAAGAACGGCTCGAAGATGTGGCGCATCGTTTCGCGATCGATGCCTGAGCCTGAGTCGCAGAAGGTTACCCGCATGCCTTCCACTGTCCGGTTTCGCCAGTCGCGCGAGGGCCGCAGCCGGATAAGGAGTCTGCCTTTCCGCGACATCGCGTCAATCGAGTTCGCCACCAGATTGGCGAAGATCTGCTGCGCCTCGGTGGGCATGCATGCGATGGCAACCTCGCCGGATGTCTCAACGTCCACGGTGATCTCGGAGGCGTACAACCGCGCGCGATACATCTGAATCACTCCCTCGACAACCTCGGAGAGCATGGTGCTGTTGGCGCGGCCCGGCTGGCGATGGAACTTGAGCGTGGACTGGGTAATCATGCGAAACCCGCAGCAACTCATCCAGTGCGGTGTGCGCGTGCTGGTGCGCCTCTTCAGGAGTTTTGGAGAGCGTCACCAGGAAAAGCAGGTTCGTTACCGACTCAAGAGGATTGTTGATCTCATGAGCCACGGATGCAGCGAGCCTGCCGGCGACGGCGAGCTTTTCGGCCTGCAGCATCGATTCCTGCATCTGCTTGCGCGCAGTGATGTCGATCAGCACACCCATCATCCAGGAAGGCCGCCCATCGCTGTCGCGCTGGCACCGGCCCTGCGACTCTACCCAGCGGATTGCCCCGTTCTTGTTGACAATGCGGTACTGGCGAAAAAAATCCTTCCCATCCTTCACCACCTGGTCGATGCCATCGCGCACGCGCTGGGCATCTTCGTGATGAATGCATCTAAGCCAGAGCTCGTTGTCCGGCTCAAAGGCTCCTGGCTCATAGCCCATGATCCTGTAGACCTCGTCAGTCCAGTGGACTGTGTTGTGCTGCAGATCCCACGTCCACAGGCCCATGCCGCTGGCTTTCAACGCGATTTGCAAAGCCGCATCGCGCTCTCTCAGCTTTTCTGCTGCGCGAATGCGCTCCTCGGCCATCTGGCGCTGCGTCTGCTCGAGGATGAGGCTTTTGCGGAGTTCCTGGCTGCTGAGCTGCTCGCGCTGATCTGCCCAGCGGCGAAGCAGAACACCAAGCAGCGTCGAGACGATGAAAAACAGCGAGAGGCGAATCTCTGCGTCAACGAATCCGGCGGAAAAGCGAAAACGCGATTCGGTGAGAAAGATATCCGTTAGAACGACCTCGACGATGGCGCAACCGAAGCTGCCCGCCATGCCCAGAAACCAGCCGCTCAGGACGACCGCGGGAAATGCCAGGACCAGGGGAAAGGAACGCAGCGGGGGGATCACCCAGACGAGGCTGACCGACAAAACCGCGATAAGGGCCCCTAAGATGGTCCGGGTAACCCAATGCAGATTTTCAACCGCCCTGGCAGTTGGAATCCTCAACGCCATCCTCGATTCAACTCCGACCCTCCCCACGCGCTGTTGGCCCGCCGAGCCCCCTCGCGGGCCACACCCGCGAGCCATGAGAAGAGTGCGTCATTCCTACCGGAGTGGTCCCGGAGCGCCTCAATTCAACACCCAGCGGTATCTCCGGCGCGGGATGGCGGTGTCGGTAGCATAGGCAAGTTGAGAGCGCCATGTCTAGTGAGTCCAGTGCGGCCTTGCGGCCCGCCGGTCTATCTTTACCGGGGCCGCACCATCTTCTGCAACATCCGCTTCGAAGCAAGTGAGCAACGGGATGCGACAATTGAACAGGCGCCCGCGTGGCCGTTGCGTGCGCGGCGCGAAGCCCTCATGATGCTGCGAATCCTCTCAACCCATTTGTTTCTGAATCAGCGTCTGCATCCCGGCCTGCTTGAGTTGGCGAGCCGCTCCGGCTGCAACGGTGTCGAGCTTTTTGCGGCGCGGCAGCATTTTGACTATGCGAGCCGCGAGCACGTCGCTGAACTCGCATCCTGGTTCGCCTCCAATCCGCTCGAGGCGTTTTCAATGCACGCGCCGCTCTTTCCCGATCGTGAGATGGGCCGGGCGGGCGCGCCCGCGGTGAACCTGCTTCACCCCGAGAAAGCGCGCCGCATCGACTCGATGGACGAAATCAAGCGCGCCCTCGAGGTGGCCGAACATATCCCTTTCAGGAACCTGGTCGTGCACCTCGGCGAGCGGGAAGATAAGTGGTCGCCGCGCGCGATGGAGTATGCCGAGACGGCGCTTGAGCATCTGGGAGCCTTTGCCCGCCCCCTCGGCGTGCGCCTGCTGGTCGAAAATCTGTTGAACGAGCCGACCATGCCCGAGCACCTGATGACGATCCTCGAGATGGGACATCTGTCGAACGTCGGTATCTGCCTCGACCTGGGGCATGCGCACATCAATCGAGAGCGTGGACCAGACGATCGCCACCTTCGGTGATCGCATCGCCTCCGTGCACGTCCATGACAACCACGGCCTGCGCGACGAGCATCTCTGGCCGGGCGACGGCACCATCGACTGGCCGGCCGCGGCAAAGGCGCTCAACGGCTTCGCAAATCCACCCGCCGCGGTGCTCGAAATCAGCTACCGCCTCGGCGATACTGCCGAAGCCATTCCCGACGCATGGAACATTCGTTTGAACTGTTGAGTTCGCGCCTGCTGGCATCTATCGAAATGAAGCCGCTTCCCGGCTAGTCTTCTTTTTCTCGATTTTCGGCGATTCGCGCCTTGACCATCTTCTTCAGCAGCGCTGTCGGCAGCGGCTGGTCCAGCGGGAAACTGCAGCGTGCCCTTGGACGTGCGGTATGCCTTCAGCTTCGTCCTTCATGGCGTCCATGAGGGATGCCGTTCATAGGGAAGAAGCTGCAGTGGTTCTTGAATGCGGCATAGCCAACCAGCGCTCCTTGGTAGTAGAAAGCCGGCATGCCGTAGCTGAGCTGTTCAGTGGCCTCTGCGCGGCACCACGCAGCGAATCGTCGGCGCGGATCTTCGCCGAGAGTCGTTCGTGCGGGTTCCGGCACTCGAGCCAGATATGCATCGACGGCCTCGACGCCGCACTGCGGCTCCGGCTGGTTTGCTTTTCGCGCTCTTCATTCGCTCCTCGTCCGGCATCGCTCTCACCGTTCAGTGCTTCTTCACCGCTGGCGGCAGCGCAGGCGGCAGCTCCGATGTTGCGATGTCTTCGATCGCTTTCCATGCGCCGTCTGGCTCCTTGCGATACACCGTCACATAGCTGCCATGATCCTTCACCGATGGTGCGCGTCGCCGGATCGGTCATGCGTCATCTGGTAGCTTCCCTGGGTATAGGCGAGATCGCCGGCTCTCGAAACGTTGACGCGTTTGGCCTGGAAGGAAAGCGAAAACGCCGGGTCGGCGAGCATCTGCTGAATCGCTGCCGAAATCGCGCCAAGGCCGCTCGCCACCGGCATTCCCGGCGCCATCAGCACCGCGTCGCCAGCGTAGAATGCGGCGAGCTTCTCCGGATCCCTCGCGGAATAACTGCGGTTGGCTTCGACCTCAAGGCGGGTGATAGCCCTGACGTCGGCATCATGAGCCTCCGGCAAAGGCGGCGGAGCCTGACGGCAGGCCGTCATCGCAAAAACAATAGCCGCCATGCCGCATAGAACGGGACAAGCTTTCATGCTGGTCTTTCCTCTCAATCGATTCCGTGATCAAGGCCAGGCCTGAGCCATGGCATCAGCCTACAGACCTTGACCGATGCGAACCTGACGCGAGGAAAGAATGAGAGAAGCTCGCGACTCAGCCGCTCGTGCGGTCGCGCCGACTGCGCTCCTCGGCAAGGTAGCCAGCCACTCCGCCATGCCTGCGCCATTCCTGGCGGAGGTTTCGAAGATGCGGATGCCGGGGCGAATCTGGTTGATGTTCTCGAGCGCAGCATCGCGGTCGAAACCACACGCTGCGGCGATATCGATCTTGGTAATGACAGCAGCATCGGCCGAGTTATAGAGCGTCGGATACTTGAGCGGCTTGTCTTCCCCCTCGGTAACGGAAAGCATGGCCACGCGAATCTTCTCGCCAAGGTCATAACTGGCCGGGCACACGAGGTTGCCCACGTTTTCGATAAAGAGATAGTCGAGATCGCCAAGGCTCCAGCCATCGAGATGCCTGCCGACCATTTCCGCTTCAAGATGGCAGATACCGTGCGTATTGATCTGCCGCACCGGCGCGCCGCTCGCTGCAAGGCGGCGGGCATCGTTGTCGGTCTCAAGATCGCCCACCAGCGCGGCGACACGTGCGCCGCCTTCGCGCAGCTCGCGCAGCGTGCGCTCGAGAAACGCCGTCTTCCCGGTTCCTGGGCTTGAGACCAGGTTGAGCACCAGCACGCCGGCAGCTGTGAAGCGTTGCCGCAGCCCTGCCGCCAGTTCGTCGTTCTTTTTCAAAATGCCGCGGCGCAGCTCAACAATGCGCGTCGTCATACTTTCTCCCCGGCTTCTTCAATTTCGAAGCAAGCGATCTCCAGTTCCCTGCCCTGCCGCACGTCATTGACGAATCGTTCCGCACCGGGCGCACCGGAAACTCTGCAGGCTCTCGATCGCGACGTCGCAATCGCATGCCGCGCAATAGGCGAGCACCGGCACTGGCTCCACGATCAGCGCCGAACCGGCCAGAGGCGTGCCCTCCGTGGCGATGCCATAGCAGAACTGCAATGACTCTTCGACCACCGCTGCCAGCGCGCCAATGCGCAGCCGCACTTCTTTCACCTGTGCTCCGGGATAAGCCGCCAGCGACTCGGTGACTGCGTCAACGATGCCCGCAACGATCGAAAGCTCATGCATATCAGGTTGGGATTCTACGCCGCAGTGAGATGGTTGTGCGGTATCCGAGGACACACGGCCAATCAGCCGCAGGCGGATGTACCATGACGAGAGAGGTCGAAACCCCGGTGAGCGAAACCCTCATGCCCCACGCGCAGGCAGCCTCGCGTCTCGTCTTAAGCCAGCTCGCACCCGGCGCTGTCCAGTCCGAGATCCGCGCCATGACGACGGAGTGCGACCGCATCGGCGGCATCAACCTAGCCCAGGGCGTCTGCGACACTCCCGTCCCCGCGGTGGTGGAAGCTGAAGCCCTCGCCGCAATCAAGGCCGGCCACAACATCTACACGCGACTCGATGGCATTGAGCGGCTGCGCAACGCCATCAGCGCAAAGCAGCAGCGCGAGTACGGGCTCAGCTATGATCCCGAAACCGAAGTGCTCGTTGCGAGCGGCGCGACGGGCGGCCTGCACGCCGCGGCGATGGCACTGCTGAACCCCGGCGACGAGGTGCTGCTCTTTGAGCCTTTTTACGGTTACCACGCGGGCACGTTGAAGTCGATGCGCGTGAAGCCCGTGCCGGTGCCGCTTGGCCGAGCCCGACTGGGCTCTCGATACCGACGCCTTTCTGGCTGCAATTACACCGCGCACCCGCGCCATCCTTCTCAACACGCCCGCCAATCCGAGCGGAAAGGTCTTCAATCGCGCCGAGATCGAGGCCATCGCAGACGCCTGCCGCGAGCATGACCTTTTTCTCTTCACCGATGAGATCTACGAGTACTTCGTCTACGACGGCGCCGAGCACATATGCCCGGCAACGCTCGAGGGCATGCGCGAGCGCACCATCGTCCTCTCCGGTTTCAGCAAGACATTCAGCGTGACCGGCTGGCGGCTCGGCTACGCCACGGCCGACGCAAAGTGGATGGGCGCAATGGCCTACTTCCACGATCTGACCTATGTCTGCGCGCCTTCTGCGCTGTCAGCACGGAGCCGCAGCGGGGCTCGAGCAGTTACCGCCGGAGTTCTACACGCAGCTTGCGCGCGATCACCAGTCAAAGCGCGAACGTATTCTGGCGGCGCTGCGCGATGCGGGCATGGAGCCCAGCGTGCCCAGGGGCGCCTACTACGTTCTGGCCAAGGCCACGCGTCTGCCCGGCGCCACAGCCGCTCAAAAGGCGCGGCATCTGCTCGCCGCCACCGGCGTGGCAGCCGTCGGCGGGTCGGCATTCTTCAGGCCGGGGCGTGGCGAAGATCTGCTGCGCTTCTGTTTTGCCAAGAAGGACGAAGATCTGGACGAAGCCTGCGCGCGGCTGCGCAAACTATAAGTTGCAGCGCGGCTGGCTGGTGCTTTTGGCGAGTCTCTCCGCGTCCGCGCTCAAATGCGCATGAAATCAAGGCTATTCGCGGCGCGGCGGAAACATGAAATGTAGTGACAAGCTGGACGCCAACTGTGTTTTCGTTGGGGTAATTCGCGGAGCCGGAGTGCTCGATACTCGTAACTGAATTTGATCAGCTCGTGGCGATTGGCGCGAAATCCACCCGCGGTCTCAACCGATTGCATCTTGCCGGAGGCGTTTGCGCTTGTGAAGCCAGCTGCGCATGGCGACATACCAGCGCGGGCCGAGAACCTGCTTGAACTCGCCGTAGCCCGGCCGATTCGCGAAATGCAGGCATTAGCGTGTAGGGCATGATGAAGTGCTGGACCTCGGCGCGCAGCGTTCGTGTGGCCACGCGCCCAATCGAGATCGACGCCGAGCGGCGCGCGCCGGGAGCGAAGACGGATTGGCTTCGCCCGGGTAGAAATACTTGTAGTCACGCGAGAGGTAGGGACCGTAGTAGGCGGAGGCGCCGACGCGCAGGCCCTGGCGGATGGTGTATCCGCGCCCGCCGGCCCAGTTGCCGTATTGATCGTGCGCGAAGATGCTGCGCGGATTGGCCGGTGACGAATTGGCAAATTGAAGGCGTCCGTCCCATTTGCCGTGCGTCGCGTCAACCTGCGCGCCGGCAACGCCGAGAACCGAGACGGGCGCGTAATAGTATCCGTAGCCGACCGGCAGATCGATCAGAGGATTCACGGCATCATCGTAACGCAACAGAAAAGAGCCGAACGCAGTGGGCATTTCTCCCGCGCGCACAAGGACGAGAGCCTTTGTTCGAGACGCGCGCATAGTTGAGGGTTGCTGCAAGCACGGCGCCCTTAAGGCCGTAGCCGGCGGTTGAGAAGTCCTCGATAAAAGAACGGACGCGAGGCGAGCTGCAGAGCTCCGGTAACAAACCAGGTTGCTGGCTGAATTTCAGCATTGGATAAGCAATCGCGCGAAAACCAGCGGCAGCAACGGAGCCGGACCTCGGCTCTTCGGTCAGCGCATTGGAAGCCATGCCCTGAGCGGTAGCCGTGGCGCGCAGATCGAAGCCGGAACGCGCTTCCTGCGAATGCAGCGAAGTGCGCACGGTGAGCGAGACACGCGAGCAAGCCGGCAGTGAAGGCTGCGGTCTCACTCCAGCCACCGCCACCGCGGGCTCCCGCAGGCTCGCGACCGAGTCGAGCTGGTTTGAGTGCGCGGCAAGAAATCCTGAGGAAGGCTGACGAAGACTTCGACGATGCGAGGATCGAACTGCACTCCGGCGAAACGGACCAATTCAGCAACGGCCTGCTGGTGCGTGAGACCGCGCCGATAAGAACGATGAGTGGTCATCGCGTCATAGGCGTCGGCGACATGGATAATGCGCGCATCGACAGGAGTGTCTTCACCGGACTGCCCGTGAGGATAGCCGGTACCGTCCCAGTTTTCGTGATGCAGCTCGACGGCGGGAAGGAACGATGTGAAGCCCTGCACGCCCTCGAGGATGCGCCGTCCGATGACGGGATGCTGTTTGACAAGTTCGAATTCTTCGTTTGTAAGCCGTCCGGGCTTCTGCAAAACGTTATCGGCTACGCCGATCTTGCCGATGTCGTGGAGAAGAGCGCCGATACGAAGGCGGTTAACCTCTTCAGGGGCGAACTGCATGGCGGATGCGATGGCACAGGATAGCTGGCTGACGCGCCAGCTATGACCGGCGGTGTAGCGATCGCGCGCGTCGAGTGCATTTGCCAGCGATCCGACGAACTCAAGGTAGGCGGCCTCCAGATTGTCACTGGCGGCGCGCACGGATACGGCGGCGCGGTTGTAGAACTCGGCCAGCTCTCTGATCTCCTGGATCGAAGAAGACTGTTCTTCCAGTTCGGAGAGGACGCCGGTTTTCGCCGTAGTGCGGAGGTGCGAAACGACGACAGAGATGGGTTTAACGATCGTGTTGGAAGACGCGAGACTGGCGAGAAAGGCAATGAGGAACGAGAAGACGGACAGGGTGAGGAAAAGATTGTGCAGTCTGGATTGGATCGGAGCGGTCGCCTTATCGACATTTTCGAAGCTCAGCAGGATGTAGCCGCCGCCGTAGGACTGCATGGGCAGCGATATCCAACTGGAACCCTGCAGCCTGACATCGCACTCGGCCTGGTCGGTGCAGTGCACCAGAGCCCGCTCAAGTTCGTCGAACGGCACCTGCGGAATATTGGATTCGACGACCCTGCCATCGTGGACAAGCACAACCGGAGTCTTGAGATCGGATAGATTGAAATACTCTCCGACAGAGAGAATGCCGATGTTCTCGTCGTTCTGATCGACAGGCACGGAAGCGACCTGGAAGGTGCGGCCGGCGAGAACGCGAAAACCTGCGTCGGAATGATAAAGAAGAGCGATATCGAGAGGCGTGAGTTGGCCGTGGCCGTCTGAGCCGGGGCTTGCCTGGCGAACGACGCCCGCCAGCGGCGCGCCGCCGGGGTCAGAGACAAGCATGAAATCAAAGCCCATGTGTTCGCCAAGCTCACGCAGCTGATCTTCAACCGTCCGGCGCGCGGAAGCGCTGTCGGGATCGGAAAGAAGCAGCTGAATTCCAGCTTTGAGGGCCACATTTTCGCCAGCGACTCTGAGGAAACGGCTGTTCTGCAGGTCTCCCTTGGCATGAATTGTGGCAATGGTGACCTGGCTCTCACGGAGCGAGTTGTGGAGACCTTCGCGCACCGTTGACTGCACGAACCGCTGGACCATCCAGAAGCTGCACGCGAGCAGAACAGCGAATGGCACGAAGCAGAGCAGGAAGGTCCGTGTCTGGAATCGAGTGGTCACAGGGTCTACCTACCTTGGCCGTTCTTCGATGGGGATAAAGAAGTCCTCGACATTGTCATGGCCGGTTTGTACGACAATTTTGCGGCGAAAGAACCCGGCGGCCTTATGCCAGGCGACGAGCGTGTATTCTCCGGGCGGAACATCGGAAATCTGATACTGACCGGTGCGATCCGGCTGCGCGTACCAGCGATTCGGCGTTACGACGATGGTTGCTTCCATGTTGGGATGGAGATGGCAATAGACATCTACAATTCCGGACTTCGGGAAGCGGACCCGGCGCGTTTCACCTTTGTCATAACTGCCAAGATCAAAGGTTCGGGGATGCGAGAGAGAAAAGATGTTGTGAAAGATTGGATCCATATTGGGAAAGGACACTGTGGACCCGACAGGAACGACGATGAGATCCGGCATGAACCGGCGATCGAGCTGCTTGATCTGGTAGGAATCGGAAGGCGCAAGCTTGACCGGCGCCGGTGCGGGGCCTTCGAGATAAAGGACGACCCGCGAACGCTCAAATGCGATTGGATTCTGCTGGTCATCAGCTGCGAGCGCGACCGTGGTTCCGCGCTGATACACGGAGACCGCAGGGGTGACGCTTGGCCGGGTAAGGCGCTTCTTAATCAGGATGGTGCCGGTTATGGTCTCTGCACTCACGCCGACTGCGAGCGTTGCGAAGCAAACGAGGACCAAGCAAACCAGGATCTTGA
The DNA here is from genome assembly GCA_963718885.1 of uncultured Acidobacteriota bacterium. Taxonomy (GTDB): domain Bacteria; phylum Acidobacteriota; class Terriglobia; order Terriglobales; family Acidobacteriaceae; genus Telmatobacter. Next base: position 143,909 of record CAVRAK010000015.1, read on the forward strand.
GTCTACCGAGGAGCATGTATCGAACACCCCTAAAAGGCACAATTGACGGACTGGTCCACTGCCGCAGTGAGACCTAAAATCAACGGAAAGAGGAGAGTCAGCCGCAAGTCTATGCAGCCGTGAAGGGCACGGGGAATACCACTAAGCGGGGCGATTGATTACTTTGGTCAGAGATGCAAAGATCATTGTTTGAATGAGTTAGTGGACGGGAAGACGACGCCATTGCTCGCCTGAAGGAGTGGGGTGCGCGCGGCTGCGCAAGCTGTAGTTCTGCATACTGTGATCCGTTGATGCCCGGCTCAATCCAGAACAGAAACGGCAACCGGCTCCGAGAGGCTTGCGTCTGGCCGGCGGGGGGCGAAAATGTGCCAACAATATCTTCCGGCAGATCGACGAAGGCCTCAACGATGCGGGGATCGAATTGCACGCCTGAGTAGCGCACCAGCTCGGCGATCGCCTCTTTATGGGTGAACCCGCGGCGATAGGAACGGTGCGTGGTCATCGCATCGTAGGCGTCGGCAACGTGAATGATCCGCGCATCAAGCGGAGTTTCTTCTCCCGCCTGCCCATGGGGATAACCGGAGCCGTCCCAGTTTTCGTGGTGCAACTCAACCGCCGCCAGGAATGGCGCGAAACCCTGCACGCCCTCAAGAATGCGCCGTCCGATGACCGGATGTTGCTTTACCATCTCCAGCTCATCCTCAGTCAGCTGGCCAGGCTTTTGCAGAACCTCATCGGCGATGCCGATCTTGCCGATATCATGCAGCAGCGCGCCAATGCGGAGCCGGTCGATCTCATCCGGAGTAAGGCTCATCGCCGAGGCAACCGCGCACGAGAGCTGGCTGACACGCCAGCTGTGTCCTGCCGTGTAGCGGTCGCGCGCGTCCAGCGCATTGGCGAGCGAACCCACAAACTCGAGATAAGCGGCTTCGAGATTCCCCGCGGCCGATTGAACCGAAACCGCGGCGCGATTGTAAAACTCAGCCAGCTCCCGAATCTCCTGGACCGAAAACGATCGCTCTTCGAGCGGCGCCAGCACGCCCGTGCCCGCCGCGGCGCGCAGATGCGAGACAATCACGGCGATCGGCTTCACGATCGTATTTGAAGATGCGATGCTGGCCAGCAGTGTAATCAGGACACTGAACAAAGCCAGCGACAGAAACAGAGTGTGCAGCCTGGATTGAATCGGCGCCGATGCCTTGTCGATATTCTCAAAGCTCAGCAGCACGAAGCCGCCGCTATAAGACTGCAGAGGCAGAGCCGTCCAGTTGGAACCCTGCACCCGCAGATCGCATTCGGCCTGATCGGAACAATGCGCCAGCGCCCGCTCAAGCTCGTCAATAGGCACCTGCGGAATATTGGTCTCGACAACCTTGCCGTCATGCACAAGCACAACCGGAGTCTTAAGATCGGCAAGGTTAAAGTATTCGCCCACGGAAAGAATGGCGACATTCTCATCTGCCTCGGCAATCGGGATCTGAAGCCACCTGAAGGGTGCGCCCGGCAAGCACGCGAAAGCCGGCATCCGTGTGATAGACAATGCTCGGGTCGAGCGGCTCCAGCTCGCCAGCGGCCATCAGGATTCGATCCGGGCCGGCGGATAACCCCCGCCAGCGCTTCGCCGTCAGGGGCCGAGACCAGCATGAAATCGAATCCCATGCGGTCGCCGAGCGCACGGAGCTGATCCTCAACCACATGGCGCAGCAAAGCGCTGTAGGGGTCGCCCAGCAACTGCTGCACAGCGTCTTTCAGCGCGGCGTTCTCGCTCGCACTCGTGAGGAATGGGCTGTGCTGCAAATCGCCTTTGGCGTGGATCGTAGCGATCGCCGCCTGGCTCTCACGCAGGGAACGGTGCAGGCCGTCGCGCACAGTCGACTGCACCACCCGCTGGATCATCCAGAAGCTGCCTGTCAGCAGCGTCACAAACGGCACAAAACAAAGGAGGAACGTGCGCGTCCGGAATCGTGTTGCCACCCGGTCCTCCCTGTTGCGGCGGCTTGCGCCGCCGAGATGAGTCGCACTCCGCAGGCTACGGAAGAGAAACGGCTGTGGAAATACTGCTTAAGCGGCAGCCGATTACTTTGGAAACCAGCGCTTGAGGCCGATTTGGTCATGCTATCACCCGCAAAGCGTCAAATTGCGGAAATTTCTACTTCAATGCCACCCGAATCGCCAGGTTCAGCCCCACCATCAGCACCGCCGATCCCGGGATGAGCAGCAGCGCCTTCTTGAGCCGCCGCGGGTCGCCGCCGGCGATCGCTCCAATGATGCTCGAGCTCACGGCAAGCCCGGCCCAGCCGCAGGTGATCGCGAAACCGATTGCGGTTCCACTCATCCTTGGAAATGCCGTTCCCACAATCGCCAGCGTCGTCGGAAAGACCGGCGCCATTGAAAGCCCGGCAAGGAACACCAGTCCGAAGGCGGCGGTGGGATTGTTCGTGCGCAGCATAAGGAAGGTCGTGATCGCCATCGCAACAGAAGCCGCCAGCGTGACATCGACCGCCGAAACACGAATAAGGATGGGCGACACGGCGACGCGGCCAATGAGCAGGCCAAGCGCGAATCCCAGCGAGAGAATGTTCAGCGCGCGCGACTCGGGAATGCCCTGGGCGATGAGATGGCGGGGAAGCCAGTTCCACACGCCAACCTCGCAGGTGATGTAGAGGAAGAGGAAAGACCCGAGCAGGAAGAGAAGGGGGCGGCCGAAGAGGTCGGCCGGCATTGGCGAATGTAAAGGCGGCGTTGCCTGAAGGCGCGGGCATCTGCGTAACGGTCTGGATGACGAGCGTCGCGACCGTAAGCCCCGCAACGGTATAGCAGAGGCGAACCCAGTTTTTCTTGAAAAGATTGGCGGAGATGAAGGGCGTGGCCAGTCCACCGAGACCGAAGAAGAGATTCACCAGATTAAGCGCGGTGGCGCGATGCGCTTCGCTCACGCCGCTGACCAGCGCGTTCGCGCCGGTGACAACGATGCCGCCGCCAATGCCGAGCAGAAACATGAGCAGGACGATGTTGCGATAACCCGGCCGAGCGCGGCAGCAGGAAAAGCGCAAAGGCAATGCAGGCGAGGCCGAGGATGAGGCCGATTTTGTCTCCCTGCGTGTCGAGCAGCGGCCCAACGCCGACCGAGGCGATCATCAGGCCGAGCGCCTGCGCGAAGGCAATCGTGCCGTTCTGCGTCGGGGTGAGGTGGAATCGATCGGAGAGGTCGGGCAGGATGGTGCCCAGCATGGCTGCGATCATTCCGTAGACAAAGATCGCAAGAATAGCGGCAAAGATCAGCACGGGCTCGAGGTCCTTTCGAATACCGTAGGCAAGCATACGGCATGAAGGCAGCGAGGCCATTCCAAAATCAGCGCCGCGCGCTTACCGCTCGTGTACCATGACGTCTACAAGAAATAAGCGCCACAGAAAAACAGAATGGCGCGAAGCACTCCCTCCTTTCTTCGTCCCGGCAAAGCAGACGTGGAATCGGAGTTACTCATGCGCGACCTGTGGAATGACGTTAAACATGCTTTGCACCTCTTCATCAAGAGCCCCGGCTTTACCATTGCGGCGGTTTCCGCACTGGCGCTGGGCATTGGCGCAAACACAGCCATCTTCACCGTGGTGAACGCGGTGCTGCTCAAGCCGCTCAGCTATCCGGATGCGGACCGCATCGTGGAGTTTCTGCTGACCTCGCCGCGAGGGCAACGGATGCCGATCGCGTCGATCCCGAAGTTTCAGAACTGGCAGCGGCAGACCAGCGTGTTCAAGGACGTGGCGGCCTACGATTTTTCCGGGCCGGGCTTCAACATCACCGGCGACCGGCCGGAGCAGGTGCACGGCATTCATGTGTCGGAGAGCTACTTCCGCGTGTTTGGCGCGCCGGTCGCTGCTGGGCCGCACGTTCACGCCGCAGGAGGACTCGCCCAACGGCGGCAAGGTGGTGGTGCTGAGTTACGGCCTGTGGCAGCGCAAATTCGGCGGAAATCCCAAGGTGATTGGCAAGGCGCTTTCGCTCGGCCGTGAGCCCTACACCATCATCGGCGTGTTGGGAAAGGAATTTCGCACCGATCCGGAAGCGGAGTGTGGGTGCCGTTTCAGTTCGAGCCGAACAGCACCAACCAGGGGCATTTCTTCAAGGCGGCCGCGATGCTGAAGCCGGGCGTGACGGTGCAGCAGGCCAATGCGCAGATGAAGCTCGCCTTGCGGAGTTTCGCCGCCAGTTTCCCGAGGCGGTGGGCCCGCAAGAAGGATTCGCCGTGGAGCCGCTGCGCGATTCGATTGTGAGCGATGTGCGCTCGTCGCTGCTGGTGCTGCTGGGCGCGGTGGGCCTGGTGCTGCTGATCGCCTGCGCCAACGTCGCCAACCTGCTGCTGGTGCGCGCAACGGGGCGCAAGCGGGAGTTCGCCATCCGCGTCGGCGCTGGGCGCGGGCCGGGCGCGCATCGTCCGGCAGTTGCTGACCGAAAGCGTGATGCTGGCTGTCGCCGGCGGCGTGCTGGGATTGATGCTTGGCTATGTCGGCGTGCGCGCGCTGCTGGCTGTGAGCCCCGCCGGATTGCCGCGCATCGGCGAGAACGGCGCGGCCGTGGGCGTGGACTGGCGCGTGCTCGGGTTCACGCTGGCGGTCTCGTGCGTCGACGGGAATTATCTTCGGGCTCTTCCCCGCGCTCAGCGCTTCGCGCCCCGATCTGAACTCTGCGCTCAAGGAGAGCAGCAACCGGTCGGGCACGGGATTCCGCCAGGGCAAGGCGCGGCCGTGCTGGTGGTCACCGAAGTGTCGCTGGCGCTGGTGCTGCTGGTCGGCTCCGCGCTGCTGATCCGCACATTCGTCGCGCTGCGCGCCGTCAATCCCGGGTTCGATGCGCACAACGTGCTGACGATGGAGATGTCGCTGACCGGCGACCGCTTCGAGAAGACCGCCAGCGTAGCGCAAATGGTGCGTGACGGGCGCGACCGCCTGAACGCGCTGCCCGGCGTTGAAGCGTCGGCCGTCGGCTTGCTGCCTGCCGCTCGAAGGCGGCTACGGGCTGCCGTTCATTATCGTGGGGCGGCCGCTGGGCAAGGAGCACAGACAGGCGGCGCGGGCTGGTTGAATGTTTCGCCCGGCTACTTCGAGACTTCAAGATTCCGATTGTGCGCGGGCGTGCCTTCACCGATCACGATAGCACGGGCGCGCCGGGCGTGGTGATCATCAACCAGGCGATGGCGAAGCAATATCTGGCCGAAGGGAGATCCGCTGGGCCAGCAAATCATTATCGGCAAAGGCGTGGGGCCGGAGTTCGAAGAGCCGCGCGGCAGATCGTCGGCGTCGTCGGCGATATGCACGACGGAGGGCTGAATCGCGATCCGAGGCCGCTGATGATTATTCCGCAGGCGCAGGTGACCGACGGCATCACAAAGCTCAACGCGGGACTCGGGCGCAATTGCATGGTTGGTGCGCACGCACGGCGATCCGCGTCAACTGACGTCGCAGATCACCGAGCAGTTGCGGCAGGCGAGCGGCGGCTTCCCGGTGGCGCGGGTGCGCACGATGGACGAAGTCGTGATTCGCTCGACGGCGCGCGAGAGCTTCAACATGCTGCTGCTGACGATCTTCGGCGCGGTCGCGCTGGTGCTGGCGGCGATCGGCATCTACGGCCTGATGGCCTACTCCGTCGAGCAGCGCACGCAGGAGATGGGCATCCGCATGGCGCTGGGCGCGGATCGCGCGACGATTCGCAAGCTGGTGGTGTGGCAGGGCATGCGGCTGGCGCTGGTAGGCGTGGTGGTGGGCATCGCGGCGGCTTTTGGGCTGACGCGCTTTCTGGCGAGCTTTCTATTCGGCGTGAAGAGCTGGGATCCGTTGGTGTTTATCGCCGTGCCGCTGATTCTGCTGGCGCTGGTGGCGCTGCTGGCGGTCTGGCTGCCGGCAACGCGCGCCTCAAAGCTGAATCCGATGCAGGCGCTGCGCGTGGAATAGAGAAGGCCGCACTCGTCCATTAGACTGAGAGGGCAATGGATCGAGCACACGGGTTGATGGGTGGGGCGCCGTCCGCGCTGCCGTCTGCGCTGCTGGCCGCGGTGCTGGTTGACGCTGGCGGGTTGCGGCACGCCCGGTGCGCCTCAGCCACCCACTCTCAATCTGCCTGAGCCCGTAACCAATCTCACCGCCGTGCGCGCGGGCAATCAGGTTTCGCTCAACTGGACCGCTCCGCCGAAGAACACTGACAAGCTCGTGATGAAGAACGACGTCTCGGTGTGGATCTGCCGCAAGGAAGGCACGGGGCCTGCGAAGATGTGGGCAGGGCAACCTGCTGCTCGCGCCGGGCAGCGCAGGCTCATTCATCGAGACGTTGCCGCAGGCTCTGGCTTCGGGTGCGCCACGCACGCTTACCTATTACGTTGAGTTGAAGAATCGCAACGGCAAGTCGGCGGGATTGTCGAATGGCGCGATGGTGCTGGCCGGCGCATCGCCCGCTCCGCTGGCCGGTTTCCGCGCTGAGGTGCGCAAGGCCGGCGTGGTGTTGCACTGGGCGCCCGACAGCGAACAGGCCGCCGTGCGTCTGCGGCGCAGGCTGCTGACGCCTCCTGCCAAACCCAGAAGGAGGGTCTCTCGCGGCTCCCGCTGAGCCCTGAAGAAAATCTGCTGGTCGAAGACGGCTCGCAAGGCGGAAAGGCGCTCGATAAAGACGTGCGCTTCGGCGAAAGCTATGAATACCGCGCGCAGCGGGTGACCCGCGTGACAGCGGATGGCAAAATGCTGGAGCTCGATGGAGCGCTCTCGCCGCCGGTGCAGGTCGACGGTGCGCGATGTCTTTCCGCCCGCTGTGCCTCAAGGGCTGGTCGCCGTGGCCATCGCCGGCGCCTGACGGCATGGAGCCGGCGATTGACCTGAGCTGGCAGCCGGACAGCGAGGCCGAATCGCCGGTTACATTGTTTACCGCCGCGAAGACGATGAAGCGTGGCAGCGCATTTCGCCGCGCGCAAGCCGCTGATTGGCCCGGCATTTCACGATGCGCATGTTGAGCCCGGCCACACCTATCATTACGCGGTCAGCGCAGTTGATGAAGGCGGGCATGAAAGCGCGCGCTCGGCCGAGGCGACGGAAACCGTGCCGGAGCGCTGAGACGCACAGGAGAGAGAATCCGCGATGAAGTATTGCCGCTTTCATGTTTGAAAACCAGACGCTCTACGGAGTGGTGGAGAAGCGCGCGGGCGAGTTATGGATCGTCGGACTTGCCGATGCCCCCGAAGAAGACCTGGCCTTCCGGCTGGCGCATGAGAAGCGCAGCTGCATCGAGCTTCGATTTCGAGCCGATGCCGTTGAGCGCAGCGAAGCTGCTGCCGCCGGTGACGCCCTCGAAGATCGTCTGCGTGGGCCGCAACTACCGCGAGCACGCGAAAGAGCTGGGCAACGAGGTGCCCGCGGAGCCGCTGCTCTTTTTCAAGCCGCCGTCGTCGCTGCTGGAGCCGGGCGGCGTGGTGCGGCTGCCGGCTCTCCGAGCGCGTGGATTTTGAAGGCGAGCTGGCGCTGGTGATCGGCAAGCGCGCCAGCAAGCTGCCGCCCGACGCGCGACTGGCGCGAAGTATGTGCGCGGCTGCACACTGGCCAACGATATCTCCGCGCGCGACCTGCAGAAGAAAGACGGGCAGTGGACGCGCGCCAAGGGATTTGACACCTTCTGCCCCGTGGGCCCGATTGTCAGCGACGAGGTCGATCTCGAAGCGGGCCTGACGCATGGAGACGCGCCTCAACGGCGAGATGCGCCAGCATGGCTCGACGCGCGATTTCATCTTTCGCGATTCCCGCGCTGCTCAGCTACATCACTGCAGCCATTACGCTCGAGCCCGGCGACCTGATGCTGACCGGAACGCCCTCCGGCGTGGGGCCGCTCAAGGCCGGCGACCGCGTGGAAGTGAGCATCGACGGGCTTGGCGTGCTGAGCAACACGTTTTCAGCGGACTAAGGCTCGATTTTCATTGAGATGCAACCCCGCGGCTCTGGCGAATCAAAAAGAGCGGTACACTGGAGCCGACCGCGCTTTTGCATCGCGAGAGCCGCTTCCCCAGGAGGAATCATGCCGCAGAATCTGCTGGAACAGTTGCGGAAATATCACCGTGGTGGTTGCCGATACCGGCGACATTGAGGCGATGGAGAAGTTTCGCCCGCAGGATGCGACGACCAACCCCTCGCTGATTACCACGGCCGCGCAGATGCCGCAGTATCAGCCGATTGTGGACGGCGTGCTGATGGATGCGCGCAAGGAGCTGGGCGACAAGGCGACCGACAAGGATGTGGCCAACCTGGCGTTCAAGCGCCTGGCCGTGGCATTCGGCAAAAAGATTCTGGAGATCGTTCCCGGCCGCGTCTCGACCGAAGTGGACGCGCGCCTCTCCTACGACACCCGAGCGCACGATCGAGAAGGCGCGCGGCATCATCGCGCAGTACGACAAGCCGAGGGCATCGGACGCGAGCGCGTGCTGATCAAGATCGCCTCGACGTGGGAAGGCATTCGCGCCGCCGAGGTGCTGGAGAAGGAAGGCATCCACTGCAACCTGACGCTGCTCTTCGGCATGCACCAGGCCATCGCCGCGGCAGATGCGGGCGTGACGCTGATCTCGCCGTTCGTGGGCCGCATTCTCGACTGGTACAAGAAGGACACCGGCAAGGACTACCAGGGCGCCGACGATCCGGGCGTGCAGTCGGTGACGCAAGATTTACAACTACTTCAAGAAGTTCGGCTACAAGACCGTGGTGATGGGCGCGAGCTTCCGCAACATCGGCGAGATTCGCGAGCTCGCCGGCTGCGATCTGCTCACCATCTCGCCGCAGCTGCTCGGCGAGCTCGAATCGACGCAGGGCGACCTGCCGCGCAAGCTCGATCCCGAGAAGGCGCAAGGCGCATGCAGATCGAAAAGATCAACGTGGACAAGGCGACCTTCGACCGCATGCATGCCGAAGATCGCATGGCCACCGACAAGCTGAAGGAAGGCATCGAGGGCTTCTCCGCCGCGCTCGTGAAGCTGGAGAAGCTGCTGGCCAAGCGGCTTGCGGAGCTGGAGTCGCGCGCGCCGCGGCCACGGTGTAGACCGGCATTACTGCAGTCTCGCACGACAAGGGCAGCCCATGCGGCTGCCCTTTTCTTATGCGTTCCTCAAAGCCCGTTTACACTCGGCGTGACCTTCTGCCAACAAAGTATCGCGCGGTACTCTTGGCATCCGCAACTTTTCCGATAAGCTCAGTGTCAACATTCATGTAAACAGGCAGCGGCTGGCGATTCCCGGCGCACAATCGCAGTTCAGCCGGCCAGGGCCCTCGATAGCATGCCGGTTGCGCGCTTGGGCCGGTCGCGGGAGGTGTGTATGCAGAGCACAGGCTCATCCGCTCGAACGCTTTTTTCAGCAGGCGGTCCGCAACAGTTATGAGGGCAAGCTGGGGCTCACGATCCGGACGTGACGGGCTACGTGGCGCGCTTGCTCTGCGAATTCTCCGAAGCTGAGAATCTCTACAAGATGCGCGACGAGATGGGCCGGCCGGTCGAAGAGCTGGAGGAGATGATCTGCGCCGCCGATCCGGTGAATGGCACCGCGCCTTCGTTTGACGCCGAGCGCGCGCTGCGCAAGCACATCGGCGACTATGCGCTCTTCGTGGCCGGCATGTATCCGGAGGCGATGGCGACCGGCGACACGCAAGCGGCCCGCACCCAGCCTGGAGGAGTTGATTCGCGCCGGCAAGGAAAGCTACTTCATCGTGAGCCAGTTCAATCTCTTCGAGTATGAGCAGGAGGCGCCGCTGTTTGCGCGGCTCTCCGACTGGTTTGAGCACTGCATCCTGGGCCTGACGCTGGTGCGCGAAGAGCTGACGAGGCGCAAAGCGCTGCCCGCGCCGCCGCTGGTGAACTGAGATCCGTGCGACATTCATCGGCAGGTCGCCAGGCAAGCGAACAAAGCCCGGTCGAGCAAATCAGATTGCTCCACCGGGAGCCTTGAGCACGCCGCTCTACGCCTGCTCCGACCAGACAGCAAGAACGTTGCCGAAGCCGTCAGCGAAGTGGAAGCGGTATCCGCCGGGAAACGAGAAGGCGGGGACGACGATGCTTCCACCGGCAGCGACAATCGCCTTCTCCGTTTCCTTGAGATTCCGCGAATAGAGCAACGATGAGAGGGGCTACCTTAGGCAGCGGATCGTGCGGATCGGCTTTATAGAAGCCGCCGTCGATGCCGGCCGAGGCGGCGTGGAAGCTCGCGTAGTCGGGGCCGTAGTCGTCGAAAGTCCACCCGAAGACGGATGAGTAGAACTGTTTTGCGCGCGCAACGTCGGTGGCGGCAAACTCGATGTAGTTGATCTTGTGATGGGCTGCGGGATGACTCATGACACTCTCCTTTGCGTTGGATGCGGCGGCGGTTGAGGAAGCGGCGCGCACGATGGACGGCGCGGGCGCACGGGCTCCTGTGCGCTTCCGATACGCCTCCATCCGCAACCCCTCAGAAGCGGGAGAGTGCAGGTAGAGCCTGCCGATTGCACAAGCCAACACGCAGGCTGCCGAGGTACGAGAAGAAAATAGCAGAGCGCGAAGCACGGGGACAACCTGAAAGCGCATTGCCCCAGGAAGCATGAACAGCCCAATGCAAAAGGCCCGGAGCAGATGCTCCGGGCCTTCGTGGCTTGCAGTTGAGATGCGCGTTACTCCGCGGCGGCAGCTTCCGTGGCCTTGGTCTGCGCCACGGTCCAGTCGGGAGCGCCGACCTTGAAGCGCGCGAAGCGGCGCACGGTGATGTTCTCGCCGAGCTTGCCGACCTTCTGCGCGATCAGTTCCTTGATGCTGACGGTCTGGTCCTTGATGAAGGGCTGCTCGAGCAGGCAGACCTCTTCGTAGAACTTGGCCATCTTGCCTTCGACGATCTTCTCGATCACCGGGGCGGGCTTGCCGGTGGCGGCAGCCTGCGCGCGATAGATCTCCTTCTCGCGCTCCAGGTCTTCGGCGGTCACGTCTTCGGGCTTGCACGTAGCGCGGATCGCTGGCGGCGATGTGCATCGCGATGTCCTTGAGCAGCTCCTGGAAGTCCGTCGGTGCGGGCCACAAAGTCGCTCTCGCAGTTGACTTCGAGCAGCACGCCGATCTTGCCGCCGGCGTGGATGTAGGTGCCCACCGCGCCCTCGTTGGTGGTGCGGGCGGCCTTCTTCTGCGCCGAGGCCATGCCGCGCTTGCGCAGCACGACGAAGGCATCTTCGATATCGCCCTTGGTCTCCTGCAGGGCCTTCAGGCAGTCGCCCATGGGCGCGCCGGACTTCTCGCGAAGCTCCTTCACCAGCTTGGCATCGATCTTTTCAGTCACAGTAGTCATCTCTCTTGTTCCTTCGAACACTCCAATTTTCGTGTTCAGGCCGGATGACTTCCGGCAGAAGAAAAGCGTGGCGCGCACGAGTCTGCCCCGAGCTCGCGGCCACGCTCTTCTCAGTATGCGCACTCAAGTCGCGCAGAGTTGATTAAAGGCGCCTTCGGCTACTTCGGCCTCGTTCAGCGCCGCAACCGCGGCGGAGCCTTGCGAATGCCGCCGCCCAGGGCCGCTTCCAGATCGACATCCTCGGTGGCAGCCGCTTCGACCGCGACCGTTTCTTCAGCGGGCGCCTGCGGCTCAGGCTGCTCCTCGGCGAAGGCCTTGTCGCCGACCAGGTTCACGCCCTCGGCCGCCGAGTCGGCAATCTTCGAGGTGAAGAGGCGAATGGCGCGCAGCGCATCGTCGTTGCCGGGAATCACGTAGTCGACCACCGTGGGGTCGCAGTTGGTATCGACCACGGCGACCACGGGAATGCCCAGCTTGCGCGCTTCCTTCACGGCGATGGCTTCGTTGTTCGAGTCGACCACGAAGAGCGCGTCGGGCAGCCGCTTCATGTTCTTGATGCCGGCCAGGTTGGCCTGCAGGTGCTTGCGCTCGCGCTCCAGCCGGATCACTTCCTTCTTGGTCAGCAGCTCGTAGCGGCCGTCGGTGGCCATCTCATCCAGTTCCTGAAGGCGCTTCACCGACTTCTGCACCGTCACCCAGTTGGTGAGCAGCCCGCCCAGCCAGCGCTGGTTGATGTAGGGCATGCCCGCGCGGGTGGCCTCTTCGGCAATGGCGTCCTGCGCCTGGCGCTTGGTGCCGACGAAGAGAATCGTCTTGCCGCTGCGCGCACAGGTCGGTGACAAACTTGGACGCATCCTTGAACAGCTTGAGCGTCTTCTGCAGGTCGATGATGTAAATTCCGTTGCGCTCGCCAAAGATGTATTCCTTCATCTTGGGATTCCAGCGCTTGGTCTGATGCCCGAAGTGAACACCCGCTTCGAGCAGCTCCTTCATGGTGATCGTGGCCAAAGGGCCTCCTTCGTGGATTGCATCCGGGCTAACCTTTGTCTTGCCCGGATTGAACCCGCTTATGCGGGAGATTGAACGTCCAGGGATCAGGAAATCAAGGAACAGGGACTGAAAGCTCAACTGCGCCAGTCCCGGATCTCTGAAAGCCCCTTCAACCCTTAAAACACTAGCGCTTGCTGAACTGGAACCGCTTGCGGGCGCCCTTCTGGCCGTACTTCTTGCGTTCCTTCACGCGCGCGTCGCGGGTCAGCAGGCCTTCGGCCTTGAGCGTCTTGCGCAGCTCCGGGTTGAACTCGATCAGTGCGCGGGCAACGCCCATCTTCACGGCATCGGCCTGCGCGGCAACGCCGCCGCTTGCACCGTGGTGACAACGTCGAAGCTGCCGGCCAGCTCGGCCACGACCAGCGTCCGCTTGGCCGCAGACGCGCTGCTGCTCGGTGACGAAGTACTCTTCGAAGCGCCTTGCCGTTAACCTTCCACTCGCCCGTGCCGGGACGCAGAAAGACGCGGGCAATCGCCGACTTGCGCCGGCCCGTCCCGTAATACTGAACCAGATCTGCCATTCTCTCTTGACTCTCTCCGCCGCCTGCTTCAGGCCGGCCAAAACTGTTATATCGCAATCTTCGAGCGCCACCGGCTGCTGCGCCTCGTGGGGATGCTTGTCGCCGCGGTAGACCTTGAGCTTGGAGCCCATTGCGCGGCCCATCTTGGTCTTGGGCAGCATGCCCTTGATCGCTTCTTCCAGAACCTTTTCGGGCTTGCGGGCGATCAGGCGCGTGAACGACTCTTCGCGCAGGCCGCCGGGAAAGCCGGTGTAGCGGCGATAGAGCTTCTCTGGCTCTTCAGGCCGGTCAGGCGCACCTTCTCGGCGTTGATCACGATGACGTGATCGCCCGTGTCGATGTAGGGCACATACTGGGGATTCAGCTTGCCGCTCAGCACGCTGGCAGCCTTGGTGGCCAGCCGGCCCAGCGTCTGGCCGCTGGCATCCACCACATACCACTTGCGGTCAATATTCTTGCCGCTCGGAACAAAGGTCGACATCTCTCTCCTGCTCTCTAAAGCCCGGCGGGGCCATCGACTGCGGCCGCCACCGTCTAAACCAAAAACTCTCGCGCAACGCGCGGGTGCCCACGCAAAACGCACGGGCCTGAAATTCCACCCACTGCCAAACAAACCTGTTCGGGTGAGGATTGCGGCGGCTGCCCCGCTGTGGGGCTCATGCCGGCCTGAAGAACCAATCAGTTATCCAGTACCGGGAAGCCTGCTCCGGAACACCCTTTCGGGAGTTCGCCGGCCGAGTCCGGACGCATACGCCCAGACCTCAAGCTCTACACCGCGCAAGGAGTCCAGAATACTCGAATTACCATGCAGAGTCAACGGAAAGCGCAGGCGGGACGGGGCTGCGGCACGAGTCTGCCAGGGCGCAGGCGCGAGCCACACGCGAGCCAGCACCGAGCCACGCTGGTAACCTCTGCCGGCTTTGTGCCGGCTGGCTAACCGCCCTTCCTGCCTATACATTGAAGGCAATGACCCAGCCAAAGCTGGGATGGCAGGCGACGGCCCGCGGCCGGAATAAGTTGCGTGGGCCGGCCGGGGCAACGCGATGAACCGCCTGACGTGGCGCGCGGTGGCCGCTGCCGGGATGATCGCTCTCGGCACCCTGCTAGTGACCGCGATCCTGCTGGCGGGGCTGAAGGGACACGCCGGCCGGGAGCACGGGATTTCATCGAATACTGGGCGGCCGAGCAGCAACTGGTACACGGCAGGAACCCATGGGATTCATCGGCGATTCTGGCCCTCGAACGGCCCCAGGGCTTTGATGAAAACCGGCCGGAGCTGTGGTACAGCCCTCCGCCGGCGCTGTTCCTCGCCTTGCCGCTAGGCTTTATGAGCGCGCCGATCGGGATGCTGGTGTGGGCGGCAATTCTCTTCATCCTGTTCTCGGCCTCGGTGTGGCTGATCTGGAGCCTGAATGGGCGGCCGCCGACCCTGCTGCACCTCTTCGGCTACATCTTTGCGCCGGCCCTGGTGTGTTTTCAGGCCGGGCAGATCAGCATCCTTTTTCTCTTTGGCGTGGTGCTGTTTCTTTGCTGGCACGAGCGATGGCCGCTGCGGCCGGGGCGGCGCTGCTGCCCTGCGCGCTGAAGCCGCACCTCTTTCTGCCGTTGGCGGTGGCGCTGCTGCTGTGGGTGATCTCGCAGAAAGCATACGGCGTGATTGCCGGATTTGGCCTGTCGCTGGCCGCGGGAACAGGCATCGCATTCTTCTTTGACCGGGCAGCGTGGACGCAGTACCTCAGCATGGCGCGATCGGAGCGCCTGCTCCATGAGTATGCGCCGACGGTGGGTCAGGCCTTTCGCGACCTGATCGACCGCGACGCGGGATGGCTGCAGTTTGTGCCTGAATTGGCGGCATGCGTATGGGCGGCATGGTTCTTCTGGACGCGGCGGCATCACTGGCAGTGGATGGACCAGGGAATGCTGGTGCTGCTGGTGTCAGTGGTGTGCCGGCCCTACGGCTGGTTTTTTGACGAGGCGGTGCTGCTGCCGGCCGTGATGACGGGCCTCTTCCGAGCCAGGGAGTCGGGGCGATCGCTGATTCCCTTTGCCGTGGTGGGCGCAGCGCGCGCTGGTCCAGATGACCCAGGTGCCGAAGATGGCATCGCCGCTCTACCTGTGGACAGCGCCGGCATGGCTTGCCTGTTATCTCTATGCGACGGTAAGAACGAGCCGGTCAGCGAAGCATCACAGCGCCGCCGAAGCGCTCTAAGCAGGCGCGGCGTTACCTTACCGAATCCGCAGGTACCAGCCTGCGCTGCAGCTCTTCGAGCGTCTGGCCTTTTGTCTCGGGATAGGTGAAGAGGACGACCACGAACTGCAGCACCGTCATCACGGCGAAGAAGACAAAGGGCGCGCCGCGGCCGTGGCTTGCGGCAATCACCGGAAAGGTAAGCGCGATGATGGTGTTCATCGTCCAGTGGCTGGCGTTGCCGACGCCCTGCCCCTTTGAGCGGACGCGGTTGGGAAAGACCTCGCCGATATAGACCCAGATCACCGCTCCCTGCGAGAGCGCGAAGAAGGCGATGTAGGTGATGAGCAGCCACACCAGCGTTCCCTGGTGCGAGTTCGTCGAGAAGATCCACGCAACGCCGGCAAGGCAGGCCGCGGTGCCGGCCGCGCCGATAAGCAGCAGCGTCTTGCGCCCAAGCTTGTCGATCACGCTCATGCCGACGATGGTGAAGACGAGATTGGTGAAGCCGATGGCGATGGCCTGCTGGTCGCCGGAGAGCTGGCTGAAGCCGGCCGCGGCAAAAATGTCGTTGAGGTAATACAGAATGGCGTTGATGCCGGCGAGCTGGTTGAAGGCGCCGATGGTGATGGCGAGAAAGAGCGGGTAGCGATACTTCCAGCGAAAGACCGGCTCGTGCGCGGAGGCGTGCTCTTCGGCAATGGCGGAGCGGATGTCGGCGAGCTCGGCCTCGGGATCCGGCTCGCCCATCATTTTGAGCACCGCCAGAGCCTCATCGATGCGATCGCGCGAAGCCGACCAGCGCGGGCTGCGCGGAATGCAGTAAAGCAGCGCAAGAAAAATGACAGCGGGAATCGCGGCGACGCCTACCTGCCAGCGCCACTCCGTCGCGCCCAGGTGCAGCAGGCGGATGAGGTAGTTGGAGGTGTAGGCGACGAGGATGCCGAAGACCACGTTGAACTGGAAGGCGCCCACCAGCCGCCCGCGCCACTTTGCCGGCGAGAGCTCGGCGATATAGACAGGCCCCAGAACCGAGGATGCGCCGATGCCGAGGCCGCCGATGAAGCGAAAGACCATCAGCGAAGGCCAGCTCCACGCAAGCGCGCTGCCAATAGCCGACACCACGTAGAGGATCGCGGTGAGGCGCAGGGTCTCACGGCCACCGAGCCGGGCGCCGACAGCTCCCGCGCCGAAGGAGCCGACAACGGTGCCGATGAGCGCGATGGCGACCGTCCAGCCCTTCTCATAAACGCTGAGGCCGTAGTGCCGCACCACGGCGTCGATGATGCCGGAGATAACGACCGTGTCGAAACCGAAGAGCAGGCCGCCGAGCGCTCCGGTGAGCGTGGCTTTCATGAGGCTGACGTTGGGTCGCATCGTTCCTTGAGCTTTCTGTGAAACGAAATCATCGTACAGATTTGACCGGCCAGCGGCAAACGTGAGCCCGCATCCGAAGGGATTCCGCGAGTCTTGAATTCCGGCACGAAGGTTTACTATCGCTTCGGGCGCAATTTTACGCCCCAGGAAGGCCGGGCCCATTCGCTGTTACCCATTCCCTGTTAATGGAGAGGATCATTCCCCATGACCCTGCGCACGTGTGATGTGCAGCTTTCTCATTTGTCCAATTTCAGTTCGTACACAAGAGGATTTCGGCGCCTCCTGTTGCCCCTTGCTTTCGCCGCGGCCATCGCGCCGGTCTGCCTGGCTCAGGCCGCCTCGAGCGCAGCGCCCGATGTGCTGGTGCTCAGCAACGGCGACACGCTGCACGGCAAGTTCGTCAGCGCGATCCGGGGAACGGTGACGTTCCACACAGATCCGCTGGGAGACATCACGCTCACCTGGGACAAGATCAAGGAACTGCACACGGCCGAGAAACTTGCCGTCGTGGACAAGAGCGTGAAACTGACGGGCCGCAAGAACAAGGGCAACATCCCCATGGGAACAATTGAAGTGCAGGACAAGGCTATTGTTGTGCATCCTGAGAACGGCCCGGCCCTGCCTCCGATTCCCGAAGAGAATGCGCCGTACATCCTGGATGAAGCCACACTCGACAAGCAGATCCATCGCACCCCCGCGTTCCTCGAAGGATGGGACGGAACCGTGACCGCGGGCGCCACCCTGGTGACGGCGACGCAGGACCAGTATTCCTTCGCGGGCGCCCTCGCCCTGGCGCGCGTGGTGCCGACGGTGACCTGGCTGAATCCGCGGAACCGGACCACAGTCGGCTTCCTCGCGTCGTATGGGAAGATCACCGAGCCGTCCTATATAGCCGGAGGAATTCTCGTTCCATCGGTGACGACGAAGACCTCGATCTATCACGCCGACGCGGAGCGCGATGAATTCTTCAGCCCGCGCATGTATGCCCTGGCGCAGGTGGCCTTCGATCACAACTTCTCGCAGAACCTCGATCTGCAGCAGATCTACGGCGTCGGAATCGGCTGGACGGCCCTCAAGAAGCCGAACCAGACGCTGGACCTCAAGGCAACGATCCAGTACGAGCGCCAGGCCTTCATGAGCGGATCGCCCTCGGAGTTCAACCTGGTGGGCTCGACCTTTGCCGCGGCGTACGTGTTGAAGTCGAAGTGGGTCACCTATACGCAGGATCTCGAGTACATTCCCGCATATAACGAGTGGAGCGCATACTCGCTGAACCAGACCAACACGCTCAGCTTTCCGGCGTACAAGAACTTCGGCTTCACCATCGGGACCATCGATTCATACCTGAACAATCCGCCCGTATCGCTGCCGCCCACCGAGCGCAATTCCTTCCAGTTCACGATGGGCCTGACCTACAACATCAAGTCGAAATACTAGCGCGCGACTGAAGAGGCTAGTAAACCGATAAAGCTAGCCAAGCGAAGCCCCGGGCCTGTAGAGTTTCCTGCGGGCCGGACTTTCGCCTGCACGCCGTGCGGGGACGAGAGGGTCCGGGGGAGGAACGAACCCATGCAACTTCGCCGCTGGCTTTTTCTGGTTCCAGTCGCACTGGCCGGCATCGCCGCGCTTGCTCAAGCGCAGCAGCCCGCCTATCTCAACACCAATCTCTCCGCAGCCGAACGCGCCCACGATCTTGTCGGGCGCATGACGCTCGAAGAAAAAGCCCAGCAGCTCGAGGACTGGGCAACAGCGATCCCGCGGCTGGGTATTCCCGACTACCAGACATGGAACGAAGCGCTGCACGGGGTGGCGCGCGCCGGATATGCGACGGTATTTCCGCAGGCGATCGGCATGGGCGCAACCTGGGACCCCACAATCGTGCACAGCATGGGCGACGTGGTCTCAACCGAGGCGCGGGCAAAGTATAACCAGGCGCAGCGCGAAGACAATCACCGCATCTTCTTCGGTCTCACCTTCTGGTCGCCCAACATCAACATCTTTCGCGATCCGCGCTGGGGCCGCGGGCAGGAAACCTACGGCGAAGATCCTTATCTGACTTCGCGCATGGGCATTGCCTTTATCGACGGCGTGCAGGGCAACGACCTGAATCACCTGCGCGCCGTTGCGACGAGCAAGCACTTTGCGGTGCACTCCGGGCCGGAGACGCTGCGGCATGGATTCAATGTCGATCCGACGCCGCGCGATCTCGAAGAGACCTACCTGCCGGCCTTCCGCGCCACGGTGACCGAGGGGCACGTGCAGTCTGTGATGTGCGCCTACAACTCGATCGACGACTGGCCGGCCTGCACCAACAAGATGCTGCTCAAGGAGCACCTGCGCGATGCGTGGGGCTTCAAGGGATTCGTGGTTTCCGACTGCGGCGCGATTGTCGACGTCTACCAGGGCCACAAGAAGACCACCGACATCACGCACGCTGCGGCATTGTCGCTCGAAGCCGGCACCGATCTCTCGTGCAGCATCTGGACGCCGGGCTTCAACTCGCTCGATAAGGCCGTGAAAGAGGGGCTGGTGCCGGAGTCGCTGGTGACGCAGGCGGCGGAGCGGCTCTACACGGCGCGCTTCAAGCTTGGGCTCTTCGATCCGCAGGGCTCCAACCCGCTCGACAAAATTCCCTTCACGGCCGTCGATTCGCCGGCGCATCGGCAGAGTTCGCTGAAGGCCGCGGAAGAAAGCATCGTCCTGTTGAAGAACACAGGCCTTCTGCCGCTCAAGAGCGCGCCGGGACACATCGCCGTGATTGGGCCGACCGCCGACCTGCTGCCCTCGATCCTCGGCAACTATGTGGGCACGCCCGTCGATCCGGTCACCCCGCTCGATGGCATGAGGAGACAGTTCAAGAGCTCGCCGATTTTGTATGCGCAGGGCGCGACGCTCGCCGAAGGAGTGGGTGTGCCCGTGCCGCGTACCGCATTCGGCCTGAGCACGGGACTGAAGACGGAGTTCTTTGCGACGCCGGACTGGACCGGCCGGCCCGTTGCTGTGGCGACGCTGCCGGATGTGCAGGCGGACTGGGAGAACGCCAAGCCCGTGCCCGAAATGGACACGATCGACTACTCCGTCCGCTGGAGCGGAACGCTGACGCCGCCCGCGGCCGGCCATTATGTCTTCTCGCTTGAGCCTGCGGACAGCTTTCCGTATTCGCCGAAGGAAAGCTATCGCCTGCTGCTCGATGGCAAGGTGATCGGCGAAGGCAGCCTGCGCGCCGGCCAGGACCTCTCGGAGATGGGCAACTTCAAGGCTGCGCCGGGCGCTTCGCCAACGGCTCCGCCGGTGGAGAATTTTGTCAAGGTGCCGGAGATTCCCGTCGATTTCAGCGACAACAAGCCGCATCAATTTGAGCTTGAGTATTCGCACTCCGCTGACCGCGCAGGCGGCGGCGTGACGCTGAAGTGGGTGGCGCCGGCACAGGCGCAGCTCGACGAGGCCGTGGCGCGCGCCAGGGAAGCCGACGTGGTGGTGGCCTTTGTGGGCCTCTCGCCGCAGCTTGAGGGCGAGGAGATGCGCATCAAGATCGACGGCTTCAACGGCGGCGACCGCACCAGCCTCAATCTGCCGGCTCCGCAGCAGAAGTTGCTGGAAGCACTGGCGGCAACAGGCAAGCCGCTGGTGGTGGTTCTGCAGAGCGGCAGCGCGGTGGCGCTCAACTGGGCCAACGAACACGCCGGCGCCGTGCTCGAGGCGTGGTATCCGGGCGTTGAGGGCGGCACGGCGATTGCACGCACGCTCGCGGGGCTGAACAATCCCGCGGGAAGACTGCCGGTGACGTTCTATGCGAGCCTCGACGGCCTGCCCGCCTTCACCGACTACTCGCTGAAGGGACGCACCTATCGCTACTTCACAGGCAAGCCGCTGTGGGGCTTTGGCTACGGGCTGAGCTATTCGACGTTCAAGTACGGTCCGGTGAAGCTCTCGGCCGCGACCCTGAAGGCGGGCGAACCGCTCACGGCAACCGTGACCGTGACGAACACCGGAACGATGGGCGGAGACGAAGTCGTCGAGGCCTACCTGAAAACGCCGCAGGAGGGCGGACCGATTCACTCGCTGGTGGGCTTCGATCGCGTGACGATCGGGCCGGGCGCGAGTAAAGAGGTCACGCTCAAGATCGATCCGCGCTCGCTCTCGAGCGTCGACGACCAGGGCAACCGATCGATCCTCGCCGGCAAGTACATGCTGAGCGTGGGCGGCGCGCAGCCTGAGGAGACAAAGGCAAAGTCGGAGGCGGAGTTCAGCGTAACCGGCACAGAGGCGCTGCCGAAGTAAGCTTGAGCGGCAGCGAATGGCGCGGCAGGGAGGATGACTTCCCTGCCGTTTCTTTTTTTTGGCAAGGGAGCGCGCAAGGAAAAAAGCGCAGACAAAAAACGGCGGCAGAAGGATGATCGCCCTCTGCCGCCACCGGTATAAACCACAACCGCAGTTGCTCTCTGCCAACTCGACGTTGCTCAAAACTGTTTGTTAATTCTGGCCCGCGCCATCTGCCGGCGCCGCGAGGCTGGGACCATCGTCGGCCATGCCCTGCGGTCCTGGAGGAGGGGGAGGGTTGCCGGAACCGGGACCGCCGGGACCACCCTGTCCACGGGGTCCGCGGCCATCGCGGCCGGAACGGTCACCGCGCATCGACCGATGATCCTTGCGGAAATCCTGCATCTGCTTCCACTGATCGGGCGTAAGCTTGCTGCGAATCGCCAGCAGGTACCGTGCGTTGGCCTTCTCAAGCTCGGCGCGTGCCTGGGCGACCTTATCGATCTGCGCCAGAATCGCATTCTCATTGGGCTGATCGGCGCCGATGAGCGGCTCGAGAGACAGCTCGGCCTTCTCGAGATTCGCATGCAGATCGATCAACGTTTCGCGATGCTGCAGCAGAATGCCGTCGAACTGCTTGCGCTGATCATCGGTCAGCTTCAGTTGTTCCGCGATGCGCGGATTGTTCCACCACCGGCCCTCGATGCCGCGGCCGCCGAATGCCCGCTCGATCGGAGGCCTGTGGCCCATTCCCAGGCCCATTCCCGGGCCACCCGGCCCTCCGGGTCCATCCGGTCCCGAGGGTGGCCCCTGCGCAAACCCCGCGGCCGCCATCGCCATGGCCGCCGTCATCACACCTGCCCGCAACACATTCAAACCCTTCATAGCCCTGTCTCTCCCTTCAATCAGTTCAACTTTGCCCAGTTCATCTTTGCCTAAAGCAGCTCTTTACTGTCGTTCAATTGCCACTCGTTTTTGCCGCATCTTCAGTCAGAGCGGCGAGAGGCTCCATCGCACTTGGCACTTCGCGCGCAAGATCCTCATCGACGCTGGCGAGAAGGTCGTCTTCCTGCTGCGCCTGCCGCCGCGCGCGCTCCGCGGCCAGCTCGCGCTGATGCTCGGCCTGCTGCGCGGCAGCGGCCTGGGCTTCGGCGACGCGGCGCTGATGCTCATACAATCCGCCCGAGATTGTTCCCACAAGGAGCGCAGCGGCGAGGCCCCATCCGGCTGCCAGGCGCCACGTTCTGTGCACCACCCCGTGGCGCACCGTGCGTGGACCGCGGCTGGCCCCATCGCTCCATGCGTGCACGCTTGCCTTGAAGTCGCCGAGCGCCTGCTTCATCTGAGCATCCAGCTCTTCCATCGCTGTCGGCTCTTCGGCTCGATTTTTAATGTTGCGCAACCAGTTCATCGTTTGCCTCCCAGCTCGGCACGCACTCTGCCCAGCGCCCGCGAAAGATGCGCCTTGATGGTGCCTTCGTTCAAACCCGTAGTCGCGGCGATCTCCGCCAGCTCGAGCTCTTCCACATAGCGCAGCAGAAAGACCGTCCTCTGCCGCTCGCTTAAACCTTCCACCGCCCGCCAAACCTGTCCCACGCGTTCGCGGGCAAGCAGTCTCTGCTCCTGCGAGCTCTCGTTACTCGGCAGCCAGTCACTGGCTTCGTCGATATCAACCGCGTTGGTGCGCGTCTGCTTCCAGAACTGCATCCGGCGATTGCGCCAGTGATCCTTCTGCAGGTTGATGGCGATGCGCATCAACCACGTCATCGCGCTCGAGTCGCCGCGGAAGCCGGCCCAGTTGCGGTGCGCCTTGAGAAAGCACTCCTGGGTCAGCGTCTCCGCCAGATCCATGTCGCGCGTGGAGGCCAGCAGGAACCGGAAAATCTTCGGGCGATACCGCTCGACCATCAGGTCAAAGCTGTGCGCGGCGTTCTCGTCCGCCGTGGCCATCGTCATTGGATCCAGTGCAGTGCCAGCCGCCATTGTTCAGGTAGACGGCTGCCTGCGAGGCAAGTTTACATGCGAAGCAGAATTCCGCGCCGCCCGGGACGCCGACCGGGACAGGGAGGGGTTTGCCGCCCGAAAAGCGTGCCCGAAAACCAGCCCGGCCAGAAGGGCCGCAGTGGCCGCCTTCAGGCCTTTTCGCCGTCAGAAACCGCAGCTCCCACGACGTGGTGGGCTGGCCCGTCTGCTCGGCAATGGCGCGGAGCCGAACCGTGCCCGGCTGGTCGGGATACTCAGCCTGGGCGTAGCGAACCGTTGCCGCAGCCGCAGGAACCGAAAAGGCATGGCTGAGCCTGCCCGCGCCGGCCGGCTCCGGTTGCCCAAGGAGGCGGTTCTGCGGCGTGAGCTCATTAAAGTAGTGCGGATTGTCCGCCGCGGCGGCGCCCAGCAGCCACGGTCCGTACCAGAAGGCGCGGCGGTTTTCCGCGACAGATACGGCCGTGAGCCGTATGGCGTAAGTGATATCGAGCACGTCGCCCGCAGTCCAGCTTCGAGTGACGGTGATCGTCCCGCCCGATGATGGCGCCTGGCTGCCGCTTCTTCCGGAAACAGAAATGCTCTCAGCCCACTCAGGCTTGCGGATCACCAGGGTGGCCGGATCTTTGCCTGCCGCGCTCACGGTGAGCCGGATCGTGCCGTTCTGCGCAAGCGACGATTGCGCCTGCATCGAGAGCGCATCGGTCTCGATTGCGCCGTCAAGCGGCAGATCATACGAGATTGTCCCCTGCTGATTGCGAAAGACGCTTGCATGAATATCGGGGAAGCAGCGCAGGCCGTGAAGCGTGCAGCACCACCAGGCGCGAACGGCGCCCGCAGCGGGCAGGCCCGTATCGGTATACACCCGGTGGCCGAAATCGCCCGTGGCGTACTGGTTGAAAGCAAGCTCGTTGAAGATGGCGCGTTCGCCCATGGCGAGATACTTCGGATCGGCGGTCGCGCGCCAGAGCGCTAGATTCAGGCGCACCCAGTCGGCCTCGCCGCAGCCTTCCGTGCGGTGGTTGTTGGGGCTCCAGCCCTCGGGCACGCCGCCGGTGATGAGCAGGTCTTTCGATTGCGTGATCTCTGTCCACGCGCGCTCGCATTGCTGCAGCAGCCGGGCGTCGCCCGTCTCCTGATAGAGGTCCATCACGCCGCGCAGGCTGGTGAGATAGCCATGGACGTGGTCGCCAGGACGCCGCTCGATGACCGCGGCGATCTCTTCGGCGAGCCTGCGGTAGCGCTCGTCGCGCGTGACGGCATAGAGATTGGCGAGGCCCTCGGTCTGCTGCGTCCAGCAGATGTAGCTCGAAGCGAAGTGCTGCGCGCCGAAAGCATCACGCATCTGCTGCGAGAGCATGAGCGGGGCGATGCGGAGAAGAAAATCGCCGATGCGCCGCGAGGCATCCAGCGCCTTCTGCGATCTGCGCAGTTGATAGTACTCAAGCAGGCCGACCAGCAGGCGGCCATTGCCCCACAGCAGCGCCATATCGAGATCGCCGGGCCGGTCGTAATGAAACCCGCTGCCGAAATAGCCGTCAGGCTTTTGCAAAGCAATGATCTTGTCGACAAGCGCGTCGAGCGCGGCAGCGTCATACGCCTCCATCGGAGCCATAAACGCGCAGAGCGGTGGCCAGCGCGCCCACGTAGCGGCCCGAGACGTCTCCGCTGTACTCCGTAAACCGCCGTTCGGCCGTCGGGCGCACATCGGCGAGGATGAACTCTTCAGAGTAGGAGGGCGCGTCGCCGCGCAGGACCCGGTTGAGAGTGAGCTCGTAGCGATCGCGCAGCGGGCTGGTCGATAGCGCTCGCCAGAGACGACTGATCCTCGCGGGCGCAGGCGCAGCCATCGCGAGCCGCTCCGATTGCAGGGCGAGAGGGAGCAGTGCGGCAGTCCGGACAAAGTTGCGGCGATTCACGATAGGCTCTCGATTCGAAAAGAAAATCTAACAGACACACCCGAATCCGGCGCAATCATAAACAGGGCCCGACAACACGTGCCGATAACACGGCCAGATGCCCGGCGCGAAGTTGGAAGCGGAAGTCAGGCCCGACGCGAAGCCGGAAGCCGCTTTTGAAAAGCTGTTAAACTATGACAGTAAACGCTTTCCAGTAACCGCAAGGACGATCCTATGCTGCTCGAATCTCTCCGCGAAGAGGTGCTCCACGCCAACCGCGAAATTGCCCGCCGCGGGCTGGCTCCGCACACCTTTGGCA
Source organism: uncultured Acidobacteriota bacterium (assembly GCA_963718885.1). Classification (GTDB taxonomy): domain Bacteria; phylum Acidobacteriota; class Terriglobia; order Terriglobales; family Acidobacteriaceae; genus Telmatobacter. The sequence continues at coordinate 168,814 of CAVRAK010000015.1, forward strand.
ATGCCAGCGGCGTCGACCGCTCCGGGCCGAAGCCGCTGATGGTCATCAAGCCCAGCGGCGTGGACTACGGCACCCTGACGGCGGCCGACCTCGTGGTGACCGACCTCGACGGCAACATTGTCGAAGGCACGCTGCGCCCTTCGAGCGATCTCGACACCCACACCCTGCTCTACCGCGAGTTTCCCCAGATCGGCGGCGTCGTGCACACGCACTCGGAGTTTGCGACATCATGGGCGCAGGCCGGCAAGGCGATTCCCTGCTTCGGCACCACGCATGCCGACTATTTTCACGGGCCGGTTCCGGTCACCGAGCCGCTCAGCGCGCACGAAGTGGCTGATGGCTACGTGCGCAACACCGGCGCCGTCATCGTGAGGCGCTTCAAGGCGGGCAACCTTGACCCATTGGCGGTCCCGGGCGTGCTCGTCGCCGGGCATGCTCCTTTTGCCTGGGGCAAGTCGGCGAGTGAGGCAGTGGAGCACGCCGACGTGCTCGAGTACATCGCGCGTCTGGCCTTCAGAACCGCTCTGCTGAACGCCGAAGTCGGTTCAATCCCCACGCATGTGAGCGAGTATCATTACATGCGTAAACATGGCCCGAAGGCTACCTACGGCCAAAAATAGGCGGGACTTCGGTCCCCAGAATGAACGGGGCTAAAAGCGGACTTGCCGCAGCGTGTATTATTTTTAGTAGGTGGATTCGCTTTGCCGTAGCACCCCTACTGTTTCTCTGCATTTTCCACAGTGAGGACGGTCAAGCGGCCGTGACTTCCGGCCCTGGTATTCGTCTATATGTCATTGTAACCGCATACGATTGCCGCCAGGTCTGCAATGACCGACTTGCACCCTCCGCATGGCAACCAACGTGCAACCTTAAGTGTTGATCAAAGGTACTCCTCCGATGGAGACAAGTCTCTTCAACCGCTTGCAGGCAACGCTGCTCGCCGTCGCAACGGCGGGACTGGTGCTGCTGGCAGTGTTGAATTTTCGGCAGGAGAGCCAGTTCCAGCAGCCGGATGACGGCGTGTGGTGGATGGAGGCGGCCAACGGCTCGGGCCTCGAAGCCACCAAGGTGCTGCCCAACAGCCCGGCCGAGCGCGCCGGCATTCATCCGCACGATCTGCTTACCGGCGTGAACGGCGACCCGGTCGTACACCTGTCTGACCTCAACCGCGAGCTCTACCGGACGGGCATCTACACCAAGGCCGAATATTCGATTACGCGCGATGGCATTCAGCTTGACGAGCCGGTGGTGGTGATTCCGGTGCCGCCGGATCGCAGCGTGCAGCTGGCGCTTGCGGCTGATCGGGCTGATCTATCTGGCCATCGGCCTCTATGTTCTCTTCCGCCGCTGGACCGCGCCCCGCGCGATGCATTTTTATCTCTTCTGCCTGGTCTCGTTCGCGCTCAATGCGCTGAAGTACACCGGCGAGCTGGGACTCGCTGGACAAGATCGTCTTCTGGGGCAATGTGATTGCCGAGGCGCTGCAGCCGGCCTTGTTCCTGCATTTCGCCTTGAGCTTCCCCGAGGAGCGGCTGAGCACCCTGCGCCGGCGGCTGCTGCTGCCGCTCGTCTATGCGCCGGGCGTCGGCCTATCTCGGCCTGTGGGTGATGGCGGTCAACCGCTGGGAGGCAACCGGCCTGCTCAAGCACCGGCTCGACCAGGCGGGAACGGCGATACACGGCGGCATTTTACGTGCTGGCGTCGCTGCTCTTCCTCAACAGCTACCTGCGCTCGAACGCGCCGCTGCTGCGGCAGCAGTTGAAGTGGCTGACGCGCGGCAGCGTTTCTCGCCGTGGTGCCCTTCACGCTGCTCTACGCGATTCCTTTCCTGCTCGATATCCGCATGCCCAGCATGCTCACCAAGCTTGCGGGGCTGTCGCTGGTCTTTCTGCCGCTGACGTTCTGCTGGGCGATTGTCCGCTACCGGCTGATGGATACGGACCTGATCTTCAAGCGCGGCGTGGCGTACACGCTGGCCACGGCGCTGCTGCTGGGCGGCTACTTCGGCATTGTCGCCGCTCAGCGCCGAGATCGTGCATCAGCGGCTGCCGGAGGCCATGCGCGAGTGGGCTCTGATTATTGCCGTCGTTGTAACCGCGGCAATCTTCGATCCGCTGAAGCGCCGGATTCAGGGCTGGGTTGACCGCGCCTTTGACCGCGAACGCTACGACTATCGCAAGGCATTGGTGGAGTTCGGACGCGGGCTGAATTCGGAGACCGATCTGCACGCGCTGCTTGAGTCGATCGTCGACAAGCTGCCGCTGCACGCTGCTGGTGTCGCGCGTCGCGGTGTTTCTGGCCGATGAGCCGGGCACGCTGCGCCTGGCGGCTTCGCACGGCCTGCCCGCGCGAGATGTGCCTGCGACGAACAACGGCGCGGTGCCGATACGCTGGATCTCGGATTCCTGAACTTCGATCAGGCACCGGACCACTCGCACATCTTCCTCGAAAACGCGCAGCAGGCACTGCATCTGCCCGATGCGCAGCGGCAGACGGCGGCGCTGCTCGACCTGAACTACTACCTGCCCTGCCGCGTGCAGGATGGCGCGACAACGCGCACCATCGCGGTGATCGGCCTGGGCCGCACGGTGGGCGGCGATTTTCTTTCGAGCGAAGACGTGGAGCTGCTGGAGTCGCTGGCGAGCTACATCGGCATCGCGCTGCAGAATGCCAGCCTCTACTGCGCGCCTGGAGGACAAGATCAGCGAATTCGAGCGGCTGAAGGAATTCAACGAGAACATCGTCGAGTCGATCAACGTGGGCATTCTGGCCGTCGATCTCGACGACCGCATTGAAAGCTGGAACGCGCAGATGGAAGCGATGTACGCGCTGAGCCGCGCCGAAGCGCTCGGCCAGGCACTTCGTGCCGTATTTCCGGCGGAATTTGTCGATGCGCTTGACGCTGCGCGCAATGAGTCCGGGCGTGCACCATCTCTACAAGTTCCCGCTGACCACGCGCGCCGGCGAGCAGCGCACGGCAAATATCGCGATCGCGCCGCTGCTGTCGCGCGACTTTGTGACGGTGGGCCGCATCATGCTGGTGGACGACATTACGGAGCGCGTGACGCTGGAAACGCAGCTGGCGCAGGCCGACAAGCTGAGCTCGATCGGTCTGCTGGCGGCGGGCGTGGCGCACGAGATCAACACGCCGCTGGCGGTGATTTCGTCGTATGCGCAGATGCTGGCGCAAACAGCTGCGCGGCGATACGCGCATCGGACCGGTGCTGGAAAAGATCACGCAGCAGAGTTTTCGCGCGTCAGAGATTGCCAACGGGCTCTTGAACTTCTCGCGCACCTCGACGACGGAGTTCCGCGAGACCAATCTGAACCAGGTGATTCGCGACACGCTCTCGCTGCTGGAGCATCAGTTCAAGACGGCGCAGATTGACGTGGACCTGGAGCTGGCCGACGATCTGCCGGCGATCCACGGCAACACCGGCAAGCTGCAGCAGGTGTTTCTCAATCTGCTGCTGAACGCGAAGGAAGCCATGCCCGGCGGCGGCCGCCTGCGCGTTGCGACGCTGGCCAACGGGCACGTTGAAGCGATCGTCGCCGACTCCGGCTCGGGCATTGCGCCGGAAAACCTGAAGCGCATCTACGATCCGTTTTTCACCACCAAGACCATGCCCAAGCCCGGGGAACGGCGCGGGACGGGGCTGGGACTGGCGGTCACCTACGGCATTATCCAGGAACATGCCGGCAAGATTCAGGTGGAGAGCGCACGTGGCGCCGGCACCACATTCCACCTTGAGTTTCCCCTGTTGAGGAAGTCTGTACATGTCTGAGGTTGAACAACCGTTGAATCTTTCCTCGTCTGCGCCCGCACTATCGGCCATCACGAACAACGCAAGCATCCTGGTAATCGATGATGAAGCGGGCATTCGCGAATCGCTTGAGGTGCTGCTGACGCTTGAAGGGTTCGCGGTGCGCACCGCAAACGATGGCGAGCAGGGTTTGCGCCTTCTCGAGCTCGATACCTTCGACCTGGTGCTGCTCGATCTTGCGCTGCCGGGCCAGAGCGGCCTTGAGCTGCTGCCGCAGATTCAGCGAGCGCCAGCCGGAGACGCCGGTCATCATGATCACCGCCTACGGAACGGTGGACAACGTGGTCGAGGCGATCCGCGCCGGCGCGGAGAACTTTGTCCAGAAGCCGTGGGACAACGAGAAGCTGCTCGCCGATATCCGCTCCGCCGTGGCGCGGCATCGCGCTGAAGAAGAAAATCTGCAACTGAAGCGCACGCTGAAGCAGCGCTACAACTTCGCCAACATCGTGGGCAAAAGCGACACTGATGCTGCGCGTCTTCGACCTGGTGGCCCAGGTGGCGCCGAGCCGGTCGACCGTGCTGATCCAGGGTGAGAGCGGAACCGGCAAGGAGATTATCGCGAAGGCGATTCATGCCAACTCGCCGCGGCGCGACAAGCCGTTTGTGCCGATCAACACCGGCGCCATGCCCTCTGAGCTGCTGGAGTCGACACTCTTCGGCCATGTGAAGGGCGCCTTCACCTCCGCGGTCGCTTCAAAGAAAGGCCTCTTTGAAGTTGCCAACGGCGGCACGCTGTTTCTGGATGAAATTGCCACCATGGGCATGGACACGCAGGCGAAGATTCTGCGCGTGCTGCAGGACAAGCGCTTCATGCACCTCGGCGGCATGCAGGAAATTCAGGTGGATGTGCGCATCCTTGCCGCCACCAACGTGGACCTGCGGCAGGCGGTGCGCGATGGCCGCTTCCGCGAAGACCTCTTCTACCGGCTGAATGTGATCACCGTCGATCTGCCGCCGCTGCGCGCCCGGCGTGAAGACATTCCGCTGCTGGCGCAGCATTTTCTGGACTTCTACGCGAACGAGAATGACCTCTCGCCGCGCAGGCTTTCGTCGGACGCGCTGCGCGCGCTGGTCGACTACGACTGGCCGGGCAACGTGCGCGAGCTCGAAAACAGCATCGAGCGCGGCGTGGTTCTCTCGTCGGGTCCGGTCATCGGTTCGGATCTTCTGCCCGGTCACATCACGGGGCGCAGCTTTCAGGATGCCCTGCTCGAGCACAACCCGAACGCTTCGCTCTTCGACATCCTCGAAGATATCGAGCGGCGCATCATCGTCGAAAAGCTGGAACGCTGCAACTGGAACCAGACTGAAGCCGCCGAGCAGTTCCGCATTCCTCTCTCGACCCTGAACCAGAAGATCAAGCGCCTGAATATCGAGATCCGCAAGCGCGGACGCGAGTAGCTTCTACCTGGCAGCTTCCAGCCATCGCCGCAAAAAAATGCGCAACTCCCCGGGCGGCCTCAGCCACAGCTCTGCCGCGGTCTCTCTTTTCACGCGGCGCATCAGCACGCTCAGGTGCGGTCCCTTTGCCTGGTTCACGGCCTGAAACGCGGCTTCGTCGGTAAGGTCGTCGCCCAGATAGGTCACAGGAGACCCCGGCTTCTCTTCGCGCATGATCGCACGCACGGCGCCGCCCTTGTCGCGCCCGATGCGGAGCTCGAGTCCCCCGTCGAATTCAAGCAGCGCCAGACCCTTCAACTTCGCCAGAGGCTCAAAGAGAGGCCGGGTTCTCTCTTCGATGGCGAGGGCCTGCGCTGGTGTTCTGCCGCGCCAGTGCATGACGGCCGCATTCGCCTTGTCTTCATAGAGGCCGCCCAGTGCATCGCGCTTGAGGCGTGCGCGCAAAGCGTCAAGTTTCGCGCGGCTGGCAGCCGGAGCTTGCTCGAGGTCGCGGCGGCCGTGGACGTGCAGGCGCTCGGCTCCATGCAGACCCCAGACTTCAACCGGCAAGTCGAGCGCGAGCATCGGGGCAATTTCATGCGCAGGTCGGCCGGTGATGACGGCAATGCGCGTCCGGGTCTGCGTCTGAATCTGCTTGAGCAGATCGCGCACGCCGGCCCAGGGGCGCGCGTTGAAGCGATCAACGCGGAAAGCCGCCATCGTTCCGTCGTAATCCACCAGCAACAAAGGACGGGGAGCGCCTGAAAACGCGCGAAAGAATACATTCAGCTTTCGTGCTGCTGCTTCGGTCAATGTCGGTTCTCTCTTATGCGAGCTTTCGCTCCGGGGTTTCCTGCCTGCCGGTCACGGTCGCTGGAACCATCGGTTCCTGCACGCCGTTTGAGCGCTCCACGCGGATCTCGCGCAGCGCGCCCAGCACGCTGGCCGCCCAGCGGTAGATGTTGTGCTCCATCACCTGGCGGCGCATGTGCTGCATACGCAGCCGGCGCTCTTCGCGATCCATGTTGAGGCCGCGATTCATCGCCTCGGATACGCCGCCGATGTCGTAGGGGTTCACCAGCAGCGCGTCGCCCAGTTCCACGGCCGCGCCCGTAAAGCGGCTGAGAATCAGCACGCCGTCCTCATCGTCGCGCGCGGCAACATACTCCTTGGCCACGAGGTTCATGCCATCGTGCAGCGAGGTAACCAGGCAGAGATCGGCGACGCGATACCAGCGGTCGACCTCCTGGTGATTGCACTGCCGCTCGATGAGAATAATCGGCTTCCAGCGCGGAGTCTGGAAGCGCCGATTGATGCGCTCTACCTCTTCGTTGACGCGATGGTGCAGCTCGTCATACGCGGGGATACGCGTGCGGCTCGGCGCGGCAATCTGCACCATGGTGAGCTTTTCGAGCCACCAGGGATGCTCTTCGAGCAGGTGTTCAACGGCCAGCAGGCGCTCGACAATCCCCTTGGTGTAATCGAGGCGATCGACGCCCACCGCGAGGCGGTCGGCGCGCACGTCAAATTCGCGCAGCAGCTGATCGCGCGCGAACTCGCGCTCCTTCTCCGCCTCCGCAGTCATCAAGCGCGGCCCGCGCGGGGTCCCCGGAGCCATCGAAGGCAACACTGACCGGGTACGGGCGCACGGCTGTGATGTGGCCGTGGCGGATGACCGTCATGTGTTCGCGATCGGTGCGCGCCTCAAAGCACCCTGTCCACCGTGGACAGAAAATTATTGCAGTGCAGCGGAATGTGGAAGCCGATCAGGTCCGCGCCGAGCAGGCCGTCGAGCAGTTCTGCCTGCCACGGGCATATGCCGAAGGCCTCTGGATTGGGCCAGGGAATGTGCCAGAAAATCGCCACACGGGCATCGGGCCGCGCCGCCTTGACCAGCCGCGGCAACAGCGCAAAGTGGTAGTCCTGCACAAAGACGATGGGGTCTGCATTGCCTTCCATCTCCTCAAGCACGGCGCTGGCAAAGCGCTCATTGATGCGCTTGTAGCTCTCCCAGTCGCCGGGGCGGAAGATGGGCCGGGTGTGCGCGATGTGGCAGAGAGGCCACAGCCCCTCATTGGCGAAGCCGTCGTAATAGCGCTTTTCTTCTTCTTCTGACAGCCAGACGCGGCGCAAGGTGTAGCGCGGATCGTCGGGCGGAACGCGCAGGCGATCGAAATCATCCACATTCGAGCGCGTCCGCGTTGCCGCTGCCGCTCGCGACCCACACGCCATCGCAGGCCCTCAAAACCGGCTCAATCGCCGTGACCAGACCGCTTGGCGGCACCACGCAGACGGTTTCCCTGCCCTGCCGCACGTGCATGTACGGCTCGCGATTTGAGACCACAAAGAGGCGGCTTGAGCCGGCGCGCTCGCGCATGTGCACGGCGAGCCGCTCGGCGGTCCAGAGGTTCTCGCCCGCCACGCGCAGCCGGGCCTCGGCCTCAGCAGCGGCGCGCGCCGCAATCAGGCTCTCGGCCAGCGTCTCTACTTCGCGCGCAAGCGGGGTGAAGATATTCAGGTCCTTGGCGCCGCTATCCGGCGCGTCGTCCGCGCTGCCGATTCGCAGGCGGCGCAGGCGCTCGGCGACGCGCGTCATGGGGCGCATCAGGAACCAGCGCACCATCAGAAAAGTGATGCCGATGATGAGAATAACCAGAGCGAGGGTGCGCCAGAAGCTGCGCCGCCACACGTCCATATTCTGGCTGCGGATGTAGCTCGCGTCCGTGGCCACAACCAGCGTGCCGACCGGTTGATTGCCATTGTGCAGCGGGAAGACTTCTTCAAGCCACTGCGTCGAACCCGCGCCGGCCAAAGGCACTGATTTCCGCACCCTTGCGAAGAGACTTCGCGATTGGCGCCTCGGGGAGAGACCCGAGCACCTCGGCGGAGCCCGACGTGGTCATGGCCTTGCCTGAAACGTCAAAGACAGCCAGCGCCAGCACGCCCGTATCCGCGCGCGTCTTGGTTCAATATCTCCGGAAGAGCCTGGGCATTGCCCGAAGCGAGCGCCTGCTCAAGCAGCGGCTGCAGGCTTATCGCCGATCCACCGGGAGCGCTGCTCAAGATCCTGCCGAAGGAAATGCTTGTGCGCCAACACTTCAAAATAAGTCGATGCGACCGAAACTATCGTTACGCATGCAACGAGCGCAAGAATTAGTCGCAAACGGAAAGAGTGCATGCCGGGTCCTTACTGATGAATCCTTCTAGAATGTCTTCTGTCCTATTAGATGCTCCTTCGCCCCTCGTGTCAGTCATAAATGGCACATCACGGGCTATCCATTTAACTTTCAGCAATATCCAGCCCGCACCCTGTGAAAATCTCTCTCGCCCGGCGAAACTGCGCGGCAAAGCCAGCGACCGCGGACCGTTGAAAGCGCGGATCGGGAAAAGCGGCGTCTCGCGGCCGAATCGCATGCGCTATTCTGAGAGGAAGAGGCGAGGCTTCCCTCCATCCTGCATCCTGCTGTCCGGTAATGGAATGGCGTTAGACGCGATCGACAGAACCGCGAAGCAACTCGTGCTGACCGTGCAGGATTATTCCCTGTTCGCGTCGCGGGCGCTGGTGAATCTCTTTCGGCCGCCGGTCTACTGGACCGACTTGCTCGATTCAGTGCGACATTATCGGCGTTGGCTCGGTAAGCATCGTTCTGCTGGCAGGCTTCTTTACCGGCGGCGTGCTCGCGCTGCAGTCGGCCTCCACGCTGGCGCAGTTTGGCGCCACGGCCATTACCGGCCGATTTGTGTCGATGTCGATGATTCGCGAGCTGGGGCCGGTGCTGACAGGCATCATGGTCTCGGGCCGCAATGCTTCGTCAATGGCCAGCGAACTCGGCTCGATGGTGGTGACCGAGCAGATCGACGCCATGCGCGCGCTGGGCGTGGACCCGATGCGCAAGCTGGTTACGCCGCGCGTTTATGCATGCATCACCATGCTGTTTTTTCTCACCATCGTTGCCAATGCCTTCGGCATCCTGGGCGGCGCCGCCGTCACGGTGTTTATGAACGGGCAGAACGGCACACAGTACTTCTCGATGGCCTATGAGAATCTGCGGTATCCCGACATTCTGCAGGGGCTGGTAAAGCCGCTCTTCTTCGGCTACATCATCGCGTCGATCGGGTGCTTTTATGGAATGCGGACGACGGGAGGAACGGAGGGCGTTGGCCGCTCCACTATTTCCGCCGTCGTCACGGCCTCGGTTCTGATCATCTTTGTCGACTTCCTGATCAGCCAGGTCATGATAGCTCTCTTCAATCGATGAGTATCACGCCTACACTTGCGTCGCCTGATCCCGGTCCGGCCAAGGATGCGGGGCCGGCGCTTGCGTTTGAGAATGTGTCGATCTCCTTCGCCGGACCTCCCGTTCTCCACGAGATAACCTTTCGCGTGGCGCCCGGTGAGACGCGCATTCTTCTGGGACCAGCCGGGGTGGGCAAGAGCGTTCTGCTGAAGCTGGCCAACGGGCTGCTCCGTCCGGATGAAGGCAGCATTCTGCTCTTCGGCGAAGATATCTCGCGCATGCGCGAAGCAGCACCTGTTTCCGCTGCGCACGCGCACAGGAATGGTGTTTCAGGAAGGCGCGCTTTTCGACTCGCTGACCGTGCGCGACAATGTGGCCTACCAGTTGATCCAGGAAGAAGCCGATGACGACGAGATCGACGAGCGCGTGCACGAGGCGCTGCGCTTTGTGGGCCTTGAAGAGACGTTCGACCTCTTCCCCGGCAGTCTCTCCGGCGGCATGCGGCGCCGCGTCGCCATTGCGCGAGCGCTGATTCACAAGCCCGAGCTGCTGCTCTATGACTCGCCGACGGGCGGCCTCGACCCTGTCACCTCGACAACCATTATCGAGCTGATCATGAAGCAGCGCGATGTGTACAGGACTTCGTCCGTGATGGTGACGCACCGGCTGCAGGACGCGTTTACCATGTGCTCGCATCGTTTCGACGCGGAGCAGGGTCGCATGGTGCCGTTGCCGAAAGATGAAACCGACCCGAATACCACGTTCCTGATGCTGGCCGAAGGCAAGCTGATCTTCGATGGCTCCCTGCATGAGCTGGCGTGCAGCCAGGACCCCTTTGTGCGCGAGTTTCTGGAATAACGCCGCCGATGCCGATCGATTCACTGCGAAGATTTTGCGAACAAGGGCCAGGATGAGGGCGATCAGGGACTGAGACGGAGCCGCAGATTCTCTCGGCGCACCGCGCTGCTTCTGCTGCTGATTCTTTCTTCTGCCCGCGCACGAGGCGCGCTGCCGCCTATTCCCTGCTGACGCACGAGCAGCTCATCGACCTCACGTGGCAGGACTCGATTGTGCCGCTGCTGCTGAGCCGCTATCCCAACCTGACCGCGGCTCAACTGGACGAAGCGCGCGCCTACGCCTACGGCGGGTGCGTGATCCAGGACATTGGCTACTACCCATTTGGCGATCTCGAACTCTCGCTTCTGACGCACTATGTGCGCAGCGGCGACTTCGTGGTGAGCCTCTTTCGCAACGCGCAGAACGCGGACGAGCTGGCCTTCGCTGTGGGCGCGCTGTCGCACTACATCGGCGATGCCATCGGCCACTCCGTCGCAACCAATCGCGCAGTTCCCGTCGAGTTTCCAAAGCTCGCTGAGAAGTATGGGCCAATCGTCAGCTACGCCGAAGGCGAGCACCAGCATGTCCAGGCCGAGTTTGCCTTCGACATCGATGAGATCGCACACCACCGCATGGCCCCGCTGAGCTATCTGCGGCATATCGGCCTGAAAGTGCCGCTGCGGCAACTGGCCCTCGCCTACTACCAGACCTACGGAATAACCGAGGATTTCACGCAAAGGGAAAAGCCACCGCATCAACGTTCGCGGCTATCGATTTGCTGTGCGCACATTCATTCCCCGCATTGCGTTCGCGGTCACGATTCTGCATCGCAATCACGAGCCTGCTGATCCCGACACGCCGGAGTGCCGAGCGGTGCAGAAGGAGGTCGACGCGGCGAGCAAGGTATACGACTGGGATGCATATCGCCGCAAAGCTGGAATCGGAACATATACCCTTGCCGGTCTGCTTTACATTCTGCCGAAGGTCGGCCCGCTGAAGATGGTAGCGGTGAAGGGGCCGACGGAGGCTACGGACGCGGACTACTTCAGGAGCGTTGCGCTCTCGCTGGCAGTGCTGCGCCATCTCACGGCACGCTTTACACCGCCGCATGGCGCGTCAAGCGGCGAGAGCTACTCGCCGCGAAACACTTGCCGAGCTTTTCCCGCAGATCGCGGCGAGCGATCCAGATACGCTGCTGCGGTCAAAGAATCCCCTGCACCCGCTGCCCAATCGCGATCTCGATACCGGCCACATTGTGCGGCCGGGCGGCTATTCCCTTACCGATTCCACCTATGCCGATCTGCTGCACCGGATCGTGCAGGAGCCCGCCAAAGCGATTCCCCCAGGAATCAAGGAAGACATTCAGAGCTACTATGCCAATCCCGATGCGCCCATCTCTACGAAAAAAGACCCGGCGCGTTGGGCGCAGGTTGAACGCGACCTCGCGATCCTGGCCGGCATGCCCACCAGCGCCGAGCCCACGCCCTATCCCACCTACGGCGACGATGCAGGCGACCAGTAGCTTGGGGCTTCCCGCATCTGCTAGCCTTGCGTTTCGGGCTTAATTCAACGGACAGGTGTAATGATGGGCTTCAAGTTTCAGGGCTTCGATTTTCTTCGCCTCGATGCGGGCTTCAGTGAAGATGAGCTGCTCGTGCGCCGCACGGCACGCGACTTTGTCGAAGATAACCTCATGCCCATTATCGAAGAGTGCTTTCGCGAGGGAAGATTTCCGCGCGAGCTGGTTCCGATGATGGGTGAGCTTGGCTTTTTCGGGGCCAATCTGCATGGCTACGGCTGCGCCGGCATGTCGAACGTTGAGTACGGCCTGGTGATGCAGGAGCTGGAGCGCGGCGACTCAGGCTTTCGCAGCTTCGTCAGCGTGCAGTCGGCGCTGGTGATGTACCCCATCTACACCTTTGGCTCGGACGAGCAGAAGAACGCATGGCTGCCCCCGCTTGCAACGGGAGAAAAGCTGGGCTGCTTCGGGCTGACCGAGCCCGGCTTCGGCTCGAACCCTGGCGGCATGACGACCACGGCGCGCAAGTCCGGTGATGAATACATCCTCAACGGCGAAAAGATGTGGATCACATCGGGAAACATCGCCGATGTTGCCGTGATCTGGGCAAAGGTTGAAGACGAAGACAATCTCGTGCGCGGCTTTCTCGTTGAGACCGATCGCAAGGGCTTCAGGGCAGACGAAGTCCACGGCAAATGGTCGCTGCGCGCCTCTGTGACCAGCGGATTGTCGCTGCAGGATGTGCATGTGCCGTCAACGAACCTGCTGCCCGGCACGGGCGGGTTGAAGAGCCCGCTGATGTGCCTGAACCAGGCGCGCTACGGCATCAGCTGGGGCGCAATTGGCGCGGCCATGGCCTGCTACGATACGGCGCTGCAATATGCCAAGACCCGCAAGCAGTTTCACGGGCAGCCCATTGCCAGCCACCAGCTTGTGCAGGAAAAACTGGTGTGGATGGCCAGCGAGATTGCAAAGGCGCAGCTTCTGTCACTGCAGGTTGGGCGCCTCAAAGACGCGGGCACCGTGGGGCATGAGCATATCTCGATGGCCAAGCGCAACAACGTGTGGATGGCGCTGGAGACGGCCCGGATGGCGCGCGATCTTCTCGGCGCCAACGGCATCACGGAAGACTACCCGATCATGCGCCACATGATGAATCTCGAATCCGTGAAGACCTATGAAGGCACGCACGACATTCATGCGCTGGTGCTGGGGCAGCACCTCACCGGCATCGCAGCCTACTGAATGGTCGCGTGAAGAAATGAACTGCCCAGGAAGGCAGCCTCAGAGACACGTGTCTCAGCCAGCACTCGCAGATGCGAAGGCCTATCCCTGATGTTGGTGCTCTTCGTGATGATGCTCTTCCTGATGGGAAGGCGCTCCGCCCTCCTGGCCACCCTCGGCCGGCGCGGGACTGGAGACAAAAGGCGCCAGGCACTCGAGAAGTTTATCCAGCATCTCGCCGCGGGTGAGCAACTGCTCGATTTTCAAACGGAGATCGGCACGCTCCTCTGTTGCCAGTGCGAACGCATTATCATAGCCATTCTGTGACATGTTTGTATGAGTCCTCGCGCCGATAGTAGCACGGCGCGGGGCCTGTTTCCCTGCTAAGTAGCGGGATAAGTCGCAAATAATTGCGATCTATTCATGCGATCCTCATGACATGCTCTCTCGCCCTTGTTGATGCGGGTCTTCTCATAAGTGAGCCGCCCGAGTAACTAGCATGAAAAAGCGCTCAGGTAACTTATCTCGAACGTGAGCGTAACTCGTTTTGTCCATTAAGCGGAGTACTCGTTACTGTTCCCATCGCACAGCAGAGCGCGCGCCGCGGGATCGGCAAGCGCGGCCATCAGCGCGGCAACATCGCCGATCTGCGCGCCGAGCGCAGCGGGCAATAGCTGGCACGCCGCGGCAGCCTGCGGCAGTGCCTCCTCTGCGATGACCCTGCGGGCCGGGCCGAAGATGCGCTCACCCAGCACGACACCCAGCGAGCCGAAGACAATGACCTCGGGGTTGAGCGCGTCGATGAGCAGTGCGAGTCCGCGGCCCATCCATTTGCCGGCTTCTTCAGCGACCTGCAATGCGTCAGCATCGTCGGCCAGCATCGATTCGACAACTTCGCGGATCGGCGTCGTCGAGCTCCAGCGTGCGGGAAACATCTGAGCGGCGAGCTCGACCAGGCCTGCGCCGGAAGCGAAGGACTCCCACGATCCGCGTTTGCCGAAGCCGGGCGGTCCATCTTCGGCGAGGCGCCAGTGGCCAATTTCGCCCGCGGTGTCGCTGGCGCCACGCAGAAGCGCGCCGTTGACAATGAAGCCGCCGCCGACCCCCGTTCCGAAAGTGAGAAAGATAAGATGACGCAGGCCGGGCCTGCTTTTTCCGACGCCGAAGTGAAACTCCGCCAGTGCACCCGCGTTGCCGTCGTGCTCCACGCAGACGGGCAATCCCGGAAAGAGTCTCTTCAAGATGTGCCTTGAGGGCGAGATGGTGCCAGCCGGGAAGATGCGGCGGATTGATGAGGAATCCTTCGTCGATACGAAGAGGCCCGCCGATGGAGACGCTGATTGCAGCGACCGTCCGGCCTGCATTCGCCGCGGTTGCGATCACTTCGCGCGCACAGTCGGCGATCGCGGGAAACGTCGTAGCGAAGGGCTCTGCGGCGCGCGTCGGCATCTCGATGCGCTGCAGAATCCGTGCGGACACGGTGCCTTCAACGCAGGCCGTCTTGCTGCCGCCGATGTCGAAGCCGAGAATCGTCCGCAAACCCGATTGCCCCTCTTCCACGAGATCTCCTCATCCGAGCAACAATCCAACGCGCCGGTTTCGCGGGAATTCTATCATCGCGCGAGAGCTGCCGATCTCTCTGCTCGACAATTGCGGCGGGATGCGCCATATTCAAAACCATGCCCGCATTCAAAACCATGTCCGCATTCAGAACCGTGTCCGGATATGCGCAATCTCTACGCGCTCTTGCTCTCTCTTCTCTTCTGCTCGCTGGCGGCGCCGCGGTTGCGCAGCAGGCCGGCGGCATCATCGTTCTGCACGCCGCGCGCCTGCTGCAGGTCGATACCGGAAAAATTCTGACGCCGGGTGAAGTGCTCGTCGAGGGCGAGACAATTCGTGCGGTCGGCACATCCGTCGACCATCCGCAGGGCGCGAAGGTGATCGACCTCGGCGATACCACGCTGCTGCCGGGATTGATTGATGCGCATGTGCACCTCTTTCTGCATCCCGGCGCAGAGGATCTGCAGACCGTCGAGGAGTCGGTTCCGTGGCGCGTGATTCTCGCCGAAGAGGCCGCCAGGGCTGACCTGCTCGCGGGCTTCACGGCAGAGCGGGATATGGGCACGGAGGGAGCGGGCTCGGCGGACACCGCGATTCGCGACGCGATCAATAAGGGCATCATTCCCGGGCCGCGAATGCGCATCAGCGGCAATGCCATCGACATTCTCGGCGGCCACGAGGATGCGAACAGGTACAACCCGGCGCAGCACGTGCTCTCGAATGCAGACTATGCGAACTCGGCAGAGCAGATTGTGGAAGTGATGCGCGAGCAGCACAAGGAAGGCTCCGACTTCGCCAAGATCTACGAGACCGGACGCGACACGATGATCGACGGCGTGCTGCATACGCCTTACCAGTACACCGCAGCGCAACTGAGCGCGGCCGTGCAGGAAGCAAAGCGCATGGGCACAACAGTGGGCGTGCATGCAATGGGTGAGCCGGGAACACTCTACGCGGCGCAGGCAGGCGTTGCTTCGATCGACCACGCGACGCAATTGAGCGATGAAACCATGCGCCTGATGAAGGAGAAGGGCATCTTCGCCGTGCCGACCTTCACCATCTTCGACTACTTCGCGCATCACCGCTCAAACGCAGCCGAGGCAGCCAGCGAAGCCGCGTTGCTCGATTTCAAGATCAAGGAATTCAAAAGACAGGTTGCCGCGGGCATTCCTTTCGCAGTGGGCTCCGATGTAGGGCCCTTTCCGCATGGAACGCAGGCCCGCGAAATGACGCTGATGGTGAACTTCGGCATGACGCCGCTGGCCGTGCTGCAGGCAGACATGATCAACGGCGCGAAGCTGCTAGGCTGGCAGGGCAAGATCGGCGAGCTCAAGCCCGGCTACTATGCTGACATCGTCGCTGTTCCCGGCAATCCCCTCGAAGATATCAGCGTGGTGGAGCGGGTAAGCTTCGTCATGAAGGGCGGCGCAGTGATCCGCCAGTAGCGCGGCCTGCGTAGACTGGGCGCTCGATGGATCGCCTCTGCTGCTGCACCGGTCTTCGAGCGAGCGTCCAGAGGCCGCCCCACAGGCCCACCGCGAAGAGCAGACTCGAGCACGCTGCTGGATCGAAGGAGGCGCTGGGAACGATGAGCGCCTCAAGAGCCGCAGGCAACAGCAGGAGCACGGCGCAGAGCGCCACGAGGCAGCCGAGCAACGCAGGAATGATCGGCTGCTGCACGTCGGCCATCACCAGCAGACCGGCGAGAATGAGCACGCCGCCGCACAACGGCAGCCAAAGCGCCGGGGCAGGCACCCATGCCGGAAACTGCGCCGCCACCTGATCGATGCCGAGAAAGCAGTTAAGGCCGAAGACCGCAATGGAGAGCCCGAGGAGAATGCGGCTTGCGCGCGCAAGATTGGGTGGTGCTAGGTCACGCCCCTGCTGAAGAAAAGCGAGGGCCGCGATGGCCAGCGTCTCAAAGAGAGCCGTTCGCAGCATGAGATCTCCGGGAGCGAAAAGATATCTGGGCAGAAGTGTGAGGATTGCGCTTGCGGCAAGCGCCGCAGCGAGAACCCGCGCGGCGAGCACTCCGCGGCCGGCAAGCAGACCCATTCCGCAACTCGCGCACACCACGCCAAGAACGCCGGCCATCAACGGAACAGCGGGCAGCCAGGGAAGCAATGGAATGACCGGACCGCCGGGTCCGAGATGGTAGCCCTCCATCCGGGAGCACACGATGTTTGCAACTCCCAGCGCGACGATCGACGTCGAGAAGAGAATTCGGCCCGGAATCCAAAGTGTATCTGTCAGGACAACGAGTCTTGGCGGAGCTTCGCTCTGCATCGTCATATGTTTATGAAGTGCGCTGACTAAGGCAAAAGGGCGCATCTATTGAGATGCGTAAATTTGCCATGTAATGCGAAGCGATACGCGAGCCCGAGCGAGGTTGAGCGTCCTACACGGCGACGGTAAAACTATCTTCGCTGCGCGTAACCGCGTGGTAGAGCGTATCGCGCTCGACCGGGACGCGGCCGGCCTCGGTGATCAGGCGGCACAGCTCTTTGCGCGTCATGCCCTGCGGCGTGGTGGCTCCGGCATCGTGGTAGATCTTCTCTTCGATCACCGTGCCATCCAGATCGTCGGCGCCAAAGCGCAGCGCGATTTGCGCGATCTTCGGCGTGAGCATCTGCCAGTAGGCCTTGATATGAGCGAAGTTATCCAGCAGCAGGCGGCTCACCGCGATCTGCCGGATATCGGTCAGGCCGGTGGTCACGGGAAGATGATCGAGCGGCGTGTTCTCAGGGTGAAAGGCGAGCGGAATGAAGGTCTGGAAGCCGCCTGTTTCGTCCTGCAGCGCGCGCAGCTTCAGCAGGTGATCGACACGATCTTCGTTGTTTTCAATATGGCCGTAGAGCATCGTCGCGTTCGACCGGAAACCCATCTTATGCGCCAGGCGCGCCGTCTCCAGCCACTCTTCGCCATCGATCTTGTGATCGCAGATGATGGAGCGCACGCGCGCGGAAAAGATTTCGGCGCCGCCGCCCGGCATGGAGTCCACGCCGGCTTCGCGCAGTTTGGCCAGCGTCTGCTCGATGGTGAGCTTGGCGCGGCGCGCGAGGAACGCAACCTCAACCATCGTGAATGCTTTGATATGAACTTTGGGGAAGCGCTGCTTGAGCCCGCGCACCAGATCGAGAAAATATTCGAGCGGCAGATCGGGATGGAGGCCGCCGACAATATGAAACTCGGTGACTGCTTCGGAGTAGCCTGAGGCGGCCGTCTGCCACGCTTCTTCAAGCGCCATGGTGTAGCCCGCGGGATCGCCCTTCTTGCGGCCGAAGGCGCACAGCTTGCACGCGGCGACACAGACGTTGGTGGGATTGATGTGGCGATTCACGTTGAAGTACGTCACATCGCCATGCATCCGCTCGCGCACATAGTTCGCAAGCCAGCCCACCGCGAGCACATCGGCAGAGCCGTAGAGCGCGACGCCATCGGCAAAGTCCAGCCGCTCGCCCGCAACAACGCGCGCAGCAATGGCTTCCAGCTTTGCATCGTAGGTGCGAAAGCCGGCGAGAGAGCGCGGACCTGTCGTGTCAGGCTGCATACTCTGATGATACCGAATCCCGAAGAGGTTAGCGCTGGCCGACTTCTGCTTCGGCCGTCGACCGGCCTGGGCTCGATCAAGACCCCGTCGTCAACCGACGCAGCTAAAAGGCGCCCCCGCACCGTGCGGACCGCCGAAAGCCGGAAGCCCGTCTGCCACCACTTCCAGTCGAGCGTCTTCGAGTTGATCGCATAGACAAAATCACTGCCGCGCGAGCTGACCAGCACCCGGCCCAGGTGGGCGTCATAGTAGAGATCGTCGATGTCGACCAGCGGGAACCGGCGAACCCACATCCAGGTCTTCCCCTTGTCCCGGGTGAAGTAGACGCCTTCGCGCGCGCCAAGCCAGAGCGTTCCATCGGGCGAGAAGGCGATGCGGTGAATGCGCGTAAGCACGGTGGGAATGCCGAGAGGCCACCAGCGCTGGCCGCCGTCGCTCGAAACCACAACACCGTCGGGCCGCGCAGCCGCCATGTAGGAGTCGTGCGAGGTGACGGAGAGGTAGCCCGTGACGCCCATGACCGGGCCGCCCTGCCAGGTGGCGCCTTTGTCGCGGCTGGTATAAACGCCACCCGTTGTCGACGCAACCCAGACATCGCCGGAGAGATCCATCGCAAAGACGCGCCCATCCATCGCGTAGGGCCGGTCCTTCACAGACTTCTCAATGTTGACCTTGGTGCCGCGGACGGTTTCCGTCGCGGTTTTTACGAGGGTGTTGAGAATGACATCGCGAGGCCGCCAGGTTGTTGCCTCCGGATCAAGGGCGAAGATGCCGTCGTTGGTGCCCGCAAGCAAGGTGCCATCCGGCGATTGCGCCAGGGCGAAGACGTCGCGTCCGTTGAGACCGTCGGCGAACTGCTTCCACTGCACTCCGCCGTCCACTGAGACGAAGAGGCTGCCGTAGGCTTTGTCATTCACCACGCCCGCGTAGATGCGCATCGGGTCGGTGTGATCCACGAGCAGCGCCTCAACCTTGCGCTCTGAGACTCCGGTGTTGGAGGGCGAGAAGGTCGCTCCGCCATCGTTGCTTGTCAGCACGCCGCCGCGATCGGTCGCCATCAGGATGTGTTGCGGATTCGACGGGTCGATATGAACGTCGTTGACGATCACGTCAGGACCGGTCATCCGCTTGAAGGTCTTTCCGCCGTCGGTGGTTCTGTAGAGGCCCTCGGTGGTTCCGGCATAAACGATTTCGCGGTTGGTCGGATCCTGGCGAAGCACGCGGGTGCGGCGGGCGGTTGCCGGAATCCCCTGAATCTTGTGAAAGAGTTTCGCCGCCGTTCAGGCTCTTGTAGATTCCGCTGCAGGCGCTGGCATAGATGGTGTGCGTCTTTCTGGGGTCAATGATGATCGAGAAGACATCGGAGTCATCGATCACGCCCTGCTTGATGTTGTGCCAGGTCTTGCCGCCGTCGGTGGTCTTCCAGGGCAGATGCCATGTTCCCGCATAGATGATCTCGGGATTTGCCGGGTCGATCGCCAGCGACTCAACCTCGTGAATCTCGCGGCTTCCCTGGGGACTGATCATGCGCCCAGGTCGCGCCCGAGTCGTCGCTGCGGAAGACGCCCTCGAGCGTTCCGGCAAAAAGCATTGCGGGATCGGAGCCGGCCTGCGCGAAAGCCCGAATGGATTGGCCGTGAAGGCCCTTGCTCTCCTGCCAGGTCCTGCCGGCGTCATCGCTTATCCACAGGCCGCCGCCGACATGCGCCAGCGACCAGGCCGCCGCAAACACTCTTCTCGGGTTCGCCGAATCGACGAGGATATGGTCGACCACCAGGCTGTCGTCGGAGTCGAGCTTCGCGAGACGATGCCAGGACGAGCCGCCGTCTTCCGAGGCGTAGATCCAGCTGGTCGTGGTTCCAAGATAAAGATGGCTGGGGTTGGCGGGGTCGGCCGCGAAGGAGCGTACGTCGCCGCCGTCGGGCCCCACGGTGCTCCAGGGCGCCTGCGCCAGAAGCGCTGAGCGGCAGCGAAAACAAGCGCCAATGCAAGCAGATACAGCGCATTGCGGCGAAGAGATTGGGAGCTAAACCAGCACATGCGCATCGGCAAAACAGACCCTCGGGAAAGGACTTCAGAAAAAGTGCGTCCAAATTTGCAATCATCAAAAATTTAACTGCAATCTTAAAGACAAGAGGCTGACCGTAGCGGCCAACCTCTCAATGCCACATTTAATTGTGCGGGTAAATGTCGGCCCGGGGCAAGTTGTCCCGGGCCGGCATTCCCTGTGTTGAAGCACACTCGTCACCCCTCGTGGTGACCAGCGGCCTGTGCCTATCGTGGTGCTTCGCTCCCAGCGGCTTGCGTGCCTGCGGCTTCACCGTGGACTCATCCACGGGAGTGGTTCCCTGGATGTCTGCGCCGAAGTTCGCGCCGGAGGGTACGAGGTAGTTCTCGACCTTCTGGCTGTCGTCGGTGCTGGTCGCAGTGCTGATGCGAGAAGCATCGATGCCCTTCTCGGTGACCAGGTAGTCCTTGGCATTCACAGCGCGCTGAGCAGCGTAGTCCATGACCTTCGCCTTCTTGTGCTTGGCGGCGTAGGCCTGCTTGCTTCTCAGTCTTTGCCTTCTCCTTTGCATCCGCAGTGCCAACGAGAACTGCCTTGGCGTCAGCCTGGTTCTGCAGGTCGAGTGCAACTTCATCGAGGCAGGCCTTGGCTTCGTTGTCGACGCGAGTCGGGCGAGCCTTGTCCTTGTCGAAGCCGAGCGAGCAGAGTGTCTGCACGTGCGGTTGCGGCGGCGGCGGAGGCGCAACGATCGTCACCGAGGTAGTGGACGATGCCGTGTGACCCTTGTCGTCTGCCACGGTGCACGTGATCTCAGCCGAGCCCGTGGGAGCGCCCGCGGAGTTGTACGTGGCCGTGGTGCCGTTGCCGCTCACCGTGCCGGCGTTGGCGGAGTAGGTGTAGGTCAGCGGGCGGTTCTGCGGGCTGACGCCGGTCGCCGTGATCGTGCTCGTATCACCCGGCTTGATCGTGCTGGGGCTCGCCGAGCAGCTGATCGTCGGCGGCTCGAATTCCTTCACCGTGAAGCTGGCCGAGCAATCGGCAACCTGCCAGGGCTTCAGGCCTTCCTTGCCCTTCTTCCCTTCCTTCAGGTTGGCCTTGACCGTGTAGGTGCCGGGGTTCAGGTTGGTCGTCGCGATGGTGGCCGTGGTGCCGTTGCCGGTCACGCCCGTCACCCGACCAGCCATAGATCGTGTTCCACTTCGGGTTCAGACCTTCTGCCGTGGCCGTGGCCGTGACCGGCTCACCCGGGAAGACCGAGGTCGGATTCACCGAGCAGCTCATCGTCGGCGGCGGCGGCGGTGCGATGGTTCCGGCATGGAAGACCAGGCCGGCGCTCAGACGAGCCGCGTCGATGTTGGCGCGGCCACCGTACGACGCCGGGGCCAAAGTCTGCGTGCATGTATTGGTAGTCAGCCTGGAAGACGCGAATCGCGAGGTGGTGGTTGAAGAGAGGCGTGTTGTAATCCATGCCGCCGCCGCCGGTCAGTACCGGTCCCCATGTATAGGGATTGTGGTAGGGACCACCGATACGCGCGCCACCTGCAAGAGCATGAATGAACGGGGTGATGTCCTTTGATGGAAAGCGGAAGATAAGGCCGCCGGCAGAAGGTCTGGAATCCATCATTGTTGCCGTGGGTTCCGATATTGGTGCCCGGCACGCTCTCGCCCCACTCGTGAAGGCCGTACTCGACCTGGGCGCCGACCCACTTGTTGAAGTAGTAGGCTCCACTGAAGAGACCGCCAACGTCAACGGCCTTGTAGTCGAACGGCAGGGTCGTGCCGTCCGGCATCGGAACATGGACTGTCCCTTTGGGCGCCAGATAGCTGTACCCGAGAAAGAAATCCCATCGCGACGTGTAGTCCTGGGTATACTTTGCCGCGGGTTTCGGTGCATTGGGGACATCCTGAGCCATCAGCGCGACCGGCGTGAGTGCAACACACGCCAAAGAAAAAACGCGGCACAATGACTTCATTGTTTGCGAAAACATGGGGTTTACCTCCGCAATCAAGCTAAAACTGAACGTGTGTTGGAAACCGCCGTAACGAACCCGTCTTTCGAGATACTGAGAGTTCCGGCTCCGGAGAAATGCGGCGGTCAGGGCGCCTGATGAACCAGACGGCTATGACGCAGCAAAATCTAAGTTACCATAGTTGGTTGGCAGCAGAGCATACTTTTTAAATGAGTTGTCTGCACGGGATACTCTGCCGAAGGGGGCCCTGGTAGGGTGCTGGACACTGCCGTAACGTTGACAGGTTACCGGTCTGCCGTGCTTGGAGTCAGCCCAAATTCAGGGTCTTGCGCAGGCTGCGCGGCTCGCGCTGGATCTTTTCCTGCAACAGCGTGATGGCGTAAAGCAGCTGCTCGGGGCGGGGCGGGCATCCAGGCACATAAATGTCTACCGGGATCACCTGATTGACGCCCTGCACGATGGCGTAGTTGTTGAAAACACCGCCGGATGTGGCACATGCGCCCATCGAGATGACCCACTTGGGCTCGGGCATCTGGTCGTAGAGCCGGCGAATGACAGGGGCCATCTTCTGCGCCACGCGGCCGGCGATGATCATCAGGTCCGCCTGGCGCGGGGAGGCGCGGAAGACTTCGGCGCCAAATCGCGCCACGTCGAAGCGCGAAGCACCCATCGACATCATTTCAATGGCGCAACAGGCGAGACCGAAGGTTACCGGCCAGACCGAGCTTTTCCGCACCCAGTTGACGGCGAAATCGAGCGAGGTGAGCAACACTCCTTCGGGCTGTTCATAGCCATAGCTCACTTCGCGCAGCTTGGCGCGGTTCATCGCGCTGCTCTCGAGCGCTCCAAACACATACCGATCCTCGGTCCTGCGCAGCCGCCATTCGTTTACTATACCGCTCTTTCGCGTCGGTTTTCGATGAGCTCGCAGCGCGGCTGCCAGCATGCGATACTTTCATTGCCTGCCTGAAGATTCCAGGCAACACCGGTGCACGCGGGGACAAACCTCGCCCAGCGCCCAGCCCAGTTCAGGCTCAATCACGATTCGCTGGAGCAGACAGAGAAAATGCGTCGCTGGTGCAGTACACCTCTCTTCCTTGCAGCCGGAATTCTCGCCCTCCCGATCCTCTGGCGCAGCACAAACAACGCCTTCAGCCCCGGCGACGCAGGAACAGATCGCCGCCCTGCAGCAATCGGTGCAAGCCGCCCAGATGAATGCCGACAATGCGTGGATGCTGGTTTCAGCGGCGCTGGTGCTGCTGATGACCGGCCCCGGCCTGGCGCTGTTTTACGGCGGCCTGGTGCGCCGAAAAAACATCCTCGGCACCATGATGCAGAGCTTCGCCATGATGGGACTGGTGACCATGCTCTGGGCCGTTCATCGGCTACTCGCTGGCCTTCGGTCACGGCAACAGCGTTCATCGGCGGATTCGAGCACGTCTTTCTGCGCGGCGTGGGGCTCACGCCCAACCCCGACTACGCCGCCACCATTCCCGAGCAGACCTTCATGATCTACCAGCTCATGTTCGCCATCATCACGCCGGCGCTGATCACGGGCGCCTTTGCCGAGCGGATGAAGTTCAGCGCCATGGCGGTCTTTCTCTCGCTGTGGTCGCTGCTCGTCTACTGCCCCATGGCGCACATGGTGTGGGGCGTCGGCGGCCTGCTGAATGCCAGCGGCGGCCATTTTCCCAGCCTCGATTTCGCCGGCGGCACGGTCGTGCACATCACCTCGCGGCGTCTCGGCGCTCGTCTCCGCGCTCTACCTGGGCAAGCGCATCGGCTATCCGCACACGGCCATGCCGCCGCACTCCATGGTGCTCAGCTTCATCGGCGCCTGCCTGCTGTGGGTGGGCTGGTTCGGCTTCAATGCCGGCAGCGCCCTCGGCTCGCGGCCCGCTGGCCACCAGCGCCTTCGTCAACACCCACTTTGCCGCCGCCACCGCGGCCCTCGGCTGGACCATCGTCGAGTGGCTCCATAACGGCAAGCCCACCGCGCTCGGCGCGATTTCAGGCGCAGTGGCCGGCCTGGTCGCCATCACTCCCGCTTCGGGCTTCGTGCAGCCATTCCCGGCGCTGCTCATCGGCTTTGCCGCGGGCATTTTCTGCTTCTTCATGGTCTTCGTAGGTCAAAAGCAAATTCGGCTACGACGATTCGCTCGATGCTTTCGGCGTGCACGGCGCCGGCGGAACGCTGGGCGCAATGCTCACCGGCCTCTTTGCCACCAGCGTCATCAACCCCATCTTCGGCAAGGGCGTGCCCACCGGCGCGGTCGACGGACACTGGGGCCAGGTGCTCAACCAGCTCGCGGGCGTGGCCATTGCGTGGGGCATTTCGATCGTGGGAACGCTGGTTCTGCTCTTCGTCGTCGACAAGGTCATCGGGCTGCGCGTTTCAGCCGAAGATGAATCGGAGGGCCTCGATCTTTCGCAGCACGGTGAAGAAGGATACGACCTGAACTCCTGAGCACTTGCCGCACCGCGCCAAGAGTAACGAAAACGGTTCGCAGTTAAACGCAGAACGTGATCTGTCCTGATACGCTGTCAAGCGAGGCTTTTACTTATGGTCAAGATTGAAGCGGTTCTCCAGCCCTCGAAGCTGGATGCAGTCAAGGATGCGCTGCTTGAGGCGGGCATAGAAGGCATGACGATTCTGGAAGCCCGCGGCCACGGCCGCCAGAAGGGCCACACGGAGTTTTACCGCGGCCGCGAATACACGGTCGATCTTCTTCCCAAGGTGAAGATCGAGCTGGTCGTGCACGACGAACTGAAGGAGAAGGCCATCCAGGCCATCATCGGCGCGGCGCGCACCGGGCGCATCGGCGACGGCAAAATCTTCGTCAGCCGCATCGACGAGGCGATCCGCATCCGCAACGACGAGCGCGGCGAATCGGCCCTCTAGCCCGTCCGGCGGCAAGGTTTTCATATCATTGCGAGGCTGGCTCTTAAGGGCCGGCCTCAGACGTTTCGAGGGCAGCCGCAGCCACCGCGGGCGGCGGAGACCGGCCAACGCGGCCTTTTCGGCTCGGTCGCCTTTCGGGCGGCCGGATATTACACGCTCCGTTACAATTATTCTTTAGTATTCTGTTAAAACACTCTTTGGCTTCGCCGAACCACGAAAAAACACACATGACTCCAGTCGCATTGTCGGTTGACGATCTAAGGGAGCAGTATCTTCGCGAGATGGCGCTCGTCCGGCAGACCTGCGAGCGCACCGGAGATGGCACCTCTGCGATCCGACGCCGATCCGCGGTGGTCGATCGCATCCTCATCGAGATGTGGCGGCGGGCGTTTGCAGGTCAGACCCCTCCCAACGTGGCCCTGCTGGCGCTCGGTGGATACGGCCGCAAGGACCTCTTCCCTTACTCCGACATCGACGTGCTTTTCACCTTCGCCGATGAAAAGACCGAGGCACATGCCAAAGGCGCGGTGCAGTCGATTATCCAGGGGATGTGGGATATCGGATTGCGGGCGAGCCCCAGTTCGCGAACTCTGAAGGAAGTTTCCCGATTCGACCCCGACAATCTTGAATTCACCCTGGCCACCCTCGATCGCCGCTTCCTCGCCGGCCAGTTTTCCCTCTACCAGCAACTCCATCAAACCATCCTTCCCGGCCTCGTCCTCAGCGAATGGAACACGATCACGCAGAAGCTGGGCGAGGTGGCGCGCGCCCGCCATGCCAAGTTCGGCAACACCATCTTTCACCTTGAGCCCAATCTCAAGGACTGCCCCGGCGGCCTGCGCGATTATCACCTCGCCGTCTGGTTTGCGCTCCTCTTTCATCTGAAAGACACAAAGGAATGGCCGCGGCAGCGCGGCGGCGTCTTCCAGAGCGCGCGCGGCGATGCGGAGGCGGCCTTCGACTTTCTCGCCGCGGCGCGATGTTTCCTTCACTTCCGCCATGGGCGCGATGACAACACGCTCGACTGGCAATCGCAGGACGAGGCCGCGGCTAACTCCATCGGCCTTGAAACACGAGGCACCGCGGACCCCGCTTACTGGATGCGCACCTACTATCGCCACGCCCGCATCATCTATCGCCGCGCCGCACTGCTGATGGAGCATCTGCCGGCGCCGGTGAGCTTCTACCGGCAGTTCCGGCGGCGGCGCACACCGATCGCGGGCACCGATTTCGTTCTCGACCAGGGACGCATCGATATTCTTCCCGGCGCGCAATTCAGCGATACGGCCGCGATTCTGCGCATCTTCTCCCTCATGGCGACCCATGGCTACGCGCTCTCGCAGGCCGCCGAAGACCGCATCACCGACGCGCTGCCCGCCCTCGCCATCCACATTCCGGAAGGGCCGTATCTCTGGAACGCGCTGCGCGAAGTGCTGCTGGGCCCGCATGCCGCCCACGCGCTGCGCACCATGCATGCGCTGGGCGTGCTGGAGATGCTGATCCCCGAGTTTCACGGCATCGATGCTCTCGTGATTCGCGACAGCTATCACCGCTACACGGTGGATGAGCACACCTTTCTCGCCATCGACAACGTGCACAGCCTGCGCCAGCCGGGGCACGACTACGAGCATCGCCTGGCCCAGTTGCTGCCCGAGATCGACCGCCTCGATCTCTTCCTGCTCGCGCTCCTGCTGCATGATGTGGGCAAGGGACGACGCAACGGCGAGCACACGGTGCAGAGCGTCGAGCTGGCCGAGAGCTTTCTTGCCCGCCTGGACTTCGACTCCGAAGAGCGCGAAACCGTGCTCAAGCTCATCGGAATGCACCTTGAGATGTCGAACGGCATGCGGCGCGATATCTTCGACATCGACAATGTGCGCCGCTTCGCCGAGAAGATCGGCAGCCCGAGCCTGCTGAAGATGCTTACGCTCATGACTTATGCGGACATCAAGGCCGTGAATCCTGAAGCGCTGACGCCGTGGAAGGCCGAAAATCTCTGGCAGTTCTACATGGCCACGGCGAACTTCATGGATCGCAGCGTGGACGAGGTTCGCTACCATGCGGACATCGATCCCACGCTGCTCAATCGCATTCGCTCCATGGTGCCCGCAAACCAGTATGGCGAGCTGAAGCAATTTCTCGAAGGACTTCCACAGCGCTACCTGCAAACCCGCCTGCCAGAGCAGATTCGCAATCACTTTCAGCTTGCCGCGGATCTCGACAAAGATCCGGTGCAGCTCGATCTGCGGCCACACCGCCAGCTCTTCGATCTCACCGTGATTGTCCGCGACCGCAAGCGCCTCTTCGCTGACGTGGCCGGCGCTCTTGCCGCCTGGGGCATGAACATCGTGAAGGCCGGCGCATTTTCAAACGAGGCGGGCGTGGTGGTCGACAGCTTTCAATTTACTGACGTCTTTCGCACCATCGAGCTGAATCCCAGCGAGAAAGACCGCTTCCTGGCCTACCTGTATGACGTGATCGCGCAAAAGGTGCCGGTGGAGCAGATGCTCGAATCGCGCGCGCATCTGAACCACAGCAGCAGCTTCAAGGTCGAGGTGGCCACCCGGCTGCAGTTCGATTCAGAATCGTCGAGCCATTCGACCCTGCTGCAGGTGATTGCGCAGGATGGCCCGGGCCTTCTGCGCCAGATCGCGCTCACGCTCAGTACGCATCAGTGCAATATCGAGGTTGCGCTCATCGACACGGAAGGCGAAACCGCCATTGACGTCTTCTACCTCACCGCGCAGGGCGCCAAGCTCACCCCGGAGATGCAGGAAACCCTGGCCGCCGACCTGACGGCCGCGCTCGAAGCAATGCGCGCGCCTGCCGGCGCCTAGACTGAATCTTCTCCGGCCGCATCGCCATTCACGCCGGCAGCTCACGCGCATTAAAATGTGTGGGACTGTTCGCGAGGAACCCATGGCCGCACTCATTGACGCAATTGATATCAAGCGCAAGATGTACTTCGAATTTGAAAACGCTCCGTTTTATTGCATGGATGCCGACGTGTCCAGTCCAACTGCGCGGGGCGGCCAAACCCTTGTTCGCCTCAAGATGCGCAACCTGCTCACCCGCGCCGTCTTCGACAAGACCTTCAAGGCTGGTGAAAAGTTCAAGGAGCCCGATCTTGAGACCATCGAAGCCTCGTATCTCTATTCCGACGGCGACGGCTCGCACTTCATGGACCAGGAGAGCTTCGAGACCATCACGCTTTCGCAGGACAAATGCGGCAATGCGCTCGAATTTCTGCTCGAAGGCGCGATTATCAAGATCGACAAATACAACGGCAATCCCATCGGGCTGGAACTGCCGGCGCAGGTCGAGCTGTCGGTTGCCTACACCGAGCCCGGCGTTCGCGGCGATACCGCCAGTGGCGCAGTCACCAAGCCTGCCCGCCTGGAAACGGGTCTCGAGATCCGCGTGCCTTTCTTCATCAAGGAAGGGGAGAAGGTAAAGGTCAACACCGAAACCCGCGAATTTGCAGGGCGCGCTTAGCCTGCCGCTTGCTGCGGCCGCAGATCCGGTCATCTCCTGCTGCAATGCAGGCTGGCGTGGCCTTTCATGCTCTGATGTGCCCGGCGTTTGGCCCAAAAGTGTTAGCCCGGCGGCAGGCGAATTCTCTACAATTCAAGCTACCGTGCGATCTTTCATAAAGCCCATCGTCAAGCAGAGGACATCCCTCGGAATGCGTGAGGCCTTTCGCAACTTTCTCCGCGAATGGGAGCTCTCGCGGCTGCATCACCGGGAACTGAAAAAGGTGCCTTCCACCCTGTCCCTGCCCGGCAAGCTGAATCTCGGCTGCGGCCCAAATCCCCGGCCCGGCTGGATCAATATCGATCTTTTTGAACCGGCGGCCGATCTTCGGCTGGACCTGCGCGAGCCATGGCCTTTTCCTGACAACAGCATTTCCCGCATTTACAGCGAACATGTCTTCGAGCATTTCGAACTGCATTTTGAGGTTCCGCGCTTTCTGGGAGAAGCCTTGCGCGTGCTCGTCCCAGGCGGCGTCTTCGACGTGGTTGTACCCGATACCGAACCGGCCCTGAGAGCGTTCGGCGATCCCGGCGATCCCTACTGGACCACTGCCGCGAAGGACTGGCATCCCGACTGGTGCGAGACTCACCTCGATCACCTGAATTACCACTTCCGTCAGGATGGCGAACACAAATACGCGTGGGATGCGGAAACTCTCTCAAGAACGCTCAAAGCAGCGGGATTCATCTCCGTCCAGCGACGTCATTTTGATCCGAAGCAGGACTCTGAGGCGCGCCGGGAAGGCTCGCTCTACATGCTGGCCCAAAAGCCTGTAGCCGCCGCACAACCTGCATCCCAATCCCTGCAGGAGCGCGACCTTGTTGAGGTCTCTCAGGGCAGCGAAGCCTGACATTAACATTCCAGTCTGCTCTGTCGCTCTACCATGAAGCAATGAGCGCCGGATTTTGTGCCATTCCACTATCTAAGACAGGCGCGCATAGAAGAGCGCTGATTCGCTTCGGACGCCTCGTTCCGCTCATGATCGCGGCTCTGCACGCACAGCAACGGAGGGCTTTCGCGCTGCTTCCCCCTGCTCCCGCGGCGCAGAATCAATCGGTCACGGGGCGCCTGCTGCCGCCCGACGAGCCGGCAGGCGCTGCGGATGGCGACAGACCGGCAGCTGCCGCCAAAGCCGCTCCGATGCTTACCATGGCTCCTCACCCCGATAACAGCCGCTACTGGATTTCCGGGCAGGCGAACATCATCTTTCAGGGGCGCCTCCCCTTCCACTCCCTCTATGAAGGGCCCAACAGCTTCCGTAATTCCGCCGAATACAGGACATCGCTGGTGGGAACGCTCTACACGGCAGTGCGCCCGACGCATTCCACACGCTATGCGACAGACCTGATTCTGGACGTGGAGAGCGCCGCCGGCCGCGGGCTCAGTGAGGCCCTGGGCCTGGCTGGCTTTACCAATGTCGACGTTGTGCGCAATCCCAACCTCGGCTCGACGCCTTATCTCGCCCGCGGGGAGATCCACCAGGTCATCGGCCTTACCGATGAGATGACCGCGCAGGAATCCAGTCCCTTCGCGCTCGCGGGAAATGTGCCTGTCCGCCGCATCGAGGCGCGCGTCGGCAAGATGACGCTGCCGGACGCCTTCGATATCAACTCCGTCGGCTCTGACAGCCATCTGCAGTTCATGAACTGGACCGTCGTGAACAACGGCGCCTGGGATTACGCGGCAGACACGCGCGGCTACACCGTCGGTGGCCTTGTCGAGTACGACGATCGCACCTGGAGCCTGCGCTACGGGCTCTTTGCGATGCCCACCGTCGCCAACGGCATCGATCTCGACTGGGCATTCAGCCGCGCCCACGCACAAAACGCCGAGTTCGAATACCGGCACACCCTGGTTGCAAAACACAAGAGCGTCGAGCGCCTGCTCTTCTACGCCAACCGCGCGCACATGGGCGTCTACCGCGAGGCGGTCCAGGCGTTTCTTGCCGGCACTGACCCCACGCCGTCCATCACGCAGCACGCGCACTTCGGGGACCTCAAGTACGGCTTCGGCATCAACACCGAACAGGAGATCACCGACAACCTGCGCCTCTTCGGGCGATTCGGCTGGAATGAAGGCCAGCATGAATCCTTTGCCTACACCGAGGACGATCAGACCGTGACCGCCGGCGGCAGACTACACCGGAAGGCGCTGGCATCGTCCCGTCGACAAGATCGGCCTGGCGCTTGTCTCGAACGCGATCAAGCGCGACCACCAGAATTACCTTCGCTACGGGGGGCTGGGCTTTCTGCTGGGCGACGGCAACTTGAATTACGGGCGCGAGAACATCGTGGAGAGCTACTACAACGCGCACTTCTGGCGCGGCCTTTTCTATGCCGTCGACATCCAGCACATCGATAACCCCGGATATAACCGCGACCGGGGCCCGGCGTGGGTGGGCTCAGTGCGCGCTCATGTCGATTTCTAGAAAGATCTGCTTAGCGGGCCGTGATCGCCGGCTGCGAGTCCGGCTGGGCCGGCAGCGTGTAGATCACTTCGCCGGGCTTGGCATAGTGGAGCTGCTGACGGGCTTCATGCTCAATGGCGTCAGGATCGGACTTGAGCCGCTCGACGTGATCGCGCAGCTCGGCATTTTCCTGCTGCAGCCGCTGGATCTCCGTCTTCAGCTTCGTGTCTTTCACGCGCTGCTGCTCCCACGCGGAGAGGCCGTGCTTGCCGTTGACCACTCCCCAGCCAAACAGCAGGATCAGCACCACGGCCACCGCGGTGCCCGCCGGTCGCCAGATGCCCTGCGCCCACTCCGCCGTGCGCTCGCGCAGGGGCATGGGCGGTGCTGCCTTCTTTGTCGTGCCCGGCCCCGTTGCTGGCCCCGTTCCCGGCTGTGGGGTTGGCTGCGTGCCCAGCCGTGTCATGATATCCCGCATCAATTCTCGTCTGCTCTCCGGCTTCGTGTGATGAGCCTCGCCTGATCTCTGGCCTTATTTGATCTCTACGAAAGAACGAAGCCTTCCGCTGCCGCCTTCAGAGACTCCATGTCTTTCTCGCTGCGCGCTTCCGTGTAGGCGCGCACTACCGGCTCCGTTCCAGAGAGGCGGTAGCAGACCCACGAGCCGTCGTCGAGAATGAGCTTGAGGCCATCGGTGCGCACAATCTTCGCCACCTTGCGCCCGCTCAGCTCTGCGGGATCCGCCTTCAATTTTTCAGTGAACGCGGCCATGCGCTCCGGGGTCAAGCGGAAGTTCTCGCGAACCGGGTAGAAGGAACCAACCTTGGCAAACAATTCCCGCAATTGAACGCCGATGCTCTTGCCGCGTGTCGCCACCATTTCAGTCGCAAGCAATCCCGCGATGATGCCGTCTTTCTCCGGAACGTGGCCGCGAATCGTCAGCCCCGCCGACTCCTCGCCGCCGATCGCGATCTTGTCTTCGATAATCAGCTCGCCGATGTACTTGAATCCCACCGGCGTCTCATAGAGCGGCACCTTGTGATACTCGGCCAGCGCATTGACAAGGTTTGTGGTGGCCACGCTCTTCGCCACGCCGTTTTTCCATCCGCGCGTTTCCACCAGGTAATCGAAGAGCAGCGCGATCACGTAGTTCGGCTGGATAAACGTCCCATCGGCATCCACGATCCCGAAGCGGTCGGCGTCTCCATCGGTCGCGATGCCGATCCCGGCGCCCGATCTCCTTCATCTTCGCCTTCGCGTCGCCCAGCAGGTGATCGTCCGGCTCAGGCGCATGCCCGCCAAAGAGCACATCGCGGTAGTCGTGCACCGTCGCAACGGTTACGCCCGCCTGCCGCAGAATATGGCAGCTGTAGCCGCGGCCCGCACCCCAGAAAGGGTCGAAGACCACCTTGATGCCGGACTTCGCGATCGCCTTCAAATCCACCAGCTCCGCAAGCCGCTTGAGGAACTCCTCTTTCACATCGGCGGTTTCAAATTTCTCCGCAGGCTCCTGAGACCTGGGCACCGGCTTGTCGCCGATCGCCGCGATCGCCGCCTCGATCTGCCTCGTGACCTCCGGCAGCGCGGGCGCCCCGTCGTGGGTCGAGAACTTGATGCCGTTGTACTCCGGCGGATTGTGCGACGCCGTAAAGTTGATCGCGCCCGACATCTTCATCTGCCGCACGGCATAGGCAATCGCGGGCGTCGGCGCGGCCTTGGGAATCACCACCGGCGTCACACCGGCAGCGGCCAGCACGCTCGCGGCCTCGGCAACGAAGCTCTCCCCAAGAAAGCGCGGGTCGCGGCCCACCAGCACGCGATGCGGCGCCGGCTGTGTCTTCACATAGGCAGCAATGCCTGCAATCGCGAGGCGGATGTTGGCCACGGTAAACTCATCGGCCACAATCGCCCTCCACCCCGAGGTACCAAAATGAATGCCTTTGCTCATCGTTTCTCTCCGTGATGCCGCAACGTCCATACTGCCCTAGCCGGCCCATGTCGGCAAGTTGCGGCGATCACAGGTCTTCTGTTTGCACGGCGGTTCGTGCGACACCTTTCGCGGCAGCCTGTCCCGGAGATCCGCGCGAGCTCCCGGCCAAGCTTGTCCGGGCTAAACTTGTCGGGAGAGACCGTATGCCCCAGCCCCATCCAGAACAGCCCGATCCTGAAAAGCCCGATCCTGCCCAGCCCGCCGCAGCCCGCGTCGTTCTCAACCACCGCCGCCGATGCCGATGAGGCAAACCGGCTTGCGCGCTCTCTGGTTGAGGAAGGCCTCGCCGCCTGCGCAACCCTCGTCCCTTCCGTGCGCTCGATTTACCGCTGGCAGGGCGTGGTTGAAGAGGCGACCGAGGTTCTGCTCATCCTCAAAACCGGCGCCGCGCAGATTCCGGCGCTCGAGGCGCGCCTCCGCGCACTGCACAGCTATCAAACTCCCGAGTTCCTCGTGCTGCCCGTCGAGAGCGGCAGCGCCGATTACCTCGCATGGCTCGCCAACGGCCTGCGGCCGGGCTGACTCCGCCACCGGGGCGCGGCGAAGCCCACCGCCGAACCGTGCCTGCGATTCTGGTATCCTGAGCTTTTGCAGTCCTGCTGTGGTGATTCATTGCCTTTTTGGATCTCTGGTCGTCTTGTTGCTGGCAGCCGCAGGGGTGGCGGGCCATTTCCGCGCCAGCGCACGCGGCTCCGTACTCCCGAACTCGCCGACGCAATCCGCTCGGCTGAAGAAACTGACCTGAAATCAAGCTAAGGGAATCAAGCTAAGGTGGACCCCATGAACAAGGAATCCTCTACCCAGATTGCCGGCACCGCCAGCCTCACCGGCACCGCCGGCCTGAGCACTGTTTCGCCCTGGCTGCGCTCTGCGGGAGTGGTGCTGCTCGGCAGCGTGCTGCTCGCGGTCTGCGCGCACATCTCTATACCGCTCTGGTTTACCCCGGTGCCGCTCAGCCTGCAGCCTTTTGGTGTTCTGCTGCTCGGCCTGCTGCTGTCGCCCGGGCTCGCGCTGGCCACGGTGGGCGCCTACCTGCTTGAGGGCGCCGCAGGGCTGCCCGTCTTTGCCCCCGGCCCCCTGGGCGTGGCTCACCTGCTCGGCCCGACCGGCGGCTACCTGATGGCGTATCCCCTCGCGGCCCTGCTCATTTCCGCTCTCTGGCGGCGCTCGGGACGCGGTTTCGGCACAGCTCTCGCAAGCGCCGCTGCCGGCGATCTCGTGATTCTCTTTGGCGGAGCGCTCTGGCTCTCGGTCATTCATCTGGGATCGCTCTGGGCCACTCTCTCGCTCGCGGCACTTCCCTTTCTGCCCGGAGACGCTCTGAAGATCGCAGCGGCCGCCGGCGTCGCGGCTGCCGTTCGACGAGTACGCCGCGAAACCAGGTAACCTCGCACCGGCAAGGGTGCGAACGATCGTTGGAAAGGATTGCGGTACCCAAGTGAGTAATGAGAAGTCTTCAGTGGTCTCTGCGCCGGCCATTACCGAAATATCGATCGCGCACAGCCCTGACTCCGACGATGCCTTCATGTTTTACGGGCTCGCGACCAACAAGATTCGCGTGCCCGGCTACCGCTTTTCACACACCCTCTGCGACATCGAAACCCTCA
Source organism: uncultured Acidobacteriota bacterium (assembly GCA_963718885.1). Lineage (GTDB taxonomy): Bacteria > Acidobacteriota > Terriglobia > Terriglobales > Acidobacteriaceae > Telmatobacter. The sequence goes on from CAVRAK010000015.1 coordinate 203,365, forward strand.
ATCGCCGCGCGCAGGATGAAGCCTTCTTCGACGTCTCGGCCATCAGCTTTCATGCCTATCCTTACGTGCAGAAGAACTATGCCCTGATGGGCTGCGGCGGCAGCGTGGGCGAGGGCTACGGCCCCATGGTGGTGTCAAACCGGCCGCTCACGCCCGACGATCTGCGCCGCGTGCGCGTCGCTGTGCCGGGCAAGCTCACCACCGCCTATCTCGCGCTCAAGATCTTCAACCCCGAGATTGAAACCGAGACGGTCGCCTTCGACCAGATCATTCCCGAGATCGTGGCCGGCAAATACGAAGCGGGGCTCATCATCCATGAAGGTCAGTTGACCTACAGCTCGAGCGGGCTCTATCGCGTGCTCGACCTCGGCGCCTGGTGGCGCGAAACCACGGGGCTCGTGCTGCCCCTCGGCGGCAATGCAATCCGCCGCTCCCTCGGGCCCGAGCAGCACAGCGATCATCTCCAAGGCGCTGCGCGACAGCATTCAGCACGCCCTCGATCATCGCGAACAGGCGCTTGAGTATGCCATGCAGTTCGCGCGCGATCTCGATTCCTCTCTCGCCAACCGCTTCGTGAGCATGTATGTGAACGATCGCACCCTGGACTACGGCGCCGACGGCCGCGAGGCGATTCGCAAGCTGCTTGCAGTGGGCCACGAGCGCGGCGTGATTCCCATTGAGCCGCATGTGGAGTTCGTCGACTAAGCCTCACGGCTGAGGCTTCTGCCGCAATTTGCAACACCAGCCTCAGCCAGCTCTGCTCTTTGCCGATGGACATGCCATGGGGTGGCTGGCATGTCCGCAGAGCATCGCACACCTTCGTTCATATCGCCGTTCGTACCCTCAGTCGATCCGCTGACCGGCGTCTACGACCGGGCCACGCTGCTCGCCATGCTCTTCCGCGAGACGGACCGGGCGCAGAGGATGAAAACCTCTCTCTGCCTGCTCCTGATCGGCGTTGAAGTGGCTCCTGATGCCTTTCCGTACCCCAGCGCGCCCATCTATGACGATCTGCTGCGCCAGACCGCGAGCCGGCTCACGCGGCAACTGCGCAGCTATGATCTGCTGGGCCGCGTCGCAGAGAGCGCATTCCTCGCCGTGCTGCCCGGCTGCGATGCCCCCGCTGCCTTCTCGCTTGCCGAGCGCATTGACGACGAGGTCTTCGGCAGGCAATTCACCGTTGGCTGCAACGCCATCCACCTCACCGCGCGCTTCGGCGTCGCTTTGAGCGAAGGCCGATCGCCGGTGATTGTCCTGCGCGAAGTCGAAGAGGCGATGCGCAACGCCGGGCAGCGCGAACCCGCGCGGCGTGGAATCCGAACCGTCACTGCGCCGTCGATTCCATAAGCGCATCGGCCGCGCCGGCGACGCCCAGAAACTCCTGAAAAACTTCGTTTGAAAGCAGACGCCCGCGCGGCGTCAGCCGCACGCTTTTGCCCTCTGTCTGCACCAGGCCGTCTTCTTCGAGGCGGTGCACGACCTCAAGTGCGCGCGCGATCGGCTCCGCGCCAAATTCGCGCTTCAGCAACGCAGGATCGACGCCCGCATTCAGCCGCAGGCCCAGGAACCATGCTTCCTCATGTTGGCTTTCGGGGGAGAGCCACGCCGTCTCTACCACGGGCTCCAGCGGCCCCAGCCAGATACGCGTTCAAATCGTCGGTCGTCTTCGACCGCAGAACGTAATCGGAGCCGCCGCGCAATTTGCCCGGCTTCGCGGAGTTCTCAGCCTCAAGCGCCGACGAGGCATCGAGGCCCAGGCCAAGATAGGGCCTGCGCTGCCAGTAGCGCAGATTGTGGCGCGACGAGAAACCGTCGCGGGCAAAATTGGAAATCTCATATTGCCTGAGCCCCGCGGCGGCAAAGCGCTCGATCGCCGTCTCGTACATGCGCGCAATCGCTTCGTCGCTCGGCACCAGCTCCGCGTGGTAGCGCGCCCCGCCGGCCAGCATCTCGCGGCCCAGGCGTGAGTCCTCATCCACCTCGAGCATGTAGACGCTCGCATGCGGCACTTCCGTCTCGATCAGCACGGCCAGCGATTCATCCCACGATGCATATGTCTGCCCGGCGAGCCCGGCGATCAGGTCGAGATTCAGATTGGCGATTCCCGCCTCGCGCAAACGGCGCAGATCGTCAAGCACCATTGCCCGGTTATGCAGCCGCCCGCTCACGTGCGCTTCGCGATCGATGAACGACTGCACGCCAAGGCTCACGCGATTGACGCCGGCCTTCACCAGCGCCTCGATGGTGGCATCGGCAAGCTGGCCCGGTGCGCACTCCACCGTGATCTCCGCGTCCTTCTCCACCTTGAACTCCGCGCGCATCGCGGCAAAGAGACGCGCGATCAGCTCAGGCTCGAGCAGGCTCGGCGTTCCTCCGCCGAGGTAAATCGTGTCGACCCTGCGGGCAATCGACACGCCGATCTCGCCGGCCCACGCCTGCGAGGCTTTCAGGTCGGCGATAAGGCGGTTCACATAGCGCTCATGGTCGCCCGCCGGATACACACCGGAGGCGAAGTTGCAGTAGGTGCACTTTGAGCGGCAAAACGGGATGGAGAGGTAGAGGCCGAGCTTCTCGCCGGCGGAGCCTGCCATGCATCCATTCTTTCACGGGCCCGTCGCGCCGTTGCCGGGCAAGGAACGCCCACGTGCCAGAATGAGAAAGAGGAGGTCCGATTGAAATCGCCGCCCGTTCTGGCCATTGTGATGATCCAGACCTTTCTCTGTCTTGCTCATTGGTTTCTCTATTGCACGTGGATTGATTTCTGGTGGCCCTTGAGCGGTCAGGCTACGAACGCGCTGCGCGTGGCATTGCTCTTGCTCTCGTTTCTCTTCGTCGCCGCCACGGTGTTGAGCTTTCGCGTCGCCAATCCGTTCGTCACATTGCTTTACCGGGCGGCCTGCCTCTGGCTGGGCCTGCTGAACTTTCTCTTCTGGGCGGCGTGGATCGCCTGGATCATCGACCTCGCCCTCCGCGTCGTCGTGCCCGCCACGCGTGCGTCTGCAGATCCGCCCATGGCTGGCTGGCGGACTCCTTGTTGCGGCAATCGCCATAACGCTCTACGGACTCGTGAATGCCCGCAGAATCCGCCTGAGGCGGGTCTCGATCAAGCTGGCGAATCTGCCCGCGGCCTGGGTTGGCCGCACCGCGCTGGTGGTGAGCGATATTCATCTGGGCAACATCAACGGCGAGCGCTTTGCGCGGCGCATCGCCGGCATCGCCCGCCAGCTTGATCCCGACATCATCTTCATCCCCGGCGATCTCTTCGACGGAACCAGAGTGAATCCCGACAGGATTGCGGCGCCGCTCTACCAACTGGCCCCGCCACTCGGCGTTTACTTCGTCACAGGCAACCACGAGGTCTTCGGCGGCGCGGAGCAATATTGCGAGGCGCTCGGGCGCGCCGGCATCCACGTCATCGACGACAAGCGCACCGTGATCGATGGAGTTGTCATTGCGGGTGTGGGCTACCGCACGTCGACCCATCTGCTCCAGCTTCGCCATGTGCTCACGAGCCTCGATTTGCGCGAAGCCGCTCCCAGCATCCTGCTGCAGCACGTGCCCAATCGCCTGCCGATGCTTGAGCAGGCGGGCGCGAGCCTGCTGCTGAGCGGTCACACGCATTGCGGACAAACCTTCCCCTTCACTCTGATCGCGCGGCGCGCCTTCGGCGAATATACCCACGGACTTCATCCTTTCGGGGCCCTGCAGGTCTATACCTCGTGTGGCGCGGGCACGTGGGGACCGCCCATGCGCGTCGGCTCCCACGCAGAGATGGTCTTGCTCACCTTCGCATAGAAGTGTTCTCATTGCCCTTCACGACTTTTCAATGACGTTTTGTGACTGGAGAGCCGTTCTATGCGCGTTTCAGGCAAGCGCTTTCTCGCATCTATCTCGCTCATGCTTTCGCGCCGTGGCCGCTTTCGGCGCTCAGAAGGCGGACTCAAATGCCACAGCGCCCGCCAAGCCCGATCTCGATTTCCCCACAGTGCTCTATGGCGCCGCCTACTACCACGAGTACATGCCCTATGACCGCCTCGACAAAGACATCGCCCTGATGAAGGCGGCGGGGCTCAATGTTGTGCGCATGGGCGAGTCGACGTGGAGCCTGTGGGAGCCCGAGGACGGCCAATTCGAGTACGCATGGATGGATCGCGTCGTCGATGCGATGGGCAAGGCCGGCATCAAGGTCATTCTCGGCACGCCCACTTACTCGATTCCCGCATGGATGGCGCACCAGCATCCGGAGATTCTTGCGCAGCGGCTCAACGCAAGCCCCTTTGGCGGCCCGCCGACGCAGAACACCTACGGCATGCGGCAGAACATGGACACCGATTCGCCCGCCTACCGGTTCTACGCCGAGCGGCTGATCCGGCACATCGTCGCGCACTATAAGGACAACCCCACGGTGATCGGATGGCAGATCGACAACGAAACCTCGAGCTACGACGCGGCCAATCCCGATGTCTTCATCGGCTTTCAGCATCATCTCGAAAAGAAATTCGGAACGCCCGAGGCGCTGAGCAAGGCGTGGTTCCTGAACTACTGGGGCGAAAATCTGCACACCTGGGAAGACCTGCCGACGCGCGACGGCGCGCAAAGCACCGGCTACAAGCTTGAGTGGTCGCGCTGGAGCCAGATGCGTGTGACCGATTTTCTCCACTGGCAGGCCGCGCTGGTGCGGGAGTGCGCGGGCGCACGCCAGTTTGTCACCACCGACTACGGCGGCATGATGAAGCGCGATGTGAATGAAGAAGCCATCGCCGAGGCGCTCGACATTCCCGCCGACAACATCTATCACGGCACCCAGGACCACTTCGATGGATCCGTGCAGTCGATCCAGGGCGATTTCACCCGCTCGCTCAAGCACTCGAATTTTCTCGTGACCGAAACCAACGCGCAATCGACGGACTGGACTTCGGCCTTTCAGTATCCGCCCTACGACGGCCAGTTGCGCGAAGATGTCTACACCCATCTCTCCAATGGCGCCAACATGGTCGAGTACTGGCACTGGGCGTCGATCGCGGCCAATCAGGAAACCTACTGGAAGGGCGTGCTCTCGCACGATCTTGAGCCGAACCGCGCCTACGCCGAGGTGAGCCGCACCGCGCACGAGCTTGAGAAGATCGGCCCGCATCTCGTCGGGCTGCAGATTCACAACCAGGTGGCGATCCTGTGGAGCCGCGATTCGTACAACGCCATCGCCTTCATGCCCTTCACCTCCGCGGGCCCGCAGTGGAGCTTTGGGCCGCCGACAGCCGACTACGCCTCGCTGGTGCAGCAGATGCATCGCTCGCTCTACGACCTGAATGTCGGCAGCGATTTTGTCTTTCCCACCACGAAGGATTTCTCCGCCTACAAGCTGCTCATCGTGCCCGCGCTCTACATTTCCGACGACGCGCTGCTGCAGCGCATTTCAGACTACGTGAAGAACGGCGGCCACGTGGTGATGACCTTCAAGAGCGGATTCGCCAACGAAAACTCCGCCGTGCGCTGGGTGCGCGCGCCCGGGCCGCTGCGCGAAGCTGCCGGCTTCAGCTACCAGGAATTCTCGAACCTCGAGAAGCCGCTCGCACTCAAAGGCGATCCCTTCCATGCGGGCGACGCCAACAAGGTGCAGTACTGGGCGGAGTTTCTGATGCCCGAGCATGCCAAACCGCTGGCCTACTATGACCATCCCTTCTTCGGAAAGTGGCCCGCGATTACCGAGAATCAGTTTGGCGCGGGCACGCTGCTCTATGAGGGCACCTACCTCTCCGATGCGCTGCAGACGGCGATTCTGAAGCGGGCGGTTGAGCAGGCCGGACTCGCCGGCGCCGACGAGCAACTTCCTGCCGCAGTGCACGTGCAGCACGGCGTCAATCGCATGGGCAAGCGGATTCACTATTACTTCAACTACTCCGGCAACGACGTGAAAGCTGCTTACTCCTACGGAAGCGGAAACGACCTGCTCACCGGCAAGGCAGTCGCACACGGGCAGGAGCTTGCTCTCGCGCCGTGGGACCTGGCCATCGTCGAGGAGAACTGACCGCGGTTCGTCAGCGCCAGGCGCGGCTCAACGCGAATTGCCAACCGCTGCCTCTTTGTTGATAGGATTTCGAGGTCCATAGAAAAACGTTTTAGCGGAGGAATTCATGAAGTACATCTCTTGCGGCGTCCGTGTTGCGATGGTGGCGCTGCTGTCGTCTTCGCTCGTCTTCCCGGCGGCTTCGGGCTTTGGTCAGCGGCACAGGGCAGCGGCAGCTCCCACCGGTCCGTGGATGAATACGAGCCTTTCGCCCGATGAGCGGGCCGATCTGGTGATCAAAGAGCTCACGCTCGATGAAAAAATCAAGCTGCTGCACGGCGTAGGCATGCCCACCGATGACCCGGTGACGCCGGAGAATGCAGACTCGAATCGCGGCGTGGGCTACACCCAGGGCATTCCGCGCCTCGGCATTCCGGGCATCGACATGAGCGACGCTGCTTACGGCGTGCGCTCCAGCGGCGCCAACGGCCGCTACGCCACCGCGCTGCCCGCCAACGTCGCCGCAGCCGCGAGCTGGGACACCGACGCCGCCTACGAATATGGCGCGCTGATCGGCCGCGAGCTGCGCGCGCAGGGCTTCAACATGTCGCTCGGCGGCGGCGTGGATATCACGCGCGATCCGCGCAACGGCCGCACCTTTGAGTATCTCGGCGAGGACCCGGTGCTTGCCGGCACGCTGGTCGCGCGGCTCATCGAGGGCACGCAGTCTGCTCACGTCATCGGCGACATCAAGCACTATGCCTTCAATGACCAGGAGAGCGGGCGCAACTCCGTCAACATTCACATCGGCGAGCGCGCCGCGCGCGAAAGCGATCTGCTGGCCTTCGAAATCGGCGTCGCCAAGGGGCACCCGGCTGCGGTCATGTGCTCCTACAACCGCGTCAACGGCGACTTTGCCTGCGAAAACAAATACCTGCTCACCGATGTGCTCAAGCACGACTGGAAATTCCCCGGCTTCGTGATCTCTGACTGGGGCGGCACGCACAGCACTGAAAAAGCCTCGGCCGCGGGCCTCGACAACGAGCAGCCCGGCAACTTCTTCTTCGACGCGAAGTTCAAAGCCGCCGTCGAGGCGGGAACCATTCCCATGGCCCAGCTTGACGATCACGTGCACCGCATTCTGCGCTCGATGTTTGCCGCCGGCGTCATTGACTACCCGCGCCAGCGCAGCGTCGTCGATCCGTTTGCCGGCTTTGCCATCTCACGCAAGATCGAAGAAGGCGGCATCGTTCTTTTGAAGAACGAAAAAGACGCTCTGCCCTTGAACGCCGCGAAGCTGCGGACGATCGCCGTCATCGGTTCACACTCGGATGTCGGCATGATCTCCGGCGGCGGCTCGGCGCAGGTTGATCCCATCGGCGGCAACGCCATCATGCCTCCGGGCAAAGGCGCAACCCACTGGATGGAGGAGATCTGGTTCCCCACCTCGCCGATGAAGGCGATTGAGGCGCGCGCACCGCAGGCGAAGGTCACCTACGATCCCGGCACCGATCCCGCTGCAGCGGCGGCGGCAGCAAAGGGCGCGGATGTCGCGATTGTCTTTGCCTACAAGTGGGCCAGCGAAGGCATGGACCTCGCCGACCTCTCGCTGCCGCATCATCAGGACGATGTGATCGCGGCGGTGACCGCGGCAAATCCAAACACCATCGTCGTGCTCGAAACCGGCAACCCGGTCACGATGCCCTGGGTCAAAGCCCCGGCGGCAATTCTGGAAGCATGGTATGGCGGCAGCGACGGCGCCGATGCCGTAGGCAACGTGCTCTTCGGCTCGGTGAACCCCAGCGGCAAGCTGCCGAACACCTTCCCGCTCAGCGAAGCCGATCTTCCGCATCCGAAGATCACCATGCCGCCGCCGGAGTCGCAGCACTTCTCCTCCGCCGCGTCACAGGAGACGCGCGAAGCGGGCCTGCCGCCCTTCGATGTCAGCTACGACGAGGGCGTGAAGGTTGGCTACAAGTGGTATGAGGCCGAGAAGAAGCCCGTTCTCTTCCCCTTCGGCTTCGGGCTCTCCTACACAACCTTCCACTACGCGGGGTTGAAGGTCACACCCGGCGATACCGTCAAGGCCACCTTCACAATCGCCAACACCGGCGCGCGTGCAGGCGCGGAGATTGCCGAGGTCTACGCGATGCTTCCCACCGCCGCGGGCGAGCCCTTCAAGCGCCTCGTCGGTTGGAGCAAGGTGAAGCTCGGCCCGAAAGAGAAGCAGACCGTCACCGTCGAAATCGATCCGAAGTATCTGTCGATCTTCGACGTCGCAAAGAATGACTGGTCGCTGCTTCCCGGCAGGTACACCCTCTACGTGGGCGGCTCGTCGCAGGATCTTCCGCTCAAGGCGACATCGACCTCAAGTAGACTCTTCACTTCTTCACGCAGCCCGGGCCATCACGGCCTGGGCTGTTTTATTTGTGCGTGCGGCCTTCTCTCGATCCGCCGTAGACTATTGCACGGGCCCCACATGCCGGAGGCGGACTGCGGTGCGACGGCTCTTCCACTTCGACGGGCTTGCGTCATCGTGCGAGATCGCTCTGTGCGCCGCACTGCTTCATCTGCGCCGGATGCGGCGGAGGCAACGGAGCAGGCAACGCGATGTTGACGCAGAACCCGGTGACCGTCTTTCTGCCCATCTCCACGGTCGTTGTCACGCCGGCAGGAATGCAGGTCGACGGTGCCGATTCAGATCAAGTCCACAAGTGAAACAGCGCTTGTCAGCGTAACCGGATTGCCCGCCGGCGTTCAGGAAAGATACGCGGCCTCTGACACGAACCCGTCCGGGACCATCGCGTTCACCGCGACCAGTACGGCGCCCACCGGCACCTACATGCCGATCGTTACCGTGATCTCTGCGGGACAGACCGTCAACACGCCCTTCACGCTGATCGTCAAGGCCGCCTGATGCGCGCTACTGGCCCTCGGGCGGCACCTGCTCGAGCAGGCGGCTCCACGTCTTCTGGTTGCGGCGGAAGCTCTTCTTGAGGTCGTCGAGAATGCGCAGGAAGTCGGAGTTCGTGCGCAGGTTGTTCCACGCCGGATTCTTCTGGAACCACGGATAGTTCTCGTTGCCGAGATAGATGGCGCGGCGCAGCCAGTGCAGCGCCTCGCTCGAGTCGCCTTCAACGGCGAAGTAGCTTGCCAGGCGGTAGGCCATCTCGTTGTCGGCCTCCGCGGCCGCAAGCGTCTCGTCCTTCAGCAGGCCGGCGGCCAGATCGCGATCGCCCGCCATCACGTAGCACATCGCGAGCGTCGGCACAGCGATGCGCATCGACTTGTCGTCGCGAATCACGCCTTCGAGAATTTCGATTGCCGCGATCAGGTGGCCCATGCGCATCTGCTGATAGCCGGAAGAGGTGCGCAGCAGCGGGTGCCGCGGCTCGAGCGCCAGGCCCTTCTCAAGCTCGTCGCCGGCCAGCTCGATCTGGTTCTGATAGTGGTAAACGCGGGCGCGGTGGTTATAGAGAATCGCCGCGTTGGCCGGGTTCAGCTTGAGCGCGCGGCTGAACTGCTGCAGCGCCTCGTCGTACATGCCGTCGCCGCGCAGCGCAAGGCCGGCAACCATGTGCACGTTCCAGTCGGTTGCGCCGGAGACCAGCAGATTGGCGATGCCGTGGCGCGCCGACTCTTTTTCTCCGCGCGAGAGCAGCATGTAAATGCGATAGAGATTGGGCTCCGTGGCGGCGGGATCGAGCTTGAGCGCCTCGTCAAAGGCGCGCCGCGCGTGCATCACGTGAATCTGGCCGCCGAATCCATGACGCACATATTGCAGCTCCGCGATGCCCAGGCCGCTCCATCCCGCCGCGAAGCCGGGATGCTTTTCCGTAACGCCGGTAAAGAGCGCATGCGCGCGATCGAGGTCGGCACGCGAGCTGGTGCGCACCATGAACGAGCTCAGCAGCGCGCGCGCCTGCAGATACTCTTCGCTCACCGGGCCGGAAAGCGAGCCGTCGCGGCCGCCGGGGCGCGGAGCTTCGAGCTGGTCGCGGCTTCCAAAACCATGCAGCGCCGCGAAGACCTCATTCGAAATCTGCGTCTGCACCGCGATCAGATCAAGAGACGCCACCTGGATCGCTCCGCCGGAGCGCACGCGCTGCGTGGCCACATCGAGCAGTTGCCAGTTCAGATCGAACCCCTTGTCAGAGCGCACGAAGCTGCCCGCGAGCACATACGACACCAGCATCCGCTGCCCCACCGAGAGCGGATCCATCTGCGCGATCGGCAGCGACATCAGCGTGCTCGACGGACGCACGATCAGCTCGGGAATGCGCGCCAGCCGCGTGGCAATGGCATCGGCAAGCGCGTAGCCATAGAGCGGCGCCACCTCCGTGGCGCCTAGATTCGAGAACGGCAGCACCACCAGCGAATCCTGCTCCGCCTTTTCACTTGCCGATTCGCGAAAGCGCTCGGCCAGCATCGACAGAAAGCCGGTAGCGCGCTTCTCGGCCTCGGCGCCGGTCGCGGGCAGGTTGGCCGCCGCATCGCCGGGAATGCTGCCCGTCTCCATCTGCAGCGTGCGCATAATGGTCTTCAGCGCCTCGCGCACTTCGGCGGCGGTGGTGTACCGCTCGCCGGGATTTTTCTCGAGGCAGGTCGCGATCACGCTCTTCAACTCCGACGAAATGCCGGGCACGATCTCGCTCAGGTCCGGCGGATCGGAAAACTGAATCGCGCGAATCGCCTGAAAGTCTTCCCCGTCCGGCCGCGAGAACGGATGCCGCCCGCTCACCAGCTCGTAGAGAATCACGCCCAGGGCCCACACATCCGATTGCACGCTCGATTGGCCGGTGACAAACTGCTCCGGCGCCATGTAGCGGATGGTGCCGCCCCGCGCCGTGTACGTTGCCGCGAGCGAAGCATCCTTTTTGAGCGCAGGCTTGCCGGGATCGAAGCCCGCATCCTGCGGCGACAGGCGCCGCGCCAGGCCGAAGTCGAGAATCTTCACCAGGCCGCCTTCGGTCAGCATCACGTTCTGCGGCTTCAGGTCGCGATGAAAGATGCCCAGCCCATGCGCGGCCTGCAGGCCATCGGCAATCTGAATGCCCACTGAGAGCACCAGGCTGCGGGTTGGCCGGTCCGCGGCCGATCAGGTGGTCGAGCGACTGGCCGGGCACGTACTGCATGACGATGTAGCCCTCGTCGCCGAGCTCGCCCACTTCATAAATGGCGCAGACATTGGGGTGCTCGATCGCCGAGGCCAGCCGCGCTTCCCGCAGAATCGTGGTGCGCATCTGCTGCGCCGAGATCAGGCCCGCGCGAATCATCTTCAGCACCACAGGGCGCTGCAGCAGCGTGTCGTCTGCCAGATAGACAACGCCGCTGCCGCCCGCGCCGAGGCGGCGGACAATTTCATAGTGCTTGATGCTTTTGCGCTTCATCGCTCTCTATCAGTCTACCGGCCGGCTCATAAGGATCGGATGAATCCCGCCCGGTGAGAGCGCATGGCTGTGTTTAATGGCCGCGGCGTGGCTTCGCTTTCGTCTTCCGCGGGGCGGGGCATGCTGTCGAGGCGCCGCTGCCCACGCCGCCCAAGCAGAAACATCGTCAGGCCGAAGGCGAGCAGCACCATGCCCCACCACAGGTTGGCGTTGATGCCGAGGCTCTTGGCGTAGAGAGCGGCGTCGCCGTGCGTGGCGAAGCCGAAGACCGTGAGGATCAGGCCGGTGAAGGTGAACATCAGGCCCATCGGAATGCGCAGATCGAGACTCATCGTCTTCTCCTTTCGCCTCAGGCAAGAAACAGATTCACAGCGACGGCGCCGATCAGAACCGCGACCGCCAGCGCCTCAGGACGCTTCCACCAGACCACATGCGACGACTGCAGGCTTCGGTGTGAGCGAGTGCACCAGGCCCACAAGTTCTGACTCCGGCCGCGGCTTCGTACACAGGCTCACGATCACCGTAATCACGAAGTTCACGCTGAAGGCCCAGATCGCGCCGTAGAAGTTCTGCGCCATGTCGCTCGGATAGTGATGCAGCACCGTGATCCATCCGCCGTGAATGCCGGGATGCGCCTCCATCGGCAGCGTGAGCCCATGATGAATCATCGCCGCCGCCGTGCCGGCGATCAGCCCGGTAAACGCGCCGTGGCCCGTTGTCCGCTTTGAGAACATGCCCAGCAGGAAGGTCGCAAACAGCGGCGCATTCACAAACGAGAAGACAAGCTGCAGCGTGTCCATGATGTTGTTGAAGTTGATCGCGGCATACGCCGTCGCAATCGAGAGCAGAATGCCGCCCACGGTCGCCCATCGTCCCACCGCAAGATAGTGTTTGTCGCTGGCGCCTTTGTGGATGTACGCCTGGTAAAGATCGTAGGTGAATACGGTGTTGAACGCCGTTACATTGCCCGCCATGCCGCTCATGAAGCTGGCCAGCAGCGCCGTCAGGCCCAGGCCGAGAATGCCGGTGGGGAAATAATGCAGCAGCATATTCGGCGTGGCCATGTCGTAGTCCAGCAGCGGCTTGCCGCTGGCGTCGAGCATCGGCTTGCCGGTCACCGGGTTGATCTTTGCGGGGATCAGCCCGCTGCCCTGCTTCGGCTTCTCTCGAAACCACCGTGGTGTTGTGGTAGATCACGCCGTTCTGCTCAGTCACCACCGTAGTCGTGTGCGGCGTCGGCAACCCGATCGCGATCAGTCCGGGCAGAATCACCAGGAACGGAAAGACCATCTTCGGAACCGCGGCGATCAGCGGCACGCGGCGCGCCGAGTCCATGTTCTTCGAGGCCAGCGCCGTCTGGATCACGAGAAAATCCGTGCACCAGTAGCCGGCGCCCAGCACGAAGCCAAGCCCCATGCCGAGCCCGATGATGTCGACGCCCATCAGGTTCGTGCTCGAATGCATCACGCCGTGCCACTCGATGCGCCATGCGCGGATCGATCGCGCTCACCGAGGCTTTCATGCCGCGCCAGCCGCCCACGTTCTTCAGGCCCAGCAGCACCAGCGGCAGAAAGCCGGCAATGATGAGAAAGAACTGCAGCACCTCGTTGTAGATCGCGCTGGTAAGCCCGCCGAGAAAGATGTAGAGCAGCACGATCACCGCCGACAGCACGATGGAAAAGGTGAAGATGCCCTGCTGCGGCAGACCAAGCGCATTGAACAAACCGTCGAAGACGTGCAGCGCCTGGATCAGCCGCGCCATCGCGTACATCGAAATGCCCGAGCTGAAGACCGTCATCACGGCGAAGGAGCAGGCATTGAGTCCGCGCGTCTTTTCATCGAAGCGCAGGCGCAGAAACTCCGGCACCGAGCGCGCCTTGAGCCGTAGTAAAACGGCATCATGAAGATGCCGACGAAGATCATCGCCGGGATCGCGCCGATGCCGTAGAAGTGCGCCGTCTCCAGGCCGTACTTGGCGCCCGAGGCGCCCATGCCGATCACTTCCTGCGCGCCGAGGTTGGCGCTGATGAAGGCCAGGCCGCAGATCCAGGCCGGCAACGCGCGGCCGGCCAGAAAGAAGTCCTTGCTCGTCTTCATGTACCGCTTCAGCGCAAAGCCGATGCCCAGCACAAAGACGAAGTACAGCAGCATGATGAGCCAGTCGACAAAGGTGAGTTTCAAGACTTCTCCTTGAGTAGCAGAGCAACCGCTATGCGCGCGGGCTTTCGAAGCCCGGTGCAAGGAAGACGTGCGATCGCGCAGAGGTACGCAAACACACTCTAAGCAGCGGAAGGCAAGGCGAGTCCAGCGGATTTTGAAAATGTTTTCATTTCCGGCCCTGCGCGAGACCCGCCTTCACATGCGGCACCAGTTAAACTTGAAGTGCATGATTCCCACACTCACCTGGACCCCGGAAGGCGTCCGTTTCATCGATCAGACGAAGCTGCCGCTCGAAGAGAGCTACGTGCTCGCCACAACCTACGAACAGGTGGCCGACGTCATCGTCACCATGGTCGTGCGCGGCGCGCCGGCCATCGGCGTTTCGGCGGCTTACGGCGTCGCTCTCGGCGCACAGCACTCGAAGGCCGCCACGGCAGAAGCACTTTGCGCCCGGAGTTCGAGCAGATCTGCGAAGCGCCTGGCCGGCACGCGGCCCACCGCCGTCAATCTCTTCTGGGCCATCGACCGCATGAAAGCGCTCTTTGCCTCGCTGCGCGCCTCCGGCGCCTCGATGGCCGAAGTCAAAGAGAAGCTTCTCGCCGAAGCCCACGCCATGTACGAGGAAGACATCGCCGCCTGCAAGACCATGGGAGCCTTCGGCGGCGCGCTGCTGCCCGACGAGGGCGGCGTGCTCACCCACTGCAACGCCGGCGCGCTCGCCACCTGCGGCTACGGCACCGCGCTCGGCGTCATTCGCTCGGCAGTCGAAGCAGGGCAAGCGCATTCACGTCTACGCCGACGAAACACGGCCCTTTCTGCAGGGCGCGCGCCTCACCGCCTGGGAACTGATGGCCGACGGCATCCCCACCACCGTCATCTGCGACAACATGGCGGCCAGCCTCATGCGCGCCGGCAAAATCCAGGCCGTCGTCGTCGGCGCAGACCGCATCGCCGCCAACGGCGACTTCGCCAACAAGATCGGCACCTATAACGTCGCGATCCTGGCGCGGGAGCACGGCATCCCCTTCTACTGCGCGGCGCCGTGGTCCACCATCGACACCGCCACGCCAACCGGCGACGCCATCCCCATCGAGGAGCGCAGCGCCGTCGAAGTCACGCATCACGGCGGCAAGCAGCTCACGCCGCACGGCGTGGGCATCTGCAACCCCGCCTTCGACGTGACCCCGGCAAAGTACGTCACCGCCATCATCACCGAGCGCGGCGTCTTGCGCGCGCCCTACGCCGAGTCGCTCAAGGCGATGGAAGCCGTTGCCGGCTAGCCTGCGGGATTTTGAGCGCGAGAGTCCGCGGCAGGCGCCACGCACTACAGTTGTAAATGTCGTGTATTCCCCGCTCTCCATCGTCCGTCTGCGGCAAAGGTCTCTGGTGCGGGCGCTCGTGCTCTCGCTGGGCGCATTCATCGCGAGCCTGCTGCTGGCGGGCTTTCCTCACATCGATAACCTCCACGGTTCGCCGTGGCAGGGCCTGATGGTGGCGATCGCCTTGTGGGGCATGGCGGAGACCGCCCGCTGCCTGCGCCGCAAGTGGAGCCTCTATCACGCGGGCATCCTGCTGCTGCTCTATGCCGACCTGATGATCCTGGCGATGATCGTTTTCCTTGCCGTCTATCCATAGGCAGCGTGCACTCGCCGCCTCTGTTCTCGAACCGCATCTCTTAATGTCGCAGCCGTGCGCCCTGCCGCGGCGTGTAGCATGGCTTGTACACACAAGCAGTACCGTGGGCCCTTACGATTCGAGGAGATTCGAGCTGCCAGGCTTGCTGCAGCACGCCTGTGGGAGGAACACATGCTGAAGGGGTTTCGTGATTTTGTTCTTCGTGGAAACGTAGTTGACCTCGCGGTTGCCGTGATTCTCGGCGCCGCCTTCAATGCCATCGTCACTTCGCTGGTCGGCGACGTGCTCAATCCGATGATTGCGGCTACCGTCGGCAAGCCCGACTTCAGCAGCGTTGTCCTGCATGTTGGCGGAGGACAGATCAAGGTCGGCAACTTCTTCAATGCCGTGGTTTCCTTCCTCATCGTCGCCTTCGTTGTCTACTTCGCCATCGTGCTGCCCACCAACACCCTGATGGCCCGGCTGAAGAAGGGCGAATTGCCGCCGCCGCCCTCGACCAGAGCATGCCCGCAGTGCCTCAGCGATATTCCCATCGCGGCAAAGCGCTGCTCCCACTGCACGCAGCTCGTGGCCTAATCCAGCTCGCGCAGCGCCGGCGAAAACGCAAAGATCGAGAGAAAGATCAGCATCGCCGTTCCGGCCATCAGCGCCAGCGCATGGCCGGTGGGAATGTGGCGCGACAATTCGCCCGCCAGCAGCGCGCCAATCGGCGGCAGGCCCAGAAAGCTCGTGGCGTAAATGCTCATCACCCGGCCCGCGCATCTCGTCTGACGAAAGATGCTGGATCGAAACGTTGAAGCAGGAGATCATCAGGATCCCGCTATAGCCCTCGAAGAAAGCCAGGCACTCCGACAGCGCGAAGCGTGTGCGAGTAGCAGAAGCAGATAATCACCGCGAAGAAGACCACGCCGGCAAAGGTGAGCACGATGCCACGATGCCGAATCACGCCCAGCGACCGCCACCGTCAGCGCGCCCAGCACCGCGCCCAGGCCCGAACCGGCCAGCAGCCAGCCCAGCCCGCTCGCCCCGGCGTTCAACTGCACCTTGGCAAAGTAGGGAATGAAGGTGAGAAACGGAATGCCGAACAGACTCGCCGCCGCGGTCAGCCACACCAGCACAAACATCTGCCGCTCGCTGCGCAGGTAGGCGAAGCCGCTGCGCAGGCTCTGCCAGATGCTCTGGTGCCGGCTCGGTTTCTCTTCGGGATAGCGGATGCGCGTAAGAGCCCAGATCACGGCGAGAAAACTGAAGCCGTTCAGAAAGAAATTTCCGGCCATCCCGAAGCAGCACCATCGCATAGCCGCCCAGCGTGGGCCCCAGAATGCGCGACATGTTGAATTGCGCCGAGTTCAGCGCAATCGCGTTGGTCAGGTCTTCGCGCTTCACCAGCCTCGGCACCATCGCCTGGTAGCTGGGCGCGTTCATCGCCATGGCTACGCCGTTCAGAAATGCGATTGCCGCGATTTCCCAGACCGTGATGATCTTGAGCCACGCCAGCGTCGCCAGCAGAAAGGCAAGCACCATCATCACCGTCTGCGTCACCAGCAGCAGCCGCCGCTTATCCACCCGGTCGGCAATCACTCCGCCAAAGAGCGTGAAAAACAGAAACGGAATCGACCCGGCGAAACCGACCACGCCCAGCCAGAAGCCGAGTTGGTCAGCAACAGCACCAGCCAGCCGCGGGCCACGTTCTCCATCCACGTGCCGATGTTCGAGAGAAAATTGCCGCTCCAGAAGAGCCGGAAATTGGGATTGCGCAGGGCCCGCGCCATCTGCGGATAGCCCGCGAGATCGTCAGGCTCGAGCGCCTGCGCCATCTGGGCGCCATCGAAGGGACTCCCGGCCAGTTCTTCTTCCAATTGCTGATGCGCGTCCAGGAAAGGACCTCCGAAGGGAAAAGGGCGTCTGAAGTCTCTAGTGTAAGCTGGTCTGAATCCCGGCAGGATCGCACGCATTCACGCCAAAGACTCAAAGGCTTGTTCATGCTCATTCGCAAAGCTCCGTTTTTCTTCTTGCTCCTCGCTGTCGCCCACACCCCTCACTCTTCCAGCTCAACCGCGCAGGCCTCCACGCCCACCGCATTTGGCTACGCCGATTTTGCGCAGGAAGCGGCGACAGAGGCAAAATTCATCGAGGTGCCGAACGCGAAGCTCGCCGGAGAAGAACTGAAGACTCTGACCGCCGAGCCGCACATGGCCGCCACGCCGGAAGATCACAAGACCGCCGAATATGTGGCCGCAAAGTTCCGTGAGGCCGGGCTCGAAACCGAGATCGTGCCCTATCGCGTGCTGGCTCAACCAGCCGAAGGTGGTCCGCGTCGAGGCCTTTGATCCCGAGGGCAAGCAGCTCATGAGCGGGCCCACGCGGGAGCAGGTGCCGGGCGACCCCTACCAGAACAACCCGCGCGTCGTGATGCCCTTCAACGGCTCGTCCGGCTTCGGGCGATGTCACCGGCGAAGTGGTCTACGCCAACTACGGCCGGCTCGAAGACTTCGACCAGCTCGCCTCCCAGCACATCGACCTGCACGGCAAAATCGTGATCGCCCGCTACGGGGGCAACTTCCGCGGCGTGAAGGTCTACATCGCCGAGCAGCGCGGCGCCATCGGCGTCCTCATCTACTCTGACCCGCAGGACGACGGCTACTACAAGGGCGATGCCTATCCGCTCGGTCCCTGGCGGCCCGAGCACCGGCGTGCAGCGCGGCTCGGTGCAGTTTCTCTTCAAATATCCCGGCGATCCGGAAACGCCCGGCGTTGCCTCCACGCCCGATCTGCCTGACTCCGCCCGCATCTCACCCGACGGCAACCAGCCGCACATCATCTCCATCCCGCTCAGCTATCACGATGCGGCGCCGATTCTCGAGGCGCTCAAAGGCCCCGGCGTCCCGCAGGGCTGGCAGGGCGCTCTGCCCTTCCGCTATCACCTCGGGCCGGGCGGCGTGAAGCGTCCACCTCGTCTCGCAGCAGGACTACCAGCTGCCGAACCATCTGGGACGTCATCGGCAAAATCAAGGGCTCGGAATATCCCGACCAGCTCGGTCATCAACGGCAACCATCGCGATGCCTGGGTCTACGGCGCCGTCGACCCCAACAGCGGCACCGCCGCCATGCTTGAGGCGGTGCACGGCATCGGCGCGCTGCTCAAGCAGGGCTGGCGGCCCAAACGCACCATCCTCTTCTGCAGTTGGGACGCCGAAGAAGAAGGCCTCATCGGCTCAACCGAATGGGTGGAGCAGCACGCCGCCGAGATGGATCACGCCGTGGCTTACTTCAATACCGATGTCGGCGTCGCCGGACCCGACTTCACCGCCTCCGCCGTGCCCTCGCTCAAGGAGTTCGTCCGCGACGTCACCCGCTCCGTCCCCAGCCCCCTCGGCGGCACGGTCTACCAGGAGTGGCGCCTCAATCGCAACAAGGACGAGCATCGCGCCTCCAACGCCCCGCCCCAGCCCGGCGAGGAAGTGCACGTCAGCGATCTCGGCTCCGGCTCCGACTTCACGCCTTTCCTGCAGCACGCCGGCGTGCCTTCCACCGACGTCGGCTCCGGCGGCCCCTACGGCGTCTACCACTCGGCCTTTGATAACTACGCATGGTTCACCATGAACGCCGACCCGCACTTCGTTTATCTGCAGGAGATGGCGCGCGTCTTCGGCCTCGAGGCGCTGCGCATGGCCGATGCCGACGTGCTGCCCTACGACTACGTGGCCTACGCGCGCGAGATCACCGCCTATATCGATGCCGCCAAGCGCAAGGCGCACGACGACGGCTTCGGCTCGCTCGATTTCGCGCCCGCGCAGGCTGCCGCGCAGCGCTTCTCCGCCGCGGCTGCCAAAGCGCACGCAGCGCAAACCGCGCCGGCCGCAAATCCGGAGCAACTGGCCCAGCTCAACGCCGCGCTGCGCAAGGTTGAAACCGACCTGCTCTCGCCCGAAGGCCTGCCCAACCGGCCCTGGTACCGGCACACCATCTACGCGCCCGGCGAATACACCGGCTACTCAGCCGTGGTAATTCCCGGCGTCAACGAGGCGATCGACGCCCAAAACAGCGCCGCTCGCGCGCAAGCAGCTCCAGGTGCTCACCAGGCGCTCGACCGCGCGGCGCAAACTCTTGACTCTATTCACTAAACGCATCCTCCTAAACCGATCCCGAACCGTCTGGGCCATCCGCAAGACTGTTCCTGAGTGAAGCACGATCATGCGGAAGATGTGATTCAGATCACACATGTTGGCCCCGATGGTTGACCCTGTCCTGCTGCGCTCGTATCGTTAGAGTTGGACATGAAGAAATCTTCTAATTCGTTTGCGGATCGGCATCGCGGTCGCCATCATCGTGGGCACCATCGGCTGGCTGGCCTACACCGGTTACGGTTCGAGCAAGAGCTACTACGTCAAGCTGCCGAACTCGTCAGCATGGGCGACAAGGCGTACAAGAGCAATCTGCGCGTCGAAGGATTCGTGAAGCCCGGCTCCATCGAGCAGAGCGGAACCAACGTGACTTCGTGCTGAACGAATTCGAAAGCCACTCGCCCAAAGCCGGCACCGGCCGCATGCTGCAGCGTGAACTACAAAGGCTCCGAGCCGCCGCCCGACACATTCAAGGACGACGCCCAGGCGCTTGCCATGGGCACTCTGGGACGCGACGGCGTCTTCCACGCCGACCAGCTGCAGGCCAAGTGCGCCAGCAAGTATGCGCCGCAACAGGGCCAGCCCGGCGCGCCCGCGGCAGCGAGCCCTCGCGCCTCGGCCACGCCTGTTGCAAATCCCGCCGACTCCGGCAACCGCCGAATAGCCCCGATGACCGCGCTCGTCCCGGAGGCCGCCAGCCCCACCCTCTGCGCACGCGTAGACGGGTCTCAAAACTCTTCGGCTCCTTCGCCGCGCTGCGCCAGGTCTCGGTCGATCTTGAGCCCGGCCGCTGCTACGTCCTCATCGGCGAAAACGGCGCCGGCAAATCCACCTTGCTGCGCATCCTCGCCGGCCTGCTGCGGCCCAACCTACGGCACCGTCACAGTCTTCGGCGACAGCGAGCCGCACCAGGCGCGCGCCCGCATCGGCTACATGAGCCACGCGCCCATGCTCTACGACGAGCTCACCGCGCAGGAAAATCTCCAGTACTTCGCCGATCTCTATCCGGGCCAGCCCTGTCTCACTCCGGCCGAAGCGCTGCGCCAGGTCGGCCTCGATCCCCGATCTGACCGCGCCCCTCGGCCAATACTCGCAGGGCATGCGCCAGCGCACCTCCCTGGCCCGCGTGCTGCTGCCCGGCGCCCGAGCTGCTCCTGCTCGACGAGCCCTTCTCCAACATGGATGTCGAGTCCGCGCGGCAGATGGTCGAGCTGCTCGCCGGCATTGCGCCAGAGCAGCCGCACCATCGTGATCACCACGCATCAGCGCGAGCTCGCCGCTCCCATCGCCGACTGGGTGCTGCGCCTGCGCGCCGGCCGCGTCGCAGTCCTTCGAGCCCGGGAGTCCGACTCTATGAAGACCAACGGCGCGCGCTTCCTCGAAAGCCTCGGCATTCCCTTCGAACTGCGCGAGTACGAAGTCGATCCCGACGATCTCTCCGCCATCACCGTGGCAAAAAAGATCGGCATGCCCGCCGAACAGGTCTTCAAGACCCTGCTGACCACCGGCGGCCCCGGCGTGCACGTCTTCGCCGTCATCCCCGGCGACGCCGAGCTCGACTTCAAGAAGCTCGCGCGCGCCGCCGGCCTGCGCAAGGCCGAGATGGTCTCGCTCAAGGATGTGCAGCCCCTCACCGGCTACATCCGCGGCGGCGTAACCATCTTCGGCGCGAAAAAAGCCTTCCCTGTCTACATCGATGAAACCGCAATTCTCTTCGACAAGATCAGCGTCTCCGCCGGAACCCGCGGCACGCAGCTCATTCTCACCCCCGGCGACTATCTGCGCGCCGCGCAGGCGCTCGAGGTGCCGGTCGCAACCGCCGACCTGACGAAAGTCCTCTTCTGCGGAGGGCCACGCGCAATGACTCGCGTCATGACCCGCGCCCTCTGGACGCATTTCGTCAAGGACCTGCGCATCGAATGGCGCTCCAAAGACGCCATCAACTCGATGCTCTTCTTCGCGCTGCTCGTGGTCGTGCTCTTTTCCGTCTCCTTCGATCCGCGCGGATCGTTTTCGCGCGAGATCGCCGGCGGCGTTCTCTGCGTGGCCACCATGTTCGCCTCCGTGAGCGCGCTCAACCAGGCATGGGCCCGCGAAATTCGCCACCAGGTCCTCGACGCGCAGCGCATGGCGCCCACGCCCGGCGCCGCGCTCTTCCTCGCCAAGGTGCTCGCGAACTTTCTCTTCGTCACCATCGTGCAGATCGCGCTCGCGCCGGTTTTCCTCGTCTTCTACAACCTGCAGATCCTGGGCAACGCATGGCTGCTCGCCGCTCGTGCTGCCGCTCGGCACCTGGGCGCTGGTTGCCAACGGCACCTTCTTCGCCGCGCTCGCCATCCGCAGCCGCAACCGCGAAATGCTGCTGCCGCTGATCCTCTTCCCCATCTTTCTGCCGGCGCTGCTCGCCATGGTCGTCGCCATCAAGTCCATCCTCACCGGCGACAGCGACCCCACGCTCTGGATCAAGCTGCTCGTCGGCTACGACATCATCTTCACCACCGTCAGCCTGCTGCTCTTTGACGTGGTCTTCCATGCCGAATAGTCCTCGACCATCCGATGGACAACAAGCGAATTCCCACCGTCGTACACTAAAAGGGAACGGAATCAGGGTTTCAGAATGAAGAAATCGGCAATCGGGCTCTACGCTGTCGTCACCATCGCGCTCATGATCTGGGGCTTCTACCAGGCCATCTACGTCGCGCCCAACGACGCAATGCAGGGCGATATCTTTCGCATCATCTACTATCACGTGCCCTCGGCGTCGGTTGCCTTCGCCTTCTTCGCCGTCAGCCTCATCGGCTCCATCGGCTATCTCGCTTATCGCCACAGCAACAACGCCCGCGCCCAGATTTTCGATGCCTGGGCTCTCGCCGGCGCTGAGGTCGGCGTGGTTTTCTGCACCGTCGTGCTCACCACGGGACCGCATCTGGGGCCGCCGCGCATGGGGCATCTGGTGGACATGGGATGCGCGCCTCACCACGACGCTCGTGCTCTGGCTCATCTACGTGAGCTACCTGCTGCTGCGCCGCTTCGCCGCCGGCCCGCAGATGCAGACCATGGCCGCCGTGCTCGGCATCTTCGGCGCGCTCGATGTGCCCATCGTCTACATGTCAAACCGCTGGTGGCGCACCCAGCATCCCGCGCCCGTCTTCGGCGGCGCCGAAGGCTCAGGCATGGACAAATCCATGGTCGGCGCCTTGCTCTGGAATATCCTGGCCTGGTTCGCCTGGGGCGTCTTCATCCTCATCCTGCGTTTTGCCGTTGAGCGCCGCCACCAGCAGAACGCCGCGCGCGAGGCCCGGGAAGCTCTCGAAGCCAACGTTTAGCCGATACAAGGACAAGGAAAATCATGGATCAAGCTGCCATTCTCGATCACCAGTTCCGGGTTGCCGCCTACGTCGTCACCTGGGTCATCCAGCTCAGCTATCTCGCCTGGGTCGGCATCAGGTGGCGTGCTGAAAAGCGCAAAGCCGCCCAGCGAGGCGACGGCCCCCGCTGATCCACCCCCGCTGATCGCGCTGCGCCGCCTGACGCCCGGCCTCCGGATACCTTAAACTGTGTGGTTTGAGAGGCAACAATGCTCGTCGTCATGAAGGCGCAGGCCACGCCGGAGGAAATCCAGGCCGTCTGCGACCACATTGAAAAACAACTGGGCTTTCGCGCCCATCCCATGCCCGGCGCGCAGCGCACCGCCATCGGCATCACCGGCAACCAGGGCGAAGTGGACCGCGGCAATCTCGAAGAGATGTCCGGCGTCGCCGAAGTCATCCGCGTCACCAAGCCCTACAAACTGGCCAGCCGCGACGTAAAGGAAGAAGACACCATCATCCGCTTCCCCGGCACCGACGCCACCATCGGCGGCCGCAACCTGGCCGTCGTCGCCGGACCCTGCTCCATCGAGACCCGCGAACAGGCCTTCGCCATCGCCGAGCAGGTCGCCGCCAGCGGCGCGCAGTTTTTCCGCGGCGGCGCCTACAAGCCGCGCACCTCGCCCTATGCCTTCCAGGGGCTGGGCCTCGATGCGCTCAAGATCATGGCCGAGATCCGCGACAGCTTCGGCCTGCGCATCATCACCGAAGCCATCGACAACGAATCGCTCGAACTGGTCGCCGAGTGGGCCGACGTCATCCAGATCGGCGCGCGCAACATGCAGAACTTTTCGCTGCTCAAGCACGCCGGCCGGCTGCGCAAGCCGGTGCTGCTCAAGCGCGGCATGAGCGCCACGCTCGAAGAGTTTCTGATGGCCGCCGAATACATCATGAGCGAGGGCAACTACCAGGTGATTCTCTGCGAGCGCGGCGTGCGCACCTTTGCCGATCACACCCGCAACACGCTCGACCTCAGCATCGTTCCCGCCGTGCAGCGGCTCAGCCATCTGCCCATCCTCGTGGACCCCAGCCACGGCACCGGCAAGCGCGACAAGGTGCTGCCCATGGCGCGCGCCGCGGTTGCCGTGGGCGCCGACGGCGTCATGGTCGAAGTGCATCACCAGCCGGAAAAGGCGCTCTCTGACGGCCCGCAATCGATCTACCCCAGCCAGTTTGCCCAGATGATGGACGAGATCGAACAGATTGCTCCCATCGTGCATCGCGACCTGCCGCGCGGCATCCATGTGGGAGTGCCGGCCTGCGCCGTGAAAGCCAAATAGGTCCGCACCCTTGCGCCCACTGCAATCGATCGCCGCCCGATCCGCATCTCTCGCCGCATTGCTCGGCATTGCCCTCACCGGCTGCCGTCCCCACGACTTTCCGCAGTATCCCGCCAACTATCGCGAATACGCCTACGTGACCAACGGCGGCAGCGGCACCGTTTCGATTTATGACGTGGTCAATGTGCGCGCTCGATCGCGAGCTTGCCGTCGGGCAGAATCCCGTCGCCGTCATCGCCAGCCCCACGCGCAACGAAGTCTACGTCGTCAACGCAGGCAACGGCACAGGCGCCGGATCGGTCTCCGTCATCAACGCCGAAAACAACACCGTCGCGGCCACCATTCCCGTGCACCATCACCCGGTGGCCATCGCGCTCGATCCCGCGGGCGACAAGGCCTACGTCGCCAACCTCGCCTCGAACAGCGTTTCCGTCATCGATCTCAAAGCGCGGCGCGAAGAAGCCGTCATCGGCACCGGCGAAGAGCCGGCTGCGCTGCGCGTTTCGCCCGACGGCAAAACGCTCGTGGTCGCCAACCGCCGCGGCAACTCCGTCAGCATCTTCGACACCGGCTCGCGCCGGATGCGCGCCGTCTTTGAAGGATGCCCCGGCGCTGGCGATGTGGTGATCCTGCCCGACTCGTCGAAGGCCTTCGCCGCCTGCTCAGGCGGGCACCAGATCATGGCCATCGCGCTTGCCGGAAAGCCCGATCGCGGCGGCAACCCCAGCGGCTATCCCGATCGCGTCGAATCCCTGCTCGATGTAGGCCGTCAGCCCGTGCAACTGGCCCTCAAGCCCGACGGCGGCGAGATCTTTGTCTCGAACTCGCTCAGCAATTCGATCTCCGAGGTCATCACCAGCACCGATGATGTGCTCGGCGCCTATCTCATGGGCGACGACCCCGTGCGCGGGCTCGTCTCGTCAGACAATGCCCTGCTCTACGTCGGCAACCTGCACTCGCAGGAGGTCACCATCTACTCCATCGAAGACGGCAAGCGCGTCGGCGCCATTCACGTCGGCGACGGGCCCTCCGCGCTGGCCTTCTCGGCGGCCGGTCACTTGCTCTTCGTGGTCGATGCGCGCTCCGGCGACGTGGCCGTGGTGCGCACCGCGAACCGTTCGCTCTTTACCATGCTGCCCGCCGGGCGCGGACCCAACGCCATCGCCGTCAAAGCCTTCAAACTGCCATAGATACCGCTCTGCCCCGCGAATTGCCCGATTTCGAATTTCCAATTTCCAAATTGGAAATTCGCATCCACACTGACCGATAACCTCGTCACAAACCCTGCGCGGAAACTTCCTTAGGCTTCTTCTTGTCCTGCTTTGCCGTTCCCCAGCCGCATCACGCTGAACTGCGCGCCGGCAAAGAGAATCAGCCCCGAAACGTATGCCCAGAAGAGCAGACCCACCGAGATATAAAACGGCCCGTACAGAGCCTTGAGATCCAGATGCGGCAGCACGGCCACGAAGATATTCTTCGCGATCAGCCACGTGATACCCGTGACAATCGACGTGCGCAGCACATGGCCCGGAGGAATCCTGCGGTTCGGCAGCAGCCAGTAGATCGAAAAGAAGAAAAGAATCGACGCCACGCCCGTCGAAAGCGCGAGCCACAGGTAGCTCAACCCTTTAAAAACGAAGTTGTCGGTTTGGCCGACGAAGATGAATCCCAGCACCTGCTGCTGCCATGCGCTTAACAAAATGCTGGCGACGGCAAGCCCCACCATCAGCAGAGCCAGTCCGAAGGCGACCAACTGGTTCATCAGGTAGTTGCGGCTCTTGGCCACGCCCCATGCCTGATTCAGCGCCACCTCAAGCGGCAGAAAGATTCCCGTGCATGACACCAGAATCATCACCAGCGAAAGCCACTGCACGCCATGGCGACCGGCAGCCGCCGCGAGACTGGCTGCGACCCAGTCCTGGTTCGACGGCAGAAAGTAGTGAATCATCTCGCCGACCACGCGCACCATCGTCTCGGAATGGAAAACCGAGCGCGACAGCGTGTAGAGCAGCACGATGAATGGGATGAACGAGATGATGGCGTTCGCCGCCACGCTGAAGGCGTAGGTATGCACCTCGCTGTCCAGCAGGTAGCTGCCCACCGAAGCGCAGCTTCGCCGCAGACGATACCACTTCGAGTGGGTCACCGGCTCGGGCGGCAGCGTTGAGCAGGCAGGCGCTTCCGCCGCCGGGCTCAACGTATCGACATTTGAGACATCCAACACATCTTCTCCCCGGGCAGGCGGCAATCGCGTCCGCTCGCTATCGCAATTGGCTGTTCCGATTTAGCTGGCCGTTTTCTATAGAATAGATGCTCAAGAACAACTTTTGTTGTGACCTCGGTTCCAACACTTTCGACAGGACTTCGCCGATTTTCCCCTTGCATCCTGATTCATTTCCTGCCATAACTTGAAGCAAAGCGGACAACTCAGCAAGTCCGTTTGAATCAAGGAAGGCCGTTCGTTTTAAGATGTTCTGTTGTTTGGCGAGCACATCCTCATCAGACAGATCAACGAGCTGCCGACGCGCAACCTAACCTGGTGCGCAGGCGGCTCGCGGTGTCTCTGGGGCAAGACTGGATTCTCCCGGGTCCGGTAGCGCTTCAGAGGTGCCGTGGTGGGGTCAACGCGAGCCACAAAGATGAAGGAGATTCGTAAATGAAGGAACAAGGTGTTGTGAAGTGGTTTAACGGAGCAAAAGGCTATGGGTTCATACAACGGTCCAGTGGCGAGGATGTCTTCGTGCATTTTTCCGCCATTCAGGAAGAAGGCTACAAAACGCTGAACGAAGGCGAAGCCGTTGAGTTCGAGTGCCAGCAGGGCCCCAAAGGCCTGAGCGCGGCCAATGTGATGCGCGTCGCCTAGATTCAACGTTTTCGGGTCCCTTTCAAGGAAACAGGCGGGGTCGATTGCAGTTTGAGTTCTTTCCGCTTCTGCCATCTGACCCTTATGCATCCAGCTTTTCGAGTGCCCAGCGGGCCGCCGCACGCAATCCCCCGTCGGTAGCGCCCGCCCACTCACGCAGTCGCGGCGCCAGTTGCCGCAGACCGGCGTTAGCCGCGGCGATGGCAAGGTTTCGCCGCAGCCCGGTAAAGCCTGCGCGCCGAACCGGCGAGCCATTGAACGTCTCCTCAAAGTCCCTCTCCTCCATCCTCACCAGCCAGTCGAGAACCGGGTTCACCAGTTCACTGCGCGCCTCGAGCTCCGGATTCGCAGTCACAGGCGCTCGCCGCGGCGAATTCCACGGGCACACATCCTGGCAGATATCGCACCCGAATACCTGACGTCCCATCCCCGCCATCAGTTCGGAATCGATCTCACCCTTGTGCTCAATCGTCAGGTAGGAGATGCAGCGCGTGGCGTCCATCTGGTAAGGCGCAATCAGCGCGTCGGTCGGGCAGGCCTCGATACACCGCGTGCAACTGCCGCAGCGATCGGGCGCCGCCACGCCCAGCTTCGCGTCCGGCTCGACTTCGAGTGAGGTCAGCAGCACCGCGAGAAAACCGAACGACCCGAGCTTCGGATGAATCAGGCAGGTGTTCTTCCCCGTCCAGCCCAGGCCGGCCGCGGTCGCCAGCGAGCGTTCCACCACCGGGCCGGTATCCACGTAGCTCCGCGATTCAAAGGGCGCGAAGCTCTGCGCGAGCGCGGCTTCGACTTGCCGGATTCGCTTCAGCAGCACCTTGTGATAATCCGTCGGCCTGCGCTCGCCCGCGGCATCCACGCGGCTCGACCACGCATAGCGCGCAATCCACGCGGCGTCCCGAGGTGCTGCATCGGTCGAGCGAGGCTGTGCCGTGTTGTAGACAGCGAAGCACACAAGCGCCGAGCGAGCCCACGGAAACGGCGTCGCCACATTGGCCCGCACCAGTCCGCCCGCTTCGGCACTTCGCGTGAGGTACTCCATTGAGCCGGCGCGGCCGGCTTCGATCCACGTCTCAAAGCGCGTGGCATCGCGGGCAGCTTCCTGATGCGGCAGGGCGACAACTCCGGCCTCGTCAAAGCCGGCCTCAAGCGCCAGCGCCCGCGCTCGGGCGATAGTCAAACGCGCCTTCGCGCCTGCCCGGCCGGAATCAGAAGAGTCATCGTGCACGGAACTCATCGTCGCCTCTATGCGTAGATATCACTAACGTGTTCGATTGCGGACGGCTAAATCGAATCCGAACACCGGGATCTGAAATGGAAATGGACGCTTCAAAGCTATCCCTTTTAGTTTCAGTTGATTTAAGTGCTGCGACTTTGGCAGAAGGGGTGCATCTCTTAGTGACAGGGTAATTGCCCCAACAGGTTTTTTCCCTCCCCCGGGTTTTCTACGAACCAGGCATTTTATGAAGGAGATTTTCTTATGACCGGCATTCAACGCAACCTTTCTAACACGTTGCTGATCGCGCCAGGCGACCTGCACGAGCTGGTGCGCGGTCAGGAACAGGACTTCGTCGAGCACATGACGCCGATCGTGCGCAAACAAAGCGTCACCCTCGATTTCGCTCAGATCGAACGCATCGACGCCGCAGGCATCGCCGCATTGATCTCGCTCTACGGTCTGGCCCAGAACGCGGGCAATGAGTTCAGCGTGGTCAACGCCTGCCCCCACGTGATTGAGATTCTCACGCTCGTAAGTCTGGACCGCATCCTTATCCTGCCCGCGGCAATGACGACCCCGGGCACATCCCCGCGCACCTCCAGGTGTTTTGCGCAGCCGGCGGCCTGAGCTTTCAGGCCGCCGAACGCTGCAATCGATTTTCCAGCCCTCCCACACACCCGGTTTCCCGCGCTCCCACGTGCCCCTGTTCAGGGGCACTAAATCGATGCACTCTGATGTGTGAAATCGCGAGAGAGAGCGGCAGGTTCGCTTCCTGCTGCGCCCTCGCGCTTCTCCGCCTTCAGGCGGCTCTCGTAGCCTAACTTCCGCTTAGCAGTAATACGGCCAAATCCGAAACAGCAGCATCCTATGGAAGTTGTGGCAAGTCGCATCGCCTGCTCCATTGCGCAACCACAGAGGGGAAGCGGAGGAACCCTTTAAGCATTTCAGGCAAGACTCCTCAGCGGGCGACGCAGCTGATTCACCCCCGGCCCCAAACACTGACGCGGCCACTCAAGCGGACACATCCACCCCCAGGCAAGCAGGCGGGCTACGCGCCGAACCTGAAGTTCCACCCAGAGGTTCAGCGCAGCCTATTTGTTGCACGCCCACGCCATCCAAATACAAGGAGAAGCTGTATGCGAGCTTGTCTTCCGCTCGTTCTCTCTATTGCTTATGTATCCGCCTGCCTCGGCGGAGCAGTCCAGGCGCAACAAACTCCTCCCGACGCGCCTTCCGCCCAGACGCAGGAAAACAGCCATGTCGTCGAAGGAACTGTGGTTTCCATGTCGCGACAGATTCTGGTCGTTCGATCTGACGACAATCAATATCATCTCTTCACCTATGCCGCCGGCACCGTCCCCGAGGCAACGGTCAAGCCCGGTGCCCGCGTTCGCGTTAGCGCTGCGGCGCCGGACGAAAACGGCACGCAATTGATCGAAAACATCACTGTAATCCACCCCAGCGGCGAAGCAGCTCACACCGAACCCGGCAGCCGAGGCCGCGCAGCTCCCTCAGGTGAATAAGGTATCGAAGCAGGTTGAGAGCCAGGCCCGCCGTTGGCATGTTGGCGGAAAAATTGGAACTGGCCTCAGCCCAGAGCTGTTTATGTTCGGCCCCCAGGCGCAGTTCGGCCCGTTCTTCAGCAAGCACCTGGTGTTCCGGCCCAACGTCGAGTTTGGCTTCGGCGAGTTGACGGACATGTATGCCATCAACGCGGAAGCGGCCTACCACCTCTCGACGCCGCTTCACGGCCAATGGTCTCCGTACATCGGGATGGGGCCATCGTTCAACTTCATCAGTCAGAGTGCCAGCAGCGGTGAGGTCAGTTTCAGCAATTTCACCTACAAAACCGGCTTTAACATTTTTGTCGGCGGAGAAAAAAACAAAATGTTCGTCGAGGTGAAGACAAGCCTCTGGTCCGATCAAGCCCCCGTCTTCCGCCTCTTCGTCGGCTACAACTTCTAGAGCCGTACGCACTGCTTCGTTTCGGTTCAGCCATCAAGGCCAAATCTACGCATTGGGATGCATGGCGCATGCACATGTATACTTACGGCGCTGGTTCTATTAGGAATAAGCACGCCGTAAGGCGCTGTTGAAGTGTCCGGACGATCGCGATCTCCTGGGTTCTATCCCCAACAAACAGATGGATCAAGGTCAAACTTTCCACCCGGTCATGGGCGCCGTCTTGCGGGATTTTTAGCCATTGGAGGATTTTGATTTCATGTCGCAGGGCGTATCGGATCAACAGCTTGCGGAGACAGCAGGCTCAAAGAAAGCAGCATCGGCAACTCAATATGCATACTTCTTCGGCGGCGGCGCTGCCGACGGCAACGGCACCATGAAAGACGTGCTCGGCGGCAAGGGCGCCGGGCTCGCGGAGATGACCAACGCCGGCCTGCCGGTTCCTCCCGGATTCACCATTCAGACCGAAGCCTGCCGCGAATACATGCGCGGCGAAGCTCAGTCCGCAGAATCGACAAGGAAATGCTTGCCGCGCTCGAACGCCTTGAGCAGATGCAGGGGCAGAAGCTCGGCGCAGGCGACAATCCTCTGCTCGTCTCCGTCCGCTCCGGCGCCAAGTTCTCCATGCCCGGCATGATGGACACCATTCTCAACCTCGGCCTCAACGACAAGGCCGTGGAAGCGCTCGCGAAGCGCACCAATAATCCCCGCTTTGCTTATGACTCCTACCGCCGCCTCATCCAGATGTTCGGCGACGTGGTTCTCGACGTTCCCAAGAAGAAGTTCGAGCACATCTTCGACGGCATCAAGCACCGCGAAGAAGGTCAAGTTCGACTACGACATCAGCCCCAAGGCTCTCAAGGAAATCATTGCCGAGTACAAGAAGCTGGTGAAGAAGGAAACCGAGCAAGGACTTCCCGCAGAATCCGATCGAGCAGCTCAAGGAAGCCCGCAACGCCGTCTTCCGCAGCTGGCAGAACGACCGCGCCAAGACCTACCGCCGCATCAACAACATCGACGACTCGATCGGCACCGCCGTCAACGTGCAGGCCATGGTCTTCGGCAATCTCGGCGAAAACTCCGGCACCGGCGTCGGCTTCACGCGCAATCCCGCCACCGGCGAGCACGTCTTCTTCGGCGAGTACCTGATGAACGCGCAGGGTGAAGACGTCGTATCCGGCGTGCGCACTCCGCTGCCCATCAGCGAGCTCGAGCGCGTCATGCCCAAGGTCTACGACCAGCTCAAAGCCATCACCTGGAAGATGGAAAAGCATTACCGCGACATGCAGGACTTCGAGTTCACCATCCAGGATGGCAAGCTCTACATGCTGCAGACGCGCAACGGCAAGCGCACCGGCCTCGCCGCGGTTCGCGTCGCCATCGACATGGTGAGCGAAGGCCTCATCACCAAGGAAGAAGCGCTCTTCCGCGTCGAAGCCAATCAGCTGTACGACTTCCTCGTTCCGCGGCTCGATGAAAAAGGCGCGAAGGTCGAAGTGCTCGCCACCGGCCTGCCGGCTTCTCCCGGCGCCGCTGTCGGCCAGATCGTCTTCTCCGCCGAAGATGCCGTAAAGGCGCACACCCACGGAACGATGAAGAGCATCATCCTGGTGCGCGGCGAAACCACGCCCGAGGATATCGCCGGCATGGAAGTTGCCTCCGGCATTCTCACCTCGCGCGGCGGCATGACCTCGCACGCTGCTGTCGTCACCCGCGGCATGGGCAAGTGCTGCGTGGCCGGCGCCGGCGACTGCCAGGTGGACGAAGCCCGCAGGGAGCTGCGCGTGAAGGGCAAGACCTTCCGCCACGGCGACTGGCTCTCGCTCGACGGAACCACCGGCCGCCTCATCAACGGCAAGCTCAACACCATTGCGGCGCGTCCCGACGATCCGGCTCTCGTCAAGTTCATGAGCTGGGCCGATCCGCTGCGCACCCTCAAGGTGCGCGCCAATGCCGACGTGCCTCGCGACGCCAAACAGGCGCGCGCCTTCGGCGCTGAAGGCATCGGCCTCTGCCGCACCGAGCACATGTTCTTTGCTGAAGGACGCATCGAGCACGTGCGCGCCATGATCCTGGCTGACAACGAAGCCGACCGCCGCAGTGCCCTCAAGAAGCTGCTGCCCATGCAGCGTGCCGACTTCGTGGGGCTCTTCAAGGCGATGGGGTCGCTGCCCGTCACCATCCGCCTGCTCGATCCGCCGCTGCACGAGTTCCTGCCCCAGCGCGAAGAGCTGCTCGTCGAAATCACACGCCTTGAAGACCTCAAGCCTCGCTCGCCGAAGCTCAAGGAGCTGCGTACCCTGCTGGCCCGCGTCGAAGACCTGCATGAGATGAACCCCATGCTCGGCCTGCGCGGATGCCGTCTCGGTATCGCCTTCCCTGAGATCACCGAGATGCAGGCGCGCGCCATCCTCGAGGCCGCCGTCGCAGTCAAGAAGCAGGGCGGCGATCCGCATCTCGAAATCATGGTGCCCCTCATCGGCTCCATCGACGAAATGCGCAACCAGTCCAACCTCATCCGCGCCGTTGCCGAAAAGGTCTTCGAAGAGAAGGGCCTCAAGGTCGACTACATGGTAGGCACCATGATCGAGCTGCCCCGCGCAGCCCTCACCGCCGACCAGATCGCCCAGGAAGCCGAATTCTTCAGCTTCGGCACCAACGACCTCACGCAGACCACCTTCGGCATCTCGCGCGACGACATCAACAAGTTCCTCCCTGCCTATCTCAAAAACGGCATCTTCAAGCAGGACCCCTTCGCCACCCTCGATCAGGCCGGCGTCGGGCAACTGGTAAGGATGGCCACAACCAAGGGCCGCACCACGCGGCCTGCGCTCAAGCTCGGCATCTGCGGCGAACACGGCGGCGATCCTGAATCCGTCAAGTTCTGCCACAGGATCGGGCTCAACTACGTCTCCTGCTCGCCCTTCCGGCTGCTTACGGCAAGGCTCGCGGCGGCGCAGGCGGCGCTTGAAGAGAAGCTCGCAGGCAACGTCCACATGGGCAGCAAATAACTGCCTGTCCCTGAAACAACAAAAAGGGCGCGGCCAATCGGCTGCGCCCTTTCTGCTGCATCGGACAATCACTCCGGCCACGCCGCAGCCGTTTGTGGCCCTTTTTATTCCGCGCGCAGCGCCTGCACCGGATCGACCGACGACGCGCGGCGCGCCGGCAGATAACTGGCCAGCGCCGCTGCCAGCGCCAGCACCAGCGGCACCGCGATATACGTCAGCGGGTCCAGCGGACTGATGCTGTAGAGCAGCGACTTCATCAGCTGCATCAGGGCTGCAGCCGCGCACACGCCAATCGCAACGCCGGCAGCCGTCAGCAGCAGCGCCGACCGCACAAACATCCACTTCAATTCGCTCTTCTTCGCGCCCAGCGCCAGGCGAATGCCAATCTCGCGCGTGCGTTGCGAAACCGCATACGCGATCACGCCGTAGATGCCGATCACGCCCAGAACCAGCGCCATCGCGCCTGCAATCGCAAGCATCACCAGCGTGAACGATGTGCGCTCGAGCGACCGGCTAAGGAACTCCTGCATGGTTTTGGTCGAGGCCAGCGGCAGATTCGCGTTCACCCGCCACACCGCCCGCTGCACCTCCGCCAGCAACCCCTGGCTTCCGGCACGGCTGCTGCGCAACACAAACGTGGCGTCCCGCGGGGCATCGATCGAGGGCTCCTGCGTGTACGGGTCATTGATCATCGCCGGCCAGTAGATCGTCGCGGGCGCAGGTTGATCGAGGCCGTGCTGCCTTACATCCTCCACAACGCCGATCACCTGCTGCCACGGCATCTTGGCGAACTGGCGAATCCGCTTGCCCACTGCGGCCGACGGCGTTCCCCACGAATCCCGCGCAAAATTCTCCGAGACCACGACCGTATTCCTGAAGTTGTAAATGTCATCCCAGGTAAAGTCGCGGCCGGCCACAAGCCGCGTGCCCATGGTTTTGAAAAATCCCGGTGACACGTAGTTGAACAACATCAACGGCGGCTCTCCGCCCTCGTAGTTCTTCCCCTCAACGCTCATCTGGTCCCAGTTGGGGTCGAATCCCTGCATGGGTACGCCGCCGGCAAACGCCACACCCGCCACTCCTGGAATCGCAGCCAGATTGTCCGCGATCTGGCTCTGCATCAGCGTCACTTTCCGCGCGTCCGGCTCCAGCAGATCCGGAACCCAGATGCCCACCGTTTGAATGTGCGCCGGGTCTGTAAAGCCGGGCTCCACGCTGCGCAGCGCGGCAAACGTGCGAATCATCAGCAGCGCGCTCACCAGCAGCACCAGCGCCATGGCCACCTGCGCCACCACCAGCACGTTGCGTGACCGCTGACGAGTGCGGCTCGCGCTTGCCGTGCGGCTTGAGCCCATCAGCGCGGTTGACCCATTGCCCCGCGCGTACTTCAGCACCGGAATGGATCCAAAAAGCAAACCGGAAAACACCGAAAGCAGCAGCGTGAATCCTATCGAGCTGCCGTCGAGCGCAATTTCACTCATGCGCGGCAAATCCGGCGGACCGATCGCCATCAACAGCCGCAAGCCCGCGTAGGCCACGCCCACCGCCAGCGCGCCGCCCATCAGCCCAAGGGACACGCTCTCGACCAGCAACTCGCGCGCGATGCGTGCCCGCCCCGCTCCCAGTGCCGACCGGATTTGCAGCTCCTGTTGACGCGACTCCGCCCGCACCAGCAGCAGATTCGCCACATTCGTGCAGGCCAGCAGCATCACCAGGCCAACCGTGGCCATCACCACCCACAAAGCGCCGGCTACCCCGCCCGTCACCTGCAGCTTCAACGAGCGAATATTCGGGGCAATCTTCCACTGCTCGTAATAGTGCGGATTGGTGCCGGGCCCGTTCGACCACGAATCCATCCACACGGGAATCAGATGAGCAATGTCGGCGTCGGCCTCTGCCGGCGTAACCCCCGGTTTCAACCGCCCCACTGCGCTGAACCCAAACGGCGCAAGTTTCAGATGGGCGCGATCGATTGCCATCGGCAGCAGCAGATCAACATCATGATCGACCATGCGGAAGCCGCGCGGCATCACGCCAATGATCTCCCGTGTCTGCGCATCCACTTCGATGTTGCGGCCAATCACACCCGGATCGCCACCAAAGCGCCGCTGCCAGTACCCATAGCTCAGCATCGCGGTCTTGCCGCCGTGCGGGTCCTGGTCCGCAGGCGAAAACCAGCGGCCCAGCGTCGCCGGCACCGCCAGCGTCTCCAGCACCCCGTCGCTGATCACCGCGGTCTGCACCTGGTCCGGCTGCCCCACCCCGGTCACATTCGATCGGCCCGGCGTCCAGATACCCATCGACTCGAACGTCTTGTTGTGCTCTGAGAAGGTCAGGTACATCGACGGCGAAAGCTGCAGCCCGCTGGCAAAATTCGCCAGGCCGCCCGCGCCCGGCGCCCGCAGCCACACGTCGACCAGCCGATCGGACTCCGGATACGGCAGCGGCTTCACCAGCACGCAATTGATCACCGTGAACACCGCGGTGTTCGCGCCAATCCCAATCGCCAGCGTAAGCAGAACCGTAACCGCAAATCCCGGAGACTTCCTCAACCGCCGCAGCACCAGTTTCAAATCCGCAACAATCGACTCGAGCACCGGCCACTGCCACTCTTCGCGGCTCCGCTGCGCAATCAGCGCCACATTGCCGAACTCGCGCCGCGCCGCCTGTTCCGCCTGCAAACGCGGCATTCCCTCTTCCATCAGCTCTTCGGTGCGCAGCTCGATGTGCTCCTCAATCGAGACCGAGAGATCGTCATAGCGGCGGCTGCGTCCCAGCACGCGATTCAGAACACGATTCAGAATCTGCATCCATGCCTCCTACGCCTTGGCCACGGCCAGCACGCGCGCAATTCCGGCAAACATCTTCTCGAAACTCACCACTTCCTCTTCGAGATGCCCTAGACCCGCGGCGGTCAGCCGATAGATGCGCGTCGGCCGTCCCTTGGCGGAAATGCCGGTCTCGGCCTCAAGCCAGCCCTCGCGCAACATGCGCTGCAGCGCCGGGTACAGCGACCCCTCTTCCACCTGCAGCATGTCATCGGAGACTTCCTTGATGTGCTTCACCAGCGCGTAGCCGTGCATCGGCTTCAGCCGCAGTGATTGCAGAATCATGATTTCGAGCGCCCCCGGAAACAGGTCGCGATGAGCGGGATTCTTGGCCATGCGGGGATAATATACGAAAATACCTATTTTTAAAATAGGTATTTTTACCCATTCCAGTCGCGTCAAGGCCGGCGCGCTGCTCCAAGGGACTACTTGGCGTCGCCGCCCGGCGCAAAATAGCCTGCGCGCGTTGAAACCGTGTAGTCGCCGTTGGTCGTCTTCAGCACGATCCTGTGGTAGCCGCCGTCGTTGTCGACCTTGTCGGGCGTGTACGTCAGCAGGTATTGCCCGTGCAGCTCGTCGGCAATCAGCCCATAGATCTCCGCCAGGTCTTCCTTCTTCTTGGTGTCGAAGAAGCGCCCGCCCGTGCGCGTTGCAATCTGCTCCATGATCTTCTTGCCATCCACGCCCGACTCCTCAGGGCGCCTTCCTCCGCCGGGATAGCCACCGCCGCCGGGGTATCCGCCTCCACCACCCGGCCAGCTGCCGCCCATGCCGCCGTGGTGGCCTGGGAAGCCGTTCCCATAGCCGCGATCCTGCTCCCCTTTGAAGTAGATCGTGTAGATGGTCAGATTGGCGTGATCGGCCGCATCCAGCGCCTCGTTGAGCGTCTCCTTGCTGCCGCGATCCGAGCCGTCAGAGAAGAGCAGCAGCGCTTTGCGTCCGTCCTTGGGCTTCATCAGTTCGTCCGCGGCAAGAAAGATGGCGTCGTAGAGCTGTGTGCCGTTGCGGCCGCCGCCGCGCGAAGCCTGCCGATCGTCGCCCGTCGTCTCCGGTCCCTGGCGATCGTCCTGCGTGCGCGAGGTCGGCCCCATCTCATCGATCTCGTGGTGCAGCTTGTCAGGGGAATCGGTGAAGTCCTCGAGCAGCTCGACTTCCCTGTCGAAGTGGATCAGAAAAGCCTCATTCGTACTGCCGCCCCCTGCACTCTTTCCGCCCGCCGGCCCCGCAGCCGGGTCGGCGCCCGACCCGGCGCCGCCCGAAGCCGCGCGCCCGAGCCGCACCCGGACCAGCGCCAGTCCCGGCCCCAAGCATCTGGTCCACAAACTTGTCCGCCGCCTTGCGCTCGTTCTCCATCGCGCTGGAAACGCTGCGGCTCGTATCCACCAGCAGGCCCACACGGAAGGGCAGATTGCTCTCGCGCGTAAGGCTCTTGATCACCTGCGGCCTGCCATCCTCCGTCAGCGTGAAGTCGCTCTTCTGCAGGTTGGTCACCAGCGCTCCGTGCTTGTCGCGAACCGTCACCGGCAGCAGGACTTCGCGCGCCTGCACATGCAGCGTCTCCACGGATTGGTCAGGGGAATGATCGGGGGAATGGTCAGCCGCTGGCTGCTGCGCCTGCCCGGAGAAAGACAGGGCGGCTGCAGACACGATCGAAAGAGTGGTTCGCAGAAGGATGCCTGTGCGCATAGCTCAATGCATTAGACGAAAGCCGGCCCGAACCGTTGACCCGCCTGCACGATGCGAATCGTCAGAACTAGAGATTTCCGCGCCTGCCCAGGCATCGAGAATACATCCGCAGGCCCAGCTTCGTCGGATTTGTGGTCGTCCCTTCAGCTTCAGAGACAAACGAAGCTCGTATGCTCTTTTCGAGCAGGCCAAATTCAGCCAGTTGCGCGAGAGAGCGATGAACCTTGAGCAGGTCGTGCGTACCCGCCATTCTTGCCAGTTCATCTGCGGTCGAAAAGATATTCCCCGTCGTGACAACCCAGTCGCCCGAAGACCACGTCACGGCTTTCTCGCAGATAGCGGCCAGGACGCGCGTCTGAAGCGTAGCCATCTGGCTCAGCAGGTTCACGAAAACCAGGTTCGATTCATCGCAGCCGTCTGCCGAGCACGAGGCGACAAGCAAACCGGCCCACAGATCCTGCATCCACGCCGAATCTGCCCACGAGCCGCCCTCGATCACTCTCACCAGCAGATCGGGATGCGCAAGCATCGCCTCGCCCCGTGCTTCCTGTGCCAGGCGCTGCTCCGCCTTCAAAAGGACGTTGACTGCGCTTTCCGCTCGAACATTGCTGAGTTCCTCGTAAAGCAGATAGCGTGCTTCATCAACCGCCGGAGCGGCAAGACGGCTGACGACGGCAACGGCCTGCGCTGCGCGAAACTCGCGAATCACATACTCCGGCTCTGACTGCCTGCGTTCGTCGCGGGACGGTTCCTCCCAGAGACGCACCTCCATCCCATTGGGCATTACGAACGACAATCCCACGCCATTCTGCGCCAGGCGCACCGCCCCGGCCTGCAACTGGAACCGCCGCTCTGTGCCAGTCTCCTGCGGGCCCTCCCGTTGAATGGAGAGAGACAGCACCGATCCCGGAGGCCACCGCTCCTCGGTGAGAAGAAACATGCCCGTTGCGCTGATATCCCCCACCTCGAAAGGCTGCGCAACCCCCGTGGTAGTGTCATACGCAACAAGGTTCGGAATCGGAATCCTGGAGCCTTTGCGGCGATCTGTTTCGTAGGCGCCGGGATAAAGCCACCGCAGCAGGCGCGAAACCACCCAGTCCTTTTCGCCAGAGTCCTTCTCCGGAGCCTTTTCTTCTGGTGCGGGGTGCTTCACGCGCCGCGCACTGCTCCGCGCCGGCGCGCAGGGGCCGCCGGCGCCACAATATCCGCCGGAACCGAAGTATCCGCAGGCCGGGGAAACTCGATGGCGGGCTCAGAAACCGCTCTTTCGCGGTTCGGAAACAAGCGCAACCGAAATCGGGCCGGCCAACGTTGTGTTCTTTCCCAGATGCCTGG
Organism: uncultured Acidobacteriota bacterium; assembly: GCA_963718885.1. Lineage (GTDB taxonomy): Bacteria > Acidobacteriota > Terriglobia > Terriglobales > Acidobacteriaceae > Telmatobacter. The sequence goes on from CAVRAK010000015.1 coordinate 242,230, forward strand.
CATCGCCGTTGCGCGACCTCTCGGGCTCGTCTGGCGGAACCAGAACTTCCTCCGCTTCAGGCTCCGGAATCTCGATCGGCTCGGTCGGCGCGCTGCCGTCAAGCTCGAACGACGCGTCATCGCTCTCGCTCGAATGCGCGTCCGCGTCCTCGATTGCGCTCAATGTGCTTAATGGGACGCATTCAGGCGTCGTGGGCTCCTCAGCTTCGATCTCAGGCTCAGGTTCCTCGATCTCGATCTCGCGTTCGTCAATCTCGTTCTCAGGTTCCTCAATCTCTATAAGGGCCAGCAGATCGCCCGGTCTGGTTCTCGACGAGGCCGTGCTTCGAAACGGAAGCACCAGCGCGCTGACTGCCGGCTTCCGGAAAACAGGAAAGCTCTTGGCAGGAATCAGCTCCACGCTTTGCAGCACACGGTGGCTCTTGTCGAGATACAGCAGGTCAAAAGGCGAAATGCGCGGCACCATGGGAATGCCGGTCGACAGATTGGTGAGCCACAAGCCGCTCTGCTCATTCGCCGCGAGCCCTTCCACCAGCACCTTCAGGATAGTAAGAGGCTCCAGGGTCGCGTCGATGACCCTCACGCGCGCACAGACAGCGCTATTCCTCCTGTTATTTTTTACGCTGTATTGTTGCGTTCCCATACGCTCTCATCTATGTGGTGGACGCTCTCACCGGTAAGGTCTTTCGATAGCTCCGTCTACATGAGCATTGATTATAGGTAGCATTCGTTCTGCAGAATCAGGTACTTTCGACACCAGCCAGGAAGACCTGCCTTCCCCACCCCTCATCGCGCCTCCGCCTCATCAGGGCCAGCCTCTGGAAGATGATGGAAATACGGCCTTTGGGCAACGATGTTAGCACCCACGCCGTCCTCGGGAAAGCGATGTACGTGTACAACTTTTGTGCAACCGGCGCTACCGGACGGGCCGCGGGACAGCGACCCGAAGCTATCTACTCGCCCATGAAGGGATCGCTGATGCTCGGCCTGCCCGTCTCAACACGCCCCGCAAAGCGTGCGTGGGCAGCCACATTTTCGGTGTTCACTGTAACGTCATACCAGCCGTGTGACGCGCCGAGATCGAGGACAACTGCAATCTCCTGCCCCGGATTCACTATTCTCTTCACCGCCTTCTGCCGGTAGGCGTTGTCTACGATCGTCACCGATGCCGTCTCTTCCCCATCATTTTCCAGGCTCATCACGATATTGCCGGTAAGCCTGCCACCAGACTTCTCATACTGCAGAGAACGTTTGACGGCGCGCCGCGCATCCCGGGTCGCCCGTAAAGCTGCGATAAAAACCATTCGGCGCGCAAACTTCAATCTCATAGCGCGATCCTTCAAAGAGCGCGAGCGGATATTGCAGCGCAAGCGTGTCCCCCGCCTTCACCGCGTAGGTCGCCACGCGCATCCCCGGGCCGCCGCTCTTCGTCCGCAGATTGCGCAGATAAACATTGAAGGGCGCCCCCGCCGACTGCGCCTGGTGTACTGCGTTCCCTGCCCCCAGGTGAAGCGTGTACTCTCGCCCATCTGCGCTGAGCCGGCCGCTTGCATGCAATTCGTAAGGCAGCGCGCACGAGGGCCGCACTCCGGGCTCCTGCTGCGCCATCAGCCCCGATCCGCGCGGCGTCGACGAGATCTCTTTCGCCTGCTCCGCGGTCAGCTTTTTAAAGTTCGATGGAACCTCTTTGTTGCGAGCCTGCTCAATGCTGATCACAAACTTGTCGCGGTTCAGATAGTCCAGCTTCGGTGGGTGCGCATCGAACGGGCGAAACACCGACGTCAGATCGCCTGCCACCGTGCGCCGCCACGCGCTGATATTGTCTTCCCGCACCGCCTTGCCAAACTTCGCCTGAACAAACCGCTCCAGAAACATCAGCGTCGAGGTGTGATCGCAGAGCTGCGAATTCACCCAGCCGCCGCGGCTCCACGGCGAAGCCACGATCATGGGCACGCGAAAGCCCATGCCGATCGGTCCTGATCGCGCATCGCGCGGCGCCACGCCCATGCGCAGCTCATCTTCTTTGTAGGTGTACTCGAGGCCCGTATCGATCCCCGCCGAAGCGCCGCCCGTCTCCGGCCGTTTCGGATCGGCTGCCACAAACGAAGGCGCGTGATCGAAGTAGCCGTCATTCTCGTCGTACGTCACAATCAGGATCGTCTTCTTCCAGACCTCGGGATTCGCCGTCAGGATGTCCATCACCTCCGACACATACCAGGCGCCATACCACGGAGAAGCCGGATGATCGGAGAACGCCTCAGGCGCCATCAGCCATGAAACCGCCGGCAGCTTTCCTTCATTCACATCCTTGCGAAACTGGTGAAGAACATCGCCGCGCGGCACCTTCATGCGCTCCGTCGCTGCCTTCTGCCTCGAACTTGAGATCGAAGCGAGCGCTGATAGTGCGGATCGCCGCATTGGTCACAAACGCCGCATGATGCAGTGACTTCTCTTCGTTCGAAAGCTGGCGGTACCGCGCCTTGCCGCTCATCGCGCGAGGAAAGTCCAGTGCCGCTCGCGGAAAGTCCAGCTTTGATTGCCGCGAGCCGGGCCTCATAGTAGGCGAGCCCGTCCCGCAGATGCGCGGCAATGGCAGGGTCGCTTTGCGCCGCAATCTCAGCGTTGATGGCTTTCCGCTCGGCGGTGAGATCGGCAATCAAACGTTTTGCCGCCTGGGGATATCCCGCGCACGCCTCGACATTAAAGGCCGAGAAATACTCCAGCGGATTGTCGCCGAAATTTCCCAGCCACGCCTCCGCCTTGCCGCTCAGCGTCGAGTGGGTAAGCTTCATTCTGATAGCACTTCCATTCGATGCCCGCTTCGTGAAGCCGCTCAGGGAAGGTCTTCCAGCCCAGGCCGCCCAGGTCGATCTCGTTGTTGCGCATATGCACGCGCGCATCCACGCCCTGGCCGTCGCGAATCGTCCCCGTCCAGAAAGAACAGCGGTTCGGCGAGGTGCTCGTCATCACCGAGCAATAGTGCTGATCGCAGATCGTGAAAGCATCCGCCAGCGCGTAATAAAACGGCAGGTCTTCGCGCGTGTAGTGGCCCATCGTCAGCGGCAGGTCGGCGTATTCCTTTTCGCCGGAGCGCTTCGCCTCAAGCCACCGGTCGTGCAGGCCCTCGTTCCATGCATCCACCTGACTATTGCGCGAGTGCGGCAGCGAGCCCATCCACGTGATCCGCGTGTCGCGAATATCAAGCCGCCACGGCGCATAGGCGTTCCCCGCGCCATCGCTCTGCACAAAAACTGAATTTCCATTCGCGAGCCGCATCGCCCTTGGGTCATTGAATCCCCGTACGCCGCGCAGCGTGCCGAAGGCATGATCGAACGAGCGGTTCTCCTGCATCAGGATGACGACATGCTCGGCATCCTCAAAGGTTGAGCCCGGCGGCGGGTCGATGGCATATGCAGATTGAATTGATCTTGGAATAAATTGGAGAGCGCTCGCTCCTCCAGCCGTCATCGCCATGAACTTGAGAAAATCCCGCCTGCTCTGCATCCCATCCTCTCGCTCGCCCAAACAACGCCGGACCATCGCTAGCCCGACCAACGCTCGCGGCCGCCATCCATCTCCCCGCATCTGCCCGTCGCCCGGCAGCGCAGGGGGACAACAAAGACCCGTCACTTTTGCGTACCAGAAGAATACTCTCCGTCCCCGCGAAAATGCGCGGCAGCCCCAGCCGCCAGACAATCTCGCCGGTCAAAGGTCAAAGCAGCTCGGCGACAAGCATAGTTTCTGAGCTTTTTCGCCCAAACAAAAAGCCCGCTGCAGGCGGGCTTTCGCGTCAGATCCGGGAATCAAATCGGTAGCGCATGAAATTCATATAGAGCAACTAACAATGCACCGCATATAGCTGATACCCCCGTCTGTGTCCCGCTTGCTTGCGCTTTCATGCTGCTGCCCCTCACAACACGGTTCTTATTCCCCGCTCGGGCACATATTTACAAAAAAACCGCGATGCGCTTTTCAGGTGAACGCCGATCAAAGAATTTCTCAACCTTAAATGACTGCTGCTGCGCCGATATGCATGAACGACTTCAGCATTCGACGTAAAACCCACCCTCCAGTCTCTAAGGCGCGCACGAAAGCACCAATCAATATCTTCGTAATATAAGAAGTATTTTTCGTCCAGACGACCGATTGTCTCATATGCCGATCGTCTAATCAGCATGCAGCCACCCAAAATCCAGTCCACCGCCGTCAGGCCATGACTGCTCATCGTAAAATCAGTCCAGTGGCCAAACTCGCAAGATAGCCGGAACCGGCGGGCAACACTGTTAGTAAGAAGAAGCCTGCCCACAAAACTTGCGATTGTTGGAAAGCGTCGCGCCGATGCTTGCGGAGTTCCGTCGGAGCACATCATTCGGCAGCCGACGGCCGCATATTTGGCGTTAGCGTCCAGCTCGCGACTAAGAACTTCGAGAGCTTTGAGGTTCACGATAACATCAGGATTTAAGACAAGAACGTGCTCGCCGCTCGTACGCTCGAAACCTTTATTGACCGCTGCGGCGAAGCCTTCGTTTGTCCGGTTACGAATGAGTACCGCACCTGGAGATTGTTGCACTACATTCGGTGTACCATCTTGCGATGCGTTATCGACCACTACAACTTCTCGCAGCAAGGATGCGCACGTTGGCAAGAGCGCGGCAAGACACGTAGAGATTTCTGATGATGAATTATAAGTAACGACGACAACTGAAATACGTGACTTTTCCATGCTTTCCCGTCCCGCCTGTCCACCATGCCCTAACTACGCGGCGATGGCACCTCCGCTCTAAGGATAAATTGCTTTGCCATAAGGCCTCGAAAGAGCGGAACCATGTAGTACAGTCTCTGTACCCGACTGGCAAGGCGCGTGAAACGAGGTACATTTCGAACGCGAGCCTCGGAATGAATTGCGACAAAACCGGCGTTTCGAACCAAAGCGGTTGCCGTCTTTTGCGTGAAAAATCGCAAGTGGGTTCTGTCCAGCACACCGCTGTCTTGATACTCCCAGCGGCCGCCTAGAATGAGCGGTACAACCACACCGACGTACCCCACATTCGGCAGGCTTACTACTAACCCTCCGCCATCACGCAACGTGCGGCGATATTTGGCCAGCGTGGTCCACGGGTCCGGGAGGTGCTCCAGAATGTCCGCCATGATCAGGCAATCAAAGTAGCCTATTGGGCAGTCGACAAGCGCCTGATCGGCGTCCGAACAGATTACCCGTGATAAACGCCCACGGGCCTCTTCCGCCGCGGCCGGTTCTCGCTCAATCCCCCATACCTCACACCCTCGATCAACCAGCACCGCTTCGGTCACGCCGAATCCACATCCAACAGACAGAATTCGCTTACAGCCAGCTGGTACAGCTTCAATCACTTCGGTCCGTCGCAGCGAGTAATATTCAGGCGTATTCATATCGAAGACCTCGACAGAAGCGAAAACAGCATCGTCTTCAATTTGGCTCTTTGCCAACGGCTCACAAAGCGCCGCAGTTCGGCGTCGTCCAGCTGTGGTTCCCGCTTGACACAGGCCCCAGCGAATCCGCATAACAACGCCCCGCCGGCAAGTCCGAGTGGACGAGACTTAGCGTGAAAGATACTGCTAGCGCATAACCATAAAGGATCTGCGCCAAAAAACCACATTCCACGCCCACGTTGTAACCAGCCCTCCAATACATTTGTATATGATGTGCAGAGTGGCCGTAAGTGGTCGATGTTAAGGGCGTTGTCCGTCATGGTCCGGGTTCGCCATCCGCACATCATCGCCTTGTAGCAGTCAATGCCATCCCACGCCGAATGTTCGACGATCCCTCCAATCGCGTCAAAACAGCTCCGGCGCCAGCACTTCGCGCCACCCGCCACCATTTCCGGCTGACAACGTAGCCTTACCCTCTCTGTATTGTGTGTTTCATAGATCGAACCGACAGCAATCCCCAGCCTCGGATCGTCTCGGAACTTCCTCAACATCGTCTCGTAGTAACGCGGGCCAACAACCATGTCGGCATCTAAGTTACAGATGAAATCCCACTGATCAGCGTCGATCGCACGCAGCCCACAGTTAAATGCTTCAACCGAACCGCTTCCCACGGCGCGCCGGCCCCGATCTGGTCTTCTCACCACACGAATCCACGGGTATCTGGTTGAGGCCATCTCGCCGATTGCCGCCGTTTCGTCCGACGAGCCGTCGTCCACAATAATCCACTGCGTCGGCCGTACCACCTGGCTAACAACCGCCTCGATTGCTCTACCTATATATGCTGCTTCATTACGCGCCGGTGTCACGATTACATAAGACGCTTCCTGCATACGAGAACAACCATCCTTTCACAATATCGAATGCGATGAGGCCGCCAGTGAGTTATCGCTTTCGCTGGCATCTTGTCTTTTATTCTTTTCTCGGACCTTCAGTTGTATCTACCGAGCCGCATAAAGCGTCACATTGCGCACCTACGTTTGCGTGCATGCCATGGGTATCGACCGCACAAGCCTCCCGTCTACTTGCTGCGGCAGGACCACGCCCAACGCCTGTCGAGTGACCATGCAAATCGCCAGCACGTGGGTGATGTATGTTGTGGCGTTGACGCTTTCCACGCACATGACCGTGAGAAATGCGATGAGTACAGCCGTAGCATATTTGTCGTCATCGCGGCCGTTTAGCCGGTACGCGCGACCGTAACGCGCTACGGCAGTAAAATACATCGCTAACATCATGAGCAATCCGACCAGCCCGACATCCAGCGCAGCCTCCAGATAGCCGCAATGTGCCTGCGTTACCGTCCATCCCACCGTATCCTGAAATTTCAGCTCCCGCTGCGGGTTCCAAAACGCGCCGTAGCCAAATCCCAGAAGTGGACGATCTGCGAGTTGAACGAGACACGCACGCCACACTTCCGAGCGGGCGCCACCGATGTACTGTGCATCCACCATATCTCGCTGCAGCGTCCCCGCAGACCGGATCTCAGCCAACACTCCAGAGAGGTCTCCAAACATTCCTATCAGCAGTGTCACGCTCACCACACCGACAGCCACCACAGCGACGCTCGCCTTGATCCATTGCTTCCGCATCGCCGCAGCGCCCAACATCGCCACAACCAACGCAGCCATGGCCCCTCGGGAACCTGTCAAAATCAGCAGCACAATCGACATGACCATTGCGAGTGCCCGCATGTTTTTGTGCCGGGCTTCAGATGGACGGCAGCAAAATAACGTGATAACCAGCATCGTACAGAGCAGGCCCTGAGAGTTAGGATCGAGCGTCCCGCAGAATCTGTAGCCATGAGCAAGGGGCGTCCATGCCCCAGCTATCATTTCCCATCCCAGGCCGACAATCGTCATGCCTCCGGTATAGATCAGACATGCTCGACGGATCTCACCCATAGTGAGTTGGCGGCTAACTCCGGCGCAGCCGGCCCACAGTAACAACTCACCGCACCAGGTTTTTACCGTCAGGTAGGTCATATCCGACCATAGAAGACTGAGCGCCATCCACCCAAGCGCGATGATCAGAAGGCACAGCAACGGCCGATCCGCGCAAGACCTTCTCGTTCTTCGCCCGAGCAGACCCCACAGACTGACCAGCAGCAATATCGCGTAGCCAAGGACTCTCACGGCGCTGCCGCTATCTCGAATGGCGACCTCCTGGCTCAATGACAGGTCCGGCGCCAAAACGTATGCGAAATTATGACCGCCTAACGCGCAAAGCGACAGAATAAACGCGGCAACCAGTATGGCGCGGTTACCTTCACCGTCCGTCGCATGGGCATTCCGGTTTTGCGTCATTGTGCCAAGTCGCATTTGTTTATCCGTCATCACAAACACTCGCTGTGGCTGCCGCATCTGCCAGCCCCATAGCATCGCTTCGCGCCCCTACGCGCGGATTCTATCTCCCACCCCTCATACCTCCGTGCATACAACTCGCGGCTCACTCTCACGGCGACTTCGGTAAATGCGACGATAGGCTATTCCCTTGATTGTCGACTCGGTCACGCCGGCAGCGAGTAGCCCGACGCCCACACCTTCGATTCCCATCACTCGGACCGCCGCCACACCGACGGTGCCGGCGACGCATAGAGCCGCTAGACTCCCCATCGCATTTATGCTCGGCCTGTCGAGTGCCAAAAGCACGAGACCCAGGGGCAGGGTTGCTTGGTACGCAAGAATACTCACAGCCATAATCCAAAGTGTGTGCGTATTTTGTATACCGGAAAACTTAGCGCCATACACAAGTCGAAGCAGATGAGATCCACTCGCGACAATCAAGCAGCAAAACCCCAAAAGAAGAAGCCCGAAGCCAACGGTAGACGTCCGAAGAGTCTCACGCAGTCCGGCCTCGCCCCGAACGCGATGCACCTTCGCCGCCTTTGGGCCGAAATAGTTAGTGAAGCCAATAATGCACGGATTGATACTCTGAAGAATGCCATTACATGCCGCGAGCATTCCTGCGGCGGCTGGTCCATAAAAAAGTGCAAGACACCAGGGAAATATCTGTTGCGGAATCGCAGCCATACTTGTACTAACGATTAGCCATTTGCCAAAGGACCAGTGCCGCCTTCCCACTGTCAGCACTGAAGCGCGTTCGTAACGTAGCTTTGCGACGCGCGTTAGTCCAAAAATCACATAAGGTGCGGTCGCGACACTGATCGCATACAAGGTCAAATTCAGGTTCACAGCGTGCTTGACAGCTAAGAGCGAAAAAAGGCTGAGCTGAAGAACGGCGGCGCACGCGTCCAGAAGACAACACAACGCTGAAACGGCCACTCGCAAAGCACGCCCGTCGGGTAAACTCCCGGTTTAGGATAGCCCCAAGCGTAATGCCGGCAATGAGGGCGATGTGTGTCAGCTGCTGCCGGCTGCCAAAATGACATATACCGGCGGCAACACAACTACTCACAACGACAACGACTATATGATGGACCAAAACGCTCCCGCGATAGCTGGGAAGTCCGTCTGTCGTTTCATCATAGTAAAAGGTGTACGGAGCAGTGACCACGGCGTGCTCAATGCCAGCAACGAATACGGACACAATAAAAATGAGCGAATATATCCCCAGTTCAGTAGCCGTGCCGCATCTGGCAATAAAGATAACCGGTACAAAGTTACTCGCGCTCGCGATTGCTTGATCCAATATTGCTATATACGGGCCCGTGCGAGATCGCTTGATGATGTCGCGCCTGAAAGTCGAATACGCCATTTGCATGCTATAACTCCGCGATGAGTCTGCGCCACTGCTTACCGAATCGGTCAGTCGTAAACTTGCTGGCGAACTCGTAGCCATTCCTGCCAAGTTCCTTGCGACGGCTAATGGCGTCAGCAACGAGATCAGGGAGGTCCGCAGCACATTCGCACACAAGTTGGCCGGCGTTCCTCAAAAGCTCCCCCATGCCCCCGGCGCCGGAACCGATAACAGGCGTTCTACAGAGCAGCGCCTCATGGGCAGTCCGATTCCAACCCTCCGCAAACTGAGACATGGTCACCACAGCTTCACATGCTGACAATAAAAGAATGTAGTCGTCGTAGCTCAGCGTAAAGCTACGGATGGGTAGGTTCATGTCGCTGACGCCGCTCGCCACCAGTTCATATCCCTTGTCCTTAAGAGCGGTCCAGACTTGTTCGGCCCCTTTGAGGCGTTGACAATTACCAATGTAGACGAGTGGCTTGCTTGAAAGGTCATTAGTTGATTTAAAAGCGCGGATCCGCTCCTCATCTCGCGCGAACCGCTTTACGTCAAAGGCGTTATGAATGAGGATGGTGTTACGTAAGCCGAGTTCTGCAAGACGGTCCTGCCAGTATTGTGAGACAACCACAACTTGGTTGCACCGGCCGGCATTCGCCAGAATACGGCGTTCTAATGAACGGTTCCAGATGTCTAGGTTGGCGGCCGGCCTATGCAGGTGGTGAATGATTCCGATCTGTTGCGCGTCTCGGTCTTTCGTCATGCCACAGAGGGCAATTTCATTTCGAATCCACACGTCCGCGCGAGCGCGTCTTTCCGTATTCCAGATGCGTAGCAACGACTGCGGTCTGTGGCCGCGCGCTACCCACGGCATTGCATTGTAGTAAGTCACGTTATGATCGACGGAGAGGGCGCTGGCCGCCATGCTCTCGTATCGGGAACCCCCGTACCGCGGATCCGCAGTTTTTAAAATCGCGATCTCCATTTGTTGCAAGTTATCCTCGCTGCCCGCCTATAGAACGAGGTCTACATGGCGGCGGCCTGTTTGAAAGCTGTCTAGGCAGGGCCCCTTGAGCGATCTAGGTTGCGCCTGCGCCTTTCAATACCGCCGGAACTGTCTTCACTAAAATTTTGCAATCGAGCCATAGTGACCACTGGTCCATGTACTGCATGTCCAGGAGCATCCACTCATCGAACGATATGTGGTTGCGGCCCTTGATTTGCCATAAGCATGTAATTCCCGGTTTAACGCTAAAGCGGCGGCGCTGCCAATCCTGATTGAAGCCATCGTAATCCCGCACCGGAAGAGGACGCGGTCCAACGAGGCTCATATCGCCCTTGAGGACATTGAACAATTGGGGCAACTCGTCAATGCTGCTTCGACGCAGGAGTCGACCGATTGGCGTAATCCGCGGGTCATCCTTGATCTTGAATACTGGCCCTCGCATCTCGTTCCGGTTCTCGAGCGTCGCCATCAGCTTTTCGGCGTTCGGGACCATGGTTCGGAATTTGTAAACAAGAAACTTCCGCTTATTTAGGCCGACTCGCTCCTGCAAAAACAGTATCGATCCGGCGGAAGTGAATCTTATAGCGAGCGCTGCTCCGATCAACACCGGAGACAGCAGGATAATCGATAGAGACGCGACCACCACATCGAAGACGCGCTTCACTATGAGAGGCCAGCCCTCCGCCACGCTCGTGCACGTCATTATGTAATGACGGCCGTCGACCTCTTCTCCTTGATATCGAGATCCCTGCAGACCGAAAATGTCCGAATTAATGCGCATGATAATGCCCTGCTGTGCGCAAAGGCCAGCGACCTCCCCGGCGTACTTGTAGAGCGAACCGAACGGGAGAAAAATCGCAACCTCGTCGACGACGTTCCTGCGCAAAAATTCTGGTAATCCGTCATAGTCGGTCACCAAAGGAAAACCACTCACAGCGAACGTTTCCAATCCCGGCCAGTCGTCGTCAACAAATCCAACAAGCCGGTAGCCGAGGTCGGATCTTTCGGCGATTTTGTGCGCGAACTCGACAGCGCGCGAGTTCGTGCCGAGGATCAAAACGAATCGCAGATTTCTGCCGTGAGAACGAACCCGCGCGACACCAATGCGAAGAATAATCCGCGAACCACAGAGGACGATAACCGCGATTACCCAGAAGAGTCCCAGAAACGGGACAGTAATCATCCTGACGGAAAAGACTGCCCCTATGCCAGCAAAACCCACTGCAAGAAAAGTCGTGGCCTTCAGCATGTCGCGAACCTCGACCCATCTGCTCGACAGTCTGTGGGATCTATAAATCCCGCAGACAACAAAAATGAGATAGGAGAGGAGCAGCGCCAGGCCGAAGATTCCGAAGTTGGATATCCTGGTGCGCATCGCGAGGAACTGGAAGAGCGACACTCTTTCTTGCGCATGAACGAGAAGGAGCGTCGTTAGCCCAAAGGCGAGGAGGACTAACCCTAGATCAAGTGCCTTCAGAAGTCCGATAATCGGTAGGCGGGTCTTATCCGTGGCCACGGTATCTCCTCAGAGATTGCGTCTGCGTCAAAACGACCTATTGTCGATGTGGTGCTGCAGCACAGCCCATCCCTTACAGGCGACGGTAAAGCTTCTCGGGGATCGGAAAGGTTCGCTTGTTAAGGACTGAGCCAAGAATCTCAATCTGAGCAGACCGAAGATTCTCGGCCGCGGCGACAGCCGCTTCCCGGCGAGTTAATTCCGCCTCAAGGACCAGAACAACCCCATCCGCCAATTTTCCGAGGGCGATCGCATCGGAGCAGGGAGTCATCGGAGGGGCATCCACGATTACAAAATCAAATTCTGCGCGCAGTTCTGCAAATCGGCTCTTCAGCCGCTCCGAATTCAGAAGACTCGGCGAGTCCGCGGCGAGAGAACCGGAGGAGAGAAGCCAGAGTCGATCATTGTTTACGGCTTTCGCAATCGACCGGATAGGAACGTCTTCACGCAAAGCTTCAGTCAGGCCATAGTGGTTGGTCGTCCCGAATAGAGCTGGAAGACCGGGCGATCGAAAATTCGCTTCAACCAGACAGACGCGACCATGGGCATTTTCTGCGAGACAAGCAGCGACGGATGCGGCGGTTTCGCTGCAGCCATTTCCGTGTTCGATCCCGGCGAATACAACGAGGCGCGGGCGCCCATCTGCTTGTGAGAGGAAGACCCTCTGCACAAGCTCCAAAGCCGCAGCGCTGGTCGGGAAGTTGTACTGGGTTTCGCTCTGCTGCTGGTTCGCAGTGGGAAGATCCATCGGGACGCTTCGGGTCCGCTCAAGGGGCCGGCGTTCTTCCATTTCCTGCATCAAATCGAAGTTTCTGCTCATTGCGCGTCCTTCTTCTCGAGCGCAGCCAGGGATTCCCCCTGTGCGCCCTGAAATCGGGAGCCAGGTGTTCCCCCAAACGGTTGTTCTCGCAAGTTGTAATAATCCAAAACCATGGCTCGCCTCTAGGCAACCCTCTTAGGCACCGCAACTACCACGGGGATCCCCAGCGTCTCCATAACCTCAGCGGGAGTGTGGAACGAGGAATCGAAATAATCAGCGAAATACGCTGCCGATATTGCCAGCAGAGTTGCCAAAGCGAATCCACTCAGCAGGAAGAAGAGGAAACCGCGCTTTGGCAACGCCGGGATCGCCGGCGGAACCGCGATGGCGACATTCGCGATTCTGGTCTTGTCGAGCGCATCCGACGTTCTCGCTTGCTCGCGCTTCGCGAGATAGAGCAGATAATTGTCTTCGTTGGCCTTCACGTCCCGCAGCAGGTCCTGCTGAGTAACGGCTTTTTGATCCAGGTCGGCCAGTTGAGCGTGCATGCCCTCAATGCCGGCCTTGATAGCTACCAGATTCGACCTTTGCGCCGCGAGGTCCGCCTGTGTCTTGACCGCATCTTCCCGCAGCCATTCAAAGGCGGGGTCGCGATCGGTTTCCTCGTTGACGTATGGGTTCTTCTCGGCCTGGGCGATGGCTGCCTTGGCGTCCGCTACTTCCTGATCAGCCTCCCGCACTAATGGATAGGTCGAATCGTATTTTGCCAGCAATTGAGTCCGCTTGGTCTGGGCTGTCAGCAGGGCGCTACCTAGTTGCTGCAGCAACATGTCGGCGGCTTTGACATCCTGTTTGGTCGCCGAGCGTTGCGGGGTAACCTCCATCTGCTGCCGGTCGCTACGGAGTCGCTGCTCATCGGCAGCAATCGTTTCCACAGTCGTATGCATTTGGCCCACGGCATTGGTGACCTGCACCGCCATATCGGCGCGCTCCAGATCAGGCGCCGCCGCGCCCTCCTGCTTTTCAAAACTCCTGAGGCGATTCTCAGACTGATCGAGAGCCTGCTGGTATTTCTCGGTTTCTTCTGCAAAAAACTCGTACGATCCTTGTGGCCGATGGACCGCAACGTGCTTTTCCAGATAGAGGGTGCCAAGCGTCTTCAGAACTGCATAGGAAAGGCGCGGATCCGAGGAGCTATAGGTCACATTGATGAGATCTGTTTTCACGCCAACATCCACTTTTAGGTTCTTCGCAAGAGCCGTGACCGCGCTTTCGACGCGATCTGCCTCACTTTGCCCGGAGTGAAGCCGGCCCAGCAGGGAACCCTCGTGCCGTTTCTGGAGATCGTTGGCCAGAACCACTCTTTCCAGCACATCACGGCTCTTCAAGAGCGCGGCTTCAGAGTTGATCTCCTCTTCAGAAACCGCATTGCCGTCGGTGACCAACTGCGTAGTCGCCCCAGTGGTCACAACCGGATCGATCCGCTCACGATTAACGAGGACCGACATGCGCGACGTGTACTGAGGCGGCGTGACCAATCCGGCCAGACCCGCCGCAACGAACACGCCCAAAAAAGTGGTGATGAGTACCCACTTCCTCCGGAAGAGTGGCGCCGCTAGGTCGCGCAAAGAGAGATTTGGCAATGACTTTTGCAATAATTGAGGGCTTGGATTGAGCTCTCTCATCCGCCGCTCGCTTTCTGCCAACGCGTTGCTGAGACCGCTTGATGATTGTCTTTAGAACGGGTTTGGCGTTAAGTAAGTCCCCGCGTTGATGGAGTACGGGACATACTTCTTGAATTTCGTGATGAACGACTCTGGGACGTAAATCATATCTCCGGGTTTCACCGTCGCATCTTCGTTCAGTTTCTTGCCTTTGAGAATGTCTTTGAGGTCGATCTTTTCCACCTCAAACCAGTCGTTGGAGGCGCGGTGAAATAAAAAAATCTGGGTTTTAGCGGTCGGGGCCATTCCTCCCGCGACCGCAATCGCTTCCGCGACCGTAATGTCCTGTCGCAGTTCATACTGCCCGGGTTTCCCTACCTGTCCTGAAACGGTAAAGAATGGCTTTTGGAAATCCTTTAAATCAACATCGACAATCGGGTCGTGAAGGATGCCTTTGTATGCCTCCTTCACGGCGTCGACTAATTGCGGAACGGTCAGGCCCTGCACGTGAAGACTCCCGGCAGTCTGCAGGTTGACGAAGCCATCCGGCTGCACGGTCACTGTTTGGTTCAGCTCAGGAGTGATCGGGAAAGACAAGAGCAGGACATCCTGACGCTGGATGACATACCGCGGGTAGCGTTGCGCTAAAGCGGGGCGTGATTCTGGCGGCCCCGTCTCAATGGCCGCAGTTGCCCCTTGCCCGTTGGAGAGCGAGGCGCTTTCCGAAGCTTGCCCGTAAAGCGTGCCTCCAACTGCAGCGAGAGCGGCAGCGGTTATCGCACTGAACAATTTCCTCCGATTCATCGACTCTCCTTGCTTTGATCCCGCTCCGCCCGCGGCGACCCACTTGCTGCGTTTTCAGAGGCGTGCTGTGTCCTCGCGCGAGCCCAGCCGCCCACCATCGTCGATTCGAAGTGACCTTTGCCTGCTGCTACGGCAAAGCTTCGCCCTGTGACTCCCAGATGGCTCATTTTGACGGAGCCAAATCCGTCGTCATTCCCGAGGAATCCCAGCCACGCTATTGCGCGCTTGACGCTACGAACATACCCTCGGGCTCTTCCTGAAAGGCGACTGCAGCTGTGATCCGGTTTCCGATGTGACCCAGTCGTTCGGCTCGCAACACAAACCCTTCAGCATGCAATTGAATCTCTCTGTGCTCACGACTCAAGAAGTGAATGAATAGATCCAGTTTGATGCGTGCTCCAACTTCGACCTCGGAGGTAGAAAAGAACGCGATCCCCCTTGCGCTGAGGTCTTGCGTGACTCCCGTCATCCGAACGACTTCTCCATTCGGGCGCTCGCAGGAGAACACTACGATCTCGCTTAACTGATACCGTCTCGACTTTCGACGCTCTTGCATCGGCCTATCGTCATGGTGCTGGGACGAATCCTTCCGCTCGAATGAAGAGAAATCTAGGACCTGCCAGAGAAAGCCACAAGAGGACGAAGAGTCATGAGAGATACTTGGCTGGTAATCGGCGGCGTTTCTCTCGAACAAACCGGCGTACGTCTCTGAGCCATTCGCATGGATGGCAGAGTCATTTGTCCCTGGTTCGCCCCAGAGAGTCAGCGCTATCGATCCTGAAGAGAGAGCTTCCTGCGTGGCTTTGTTGAACGAGATTTCGGAGACCGGTCGCCGATCGCGACGCGGCTAGTCTGCGCAAGGCGGCGCGGGGCGGAGCGCCCGAAGAGAGCATGGGGAAAGCCCTCCTGTCCCTGGCAGCCTGCCCTCAAGGAGATTCCCACAGCCCCCGGGATGACGCGGTAGTAATCGTCAAACCCGTTACCAGCTGCCGGTGACCTTCGATTCAGCGACAGAAAAGCGTTGCACCGATCTGGCCGCCGCGGTACTCTTCGGAGATCCCCCGAGCAGCATTTCCTTTTGCTCGAACGAATTGAATTACTGTTCTTGAACCTCTGCTCAAACCGGTTCGGGACTTTCTAACTGATCCTCGAACGGGCAGAAGGCGGAGTTCGGAACGAACTCTGGCTGCGCTGCAACACTGCTGCATCGATGAAATCGATGGGACAAGGGCGCGGTTCGGACTGCCGCTGGTAAAGAGGACATGGTCAATGAATTCCCGGGTCCCCGCCGAGCTGTTGATCAGTGTACTGGTTGCCGACGCCGACGCTATGACCGCTCAGTTGATTGCTGCGGATCTCCGCCGGCAGCAGCGCTTCGGCGCCATTGAACACGCGCCGACGTTGATGAGCGTCTGTGATCGTCTGTTCGATCAACCGACCTCCATCCTGCTTCTCAGCATACGGTCGCAGGATTCTATAGCTGGAGGCCTGGAGTTGCTCAGGGCAGTGCGCGCTCGCCACTTGGGCACGCGATCCATCGTACTGATGGACGCCACAGATCTGGAGCTGGTGTCACAACTGTTTCAGGCTGGCGCGAGAGGAATATTTGAGCGCTCAGAGTACGATCCGGTGCGCCTCAGTCGCTGCATCGCGTGCGTGGCCGCAGGACAGGTTTGGGCGAACAGCGAACAACTCTGTTTTGTGCTCGATGCCTTTGTAGAAACGGCTCCCGTGAACATCCTGAACGCCAAGGGCGAGGAACTGCTGACGCCGCGCGAAAAGGACGTCGTACGACTGGTGGCAGATGGCTTCGGCAATCGTGAGGTTGCTCAACAGCTTGGTCTCAGCGCCCACACCGTGAAGAATTACCTCTTCAACATCTTCGACAAACTCGGCATTTCGAGTCGCGCTGAGCTGATCATGTACGTGCTTTCAAGCAGCAATGTCAACACGCGTCTCGCGCCAAACGGAGACACCAGAACTCCTCCCAAACCGGAATCGCATCCTCCGTCGGCCCACTGCGAAGATCTTGCAGGATTAGAGACCGGGGCCGAGATCCGGCACGCGAAGGAACCTGTGCACTGAACGTACATGGCGCCATAGCCATAGTGGGCAAGAAGATTGCCTTGCCGGATATTTACCGGCGACGCGCATGACGTTCTTCAGGCATCCAAAAAGCCCGCTGAAATCGCGGGCTTTAGCGTCAGATAGCCGGTAGCGCTACCGGGAATCGAATAATCGCAATTCCTGATTTTCCATGTCCCTCCTTGACCGCACTCATGAGTGCGCAATCAGGAAGCAATTTGACAGTCAGGACCTCGCGGAGTAATTTTCATATCCAGATTGGTCAGCTGGACTTTACCAGATGATCAGCTGGACCTTCACCGGGCCTGAGCGCGATGTCGCGAGATCATTCGCAGAGGCATCTGCTCGATCCTGCGGGGGCTGAGGCCCTAACTGCGGCCTGAACCCTTCCCTGCCCTTGATTTCGATCAAAGCCCCCCGCCTCGTGACGCATCGCATGGCGGAGGACTATCACCCTTTCAAGAAAGGGCGAAACACATGACATCCCCTACACTCACGATCCAGTCGCGCCCGCATTTCCATCCCAAGGGCAAGCAGCCCACCGAACATACTCGCGCCACCCTCAGCGCCGCACGTGACGAACTGCCGTTCCAGGACACGCGCGACTTCGACGAGTGCGACCGCGGACTGATCGCGAAAATGGAGGACATGCAGATCAAGGCGGATAACGGGCACGTTGCCTGGGACATGAAGCAATTTGCCTTCATTGACGAGGTCGAGGCTCACGACTCGGTCCACCCTTCGCTGCTGCGGCAGGCCAAGCTCAATCAGGATTACGGGCTATATCAAGTCATAGACGGTATCTATCAGATTCGTGGCTTCGACCTCTCCCAGATGACCTTCGTGCGCGGCAAGACCGGCTGGATCGTGTTTGACGTGCTGTTGTCGGTCGAGACCGCTCGAGCCGCCCTAAGGCTTTTCCGCGCGCACGTCGGCGGCGATCTCCCGATCTCCGCTGTCATCTACTCGCACACCCACGTCGATCACTGGGGCGGCATCAGGGGAGTGGTGTCGGAGGAGGATGTCCGCGCTGGTAAAGTCGAGATCATCGCACCGGTAGGGTTTATGGACAACACGGTGTCTGAGAACGTCTATGCCGGAAACGCGATGAACCGGCGAGCTTTCTTTCAGTACGGCGTCCTGCTGCCAGTCAGCCCGTATGGCTTCGTAACGCAAGGCTTGGGTCAGATGACCTCGCGCGGGACCGTTACGCTCATCCCTCCGACACGGATCGTGAAAGAGGATTACGAGGAATTTGACGTGGACGGTGTTCGGATGGTGTTTCAGAACACGCCCAACACCGAAGCACCCTCCGAGATGAACACCTACATCCCGGGGATGAAAGCACTGTGGATGGCGGAGAACGTCACCCATTGCCTGCACAATATATACACTCTTCGGGGTGCGCCGGTCCGCGATGCGCTCATATGGTCGAAATACATTGCAGAGGCGCTATACCGCTTCGGAGAGCAGGCCGAGGTGATGTTCGCGGCGCACCACTGGCCGCGCTGGGGCAATGCGCGCATCCAGGAAGTGCTGCGGGCGCAGCGCGACATTTATGCCAACATGAACAACCAGGTGCTGCACCACGCCAACAATGGCGTCACGATCAACCAGATCCATAATGTGTACAAGGTGCCCGCGAGCCTGCGGAAGCACTGGCATGTGCGCGGCTATCATGGCTCCCCTGAGCACAACAGCCGCGGCGTAGTTCAGCGCTATTTGGGCTACTGGGACTGTAATCCTGCCACGCTCATCCCGCCATCGCCTGAAGTCTCAGCGCCAGTGTATGTGCGGTTGATGGGCGGTGCGGCAGCCATCCTGCCGGAGGCGAGGAAGCTCTACGAGGCGGGCGACTACATGATGGTATCCGAGATCCTCAACAAGCTTGTACTCGCCGAGCCGGCCAACCAGGACGCCCGCGACCTGATGGCCGACGCCCTTGAGCAGATTGGCTACCAGCAGGAAAATCCTGGGTTGCGCAACAGCTTCCTGGCAGGTGCGCTGGAGCTACGTTCAGGCATTCCCTCCGGCGCTATTCCCAAGACCTCGAGCGCGGACGTGATGCGCGCGATGTCAACAGAAATGTTCCTCAACTTTCTCGGTGTCCGGCTGGACAGTGCGAAAGCTGAAGGCCATCGATTCACCATCAACCTGAGGACGCCAGATACCGGCGAGGAGTTCCTCATCGAGCTCGATAACGCGACGCTTACGAACATTAAGGGGTACCAGGCCGCAAACGCCGACCTGACATTGACGATCAACAGAGCGGACCTTGACGATACTCTGATGGGCAGCAAGAGCCTGGAGGCCCAGCTAAGCCAGGGCACGGCGACGTTCCGGGGCGACCCCGGCATCCTCAAGACTCTCGCTGGGATGATGACCGACTTCACGCCGGCATTCGAGATTTTCCCGGGCACTCGGCGGGACCCGCCGGCGCCCGTGAAGCACGACCCATTCGACACCGAAGAGATGAAGGAGGTCGTCCCCGAGTGAGCGCACCGGCGCTTCCAGCGGATCCGATGCAATGCTTTGCTTTTTGAAACCGGAGCGAATGAATCTCGGCCCGAATATGGTGAGCTGGTAGCGCTACCGGGAATCGAACCCGGGTTTTAAGATTGAGAATCTCACGTCCTAACCCCTAGACGATAGCGCCACATAAAAGGGGATGGCCATTGCAGCCACTCCTTCACTCTAACAAAAAAGCAGCGCCCTGCCAAAGCATGAAGCCCGCCAAATACAGGCCCTAGATGCCCAGCTTGCGCACTTCGTCGTTGTAGTACTTGCGGTAGAGGATCTCCCACTCCTGCGAGCCTTCGAGGATGATCTTGCGCTGCGAGGCGATCTTCTGCCGCGCCGCGGCGTCGATCTGCGGCCTCCTGCGTCAGCAGCGTCTCCAGCGCCTTGCGCGCTTCCTGGCGGATCGTGTTGCGGTCTTCGAGGAACCCCACCTCGTCGATCTCGGCCAGCGTGTCGGCGACGGTGTGGGCCAGCTTGTTCAGCTTGTCGCGGCTGATCCTCATAGCACCGCCTTGTACTTGCGCGCCAGCTCGGTCTTCACCTTCTTGAACATCTCGGCATACTGCGCGCCGGTCTTGCGCATTTCGTCGGAGTAGGCGTCGAGAATCACGCGCACCTCTTCGTTGATGCGGTCCTCGAGCGACAGCTCCTCGATCATGCCGGCGGTCACGCGCGACTCGGTTGCTTTCAAGTCGCTGGTCGTGATCAGCTTGGCGTCGATGAGGTGCTTGACCGTGCGGCGGGCAAGATACCCAATGTATTCGCGGGAAAAAATCATGGGCTAAAAGATGAGAATAACCCTATCGAACTGCCGGGTGTACACACAGCTCAGCATCGGCCCTCAGCCCAATCTGCGGCTTGTTCTCAGCTCCGATGCGGGCAGCTCTTCGTATTGATGCACCCATCGGCCAGCCGCAGCCGCTCCACCGGCCTGCCGCCCACCAGGTGCTCCTCCACAATCTCCGCGGCATCTGCCGGCTGCACATGGCCATACCACACCGCTTCGGGATAAACCACGACCGTGGGCCCGTGTTCGCACTGGTCCAGGCAGCCGGATTTGTTGATGCGCACGCGATCGCCCAGCCCGGCGGCCCTTGATAGCTGCTGCAGCTGCGTGTGCAGCTCGCTCTTGCCGTCGGCTGTGCACGACGGCCGTCGGCGCACCCTCAGGGCGAACGTTGTGGCAGACAAAAACATGGTGTTCAAATGGGGGCAATGCGTCACTCCTTCGGCGAATATCTCTAGATTAACCGGTTCAGCCGGCACTCATTCCTGCCGCCGGCCGCAGCTTTCCACATTTCGCCGCGCCGCCCCGGCCCCATCTGCGAGAATGATTGCTTGACTATGAGCACGGACAACCTGCATTCGCTGAAAGACGACATGGTGGCCTTCATCGAAGGCCACGGGCTGCGCCGCCTTCCCGGCTACGTCACTGAAGACATTCCCTCCGTTCTCTGGGAGGGCCAGGGCAATCCCGACGCATGGAAAGACTTCGTCGAGATGGCCAAGCACGTCGGCGCGCCCTTCGTCACCTTCAGCGAAATGACCCTCGAGCGCGAAGAGCTCGACGCGCTCATCGAGGAGGCCGGCGAGATGAACTTCCCCGACGAAGAGGCCACCGAGCTTGTCGAAGCCAAGTGGCTGCGCAAATACGCCGGCATGGTCGGCTACATCCAGCTCGGCTTCGTCTACCAGGGCATGGCCTTTCTGCACGAAACCACCACCGAGTGGTACGAGCGCTTCCAGTCGCTGCTTGAAGACATCGAGAGCTTCCACGACATCGTGATCGACGACCACGAGCACGACGACGAGGACGAGTAAGCAGGGTGGCCGCCGGTCCCGTCGCACAGCACTCCCGATCCTCTCTTCCCCACGCTCGCATCCCCAGCGCTCCATTCCCCAGCGCTGGATCGTCGCCGAACCTCATCCCGAAGCCGCCGACAGCGCTCGCCACGCGCCGCCCGCCTGCCGCACGTCGCTCGCCGAGCTGCTCGTCGCCCGCGGCATCACGCAGCCCGACGAGGCCTTCGCCTTCCTCAATCCCGAGCTTGCGCATCTGCACGATCCCTTTCTCATGCTCGGCATGGCCGCGGCCGTCGAACGCCTCGAAGCGCGCCATCGCGCAACGCGAGCCGGTGCTGCTCTACGGCGACTACGACGTCGACGGCACCACCGCCGTCGTCCTGCTCAAGACCGCCATCGAGATGCTCGGCGGCGTCGTCCGCTTTCACGTTCCGCATCGCATCCGCGAAGGCTACGGCCTGCAATCCAGCGTGCTTGAAGCAGCTCACGCCGAGGGCGTCCGCCTCGTCATCACCGTCGACACCGGCATGCGCGCCTTTGCCGAAGCCGAAACCGCGCGCCGCCTCGGCCTCGACCTCATCATCACCGACCATCACCTGCCCGACGCGCGACGATGCGCTGCCCGATGCGCTCGCCATTCTCAATCCCAATCAGCCCGGCTGCGCCTATCCTGAGAAATCGCTCTGCGGCGCCGCCATCGCATTCAAGCTCGCGCAGGCTCTGCTCGAGCGGCGCGACGCCGCCCGCGCCCGCGAAAAGATTCTGCCCAGCTTTCTCAAGATGGCGGCCATCGCCACCATCGCCGACGCCGTTCCCTTGCGCGGAGAGAATCGCACCATCGCCGCGCTCGGCCTGCGCGAACTGCGCCGCCCCGTCGGCGCTGGGCCTGCGCGCGCTCTTCGCCGCCGCTGCAGCTCGATCCCGCCATCGAAGCAGCTCACCGGCTTCGACGTCGCCTTCCGCCTCGCGCCGCGCATCAACGCCGCCGGCCGCATGGACGTTGCCTCCGACGTCATCGAGCTCTTCACCACGCGCGACCAGCAGCGCGCGCAGCGAGCTCGCCGCAAAGCTCGAACGCCTCAATCGCGAACGCCGCGACACCGAGGCCCAGCGTGCTCGCGGCCATCGAGAAGCGCGCCTCGCCGACGACGAAGCTCTCGCCGCCGAGCGCCTGCTCGTGGTCGACGGCGATGGCTGGCATCGCGGCGTCATCGGCATCCTCGCCTCGCGCGTCGTCGAACGCACCGCCAAGCCCGCCTCGTCGTCAGCGTTGAAGACGGCGTCGCCCACGGCTCCGGCCGCTCGATCGACGGCTTCCCTCTGCTCGAAGCCATCGAGACCTGCGCCGATCTCTTCACGCGCTTCGGCGGCCACGCCTTCGCCGTCGGCTTTGCCCTGCCCGCTGAAAAGCTGCCCGAGCTCAAGCAGCGCCTGCGCCTGCTACGCCGCCGAACGGCTCGCCGGGCGCGAGCCGGAGCGCCTGCTGCGCATTCACGCCGAGCTGCCGCTCGACCAGCATCACCACCGTTCTCGCCGGATGGCTGCGCAAGCTCGAGCCGCTCGGCCACGGCAATCCCGAGCCCATCTTTGTCGCGCGCAAGGCGCGCCTGCTCTCCGCGCCGCGCATCATGAAAGAACGCCACATCCGCCTCGAGCTCACCCAGTCCTCTTCCTATGGAACCGCACGGCGCGCATCCGCGCAGTCGGCTGGGATATGGCCTTCCGCGCGCAGCAACTCGGCCTCGCCCAGGGCAGTTGCGTCGATGTCGCCTACCGCATCCGCGAGAATGACCATCCGGACTTCGGCGGCCTCGAAATCGAGATCGCCGGCCTCGAGCCCGCAGCCCCTGACGTAATTTGCCGCCTCCTGACGCGGCAAAGCCCACGGCTCCCGTGGGCCTTGTCGTTTCTGCGGTCGACTTTGTCTAGCGGCTGCTTGCCGTGTTCTCCGCATGCGGCTTCTCTCCCTGCGGATGCGGCTGCCCCTGTGGCCGCTGCTGCGGCGCCGAGGGACGCGGCATGTTATTCGGGTGCCCCCGCCCTGGTTGTTCCGCGGCTGATGCGTCGGCTGCAGCGATTCTCGCTGCGCTGCGGTTGCTGCGGGCGGTATTCATCGCGGCTGGTGTGCTGCTGCTGCGGTTGCTGCGGCGGTATTCATCGGCTGCGACTGGTCTCGTGCTGCGATGCTGCGGTTGCTGCGGGCGGTATTCATTCGACGGCTGGTTGTAGTGCTGCCGTGCATCCGGCTCCGGATGACTCTCCGGGCGACGGTCGAATGCGGGGTTCGGCGGACGACCGTTATTGTTCCTGAAATAGGAGTTGTGGTCGTTCATCGCCGCATTCACATGCTGCGTCTGGAATGCCGTCCGCCCCATGTGCTGTATCGTGCTCGGCGAAGCGTTCCTCCGGCATGGGCCGGTGCTCGATTCCGCCCGGTCCGCCGCTATAGGCCACGCGGCGATTGTTGACGATCGTGTTCCGCTCGATGATCGTGCGGTCCACATAGGTGTTGTGAATGACGCGCGTGTTCACGTGCATCACCGCGGTGTTGTAGGCAAAGTCACGACCATGCCACATGCCGCCGACGAAACCCACGCCCATGTAGCCGAAGCCGTAGTTCACGCCACCGTAGTAGCCCACGTGCCGGCCCCAGTAGCCCGGATGCCACACATACAGGTTGCTGCTGAAGCCCCAGTAGCCCGGCGTCCACAGCGCGCCTTCATACGGAGCAGGCACCCACGTGCCCGGAACCCAGTAGTAGCCGTCCTGACCATAGGCCCAGTAGCCCGGCGTCCACATCCAGCCCGGCTGCGGGCACGGCGGCTGCTCATAAACCGGCAGCACCGGCGGAGCAAATCCCACACTGATAAACACACCCGCATGCGAAGATGCAGGAACGAGCGAGAGCAGCAGCGCCATCAAAAGCCAGCGCGCAGAGCGAAAAAGTTTCATCGAAGTTCCTCCAGTCCATTACCCGGCCTTGCTTCCGGCCGGCGATTCTCTGTCGTGAGCATCAACCGGCTCACACGGGCCTCTACTTCCAGAGCCTCATCTGTGCCGCCTTCTGGAATCGTGCGGCCAGACTACTCCAATGACCCTCTTCTCCATAAGAAGTTGCACACCCTGCGGCGTTACTTTGGGTTTTTGTGAACCATGAATCGCAACAGCAAATGCATCCAAACCCTGCAGATAGCCTTTTCCGTGGCGGCCCGGCAGCAGTGGTAGACTCTCGCCATGCCGCGCGGCTTATTCATCACGCTCGAGGGTCTTGACGGCTCGGGCAAGACAACCCAGATCAAGCGGCTCGCCGGATGGATGCAAAAACGCCATCTCGATCCGGTTGTGACCCGCCAGCCCGGCGGAACGCCCACCGGCGACCGCATCCGCGCCCTGCTGCTCGACTCCGCTTCTTCGCCGGTTTCACCCATGACGGAGATGGCGCTGATGTTCGCCGACCGCGCTCAGGCAATCGCCGAAGTCATCGAGCCGGCGCTCGCCTCAGGCCGCATCGTCCTTTGCGACCGCTTCACTGACTCCACAGAGGCCTACCAGGGCGGGGGCCGCGAGCTTGGCTCCGAGCCCGTGCTCGACTTGCACCGTCTGCTCTGCGGCAACCTCCAACCGGACCTCACCTTACTGCTGCTGCCGTCCCTTGAGGGCAGTCTCGAACGCGCGCGCCGCCGCAACGACCGCCAGACCGCGCAGGGCGCACAGAACGAGGGCCGCTTCGAGCAGGAGCAGGATGCTTTCTTTCGCCGCGTCTGGCAGAAGTACCGCGAGATTGCCGCACGCGAGCCCGACCGCGTTGTTCTGATCGAGGGCAACCTCGGCATCGACGAGGTTCACGAGCAGATCGTCGAAGCCGTCTCCGAGCGGCTCGTCCTCGCCGGCCATCCAGCCTGAGCCTGCCCCGCCGCGCTATACTTGCCGCGCAAACGCGATGAATCAGATTCGCCATCGTCGAGCGCTTCTCCTGGTTGCAACAATTGCAATTGTTGTTGCCCTGCTCGCGCTTCTGGTTCCTCACGCGCATGCCGGGGACAACAGCGCATGGCTCGCTGTATTGCCGATTCTGTTTGTCGGCCTCATCTCTCCGCTGAGCCTGCTCTCCCCGCGGTTTCTGCTTTCGATCGCCTTCGTACCCGCTGCGCCCGTCCTTCCGCCCACCTTCCAGCGCCCGCCTCCTGCACACGCCTGATTCCCGCCCGACGCATCCCTCTGCCGCATCGAGGGACTTCTGTCTTTCCCATCAGCCCATCCATGGGAGGCGTGTGTGTCTCTTCTCAATGCCCTGTCGTATCTCCCCGTCTTGCCCTTCGCCGCGATTCTCGCGCTCCTGGCTTACTACGCCCTCAAACGAGCCCTCTGGAAGCGCAATCGCAGGCGCGGAAAGTCCCTCTCCGGTTTCTGTCCTTCCTCTGCCGCCTTCAGCGTCGTCTTTCTCTTCGGCCTCAACTTCATCCGCCCCAGCCTGGCCCATGTCACCGGCGCCATTCAGCGTGAGGAGTGTGTCGAAGACGAGGACGGCGACCCCGAAACCCCGGAAAAGCGCCTTCACCGGCAATTGCGAAAGATCCGGCGTGGCGAAACCGTCGACCGCCTGCTTCTCGACCTTCCAGCTCCAAACCGTCCCCTCCACTCGGATTCCGTCTCGCCCGCGCCCTCCCCGCCATCCCGCTCGCGGCCTTCGCCCGCGAAACGATAGGCGGCTTAGCGTGTATCGACCTGGCTGTATGCGATTCCCCAAATTGTGGGAAAATAGAGGTGGACTATGACCGGCTCTCGAAATAAGAACGCGTGGATATGGGTGGCGATTGCCGCCATCTCCCTCGCCTCTGTCTCCCGCACCGTCGGGGGGCTTGAGAGCGCCCGCGCCTATGCCAATCCGGTCCTGCACTTCCTGGTCAAAAGCTACGGCGTTTCCGCCGTGGCCAAATCCGGCCCCGCCGTCCGCTTTGCGCAGCGCGCCTCCATCTTCCGCGACGCCGGCACCGGCGCATGGATCGCCTTTCTCCCCGTGTGCTTCGTTGGACTTGTTGCGCTGAACCTCATTTCCGCGCGCTTCCGCCGTGCTCAGCTCCGATTCCTGCAAGGCCCCTGCTCGTACCCTCCTTCCAGCGTCCTCCGCCAGTTTCGCGCAGCCTTTCGCTCTAGTTACGGCTGCTGCCGGCGCCTTTATCGCCCGGCTTCTTCCTGAGCAATCCACCGCAAACACTGGCAAATGGAGATTCAGCGTGTTTTTCGATACAGCACTTACCAAGGTCTTTGGCACCGCAAACGAGCGCGTCATCAAGCGCCTGCTGCCGATCGTGGGCGCCATCAATGCGCTTGAGCCGCAGACGCAGAAGCTCTCCGACGAGGAGCTGCGGGCCAAAACGACCGAATTCCGCGCGCGCATCGCCGCGCGCCTCGAAGGCATCACCGACGCCGAAGAGATCAAGAAGGCCGAGAACGAAGCGCTCGATGAGATTCTGCCCGAGGCCTTCGCCGTGGTGCGCGAGGCCGGCTGGCGCGCCGTGCAGATGCGCCACTTCGACGTGCAGTTGATCGGCGGCATGGTGCTGCACCAGGGCAAGATCGCCGAAATGAAGACCGGCGAAGGCAAAACCCTCGTCGCCACGCTCGCCTGCTACCTCAACGCCCTCGCCGGCCACGGCGTGCACGTCGTCACCGTCAACGACTACCTCGCCAAGCGCGACGCCGAGTGGATGGGCAAGATCTACGAGTTCCTCGGCCTCACCGTCGGCGTCATCGTCCACGACCTCAGCGACGAGGAGCGCCGCGAAGCCTACGGCGCCGACATCACCTACGGCACCAACAACGAGTTCGGCTTCGACTACCTGCGCGACAACATGAAGTTCGAGATCAAGGATTGCGTGCAGCGCGGCCACTACTACGCCATCGTCGACGAAGTGGACTCCATCCTCATCGACGAAGCGCGCACCCCGCTCATCATCTCCGGCCCCACCGACCAGACCACCGACAAGTATGCCCGCGCCCGCCAGATCATTCCCAAGCTCGAACTCGGCGAAGAGGTGGAGTGGAGCGATACCCGGCGCCAGCAGGAGCTCGGCATCCAGCTCCACGAAGGCCAGAAGTATCTTCAGCGGCGATTACGTCGTCGACGAAAAGCACAGGACCATCGGCGTTACCGACGAGGGCTGGGAGACGATCGAAAAGCTGCTCGGCATCGGCAACATCGCCGACGCCGAAAACTGGGACCTGAAGCACTACGTCGAAACCGCCATCAAGGCCCACGCGCTCTACAAGCGCGACGTGGACTACGTGGTGAAGGACGGCGAAGTCATCATCGTCGACACCTTCACCGGCCGCCTCATGCCCGGCCGCCGCTGGAGCGATGGCCTGCACCAGTCGATCGAAGCCAAGGAAGGCGTCAGCATCCGCAAGGAAGACCAGACCCTGGCCACCATCACCTTCCAGAACTACTTCCGCCTCTACAAGAAGCTCAGCGGCATGACCGGCACCGCCGAAACCGAAGCGGCCGAATTCGAGAAGATCTACAAGCTCGAAATCGTCGTCATCCCCACCAACAAGCCGCTGCTGCGCCTCGAGAACTCCGACGTCGTCTTCCGCACCGAGAAGGAAAAATACAAGGCCGTCGCCGACGAAATCGCCGAGCTGCACGCGAAGAATCAGCCCGTGCTGGTCGGCACCACGTCGATCGAGAAGAGCGAGCTGCTCTCGGGAATCCTCGCCCGCAAGGGCGTGCGCCATACCGTGCTCAACGCCAAGTTCCACGAGCAGGAAGCGCAGATCGTCGCCCAGGCCGGCAAGCCCGGCATGGTCACCATCGCCACCAACATGGCCGGCCGCGGCACCGACATTCTGCTCGGCGGCAACGCCGAATTCATGGCGCGCCAGGAACTGGTCAAGAAGGGCCGCGCGCGCGCCATCAGCGTCGCCGAGGGCGCCATCAATCCCATGGCGCCCAAAGGCTTCCTGCGCTTCTACTACCAGGGCCAGGAGTTTGAAGTCAGCCGAAGCCGACTGGGCCGACGTGCTCGCAGGTCTACGCCGATTCCGCAAAGCAGGAGCATGAAGAGGTGATCGCCGCCGGCGGCCTCTTCATCCTCGGCACCGAGCGCCACGAGTCGCGCCGCATCGACAACCAGCTTCGCGGACGCGCCGGCCGCCAGGGCGATCCCGGCGCCTCGCGCTTCTATCTCTCGCTTGAAGATGACCTCATGCGCATCTTCGCCAAGCAGTGGGTCAGCACGCTGCTCGAGCGGCTGGGCATGGAAGAAGGCGTGCCCATCGAGTCGCGCATGATCTCAAAACGCATCGAAGGCGCGCAGAAGGCCGTCGAAGCGCAGAACTTCGAGTCGCGCAAACACCTGCTTGAGTACGACGACGTGATGAACAAGCAGCGCGAAGCGGTCTACGGCCTGCGCCGCCAGTTGCTTGAGGGCGTCGAGCAGCGCGAGCTGATTCTCGAAGACTACGTCGGCGGAATCCTGAGCGGCATTCTCGACGAGTTCGCCGGCGAAAATGTGCGCCCCGAGCAGTGGAATATCAAGGGCATGGAAGACAAGCTGATGGGCCAGTTCGGACTGAGCCTCTCCGACATCCGGCGTTGACCCGCACGAGCTTTCGCGGCACGAGCTCGGCGACGCGATCTTCGACAGGCTCAAGCAGATCTACGAAGCCAAAGAAGGCATCCTCGGCAACGACACCATGCGCTATCACGAGCGCATGGTCATGCTCAGCGTGATCGACGGCCTGTGGAAGGACCATCTGCTCTCGATGGATCACCTCAAGGAAGGCATCGGACTGCGCGGCTATGCGCAGCAGGACCCGCTCGTCGCCTACAAGAAGGAATCCTTCGACATGTTCGAAGCCATGATGCAGCAAGTTCCAGGAAGACACCGTGCGCTTCCTCTTCCGCATGCAGATCCTCGGGCCGGACGGCCAGCCCATCAACGCAGCTCCCGAGCCGCGCCGCGCCGTGCCTCCCGCGCCGCCCGTCGCCAGCGCCGCACAGCCCGCCCTGCGCAATGGGTCGGCCTCCGGCAACGGACTGGCGCCGCGCGAGATCGCCGTCCCGGTGCGCCAGCCCTCCACCACCATCGACGCGCTTGAAAAGGAATTTCACCGCAAGAAGCAGCGCGAACTGGCCGTGGCGAGCCGCGCCGGAGCCGGCGAAGCGAGCGAGCCGATGCAGCGCACCACCGGCGAAAAGGTCGGCCGCAACGACCCCTGCCCCTGCGGCTCCGGCAAGAAGTACAAGAAGTGCCACGGCGCCGAAAACTAGCGCTCAACAGGCGTTTCCGCGCTGCCTCAATCCATGCGGACATGGGTGCCCCGGCGACAGGTCCACGTCCGTGGGGTGAAGAGTCGAAGAATCTGCATTTATCAGGAAGCATCCGACCACCACAAACTCGGGTGCCCCATCCATGGCGCAGCCATGGGTGGGAAAGCCCGAACCCACCCCGCCCGTGTCATTCTTCGCGAACTCCCCCCGGGCCCTCCTACTGCTTCAGCTCGAAATTGATCTCCACATCCTCGTTCGATTCCGCCGCCGCAGGCGCGAACTTCCAGCGCGCCACCGCGTCCTCGGCCGCAACAGACAGAATGCGCGCGCCGCTCAGCGTACGCACATCTTTTACCTTGCCTGCCGGGTCCACCGTCGCCTCAAGCTTCACCACTCCGCCCACCTTGAGCCTTTTGGCCACCTCGGGATAAACCGGAGCCACGCGCTAGTTTCACCGCTCGCGGCTCCGCGGAGCAGGCAACCGCGGCTGCGCCGACGAGCCCGCAAAGAAGCGCGCAGAGGCAGACGCGCCGTGTGTGTCGATTCAAATGCATTGTTCCCTCTCCAAGCTTCAAGCGCGTTTATCGGCGGAGAAGGAAGCCGACTTAAGTGTGTGTCCGGATAACGGGCATCGCGGCCGCGCCTCAGCGCGCCGCGCACGCTGCGAAGGTCAGGTCCTCCGCCGCCGAGTGATGCTCTTCGCGCCACTGCTCGAAAAGCCGGCCGTAGCTCAGCGTCATGTACTGCTCCTGGCTCACCCCGAGCCGCAACGCGGTCTCGTCAATCCATTCCGGCGCGCCCTTCAAGCTCGGCGAAGTTGCCGATCGGCGTCTCATCCAGCACGCAGTGCCCGCGCCCGTCGCTCCACTCGCTCCGCCACTTCTCATAGCGGAAAGCCGCAACCAGCCCCAGCGACTCGAAGATCCCCGCCAGCACCTGCCCGTCGGCCACTTCCGTCTCCGTCTCGATGCGGTGCTTGTGGCGATCTTCGCCGGGCCCCTCGTCGGGCAGGCGCTTGTGCGTCACAATCCAGCGGTCGCCGTAGTGGCGGATGCGCAGAATCTCCGTGCGGGCGCGCATGCTGCGCGTCGGCGTGTCATACAGCACGTTGCTCTCGAAGGTGCGCGGCGTCTCCAGGCGGAACCCCGCAGCCGTCAACCGGGCGGTGAGGCCGCTGAGGTCGTCGATGCGAAATTTGATCTCCGTCTCAATCGCCATCGATGCAGAAAGTATACGGCAGCGACAGCGCACAGGACGCAACCTGCCGCGACCGGCGAAAATAGTTCTCGTGAGCACCCTTCGCCTGCTGGCAGATCGAACCCGCCTCGACTCCGCCGAGACCCGCGCCGCCATTCACCGCGCCGCGGCCATCCTGCGCGCGGGCGGACTGGTCGCGCTGCCTACGGAAACCGTCTACGGCCTCGGCGCGAATGCCCTCGATGCCGAAGCCGTCGCGCGCATCTTCGCGGCGAAGCAGCGCCCGGCCTGGGACCCCGTGATCGTGCACATCGCCGGCGCGGTGGCGGCGAACCTGATGCTCGCGCGTCTCGTCGCAGACATTCCCGAGCCGGCCCGCAAGCTGATGGAGTATTTCTGGCCGGGGCCGCTCACCATGCTGCTGCCGCGCTCGCCGGCAGTGCCCGATGCAGTCACCGCAGGCCGGCCGCTCGTCGGCGTGCGGATGCCGGCGCATCCCGTCGCCCGCGAGCTGATCCGCGTCGCCGGCGTGCCCGTAGCGGCGCCCAGCGCCAATCTCTTTGGCCACACCAGCCCCACCACCGCGCAACATGTGCTCGACGATCTCGATGGCCGCATCGACGCCATCCTCGACGCGGGACCGACGGAACATGGCGTCGAGTCGACCGTCCTCGACCCAACGCAAAGCCCCATGGTCATCTACCGGCCCGGCGCCGTCACCCTCGAGCAGATCGAAGCCATCGCCGGCCCGGCCGAACTCTTCAAGACGAGCGCAGCCCTTGAAACCGCGCCCGATGCCGCGCCCCGCCAGGCGCTTCCCTCGCCCGGCGTCGGCCTTCGGCACTATGCGCCGCGCGCCCGCCTGCTCCTCATCGACGCCCCGCTCGCGGAAATGCGCCTTCGCCTCGAAGAGGCCGCTCGCCGCCAAAAGAGCGAGCGCGTGGGCATCATGCTGCCCGCCGAAATCGACGCGCCCTCCGCCTCGCCGGACATTGCGATCTACCGCTGGGGCCGCTGGCAGGCGCCAGAAGAGCTCGCGCGCAACCTCTACGCCGGGCTGCGCGATCTCGACGCCCGCGGATGCACGGTAATCCTCTGCCCGCTGCCCCCGGCAGAGGGCCTCGGCGCGGCGCTCCGCGACCGCCTGCGCAAGGCAGCCGCGACGGATTCGATCTGATCCATAAGGGATGGCATCCAGAACGCAAGCCTGATATGAGGTCAACTTCGGCCTCGGTGAACGCGCCGGCGATGAGGCGCAAGCCGACGACAAAAGCGTTTGTCGGGATTAAAGTCCTCAGCTCGGGTGAAACCTTCGCTCGATGAGTGCATTGGCTTGGCAATAGATTGAAGCCCGATAGGTTCCGACCAGGCCTATTTTTAGAACACCGCCAGCTATGGCACTGATCTCTGATTTACTTCCGATGAGACGCCAGCAACAGAAAGCCCCGGGATTGTCTCTTCCTTAGCGATGCAGCTTGCGGATAGTGCACTCACACGTAGACCAACTGCAATCGGGGAAACATAGGGCGTTCCGGATCAGTATTTCTGGCACCAAGTTCTCGCATGATAACGTCTTTTGCATGCTTTCTGCACATGACCAACCCACCCGCCGCGAGGTCCTCGTAGGCCTCGCCGCAGCCTCAATCTCCTCGGCTCTTCCCGGTGTGCTAAGCGCCCAGCCAGTCTGCGCCCTCACTCTGCTTCACCTCTGCGGTCGAGATGGCCGCCTTGATCCGAGCCAAAAAGCTTTCGGCTCGCGAAGCTCTTGCCGAGCACCTCAAGCAGATCGATCGGGTCAATCCTCGGGTCAATGCCATCGTTACCTTGATCGCCGACCAGGCCACCGCAGACGCAGCCCGCGCCGACGAGATGCAGGCGCGCGGTGAAACGCTCGGCCCCCTGCATGGTCTGCCCGTTGCCCACAAGGACCTTCTCGAAACCGCCGGGGTCCGCACCACGTTTGGCTCGCCCCTCTTCAAAGACAACGTCCCCACACACGACAACCTGCTCGTCACGCGCATGCGCGCCGCCGGCGCCATCTTCCTCGGAAAAACCAACGTTCCCGAATTCGGTGCCGGCTCGCAGACCTTCAATCGTGTCTTCGGCGCAACCCGCAACCCCTACGACCTCACGAAAACTTGCGGCGGCTCCTCCGGCGGTGCAGCGGTCGCGCTCTCCTGCGGCATGGTGCCGGTTGCCAGCGGCTCGGACTCCGGCGGGTCCCTCCGCAATCCTGCCGCCTGGTGCAATATCGTCGGCTTCCGCCCCTCCATCGGCCGCGTGCCCAATCCCTCTAACCACTTCGGCTGGTCTACGCTCTGGACCAACGGATGCCTCGGCCGCTCCAGCGCCGATCTCGCCCTCGCACTCAGCACGATCGCGGGGCCCGACATCAGCACGCCGCTCTCCATCAATGAGCCCGGCAGCCTCTTCGCGCGCCCCCTCGAACGCAACTTCAAAGGTGTGCGCGTCGCGTGGTTCAAGAACCTCAACGGCATCCCCATCGACCCGCACGTTCGCACCGCCGTCGATGCGCAGAGCAGCGTCTTCGAGTCTCTCGGCTGCATCGTCGAGCAGGCCGAGCCCGACTTCGCCCCCGCTGAAATCGCTTACCGCATTTTGCGCGCATGGAACTCCGGCGCCGCCTTCGGCAAGGGCCTTCAGCTACATCCCGACGGCTTCAAGGACACTCTCACCGCCGAGATCAAAGAGGGCCTCGCGCTCTCCGGCAACGACATCGCCCGCGCAGAGATCGCGCACACTGAGATGTGGCGCCGCTTTCAAACCTTCCTGGAAAGCTACGAGTACTTCATCCTGCCGACTACACAACTGCCGCCCTTCGACGTCAACACACCCTGGCCCACCGAGATCAACGGCGTTCACCTCACCAACTACATCGACTGGATGAAAAGCTGCTGGTACATCTCCGCTACCGGCAATCCCGCGGCTTCCGTCCCTGCGGGCTTCACGCCCGAGGGTCTGCCCGTCGGCCTCCAAATCGTGGGCCGTGACAAGCAGGACTTTAGCGTCCTCCAACTCGCACATGCCTTCGAAAAGGCCAGCAACTCCGGTGGCCGGCGACCCAATATTGCCCTTTAGCTAAATGGTCTCTCGAATCATGCCAAATCGCCGAGCCGGTGAGGGTCGTCTTTTCCCACCCCGTCGCCGATCCGGCGCAAGCTCAGGCTTCTCTCGTGAATAGGGTGCACTTCTTCCCCTCCACTCAATGTGAAGTGAAGACGGCCCTGGTTCCCGTGGAATTGGATCTGTTTGCCTGGAAGCACAGCAGATGGTTGAAAATGGGAGGTGTTCCGTTCCTGCCGGGCAACGGAATTACTGCGCGTTCTCGCCTAACTTGTACATGTACTTGATCGCCGACTTGTAGATAAGCGTCTTGTCGCGCCCGCGCAATTTGAGTGCGCGCCTGTCATACCACTCGATGCAGCCTTCAATGCGCTCGCCGTCTTCAAGCACAACCACCATCGGCGTCTGCGCCTGAATCTGCTTTTGCAGATAAAAAAGCTCCGCCTGCCGGTAGGCAGACGCCTCATCGTTGGCGGCGGCATAGTTGGAAAAGCGGAATGAAGACGACCTGCCGTTGCGCGGCAACGGAAAGCTGCCCGGCAAGCCACGGTCGTGCTCAATGCCTGGCAATGTTGAAGAATTGATCATCGGGACGATCCTCCTTGGGGGTAAGTGAGGTTCGAGGTTCGAATATTCGCACTACGGGGCCCATTTATCTCAAAGAACGCAAAACACCTGCGCGAGCCGTTTGAATCGGATGATGCAACGTGCGATTCGGAGGTCGGCCCGTATCCGGCTCAACTGCACCAGGACTTCCAGCCCGCGCCGATATCGGTCGAAGGTTTTCCTGATTGTACCCGAAAAGATGCCCCTCAATGATGCATGGTTGCCTTTTTACCACGGCGTTCGTCTTCAACGCGAGCAGTATTATTCATCGCTCTGAAAGACTCACCGCCATTGCGTCTAACGAGAGCGAACGCAGCAGGTTGCGCCGCATTCCCTGCTCCACCTGAGCGAGTGAGCGCGCAGCGCCGTCGATCCAGTCAATGCTGAGCCCCTGGCCAAGCTTTTCAAGCTCCCCGATGATGTCCACATTGCGCACCAGCGCCGCAGTACCGGCCACAATCAGCAGAAGGTCCTCAAGCAGGCTGCCCAGCGCGCGCAGCAGCGCGATCGTCTTCTCCTGCCCGTCGGCGCCCGCCCGGTAGGTCTCGGTAGCGCGAAACAGCTGCGAGTAATCCGGCTCGCGCAGCGCGTTGCGCAAGATGATGAGCGCATCCTGCCGGCTGGTGAAATACGCCTCCGGGTCGAGCCTGAGCGCGCGGCCGATGGCTCCCTCGGCAAGCCGGGCCACCAGGGCCCGCTGCTGCGGCTTCAGCTCCGGCCGCCGCTCCGCCAGCAGCGCCTCGATCTCTGCCGCGGGCAACGCCGCCAAGCCGATGCAGCACCGCCCGCGAGCGGATCGTCGGCAGCAGCTCCTGGGGATTGTCGGTCAGCAGAATCAGCGACGTGTACTCCGGCGGCTCTTCCAGAACCTTGAGCAGGCTGTTGGCAGCCTCTTTCATAAACGCCGACGACGTGAAAATGGAAAACGCCCGCTTGGCCTCCACCGGCGGCCGGTACTACGCCGCGTGGATCACCTGCCGCACCTGCCCCAGCTTGATCAGCAGTTGCGGCGGATCGGGCGGAACGATCAGCACATCCGGGTGCGTCTGGATGAAGATGCGCGTTTCGCGCTTGTCCACGTCGCGCATCTCGTCACGGGCTGCCACGGCTTCGGCCACGCGTTCATCGAGATTGGCCGCTTCGCCGATGCGCTCACAGTTCCGGCACTGGCCGCAGTAGTCCGGCAGGCCGTCGCTTTCCTTTGGATTGAGGCAGTTAACCGCGCGGGCGAGCATCAGGGCGAGGGTGTACTTGCCCGAGCCCTTGGGTCCGGCGAGGATCAGCGCCTGGGGAAAGCGCCCCGACCGCACGCTCTCCCGCAGCCGCGCCACCGTAGCCGAGTTGCCCAGAAATTCGCGGAAGCTCACGCCTCTGAGTCTATCGCCTGCGAGGCAGCCCGCGCCGCACCCCGAAAATCCGCGCACAATCGGAATCCGGCGCCGCCGCCCGCTCATCTCCTTCCCCGTACAATGGAAAAGAGAGCCGACGCAACTGATGGCGGAGCAGGCAAAGAATTCCCACCCACAAAATCCGGAAAAGGCAGCAGAGCGCAAACCGGACCCGCGCCGGCCGGACGACGACTCGGTCGGCAAGGTCTACGATTCGCGGCTGATGCGGCGCCTTGCCGGCTACCTGCGGCCCTACTGGTGGCAGGCCGTCATCTCGTCGATCGCCGTCTCCCTCAAGTCGCTCAGCGACGTGGCCGGCCCTCTGCTGGTCATGGTCGGCATCGACCGCTACTTCCCTGCCGGGCCTGAGGCCGAGCGCTCCATCGAAACACACTGCCTTCGGCCTGGTGCACTGGCTCACCCACCGGCTCAGCACTGACCCGATGCACGGCATCACCCAGCTCGCGGCCATCTACCTCTGCCTGCAGATCTCGGCCTATCTCTTCGAATTCATCCAGACCTACCTGATGCAGTGGACCGGCCAGAAGATCATGTTCGATCTGCGCCGCGAGATCTTCCGCCACATGCAGCGCATGCACGTCGGCTTTTATGACAAGCACCCCGTCGGCCGCCTGGTCACCCGCCTCACCTCCGACGTCGACGCCATCAACGAGATGTTCACCGCCGGCGTTCTCGCCATCGTGGACGACTTCTTCACGCTCTCCATCATGGCCGTCGTCATGCTCAGCATCAACTGGTGGCTGGCGCTGCTGGCCTTCGCCGTGCTGCCGCTCATCCTCGTCGTCACGCGCATCTTCCGCGACAGCGTGCGCGAGAGCTACCGCCGCGTGCGCACCGCCATCGCGCGCATCAACAGCTTCACGCAGGAGCACGTCACCGGCATGAGCGTGGTGCAGCTCTTCAACCGCGAAGAGCGCGCCTACAACGACTTTGAGGCCGTCAACCGGCAGCACATGGTGGCCTTCAAAGACACCATCTTTGCCTACGCGCTCTACTACCCGGCGGTCGAGCTCTTCTCGGCCATCGCCATCGCCTCGTCATCTGGCGCGGCGGCTTCGGCGTGCTCGCCGGCACGGTCACCATCGGCATGCTGGCCAGCTTCAACATGTATTCGCAGCGCTTCTGGCGGCCCATCCAGGACCTGAGCGACAAGTACAACATCCTGCAGGCGGCCATGGCGGCCTGCGAGCGCATCTTCAAGCTGATCGATACGCCGCCGGAGATCGTGAGCCCCGTGCATACCCGCGCAGGGCGACAGCAGCAACCGCATCGAGTTCCGGCACGTCTGGTTCACCTATCAGAAGCTCACGCCGGAGCAGACCGAAGAGGTAACCCGCGCAACCGCGAGCCCGCAGCCGGACGAGGCTCTGAACGCCATCAAGGACATCGAGTGGATTCTTGAAGGATGTCTCCTTCACCATCGAGCCCGGCCAGACCGTCGCCATCGTCGGCCACACCGGCGCCGGCAAAACCACGCTCACCAGCCTGATGATGCGCTTTTACGACGTCACAGCGCGGCCAGATTCTGCTCGACGGCGTCGACCTGCGCGAGCAGGATCTGACCGAGCTTCGCCAGCACTTTGCCGTCGTGCTGCAGGATCCGTTCCTCTTCACCGGCACGATTGCCGAAAACATCCGCCTCGGCAACGACGCGATCACCGACGAGCGACTGCGCAGCGCGGCGCGCGACGTGAACGTGCTCGACTTTATCGAGAGCCTGCCCAACGGCTTCGACGAGCCGGTGCGCGAGCGCGGCAGCTCGCTCTCCACCGGGCAGAAGCAGCTCATCAACTTTGCGCGCGCCCTGGCCTACAATCCGCGGCATTCTGATTCTCGACGAGGCAACCTCGAGCGTCGACACCGACACCGAGCTGCGCATTCGCGGCGCGCTCGAGCGCATGGTCGAAGGCCGCACCAGCGTGCTCATTGCGCACCGCCTCTCCACCGTGCAGCGGGCGGACACCATCCTCGTCATGCACAAGGGGCAGCTGCGCGAGATGGGCTCGCACCAGGAGCTGCTCGCGCAGCGCGGCCTCTACTGGAAGCTCTACCAGCTGCAGTACAAGGACCAGGAGATGCACCTCGGCGGACTTCCCGCGGGCGAGCCCTCCATTGCGCCGGCGCTGTGAGTACCGCTTTCTATCGCCGCCGGGATATGATGAGGCAGCGCAAAGTCTTGCAACCGGCCTTGCGCAGGGCCACAGGAGTTGTGACACAGGGAAATGAAGCCATCGCAAACCAGAAAGGTCGAGCTCTTCGACACCAGCCTGCGCGACGGGCTGCAGCAACCCAATCTTGAAATCTCCGTTCCCAACGCCGTGCGCTTTCTTGAGCGCATGGGCGCCTTCGGCGTGCACTATGCCGAGATCGGCTTTGCCGGCGCCAACCAGTTTGTCGGCGAGCTCACCAATGCGCTGCGCGGCGCCGATACCGGCGCCATGAAGCTGGCGCTCTTCGGCCGCACCCGCGGCCGCGGCACCCACGTGCAGGACTGGCCCGACGTGCAGTTCATCGTGCAGCACAAGCAGCGCATTCCCGTCGCCGTCGTGGTGGTCAAGTCGCGCCTGCTCGACGTGACGCGGTCCCTTGAGACCACGCCCGGAAGAGAACCTGCGCATGACGTGGGAGACGATCGCGTGCCTGCAAGGACAACGGGCTCGAAGTGATCGTGGATTTTGAGCACGCCATGGACGCCAACTGCGGCCGGCGCGAGAACGGCGCCGCCTGCGATGCGGACTTTCACGCCCAGAGCCTCGACTACTTTCGCAAGCTCACCGAGCAGTGCGTGGCGCAGAACGTCAGCCGCATCGTGATCTGCGATACCACCGGCGGCGCAAGCCCTGAAGAGGTCGCGGACGTCATCGGCGGCTTGACGCAGCAGTTTCCCGCGGCGCGCTTCGGCTTCCACGGCCACACCGATCGCGGCCTCGGCGTCGCCAACACGCGCGCGGCCATTCTTGCCGGCGCGGTGCAGGTGCAGGGCACGCTGCTCGGCACCGGCGAGCGCTGCGGCAACGTGAATCTCACCACCGTGATCGGCGGCATGCAGCTCCGCGGCGAAGCGGAGTTCGTCCCCGCCGAAGCCTTGACCGGCCTCACCAGCCTCGCGCACTCGGCCTACGGAGCATTCGGGCTTGAGCCGCCGCATGGCGCGCCGATCGTGGGCCTGGGCGCTTTTGGCACCTGGGCCGGCATGCACGGCAGCAGCGAGCGCAAGAATCCCGGCGCGTATCTGTGGTGCGATCCGGCGCGGGTGGGCGCGAACCCGATCGTGGGCGTCAACCGCCAGTCGGGCAAGGCGAACATCATGCTGCTGTCCGAGTCGCTGGACGTGCCGCTCAACTCCGCGCAGGCGCAGGCGCTCATGGACGCGAACGCGGCCATGATTGAAGGCGGCGGCTTCACCGCCAGCGAGGTCTCCTTCCGCCTGGCGTGCATGAAGGTGCTCAAAACTCTGCCGCGACCGCTTCAGCATCCGCAGCTGGCGCGTCTTCGACGAATCCGACGAGATCGGCAACCGCTTTGTGCAGGCCTTCATGACGCTCGCCATCGGTGACTCAACCGTGACCACGGCGCGCGCCGAAGGCGCGGGCCCGGTCGACGCGCTCACCAAGGCAATGCGCCACGAGCTCGAGAAGTGGTATCCCGCGCTCGCCGAAATGCGCCTCGGCACCTTCAGCGTCACCGCGCTCGACGTTTCGGCGCACGACTCCGCCGCCTACGTGCGCGTGACCGTCAGCTTCCACGCCGACGGCCAGGAGCCGTGGATCACGGCCGGCGTGAGCAGCGACATGAACCAGGCCGCGCTGATGGCCATCGTCGACGGATTCAACTACTGGCTGCAGAAACGCTCTGGCGACGCCGAAACCACGAGCGCAAGAGCCGTGGCGGGCGCCGCGAAGCGGGCCTGAATCCGTCTTCAAATTCCCGATTCCCACCCTCTCGCGCTGAGGCTGCGCCAAGGTTCGTGCAACCGCAGGCTGCGGTCTGACCGGAACAACAAAGGGGCGCTCCGAGCGGGCTTGGACTCCGGGTGTGAGAGAATTGGCCCCAACATGTTCACGCAAGAAGCGCGCCACAAGCTTCTCCAGCGGCTATTTTGGAATCCAGTTGGGGCTTCGCTTGTCCACAAATTCGTACGGTACGAACGACTCTTTGATACGGTTGTGCGCAACTACTCGCTGATTGGATTCAGCAACGGCGAGCGTTGGCTTTTAACGTTGATGAACGATGATCCGCTGGTGCTCGACGTAGGCTTTCACGATGGAGCGTCTACTTCCGCGATCCTGCTCGCTCGACCAAAGGCACGCGTCATAGCATTCGACCCTTCTGGGTTCGCCCGCCAGTGCTATCAAAGATATTTCGCCACAGACGCGCGCATCACATTCGAGAATTGCGGCCTTTCCAACCAATCTGGAGAACTGGAATTTCACGACTACGAGAACATGTGCAACAGCTTTGCGCAGCGCCGTGACGTGGCGGGCCTGACTTCTACCGTCTATAGGGTGCGCGTAACAACGTTGGACGAGTTCTGTACGGGACGTGAAATTGGACGAATCAACTTGTTGAAGGTAGACGCTGAGGGGTATGACCTCAATGTGCTGGAGGGTGCCTTCAGGCTCCTGAGCGGTCAGGCTGTCGATCTCCTCGTCTTCGAATTTGCCGGCGGCTGGTCTGCAACAAAGCGCTATCTCTGGGAGGCGCACGAGTATTTCAAGCCTCTCCCTTACACGCTTTACCACCTCTTCAACGGCTTTCTCTGCCCCCTAAACTACGACGCCAGACTTGATTCCTGCTGTACGCTGCCCGCGATGTACGTTGGCGTGAGCAACCAGCGGATGGCGATCGGCGATATCCCAATTCGAGACTACAGATTCTAGCATCGGGAGTTGTGCTTCCTGTGGGACGAGTTAGAGGAACGCCCGCCCGTTCGGCTCGGCATCGAATTACGCGTCAAGCTCAAAGATCGGCGTCTGGCTTCTTCAATCGGAACAGTGCGTCTGTCCAGGCCAGGAGATCATTCTTATAGTGCTTTTCATAGAAAGAGACAAGCGCCATCCCGTTGTCGGCAAGGTATGCGAATAACTCGTCGAACCGCGGGGATCCCTGGTACATTCGGGCAAACGTCACCTCCAGATAAATAAGGCGGATCTTCCGGTCCCTCAGCATTTCAGCTGCACCACGAAGGACTTCGAGCTCATAGCCCTGGGTATCGATCTTCAAGATATCGAGATGCTCGATGCCATTGCGATTGCTGTAGTCGTCGACAGTGTCCAGTTGGAGCGCATGGCGACCGGTGATAGAGCCCCAGGCGTCCTCGTCAGGCTCGAGGAAGGAGCTCATATCCGATAACTCGTTTTCGACGTAAGTTTTTGTCTCTCGACGGGATCCCAATCCACCGTTGACGATATGAACGCCAGCCAGTCCTTGCGTATTCTTGGCAAGTTCGCGAAAGGCTTTCTCTCCCGGCTCGAAAGCATGGATCTCCGCGTTCCTGAAATACTCACGAAACTGCTGAATAGACTGTCCGACATTGGCTCCCACATCGAACACGACGGGCCGTGAGGAAGCACTGAGCCGCCGCATATCCTCAAATGCACCGTAGCCCAGGAGATCTCCGTTGCCCGGGGGCACAAGCCGGAGGTCGTATCCGCGACGCAGCAAAGCCCGCTTAATTGTGTGCCTGAGAGACATCGATTCTCACCAGGCAGAAGAATACCAACTCCGGCCCAATACGCAGGCACAACAAGAGGGCCACATAACCCCGCCAACTTTCGTCGCCCAATATCACGCGGCGTCCCGCCTGCCAACGGTGTAATATCCTTTGGCAATAGCTTCCAAAGGAGCAACTATGCAATCAAGGCGCCTCGCCGTGTCTGCGGTGCTTGCAGGAATGGTTTCGATCGCACCTTTCTGTTCAGCACAAACAGGCCCTTCCTCTTCAGCCGCCGGCATCGTCAGCCGCACCGTCACACTCGATGTCCAGGTAAGCGATTCTTCGGGCAAGCCCGTCACCGGCCTTCTTCAGGATGACTTCAAGCTCATTGATAATAAGCAGGTCCGCCCGCTCACGGCCTTCAGTGAGGCGGGCGCCGAGAACGCCACATCGACTACTCCCGTCGAAGTGGTCCTGCTGATCGACGGAATCATCGCTCCGCCGGCTACACTCTCCGACCTGCACCGCAACCTCGCCGTATATCTGCACGCCGCCGGTGCCCAGCTGCCCCTGCCCATGTCGCTTGCCTTCCTCACACCTGAGGGCCTGAAGACGCAGAATCAAGCCACGCGCGACCCCGCCCTGCTGCTCGCAAATCTTGACAACAACCCCATCCCGCAGGTCGAGCGGCAGGGAGAGGGTTATTTATATAGCGCCCAATTGCGCGAAAATTCCTTGAAGGCGCTGGTGTTGATGGCGGACAAACTAAACCGCCGTCCCGGCAGAAAGCTGCTCATCTGGATCAGCCCCGGCTGGGGAGCATTTGAGGCTGAGACTTCGCAGAAATCGCGCAAGGAAATGGAGGGCCTCTTCACATTTGCCGCCAACCTCTCGAACGGGCTGCGACAGGCAGGCATCACGCTCTACAGCGTGGATCCATGGGGGACGAGTGACGCGGCGCTTGCCGGCACTCGACGCTATGAGAACTTCGTGAAGGGTGGCACCTCGACCAAAGACGCGGACAACGGCGACCTCATGCTCCAGGTTCTCGCAGCGCAATCAGGCGGACTCGTTCTCTACGGCTCCAACAACATCGCAAAATTGGTCAGTCAGTGCATCGCCGATGGACGCTCCTTCTATCAGATCAGCTTCGACGCGCCCACCGCAGCCAATCCCGACGAGTACCACAAGATCGAAGTGCAGGTGAACAAGCCCGGATCCAACAAGTCCGGATACAAGGTACGCACCCGCACGCGGTACTTTGCCGAACCCTAGATGTGAAGGTTCTGCCGCAGCATCACCCGGGAGGATAAGCCCCGAAGGCCAGACACACCGCACCACTGCAGAATAGAAAAAGGCCGGTCCGCGGAGGCGGATCGGCCCATTCCAGCTTAAGAGAGCTACCCTTTTACTTCGCGCCCACCAGCGACGGCCGCGTATCCAGGCTGCCGTCCGCGTAGCCCTTCACCATCTCCGTGATCGGAATCGCCTTGTAGTCGCCTGCGTGCCCGGCCTGGCCAAACTGCGTCATGCGCTGCGCCACCACCTTCTTCATCGCTTCGCGCGCCGGCTTCATGTAGTCGCGCGGGTCAAACTTCTCCGGGCTCTCCACAAAAACCTTGCGGATCGCGCCGGTAATCGCCAGCCGGTTGTCGGTATCGACGTTGATCTTGCGCACGCCGTTGCGAATGCCGAGCTGAATCTCCTCGACCGGCACGCCCCACGTCGGCTTCAGCTTCCCGCCGTACTCGTTCACAATATCCTGCAGCTCCTTGGGCACCGACGAGCTGCCATGCATCACCAGGTGCGTGTGCGGCAGGCGCTTGTGAATCGCGATCAGCACATCCATCTTCAGCACCGAGCCATCCGGCTTCTTGGTGAACTTGTACGCCCCGTGGCTCGTGCCAATCGCGATCGCCAGCGCGTCCACGCCCGTGCGCTCCGCAAACTCGACCGCCTGGTCGGGATCGGTGATGTGCTCGAGGCCGAGCCGCCCGCGCCGTGGCCGTCTTCAACGCCGCCCAGCACGCCGATCTCGCCTTCCACCGTAACGCCCCGCGCATGCGCGTACTCCACCACCCGGCGGGTGACCTCAACATTCTCTTCAAAGCTCGAAGGCGTCTTGCCGTCTTCCTTGAGCGAGCCATCCATCATCACCGAGGTAAAGCCCAGCTCGATCGCGCTCTTGCACGTCTCAAAGCTGTTGCCGTGATCCTGGTGCATGGCAATGGGAATCTCGGGATAAAGCTCGCTCGCCGCAAGGATCAGATGAAAGAGATAGCGATCCTGCGCAAACTGCCGCGCGCCCCGGCTGGCCTGGATGATCACCGGGGAGTTCGTCTCCTTGGCAGCCTCCATAATGGCCTGAATCTGTTCCATATCGTTAACGTTGAATGCGCCGACGCCGTATCCGCCCTTGGCGGCCTCGTCGAGGAGCTGCCGCATGGAAACGAGAGGCATATGAATCTCCTTAAAATGGCTCCGCGGTATCAGGCCTGCGCCCTCTGGGGGGTGGGAAATCGGCCTGGCGGGCACAAAACTGCGATCAGCTTTATGGTAGCAGAGCCCTCGCCGCAGCCTGCCGACCCGCACCGAGATGATGGACACCATCCCTAAGCCCTCGAAGACGTGAAAAAATCAAGGTCAGGGCGCGCCCGGAGGACGACAACATGCGGAAAGGGTTCACCAGAAGACCACAAGACGACGAGCCCGCCACCCCCGCCAGGAACTACATAACCCCCAGCGGCCTCGAGCGCCTCAAAGAGGAGCACCGCTTTCTGCTCACCAGGGACCGCCCCGCCGTAGCCGAGGTCGTAGCCTGGGCCGCCGGCAACGGCGACCGCAGTGAAAACGCCGACTATCAGTACGGCAAGCGGCGCCTGCGGCAGATCGATGGGCGCATTCGCTTTCTCACCAAACGCATCGAAGCCGCCGAAGTCGTCGACCCCGAAGCTCCCCGAGGCCGGCAGGCGCAGGCGAGAGCATTCTTCGGCGCGACCGTGCGCTATGCCAACGCCGCCGGAGCCGAGCGCGTCGTCTGCATCGTAGGCACCGACGAGGTCGATCTCAACCGCAACCACGTCAGCTGGGTCTCACCTCTGGGCCGCGCGTTGATGCGGTCCGCCGCCGGTGAAAGCG
Source organism: uncultured Acidobacteriota bacterium (assembly GCA_963718885.1). Taxonomy (GTDB): domain Bacteria; phylum Acidobacteriota; class Terriglobia; order Terriglobales; family Acidobacteriaceae; genus Telmatobacter. Next base: position 286,915 of record CAVRAK010000015.1, read on the forward strand.
TACTTCTCCAGGCGCCCGGCGGCACAGAATCTCTCACCGTCCTCGAAGTCTGTTACCAGCGCATTCCTGTCGAACCCTTCCGCGAACCGCCCGGATCCGTGGCCTCGGCAAAGCGACTCCCTCACCCACCCTCACCTGACGACCTCGCCTGACCCACCCTCGCCCTACCCAGAAGAACGATCGGCACAACCCGTGAGCGACGGCCGTAAGAGAGACCCCCGCAATCGCTCGCTCACGACCTCTTCCACGCCGCAAACACCTTTTGCATCCGCGGATCGGTAAAGAGCTTCACGCAAACCTCGCGCTCCACCGGCCCCTCCACCACGCAATGCAGGTCGCTTCGCCGCGCCACTTCCTTCGCCGCAATCGTAATCTGCGACACAAACCGCTCCGCGTCCGCAATCGTCGCGCCAAAGACCAGCCGGTCCAGCCCCGACCACAGAGCGCACGCCATGCACATCGCACACGGCTCGCACGTCGTATAAAGCGTGTAGCCCTTGAGCGATCCCGTGGCCAGCTTCGCGCAGGCCAGTCGAATCGTCAGCGTTTCGGCATGCGCGCTGGGGTCGTGGTCAGGACCCACGCGGTTGACCGCCCGCATCAACCGCTCACCCGTAGCCGTCTTCACAATCTCTGCGCCAAACGGAACTGGATGATCGGTGCTCAGTGTCTCCGCCGTAAAGGCGGCCACCGATCGCATCCGCTCGCGGTCAAGCGCGCTCACGCTCTCCGCCGCCAACGCGGGTGCAGTCAGAATCCCCAGGCTCAACGACGACGCGCCGGCCTGCGCCAGAAAACTCCGCCGATTCACCTTCATGCGCTCTTCTCGATTGCAGTCATGCAGAAATCATACAGCCGGCGCATTTCCTGAACAGGCAGGTGGCCCCGATCCTAGCAATCTTCCCAATCCATCAATGAGGGTGCCCCTGGTCTCTCGATTACGCGAAGGTCTCGCCATCATTGCGGATGGTCTGCATCCTGCGCGTGTGAAAACCGGCTTCTTCGCCCTCCCTGCGCTGTCGCAGGTGGACTTGAGCGTATCTGCGGGCCCGCGTCGTCCGGGTTGCGTGCGAGAAATTCGCGGTGTCCTACGGCACAACTTCCGCCGTCGGTGATAGTCATCTCGCCGTGGAGCATCGCGCCGTTGTATGGGCCAGTCGGACTCCAGTTGGCATAGGCGCCGGAATGGACGGTAATCCAATCACTTTTATCTTTATCCGGCAATTCGGCATGTCCGTCAAAGAATGGATTTCTCCGTATCTTGCGTTGGAAGGCAGCCATTTTGCTGTCCGGAGCCGGGTTTCTCCACTCGGCGAGCAGATCGTCGGGAACACAGATGTAGACTCCGGCGCGGGCCTCCGCATCGGCCTTCGCTTGAGCAGCGTTTGCGTCTACATAAGCTCCTTTCGAGTATCTGGCTACGATCCTGCGGTCGGGCGTCTGACATTCGCTCGGCGCATCGGAAAAATAAATGCAAGCGGGCATTCCGTCGGTGAAGGTCACCGTCACCGATCCCTGGGTGCGCCCGGATTGAAGAGGCGATGTATAAAAATACTTCGCCCGGATCTGCGATGGCTGGCCCTTCGGATCATGCCCCACAATTCCGAGAGAGGTGCTGCCGGGCACATAGCGATTGAGTCTCCACGCCCTGGCCTGATCGGCAACCAGATCCTCGATCAGGCGATTGTAGTCGGAATTGGCGAGTACGCCTGCGGATAGAACCTTCGGGGCGCTCGGCGCTGGCTCACCTGGGAGGAGGAGGGGCTGCTTCCCCAGCGAGAAGAGGGCGAGGTTGTCCTCGAAACGCTTGAGGCCGGGACCGTCGCAAGCGTTGAGGTGAACCAGGGCGTCTGTGTCGGCCTGGACTTGAACTATGTCGGCGACCGGGCGCATGACATTTTTTATCGAGCCAACCATGTCCTTCAACTGGTTGACCGACTGTTCGACGTCAAACCGTTGTTTGGCGGCGTATAAAGCGGGCTTGGCCCAACCCAGGCTGACCGTTTTCCATGTCATGCACGAGTGTGGCGGCGGCTCGGGCTCGCCGGGTAGACGTATCGGGGCTGGTGGATCATTGCAGACCTGTGTGGTCATCTCTACTTTGTTGGGAGGGAGAGAAGCCTTGCAGGAACGCGAGTACGCCTCCAGGTACATCTCAAACAATTGACTGAAAACCAGGCTTCCGCGATCAAAAGTGACGTCCGCAAAGTTTCCGGCAAACAACTCGGTCAGGTCGTCTTCGTAGTGCAGGTCCTTGGCGGTGAAACTACTGCGCGTGAGAGGGGCGTCTCGCTTCTGGGCCGGATTCGCCGAGCGAGTCTGTTGGGCCCACGCTCCAGCCACGGCTAACAGCGCGAAACACGTCCAGGACAGCTGTGATGTCGGGGTCGAGAGCCTCATCGTAAGCTTCCATTTCCTTGGTATCAAATTTCTTCCGCGCATTTCCATTCGGTCTTCCGCACACTCAAGCGGTATGACGAGGAAGTTCTTAATCGGCGCAATACAATCACATCCGGTTGGAATAGGGGAGACCAGCAGCCCAGGAAATAGGGGAAGAATATGCGATTGTCGGCACAATGGCAATGAGTTTCGATTAAGTTCTGATGTTCAGATTTGTTGCGAAGAACGGGTGTTCGTTGAGCTGCCTCGGAATGCTGCCCGCTCCGATTTTTGAGGGCTCTGCATTACGGTCCTCACCCTCACCTTTGCTCCGGCCGATATGGCAGGTCGCCCCCGATCCTCGCAATCTTCCCAAACCATGCCCAACCATGAATGACGGTGCCCCTGGTCCCTCGTCCGCCCTGGCGGAGGGACCAGGGATGCAACAAACCTGTGATCTGAACCACAACGATCCGGTCAGCGCCTAGCGATCCAGCCCCTACTTCCACGCGCCGAGCAGCCGCCGCACCAGCACAAGCTGGCCGACGTGGTAGGCATTGTGGTCGGCGATCAGCAGCGCTTCGCGCAGAATCGTCTGCCCGTCGCCGTGAGGAATCTTCGCGTAGAGATCGGTCGCCGGGTCGGCTGATCAGATCGCACATCGCCTTCAGGTCTTTGTGGAAGGCGCGCACACTCTTCTCCCATGCCTTCTCGTCGGGCGGCTCCGGCGCAGTCGGCCAGTAGCCGCCGGGCCAGTCGGGCGACTTGTGCTTCGCGTCCCGCGAGAACTCCAGAATGTCCCACTGCGCAATCCGCAGATGCTCGAGAAGCTGCCACGGCGAGTGCTCGGCGCCTTTGGGGACTTTGCCGCGCAGCGCGGCCGGCAAGTCTTTCACGGCGTCATCGAAGGTGGCGTGGGCGTTCGCTTCAGTGAGAAGGCTGACGAGGTGCTGGCGCAGAGCGGCGTCGTGGGCCATGGAGAGCGCTCCTGAGGGGATGGATTCAGTTGCGCCCGGCTGCAATGACCGCAACGGCCTATTAGACGCTGAGCACGGCCTTCTGCGCTGCAAAGATTTCCTTGAGGCCCTTTTCCGCGAGATCGATCAGGCCGTTCAGCTGCGCGCGCGAGTAGCTTCCCTTCTCCGCCGTCGCCTGCGTTTCCACCAGCCCGCCATCGGCCGTCATCACGATGTTCATATCGACCTCGGCCTGCGAATCCTCTTCGTAGCAGAGATCGAGCAGCGCCGCTCCGTCCACGATGCCCACCGAAGTCGCCGCGACAAGCTGCTTCATCGGCGACTGCTTCAGCGTGCCCGCAGCCACCAGCGCGTTCAGCGCCAGCGCGAGCGCGACCGCTGCGCCGGTAATCGCCGCCGTGCGCGTGCCGCCGTCGGCCTGGATCACATCGCAGTCGAGGATCACCGTCCGTTCGCCAAGCGCGTGCATGTCGATCACCGAGCGCAGGCTCCTTCCGATCAGCCGCTGAATCTCATGCGTGCGCCCGCCGATCTTGCCCCGTTCGCTCTCCCGCGGCGTCCGCGTCACCGTCGAGCGCGGCAGCATCGCGTACTCCGCCGTCACCCAGCCGCGGCCCGAGTTGCGCAGCCATCCCGGCACGCCCTGTTCGATCGTGGCGTTGGTCAGCACCCGCGTGTTGCCGAAAGAGACGAGCACCGAGCCTTCCGCGGTCTGGACAAAACCGGGAGTGAGCGTGAGGGGGCGAAGCTGATCAGGCTGCCGTCCGCCGGGACGGAAAAAAGGGGATGATGCGGGCGCGTGCATAGCTGGATTGTACGAGAGCCGCGCCGCCCGCCGCCGCATCCTGGCCCCGCATCCCGGCCCCGCATCCCGGCCCCGCATCCGGCCCCGCAGTCGGGCCTGCCGAACCGAGGCGAATCGATCAAATCGAGTGTCCTTAGCTCGACACCCCTTCAGGTCGCGCGGCAGACGACCAGCCAAAAAATCAAAAAAAACGGGTCTCCTTACCTCGACATCAGGCCTGACCTCGTCCCGGACGTCGACACGGGCCCCAGCCCGGGCAGAGAAAGCCCCAAATCGGGACCAAATCGGGACCAGCCCGGGAAAGGCCCTCAATTCGGGAATCCACGCCTATCTCTTTTATTTGCTGCCAGTTACCTTCTACAACCGGCTGCGCCTTTCCCGTTTTGGGCATCAAGCCGCCCACGAAATCCGCTCCCAGCCAACCCCAATTATTCCATTAAAGCCATTTTCATCAATCAGTTACCGCAGAATTCCGACTTTGGCACTGCACGTGTATTAAGACAGGACAGTCCCGACGGGATGCGAAAGGAATCTCTCAATAAAATGCAGCCGATCAACGAGTTAGTCACCGCAGAAGGAACCGGCAATCTTCATCCGGAAGTCGTAAACCAAACCCTGGCAAGCCTTGAAACGCGGGGCGAAAAACTCGCCGACGTCGCCCACGACGCCCGCAACATGGTGACGGCGCTGGCCTGCTACTGCGACTTACTTGAGGCACCTGGCGTTCTCGCCGAGCCTTATCAGCACTATGGCAACGAACTCAAGCTCGTCGCCGCCGCCAGCCGCAGGCTCATCGACAAGCTGCTCACCCTCGATCTGGCGGAGAACGACCGGGCCTCTACGGCGGGTGCGGGCATCTTTATCGACGCAGAGGGCGGGCTGCCGCAGACTGCGCAAAAAACCGCGACGCCGGAGTCGGCATTCAGGCCGAAGCTCGTCGAGGATTTCGCGTGGGAAGTACAGATGAACCGGAATCTTCTTGCCGCGCTCGCCGGGCCCTCAATCACCCTCGTGGTGGACACATCGACGGGTTCGCTGCCGATTGCGATGACGAGCGAAGACCTGACGCGCATCCTGGTGAACCTGGTGAAGAACTCGGTTGAGGCGATGCCGACCGGTGGACGCATCCGCATCACGACGCGCGAGATTCCGACGGCGCCGGGAGAAGGCACGCGCGTGGTGCTGAACGTGGAAGACAACGGGCCGGGGATCGCAGCGGCAGCTCTCGAACGGATCTTCGAGCCGGGCTACACGACGCGCAGCGCGGAGAGCGACGGTTACGGCGCGTGGAATCCGCAGCACCACGGGCTTGGCCTCTCCATTACGCGCACCATCGTGCAGGCCGCCGGAGGCACGATTCACGCGGCCAACCGCGATCCACTGGGCACCTGCTTTCAGATTGAGCTGCCGGCGCGCATTTCGTAAGTACGCAGAAATCACGAAACACGATTTAGCAAAGTGAGCATGGGGCGAATACAATGCCAGAAACACTACTTGAAATACGGGCCATGGATTCTTTGTATAAAGCTGGAGCCGCACAGCCGAAACTGCACGTGCTTGTCGTCGACGCAGATGCCGCCGTTCGTTCCGCCTGCGCGGAAATCGCCGGCAGCCTCGGCTTCGCGGTTGAGACGACCGGGGATATGGGGCAGGCGCGAAGCCTGCTCCGCGCGCACGCAGCGGACATTGTGCTGGTGAACCTGCCGTGGGGTCAAAGCTGCGGGCTTGAGCTGGTGGCAGAGGTCAAGCTGCTCTATCCGCAGATCGCGCTGATTGCCATGACCGCTTCAAACTCGGTGAATGCGGCCGTGGAAGCGATGCGCTGCGGCGCCTCCGACTACCTGACCAAGCCGTTTGCGGTGGATGAGCTTTCGACGGTGCTGGAGCGGGCCGCGGAGAGCCAGACCACCGACGCCGCGACGCGGCAGCTGCGCGAGCGGCTGAAGCTCTCGCAGGGCCTGGGCGCGATGATCGGGCGCTCGACGGAGATGGAGAAGATCTATCGCATCCTGTCGAAGGTGGCGCAGGGCTCGCATCCGGTGCTGATTCTGGGCGAGAGCGGCACGGGCAAGGAGCTGGTGGCGCGGACGATTCACGCCTACGGGCCCAACGGGCAGAAGCCGTTTCTGCCGGTTGACTGCGGCTCGCTGGTGCCCACGCTGATTGAGAGCGAGCTTTTCGGCTACGTGAAGGGCGCGTTCACGGGCGCGAACCGCTCGAAGGACGGTCTGCTGGTGTCGGCCGAGGGAGGCACGGTCTTTCTCGACGAGATTGGCGAGCTGACGCTCGATCTGCAGGCAAAGCTGCTGCGCGCGCTGCAGGAGAAGGAAGTGCGGCCGGTGGGCGCGACGCACCGTGTGCCGATCAAGGCGCGCATTGTGGCGGCAACCAATCGCGATCTGGCGGCGATGGTCGAGAAGGGCACCTTCCGCAAGGATCTCTTCTACCGGCTCAACGTCGTGAACCTGCGGCTGCCCGCGCTGCGCGACCGGCGCGAAGATATTCCGCTGCTGGCGGCGCATTTTCTTGACCGCATCAGCAAAGAGCGCGGCACCAAGTACCAGCTCAGCGACGAAGCGCTGCGCACGATGATGCGCCACGAGTGGCCGGGCAACGTGCGTGAGCTGGAAAACGCCGTGGAGCGGGCCTGCGCGCTCTCCTCCGGCCCGGTGCTGCACCTGGGCGACCTGCCCACGCAGCTGCAGCAGGAAGGGCTGGCCGCGCATCATGCGGCTGCCGAGGCGCGCAGAAGCGGAGCCGCAACTGCCGAGACGCCGGGCGTGAAGCCGCTGGCCGATCTCGAGCGCGAGGCGATTCTGGGTGCGATTCGCGCGCTGAACGGCGACAAGCTGCAGGCGGCAAAGCTGCTGGGCATCGGCAAGACGACACTCTACCGCAAGCTGAAGGAATATGGCATCGACGACCCGCTGCAGCCTGAATAAGCGGCGCATCTTTCAGCACTGAACCCTGCGTGGCAGGAGACCGGGAGACCGAAGAGATGAGCATTCTGATTGTGACAGGCATTGAAGGAGCGCAGAACTGCGCTGCGGTGGTGGAGAAGCAACTGGGCATGCCCGTGGAGGTGGCCGAAGGCCGCAGGGCCGCGCTGGCCGCACTGCGCAAGCGGGAATTTGCCGTGATCGTCGTGGACGAGACGCTGGCCGAGTGCGATCCGGCGGCGGCTGAAGCGATATGGGAACACGCAGGGCTTTCGATTCCGCTGCAGATCAACTTTGCGCTGGCCGGCGCGGCGCGGCTGGTGCGCGAGATTCGTGCCGGTCTGCAGAGGCGCGAGCGCGAGCAGGCTCTGGCGCGCAGGGCCGCGGCATCGGCTCTCGAAACTGAAGTGAAGAGCGCGATTGCCGGATTGCTGCTGCACTCGCAACTGGCGCTTGCGGGCGCGGATATTCCGGCCCCGGTGGCGGACAAGCTGCGGCTCATGGCCGGCTTGGCGGACGATCTGCGGCGGCAGCTCGATACGCCTGCTCCGAATGCCGCGCGGCCGGCGGCCTGATCGGCGCAACAACTTACTCCCTCTCATTCATTTGCACGTTTCTCGCCGGGGCGGCTTTCGTCCCGGCTCTTTTTTTGCCTGTAGCCAGCGATGACTTAAGCTGAAGAGAAGATCATGAACAACTCCGCAGTTCTGCTTATCGATTGCCCTGACCGCAAGGGGCTCGTGGCCCGCGTTGCGGGAATGCTCTACCGGCATGGCGCAAATATTCTGCACGCCGACCAGCACGAGGACCATGAGCAGGGTCTGTTCTTCATGCGCGTGGAGTGGGCTCTCGCCGAAGGCGGCGCTGCACGGAGACGGCTTCGACCTTGAGGCCTTCAGGCGAGAGTTTGCGCCGCTGGCCGGCGAGCTGGCGATGCGCTGGCATATCTTTGCCGGAGCGCACCGGCCGCGCGTCGCGCTCTTCTGCTCGCAGTATCTGCACTGCATGGCCGACCTGCTGCACCGCTGGCGTACGGGCGAGCTCGACTGCGAGATTCCGGTGATCGTCTCGAATCACCGCGCGGTCGAAAGCCTCGCCGCGTTTTACGGCATCCCCTTCGAGCACGTAGCGGTAACGGCTGCGACGCGGCGCGAAGCCGAGGCGCGGCAGATGGAACTGCTGCAGAAGCACGGCGTGGAGCTGGTTGTGCTGGCGCGCTACATGCAGATTCTGTCGCGCGGAGTTTGTCGCAAAGTATCCGGCCTCGATCATCAACGTGCATCACTCGTTTCTGCCCGCCTTCACCGGCGCGAGGCCCTACCACGCGGCGCATGAGCGCGGCGTGAAGCTGATCGGCGCGACGAGCCACTATGTCACCGAAGTGCTGGACGACGGGCCGATCATCGAGCAGGACGTGGCGCGCATCTCGCACCGCGATCAGGTCGAAGACCTGGTGGCGCGGGGACGGGATCTGGAGCGGCTGGTGCTGTCGCGCGCGGTGCGCTGGCATCTCGACCGGCGCATTCTCTGCTACGGAAACAAGACGGTGGTCTTCGACTGAGTCTCTGCCCACCCTCTTCGCAGCTTGCGCGAAGCTGTACTTCACCAGCTCATCGGCGATCACAAGGTGGCGGTCGAGGGCGTCGATGCCGAAGTCGATCTCCTCTTTGGTGACGATGAGCGGCGGCGCGATGACGAAGTGGCTGATCCAGGCCTGCTGCGCCACGCCATCGGCCATCATCTTCGCGGCGATCTGCTCCACGACCATGGGCTTGCCTTCGACCTTGTCGCGCATGGTGTTGAAGGGCTCCTTGGTCTCGCGGTTCTTCACGAGTTCGACGGCGAAGAAGAGGCCCATGCCGCGCACGTCGCCGATGGAGGGATGTTTGGCCTTGAGGGCTTCGAGCTTGCCGCGCACGTAGGGCTCAAGTTCTTTGGCGCGATCGACAAGGTTGAGGCGCTGCATCTCTTCGATGGTGGCGACGGCGGGGCCGAGCGTGATGGGATGCGCCTCGTAGGTGTGGCCGTGGGAGAAGTAATGGTCCTCGAAGTAGTCGGCAATCTTCGCCGTGGTCGCGCAGAGGCCGAGCGGCACATAGGCCGAGGTGATGCCCTTGGCGGTGACGAGGATGTCGGGCTTGACGTTCCAGTTGTCGATCGAGAACCACTTGCCGGTGCGGCCCCAGCCGGCCATCACTTCATCGGCAATCATCAGCACGCCGTGGCGATCGCAGATTTCGCGCAGGCGCGGGAAATACTCCGGCGGCGGAACGAGAACGCCGTTGGTGCCGACGACGGGCTCGAGAATGATGGCGGCAACGTCGCTCTCGTTGCGGATCATGTGCTCGATGTAGTCGGCGCAGGCGATGTTGCAGCCGGGGTAGGTGTGCTTGATGGGGCAGTCGTAGCAATTGGTCTCAGGCGCGAAGACGACGTTGCCGATTTTGCCGGCGGGCTCCATTGCCCAGCGGCGCGGATCGCCGGTGGCTGCAATGGAACCCGCGGTCGATCCGTGATAGGAGCGATAGCGCGAAATGATCTTGTTCTTGCCGGTGACCATGCGGGCGATTTTGAATGCCGCCTCGTTGGCCTCAGTTCCGCTGGTGGCGAAGAAAAATTTCTCGATGCCCTCGGGCATAACTTCAAGCAGCTTGGCGCTGAGCTTGGCGCGCGCCGCGGTGGCGTAAACGGGCCCGACAAAGGCAAGCTCGCGCGCCTGTTCCGCGATCGACTCAACAACGCGCGGATTCTTATGGCCGAGATTGACGCACATAAGCTGCGAGCTGAAGTCGAGATAGCGTTTGCCCGCGCCGTCAGTGAACCAGCAACCCTCGGCGTCGGCGACGTAGAGTGGCTTCCACGTCTTCTGGAAGCGCCAGGTGCCATAGTTGGTTTCGCGCGTGAGTTTGCTGATCTGCTCGCCTGTCAACTCGGGGCCGGTGGTAAGAATGTCGCTCATCGTGAACCTCGCTCAAAGCACTGCCGGGATGCGAAATTCGTTCCACCTATGCTACGGCATTTGAGCGGGTCACGGAGAGGACCGCGCATAGACTGAAGTAAGTGGGAGGCTTGCCATGAGCGACGGAAAGGAAGAACGCGAAGAGCAGGAGTGGCGGCGCGAAGAAGAAAAGCGCAAAGACCGTGAAGACAGGCTCGAGCGCTATCCCGCGAGCCCGTCGGAACCGGAACGGAAGGAATCATGACGGCAGCGGATTAGTCGTCGGAAGCCGCGCCGCCGTCGGTTCTCAGTCGTCAGTTCCCCGCCGCGGGAACGACGGGCAGGCTGATGAAGCTCGCGTGATCAGGCGTGTGCCAGATCCGCTGGGTGGCCTTCTGATAATCCGATGGCTGCGCCGTGAAGATGTTGGGCACGTAACGCTGCGGATTGCGATCGTACAAGGGAAAGAGCGTTGACTGCACCTGCACCATGATGCGGTGGCCGGGCTGAAAGGTGTGGTTGACCATGGGCAGCGCGAAGACGTAGGGCAGCGGCGTGTTGGGCTCGATGGCCTGCGGGTGCTCGAAGCTGGTGCGATAGCGGCCGCGGAAGATATCGGTCGCGATTGGCAGCTCGTATCCGCTCATCGCCTCGGGCGCAACCTGGCGCTCGGGCTCGCACGTCGATGATCTTGACGACCCAGTCGGAGTCAGTGCCGCTGGTCGAAGCGACGAGATGCACCATCGGCTCGCCGGAGAGCTTCATGGGCTGCGTAAGCGGCGCGGAGACGTAGGTGATTACATCGGGCCGGCCATCCACGAAGCGTTGATCGGTAAGAAGCCAGGTACGCCAGGCATTCTCGTCGGAGGCAACGACAGGGCGAGGACGGTATGGGACCGGGTTCGCGGGATCGGAAACGTACTCATCGAAGTTTGCGCCGGCCGCCGCAGGAGCCTCGAAAGACAGTTTGCCGCCGGCGTCGAAGATAGAGCGGCTTTGAGGCGACGGGGCAGCCTTTTTCGCAGCTCTGCGGAAAGACCGCGTAGTGATCCCAGTGGTCGGCGCCCGTGTCGTAGATGAGCGCGGTGGGCGTGTCGGCGGCTGGTGAGCCGGGCTTCAAATACTGGTTGAAAAACGGCAGCAGGACGTCGCGCCGCCATTGCTCGGTGGTGTCGGTGGCCCAGGTGAGAGCTCCGATGGAGCGGCCGGGGCGGTTGATCTGGCTGTGAAACCAGGGGCCCATGACGATGTGGTTCAGCTTGTCGGGCGTGCCAATGGCCTTGAGCGCGCGGTAGCTGTGATTGGCGCCCCACATGTCTTCCTGGTCCCAGAGACCCTGCTCCCACATGGTGGGCACGGTAAGCGGCTGCTTGGCGATTGCCTTGTCGAGGGCCTGGCTCTGCCAGAATCCGTCGTAGCTGGGGTGGTCCACAATGACGTGCCAGCCGGAAAGCTGCTCGCCGCCGAGGGATCGCGCGAAGGCGTCAGCGGAGCCGGCGTTGAGCAAACCGGTGTAGTCGTCGTAGTTGGGATGCGGCACGCGCACGCCGGAGCCGCGATTGGTGGTCTGGCTGATGAAGTAGTCGATGCCGCCCTGGCGGAATGCGCCGTAGTGGAACCAGTCGTCGCCCATCCAGCCATCGACCATGGGGCTCTCAGGCGCGGCCACCTTCAGCGCGGGATGCGGATGCAGCAGAGCCATAACGACGGTGAAGCCTTCATAGCTCGAGCCGATCATGCCGACGCGGCCGTTGGACTCGGGAATGTTCTTGACCAGCCAGTCGATGGTGTCCCATGCGTCCATGGTGTCGTCGGCGCCGGTTGGGTTGTAGCCAGAGGCGACGGGCGGCGGCGTCATGATGTAGGGGCCTTCGGAGCCGTATTTGCCGCGCACATCCTGATAGACGCGAATGTAGCCGGCACGCACAAAATCCTCGTCGCTGAGCGGCAGCGCCTCAACCATGTGCGGGCTGTTGGAGCGCGAGGCGCGCGCCGCGGCGTTGTACGGCGTGCGCGTGAGCAGGATCGGCGCACCCTTTGCGCCTTTGGGAATGACGATGACGGTGTAGAGCTTCACGCCGTCGCGCATGGGCACCATCTCGACGCGCTTGACGTAGTCAGCCTCGGGCTCGGGCGCCTTGAAGTTCGGCGTGAGCTCGTCGGCAGGAAGATTCTGTGCGGGCTTCTGCGCAAGGATCGGGAAGCCGGCGAAGACGGCGAGGGCGAGGATACAGGCGGATCGTCTCATCTCATTCCTGGGCCGTCCCGGCGAGCAGTTGGTCCGGCAAATGGCTGGGATGACTCCAGCCTACAACAGCGGGGAGCGTTTCATGTAGTGGGCTTCCCACGTCGCGGCCTACACCGAAGCGATTCGCTCTTAACGAAATGCCTCGCAAAAAAGAAGCCCCGGACGAATCCGGGGCTTCGATGCCGCACTTGCGGCGGGTTTAGTTGCTGTAGAGCAGGATGCCGGCGGCCTTTTCTTCGCTGCCGCCGCCATCGTCTGCGCTCACAGGCCGGTAGAAGAGCTGGTTGTTGTCGAGATAGACCTCGAGGAAGGCCGGCCGCGCCGTGATCTGCCCGGCGATCAGCGCCTCAGAGAGCGGATCTTCGACGTAACGCTGCAGCGCGCGGCGCAACGGACGGGCGCCGTAGCTGCGGTCGACCAGCGTCTTCTCGAGGATCCACTTCTTGGCCTCTTCGGTGACCGAGATGGTGATGGCCTTCTGCGCCAGGTTGGGGTTGAGCTGCTGCACCAGCAGCTCGACAATCTGGATCAGGTCGCCATCGGAGAGCGACTGGAAGAGGATGACCTCGTCGAGACGGTTGAGGAACTCGGGGTTGAAGGTCTTCTTCACCTCGTTCTTCACCAGCTCTTCGATCTTTTCCGTCACCAGGTCTTCGCGATCGCTCTGGAAGCCGAGACCCTGCTTCTTCTGCAGGTGCCGCGCGCCGATGTTCGACGTCATGATGAGGATGGTGTTCTTGAAGTCGACGGTGTTGCCGAGGCCGTCGGTCAATTGGCCATCTTCAAAGACCTGCAGCAGGAGGTTGAAGACATCGGGGTGCGCCTTCTCGATTTCGTCGAGCAGGACAACCGAGTAAGGCGAGCGCTTGACCCGTTCGGTAAGCTGACCACCCTCCTCGTAGCCCACGTATCCCGGAGGCGAACCGATCAGCTTCGAGACCGAGTGCTTCTCCATGAACTCCGACATATCGAAGCGGATGAGCGCCTTGTCTGACCCGAAGAGGAACTGGGCCAGGGTGCGCGCCATTTCAGTTTTGCCGACGCCGGTGGGTCCGAGGAAAAGGAAGCTGCCGATGGGCCGGTGCGGCGACTTGAGGCCCGCACGCGAGCGGCGAATGGCGCGCGCCAGAGCGCCGATCGCCTTGTCCTGCGAGATGACGCGCTTGTGCAGCTCTTCTTCAACGCGCAGCAGCTTCTGCGTCTCTTCTTCCTTGATGCTGGTGACGGGCACGCCGGTCCAGCGGCTGACGACATCCTCAATGTCTTCGCGGCCCACAATGCCGGCAGCGGAGTCATCGAGGTGGTACTTGTCGCGCAGGGCGCGCAGGTTTTCGCGCTCCTTGCGCTCCTCGTCGGAGTAGAACCGCGCCTTCTCGAACTCGTGGTTCGCAATCGCCGAGTCCATGCGGTGCACGATGAACTTGATGCGCTTCTGGACTTCGGTGATCTCCTCGGGCAGCGAGGTCTGGCGCAGCTTCACGCGCGCGCCGGCTTCGTCGATCAGGTCGATCGCCTTGTCGGGCAGGAAGCGGTCAGGGATATAGCGGTTGGAGTGCGAGACCGCAAACTCGATCGCCGCATCGGTGTAGCTGACCGCGTGGAACTTCTCGTAGCGGTCCTTGATGCCCATGATGATCTTGATGGCGTCTGCTTCGTTCGGCGGCGGAACCTTGACGGCCTGGAAGCGCCGCTCGAGCGAGCGGTCCTTCTCGATCGACTTGCGGTACTCGGCCGGCGTGGTTGCGCCGATGCACTGAATCTCGCCGCGCGAGAGCGCCGGCTTGAGGATGTTGGCCGCATCGAGCGAGCCCTCGGCCGAACCCGCGCCCACCAGCGTGTGCAGCTCGTCGATGAAGATGATGGAGTTCTGATTTTCCATCAGCTCTTTCATGATGGTCTTGAGCCGCTCTTCAAACTGGCCGCGGTACTTGGTGCCGGCGACGATCAGCGAAAGATCGAGCGCCAGCACGCGCTTGTCGGCGAGGAAGCTCGGCACTTCGCCGTCGGCGATGCGCTGCGCGAGGCCTTCGACGATGGCCGTCTTGCCCACGCCGGGCTCGCCGATCAGCACCGGATTGTTCTTGGTGCGGCGGCAGAGGATCTGAATGACGCGCTCGAGCTCGCCGTCGCGGCCGACCAGCGGATCGAGCTGGCCGTCCATGGCGGCCTGCGTCAGGTCGCGGCTGAACTCGGCCAGCAGGCTCGACTCGCGCTGCCGCTGCTGCTGCGGAGCCTTCTCCTGCGTCACGCGCGCCAGCTCGTCGCGAATCTGCGCCAGCTTAGGCCGCGCTCCTGCAGAATCTCCGAGGCAAAGCACTTCTCTTCGCGCAGCAGGCCCAGCAGCAGATGTTCGGTGCCGATGTGCTTGTGGCCCAGCCGCTCGGCTTCTTCAGCGGCATAGGCCAGCACCCGCTTGCACTCGTTCGAAAGCGGCAGATCGACGCTGGTCGAAACTTTTTCGCGGATGGTGGTGTGCGCCTCAATCTGCTTGCGAATCGACTCCACCGAGGCGTGCGAGCGCAGAAAGCGGTTGGTCAACGCCTTGTCTTCGCGCAACAGGCCGAGCAGCAGGTGCTCGGTCTCGATATAGGGCGAGCCGAACTGGCTGGCCTCATACCGCGCGAAGAAGATCACGCGCCGTGCCTTCTCCGTATAGCGTTCGAACATTGTGTTCTCCCTGATGCAGGCTATCGGTAAGGAGTAGCCGTCCGGTGGATTCGCCGGCCTCAGCCCAACCCGCTCGCGCCCTATTTCTAAAATTCGCCGCCGGAGGATGCCCTTGGAAAATAACCCGTCCCCTCCGAACAGCTCTTTTGGATGGTTGCGGACTTTACGTTTGTCCCTGATGTCAGCCGGTTCGTTGCTGCCGGCCAACTTCCATCCTGACCTCGCGAGTCCGGCCCGGGTATTTGTTTCCCGGCTCCAGCACGCTTATTACTAGTTAAGACTCAAAAACACCCCAAACGGTGCACATTCATCCAGCGTTGCGGGGTTAGCCGCCGCCAGGGGTGGTTGCCCCATGGGGACGAGACGCCCGCTCTCCAGGCGCAGAGTCCGCGTACATCGCGCGGCCAGATCAAGGTTGTGCGTTACCAGAATCGATGTAAGCCCGTGAGAGAGATGCAAGCGCTCGATCAGTTCAAAGACACGGGCCGCGGTAACCTCGTCCAGATCGCCGGTAGGCTCGTCTGCCAGCAGAAGCCGCGGGCTGCCAACCAGGGCGCGGGCCAGCGCGACGCGCTGCTGCTCGCCGCCCGAAAGCTCACCCGGCCTGTGCTCGCTGCGATCTTCCAGACCAACCTCCCTTAGCCAATTAGATGCCTCAGCCATCGCAACGCGTTTGGTTTCTCCGCGTGCCAGCAGCGGCATGGCCACATTTTCCAGCGCCGTAAACTCCGGCAGAAGGTAGTGAAACTGCCATACATAGCCGATTTCGCGATTGCGAAAGGCTGCCGCCTCCCGCTGCGAAAGTGTTGCCACGTTGGTTGAGGCGCAGTGTACTGTTCCCGCCGTAGGAGAATCAAGGGCCCCGAGAATGTGCAAAAGGGTGCTCTTTCCTGCGCCCGACTGGCCGACGATGGCGACCAGCTCGCCCGGGCAGCACCTCGAGATTGAGGCCGTGAAAGAGGGTCAGCGCGCCGCGGGCCGTTTGATACGTCTTTTCGAGGTTTTCAACCCGGACCACCGGCGCCCGCAACTCCGGCTCCCGCGCCATGCGGGAAGCCGGGCTGGCGGCCGCTGAAAGGGTTTGATTCATCCGATTGACCCCATTTTAACGTGACTTGGAATAAATTTCGCGTGCGGGCCAACACTAAAGGTATGTGATGCACTTTGCGGGGGTTATGGATGAGAGACAGGCCAGGGAGCAGGGGTCAGGAGTAGGGATCGGGGACGGCGGATGAGGACTGACGGCGCCTCACAGCTAGAGGCTGGAAGCTAGCGGCTAGTAGCTAGCGCGAGCCGCGCGATGCGGCCGCCGGGGCCGACGACGAAGGGCAGCGACAGGGCGTTCCAGTTGCCGTTGTCGAGCGGCTGCCAGGTCTTGCCGTCGTCGCGGCAGATGTCGGAGCCGTTGGTGCCGGCGGTGATCCAGAGCTTGAGCGGCTCGGACCACTGCACGGTGGAGCGGTAGCCGTGGGGCGGGGTGGTGGAGGCGGTCCAGTGCTGGCCGCCGTCGGAGGACCAGGCGGCGGTGCCGGTGGAGTCGTTGGGCTTGGTGTAGTCGCCGCCGACGGCGATGACGTCGAATTAGTCGAACGGACCGGCGCAATCAGTGCACCGTCGAGGGAGAGTACCGCGATCCCTAGGCGCTGAATCCGCCCGAAGCGATCGGCTTCGCCGCCAAGGCGAATCGCAGATCCTTGCAGCCGATGAGCTTCCGCAACGCTATCCGTGGATCAAGAATGAGCCAGGCTTCGTCCGCCCGCGTTACGAACCCATGTACGATGCCAGCCGTCGAAACCAAGGCCAGCAAGCTGAATTGCTCGCCGCAAACGCCGCCGACTGGCTTACGCCGACGCTGCAGACCGTGCGCAAGTTGCATCTCGATCTGCCAAACGCTGCACTCCGTCTGTCGCTGAAAGATTTCAGCATGCACGAACGGATCGCCTCATCACCGGATCGCCGAGAAGAATGCCGTCTTGTAGTGCGGTCGATCCAGAAGCTATCCCAGAAACCATCCTGGCGTCAGGATTCTTGAACAGCAGCTTCCACGTTTTGCACCCATCGGTCGTCTTGTACAACCGGCTCTTGTCGCCCGGGCCCGAAGCCATCACAATCGCCGTCTGCGCGTCCCAGGCCTGCACGCCGCGAAAATCCAGCGTCGCGCCATCCTTGTCCGCGTCGGGCGTGGCGCAGTGCGTCCAATGCGCGCCGCCATCGACAGTGCGCAGCACCGTGCCGCCGGTGCCGCTGGCCCAGGCAACCGTTCCATCGACGGAGTCGATGCCGCGCAGGCCCGCGGTGGTGCCGGAGTCCTGCATCTGCCAGGGAGCTGTTGGCGCAGATTGCGCAGGGCATGCGGCGGCTGCGGCGAGAAGAAGCACAAGCACGCGGAGAG
Source organism: uncultured Acidobacteriota bacterium (assembly GCA_963718885.1). Lineage (GTDB taxonomy): Bacteria > Acidobacteriota > Terriglobia > Terriglobales > Acidobacteriaceae > Telmatobacter. The sequence continues at coordinate 304,260 of CAVRAK010000015.1, forward strand.
GCATGGGCAGCAGTATAGTTCGGCTCGTGCATCGTCGAAAGATCCCCTTCACAAATGCAGATTCTTCGACTCACCACCCCCAGGCTGAAGAATGCGCCTGGGGCCCCGTCTCGCTCAGAATGACACGTGGCGATTTCGCGAGTGCTGAGGAAGCGTCAGAGCCTGCCAGCGCTTGATTGGAGCACGGCCTCGGGCGCAGAGAGCCGCATCAGCGCGACATACAGAATTCCCGCGACGAAGAAGCCGACGAACCACGCGTAGTCATAGAGGAAACGCAGCGGCGGGAACGAAGAGGCCGACGAGAGCGATCGCGACGCCGAGCACAAGCGCAACAATGGCGCGCGGGTTGATGCCCCGCGTGTAGGAGTACGCGCCTTCGCGGTGGTAGAGCGAGTTCACGTCGAGCTCGGTGTTGCGGATGAGGAAGTAGTCGCAGACCATGATGCCGGCAACCGGACCGAGCAGTCCGGAATAGCCGACGAGCCAGCCGAAGATGTAGGCGTCGGGCGTGGCCAGCAGCTTCCACGGGCACATCGCGAGGCCGAGAAAGCCGGTGATCAGCCCGCCGGTGCGGAAGCTGATGAGCCGCGGATAGAGATTCGAGAAGTCGTTCGACGGCGAGACCACGTTGGCGCCGATGTTGACGTTGAGCGTGGCGATAAGGATCGCGATCAGCGCGATGAAGGCGACGACCGGCTGATGAAATGCGCCGATCAGCTCGATCGGGTTCCAGATGGGATGGCCGAAGAGCACCGCCGAGGCCGAGGTCACCGAGATGCCCACGAAGGTATAGAGCGTCATGGCGACGGGCAGTCCAAAGGCCTGGCCGACGGCCTGCGCGTTTTGCGATTTCGAGTAGCGCGTGAAGTCGGGAATGTTGAGCGCGAGCGTCGCCCAGTAGCCGACCATCGCGGTGAGCGACGGGAAGAAGACGGCGAGAAATGCGCTGGTCGAGTGGAATTGGCTGGGCGTCGAAAGCATCGTGCCGAAGCTGCCCGCCTTGATCCGCACCCAGATCAGCAGCAGCGCCGCCATGACAAACATGAACGGCGCGCCGAAGGCCTGCAGGTGGCGGATCGACTCGACGCCGCGCCAGACCACGACCATATTCAGCAGCCAGAAGCCGAGAAAGCAGGCCCAGAGCGACACCGTTGCGCCTGGCAGCGGCGGCCAGATGACGGCGAGCATGGCGTGGATCGCCGTGCCGCCGATCCAGGACTGGATGCCGAACCAGCCGCAGGCCACGATGGCGCGCAGAATGCGCCGGCAGGTTCGCGCCGCGCACGCCGAAAGGCGCGCGAATGAAGACCGGAAACGGAATGCCGTACTTCGCGCCGGCATGCGCATTGAGCAGCATGGGCACGAGCACGATGAGGTTGCCCAGCAGCACCGTGCCGATGGCCTGCTTCCAGTCCATGCCCTTGGCGATGAGCGAGGAGGCAAGCTGGTAGGTCGTGATCTCCATCGACATGGAGAACCAGAGCGCGATGTAGTTGTAGGTCGTCCAGGTGCGCTGCGCCGGCGTGGTGGGGCGCAGGTCGCTGATTGGAGAGAGTGGGATCGGCGACGCTCAAGGGGCCTCCGGGTGTTTACCGGTATACCGCAGGAGCGATGAGAACGCGATAAGAAACTATGACTTACTGAATCTGCAGAGAGACTATCTTGCGCCACGCTACAGCCACTGACGTTCAGCGGAGCAGCCATTCTGATCGTGCCGAAATGCGCTTCGATAAATGAATGTCCTCTCCGTCTGTCCATGCGAGGTATCGTCAATCACAGAATAGGCTCGAACTATCAGGCCACTCGATAGATGGCTGAGAACGCAGATATCGGCGTCGCTTGAAAAGCCTGCATAGGAGCTTCCATGACCGGGCTTTCCCGAAGACTGGCGATATCTATTCACAATCGATGCGACTATGCGACTCGATACCAACGATGGTACGATGAACCATACCTAAGCTGAATCGAAAGTGAAACTCGACGTCCGAGTGCTCTTCATGAAAGCCGCGAAGTCGATCGACCTCGCATGCTGTAACCCTCGCCGGAGACCGAGCACAATGTGAATCCTATGATCCGAAGACATCGTGCTTGAGCATAATCCGAGCCGTTCGACCAGCATTATCTTCAGTGAGTCGCGGGCATTCCTGCTCTACTTCCACGCGCCGCCGCGGGCTTCGCGGCGCAGATATTGGCCGCGGCCGGGCTTGCCGATGAACTCGCCCTTCGAGACGATCAGTTCGCCGCGCGAGTAGACGTCGCGCGCATTGCCCTTGACCTTGAAGCCCTCGAACATCGAGTAGTCGACGCGCATGTGGTGCGTTGCGGCGCTGATGGTGTGCGCGGCATCCGGGTCCCAGAGGACAATGTCGGCGTCGCTGCCCGGCGCGAGGACGCCCTTCTTCGGATACATGCCGAAGATGCGCGCCGGCGCGGTGGAGACGAGCTCGACGAAGCGGTTGATGGAGAAGTTGCCCAGGCCGACGCCGTGGTGATGCAGCAGCTGCAGGCGGTTTTCGATGCCGGGGCCGCCGTTGGGGATCTTGGTGAAGTCGTCCTTGCCGAGAGCCTTCTGATCTTCGAAGCAGAACGGGCAATGATCGGTGGAGACCACCTGCAGATTGTCCTTGCGCAGGCCGTCCCAGAGCTTCGGCTGGTTGCGGCGCTCGCGCAGCGGCGGCGTGAAGACGTACTTCGCGCCGTCCCAGCCCTTGTCCTGCATGTTGTCTTCGATCGAGAGCAGCAGATATTGCGGGCAGGTCTCGGCGAAGGCGGGCAGGCCGCGGTCGCGCGCTTCGCGCACCTGGTTGAGCGCGTCTTCGCTGGAGAGATGCACGATGTAGACGGGCACGCCGGCCATCTCCGCCATGGCGATGGCGCGATGCACGGCCTCGGCCTCGGCGCGCGTGGGCCGCGTGAGCGCGTGATAGATGGGCGCGGTCTTGCCTTCGGCGAGCGCCTGCTGCACGATGACGTCGATCACGGAGCCGTTCTCGGCGTGCATGCAGATCAGCGCGCCGTTCTTCGCGGTCTGCTGCATGGCCTTGAAGATGGTGGCGTCATCGACCATGAGCACGTTGGGATAGGCCATGAAGAGCTTGAAGCTGGCCACGCCTTCGCGCACCATGTCGTCCATGTCTTCGAGGCCGGCGTCGGGCAGGTCGGTGACGATCATGTGCAGGCCGTAGTCGATGCAGGCCTTGCCCTCGGCCTTCTTCCACCAGGTATCGAGCGCGTCGCGCATCTTGGTGCCGCGCGCCTGGATGGCGAAGTCGACGATCGTCGTGGTGCCGCCGATGGCCGCGGCGCGCGTGCCGGTTCAGAAATCGTCGGCCGAGGTGGTGCCGCCGAAGGGCATGTCGAGATGCGTGTGCGCGTCGATGCCGCCGGGCAGGAGCAGCAGGCCGGTCGCATCGACGACTGTGTCGGCGGCGCTGGCGGGAATGCCGGCGCGGACTTCCTTGATCGATCGCGCCGTCGATGAGCAGATCGGCCTGCGTGGTGGAGTCCGCATTGACGACGGTGCCGTTCTGGATGAGGAGTGATGGCCATGATCGTTCACTTTTCAAGTCGATGCAGGTCTAGACGCACCGAGGTTCAGAAGGCTGCGTGCTCAGGATGACCGCACTGAGACGAGCGACGCTTTGCGGCTGACGATCGGTGCGTTCGTCCCATGTCTCCGGCGGCAGGCCGGTATCGACGCGCGACCATGGTGATGCAGTCATCGACGGGGCAGACCAGCGCAGCAGAGATTGCAGCCGACGCACTCCGTTTCATCCACGCGCGGAATGCGCGCGAGCGGCGTGGGATACGGGCCCTGCGGGCTGGCGGCTGCGGCGCGCTCTGCCGTGAGACCGGCGTGACGGCAATCGACTTGCGGCTGCGCGCCTCATTCTGCGCCGGCGTCGCGTGCAATTCCACGTGGCCATTCACCGGGCCGGAGACGCGATCGAGATGGATGCACTGGTGCGCGCCGTCCCAGCAGGCGATGTGGCAGAGATCGCAGCCGATGCACTTCTGCTCGTCGATGCGCGCGACGATTTTGTAATTCAGGTTCAGGTGCTTCCACTCGGTGACGCGCGGGACCGAGAGGCCGCGGAAATCGTCGAGGGTGGCGAAGCCCTTCGTGCGCATCCAGTTTTCGAGGCCTTCGGCCATGTCTTCCACGATGCGATAGCCGTAGTGCATGACGGCGGTGCAGACCTGCACCGTGCCGCAGCCGAGCAGGATGAACTCCGCGGCATCGCGCCAGGTGGCGATGCCGCCGATGCCGGAGAGCGGCAGCGCCGATTCAGGATCGGCCATGATCTGCTGCACCATGTTCAGCGCGATGGGCTTGACCGCGGGGCCGCAGTAGCCGCCGTGCGAGCTCTTGCCGTCGACGTTGGGGCGCGGCGCGAAGGTATCGAGATCGATGCCGGTGATGGAGTTGATGGTGTTGATGGCGGAGAGGCCGTCGGCTCCGCCGCGCTTGGCGGCGCGCGCAACGGTGCGAATGTCGGTGATGTTGGGCGTGAGCTTGACGAGCACCGGCGTGCGCGCCTTCTCCTTCACCCACTCGGTGATCATCTGCGCGTACTCGGGCACCTGGCCGACGGCCGAGCCCATGCCGCGCTCGCTCATGCCGTGCGGGCAGCCGAAGTTGAGCTCCAGGCCGTCGGCGCCGGCGTCTTCGGCGCGGTTCACGATCTCGTGCCAGGCTTCGCGCTTGGACTCGACCATCAGCGACGCGATGACGGCGTGCTTCGGATAGCGCTTTTTGACTTCGGCGATTTCGCGCAGATTGTCTTCGATGCTGCGGTCGCTGATGAGCTCGATGTTGTTGAAGCCCATCATGCGCTGGCCGTTCCAGTCGATGGCGGAGTAGCGCGAGCTGACGTTGGTGATGGGCTCGCCGATGGTCTTCCAGACGGCGCCGCCCCAGCCGGCGTCGAAGGCGCGCATGATCTGCTCGCCGCAGTTGGTGGGCGGCGCGGAGGCGAGCCAGAAGGGATTGGGCGCGTTGATGCCGCCCGCGAATTCGCGCACGCGAATGTCAGGCATAGACACTGCCTCCGCAATGTTCAGCATGGCGAGGGCGGCGCGCTTGCCGTCGGCAACAGCGTCGACCACTTCGCGCCCGCCGTTGGCGCAGTCGCCGCCGGCAAAGTATCGCGGATTGCGGGTCTGGCCGGTGGCGCGATCGGTGACGATGCGGCCCTCGTGCACCTCGACGTTGCAGGAATCGCGCATCAGCTGCGTGAAGGGCGACTGGCCGATGGCCGGGACCACGAGGTCGCAGGCGATGGTGAACTGCGAATCCGGAACGGGACCAGCGTGCCGTCCTCTTCCCTCACCTGCACAGTCTCGAGCAGCAGGCCGTGCGCACCGCGTCTTGATTGCGACCGGCTGCCGGCGCCAGAGGAACTGCACACCCTTCTGCTTGGCGTGCTCGTACTCGAAGTCGAAGGCGGACATTTCGCTCTCGCCGCGGCGATAGAGCATGTACACCGTTTCCGCGCCCAGCCGGCGGGCGGCGTTGGCCGCGTCGATGGCGGTGTTGCCGGCGCCGACCACGACGACCGTCCCGGAGAGCTCGTGGATCTGCGCCCGTCTTGTATGCGGCGATCAGCTCGAGCGCATTCATCACGCCCTCTGATCTTCGCCGGGGATATTCAGCCGCTGCATGGCGCCGAGGCCGACGCCGAGGAAGATGAAGTCGAACTCCGCCTCAAGCGCCTCGCAGTCGTCGCAGGAGTCGATGCTCGCGCCGCAGCGGAACTCGACGCCCATGCGCTGAATCAGCTCGACTTCGCGCAGGCTGTCGGCGGCGCGCAGCTTGTATTCGGCCACGCCATAGGTGTTCAGGCCGCCGGGCAGCGGGCGCCGCTCAAGGATGGTGGCGCGCGCGCCCTGGCGGCAGAGCTCGGCGGCGCAGGCAAGCGATGCCGGACCGGCGCCGATGCAGGCGACGCGCACATTGCGTGTGCCAGGCGGCGCGGTGATCGGCCTTCGCCCGAGGCGTGGAAGGCGTCCATGGCGTGGCGCTGCAGCCGGCCGATCTGGATCGGCTGGCGGCCTGCTGGTGCATCACGCAGGCGCCTTCGCACAGCACGTCCACGGGCAGGCACGCGCGCAACTGCCGCCGAGAATGTTGGCGTCGAGAATGCGCAGCGCCGAGCCGCGCAGGTTGCCGGTGGCGATGCGCTTGATGAATCCGGGACGTCGATGTGGGTGGGGCAGGCGGCGGTGCAGGGCGCGTCGAAACAGTACAGGCAGCGATTGGCCTCAATCGTCGCGGCCTGCGCGGAGAGCGGCGGCTTGAGGTCGCCGAACTGCTCGCGCAGTTGGGGATCATCCGGTAGCGTGGTGATACTCATCCGAACCTTCCGTCCTTCCGCTTCCCGTCGCTTCTTCCCGCTGGGACGCGCATCAGGACGCAACCAGCGGCCCATAGAGATCGGGCCTGCGGTCGCGGAAAAACTGCCAGGTCCGCCGCACCTCGGCGATCTCATCCAGATCCAGATCGGCGGTAAGCACTTCATCCTTGTCGCGCGAGGCCTGGGCGATGATCTGGCCGCGCGGATTGGCGAAGTAGCTCGACCCGTAAAACTCGCCGATATTCCACGGCGCCTCGGTGCCGACGCGATTGATGGCCGCGATGAAATAGCCGTTGGCGGCAGCGTGCGCGGGCTGCTCGAGCTTCCACAGATACTCGCTCAGGCCGGCGACCGTTGCCGAAGGATTGAAGACGATCTCCGCGCCGTTGAGGCCCAGGCATCGCGCGCCCTCGGGAAAATGGCGGTCGTAGCAGATGTAGACGCCGATCTTTGCGAAGCCCAGATCGAAGACCGGGTAGCCCAGGTTGCCGGGCCGGAAATAGAACTTCTCCCAGAAGCCCGGCGCCACGTGCGGGATGTGCGTTTTGCGATATTTGCCGAGGTAGCTTCCGTCTTTTGTCGATGACCGCGGCGGTGTTGTAGAAGATGCCTTCCTGCTCGACTTCGTAGACAGGCACAACCATCGCGATGCGAAGTTCTTTGGCGAGCGACTGCATCAGGCTCACGGTCGGGCCGTCGGGAACGGGCTCGGTGGTCTCGTACCATTTGACGGATTGCTCGGCGCAGAAGTAAGGGCCGTTGAAGATCTCCTGCAGGCAGACAATCTGCGCGCCGGCCTGCGCCGCCTTGCGGATGAGGCCCACATGCTTTTCGATCATGGCCGCTTTCTGCTTCTCAAGCGGCTCGGTCGCGGGCACTGCGTTAGAAGCCTGGATGACGGAACAGCGGACAATTCGCGGCATAAGGCATTTCTCCTGCTGCTGTGAGCGTAGCTGGCATCGCGCTCAGTTGCCGCCCACCCAAGATCGTGTCAACCAAACCGCATCCATTCCTCTCAGGATTTTCAGGGGAGATGTTTGAGCGCGCCAACTCCCCTCAAACGTTTGAGACTTTGAAGGTATCGCATGAAAGACGCGATGAGCAATGGGGCGCCGATGCCGATGTTCCATTGCGGACACCCTGAGGCCCTGGAAGCCCGTTCAGTATTCGATCTTGCTGGGCGAAGCCAGCCACGCCGCGAAGCTGGGCCAAGCCTCGTCGGCAAGAAGCTGCGTGGTGGGCAGCGCGCGTGCCGAGGGATCTTTGCGGAATTCCGAGTAGAGAAAGGCATCGTCGAAGCCGGCGCGCGCGGCATCCGCGGCCGAAGCGCCGTAGTAAACCGCGTCGAGGCGGGCCCAGTGCGCCGCCGCGAGGCACATGGGGCAGGGCTCGCAGCTTGTGTAGAGCTCGCAACCGGCCAGGGTGAATGTGTCGAGCGCCTTGCAGGCGGCTCGAATCGCGTTGACTTCTCCGTGCGCCGTGGGATCGTTGGTGGAAGTGACGGAGTTTGCGCCTTCGCCAATGATCTGGCTGTCCCGGACAATCACGGCGCCGAAGGGACCGCCTTTACCGGATGCGACGTTCTCGGTAGCCAGCGCGATGGCGCGCCTGAGGAAGTCGGGATTCGGTGGGCTTGACGTCAAAAGCGGGCTTCCCTTTTTCAGCGCACGGCAAAAGACAAACCCAGTATGGCACAGGCCTTCCGGTCCCATCTTTGTGCACGATCGAAGCGAAAGTCGAACGGTAAGACTCAATCGAGCTCAACCAGATCGGTCGGCAGGTCGATATCGATTTCGCCGCCCTCAAAGGGCAGCGCCAGCACCGGGCAGGTGGCCTCCGTGAACAAGCTGCGCGCTCCCTTGTCGCCCTGCAGTGCGCGCAAAGCGTGAAAAACGCTGCGCGGAAAGACCGCCGGAATACCCTTCGTGCTTGCGTATTCAGAAGCGACGATCGACTCGGCGCCGTGCTCTTGAAATGCCTTCAGCAGATGGTCGAGGTGCTCGGCGGTAAGACGCGGCTGATCGCAGGTCATCACGAGCACGCCCGCATGCTCGGGCGCGCGCACCTCGGCTTCATTCAGTCCGGCATGAATCGAGCTCGCCATGCCGCTCTCCCACTGATCGTTGAGTACGGGAATCGCATTCTCAAAACCTACGGCGGCGCAGATCGACGCGAAGTTTGCGCCGAGCACGGCGAGCACCGGCGCAGCGCCGGCCTCGCGCGCCAGACGCAGCGAACGTTCAAGCAGCGATTCGCCCTCGAAACTGAGAAGCTGCTTAGGGTTGACCGAGCCGACGGCTGCCGCCTGCGGCAAGAATGATGGCAGGAAGGGTCACTCACACAGAGTGTATCGCTGCTTGACGTGCGCTGAGCGCTCACGGCTGGCCTTCGGCTTCGGGCTGGATAAGAAGCAGCAGAACGATGCCAACGACGGCGAACATGCGGAAGGCGGCCTCCTGGCCGTTCCAGGTATGCGACTGCCACATAAGGAACCACTCCGCGCCGATTGAAAGAAACGCAACCAGCCACATCAGCAGCGAGAGCGTGAGCGCCATCACGGAGATGCGCTTTGCGGCATTGAAAACGGCCGCCGGCTTGCGCAGTGCGCGGCAGAGCGCAAACGCGCCCCACCACAGCAGAATCATGGTGACGATCTCCCAGGCGATCATCGAGAGATAGAAGGCCAGATGCTCGGTGGGCGACGGCAGCGCGCGCCACAGGCCGTGATTGCCGGGCAAAGTTGAATCCATCGAGAGAACATGGTGGACGAATTGGTAGTTTGAATCGAAATCAGTGAGGTTGTTGAAGACAACGAGCGTGTAGAAGAGCGCGATGCCGCCAAGAGAAGAAGCTTTGCGCTGCGGGTGATCATGGCTCATGCTAGACGCTGAGACCGACGATGCGGAAAACTAAGGAATCATTCGGACCGCGACGATGTCATGCTTGGCGTGCACCGAGATGCGACGGTCCGGACGATTGGCAGTCTTGACGTAATTAGCAGCGTGGCGCTCGAATTCGGCAGCGGCGACAGCGTGATCAATTGTGCGAGGCAGGCAGAGCCGAGCCTGGGTGCGGATGCCAAATGGCGCATCGTTCCGGCCACGTGCCTATCTGCAATGGGTTGCCTGTCGCGCCTTTAAAATCTTAGATAAACTTTATTCCCGGCCCGGTATCCTATTAGAACTCCGTACGACGATGTAAACCCGGCAAGAGGCAAAGACCGCTTGTTCAGGTTGCTTCTTTCTCCTCCTTTTAGGGACGACTCCAGCTTTAAGAACACAGATTTGGCGAACCATTCCCGGAAGGAGAGTGTCAGAAGAGCCCGTTGCGACCCACTTTTGAGGCCATTTTTTGAGGTACTTCATGCGAGCCAATCACACCTTCTTTCCCCGCCTGCTGGCAATCGCGGCGGCCATTGCGCTGTGCAGTTCCGCTTTGCCTGCACAGCAGACACTTGGCGGCCTTACCGGTGTGGTCACAGACCCCTCAGGCAGCGTCATTCCCAATGCGACCGTCACGCTTGTGGATGAACAGACCTCGTTTACGCGCACCGCGAAGACAAGCAACGACGGCACCTATTCGTTTGTGAATCTGCCGATCGGCACCTACACGCTGACGTTCACGGCAGATGGTTTCGAGATGCAGAAGACGCCGCACATCCCGGTGCAGGCCAATCGCACCGCCACGGTGAAGCTGCAGCTGAAGGTGGCGGCAGCGGCCACGGCTACGGTTGAAGTGGATGCGGTGCCGCTGATGAACGCCGTGGACACGACGAACGGCTACGTGCTGGACAAGACGCAGATCGAGTCCGTTCCGCTGCCGACGGGCAGCTTTACCGGGCTGGCGATTCTCTCGCCGGGCGTGAACGCGGAGCTCCCGGGCGGCACCGGCGCGAACTCCGGCCTGGGCAACGCGCCGATCTGGGCCAACGGCCAGCGCGATACCTCGCAACAGCTTTCTGCTGAACGGCGTCGACGCCAGCAATCTGTTCAACGGCAAGAGCACCAGCCAGGTGCCTTCAGCGCGCGTCATCAACAGCACCGGCGTCTCGTCGAGCACCGGGCGCGGGCGGCGTGATTCAGACCGTCGCTCGGTCTATCTGTCGATCGGCAACGCGATTCCGACGCCGGCGCCGGAGACAATTCAGGAAGTTCGCGTGAATGCCTCGATGTACGACGCGCAGCAGGGCTCGACCTCCGGCGCGCACATCGACATGAGCACCGCGTCGGGCACCAACCACTATCACGGCATCGGCCTACGTGCATCGCGGCACCAACTGGATCAATGCCGCGCCGTTCTTCTTCAACCAGGACGACGACATTCCCGCCTATCGACAAGGTTCCGCAACTGCACCGCTACATCGCTCGGCGGAACCTCGGCGGCCCGATCATCAAGGACAAGCTCTTCGGCATTTCTCGCCTACCAGCACCTGCATGTCTCCGATCAGGAGATCGGCGACACGGTCTTCTGACGTGCCGGTGGGCCTGACGGACGACCGCTCGGCCGCAGGCGCTGGCCAACGTGACCAACAACTCCTTCTGCACGCCCCGATGACGAAGGAGCTCACGGCTGCGTTCCGATTACTCGGCTCAGATCGACCGCACTGCGCTCGCGCTGTTCAACTCGCCTGTCATTCCCGGCGAGCCCGGCAAATGGCTGATCCCCAACGACGCGCTCAGCGGCGCCGCGCCCACGCAGCGCACATCGACAACGCCTTTCTTCCCGGCACGGGCCGCTTCACGGCGGACATGGGTGTCGCCGACCTCGATTACAACGCGACATCGAAAGACACTCTCGCGCTGAAGTACTACTACCAGCACGATCCCGCGCATCGCGCCCTACTCCTACTCCAGCGTTCCCGGATTCACCGAGCATCTGGATCCGGCGCGCAGGTGTTCTCCATCATCAACACCTACCTCGTGAAGCCGAACCTCAGCACGACGCAGACGATCGGCTTTATCCGCGAAAAGAACTGGGGCAACAACGAGCAGCCCTTCGGTCCCGACGCCATTCCCGGCGGCGCGGCGGGAACGGCTTCGATCAACACATTCGGCTCGAATTACTTTCCCGGCGTATCGATCTACAACGTGCTGGGCGACTACCAGCCGCTCGGCACCTCGACCGGCGATCCTCAACATCGGCCCCAACGCTGAAGGCCAGGCTCCGAATACCGGCGTGTTCCAGAACCGCTTTGCGCCGTCGGGCAACGCCATCTGGATGCTGGGCAAGCACACCGTCAGCTTCGGCGCCAGCTACAGCTACACGCAGCTCAACACCATCGACAAGCGCACCGGCACGGGCACGATCGCCACCGACGACTTCAGCCAGATGGTGCAGGGCTACGTCACGCCGGGCAGTTCGGCCACCGGCTTCTACGTGACCTCGTTCCTGCAGGGCAACGCCAACCGCTACTATCGCGCCAACCAGCTCGGCACTTACGTGCAGGACAAGTTCCAGATCACGCCGACGCTCTCAGCCTCACCGCCGGCGTTCGCTACGACTGGGATGGCGGGCTGACCGAGAAATACGGCCGCCTCTTCAACTTCGATCCGCAGACTCTACAGTACGACGTCGGCTCAGCGACACGCATCGCGAACTCCGGCTTCATCATCGCCGGCAACAACAAGCCAACGGCACCACGGGCGTGAGCACCACCACACTCACCGGCCGCCAGTGGGGCATCGCGCCCGCGTCTCGGCGTGGCCTGGCAGCCAGGCATCTTCCACAACAAGGTCGTCGTCCGCGCCGGCGGCGGCATGTACTACGATCGCGGCGAGCTCTTCAGCTACTTCTCGCCCGGCTATGCCATCGGCACGGTCACCGGCGGCCCGTTCGGCGTGAACCAGCAGCTGCCCTTCGTCAACGCACCACCTGCCCGATCGACGACGCAGTATCTCTACCAGTACTACATTCCGACCTGCGGCGGTAGCGGAACGGCGATCCTCAGGATGCCACAGGGCAATCTCGAAAATCCCTACGGCACTAGTCCGCACTGCCGCCGCCGAACAATCCGCAAGGCCTCGGACCTGAACAACTATCTGCCCAACGCGACCGAGATCGTCAACGACTACGGCCAGCCCATCTCGCTCGGCGTCTACGACCGCGCCAACAAGCTGCCCTACACCATACAACTACACGCTGGACATCCAGTGGCAGCCGCGCAACGATCTGGCCATCGAAATCGGCTACGTGGGCAATCTCGGACGTCACCAGGTCATTCCCGTGCCCTTCAACCAGCCGACGATTGCATCGCCCACAAGCCCAGCGCTGGCGGGCGGACCTTCCAGCAGAAGTACAGCTACGGCTATACCGTCTCGTGACGGCGCCAATCGATCGACCTGACGGCTCGCCCTACCTGGCACGACTACGAGGGCGGCAACGTGGATCTGCGCGTGCCCTACATCGGCTACGCGGCGGAGTCCATCGACTACAAGGCCGCAGGCGTCGACGCCTACAACGCGCTCCAGGCGCATCTCGAAAAGCGCATGAGCCACGGCATCCAGATCGGCGCTCTCCTACACCTACTCGCACGCGCTCGACGAGCAGAGCGGCCTGGGGCTCTTCTACAACGGCAACAATCCGCTCAACCTGCGCGACGGCTACGGTTCGGCCGACTTCGACCGCACGCATGTCATCAACTTCAACTACGTCTTCCGGATGCCCGACATCGTCCACGAGCACAATCTCGCTCTCGGCAAATTCGTGAACGGCTGGTCGCTGGTCGGCCTCACCGTTCTGCAGAGCGGCCAGCCGTACAGCGTCATCGACTTCTCCGGCGCCGTCGGCAGCATCTACTACTCGACCTCCAACGGCATCACCAACCCCATCGTTCCGCTCGCCAACGGCTGTACGGCCAAGAACGCGATGACCGGCGCCTCCGGCGCGTGGACCCGGCCGGCGGCAAGCCGGCGCTCGATCCCGACTGCTTCACGCTCCCTCTGCTCCCGGCGGGCGGTCTCGGCGGCGCCATTCCCTCCCACGATCCCTACGAGACCGGACTTCACCACCGGCCAGCGCAACATCTTCCGCCAGGCATTCCAGAAGCGCGCCGATGCCTCGCTGGTGAAGATCATCAGCCTCAACGAACGGTACACCCTCAAGTACACCTTCGACGTCTACAACCTGACCAACACCACCAGCTTCGATATTCCCGGCAACGAGGTGTCGCAGAACCAGAACTACAACGCATTTCCGCCCGCGGGCGTTACGCCCTTGCCGACCGGCTGCGCCTCCAAAGGCTCGCAAACCAACACCAGCTTCTACAACTGCCCGG
>CAVRAK010000016.1:0-142818 GCA_963718885.1 uncultured Acidobacteriota bacterium
ATTTTGAAGGGAATGCGACTGGGGGGTGCGGCGGGCACACCCTGGAGCCGCCCGATGACAAGGCATGGACCTAAGAGCGCGCATACTTCCGCGAGGAGATGAAGGCGAGATGCGATCTGATCACCGAATCCGGGGACCGATCTCTGCGCGAAGACTCCTCACGGCGATGGGCCCTCCAGCTTCCATTGGACATTCCAAAGGTGCGGGTGATAGCTTCTTTGCAATGTCCAAAGGAGTGGGTAATGGGCGATAAGAAGTCGGAAGTCCTGCAAGGCACGCTGGACCTGATGGTGTTGAAGACGCTGTATGCGATGGGGCCGTTGCACGGCTTCGGGATTGCGCGGCGTATCGAGCAGGTGAGCGATGGCGTTCTCGATCTGAACGAGGGGACTGTATACACGGCGTTGCTGAGGCTGCAACAGCAGGGATGGATTGCCTCAAAGTGGGGGACGAGCGAGAACAATCGGCGTGCGCGCTTTTATTCCATTACCAAGCAGGGCGCCAAACAACTGGAGCTTGAGACGGAGAACTGGGAGCGCGTAGCAGGCGTGATGGACCGGGTGTTGCGACTTGAGAGGCAGGGATAGCGCGATGGAGAAACTGCGGGTGCTGTGGGCGAGAGTGCGGGGACAGGCGGCGCAGAAGCGCGAGGACGAGGTGCTCGACGAGGAGATGCGGGAGCACATCGCGCTGCTGGAAGAGCGCTACAGAGCGCAGGGGATGAGTGCGCGGGAGGCGGCCCATGCGGCACGTCTGCAGTTCGGCAACATCACGGTGCTGAAGGAGCGGCAGAGAGCGCATTGCGGGGAATTTTGTCGCCAGAGGAGTGGTGGCGGGATGTGCGGTTCGGATTGCGGATGCTGGCGAAGCGGCCTATATCGAGCGCGGCGGTGGTGGTGGCGCTGGCACTGGGGATTGGGTTGAACTCCGCGGTGTTCACGTTTGTGAATGCGCTGCTGTTGCGGCCGCCGCAGGGAGTCAAGGCGACCAATAAGCTGGTCGAGATCTGGCTGCACAACCCGAAGAGCAGCGGGCGTCAGGGATATTTTCCCTTTAACTATCCTGACTACGCCTACTATCGCGACCACACGAAATCGCTGGAAGGGCTGATGGCGTTCGACGGCGACAGCGAGGACGCGATCTGGAATCACGAGGGCACCGGAGAGATTCTGCATGGGCAGTTTGTGTCAGGGAATCTGTTTTCGCTGCTTGGAGTGAATGCGGTGGTGGGACGCACGCTCTCAGTGGAGGACGACAGGATCGACAACCCGCGGCAGGTGGTGGTGCTGAGTTACCCGTTCTGGAAACAAAAGTTGGGCGGGGATGTGGGGGTGATTGGGAAGACGCTGATGTTGAATGGTGCGGCGTTCACGGTGGTGGGCGTGGCGCCGGCGGAGTTTACAGGATTGATGGTGGGAACGGAGCCGGATTTCTGGGCACCGCTGACGGCGATTGGGCGCTTCCGCCACGACGACCAGAGATCGGCTGACGAAACGGGACTCGTACTGGCTGATTGTCGCCGGCAAGATGCGTCGCGCGGGCGACCGCAGGAGCGTACAGGCGGAGATGCACGTGCTGGCGAAGCAGGTGTACCTGGCGCACGGAGGCAAGAACGAGTCTGGATCCGATGGTGGGAGCAAGGGCGACTTTCTGGATGCGGCGGTGTATCCGCTGACGATGATGCCGGGGCCGTACCGGGGATATGTGGGCGCGTTTACGGGAGGGCTGCTGGCGGTGTTTGCGCTGGTCCTCCTGATTGCGTGCACCAACGCAGCCAGCCTGCTGCTGGCGCGGGCGACGGGACGGGCGAGGGAGATGGCGACACGCTCGGCGCTGGGCGCAGGGCGCGCGCGCCTGATTCGGCAGATGCTGGTGGAGAGCATGATGCTGGCGGGGATTGCGGGTGCTGCGGGCGTGGCGATTGCGTGGATCGACGTCGCGCATGTTGATGGAGCTGAAGCCGTCGAACATTCCCGTCACGCTGGCGATTCCGATGGACTGGCGGGTAGTGCTGTTCACGGGGGCGATTTCTATAGCGACGGGCGTGGTGTTCGGACTGGCGCCGGCGCTTCGGGCGAGCGCCGTGCAGGCAGCGCGGGTGCTGAAGGAGGAGTCGCAGACGGGGAGCCTGAAGAAGTCGCGACTGCGCAGCGCGCTGGTGGTAGCGCAGATGGCGATGTGCATGGTGCTGCTGACCGGGGCCTCGCTGTGCGTGCGCAGCCTGATGAACGCGAATGCGATCGATGCCGGATTCGATATTCATCATATTGCGCTGGCGTCACTGGACCCGGGCAGCCTGGGATACACGCCGGAGAAGGTAAACGACTTTTACGCGAGGCTGCTGGAGCGGGTCGAGCGTCTGCCCGGAGTGACCTCGGCGAGCTATGCGCAGTTTCTGCCGCTGGGGACAACGCGGTCAGAGACCTCCGTGGGCAAGCGACCTGGGCAAGGATCCGAGCGCGATGACGGTGGACGTGTACCGCGTGGAGCCGGGGTTCTTCCGGACGATGGGGATTCCGCTGCTGCGGGGGCGGGATCTGACCGAGAAGGAGGCGGACAGCGACAGGCCGGAGGCCGTGGTGATCAACGAGACGCTGGCGCAGAGGCTGTGGCCGGGTGAAGATCCCGTAGGCAAGCGCCTGGCCATGCGCGGCGACAAGATCGATGAGCGAAGTGGTAGGGGTGGTGAAGAACGGGAAGTACCACACGCTGGGCGAAGGGCCGGTTGCAGTGGTCTTTCGCGGACAGCTTCCGCCGGGCGGACGCTGGTGGTGCGCACCGCATGGGACTCGCGCGCTCTCCTGGATGAGATTCGGCGCGAGGTTCCGATTGTCGATCCTCTGATGGCGGCCACCGGAGTGCAGACCATTGAGGAGTACATGGCCCTGCCCCTGTTCCCGGCGCGCACCGTGGGATGGCTGCTAGGAGCATCGGGGATCTTAGCAGTGGTGATGACGGCGATCGGACTCTTCGGGGTGATTGCCTACATGGTGTCGCAGCGGACCCATGAGATCGGCGTACGCATGGCGCTGGGAGCGCGGCGGAGCGACGTGCTGAAGATGGTGATGGGACAGGGGCTCAGGCTGACGGGGATCGGGCTGGCGATAGGGTTGTGTGCGGCGCTCGGAGCGGCGCGGCTGCTGTCTCCGCTGCTGTACGGAATTGGAGCGAACGATCCGGCGACCGTGACGGCCGTGGCCATGGGACTGGCAGCGATTGCTCTCGCCGCATGCTACCTGCCAGCGCGAAAAGCGATGAGCGTGGACCCGTCAGTGGCGCTGCGGCACGAGTAGGGAACGGGACTACCCGGACGCGCGTGGGACGTCACCACGGAGGACCGCGCAGGTTTTGCATTGAGTAAGACCCGGCTACGATTTTCTGTCGAGATCGCACCGAAGTTCTGAGCTCAGGTTGGCCAGCCGGCAGACGCCTTTTCCGGGCCGTCGCCAATGCGACTGGCGGAAAGATTAGTATATGCCTTGACCTTCTACATGTAGGGAGGTATATGTAGAAGACATAGGTATAAAGAAGTGGCATGAAGAAGACAGACGACAGGTTTGATCTCCCGCAGGGCACGCTCGATCTGCTCATCATGAGGGTTGTTGCGCTTGGGCCCATTCACGGCTATGCCATCGCGCAAAGAATCCAGCAGATTTCGCGCGACGCACTTCAGGTGCAGCAGGGGTCGCTCTATCCGGCGCTCCATCGCCTCGAATACAAAAAGTTTCTCAGCGCTCGCTGGAAGCCTTCCGAGACTGGCCGGGAAGCCAAGTTTTATGAGCTCACTGCCAAGGGGCGCACTCATCTGAAAGCGGAAACCGAAAACTGGACGCGCCTGACCGATGTGGTGAGCCTGATTCTGAAAGGAACGCTGGAGGGGATCTGATGAGCTGGTTGCGGAGACTCTTCTTTCGAAAGCAACTGGAGGCGGAGCTGGACAAGGAGCTGCGCTTTCACTTCGAATCTCAGGTCGCCGACAAGGTTCGTTCCGGCGTATCGGAGAGCGAAGCGCGCCGGCTCACACGCATCGAGTTCGGCGGCATGGAGCAGATCAAGGAAGACTGCCGCGAGCGGCGCGGAACGATGGGTCTTGAGTCGCTTGTGCAGGATCTTCGCTACGCGCTTCGCCAGTTGCGCAAGGCGCCGGGATTCACCGTCACCGCAGTGCTGACGCTGGCGCTGGGCATCGGCGCGACCACCGCGATCTTCACGCTCGTGCAGCAGGTGATGTTGCAATCGCTGCCGGTCACCAGACCGCATCGAGCTTTGGCGTATCGGCGACCAATTCCGTTGCTGCAATTGGGGTGAGTATAGCCAGGAGGGCGAGGGCGAGCCGGGCGACTGGAGCCTCTTTCCGTGGGAGGCATACAGGCTCTTCCGCGCCAATACTCCCGGTTTCGAGGACCTGGCAGCGATGCAGGCGGGGAATACGCCGCTAGCCGTGCGGCGAGCCGGTTCGGCAGGAGCTCCCGATACAGCCAACGGCCAGTTTGTTTCCGGCAACTTTTTTCAGACCCTGGGTGTATCCGCGTGGCGCGGCAGGCTGTTGAGCGACGCTGACGACCAGGAGGGCGTGCCTCTGGTCGCGGTGATGAGCTTTCACGCCTGGCAGGAGGAGTACGGTTCGGATCCTGCGGTGGTGGGATCCACATACCAGATCAATGGCCGTGCATTCACAATCGTCGGCGTGGCGCCGGCAGGTTTCGTTGGAGCAAAGATGGTGAGCTGGGGCATGCCGGATATCTGGATGCCGCTGACCAGCGAGCCGATGTTGCTGGGAACAACCGCGCGACTGAAAAACCCGCGAGTCGATTGGCTGGACTTGATTGGACGTGTGCGCCCCGGAACGAATCCGAAAGCGCTGCAGGCTCAGCTGCAAGGGGAATTGCACGGCTGGCTGGCCAGCCACCTGGCGGAGATGAGTCCGCAGGATAGAGCTGTGTGGCAGAAGCAGACGCTCCGCTTGTCGCCGGGCGACGCGGGTTTCTCTGGTTTGCGCAGGGATTACAGCCAGGGCCTGTCGCTGCTGATGGTGACGGCCTGTTGTGTGCTGTTGGTGGCCTGCGCCAACCTCGCCAACTTGTTGTTGGCCCGTGGGCTGAGGAGACGGCAGCAAACGGCCGTCCGCGTGGCGCTGGGCGCTTCACGCGGGCGCCTGGTGAGAAATGCGCTTCTCGAAAGCGTTACGCTGTCCCTGATCGGCGGCGCAGCCGGTGTGGCAGTGGCCTGGGCGGGAGCACGGCTGATCCTCTACCTCGCCTTCCACATGGAGGCGCAGAACACCTGGATTCCGGTGCAGGCTACGCCTTCAACACTGGTTCTGCTGTTCGGGCTGGGAGTTTCGTTGCTCACCGGCGCGATCTTCGGCATCGCGCCCGCGTGGATGACCTCGCAGGCGGAGCCGGTAGAGGCGCTGCGCGGCGCAAACCGTGAGGTGGGAGGGCGCCGTCATTGGGCGCAGAAGGCGCTGGTTATTGCGCAGGCGGCAGTGTCGCTGGTGCTGCTGAGCGCGGCGGCGATGCTGGGCGGCAGCTTGCGCAATCTGGAGCATCAGAACTTTGGATTCGATCCGGATGGCCGCTATCTGGTTTCCACCAATAGTCCTCTCATGTCGAACCATAAGCAGGAGCAGCTGGCTCCGCTTTATCGTGAGATTCAAGAGCAGCTCAGCGCAATTCCCGGAGTGCGCGGCGTCAGCGCAGTAACCTATGCGCCGATGACCGGCGACCAATGGGGCCACGGCATTCGGGTTCAGGGCAAACCGGAACCCGGCCCGGAGGACAATGCATTCGCCGACTGGACCCGGATAACGCCCGGGTTCTTCGATACGATTGGCGCTCGCATGCTGGCGGGCCGCGCCATCAGTGAAGACGACAACGAGAGTACGCGGCACGTGGCGGTTATCAACGAAGCCTTTGCCAAAAAGTTTTTTGGGAATCAGAATCCGATCGGCCAGCATTTCGGTCCCGCTCCGGTGAGCAACGCGGGAACCTATGAGATTGTCGGTATCGTCCAGAACATCCATTACGTGACCTGGGGCTTCAGAGATCCAGCCCGGGCCATGTACTACATTCCCGAGGCGCAGACGGTTCACTTCGATAAGCCCGATCTCGAGAGTTACGAGCTGTGGTCGCAGAATCTCTACAACATCGTGATCTGGGCGCCGGGGCATCCGGCGAACCTGCTAATGCAGGTGAAGAAGGCGCTGGCGGAAGTCGATCCGAATCTGGTGATATACGACGTTCAGCCGTATTCGACGGTTATTCAAGGAACCTTCGACCAGCAGAATATGATCGCGAGCCTTGCCTGGCTGTTTGGTGCTGTCGGCCTTGTGCTGGCGGCGGTTGGCCTCTATGGCGTAACCGCCTATGGAGTCGAGCAACGCAGAAGTGAGATTGGCGTGCGCATGGCGCTGGGCGCCGATCGCGGTTCTGTGACCGCTATGGTGTTGCGCGGAGCGTTCGCGCAGGTGGGCATCGGATTGGGGATCGGGATTCCGGCGGCCATTGGAGCCGGATATCTCATGTCGAGCCAACTCTTCGGAGTCAGGCCGTGGAATCCGTTGTTATTGGCAGCTGCGACCGTGCTTCTCGGATTGGCGGCGCTGGTTGCTGCTGTGATCCCCGCGCGAAGAGCGGCAAGCACCAGCCCTATGCAGGCACTGCGCAGCGAATGATGCCTGTCCCTTATTTCAAGCCGCGATAGTCATTATCGCTGACAGGCTCTAACCAAATGGTTTTCCCCTTTTGAGTTGGTGTAACCGCTATATAGGCGAAGATGGCCGGGGATAGTTCACCTTTCGGGAAAATTGCTTCTGCGGTTTGTGCCTGGGCCTGAAAGATGAATGCAAGGCTCGCCGCGACAGCGATGACCAGAAGTCTTGTTCTCATGTCTTATCTTCTCCATGGTGATGTTCTCTCAATTCGAGATCGCAAGCGCGAGCGGGCTCAGAAATCGGCGCGCTTCCCTGATTCGGTGGCCAACTGCGTCACATCCAGGCGCGCTTTCCAGGGATCCGGAATCGCGCTGGCCGAGCCATCGGGATGGAAATCGAAAATCAAATCCTTGCCCGGATCGTAACGCGGCCAGGTCGGCAAGCCGGCACCATTCGGATCGCCGGTCCTGGCGAAGTTGACCCAGTAGCTTTGCGCCATGCGAGAAACTGCCTCATCCTGGGCTGTGGGCGCTGGTGGCGGCGGACCAAAGCCTCCGGTACCCAGGGTGCCGAACACGAAGGGGACTTCGCCGCCGTGCGGTGTTCCAGCCCGAAGCATTTGCCGCAGTCCAGTCTGAACGTAGGAGAACCGGTAGAGATAGACGGGCGAACCGTTGGCCGCGTAGGCACTCGCTGCGAAGCGGGCCGCCTCTGCCTGGCCGAAGTCGTCATTTGCCATCGCTACCAGCGTGGCCAAATCCGTCGATCCATCGGGATCGTACGCCGCCTTTGCCTGGGCGCTCCACTGGCCGAACCTCGCCCAAAGCTGCTCCTTGGTAGTCGCTCTTACCCGATTGCCTGCAGTATCGGCGCTATTGCTTCCGAGCATGAGCGGAACACGCGGCTGACGGTGGGCCTTGTACGCGGTCTCCGCCGTCTCCGTGACCAGCTTGCCGTCAAGGATCGGCGTTGTCTCGTAGGACTGAACGCTACCGCCAGATTGTGCGGGCGCGCCGTCAACCACCTGATCGGCGCGGAGCGCTCGCAGTTTCGCCAGCGCAGCCTGGTCCGTTCCCTCGATTCCCATCGAATGCGCAAAGTTGATTCCGATCGCCTCGGCCGAAACCGGATAGTTCGGATCGACACCATCTTTACTCATGGGGCGCGCGGTCAGCACGCTGTCGCGCGCTCCGCCGGACTCGACGATCGCTTTTTGAAAGAGGCCGAGCGCCATGGGCATGGTGAGCAGGCTGTGCACCGAGACACCGCCCGCGGAGAATCCAAAGATGGTTACGTTGCCAGGATCGCCGCCGAATGCAGCAATGTTCTTCTGGACCCACTTGAGAGCGGCAATCTGGTCCATGTAGGCGTAGTTTCCCTTGGGCTCATCAGGATGTTCCTGGCTGAGGGCCGGGAAGGCGAAGAATCCGAGCCGCCCCACACGGTAGTTGAAGGTCACCAATATGACGCCTCGCTTCGCGAACTCAACGCCCGAATTGCTCGGTTGGGATCCGCTACCGAATACAAAGCCGCCGCCGAAAATCCACACCATCACCGGCAGCTTCGCGGCCGGCGCAGCATTCGCGGGCCGCCACAGATTGATGAACAGGCAATCCTCCGACGAGGTCGGCGACATTGACATAGCACCACGAGTGAATCCGACCTGCGCACAATCCGCGCCGAACTTGCTCGCATCGCGTATCCCCTGCCATGCGGGCAACGGTTGGGGAGGGCGCCAGCGGTTGTCGCCGGCAGTCGTAGCAGCAAAAGGAATGCCCTTAAAACTGGAGACATCTCCCTCGGTCACGCCGCGCACGGTGCCGGTGAATGTACGAACCGTTGGCGCTACAGCCGAGGAAAAAGCGCTGGCCGTACTTCCGGGGCCTGTCTGTGCGAATGTCCACTGCACACTCACCAATAGACACAACCCAAGTATGGGCAAGTTCGATTTCACGTTTATAGTCCTTTCTTGCGTTTCGGCTTTTCGAGTCAGCTGACGAATATGCATACAAGGGACGAGAGCAGCACCTAGCGTCCAGTCATCTTCAGTGCAGCTTCGGGGAGACGGGCGCCTTCGAGCTTCAGCCTGGAAGCACCTTCGTCGATCTGCTTGAGGTCGTTCTTGGTCAACTCAACGTTCACCGCGTCGAGGTTCTCTTCGAGCCGATGCAGCTTGGTCGTTCCAGGAATAGGCACGATCCACGGCTTCTGTGCGAGCAGCCAGGCAAGTGCGATCTGTGCCGGGGTCGCCCCTTTGCGCTCCGCTACCCTCTTGACCAGCTCGACGAGAGCCATGTTGGCCTTGCGCGCCTCGGGCGAGAAGCGCGGCACGATGTTGCGGAAGTCGGTGGCGTCGAACTTCGTGTTCTCGTCGATCTTGCCCGTCAGAAACCCAGCGCCGAGCGGGCTGAAGGGAACGAAGCCGATGCCGAGTTCCTCCAAGGCCGGCAGAAGCTCAGCTTCGGGGCCGCGGTAGAAGAGCGAATACTCGCTCTGCACTGCGGTGACAGGCTGCACGGCGTGAGCGCGGCGAATGGTCTGAATCGCTGCCTCCGACATGCCGAAGTGCCTGACCTTGCCCTCGGCGATCAATTCCTTGATCGCTCCTGCGACATCTTCGATCGGCACGGCGGGGTCGACGCGGTGCTGGTAGAAGAGGTCGATGTGGTCGGTGCGCAGGCGCTTCAGGCTGGCCTCGGCCACGGCTTTCACATGCTCGGGCCGGCTATCGGTGCCGCCGCTGCGCTTGCCGGTTTCAAGGTCGATATCGAAGCCGAACTTGGTGGCAATCGTTACCTTGTCGCGGATCGGCGCGAGCGCCTCGCCGACCAGCTCTTCGTTTGCAAACGGGCCATAGGCTTCAGCCGTATCGAAGTGCGTGACGCCGAGGTCGTGTGCGGCTCTAAGCATCGTGATCATCTCGCCCTTGTCGGCTGCCGGGCCGTAAGCCGACGTCATGCTCATGCAGCCGAGGCCGATGGCTGATACTTCGAGATCTTTTCCTAAGGTGCGCTTTTGCATTTTTTCTCCTTATGCGGTCTAGGCAAACGAAAATCCGCTGCTCTTGAGGGGCAATGTGCGGATGCGCTTGCCGGTCGCTGCGAAAACGGCGTTGGTGACGGCCGGAATCACGGGTGGAAGCATGGGCTCGCCAAGACCGGTGGGTGAAAACTCCGTCTTGCGGAAGTAGACCTCGATTTTCGGAGCCTGGCGCATGCGCAGCAGCGGCTGCTGATGAAAGTTTGTCTGCTCCACCTGACCTTTGGCCAACGTAATCTCCTGTTCCATTTGGCTCAGTGCATCAATGATTCCGCCCATGGTCTGACTCTCCGCTGCACGGGGATTGATCACATGGCTGCCCACATCGCCCGCCGCCCAAATCTGATGAACAGTGATGCGATTTTGCGCGTCGACGCTGACGTCGGCAACTTGCGCGAAGTAACTCATGTGGCAGAAGAACGCCGCGATCCCCATCCCGCGTCCCTGTTGATTTTTGCGCTTGCGCCAGTCGGACTTCTCCGCAACCATTTCCAACACTCCACGCAGGCGCTCGGGGTTCGCGCCGCCGAATGGATTTTGGGCCTGGAATCCATATCCCGAAGCAGGCGCACGTGAGAGCAGCTCGAGCTGAAGATCAAGCAAATCGCGGCCCGCGGCGGACGCAAGCTCGTCGAGGAAGGATTGAAGAACGAAAGCACGTCCATTGACCTGGGGTGCGCGGAGCGGGCCGGTACGAATCCCCAAAGGAATGGAGTTCGACATCCCAAGCTGATATGAGGGTGTGTATCCGGCTGGAAATTCGTGTGCGTTGATTCCGGCATCAAAAGGAGTTCGCTTGCCATCGCCGAACGTCACAAAGTGCTGCCGCCATGCGACCACACTGCCCTTCGCATCAAGCCCCGCTTTTAAGCCGATCGTTCCGGCAGCGCGATAGTTGTCATGCGTCATGTCGTCTTCGCGCGACCATGTGATCTTGACCGGTTGACCTGCCTCCTTGCTGAGCCACGCGGCTTCCACATCATCATCATTCGTAAAGCGTCGGCCGAAAGATCCACCAGCACGAGTCATGTGGATCGTCACGTCGGGCTCGGAAATGCCTGTTATCTTCGCTGTAAGGCTGCGAACAGCAGAAGGCTGCTGTGATGTGCTCCAGATCTCCAGCTTGCCGTCTTTGAAGGAAGCAGTGGAGCCCTGCGGCTCAAGGGTGTTGTGCGGCAGAAATGGGTACGAGTAGGTGGCCTCCAGGACTTTGGACGCTCCTTTCAGAGCGCCGTCGACATCCCCATATTCGCCGACCACCTGCCCGAAAGGCTGCTTGAGCGCGTCGGCGGCTTGCTGGGCGAAACTCGCAGAGTCCTGGTCGGCGGCGGGACCGAAATCCCAATCGATCTTAAGGGCCTTTCGCGCACTCTGCGCCTGCCACCAGGTATCTGCCAGAATCGCGATGCCCGGCTCAAGACCGGGATTGAGTGCAAGGACCTTATCGTTGCTCAGCGTCCCTTCGACAACAATGACTTTTCGCACTCCGGGCAGTTTTGCAATTTCCTCGGTGTTCGCAGTCCTGACCTTGCCGCCGAAGACGGGACACTTTTGCAAAACAGCATGAAGCATCCCGGGAACCTCCACATCAATGCCGAAGATAGGCTCTCCCGTAACGATGGCGTGGTTTTCTACGCCATTTCGAGAGGTGCCAATGATGGTGTAGTCGGACGCTTTCTTGAGCTTTACCGAATCGAGCGCGGGTGGAGTGAGCGCAGCCGCCTTGGCAGACAATTCGCCGTAGCCCACCGACCGGCCCGATGCAGCGTGTAGGACACGGCCCGCCTTGGTGGTGCATTCAGATTCAGGCACGCTCCACGCGGTCGCCGCGGCTGATACAAGCATCTGACGCCAGGCAGCCCCAACCCGCCGAAGCGGTTCCCAATTCATCGGAGTCGCTGTGCTGCCACCAAGAAACTGGAAACCGTACAGCTTTTCGTCGCCATCGGCTTGTTCAACTTTTACGTCCTTCCAGTCAATGTCGAGTTCTTCTGCGATGAGCATTGGAAGATGCGTCTTCACTCCCTGTCCTGCCTCCGGATTCTTGGCAACGATGGTGACGATGCCGTCGGGCGCAATGCGGACAAAGGCGCGCGGCACGGCCGGCGGAGGAGCAAAGCGTCCGCGATCCTGCGCAACACCGAAAGGCACATCGTAAAGTCCAAGTGCGAAGCCACCGCCGACGATGGCACTTATCTTCAAAAATGAGCGACGGTCGAGATTCATCGCGTGCCTCCTTTCGCGGACAACAGCTCAGCTGCGTGATGGATGGCTTCGCGAATGCGCGGATACGTGCCGCAGCGGCAGAGATTCCCGCTCATCGCCGAATCAATGTCCTCGTCTGTCGGCTTCGGCGTTCTCGAAAGCAGGGCGACGGCAGCCATGATCTGGCCGGATTGGCAATATCCGCACTGAGGCACATCGATTTCTTCCCAGGCCAGTTGTACGGGATGTGTCTCAGTATCAGCGAGGCCTTCAATGGTCGTAATCTTTCCGTCCGCGACCGCGCTGACAGGCGTGATGCATGAACGCACGGCGCGGCCATCGACATGCACAGTGCATGCGCCGCAAAACGAGATGCCGCATCCATACTTTGTGCCTTTCAGGCCAAGAACATCCCGTAAGACCCAGAGCAGTGGCGTGTCCTCGGGTACATCGATTGTATGAGTGTGCCTGTTTACGTTCAGCGTGATCGCCATTCCGCATCCTCCATCTCTCGCGGCGTTGTTCCAGCCCGCGTCCATCGGAAATCTGCCGGTAGAAGTTTAGTTGAGCATCTTTATCTGCCTCAGCCAGCGCTCGACCTGTTTGGCGGCTTCTTCTGCGCTTGCGCCTTTGATTGCCAGCAATTCGCCATCTCGTTCAGAGCCGCCGCGGATAACGAAGCCTTGCAGGATCGTGCTTTTTGGGCATAGCTCCCTTACTGTCTGAAAGCTACTGCCAGGACCATATCCGCCATTGGTGTTGAAGGGGATCACGGTCTTTTCCTTCAGGTCATATTGGTGCAGAAAGCTTTTGACGGGCGGCGGCAGTTGCATATCCCAAGTGGGAAAGCCGAGGAAGAGAATGTCGTACTGTTCCATGTGCTCGATCCTTGTTTTCAAGGGGGGCAGATAGCCGGTTTCATCCTCGTGGACCACCTGTTTCACGGTCCTGCCGTAGTCAGCTGGATAGGGAGTCTCGAGTTCGAGCGCGACCAGGTTGCCGCCGACCTGCTGATGGATGATCTCCGCGAGCGCCTTGGTGTTGTTGGTTCGGGAGAGATACACGATCAGGACCTTCTTCTCCGAGGGCGGACGCTGGTCGTTCGCCGGCCGCTGCTCGGCCCAGAGCGATCCGGGCAGAAGACAAATCGCTGCGAAGGCGATCATCAACAAGGCATCTATGCGTCTCGTCATCCTGAAACCCTCGCCGTCTTTCGGATGTTCGCAGTCCATCGCTTCGTTTTCACCATCAGCCATGACAGCGCGATTTGCTGGACCAGGTGTTCCCGCGCGGCCCATCTCTTCACAAACTCCACGAGCGCCAAATTTCGGCGCAGATTCTCTCTCGATGTTTGTGGCTAATTCTGATTGCTGTTCATTTTGACCGGCCTAAGCAGATGCGAGAAGGTGAGCTGTGCGAGCTTCCACTTGCCGCCTTCCTTGATATAAACCTCAGTCACCATAAAAGGATTGGTGACTTCGTGCTCACCTACTACTGCCTGCAGATCAAGGTCCTCGAGCAAAATGGCTGTGTTGCCAAATATGCGAGCGTCAACCGCGTAAACGACGGCTTTTTTGTACCAGATGCCGCCGCTCTTGATGGTGGCTAGTTCTTGGGTTTTTCCCCAGGTTCCTCCCATGTGAGTGAACATGGCTTTGTCATCAAAGAGTGTCTCCAGGGAATCGACCTTCTTGTCCGCCATCCAATCCCATTTCGTGTTGGAGAGGTTGATGACTTCTTGTTGCTCGGGGGTGGGGCTTGCGGCAGTTTTAATCGTTTCCGTTGGTGGCGTTGGCGATTGCTGTGCGTAGGACGATGGCGCAATCAGTGTTGACAGGAACAGACCTAGCGTTAAGGTTTTCATGGCTCTCCCTCGATCTTGTGTGGTTGACCCGTGGAGGAACTTGGCTGATCGTTCACGCAACGGGGTCAGGCATTGCCTAAAGTTAGTCCAGAAATGATCTGCGGGCCCTGCCAAATACGCCAATATGGCTTCGGATCACGCCAATCAACCGGCATGTTTCTCTGAGATTCTTTGTCGCGTTCCGCAGCCAATCTGGCGCACTCTGCGTGGCGAGTCGGGTGGGAATCCGATAGGCTCTTGAGGAAGAGGAGTTCTCGATGCTGAAGCACTTCCGCGTTCCGGGCCGTCTGGCTGTGAAATTGAAGGAGCTTGGCATTGCAGTTCCGGCAATCTTGCGCAGGGCCGGTCTGCCGCGCAATCTCTTCGATCAGACCCGCATTCTCGTCTCGACCGACGAACTGTTCGCGCTCTGGCGTGCCATCGAGGCCGTGAGTTCCGATCCGCTCATAGGTCTGAAGCTGGGTGTAGAGACGAAGACGGAACGGTTTCACCCGATGGCGATCGCGGCGCTCTCTACGCAGAACCTGGTGGCGGCCTCGGAGCATATGGCCCGCTACAAGAAGCTGACGGCGCCCGAGGAGATTCTTACCGAACTCGACACAGAGGAGTTCAGTGTCGGGTTCCGGTGGCTGCTTGCGGTCGATGCCGAGCCGCAGATTCTTACCGACTACTGTTTCTCGTGGATGCTCTCATTGGCTCGGCACGGAACCGGAACGCGGCTGAACCCTCTTCGAGTTGAGTACGTGCCACAGCCAGCAAACCAGCGCGCCATCGAGCGCAGCCTTGGCTGCACGGTGGTCGGCGGCGCAGCGCGCAACGCAATTGTCTTTCGCGCTGCGGATGCGACCGCGCCCTTTGTTACGCGCAATGCCGAGCTGCTCGACCTGCTTGCTCCGCAGTTTGAGGAGCAGTTGCGTCAGTACAAGGATGAGGACAGTTTCATCGAACTGGTCCATCGAGCTATTCAGGATCGGCTGACGGGACAGCGCCCTTCGATTGACTTAATCTCGCAGGCGCTGCACATGAGTCCTCGTACGCTGCAACGCCGCCTGCAGGAATCGGGCTCCAGCTTTCAACGGGTTCTGGACGAAGCGCGACACCAGATGGCGCGGTATTACCTCTCCAACTCGGTGCTGGAGCTGAATGAGGCTGCATATTTGCTCGGCTTTGAAGACCCGAACTCGTTCGGTCGCGCCTTTCGCGCCTGGGAGGGCGTGCCGCCAAGCGATTGGCGTGAGACGCATCGCGCCTCTGCCGTGAACTAACCGCGCGTTGGGCGGAACCGCGTCAGGCGCCGAATTGCCGCAGATGGTGGTCGAGGTGCTTGTGCATGAGGATGGCCCACTGCCGCGGCTTGAGCAGACCAAAGAATGGATGTGGATGCCGCGAGCAGCAGGCTGCACCCCCGGTGGCAAAGCGATCGACGGCAGAGATGAGCTGGGTGCGTTCGTGCTCGAAGTCACACTGCGTGGGGTTGGCCGGGAAAAGGTCTGGCGAAGAGGGTGAGTTGCGGCGAAAGGGCTTGTCATTGCCGAGAACCAGCGGCTTGATCAGCAGGCCCATGACATTGGCTGGAAAGGGCGCGCGTTTGGGATTGATGGCGCCCATCGCCATCTGCACGCCGGCGGTGCAGTGCGCGAGAGCCTGGGCAACGTTCATGGTGCCCCATTGCGGCTGGCTCGCAGCATGGAGAGACAGGATGCGCCGCTTGATGTCTTCTGCGAGAACCGGGTCGAAAAGATCTTTCATGGTGGTTGCCCTTCCTCCCAGACACGTTCAGTCACGGATGCGCGTCTGCTCGAAGCGACAGAATATAGCACGGCGATTCGGTCATCGTGGCCGGTTGGCAACAAAAAGCCGGCTGGTGTGACGGACCTAAATCAGGCGGAAGCCGGCGATTGACAGAGTGAATTCAGGACTGTAGAGTCCGGATATGGCGCGGACCAAGGAATTCGATCCTGAGAAGTCGTTGAATGCCGCTGTGGAAGTCTTCTGGCAGATGGGGTATGAGCGCACGTCGCTCGATGAGTTGATGGGTAAGATGGGCATCGCCCGACAGAGCCTCTATGACACCTACGGCGATAAGCGGGCGCTGTATCTGAAGGCGCTGGAGCGGTATCGCGACAATCGGCAGGCGGCGCTGCGGGAAGCCTTCGCGGGTGAGCGCCCGGTGAAGAAGGCCGTTGCGCGTCTCTTTGAGGATCTGATCGACGAGAGCCGCAAGCAGCACGAGCGCGGGTGCCTGCTGCTAAACGCCAACGTTGAAATGGCCGGCCATGACGCGGACGTGGCGGCGCTGGTGCGCGCCGACGAGAAGGCGGTCGTGGATCTCCTGGAGCGGGCGCTGCGCCGGGCGAAGAAGCGCGGCGAGCTGCGCGGCAACAAGGACCCTGAAGCGCTGGCGCGCTTCCTGCTGGCGACGCTGTATGGAATGCGTGCGACGGCGCGGCTCGACCACGACCGCAAGGCCTTGAAGAAGATTGCGGGCGTGGCGCTGGCGGCGCTCGACTGAGGCAGACGACGCCGCGAGCGCGGGCATATCATGTGATTCAGCGCGTTCCGCGCCGTTTAGCCCGGGAGCATTGCTTTTGAATCGCCTCGCAACCTTGCCGTTCGTCGCCTCGCTGGCCGTGACCGCCGCAATGGTGCTGTGCCCACGCGCCGGTGCGGGCGCCGATGCGCCGGACGAGCGGGTCCCGGTGGTCGCGACGGGAGATTTCAACCACGACGGGATCGCGGACCTGGTGGAAGCGGCGCCGGCGGGTGACGATGACCACGGTCCGCACCTGCTGACGGTGCTGCTGGGCCGGCCGGATGGAACCTTTGTTCGATTGGCCTCGCCGATCCCGATTGGCGCGGAGCCGCGCGCGCTGGTGGCGGGCGACTTTAACGGCGATGGCAACCTTGACGTGATTGTGGGCGACGAGAACGGGGCCTTGACGGAGTTCCTTGGCGACGGCAAAGGCGGACTACAGGCAGCGGGGAATGTTGCCACGGTGGGTTCTGTGGTGTCGATGGCGATGGGCCGCTTTAGCCATGATGGAAAGCTCGATCTGGTGGTCTCGGACTACGGATCGAACGCGGCGGTAATTCTTCTGGGCGATGGCAAGGGATCGTTCCGGCGCGCATGGTCGTTTCAACTGCCGCGGAAGGGGCGGGAATTCAGCATTGCGGCGGCAGATGTGAACGGGGACGGCATTGCCGATCTGCTGATTGCGAGCGACGATGACGAGGATTATGAGGTGATGCTGGGCCATGACAATGGCACGTTTACCTATGCGCCCGAGCTAAGCCACGTGCGCGATCCCAACTCTTATTGCCCGTCGTAAGGGAAGCGCGCTTGCACGTCGCGTGCGGCACCCACTAGACTTTCGCCTGATAGCAAACAGAGCCGCCGGCACGTGGGAAGCGATGCGGAGGTTTGCCAAAAGGGTTATTTTTCGAATGAGAGTCTTCAGGTTTGCCGGGTTGGTTGCCGCTGCGTTGGCTTTTGCGGGTGTTGCGGGGCCAATCGGCGCACAGGAACTGGATCCCACTCTGCTGCTGAACCCAACGGCCAATAGCTGGCCGCAGTATCACGGGGACTATAGCGGCAGGCGCCACAGCAAGCTCAGCCAGATTACGCCGGCGAATGTGCAGTCGCTCAGCCTGGCGTGGGCGTTTCAGACCAACCAGAACGCGGCGATCAAGTCCTCACCGCTGCTGGTGGATGGAGTGCTTTATTTCACGGTGCCGGAGAATATCTGGGCGGTGGATGCGCGCTCGGGGCATGTGATCTGGCACTTCAGTCATCCGACGACGGAAGGCGAGCACATTGGCCACCGCGGCGTGGCGATGTACAAGGGCTGGCTCTACTTCACCACGCCGGATGCGCACCTGCTCTCGCTGAACGCGAAAGACGGCACGCTGCGCTGGGACAAAGTGATCGGCGACGTGAACAAAGGCTACTGGTCCACGATGGCGCCGCTGGTGGTGAAGAATCACGTGATTGTGGGCGTGGGCGGCGATACGGATAACATTCCCGGTCTGCTGCGGTCGTATGATCCGGAGACCGGCGAGTTGCAGTGGGAGTGGGTTGCTACTCCGCCGGCGGGGACGCCGAATGCCACGACCGGAGGGATGACATGGGTGACGGGGACCTATGATCCTGAACTGAACCTGGTGTACTGGGGCACGGGGAATCCTACGCCGGTGTTGAACGGCACGGTGCGGCCGGGGAATAACGAGTGGACGGGCAGCATTGTGGCGATCAATCCGGATACGGGCAAGCTGGTGTGGGGATTTTCGGCGTCGCCGCACGATACGCACGACTGGGATGCTGTCGAGGTCCCGGTGCTGGTGGATGGGACGTTCAAGGGCAAGCCGCGCAAGATGGTGATGCAGAGCTCGCGCAACGGCTACTTCTTTGTGCTCGACCGGACGAATGGCAAGAGCCTGCTGACCGTTCCGTATGGCCCGACAAACTGGGCGCTTGGCGTGGACAAGGAGGGGCGGCCGATTCCCAACCCGGACAAGGAGCCGAAGCGGGATGGGCGGTTTATTGCGCCGGATGAAGGCGGCATGACGAACTATCGTTCGCCGAGCTTCGACCCGAAGACGGGGCTGTTCATCGTGGATGCTCACCCGAGCTACAGCATTTACTTTACGAAGCCGGAAGATGGCGCCTATGGCTGGGCGGGCGCGGATTACGGGCTGTGGGGCAAGGGCGTGATCGAGGCGATCGATTACCAGACGGGCAAGATCCGCTGGAGCCACGAGGTGGGCGAAGGCGGCTCGGGGGCAGGGGTGCTGACGACCGCGACAGGGCTGACCTTCACGGGTGATTCGACGGGAAATATTCTGGCGCTTTCGACGGCGACTGGCAAAACACTGTGGCATGCGGGCACAGGCGAGCCGATGCAGACCTCGCCGATCACGTATGAGCTGGACGGGCGGCAATACGTTGTGAGCGGAAGCGGCAGCGTGATGTTTGCCTGGGCGCTGCCGCTGGCGGAGACGAAGGGCACGCGCTAACGGCGGGCTTTTGGCTTGCCGGCAAAGTTGAGTGCGACGACCTCCCCTGCTCCTGATGGTCAGGCCGTTCCGGATGGCTGGTCGGGTGCTTCCGCATCGAAGTGCGCAGCGTATTCGCTGACCAGGCGCTGCCAGCCGCTGGATTT
The DNA here is from genome assembly GCA_963718885.1 of uncultured Acidobacteriota bacterium. Classification (GTDB taxonomy): domain Bacteria; phylum Acidobacteriota; class Terriglobia; order Terriglobales; family Acidobacteriaceae; genus Telmatobacter. The sequence continues at coordinate 18,923 of CAVRAK010000016.1, forward strand.
CATGGAGTCGCCGCCGGCGATGCGGCCAATGGGGTCGCCTGCGAGCAGGCGGTCGAGCACGTCGAAGCAGATATGCCAGCCGGCTGCGCCCCAGGAGATGAAGCGGCGATCGATGCTGTGCCAGAGCGTGAGGCGTGTGCCGGCGCCGAGGGGTTCGAGCTGCCAGCGCATGTCGTGAAACTCGAGCACACGTGGCGCTTCGGCGCGGGTGACAGTTGCTTCAGAAACCTGTCCCGTGCCGGACCAGGTGAGCCGCACGGTTGCTCCGACCGTGTCGAGTTTGCCATCGGCGTCGAAGGGCGCCCACTCGCGCAGGTGTGCGGGGTCAGTGATGGCGCGCCACACCTTTTCAGGCGCGTGGCGCAGGTCGCGGACGAGGATGAGCGTCCACTTGTCGCCGTCGCTCTTCTGGACCCGTGCGCCAGAGGCGGGGCCTGGCGTGTACTGACCGGGCGTGTGCTGCGCGGGATCGGCCATCGCTCAACCTTGCCAGTGCATCAGCTGCGTGATCTGGATGAGGTTGCCGCATGTGTCGTCGAGCATGGCGATCTTTGAGGCCGTGACGTCGGTTGGCGGCATGGTGAATGCGGCGCCGCGCTCTTTGACGCGCTCGTAGTCGGCCTGCAGATTGTCGGTGAAGAAATTGGCCGCCGGCTGGCCCTTTGCAAAGATTGCCTGCTGGTACGTGCTGGCCGCGGGGTCGTTGTTGAGAGCCAGTTGCAGCTCGGTGCCGCCGGGGTCTTCGGGTGAGGCGACGGTGAGCCAGCGGTAGGGTCCATTGCTGAAGTCGGCTTTTTTCACAAAACCGAGCACTTCGGTATAGAAGTGGAGAGCTTTCTCCTGATTGTCGACGTAGATGCTGGTGAGTTTGATCTTCATGATTTACCTCGGATGGCGACCCTTGCGGGCGCGGTTGCGTTGAGACGTTTTCTTTTTGCGGGCTTTCGTGGGTTTATCCATGTCGTCCATGCGATCGAGATGGCGTTCGAGGGCATCGACGTGCGTGGACCAGAATCGGCGAAAGGGAGCGATCCAATCGTCCAGCTCCTGCAGCGGCTCGGGCCGCAGGCGGTAGAGGCGGCGCTGCGCGTCCACGGTGGACTCGACAAAGCCGGCCTCGCGCAGAACGCGCAGATGTTTCGACGCGGTTGGCTGCGCCATGCGCAGGCGGCGCTCGATCTCGCCGACGGATTGCTCGGACGAGATAAGCAGGCCGAGGATCGCGCGGCGGTTCGGTTCGGCGATGATTTCGAAGACGGACTCCACGTTTCTGGTATACCTCGATGCGTATATACGTGTCAAGGCATATATGGAAAAAACAGGATCGCCGGGCGAAAGGCAGGCTACCGGGGCAACATGACGTAGAAGGCGTTGTTGCCGGTGCGCAGGTCGTGTCCCCATGAAAAGGCGACGGTGGTCGAGAAGACGCGAAGCTTGATTTGCGCGCCTGTGTCAAAGAGCCACTGCTGCGAGCCGAGCTCGGTTGCGGGGTCGGAGATGGCGCCGATGTCGAGGAGCGGCCCGAGCTTCACGGTGATCGAGGCCGTTCGAGTAGAGGTTCTTGTCGGCTTCCCACGAGGTGAGCAGGTAGTTGCGGCCAAGCGGTGCGCTGCCCTTGATGCCGTCGCGGGTGCCGATGTGGGCGCGCATGGGCAGGTCATTGTCGCGCTCGAGGCCGAGCATGAAGAGCTCGTCGAAGGGCGGCATGCCCGAAGGTTTTGCCGGCGCGCAGGTTTTGCTGCATAGAGTAGTCGTCGCCGGCGGCCTGCGGGAAGCCAGTGCCAGCCGAGCGAGCCCTGCAGCTTCTCGAAAGATTGCGTGGGCTGCGACCAGAGGCGGGCTGCCTCAGAGGAGGCGCTTGCGTCGACGGTGAAGCGGTGCGCGGGGATGCGGAGGATCGCGCCTTCGATCTGCGCAAGCTGCTTGAGCTGAAAGCCGGTGGCGAGCATCGAGGGCGTGAGCACTGCGCCGGGCACAACGCTGCGGTAGTCGCGATGAGAGAGCTCGGCTCCGGCGACGAAGCGGAAGCGGTCGGTGGCGAAAGAGGCGAGGGTGAAGGCGCCGCGCTCGGTGCGCAGGTTGAGGCTGGCGAGAACGGGCGCGTAGCCGGTGAATCCGTTGCGGAGGGCCCAGTTTTCATTGCGCAGATCGGCGCTGAGGGCGAAGCGATATTTTGCGCTGCGCTCAAAGGGGCTGGAGTAGTCGGCGAAGATGCGGCGCTTTTGCGCGTCCCAGCGAAAGAGGGATGTGAAATTGATGGCTTCGCGGTGCAGGTTGTAGTACTCGGGTGTGACGCCTTGAAACGGCAGCTCGCGCAGCAGAAGAAAGAATGATTCGAGCTTTGAGTCGCCGAAGCCGTTGCGCTGCTGGCCGCGGAAGACGAGGTCGAAGCGGCCGTCGCTGCGGGCGCGCAGATCGAGCTGATGCTGGGGAAAGATGCCGAGGCCGCGAAGGCGCGCTTCGGAGTCGTAGTACTGCGGCAGCGTGAGCGTTGTCGCGGGCGCGAAGGCGAAGGCGTGATCGAGCAGGGCGGGCGAGAGGCGCGGCTCGGGGTCGGAGCGGACTTCGGCGAGCGCGGGTTTGTGACGCGGTTCCAGCATTGGAGCGCGGCGGGGATGTTGCCCTCGAGGTAATAGACGGTGCCGAGAAAGTCGCTGGTGTAGACGTCACCAGGGGCGAGACGATGCGCGCGGCGCAAGCAGGGCAGCGGCGGCGGCGTAGCGCTTCTGGGTGAAGGCGATGCCGGCGAGCTCGACGGGGAAACGCGCATCTGCGGGTGCGAGGTGCAGGCCCGCTTCAAGCGCAGCCTGTGCCTCGGGCAGACGCCCGAGATGCGCCAGCGCGACGCCGTAATCGTACTGCTGCTCTGCGGAACGGGCGGGTCGCGTGCCAAGAATGCCGACGACGTCGTTCCAGTGCTGTGCGGCGATGAGGGCGTCGATCTGCGACCGGTGCGGCGGGGATGGCTGGCCCGATTGCCCGTGGAGAGCCGTGCAGACGATGAGCAGGCCTGCGAGCGCGGCGAAGAGCGAGGCCCGCGTTTGCCTCCGCCGAGTGCGCTGCGGGCTCAGCGTGCGCTCACCTCGGGAACCGCCAGCAGGGTCCAGTGGCCGGCGGCAATCCATTCTTTTTCGAAGCGGGCGGCATCGACCTTGAGCAGTTTGCGCTGAGCAGGATCGTTGACGAGAAGGATGTGCTGGGCGGTATCGACGCCGACGATGACAACGTAATGCAAAGGCAGGCCCTTGCCGGGATTGAGCGCTGCGATGAGCGGGCGGCCTTTGGCGAGATGGCGTTCGAGATCGGCCCACTCGCCAGCGAAGGCGAAGGCGCGATAGCCGTTCTGCTGAAAGTAGTGGAGCATGTCGGCGGCGTAGATGCCGTGAACGGCTTTGCGGTCGAGTGCGGCGAAGATGTGGGCGGAGTCGGATGCGGGAGAGGCGGGCTTGCTTTGGTGCTGCTGCCAGTACTGCATGACCATGGCAATGACGGCGGCGCCGCAGCCATCTTTCTGCTGCTGGACGAAAGGCACGTCAATCCAAACGGCGGGCGATACGCCGGGCTGCAGGACGGTCCAGATGGCGGGCTTATCGAAGGCGAAGGCAGAGAGCCGCAGCAGCAGAAAGAGAACGGCAATTCTGACGGTGCTGCGGCCCATGGGATGCGATTAGCGGACGGCGACGATGATCAGGATCAGGGCGGCGACGGCCACGAGGATGATGAGCAGGTCGCGGTCAGAGATGTTGCCGGCGGCGAAGTCCTTCTGCGCCTTGCTGGCGCGGGCCGAGAGGCGGGCCAGATCGTCATCGCTGAGGCTGGCGACGGCCTTGTTCACCTGCTGCGGGTCCATGTGCGCGGCCTTGAGGGCTTCGGTGGCCCTGGCCGAGGAGAAGAAGGAGCGCAGCGATTCGAGGTTGTGCTCGCGCTGCTGCGAGGCGCCGACGGCGGCCTTCTGCAGGTCGGTGGAGCTGACGATGTGGTCGGTAACCTGTGCAACAAGGGATTGCGGAATGGCGAAAAGCGCAACAAGTGCAGAAGCAGTGACGGCGCGAACCACACTGAGTCGTTCAGAAGTCATTCTTCAACAACCTCCAGGGGAATTTGTAAGAGCTTGAGTGGATTATACAAACGGGCGGCTCGCGTTCCGAGACCGGAGAAGGGCAGGGGACGCACCTCAGTAATCCCTCGCGGGCGGGTTGTGCGGCGCGGTTTCCCACCGCTTCCACACGGGAGCGGCTGAAGCGCCGCCGTATGCTCATAGAGACCCGTCCCGTGTCCGATTTTGCCCAGACCGTGAAGCAGCAGGCCGACATCGTCAAGGTGATCGAGGGCTACATCCGCCTGCGCAAGGCGGGCGCGCAGAACTACTCGGGGCTGTGCCCGTTTCACAAGGAGAAGTCGCCTTCGTTCAGCGTGCATGCGGTGCGGCAGTTCTATCACTGCTTCGGCTGCGGCGTTTCGGGCGATGTTTTCAGCTTCGTGGGCAAGATCGAGAATGTGGGCTTTCCCGAGGCGGTGCGGATTGTGGCGGGGAAGTGCGGCATTCCGCTGCCGAAGCGGGAGTGGTCCTCTCCTGAAGAGGCGGCCGAGGCGCGGCTGCGCGGAAAGCTGCTGGAACTGCACGAGACGGCGACGGCGTGGTTTGAGGAGCAGATGGGCGGGCCTGAAGGCGCGCTGGCGCGGGAGTACCTGGCTGGGCGGGGCATGACGCCGGAGGGAATCAAGGCATTCCGCATCGGCTATGCGCCGGACAGCTACAACGCGCTGCGCGACAGGCTGAGCGCGATGGTGGATCAGGAGACGCTGCGGGCGAGCGGACTGTTTTCATCCAAGGAGCAGGGCGACGGCACGATGGGACCGCTCTACGACCGCTTTCGCAAGCGCGTGACCTTTCCCATTGCGAATGAGAGCGGGCGGGTGATCGCGTTTACGGCGCGCACGCTTGAGACGGGCGACAAGGCCGGGGCGAAGTACATCAACTCGCCGGAGACGCCGCTCTATCAGAAGGGCCAGGTGCTCTTCAATCTCGACAAGGCGAAGACGGCGATTCGCCAGGCGGGGTTTGCGCTGCTGGTCGAGGGGCAGATGGACTGCATCTCGGTGTATCTGCGCGGCATTCAGAACGTGATTGCGACGAGCGGGACGGCCTTCACCGAGCACCAGGTGGCGCTGCTGCGGCGGCACACGTCGAATGTGGCGGTGAATTTCGATCCCGATGCGGCGGGAGCCAATGCGGCGGAGAAGTCGATTGCGCTGCTGACCGAGGAGGGGTTCACGATCAGGATCGTGACGCTCGATGGCGGGCTCGATCCGGACCGGTATATCCGCGAGCGCGGAGTTGAGGCATACATGGCGGCGGTGCGCGGGGCGCGGCGGCAGTCGGATTACCTGATCGAGCGGGCACGGCAGCAGTTTCCGGGGGCGAGCGCGGAGCAGAAGGTGAAGGCGCTGAACTACCTGCTGCCGCATATCCGGCGCATGCCGGAGAAGCTGGCGCGCGACCAGTTTGCGGCGGATGCGGCGCAAAAGCTGGGCATCGATTCGGCGGTGCTGCGTGAGGAACTGCGGCAGGCGGCGCTGAAGCGGCGGGACCGGGTCGAGGTCCGCGCGAGCGCGCTGACCGAGGTGGAGCGGGTGCTGCTGCGGGCGCTGGCGAATACCGACCCGGAGTTTGGCGAGTCGCGGCGGATTGCGGCGGAGGCGCTGGCGAAGCAGCCGGATTGGTTTGAGGGGCTTGCGGTCTTTCCGGCACTGCAGGCGCTGGCCGGGCGGGAGTCGGCCGACCCGATGGATGTGGTGGAAGACGCCGGCGCAGAAGGCGCTGCTGGCCGACGCGCTGTTGCGGGAGACCGAGCCGCCCCCCGCGGAGACCGTTGAGGGGGCGATCACGGGGCTGCGGCTGCGGCGTATCGAGAGCGAATTGAGAGACTTGCGGGCGCAGATTGCCGAGGCGGAGCGCCGCGGCGACGTTGCCGAGCTGGCGGTGCTGACGCAGCAGAAACTGGAGCGGGACCGGTTGCTGCGGCAGTTGCAGAGCCGGCAGCCAGCCAGAGTTCCGCCGGGCGGGGCTAAACCGCTGAGTCGTTGAGCCGTTCGGGAGGGCTGGCGCGTCTAATTGAGAGGAGCGGGAGACGGGATTGCCAGGCTGGCGTCACGGGTTACGGAAGAGGCGCATGGCGGCGACTCCCGACGGCAAGGCCGGCTGTAAGTGTGGTAATCTATTGATCTCCGTAAGGATGCGCGCCCCTTTGCCCCACATATGAGCTGCGGCTCGCGGGCGACCAGGCGAAACCTGAAGCGCAAGCATCCTGTTCCGAGCGACGAATTGAGGCCGCAACTTTTGGCGGCGATGGCGGTAGTGCGCGTGCGCATGAGGTTTCCAGAAGGAAACTTCTGCGAGCGTGCGGTTTTTGCATGCGTAGACGCGCGCGTGTGGGGAAACCGAGTGCGGGGAATCTTTGATGAGCGCGCGGGCATTTTGTGGGTAGTGCGCAATGGGGCGCCGGCGGACGGCATCTAATCGGACGCGATGAGAAAACGCCGGCGGGGTGGAAACGAATCGGCCCGGGCAGAGTTCGGGTTTAAGTAGAGAGCAGGATACCAATTGGCAACCAACGAAAAATTTGAAGACGATATTCAGAACCTGATCGATGTGGGCAAGGATAAGGGCTATCTCACCTACGGCGACGTGAACGACATGTTGCCCGAAGAGATGGGCAACGCCGATGACATGGACGACTTGCTCACCACGATCGGCAACCAGGGAATCGATCTTCTCGACAGCCCGAAGTTCGGAGGCGAAAAGGACTTTGAACTGGAAGAGGGCGAGGACGTCGAGCTCGATCTGACTCCTGGCACGCTTGAGAAAACCAATGACCCCGTGCGCATGTACCTGCGCGAGATGGGCACCGTACCGCTGCTGACGCGCGAAGGCGAAGTGGAGATTGCCAAGCGCATCGAGCGCGGGCAACTGCGCGTGCTCAAGGCGATTTCGCGGTCGCCGATCGTGATTCGCGAGATTGTTGCGCTGGGCGAAGACCTGAAGCGCGGCGTGCGGAACGTGAAGGAAGTGGTGGTCTTCGACGAGGAAGAGCTCACCGAAGACGTGGTGCAGGCGCGTGTGCGCTCGACGGTGACGCGCATCGACGCGCTGCTGAAGCATCAGAAAAAGATCGCGCAGCTTGAAGAGAAGCAGGCCGCGGCCACCAGCAAGACCAGTGCACGCGAGCAGCGCAAGACGCGCTGGGCGATTGCGCGCGAGAAAGTGTATGTCTCGCGCATCGTGCGCGAATTGAAGTACACCCCGCTTGAGCGCAAGCGCCTGCTGGACAAGGTCAACAAGACCGTGGACACGATGCGCACGCTGGAGCGGCAGATCCGCTCGCTCGACCAGAAGCACGAAGCCTCAAAGAGCGAGGATCTGAAGAAGGAGTATCGGCGCCAGCAGAAGAACTGCAAGGTGGATCTTGAGAAGATCGAGGGCGATGCCGGCGTTTCGATCGTGGAGCTGAAGCGCACGCAGCGCGAGATGATCCAGGGCGATATGGACGCCGAGCAGGCCAAGCGCGAGCTGATCGAGGCCAACCTGCGGCTGGTGGTTTCGATCGCCAAGAAGTATACGAACCGCGGATTGCAGTTCCTCGACCTGATTCAGGAGGGCAACATCGGCCTGATGAAGGCGGTGGACAAGTTTGAGTATCGCCGCGGCTACAAGTTTTCGACCTATGCAACGTGGTGGATTCGCCAGGCCATTACCCGCGCAATTGCGGACCAGGCCCGCACGATCCGTATCCCGGTGCACATGATCGAGACGATCAACAAGCTGATCCGCACCAGCCGCCAGCTTGTGCAGGAGCTGGGCCGCGAGCCTTCGAGCGAAGAGATTGCACGCCGCATGGATATCCCCGTGGCGAAGGTGCGCAAGGTGCTGAAGATCGCGCAGGAGCCGATCTCGCTGGAGACGCCGATCGGCGAAGAGGAAGACTCGCACCTTGGCGACTTCATCGAAGATCGCCAGGCGGTTTCGCCTTCAGAGGCGGTGATCAGCGTGAACCTGAAGGAGTACACCTCGCAGGTCCTCCGGACTCTTACTCCCCGAGAGGAGAGGGTAATAAAGATGCGCTTCGGGCTTGAAGACGGCTCGGAGCACACGCTCGAAGAGGTTGGCCAGAGCTTCCAGGTGACGCGCGAGCGCATCCGGCAGATCGAAGCCAAGGCGCTGCGCAAGCTGCGGCACCCCTCGCGCAGCCGCAAGCTCAAGGCGTTTGTGGAAGGCGTGAAAGAGATGTAACTTCCACCCCATCGACATAGACCTGTCGATGGGGACCCCGGGATACGTGGAGCGGGAGAAAGACTCGCACAGGGCCGTGGCTTATAGCTGCGGCCCTTGTTTTTTATAGCCAACTTATCCGAGAGATTGTAAGCTCCAAAGTACTATGAAGACCTACCGTTGTATGACCGCATTGCTTTTCGGAGCCGCTTTGTCGTGCGGAGCGGCATTTGCGATGCCACAATCAACCACAGACAAAGCCAAGCAGGATACGAAGAAGGCATACGACAAGACGAAGGATGCGACGAAGGACGCCGCCCACGCAACCAAGAAGGACACGGAAAAGGCCTACGACAAGACGAAGAGCGGCACAGAAAAGGCCTACGACAAGACCAAGGACGCCAGCAAGGACGCCGCGCACTCAACGAAGAAGGACACGGAAAAGGTGTACGACAAGACCAAGGACGTGACCAAGGATGCTGCGCACTCAACGAAGAAGGGCACCGAGAAGGCCTACGACAAGACGAAGCACGTGACCAAGGGCGCGGTGGATGGCGCGAAGGACGGCGCAAAGAAGTCCGAGTAGTTTTGTCAGGTGCGAAACGAGAGCCGCGGCCCAGAGGTTGCGGCTTTTCTTTTGGCGCGAGCTCGCAATTCGCAATTCGTTCGTCAGCAACTCATCTATTTCCAGCAGGCAAAGAAAGCAGCTTGCCAGTTCTCCGCGTCGGCTGCTAAAACGTTTTTGCTCCATCTTTGAGATGTTTTATGGAAAGGTAATTTTCGAATGAAAGCCATCACCCGCCGTCAGTTTGGCAAAGGCGTGGCCGCCGCAGCGGCTGCCGCCAGCACAGCCGCCTGGTTGCCGAAGCTCGCATGGGGCGAGCCGCATCCATCTGTCTTCAACTACCCCGAGGGCTTTTTGTGGGGATGCGCCACGGCGGCCTACCAGGTGGAAGGCGGCGCCACCGCCGATGGACGCGGACCGTCGCTGTGGGATGTTTTCTCACACACGCCGGGCAAGACGCATGACGGCGACACGGGCGACGTGGCCGATGACTCCTACCACCTCTACAAAGAGGATGTGCAGTTGCTGAAGGCGCTGGGCGTGAAGACGTATCGCATGTCGATCTCGTGGTCGCGCGTCTTTCCTGAAGGCAAGGGCAAGGTCAATCCCAAGGGCTTGGACTACTACAAGCGCGTGGTGGACGAGCTGCTGGCGAACAACATTACGCCCTACGTCACGCTCTTTCACTGGGACACGCCGGCGGCGCTCGAGGGCGGCTGGCAGTCGCGTGCGACGTCGCTGGCCTTTGCGGATTACGCGGCCTTTATCGGCAAGAATCTCGGCGACCGCGTGCACCACTTCATGACGACGAACGAGTTTGTGTGCTTCACCGACCTGGGCTACGCGATCGGGCAGTTTGCGCCGGGGCTCAAGCTGCCGCCTGCGCAGGTGAACCAGGTGCGGCATCACGCCATCCTGGCGCACGGGCTGGGCGTGCAGGCGCTGCGCGCCAATACGCCGAGCGGCACGCAGGTTGGCCTGGCCGAGAACGCCAGCGTCTATGTGCCGGTGATCGAAACGCCGGAGCACATTGCCGCCGCGCAGAAGGCGACGAGGATTATGAACTCGCCCTTCCTAACGGCGCTGATGGAGGGCAAGTACACCGAGGAGTACCTGGCGCACGAAGGCGCAAACGCGCCGAAGGTGGAAGAGGGCGACATGAAGGCGATCGGCAGCCAGCTCGACTTTGTGGGGCTGAACGTCTACACGCCGCAGTATGTGAGCGCGGACGGGTCGTCGCCGCTGGGCTTCAAGGTCGAGCCGAACCCGAGCTCGTACCCGCACATGTATTCGCCTTGGCTCACCATTGGGCCGGAGTGCATCTACTGGGCGGTGCGCAACACGTGCGACATCTGGAAGGACAGGGCGCCGGCAATCTACATCACTGAAAACGGCACCAGCTCCGACGATGTGCTGACGCCGGCGGGCACGGTGGAAGATGTGGATCGCGTAATGTATCTGCGCAACCACCTCACGCAGCTGCACCGCGCCACGGCGGAGGGCTACCCGGTGAAGGGCTACTTCCTGTGGAGCCTGCTGGACAACTTCGAGTGGGCCGATGGGTATAGCAAGCGCTTCGGCCTGCACTATGTGGACTTCAAGACGCTGAAGCGCACGCCGAAGCTTTCCGCGGCATGGTATCGGGACGTGATTGCAAAGAATGCGGTAGCGTGAGGGGCAGATCACGGTCAGCAGGTGCGAGGGAGCGGCTTTGGGCCGCTCCCTTCTCGCTGATGTCTAGCTTTTTGCGCTCACGAATTCGATGCTGGTGGCGAGGACGCGCAGCGGCGTGTGGAAGGTCACAAACTGATCCATCTTCTCAAACAGGCGGAAGTTCGGATAGTGCACGCTGTTCTTGGGCAGGATCTGCCGGTACCACAAATCGACCAGTTTCATTGGTTCCTGCGACAACAATTGCTCGATGGCGGGCTGGCTGTAGAGGCGGTCGTGATAGTGGTTTCCCCTGAGATGCGCGATCTTCTGTGTCCACGAGTGCACTGTGGGCAGGTTGAAGCAGAAGAAGAGGCCTCCTGGCCGCAGCACCCTCGTGAGTTCGTGAAGTGAGGCGCGATCGTTCCTGACATGTTCGAGAACACCCACGCTCAGCACAACGTCAAAGGATGAATCGCTGTAGGGCAGGTTCGATTCATGGGTGAGCGGGGTGACGTTGATGCTGAAGCTGCGGATGATCGGCGTTTCCTGCCCGAAGGCGGAGTCCTCGTCCGCGCGGAAGATATCACAGCTTTCGAGCGATCCGGGCGCGAGATCGCGCAGCAGCTTGCTCACGTGGCCCTTTCCGCATCCCCAGTCGAGGACCGAGAGACCGCGAAACGGGCGCCCCAGCAACTGCTCAGAAGCGGCCTGAATAAAACGGGTGAGATAGATGTAAACGTACTGGCCGGAAGGATTGCTCAGAAAACTGTGCGAAGGCGTCTGCGCGGAGAGGGCGGTGATTTCCTGATCGAGCGGCCATTTTCTCGCAAACAGCTCTTCGCGCAAATGCTGAACTGCAACATTCATGAAGGGTGCCCCATATTTTGACCGGGCCCGGGCCGTTGCGGCGCATCCGTATCGATCCTATTGGATGCACTGCGCGAGATTATAGCAAGAGGTAAACAGAGATTTACTGCATCGCCGCTTCCATCTCAGCCAGCTCTTCCGCGCTGAGGCGGAGCGATGCGGCGGCGACGTTCTCTTCTAAATGCGCAAGCTTTGACGTGCCGGGGATGGGCAGTATCACCGGCGAGCGCGCGAGCAGCCACGCCAGCGAAAGCTGCGCCGGCGTCGCGTTGTGGCGCGCGGCGATGCGGGTAAGCGTCTGCGCCGAGGGATGGTCGGGCTTGAGGATCTTGCCGGCGGCAATGGGATACCAGGGCAGAAAGGCGATGTGGCGTTCAGTGCACCAGGCGAGCGCCTGCTCATGGCGCCGGTCGGCGAGCGAGTAGCGGTTCTGCACGCTGACGATGGGGACGATCTTTTCGGACTGCTCAATCTGCTCTGGCGTTACTTCGCTTAAGCCGATGTGGCGGATCTTTCCCTGCTGCTGCATTTTCTTGAGCGCGCCGAGGCTTTCTTCAAGCGGAGTGCGCGGGTCGATGCGATGCAACTGGTAGAGATCAATGCGCTCGAGACGGAGGCGGCGGAGGCTCATTTCGACGCATTGGATGAGGTATCCGGCGCGGCCTACATACTCAGTTTGCCCGGGGCCCTGACGCGTGATGCCGCCCTTGGTGGCGATCACGAGGCCGGCGGGGTAGGGATGCAGCGCTTCGGCGATGAGGCGTTCGGCGATCTCGGGGCCGTAGGCGTCGGCGGTGTCAATCAAGTTGACGCCGAGCTCGACGGCGAGGCGCAGCACGCGGCGGGCTTCTGCGGCATCGGCCGGCTCGCCCCACGCGCCCTCGCCGACCAGACGCATGGTGCCGTAGCCGAGACGATGAACGGGCAGGTCATTGCCGAGGAGAAAGGTTCCGCTGGCGGCGGCGGAAGGCGCGGTCATGGCAGCTTTGATGCTACCGACGACGGAGGCAACTCCTGATATTCGTCGACGACCGCGCGTTACTCAATCATGCAACCACCGGATCGGGGTGTGACGTGGCAACATTTCCCGCGAGGTTGCTTCGTCCGCGATCTGCGCGGCTTGTAAGAAACTCTGCGAAGATTAAGCATGCCCCTATCGCAGCCAGGTTGTAGGTGGCGGCGCCCCATGCTCCCTGATTGTGCGGTCGGATAAAGATAGGAGGTATTTCTACAAGACCTTCAAACAGCAACAGCATCAACGCAAGCAGCCTAGCGGCCAGGACATCTTTAATTCCTGAGCAGATTGCAAGTCCTGCCAGGAAGAAGGCGATTCCGGTCAGCGCCGCCCAAAAATATCCAAACTCATCCAATGTGGAACGATGCTCGCGAATACGCGAATGCCGACGAGGTGGACCAAGCCGAAGACGATGGGCGGCAATCCCAACATCCAACGTGCGGCGATACCTGCTCTCTCTTGCGACAGGGAATCCGGTGCGGCGGTTGACGTGTAAAGGATTGCTGCCGGAGCGACCAGCAATAACTGTTGTGCGAGCCCGAAAGAGACGCCGAATAAGACGTCGATTCGCCATCCAAGCGCGTGAATCCCGGCGTAGAACCGAAGTAGCCAAAATGCCACAAAAATCAAGTAGATGATCGCGGATGCCGCGGCGCCAATCCTTGCGCTGCGCCGCCACAGGATTGCAAGACCCGCTGCGACCAGCCAGACGCCCGCGACGCAGGCCAGTATGTGTTGACCAGGAAGATTTTTGCCCAGGGACTTGATGGGTTGATGAGAGGCATCGAATTCGCCCCAGACGATATTCAAAATGCCGGTGAGAGCAGTGCCCAGTCCATAGAACCAAACTCCAACTTTCATCTGCTGATCTCCCATGAGTCGCTCAGCGAGAAGCCAGGGCTCAATGACGATCGATGCGCTTCTCGATTTCAGAACTGATAGTATGCCAGCAGTGGTACATCGAACAGAGCCATTTTCGCGAATCTTATTGGACCATTCGAGATGCCAAAAGCCATCAGCTCGTTCGAGCTCACTCTCAAAAGCCGGTCGCGCCATCAGACCCTGACCAGTTGGCTGTATGGCGAGCTGCGCTCTGCCATTCTTGACGGCCGGCTCGCGCCAGGCGCCAGAGTGCCGGCGTCCAGAGATTTTGCTCGCCAGTATGAACTCTCGCGGGGCACGGTCGTCAGCGTTCTGGAGCGCTTACAAGCCGAGGGGTATGTCACCTCACGCGTCGGATTCGGTACGTGGGTCAATCGCGTGGAGGCGCCCCGGCCGCCCCGCCAGCCAACCACGACACCGGCATACATTCGCCGCGTTCTTTCGACCAAACGGCCGCAACCCTGGATCGACCAGGCTTTTGCTGACGGGATCCGCCCCTTTCGGATCGGGGCTCCGGCCATCAACGAATTCCCATCCGAAGTTTGGGGTCGTATCGCGGCATACCGAGCACGTAATTTCAGGTCATGGCTAAAGAAAGAGGCTGATCGGCGTGGGTATCGGCCATTGCGCGATGCAATCGCCGAGTATTTGCGCACGTCACGTGGGGTGCGATGCACTGCGGAACAAATCGTCATCGTTTCCGGAATACAACAGGCGCTCGACCTGCTGGCACGGCTGCTCTTGAAAAAGGGCGATCCGATATGGATGGAGGATCCTGGATATTTCGGAGCCAGAATCGCGTTTGACAATGTCGGAGCCAGGATTGTTGCTGTGCCAGTGAATGAGGAAGGGCTGTCTGTTTCCGCCGGAATCAAGATCTGTCCGGATGCGAAAGGAGCCTACGTAACGCCGGCTCACCAATTCCCGCTGGGGGTAACGATGTCGCTGGAGCGGCGGATGGCCCTTCTTAGCTGGGCCTCACGCGCCGGCGCTTTTGTTATCGAAGATGACTATGACAGCGAATACAGGTTTGAGGGACCGCCCGTGCCTGCCCTGCAAAGCCTCGATAATCACTCAAGCGTTATCTTCATCGGATCGTTCAGCAAGACGGTATTTCCAGCCTTACGCGTGGGCTACGTGGTATTGCCTGCGCCGTTGATAGATTTCTTCCTGAGTTTTCGCTACCGAACCGATTTCCGGAATTCATCCTTTGACCAGGCGGTGCTTTGCGACTTCATCGTAGATGGGCATTTGGCACGTCATCTGCGAAGGATGCGGAATCTGTATGCGGAACGCCTCGCGACACTGATGGAAGGAGCCGAGCAACGTCTGGGCGGGCTGCTTGAGATCTCTAACGTCCGGGCGGGCCTCTACACGATCGGGTACCTCAAGAATGGAATGACTTCGCGACAGGCGGAAAAGCTGGCGGCGGCCGAGGGTATTGAGGTTCTAGCCGTCGATCGATGCACCCTGAGACGTCCTGATCCGAATGCGTTGCTCCTCGGCTTTGGCGGATTCGACGAGCTTGCGATACGGCAAGGACTCATGCGACTCGCAAAGGCATTGGGCTAGCCGGGACATCGGGAGATGAGACCCACGAGGCGCATGGTGCCGTAGCCGAGGCGACGGGGCAGGTCATTGCAGAGGAGAAAGGTGCTGCCGGCAGCGGCAGAAGGCGCGGTCATGACAGCTTTGATGCTAAAGGATGGATGGACCAACTGCCGCATTTCACATCGGTTAACGAGGCAGAAACTTGAACTGCTGAAGAGCGATCTTTGCACCGACGTCGGGATGCGCTCTGTCCGGCGCCACGACAAGGGTAATCTGGTCGAAACGGTGAATGGACGACCGACTCGGAATCGGAAAGCGTAAGGTCTCGATGACAGGCGAGAGATTTCGTCGAATTTGGTCGGACTCGCTCGATATGATCGGTTGTCGTCCAAGGTAGAGCGTGGGCTTTGCGCGAGCACGTGAGTCTGTGAGTAACATCTCGGCATAGATGCCGCGAGGCTCACTATCGCTATTTTCGATAACCACCTGGATTTCGCGGCAGCGAGAGATGGGCACTGTAGCGTCGAGAACTTGGTGTGCTTGCATCACTAAAGGCATGAAATCGGTGGTGTGAATATTGACTTTGAGCGGATCGCCATGTGTGCGACGTGAGCGTGCAAGCCAGGCTGTTTCTCAGGCGGCTGAAAATACCATACGCACGAGCTATGGATTCATCGATTCGAGTGCCCTCTACCCGCGGGCACGGAGATTCCGAGAGGACAATGGGCAAGCCAGAGGTCGGCGATCCGGGCAACCATGCCTGACGATAAAGGCGCATCTCAGGACCGATGGTGCGGACTGCTAGACTGCCTTGGGAGTACACAAATAGATGTTTCTCGGTCACTTCGCCGTTGGGTTTGCCGCGAAAAGATACGCTCCTCGCACTTCGTTGGCCGTGCTGCTGGCCGCGCCGTTCCTTTCCGATCTGCTTTGGCCGCTTTTTCTACTGTTCGGGTGGGAAACCGTTCGAGTGGATCCGGCCCAAATGAAGCTGGTGCCTTTGGATTTCGTGAGCTATCCATGGTCCCACAGCCTGCTTATGTGCGGGGTCTGGGCAGTTGTATTCGCCGCAATCTACCACTGGATGACACGGTATTGGCCCGGAACGATTGCCATTGCGATCGGCGTACTGAGCCACTGGCTTCTGGATTGGATAGCGCATCGTGCGGACATGCCCCTCTATCCAGGTGGTCCGAAGTTTGGGCTCGGCCTTTGGAATTCCGTGGCCGGAACGCTGAGCGTGGAACTCGGAATGTTCGCGATAGGCGTGTGGCTCTATGTTTCGGCCACCAGAGCACGTGACCGCATCGGCCGGTATGCCTTCTTCGCATACGTTGCGCTGCTGACAGCAAGCTATTTGAGAGATACCCTCAGTCGCGAACTACCTCGCTCGGTGAAAGCAGGCATCGCGTGGCCAGGCCTGATTGCGGGGATCGTCATGCTGATCTGGGCATGGTGGTTCGATCGGCATCGCGAGTTGTCCCGATCGGCACGCGGATGATCCCTGGATAGCTCCCCTTGAGAGCGGAACTTGCGCGGGTTGGGTATCGTATCTTTGAATGCAAGGCAGGCAAGGAGAGCCGACGATGGCCACCGTTCCGTATCCCAACAACGCGCAGGCGATTTTCTATCAGCAGTATGAGACGGTTCGCCGCGACGAGGTCGTGGGCATTCTGCTGGCGCTGTTTCTGGGTACGTTCGGCATGCATCACTTCTACCTGCGGCGCACGGGCCTGGGCATTCTCTATTGCTGCTTCTTCTGGACGGGGATACCGGCGATCCTGGGATTTCTTGAGTGCTTCTTCATGCCGGGTCGGGTGCGCGAGTTCAACGCTATCCAGGCGGCGGGCATCGCGGCGGCGCTGGGCATCGCGGTGCCCATTGTGGGTCTGCCGATGTATGTGACGATGCCGCCCATGGCCGGGGCGCCGGTGGCGCAACCGGGCGCGCTGGTGGCCTGCAGCCAGTGCCAGCAGACCAATCCGCCGGGATCGCGCTTCTGCGCGGTGTGCGGCACGGCGCTCTAGGGTTGCGAGAAATCCCGGGCGTGCGGAGCAGAAAGCGATGCCGGGGCTCAAGGCTTAAGCGCGGAAGTCAGGCACCGCCCCTCCCCTGACTATATTTTTTCCTGCAGAGAAGCTTGCGAAGAATTTCGCGCCCCAACTCCGACGATTCCAGTCCGCCTTGCGAGCAAATAAAAATGCTCCACGCGTCTTCCACGTGGAGCATCGATCACTACGAACTGCGAACTGTTGTTACATATTTGCCTGGCCGGAACGCATGGCCTCATTGAACTGCGGCTTGGTGAAGTTGAGGGCGGCTTCGAGCGCGGCCTGGTACTCGGCAGCGCGGGCCATGAGCGCGGGTGTGGCAGCGGCGTATTCGCCATTGAGGGCGATCAGCCCGGCAGCAGCGTTATCGCCGGCCACGCGCAGGAGGTCGGCCTCGGTGGTGTTGAGGTACTGCGCATCGCGCGGGTCGGCGATCCAGACGGGCTGCCCCTGGCCGAGAACGCCGGAGAGCCAGTAGACCTTGCGCAGCAGATAAGAGAGACGCGTGGCGTCGTCGGTATCCGTGAAGACGAAGTTCTTATGCCAGCGGCTATAGAAGCGCGTCGTGACGGGGACAGGCTGGCGGTTGCCGGATTTCAGGAATTCGAGCTGGCCGAGGTCGACGGTCTTGCGGATGGCGTTGTAGATGAAGCTTTCGGCGTAGGGCTGTTCCATGGCCGGGATGATCTCGGCAAAGGTCACGGTGACGGCGGCGGCGACCTTCGTGTGCAGGGCGCTGTCTTTGCCGTCGGCGAGGTACATTTCGCCGTGCACGATGTAGCTGTCGGAGCCGGAGGTGGAGCGGTGAAACGGCCACTGGAATTTGCCGAAGGCGATGGGCAGGCCTTCGAGGGTGACGTAGCACTCGGGGCGGGGATTGCGCAGACGCTTCGCCTCGGCGGCGAGGTGGGCTTCCATCTGCGGCAGCAGGCTGGGTGACGAAGAGCTGTCGCCGGGCCGGTCGAAGTCGAAAGCTTCACTGAGCTCGAGCTGCAGGGTGCGCCCGGCAAGACCGGATAGGCCGAGCTCGAAGATCGTGGTGGGCTCGCCGTTGAAGTCCTTGCCCGCAGTGGTGGAGACGAGGGTGAGGCCGGCTTTGGCGGCGGCTGCGGCAAGAGAAGAGGCAAGGTTATTGCTGGAAACGGGCATGCGTGGGTACGTCCTGCGCTTAAGATCGTTGCCCCTCCATTTTACGAGAGTGAAAGCGGCAGGTGGGCTCCGAGCGCGCATTTACAATGATGGGTGTGCAGCAGCAAGCGTTATCGCCCATCATCCTCGCCGACAACCTGACGAAGGTCTACTCGACCGGCAGCATCGAGGTGGCGGCGGTGCGCGGCGTCTCGTTTGCCGTGGAGCCGGGCGAGTTCGTGGCCATTATCGGGCCCTCGGGTTCGGGAAAGTCTACGCTTTTCTATCTGTTGGGCGGGCTTACCCGGGCAACGTCGGGCCGGGTCGTGATTGATGGCATTGACTTTGCCAGCCTCAGCGATGCAGAGCGGACGCGGCTGCGCAAGCGTCGCATCGGCTTCGTCTTTCAGAAGTTCAACCTGCTGCCGACGCTCTCGGCAATGGGCAATATCGAGATTGCCTATAGCATCAGCGGCCGCAGGGAGCCGATGGATCGCGCTTATCTTGACCACCTGAGCGATCTCTTGTCGATCAGCGGCCGGCTGAAGCACAGGCCCGCAGAGCTGAGCGGCGGAGAGCAGCAGCGGGTGGCCATTGCGCGGGCGCTGATTACGCGGCCCGCGATCGTGCTTGCTGATGAGCCAACGGGCAACCTGGACACGAAGAATTCAGACGCGGTGCTGAACATGCTGCAGCGGTCAAACCGGGAACTGGGCCAGACGACGCTGATGATTACGCATAATCCTGAGGCTGCGGCGATCGCGGGGCGCATCCTGCACATGCGCGATGGCGAGATCGTGAAAATCGAAGCCGGGCAGCGGCGCCGGGGCGGGGAAAAGCGGCAAAACCGGTGCGCCTGCTTCGGTTTGACCTCATCTGGGCCGCCCTATATACTCAGATTTGCGTCAAGCGGGAGTAGCTCAGTGGTAGAGCATCGCCTTGCCAAGGCGAGGGTCGCGAGTTCAAATCTCGTCTCCCGCTCCAGATCCCGGACCGGCGCCTGCCGGCAGTACGACGGCGGTTTGGAGTGGCCCGAAGAAAGACGTCCCTTCCAAGGCGCGGTACCCAAGTGGTAAGGGAGAGGTCTGCAAAACCTTTATGCGCCGGTTCGATCCCGGCCCGCGCCTCCAATATTTTCAACAACTACTCTAGTCATTCGTTTGAGTTCGTCCAAACGAACAGAGCCCCGCCCACTTCTGTTCGTCGAACCAGCCGAAAGCGATTCGTCGATCATCTTCAGTCTGTGGACCAAGCTAGTTGCAACACATGTCACATGCTCCTACCGAGAGTTTCCCCCGTCGAAGCGGCATTACGATCTGCTCGGGCGTATTCTTCTTTCCTCGTCCGTCCAAGGCCCCTTCCATACCAGTTTGTCGCATCTTTGCTGGTACAAAATTTGCGGGCACTCCAATGGGCCAGCCAGTATTGGCTGGTACAGCGTTGGCAGGATCACGGCGCTGCTAAAGTGGATGGCTGGCAGGTCTGCAAAGATCGGGTAGAGCGTATGCGGTCTCGCGAAGCGCTGAAGGTTCCGGCTTCATCAAGGTCACATTCTGGCTTTGGCGCGGCAGCTGACTCCGCACGAATTAGGTGAGCACCCGCCGGAAGCCAAATCTGGACCGCGATTGAACCTCCGCAACCGATTCCGTGCCTGCTTTTCCCGGGACGAGCGATTGGCCCCAACCTAACATGAGGAAAGTAAATTCTGGCATTTGTGCACCCATAAAGATCGTATAGTATGTAATCCAGAAAATAGCGAAAACAGCCATCATACTGAAGGCAAACACGCGATCTTCCAAAGCCTGAAAGCTCCATGCACCCGCAATTGCAGTCCTGATAGACTCAGCCGCAATTAAGATCAAGAGGAGATAGCCAAGTTCTCCTTGCAGGAGGTGGATAAGGAGGAAGTGATTATCGATTGACTTATGACCGCCGACGACAGGTATTGTGCTTGCCCAGCCAAACCAACCTCCCATTTTTGCGACCGCTTGATAGGCTATGTTGACAAACTGTCTGTAGGCTGCGCTCGATTGCTGCTCTGTCATCATTGAGGGGGCAACATCTAGATACTGACTAAAATATTGCTTTGCGCCGAAAGCTGCCAGAATAAAGAGAACTGCAACCACTGTGGTCGCCAATTTCGTCTTCTTGAATTTTGGAATTTGAAGAATAGTAAAGGCGGCGGCCAGTGAAATCAGAACACCACGGGACTGCGTGAGCCAGATAGAAAGCGCCATAAGAAGCGGCGGGATATGGTACTTCTCAACCTTTGCGAGCCATCTTCCGAGATCCACTTCTGTCCGCGCCTTGTTCACGAAGGCGAGCCACGCATTTAAGGCGAAGGTCGCCCCAATAACGATCCCTGCGAATTCGCCACCACCGAAAGAAACGGTCAACCTTCCTCTTCCACCTCTAATTTGAATGCCCGCACCGTACTCTCCGATAGTGACGCCCAATTTCTGTCCAATAATTCCATAAACACTCTGCCCAAACCGCCACTCGAACACGCCTACAGGGCAGAGCAAAAGAATGAAAATGACGAATCTTCGGACTGTCTTGAAGCGCAGGTCTGGTTCAATTAGTTGTCTTCCAACCACATAAGCCAACAACTGGGAGACAAGCAGTTCGGCTGCGGCGAGGATGCCGTCGTTCATGACTGGCTCGCGCAGGATTCCGGTGATAAGAAAACTCACCCAGAACAAGAAAACCAAGGCGTCCATGAGCCGAAAAGAGCGGCTCTGAATATGTCGAGATAATGCGACAATACCGATCGGTATGAGCGCATATTCTGCAGCTGAGAGGAAAGGCAAATGAGGTAGCCGAACGCCAAAATCCTGTGGAAGAAGGAGGAGCGATGGCAAATAAACAGACAGGAATGCCTTCTCGACGCGTCCTTTAAGGACGAGGAATAGCGCGATGCAACCCGGTATGAGGAAAAGGGCACTCATGCAGCCAGATTAGTCAATGCTTAGTCAATGCCGCAAAGCGTGGTGCATTCGGCATATCGATAAACGCAGAATTCCCGGCATCTCAGATTAGTCATGAAGCAGTGCCCCCAATGTGCAATCAATATGACCGACCATCCTGTCTCGCGGAGAATGCCGACAGTTATCCGACCTTTCTTCGCTCAAGGAGCGCCGGTGGATTCCGTGAGGAGTTCTTCGTTAACGCTCAAGCAGAATACGATACCAAGGCATCGTTGGCGCAACAAAGTTCGGAGAGATCACAGGGCCGACGCATCTTAGATTCCGAGTAGTCTGAGCAGAAAGGGTGTTCCGAGCGGCTTTGAGTCGCTTTCCCTTAATTCCGCTTGAGAGCGATTGTGGTTGAGGATGGAGAAGCTGTCGGCCTGTTCGCGAAATTCCGGCGCCCAGTACCTAGAGGTCGCCCCTGGGTCCAGATGATTCACTGTACGATTGACTCTGTTCTAATTGCATTCACTTGATCGGCTATATAGTCTCTGGGGTCCTGCCGCAGCATGATGCGAAAGCCCGCCGCCTGGAGACGCCTCTCAACGAACGCTTTCGTGCGGAAGAATTCCCCATCGCCCCGGTTGGCGCGAAAATCGTGGCACGATATGCAGAGGGCTCGAATGATCCGGAACGATTGCGTCATTCCCTCGATTGCGAGGGCTTCCGCGCCTTCGATGTTCATCTTCAGAAGATCGATTCTGGTAAGATTATGCTGCCTTACCAGGTCGTCAAGCGGGACACCCGGCACGCGGTCGCCGTCCTTAGCGTCGGAGACGACGCTGCTGCTCTCCCAATCCTCGGCAGTCTCTATCAGAACCGCCCCTGGCTTCTCAGTGACGGCGCAATGGATCGGCACAACGTTGCTCAGGCCATTTAGCTCGATCGAAGCCCGGAGGCATTGGAACGTCGCCGGATGCGCCTCGACCGCGAGCACTTTTCCGCTGGGTCCGACTGCTCTCGAGAAGGCTACGCAATCCTCGCCCTTCCCGGCGCCCACGTCGACGATGACGCCGCCTGTCACCGGTCTATCGGCAAAATACCAATGGTCCTCCGCTTGGGACAGGATATTCTCAAGATTGCGAGGCCATCGCTCGATGGCGTAAGCGTAGTAGTCGAAACGCAGGGAGTCTGCAAAAGCGTATCCACCCAGCCGATGCACCCAGACTCCTTGCCGGTACTCGATAAGCACGCCGGGTAGCGAGCGCCGAGCCCACCGGGTCGCGAGGAAACCCAGAATCGCGCGTCCGGGGCTGCGATCCAAGGCATGCACGAGATTTCTTCGTAACGACAAGGCGTTTTCGCTCTTCGGCCGAACCACTCCGATCATAGCATCGGCCCTGGGGAGAACATTGGCTTGGCCCCACTTAATGTGGTGCCAAGCCATCTATCTCTCATTTCTAAATGCGGCTTTATTCGTGAATATGGGTTTGCCAGTTTCGACTAACCGAGTGGGCGATCGGGCAATGAAAGAGTGATTGGGTCGGGACAAGCTAGCGAGTGGTCACTTCTGAGGCCAGCGCCCGCGCACGGCGGGCGAGCATACGCCGGTAGAGCTGCACAGAGGTCGTTGCCACGGCGCTCGGCGCATGACGCTCGAGCACATAGCGGCGCGCCGCCTGCCCGAGACGTTCTGCGCCCGCCGGATCATTAATGATCGCAAGAATCTCCGCGGCGAATGACTCCGGATTCCCCGACCGTGCCAATCTGCCAGTAACCTCATGCGCGACGATCTCGGGACATCCGCCAGCGTTTGTGCAGACGACGGGGCAGCCCTGAAACATCGGCTCCACCAACGTATAGGGCGCCATCTCGAAGCGCGAGCTGACAACTGTAACCATGCAGCGGGTGCGCAGCTGTGCGATGTCGCGATTCGCCATGGACCCGAGGTATTGGACACGATCCCGCAGCTCCAGGGGGAAGAGTTCCTCGCGATATTGCTCAAAACCGACGACTTTCCCGGTCGCAATGGACAACCCTCGGTCGGGCCCGACAAACATGAGCCGGAGCTGCGGACGGTGGCGTAACGCGGAACGGAACGCCTGCAATACCACGTCAGCGCCCTTTAGCAGGTCGAAGCGGCCCACGAAGAGAATGCTTTCGCGATCGCAGTCGCCCAGGCGCCAGAGCGGCGTGTCCTCGTCCATCGTCAGAGGATTTACGATGTGGTGCGTCTCCGGGCTCGATAACTGGTATCGCTCGATCGTCTGCAAAAGGGCCTTCCGGGACGGCGAGACTATCGCCCGCGCCTGCCGCAGTGCTACGCCCTCGCGCTCGATGCGCCGCTGTGCGAAATCTGTGGAGAGCTCCTCGTCGATGTAGGTCAGAAAGGAGGGTCCGTGCAAGCGGACCACTACCGGAATGCCCGTACGCTGGCCGACATCGGCGTTCCAGCCAAAGGATTCCTCCATTTCCACTACATCGATCGGATTCTGCCGGTGCACACGCAGCAGTTCAGAAGCAATGATCCGCGAGAACTCGAAGGCACCCTCTCCGCGGGATGGCTTCTTCGGGGTGAGGAGTCGTGCGACAGGCTTCCACAGACGCTGTCGAGCCAGATGAACCTCTCGATCGGTGATGCCAGCCCCAAGCTCTGCGGTAAAGATGCTCACGCGGTGGCCGAGGCCCTCGAGAGCCAGGCGCATCCAGTGGACGTAGGTGATGATACCGTTTTGATACTGAGCCAAAGGCCACGCTGGTGACCAGAGCGCGATGTGCAGGGGGCGATCGCTAGCCGTGCGCATGATGATGTACCAATCCGAGGTGTAGCCAGCCAGGGGGCACGATCGTCAGCAGAAGGTGGCTGAGTCCGAAACAGGCCAGAAAAACGACGGAGCACAGACCGAGACCTGCCAATTCACGTAAGGGTTGGAGCAGGCGGTTGCGCCATTGCTCCCAGTAGAAATACAGGAGCGGCGGCAGGGCAGCGGCCGTGGTGCACCAGAGGAAACCTTCGAATCCGAAAAAGTGATAGCCGAAGACGACCGCTGGAATGAGGCTGACGACCCGAACGATATTTGCTCCCAGAACGACGCGAGTCTGGCCTGACGCTACGAGCAGGTTCTCCGAGGCATTCTGGAAGGCTGCAATGATGGCGCCGAGCGCCAGCACGGTGAGAATGGGTCCAGCCTGCATGTAGCGAGGATCGTAGAGGATCGTGATTATGAGAGGCGCGAATCCCGCAATGACCGCAGGAGGGAGGGCGCCTACGGCGAACAGCCGGAGGTTTTCCGTGTAGTAGCGATGCACCGCCGTGGAGCGGTTCGAACGGAAGTAGGCGGAACAGCGCCCGTACAGGACGAAACGCGCGTTGTGCATCATTATCCCGGTGAGCTGGCCAGCCATGTTGGAGGCAATGCTGTAGACGCCGAGCAGCGTCAAGTTGAACAGCCGCGCCAGCACGACCTTGTCGTACTGCGACAACACGATGGACATGATGCTCGACGGCATCACATAGCGCGCGAATTCAAACTGTTCGCGCGCGGCCTCGCGGTCGAAAGCGATCCCGACTCCCATGTCCCGGTAATAAAAATGGCTGGCGATCACGAGGAACAAGCGCTGCAGCAGCGCTCCCAGGATCAGCGCGTAATGGTTCCTCAGAAGGCTCGCCATGCCGATGACGAACAGCGTCATGATCACATTCGATGCCAACTCGTTGTAATTATTCAGGCGTGCTCTCTGATGCCGTATCGCGAGCCCGAAGGACATAGATTCAGCGCCGTTCAGCAGAAACCAGATGCTGAGCACGCGTAACGCGTCCTTGAGGGCCGGAGTGTGATAGATCGAGGCGATCAGTGGCGCTGCGAGGAGCAGTACGGCGAAGTTGAAGGCCGAACGTATGAGCCGGATCGTCCATAGCGTGTGTACGAACCGCGGATCGTCACCACGCGGATGGCGGATCAGGAGGCCCAGCGTGCCTACATCGGACATCATCTCGATCATGAACAGGAAGGACAGAAGAATGCCGAAAATGCCGTACGCATTGGGACTCAACAGCCTCGTTAGAACGAGGCTGCTGCCGAACCTGATGACCGCTGTGGCACCGAAGGAGAAGGTCGATGCAAAGAGTTCGGCGCGGAAGTTTAGGATCTGCAGCCATCGTTGCCGCCTTCCCGTCGCCGGTCGGGCCTCGACGGTGCTGGTGGCAACTTCATCGCACGAGCACTGGGGCGTGCTTGTGGAGACCTCGCACTCCGGATCGAACGATGTCGTCATAGTTGTGATCCTATCTTTCCGGTCAACTTCCGATCAACGATTAATATCGCACTTGAGCGCTGCTGAACTAGCCCTTCAGGGAAATCGTTAGGGTCCGGCAGGTGCGCCGTCGAGCTACGCTTCGCCGAGCGCGAAACAACGAAGTCACACCCCGAGTTCCATGGGCAAATGCTGAGACATCACCAGATTGTCTGGGAAGCACCGTTAACTCCGGAATCTCGGAATCTGTACGAACCGCACCTCCTTTTCGCCGCAAATCTAGAGTTCTTCATAAATGAAATGAGTAATGCAAAATCGCACACCTTCAGAAAAGTGGTCGCCCGAATTGAACAGGCTAATTTCAACCTCTCTCTGTAATATTCAAGCGTCTTCAGCGCCTTTTCTTTCGCGATGGCGGAGTGGATTTGTGAGTTGTAGTTAATCCGTTCTACAAGGAGTATCTCGCTTATTGTCTCAAGTTGCTTCGGCAGAGCAGTTCTGGCCTATCAAATGGAACCCGAGATATCGCCGTGCTTTTATCCACTGAAACGGCTGGTTGCTCTAAATACGCGAATATATAAGACCCCGAAGACCACTCTACGCACTGGGCAGAATCGCCCAGCCCCAAGAAATTCGACACAAA
The DNA here is from genome assembly GCA_963718885.1 of uncultured Acidobacteriota bacterium. GTDB lineage: Bacteria > Acidobacteriota > Terriglobia > Terriglobales > Acidobacteriaceae > Telmatobacter. The sequence continues at coordinate 44,710 of CAVRAK010000016.1, forward strand.
TAGGGAGTCGGAAAGAACGCATTCGAAAATGGAATGCACCCGCCAAGAGCCACAATGGGAACACGATCACTGCTGGACGTGCATGAAAATTACAAGGTCATGGTGCATTGCCAGAAGTCGATGCTCAAGCGGGATCACTGCGGAATTGACTTAGGCGTGTGGTGTCGGGCATTTTCAAGCGCCAGCGCGGCATATCCTGTTGCAGCGTCGGTCATGAATCGGCCTATGTCGCTGTCGGGATCGCGTGACGTGTTCAGCGAAGAGGCCCACCAACTCCCATCCTTTTGGGACTGATGCTGTTCAAGCCACTGCAACCCGCGGTTCAGTACAGGGTCCGGTGGTTTTACTCCGGCTTTCTCTAGCGCAAGAACAACCAGACCGGTCGCGCACCCGTCGCTCTCAGCCGTGTCACTTATCTGTTTCCAATGATCCAGCAAGTAGCGTCGCACGCCAGGCTGCTGGTCCAAAGATGGAAGCGCCCAGCCTCCATCGGGTAGCTGAAGGTCAGTGATTTTCTCGATTAGTTTTGTGCGATCAGCTTCCGCGAGCAATCCGGGCATTTGAGGGGACGCCCACAGTACATAGAGCTGGCTCATCAACGGCTGCGCCGCATACTGCCGACGCAGATAGCCCTGCAGCAGGTCCAACTGGTCGCGAATCTTCGGTTCGCTGGCGTAGTGATCGGGAGCATTACCGAGCGCGATCGCCATAAGTGCTGCGCCCTGATATCCCGATTCCGGCGATTCCCATGGGGCCAGATGAAAGTCCTGCCAATTCCAGGCGCCTGCGTTCTCCCCCGTCTTCTCTTGCAGCGCCCATGCTTCGTTGAAGGCAGTCCGCGTGACCGGGCTGAGATGACCGTCCGCAGCATCGTAGGCGGACAGGATCACCGCATTCAGCACCGCTTCTGTCGCATGGGATTGCGCTGTCTTTCCCGGACCGGCTGCTGCGTCGGTGTAGAACGGAGTCATCTGAGACCAATCGGTGACGCGTTTCTCAACGCTCGCCAGCATGGCCGTCTCAGGGCCCGTCATTTCCGTCTCGTCGAGTTGTTGCCGAAGCGCCGGCCGCACCAGCGCATACGGTACGACCGTGTGGCAGGAAATGCAGACTGTCCCATGATCCATCTGAGCCGACGGCCAGTTCTGCCACCATACCTCACGCGCATCCAGATAGCGCGCGGCAGCCGCCGGATTCCAGTTCTTCAGATAGGCGGGAGAGGCGGCAGCGGAAGCTTCCCTCACTCGGATCGCTCTCCAGATACCAATGCTCCCAATGCTCAGGGCCACGAGCAAAAGTATGTATGCGGCCCGGCTTCTCATGCCTATTCTCCCCTTATCGGCGCGATGAGCGCGCTGAACGCCTAAACAGCCCCCGAAGTTCAGAATGATCAAGTTCGAGCCTACAGGACAGTCGTACTTCGGATTTGCTCCTGCGAGATCCCACGTCGAGCGAACCCGCTTCATGATCGGATCATCTCCGATTCGGCGCGGGACGTCACTGATTCCTCGTGGATTTAATCCGGGATGATTCTGATTCAGAGGCCAAAACACGCTTCGAGTTGATGTCAAGGGAATTCGCCGCCTCATATCTCCGAAATTCCGGCTTGCCTAAGACAACCAGAAAATCGCCTTAATTGCCGTGTGTGAACGCCTTTTCCGAGACAGTGCGTAGGTGCTCGACTCGGCGCTCGAACGTTTTTTCGAAAGTGTGTTCACGGGCGAAGCGAAGCGCCTTGAGCGAGATATTAAGAAGCTCGTCTCTTTGGCGAGACAGGCGGTGAATCTCGGCTGCAAGCCTCTCGGGCTTGAGCATGGGCGCGAGCCATCCAGCACCGGAGTGCCGCACCACACCTACAAAAGCGTCGTTAGCGTATCCGGCGATGGCCACGCCGCAGGCCATGGTCTCGAGATAGGTGCAGGAAGGGTCGCCCTGCGTGTGGCAGCAGACAAACAGGTCTGCTGAACTCTTCACAAGTGGTACCAGCTCTGTTGTAAAGTCCAATACTCCGGCCAGCGTGACGCAATCGGAGAGGCCGTGGGCACGGATGGCTTCTTCGAGCGGCCCGCGCAACTCGCCGTCCCCGCAAAGGGTCAGCCGGAACTCAACTTGAAGTCGCTGTAGCTCCCGTGCGGTTTCGATCAGATCCATGGTGCCCTTGATCGCCGAGAATCGGCCAGAGAAGAGGAGGCGCAACGGTTGCCCGGCGCGCTCTGGCGCGAACTTCGCTCGCACCTGATCTTCGCTGGCTACCATCGCCTCTCTTACGCGCGTGTCGAAGAACAGCAGCGCGTCAGGTTGGATCGATTGATAGTCGTCATACGTTGGCGTACCGTTGGCCTGCAGCCCGCTGGCGAGCATCAGCGCCTTGCGGCGGCGCTTTTCTTCGCCAGACTCCCAGATTTTTCGGCGCAGCCGCTTGAGCGGGTTGCGTACGGTGGCGTCCACAACCTGCATGCGTGTTCTTAGGCTGTTCTCGCTTACGTAGACCGACGGAATGCCGCTTTGGGCACAAACGGCGGACAGAGCGCTCTGGTGAAAGTCGTCGAGGCTGAGCAGAACGACTGCGTTCTGGTCCTCGGAGACGGCCTTGGCGAATTGTTCGCGGTCAATTACCTTGACCTCGCACGGGAATTCCTGTGGAGTCAGTGCCACGTCATCCAGGTTGCCGGTCGTGGTCGCGCCCGGAGGCATGTATAGGGTCATTCTACCGGCCCAACTGCGCCGGTAAGCCGCCAGACCCTCGATAAACTTACGGGTGACAACAAGGCGGCCGCCGGGAGTCCGTCCGGTGGGCAAAATCGATACGATCTTCAACAGAGGATCATTCGACATACACGGTTCCTCCGCACCCCTGGGGATTTCGCGCTGCCGATCAACGGAGCGGGCCGAACGCGACGCATGAATCCCTTGGACCAGACTGGTTCACCCAAATCATGCGCATCTTTACGGCAGTTGTCGCAGTTTATCGTAACATCGCCGGCAAACTGCCTTGCGCATTATCGATGTATTCACGATGTGCTGCTTATGCGAATCACCTGAATAGCGTGATGGTGCCGTCGCGCTTGTAGTCGTGGGTCACGGTGGCGCAGCGCCCCTTCTTCATCGGCAGGCCCGGCTGCGTGCGGTCCAGCGCCCCCAGTGCGTGTTCGGGCGAATTCAGATAGTTTCCACGATGGCTTCCACGCTTGTGAGCGAAGTGCGGATCATTGCTGACCTTGAAGCTCTCCACGCGATGCGGCTTCAAGCCGTTGGCGCGCCAGATGCGCGACACCGAGGCCTAGGAGATGCGCATCTCCCGCGTCATGGTGGGCGTGGACCATTGCGTGGCGTTTGCAACCTTTAGCGCCGCAGCAATCTGCTTGTCCTGCGTCTCTTCCACAGCCAACAGCGCGATCCGGCTGCGCAACACCACGCGCGCCTGCGTGCAGCGCCCACGCGAATGCTTCTCCAGCCTTCGACGGAGTTCTTCGTTTTGCCACGAAGAAAATACTCTGCTGTGTGAAAGAACTACACGTCATTTTCCTGTGCTAAAGAACAGCCTCGCCGCCTCATCTCGGGCTAAATCAAAGAATCTGCAAAGGAACTCACATTCGAGGTCTGGTAAGGCGTTTTGGCGCGGGAATTGCTTACAACGCGAGTAGTATACCAACTTCATGCCAAATGCAGGCTCGTTGAATCACACCTTGGTAATAGCCTGGACTTCGAATTAGTCACACAAAAGTGTTACCCTTAACCTGTACTTTGAATCAAATCTAGCCTTTTCGACGTTCCAGTATCGCGCACCAGAGCGCTTAACTGGACGCCCGTACGCAGCGCAAATCAGGATTGGGCTTTTGAGCTTTGCGCATATTGAAATGAGGCGGTCAGATGTTGGGTTCAGTTATCATCTTTTTTGGCGAGGCTCGGAGAAGCAGGCCTCTGATGGTTCTCGTACCAGCCGTCATGGCGTTGGGCCTACTTGTTCCCACCTCGGCGCAGTCGATCTTCAATTGCTCTGCTGGATTTACCACGGGCAACACCGCAGCTCCTTGCGGAGTGGCGACGGATGCGTCCAGCCCCTACCATTTCAAATGCCGACCCAACGGATGTTCTCTGTCTGGCACTGCTGCGGAACTGTTCGAGCCAAATAAAGTTCACCTAGCGCTAGGCTTCGTCTATCAGACTGCGGTGGACGTTCGGGCATTTACCACGACCTTTACGTTTGTTCCCGATGGGCAGTTCATCGCTTTCACTTTTAACAACACAAATAACGTCGCCGGATATGAGGGATCCCAATTCGCCCAGGGAGCGGGTTGCGAGGCAGGATTCTATCAGGCATTTCCAGAGCCGCCTGCGGGGGTGCCGAACAACGTATTTGCAATTGACATTGATTCTTATCAACCTCTGAGCCCGTCAGGATCGTTTTCCTATAGCAACGTCCAGCTTTATCAGCAGAATCAAGCCAACTGCAATCCCAATGACACGGGACCGAATTACTGGGGCACAACCAAACTCAGCACTTCCCCGGTTCCACTCAATTCTCCCTCCGGCACACGGAACACGACGACGGGGCACACGTACTCGGCAACCATCAGTTACGACGGAACTAACGTAGCCTTCTGCATGTACGACGTGACAGCGGCAAACGGATCGTGCTCCTCTGGTTCGAGCGGCACCGGGACGTTCTTTCAAAAGACATGGACGGCGGTCAATATCCCTGCTCTGGTAAGCGGCAACACCGCCTATGTGGCGATCACGGGGTCTACGATGCCTTCCGGTGACAATGCCGCACTGTTGCTGAATTCGTGGAGCTACACGGTGAACAGTGCCCCGTCGCTGCCCAGCCTTTCTACTTACAGCACTGACCCTTCGGCAGGAGCGGCCCACAGTGCGGCAAACGTCACCTTTTCCCCGGCAGCAGGGTCGTATGCGAGCACGCAGAGTGTCGCGCTGAGTTGCGCGACAGCCGGTTCCTATATCTGCTACACGACCGGAACCTCCACCTCGACTTCGGTCTATCCGTGGCCCGACAACGCGGGTAGTTGCCAACAGGGAACCGCCTACAGCGGGCCGATCTCAGTTCCTTCGAGCACGACCATCACGGCAGTTTGTGGGACCACGTATACCGGGTTGCCGGGAAATATGACGCAGGCAGCGTATATGATTAACTCTTCCGTGCCGCCACCTACGGTCTCAACGCCGACGTTCACACCTCCGGCGGGAGCTTATACTTCCGCGCAGACGGTGAGCATCTCCGATGCCACTTCTGGCGCAACTATCTACTACACCACCAACGGAACGACGCCGACAACTTCCTCGGCCGTCTATTCAGGGCCGATTACGGTCAGTGCGACGGAAACGTTGGAGGCGGTCGCGGTAGACTCGAGCGGCACCAGCAGCGCGGTCGCCTCCGCCGCCTACACCATAAACTCCTCCGCGCCGCCGCCCTCGGTCTCAACGCCGACCTTCACACCCCCGGCGGGGGCTTATACTTCCGCGCAGACGGTGAGCATCTCCGATGCCACTTCTGGCGCAACTATCTACTACACCACCAACGGAACGACGCCGACAACTTCCTCGGCCGTCTATTCAGGGCCGATCACGGTCAGTGCGACGGAGACGTTGGAGGCGGTCGCGGTAGGCTCGAGCGGCACCAGCAGCGCGGTCGCCTCCGCCGCCTACACCATAAGCTCCTCCGCGCCGCCGCCCTCGGTCTCAACGCCGACCTTCACACCTCCGGCGGGGGCTTATACTTCCGCGCAGTCGGTGAGCATCTCCGATGCCACTTCTGGCGCAACTATCTACTACACCACCAACGGAACGACACCGACCACGGCCTCGACCCGGTACACTTCCCCAATTACGGCAAGTTCGTCTGAGACCCTTGAAGCGATTGCGGCCAAGACCGGCTACACGAACAGCGCGGTCGCCTCCGCCGCCTACACCATAAGCTCCGCTCCGCCCACGGTCTCAACGCCGACCTTCACACCCCCGGCGGGGGCTTATACTTCCGCGCAGACGGTGAGCATCTCTGACGCCACTTCCGGCGCGACCATCTACTACACCACCAACGGAAGCACGCCGACCACTTCATCGGCAGTCTATTCAAGGCCGATTACGGTCAGTGCGACGGAGACGCTGGAGGCAATCGCCGTAGACGCGGGGGACACCAGCAGCGCAGTGGCCTCGGCTGCCTACACGATAAGCTCTTCCGCGCCGCCAGCTTCGGTCTCAACGCCGACGTTCACACCGCCGGCGGGGGCGTATACCTCCGCGCAGACGGTGAGCATCTCCGATGCCACTTCCGGCGCAACTATCCACTACACCACCGACGGAACGACGCCGACCAGTTCCTCGGCAGTCTATTCAAGGCCGATTACGGTCAGTGCGACGGAAACGCTGGAGGCGGTCGCGGTAGACTCGAGCAACACCAGCAGTGCGGTTGCCTCCGCTACCTACACCATAACTGCGCAATCTGCGCCACCTACAGTCTCCACGCCGACCTTCACCCCTTCGGCGGGCACTTATACCTCCGCGCAGTCGGTGAGCATCTCCGATGCCACTTCCGGCGCGACTATCTACTACACCACCAACGGAACGACGCCGACAACTTCCTCGGCCGTCTATTCAGGGCCGATTACGGTCAGCGCGACGGAGACGCTGGAGGCGATCGCGGTAGACGCGGGTGACACCAGCAGCGCAGTCGCCTCCGCGGCCTACACGATAAACTCGCAACCTAACTTCGTGCTTGGTACTTCGTCAACGTCACTCACCGTCGACTCCGGCGGCCGGGGGACACTTACGTTGACGTTGACCCCGGAGAACGGATTCAACTCCCCAGTGAGTTTTGGCTGCTCCGGGCTGCCGAGCAGGGCCGCATGCTCCTTCGACCAGCAGACGGTAATACCCTCGGGCGGAACGACAACCATCCAACTAACGATCTCCGCCAACGCGTCATCTTCTGCTGCGCGGCCCGATTCCCGACCATTCTTCCCGTTGACAGCGCTGGCTGTGACGGTATGCTTTTTCGGACGGCGAAAGCGGCGCTGGGCGGCGCTCTGGCTGATGACGGCGGTAGCTTGTGCCACCTTGGGGCTTCTGCTTGGCTGCAGCGCGGTCGTCACAGGGAGCTTGACGCCACCCACATCCGCTACTTCGCCAGTGACGGTAACGGCAACCTCCGGAACGCTGCAGCAAAACGCGACAATTGCTCTCACGGTCAAATAGGAGCGTGGCCAGACTCGTCGTGGAGGAGAAAATTTCAATCGCAACAGACCTGATGAGTCAACCAAATATCCTCCGCATCAAGACTCCGTGATATCGGCTTCCAACTGAACGTGCATGGCCACCGGAGCCTGCACACAACGTAGTCGCCCGCGCTCTGGCGCTTGGCAAAGCCACAAAGACCATCGCCATGTCACCAGAGTTAGCTTTACGATGTCGCAGCCACCAGCTGCCCGGCAAGCAAGCAATTGATATGACCGGAAACCCGGAGGGCATTGGCGGCAATTGTAAGGGACGGATTGACAGCCGCACTCGTCGGCATGAATGACGCGTCGGTTATGAAAAGATTCGCGATGCCATGCGCTCGGCAATCTCGATTGACTACGCCTGTGGAAGGGTCATTACTCATGACACAAGTGCCGCAGGGATGGCCGTAGTTGAGCTCGACATCCTGCGAAAGAAAAACCATTCGTCGACCTTGAAGTCGTTTCGTCAAAAGTTGTCGAAAGAGAGTGATGCGCTCCCGCAACTCATCCTTGATCGTGTATTTCATGCAGACGCCGTCGGGTTCGTTGTCGTCGAGTACCACCCGGTTCTCCGGGTAGGGCATGTCTTCAATGAGACATACAAAGATCGTTCCACGGCCAAGTGCCTTGATGGTCACGAAGGCCGGTACTCGCAGCAGGGGTCGAACAATCCGAATCCTCTTGGTCGCGCTGCGATCAAAGAGACGATAGAGATGCATCAAAAACTCGCCGTACCCCAGTTCGAAACCTGTTGATTGGACCGCTCCGCAACGTTGGCCGTTGACCTCATAGAAATCTCTAAACATGATCGATTTGCGCGGACCCGTGGCGGCCAATCTTTTGCTCGGCCATAGCGCAAATGCTTGCGTTGCATGAAACATCAGGTTGCGCCCAACCAGACCAGAACGATTCGCGAGACCATCCGGCCAATGGTCATTCTTGGATTGCAGCAACAGCTTTGGCGTGTGGATCGCGCCCGCTGCGAGAACAAACACTTTGGCCTGGATCGTGATTTCCTTGTCGCCCTGGCGCACGATTGCGCGGGTGATGCGGTCCGGCGTGGCCTCAAGCCTGAGTACCTCACTACGAGCCATGATCGTCGGTTTGTTATGCGACTCAGTGAGCACGGAACGCGCGTCCGCGCGGCAGTCTTTGTGACACAGTCGGCCTAGGCACTCATCACAACCCGGCCGATAGCGGATGCCGACATGAAGTCGATAAGGATGCAGGCCCTTTTCTTGGAAGAAATGCAGAAAATCCGCATCACAGGGCCCTAGTGGCGGCGGTTCCGACATATGGTTAAAAGGATCGCTGCTGAGCGGGTCGGGAGTTCCGCAGACATGAAGCATCCGCTCAGCCTTTTCGTAGTAGGGAGAAAGGTCGTCATAGCTGATAGGCCACCGGCCAGTCGAATGCGGTGAATCCAAATGCGAATCTATATCGCGACTATCAAAACGCTCCAGCGCTGCTGCGTACAAGTTGGTAGTGCCGCCCACGCCTGAGCCAAAGGGCGGGTAGCAGCGATCCACAACACCATCCACCTCAAAGGCGCTTTTAGTAGGCCACTGGTTTTCAGACAGGCGCGCCTCTTGATCATTTGAGGTGGGGACACCGCTTGCCGCTGATCTGTCCTCATTACCCCGGTCGATGAGCAGCACATCGCGTCCCGCATCGGAGAGTGCGCGTGCGGTAAAGCCGCCTCCCATCCCTGCTCCTATAATCGCGACGTCCCATAATCGGTGCGCTTGCTGCGAATCTGACCGAGGCAATGCCACCCCCTTCTGTCCCGAAACATCACATCGCCCGACGTCCCAAACCGATTGACTGAAGTAAGTCTTGGCCAGGCATGAGTGCAAGAAGGATGACGCCACGAGCCGAGAAGGTGATTTGTTGTCAGTTGAGATGGAGACGACAAATGCAAGCGTTGAGGTTATCGACTTACTGCTCTTTTCCCCAGAGGATGCTGACTTCAGGTTCCGCGGAACTAAAAAGGGAAATGCAACTCACCGCATGAGCCACGGCTACTCTCCTGCTATTCGTTTTTGTTCTCTCGTGCATTTGTACTCATCGTCCGGAGCTGCTCAGTTAGTGAACGAATCATGTAGCACACGCGATCTTTTCCGCGAGCGAAGTGCCCGACTAGGCTCTCTCAATGAATTTTCTCTCATCGTGCAGAAACAGACAGACTTGAATTCATCCGATCCATGATAGTTGCTATCTCTTTGTGCCGCTAAACACTTCAGCTGCAGTACATGAGTAAGGGTAATCAACTTAATGTATTCTCTGAAATGGTTGGCCAAATCCCAGCGCTGCACGCAAGGTCAGCGCACCAGCAAGGGTCATTACAAACGCGACTGTCATCAGCACATCTTGCAACAAGGTGCCGACTCTCTCACGATAAGCTGCGTAGAGCACGACAAAGTAAACCGGAAGGTCGCCAGCAGCGACAGCCACTACCGCACCCAGCATTCCATAGTAGCGAAATCCCAGTGGAATCAGCGTGAACAAGGAGATACAGTAGACCAGATTTGCGACTGCGTTGTAGTGTGCCTTAGATAGCGCTAGGATTGCGGGGCTGAGCGTGCTGTAGAGCATCGTGTGCCACAGCCCTACGGCGAGCACGCCGACCATCCAGGCCGCCGCACGGTAGCGGTGGTCGTAAAAATGCAAAACCAATTGGTCCCCAGTGCAAACGACCAATACTAGCCCCAATCCCCCAACCGCGAGCATCGGCAGCCGGTACTTCAACAATATGCTGCGGTATTCATGTCGTGGTTGCTGGGCAAACCGCGCAATGAACGGATATCCCACGCGCGAACAAAACATTCCAATAATCTGCCGCGGCATATCAGAGAGGGCAAATGCGACCCCGTACACGCCGAGCGCTTCGATCGAAATGAGTTTGCCGAGAATCAGTCGGTCCGACTGCGTAGCCAGGAAGGTCAGCGCCGTCCCGACTAAAATCCATTTGCCAAAATGAAGGAGTGAATGGACACATTCCTTGTCCAAAACAAATCGTGGATGCAGGTCCGGGATGATGAAAAAACTGATCACCGTTCGAGCCAATTCTGAGGCCATTCTGCCACCCACGAGTGCCCACAGAGAAGGGTCAATGAGAGCCCAGATCAAAGTAACCACTAAGTACACAACCTGTCCAGCGATGTCCAGCATTGACGTCTTGCCGACTCCCAGATGGCGCGCAAGGTTAAGCAGGCTCGGAGAAGCAAAACCGGCAACCACGCATCCGAACCCTAGAACCGGAAACAACACAATCATCTGGGTCTCATGGTAGAAATGACCCACCGGCCACGCCAGCAGGATTGTGAAGACCCATATCCCAATGCCGCGGAGCACTTGCAGAGTCCAGGCCGTGTTCAGAAACAGGGGTTCATCGCCGCGGGGACTTTGAATGACGCTGTCGCCTAGCCCGATGTGCGAGAACAAATAGAGCCCGACGAGCACGGTCGTTAGCAAGGTCAACAAGCCGAAATATTCCGGTGAGAGCAGCCGGGTCAAAACCACGCTACCCACTAAACGCAGCGCCAGTGAAATGCCGTAATAGCCAACGATGTAAACCGTACCTTTAACCGCCTGCTTCTCGAGTTTCCGATGGCGAGTATCACTCGCTTCCTGGGTCAGAACCTCCTCGCGATCCGCGCCGATTGCCATCACCTTTAGACACCCCAAGCCCGGATCCTGAGATCTGTTTAGTGCTCAGCCGGTCGGTACGATTCGTTAAATGCAGCAACTCTATTCGCTCTAAACTCGCGTCTCGCCAAAATGCTTTGTACGCGATTCCAGGAACAGGCTGATTGAGCACAATTGTGACGAAGATAGCAATCATGGCCACAGTGGTTGCATGAACCACCAGGGCATAGCGGTTGGTGAGCGCCGGGCCTTCCGCTGTTCAGATCTTCAGCAATTTCGTGCGCAGCACCTCCGAGCTGCCAGCACCGCAGTAGAACCGAACCACATTACCAGTCACACGGCGAGCCATAAAGCAACGGAGATTGCCGAAAGAAGTTTGCCGATCTGTCTCCAGTTTGCCCAGAACCAGAACACGGTGAAGGCGAACCAGCTGAACGTCAGGCCGCCGTCAAAAGCGATTTAGATTGCATTCTTGGCAAGATCCTTGTTTGTCTTACGACCGAGGATGCGCGTGGGGCAGATTTGCCATAGCTTGTTGATCGCAACTTCCCGGACCTGGACGACGCCGAAGACGATGTATTCCGATGTGCGCCCATGTCGGACGCGATCAAGAAAAGGTCACGAAAAGGCAAATAACACCCCAGTGTCAATAGCTTGAAAATGCTGTCTCCGAGCTAGGTAAGCACTTGCCGGAAGGAGAATTGTTTATTTAGATCTTCCGGAATTTGCGCGCCGGGAATCGATTGTATCCAGCCCACGAGAAGAAAAGCGATCTGCGGCAGCTGTCCCCCCATATAGACCGTCAGAAGGGTAAACCAGAGAACAGCCATCGCGGCCAACATAGAAAAAATGAAGGCACGGTCCTCCAAAACGTGGAGCTGCCATGAACGCATCACCAGGGTGCGCATGTTTTCCCAGACGATCAGCACAAAGAGAAAATAACCAAGCCTACCCCAGGCAAGGTGGACTAGCAGATAGTGATTATCGATTGAGTTCATTCCTTCAACGTGCGGAATACCGAGCACACCGTAGCCCGTCCATCCTCCCTTCTCCGCAATCGCGGGGTAAACTTTGTTCATTTCGAATCTGTATAGAGCGCTTGATTGCTGTTCGGTCAAGGTAGTCCGGTCTAGATTCATATAGGAAGCGAAATACCTCAATGAGGCCATATAGCCTGCAACAAGAAGGACTGCGACCACAATTGTAATGATCCTGGTGCTCTTAAATCTGGGAATCTGAAGGATGAGATAGCCGGCAGCCAATGCGAGCAGTGGTCCGCGCGCTTGCGTCAAGAACAAACACAATAGCAAGAGCAGTTCGGGCACGTGGTACTTCTCGAGCCATGTCAGCGCCTTGCCGAGATCGACGGAGACCTGGACTCTCCTCAGGTAGAGCAGCCATGCATTCAAACAAAAGGTCATGGCAAATACGATTCCCTCGTCTTCACTGTTGGTCAATACCTGGCCGATTCGTCCATGTCCATTCCTGATCTGCACGCTTTCGCCGACGGTCGTGAGGCCCAAGACTCTGACCCCGAAGATTCCGTACAGACTCTGGCCCATTCTCCACTCGTATAGGCCCAGTGGCACATCGAGGAGTAGCAGTATGACGAACCGTCGTACAGTGGTGAGGCGGAGGTCAGGTTCGATTAACGTTTTTCCTGCCACGTACGGCAAGAAGATCGAAATAAAGGCAGCGATGGCGGAGAAAATCCCATCGTTGAGGATGGGCGCGTGAAGGATCTCGCTCAGTCCGATACTTGCTACGTACAGAGGGACGAGTATATCCATCAAAGCTAAGGAACCGATGCGAATCAGCCGGGCGAGTCCGACAACGCCAAGTGGAATGAGAGCAAACTGGGCCGCCGAAACGGGCGGCAAATGAGGTACCCGAAGCTGGTAGCCGTCAGGAAGGCATAAAAGGCAAGGCAGGTAGACGGACAGAAATGCCGTCTCGATGCGTCTTCGCAAAACGAGGACGAGAGAGACTAAACCCGGTAGAAGGAGAAGTACACTCATGCGGCTATGTCGTTGATATCGCGGTCGTCCGCACGCGACATTTCATTAATCACGCTTTCGTAAATTACTCCTAGCTCTTCGCGTGAACTGATCCTTCATTTGCCAGGTTTGTGCCGCATTCTCGAGGGTATCGCACATGCCCCTTAACCTGTTTGCCCGGCGACAAAGTGTCATTAGTCTAGACGGTAGCTGCGCAAAATCGCCAAAATCGTCACCGGGCACTCTTCTCGAAGTAATGTTCACCGGCGAAGCGAATGCCGTTGTCGCCGGGTGTTTCGTCCAGACTGACCCGGGACTTCGCGTGAATTCGCTGCCGCCGCCCACAGTGATCCATCCCTGGGCAGCACAGGATGGGTGCGACTGAGGGCTTGGATCTGCGACTTCTCATCCGCCGCCAACACCGTAGCGTGGTCTTGAAGGTTTCGGCACAGGGCGAAAATCTCGTGCACCTCCTCCACAAAAACAGATCGTTGGAAAGCTTGAAAGTCTTGCTGCTAGGGGGTAGCAGGGCAAAGGTCTAAATCACCGGGTGAACGGTGGATTTCGACAGGCGGTTTAGCTTCAACCAATCAAGGCGCGCGCGCGGGAATGTCCGAGTTGGACAGCCCCTCACCAGACCGCAGCAAGGAGTTTGGCCCGCGATTACAAACACATGGGAAGACTCCGCGATCCTCGATTCGCTCAGCTCCTCGCGCTCTTCCTGATGACCAGTTTCGGGGCCTTTCGCGATCTTATAATGACGACCTCGCTTACGAAAAGGTCGCTACCGGACTCCAGCAGGTCGGTATTGCAGGCGATGAGCGGCCAAAAAATTGAAAGCCTGAAAAGGATATATTGCGGCTCTTTGAAATTCATCGATCGTCAACGGTGGCCGATTTTCCAAGTAATCCTTGACGAGGAAAACATCATACCTCAATTCACTGACGAAAAATGCAAACAAATCGTCGCGTTTCAAGCCAAGCTTTTCTGCGCCGTCGTGGCTACTTTCGAAGAATATCATCGGGGTATCACGTGCGATCATTTCGCGACTACCTTTTAGTACCAAAAGTTCCGCACCCTCAACGTCAATCTTAAGAAACTCGTACCTGCGATCCACACGTATAACATTGTCTAACATCTCACAGCCGACATTCAACGCTATAACCTTGTCCATCCTCGAGGCGTGGTTTCCGAATCCGCTAAAGCCAGGCCGCGACAGATTTTGATAGAATTTCAGAGTTTCGTGTTTCTCTCCCAACGCCAAATTGTGAACATCTACCTCAGGGAACTTTTGTTTTATCCACCGCGCCTTTTCCGCAACCGGCTCAAAGGCAACGTGGTTTCCGTGAGGAGCAATACGCATAAGTAGACTCAAGAACGAGCCAATGTGAGAACCCGCGTCGATGCAGTTTGAGTCGACCCTGAGTATATGTCTCAGAATTCGCTCGATCCGCCGTTCTTCCAAAAAGAGCTCGTGAAGTTCGGGGTGTTGCATTCGCGTGACGAGTTGAGCCACCACTCGCAAGTGCTGCGCAGGCCGTTCCAAAGGGGTTCGCAACAGCGAGTGCTTAAGGTGAAGCCAGTTCATGTATGGACTCAATCCGAGCTTCGGTTCTAATCCGTAAATCGGTTACACAAGTCGGCAACTGCGGCGATAGCCTGCCTCTTGTCTAGCTCGCATTGTGGCGAGAATGTTGTTGACGAAACGCCATCGAGAAACTGTTTTGAGGGCGCCATCCCGGGTTGAAACGCCGGCTTTCCATCCTCGAGCTGGTCCCGATAAAGACGGACCATGTCGTCGGGGCCGAAAGCATACAAATCCGCTGTCGCGGCTCTTGGGCTGAATTTCGTTGGTCCCATAGGAGCTTGAACTACACGACGCCGGCAGAGTTCGCCGCAAGAACAAGCGGTGGAAAAGACGCAGGCTTCGCGTGCCTGGAAAACGCCCATCGCGTTTCCCACTTTCCCACCGCTGCGGCTGGCTGAGTATTATTGGTATGCGGAAAATGGGGGCAGGCCAGGTCTCGCCCTGGCGTACAAGTTTGAGAAAGACTTGCTCGGAGCTAAATACTTTGTGAAATGATTCATTGCACCAGATGTAAGTGATAACAAAGTAAATCGATCTTGCATTCAGAGCTGAATCGGTAACAGCAGCCTACCCCGAGCGATTATCTCGAGAAGCACGCTGATCACGTCGGATCTCAAATGACGAATCCGAATGCAGCAGGCGGGTCAAACACGAAGGCAAAACGGCCGGTGCACCCGCGACTTTGTAAATTCGCCAGTCCTAAGGCTGCCTTTTACGTTGTGAACTCAACCAAGGGTTCTGCGATCCCCTTGAGCACGAATTCTTCTCGATCGGTAACTGGCTTCCAGCCGAGGGCAGTCTTCGCCGCCGTGCAATCGAAGGGAGCTATGAGCATTCGGCATTTCCAGTCGCGATAATGCGGAAACTCGCGGTCGGGGAAACGCAATGCGGTTTTTGCGGCCCACTTTATCAAGTCAATGGAATAGAACTTCCAGATTGGAGTGACATAACGTCGAACGCGAAAACCGCCAAAGCGATCTAGCTCGTCGAGGTATTCCTGGGCGCTGAGGCACGGATCACCGACAAGGTTGAATGAGTGACCTTCAATATTAGGGGTGTCTAGGGCGGCGATGATACCCGACGCAACATCCTCAACCAGAACCAACGGCAGTTTGTTGTTGCCAGTGCCCCAGGTCTGGCAAAGGGCGTCGTGCCACCACATGGCAACACCCCAATGGAAAGGGCTACCGCCACGGCCAATCACAACGCCGGGTCGCAGAACTACGACAGGCAAGCCCTGGGCCGTTCGCATCCTCAAAAGCAGCTCTTCAGAAGTTGTTTTTGCTCGTGCGTAAAGGTTGCCGCGAGCAATCCGCGCGTCGAGAGGCGTATTCTCAGTGATTGTGCCTGCCTCTGGCCCCTGATAATAAGAGGCAATCGTGCCTGTATAGATGAGTCGTTTGACGCCCGCTTCGAGTGCACATTCGGCGACCTGACGGGTTGCACCGATTTCAAATTCCTGGTATTCCGCCCAAGTCCTCACATTCGACCGCGCGAGATGGATGACATGGTCAATTCCCAACATCGATTTACGCACGTCCTCAGCGTTCATCAGGTCGCCTACCTGGCAGTCCACTGCAGGCACCTGCATGTGCCGGTGGAGGTTACCTGGGTTGCGAACGAGTACTCGTACGCCACGACCAGACTCAACCAACTGACGGACCACCTCCTTGCCAATAAAGCCGGTGGCACCCAGCACGAGAACGGTTGGAGCAGGTGCAGTGTCAAACGACGCCGGCAAAGATTGCACGGCAAGCGTTTCGGAGGTGAAACTTGCGCGGGAGCCGATCTCTTCACATATCCGAATAACCTTGGCCCCAGTAATCGCATTTAGACGCTCATCGAGTTGTACGCCTGGAGCGGCATAAAAAGCATCCATTGCGCTGGCGATGGATGCGCCGTAAGGATTGCCGCGAGCGCCAAGGTCCAGTTTGGTGCGGAAATAGTGAAACAGCGTACGCCGGGCTTGCTTTTTCAAGCTCTTGGCCTTGTTAGTAACCATCTTATAGGCGTCAAAATCCGGATCAATCGGAAGATGCTCCTGACGCGTATAGGTACTGCGTTCAAAATCCACAGTCGCGGACGCTAGCGAACCTCGCACATGGATGGTGTATTCGGAAAAGCCAGGCACGAAGGAGAAGCGCATTTCAATCGCTGTGTGGCCTTTGGAAGCGTTCACCTGCCAGCGTCGAAAGAACTTCCGACCTGTAGGGAGATCCATGGGATTACTGGGATGAACGAACATCTCCTCAGGTTCGCCAACTAGATCGAGCATGTGGGCCACGGAATGCGATCCGATTTCGAGCATGATATTGCGCGGATCGCGCAGCATCCAAATATTGAATGGACCGAAAAGCGTTGGAGGCAGAGGGCGGTGCCACGTGATCGTGACATCGTCAATCAGTCCGAAAACGCCCCCCCGCACGTCCTGGCGCAACTGCTCGTAGGAACGGGAGAACAGAAAATTGTGTCCGACGCCAATTCGCAAACCGCGCTTATCCGCAATTTGCGCCAGAAGCTCGCAGTCAGTCGCGTGATCACACATGGGCTTTTCCAGAAAGACATCCAGCCCAGATTCGAGTACGGTGCGCGCCGCTTTAAAATGGTGGTCGGGCGGGAGCAGGACATGAACTGCATCTAGCTCCTGTTCAGCGAGCATTGACTCAAGAGAACCATAACATCTTGGCACTCCGAATCTCTGGGCGAAGGCCTGCGCTTTGGGTAGAATACAATCGGCGACGGCAACCAACTCGGCACTGCTGAGCTTAGCGATGGCTTGAGCATGCCAGTTCGCGATGTAGCCAGCGCCCAGAAAACCGACCCGACGTTTCGAGTTTGAAGCCATGGTCAGGTTATCTGTATTGGAAGAGGGGACTTTCTTCGCTGGCTCTATTGTTCGTTCCAAAAACGCCTGCGTCATACCTTATTAACTCCGCCTGTATTCGATTATGGTGAAACCGTGGCCCCGCCACCGTCGCCAATTGAACTCCAGCAAGCCGATCAGGGCTGGGAATTTGAAGATAATGGTGAAAAGAGAATAGATCCAGGCTTGGCTCACCGTCCATCCGCGTTGACGACCACGAATAGAGGTGCGCGCAAATTGCAGCCCATAGGCACAAATCAGCAGGAGCAGGGAAATGCCGTAGGTAAAAGGGGCAAAACATACCGCAATCACCGGAACAACCAAAGCCCAAATCCAAATTCTTCGACAGTCTGTGACAAAATAACGATCCTCACTCTGGCCATGTAATGCACAGACCTGCGCAAATGCATGTCCCGTCCGTTTGGATCGCCGCCACCACTGGCCGAATTGTGTCATCGCCATATCATGCCGGGCCATCTCCGCATCAATCTGAAGAATCTTTGAGCCAGTCCGGCGCAAACGCACGCAGAATTCATCATCCTCGGCGGCGATCACCTCCGGTCGAAAACCACCAACTAGCCGGAAAATCTCAGCTCGTATCAAGAAGAGTCCACCAGATGACCGGATCTCCCCAGCTTCCCGCCTCCATTCCAGATCGTACAGCTGGTTATAAATGGATGCCTCAGGATGGAGCTCGCGAACGTGACCACACACTGCGCCAACGTCCGGTCGCTGGGTCAGCGCAGACAAGCCCCGCTCCAGCCAAACATCCACCAGATCACAGTCACCATCAAGAAACTGGACGAATGGTGTGTCCGGATTGCGCTCCATGACGCAGGCAAAGCCCTCGTTGCGTGCACGCGCAGCGCTGAAGGGCCGCGAAGGGTCAAGTTCTACTAAGTGGCAGCCCATAGAAGATGCATACTGAGAACTTCCATCGATCGAGCCGGAATCGACGTACACAACCTCCTTCACCGAAACACCCCGGACAGATCGAATCGACTCGAGGCACCTCGCCAGTCGTCGTCCCTCATTGCGTCCGATCACGACGATCGAAACCGACGACAACTCTGCGCCTGAACTTTGCCCCCGACTGATTTCAAGTGCCCCTTGCATACGCACCCCTCATGTAGTTGCTCGACGTTCACAAGTTCTCGTTCAAGGTATGTCACCGCCCTTCGCGGAAGAACCTGAGCCGACAATGTCGCGCAAAGAACTCAATCCGGCAGCTGATAAGGCTATATATCCAGCCTCCACTTCTCAATGGCGAACTCTCTTGATCACGTCGGCGATAATCGGCGGCGTGACAGCACGAAGTGCGCTCTTGACTGCGCTTGATTTGGGCTCTTTGACTCCGGGACGATGTTGGAAGAGTGTTGAATGAGTTTCTGATACTTCCTCTTCGGGACGTCCGTTGGAATAGTAATAGGTCGCTATTGACTTGCGCGTCCGATCCGGCGGACAGGCAAGCGGGTTTGGATGCCCGTGATAAGAAAAGCTGGTCGTACTAAAGATAGCGCAGCGATTGAAAAGAGGAAGAATCTTTTGCTCTGCGCGCGTCATGTCCCGATTCCACAACTCGAAGTGTCCTCCATACTCTTCCCTCCAGTCTTTATTGAGATAAATCAGCACATTTATTCGCCGGTCGAGCTTTAGCGTCGTGTGTCGGTTAAAGTCCGCATGGATTTCAAGCTTTCCACCAGGTTTGATTTGGTGTAGGCCACCCCCTACATAGTAGGGGTCGGGGAGAACGCCTTGAATCCCAGTTAGCACTTCAAGAAACTGCAACATTGGGCGGCTGTTCAGAAAATAGAGGACATCCCGAACGGGTGGAGGCAGCTTCTCGACCACGTCAAACGCAAGCTTCTTCTCATTTTGATTATTAAACTGGCTCCAGGCGAGTTCTTTGGGCTCAGGAAAATCTCTTAATGCGGCTTCTGCGGCCTCCAATGGCAGAAAGTTATCAAAATATATGTGAGGGAATGGTTTATTGCTCAGGTACCTTTTGGCGTTCTCCTGAGCGAGGGCCGCTAGTTTCTTCAGAAACGCGTCGCCCAGTAACTCGCCTAAAACAGTCTCATTATCCGTCAGCATTTCCTTCATGGCAGCCTCGCTTATGTTCACTTTGAACGACTCCAGTCTGCAGATTCCGTGATCGCGTTCGCAGCCGGTGCGTGCAGCGTTTCGTTTGATTAATGCTCGAATGCGGGCGAACGGATTACGGCTAAAAATTCAACAAACGTGTCTTTCGAAAGACGTTGATCAACGGCGGTCATCACGCGGAGTTTGAGCCGACCGGCCGGGCTCGTGCACCGACCGCTGTCACCCCGGTTGGCACATCTTCCACCACTACCGCATTCGCTTCTACGGCTGCACCGTCTTCGACGCTAACCCTCTCAAGGTGGCTACACCTCGTCTGAATCCACACATTATTTCCGATTGTGATTGGGCGCGCGACTATACCCAGGCTAACGGAAATGAACGGGTCGTTGATCGAGAATAATTTGCATCGCGTATGCTTGCGCATTCGCCGATCAACACTACGTCGTCGCCTATTTCGCTCGCCGCATACAGCCCCTGATGAATTGGTCTGCGAATTTGCAGTTAGCACGTTCTACCATGGTTGTGCGGGAGAGAAGCGTCCGCCTCGGGTATCCTGCCACGCCTGACTCATCAGCGCGATCATGGATCGAAACACATGTGCACTTGTACGGCGGTCCGGATCTCTGCTCAACCGTCTCCGTTGTGACCGCATCCAGTACCAAGAAGTCCCCACCCACAGGGCAGTCCGCGCCATGGAGCCATGATGCTTCCGATAGTAGAGAAACATGCTGCGCATCTGCCAAAGAACGAGCTGCCCTTCCGACCGCAACATTTCGAGCGAATGAGCCTTGCGCGAGGATTCGCCACCGATGTGCGTAACGGAGATATCCGGCCAGTACCAAATCGAATATCCGCTCTGCTTAATGCGCTTGCACAGGTCCACCTCTTCGTAATAGAGGAAGAAGCGCGGATCGAAGAGGCCTGTTTTCGTCAATATATCGGACCGAATGATGGAGTATGCACCCGGAACCCAATCGACTTCTGCTGCCTCCACATTACTTGCCCATGTCCGGTCCGCATGCCCAAAGAAACGCGATCGCGGGAAGCGCGCCGCGAGTCCTGAGCGGACTATCAGGTCGCTGAAGACTGTGGGAAACATGCGCGCCGAAGGCTGCCAGGAACCATCCCGCCCAATCAGGCGACCACCGGCAAGGCCTGCGCGGGGAGTAGCGTCCATATGTGATACCGAGCGCTGAAGCGAACCTTGGCACAGGAATGCGTCTGAGTTGAGGAGCACGAGATAGCGTCCCCTCGCTGACTGGAAGCCGAGGTTGTTTGCCGGGCCAAAGCCTAGGTTGATTTCGCTTCGGATCAGCTCTACCTTAGGAAACTCCCGCTCAACCATCGCTGGAGATTCGTCGGTTGACGCGTTATCGACGACAATAACCTGGACACGCAGCGAGCCTACCTCGCGATAGACCGAGAGCAAACATTCCCTCAGAACATCCCGGGTGTTGAAGGACACAACTACGATGGAAACGTCGAGCTTGGACGAGACAGATTCTTGTACCTGCATATCCTCTTAATTGCAGTCCTCTAAATGTTCGTTAAGCACTCGCGCCAGCGAGGCTACATTTTGCGAAAGGTTGTAAAACTCGCACACACGCTTCCGGCCCGCGATTCCAAGCCTTCGCCGCAGAGGTCTATCCTCGATAAGCTGTTGTATAGCCGAGGCCAGCGCATCGGTGGAGGATGCAGAAACCAGCAGGCCATCTAGACCATCGCGAATCAACTCCGGAATTCCTGCAATGCAGGTGCTCACGCAGGGAACCTCCATGGCCATCGCCTCCATCAACGCCACCGGAACGCCCTCGGCGAAACTGGCCAGGGCGAAGATATCTGCGCGGCCAAGCAGCTGCCGGGTTTCTTCGTGATTCAGGGCTCCCTCAAAGGCCACCGGGATACCTTTCTCCGCGGCGAACGCTTCGAGGATTTTGCGGTCGGGGCCCGCGCCCACGAGACGCACACGAAGCGAATAGCCTTGGGTGAGCAATTTATCGCAAGCGCGCAACAGAATGAGTTGGCCCTTTGACGGGATCAACCGCCCCACGCACAAGATTTCGAGCGAGCTTTCCTGCTCATGTCCAGGTCGCATCGGAAAGAAGACATGCGGATCGACGCCGAGTCGCACCACATGCATCTTGTCCCAGTGCTCAGGAGCCGCGATGCGCATTAGCTGGCTCCGGCAAAAGTCGCTGATGCATAGGATAAAATCTGCGTTCTCGATCTTTTGCAGAAGATAGAATTTCTCTACGTCGTAGAATTCGTCCGGTCCATGCACAGTGATCGAGTAAGGAAATCGCCAGGCCACCGACGCCAACATGCCCACCGTTGCCACTGGCCCACAGAAGTGAATGTGCAGATGACGCACGCCCCGGGAACGCATCCAGTCGCCCAGGATCAAAGCCTCTGCGAAGTAATAGATCGCATAGAGAGTCGCATTTAGGTCCCATCGCCCCAATCGGAGGGCAGCCGCTAGGCCGCGGGTAAAGACCCTTGGCCTCCGTAATAGCGTCTTCGCCGCGACCAATGCCGCCCATGCGGCCCCCTTCGACTTAATGTAAAAGGTCCTTTCTGCCTCCTCCAGTTCGGTCGCGGGCATCGACGAAAGTGGATGGTCAGGCCGATTGATAGACGCGGTCTCTATAGTGACGTTGAGCTTTTTCAGTTCCAGAATTTCGTTCAAAAAAAACGTGTGCGAAACCGCTGGATATTGGCTTAAAAGATAGACAAGCCGCAATGTCGGCGTCGTTTTCGCCACATTTGCTATCGAGACGCCCATGAAGGCCGCGGAACCAGGCTGGGATTCTCCATCTAAAACCACTGCTGGACTCTCAGCTCGCGGTTCTTCCATTTGAAAGATTTCGTTCATACGCGATCGAAACTCCACTGAAACGGCAAGCACGGTGAACGCAGAATCCATGCTCATCCGACAGCACTTACTCGCCAGCCTAACTCCCGATAACAAACTAGGCCTAAATTATTGCCGCATCATATTTCCTGCGACGTCGCTCATAAACCTGATGGTAAACAGAAATCCAGTTGCGGATTACGCCGGACCACAGATACCCGCTGTCACGCGCGCGTTTTCGCCCCGCAATCGACATCCGCTCGGCAAGCTCGCCATCTACAGCCAACAAGTCCATGGCATTCGCCAATTCGCTAACAACTTGTTCTTCGCTGTTCGGCTTGATAAGTACGCCGGATTCGGGGGTTACAAGAAGTGATGGCCCTCCCCAGTCGAGCGCGATGACAGGTAATCCCTGTACCATCGCTTCTTGAACCACGATGCCATTGGCTTCGGCAAGGCTGGGAAAAACGAGGGCCCGGTATTGACGCAGCCTTTCGGCAACCTTGCTATGATCGGGAATCCATTCGATGAAGTGTACGCGATCCTGCAAGTTTAGGGCGGCGGTAAGAGCTTTCAGTTTCCCCAACTCGGGCCCTCGACCAATGATGTCGAACTCGATCGGATTGCGGGTTTTCTTTAGTGCCTTGATCACGAGATCGGAACCCTTGTGCGGAACAAGGCGTCCGTTCTGGAAAAAGCGCAGATTCTTGCCCGCGTGCGAAATGCGAGGCTTGGAGTCAATCCGATCGAGCACTCCGCTATCGATGGAGTCGATGAATTGGTCGTCTCGGCAACCGCACATACGTAGGGACTTATAAGTGCGTTCGCCGCCTGCAACTAGCAATGCGTCCGCATGTCGCTTACCAACAATCAAATAACGCTGTAGGAATTGGAGGAATGGGTGCAGCCAACGCCGGATACGATAGGAAAATGGCTCTCGCGAGCGAAAGGATGCAGGATAGTGAATGTTTCCATTGATTGGACCTATGACTACACAAGCGCCAAATAAACGGAAATAAGGCAGGACCGGCGAGACTGGCGACGTGAAATGGATGACTGATTCTGGAAACTCTTTCAAAACCTGTTTTGCGAGCCGCGTTGCTCTCCATAGAAAGATGATGTTCAAGGATGGAGCGAGCGGTCCAATACGGCAGAGTATCCTTTGCAGATTCGTATCCTTAACGTATGAAATCTCCATGTCCGGGTAGTTGCAATCGAGCTCGGATTTTACCCGATCATGAGTAATTTGATGTACATGGATGCCCAGATGCTTGAGCTCGAGATAAATCTGCAATGCTTTTATCGCTTCCCCACCCATTTGTTCTGATACATTCGGCGACACCAAAATCACGGAAGGTTCAGCGACATTCGTTCGGCTCAGGACTTGTCTCCGAGACTCATATCCGGAGGAATGATGAGAGTGCGACAGATCAGCGATTTCCATTTTGCCTCACACGCTAGGCACCCGCCAGCGAGTGTCCCTCGTTTACGATCTTTGTTGCATTTACATCGGGCGAAAATATGGCGGAAACGCCGCGCCCCCGGTTGGGACAACGACGGCTATATCAACTGCGGAGGCTCCCGCACCAATGACAAGCACTCGCTTGCTCTTGAACTTGCCTAGATCGCCGTGATCGTAGCTGTGGCTTACGGCGCGGTTCGGTAGCCCCCGAAAGGCCGGGGGCACATAAGCGAAATGGGTGATGCCTACCGCGAGCGCGACCTTTCGCGCTCGCAGAGTCTCCCATCGGCCGTTTGCAGCTCAAAACCGCCTGGAACCTGGCTCAGACGTTTAATCACTGTCTGCTCCAGTTGGGGTACGATTCGGCGTTGGAACTCGTGTCCATACTCGACAAAAGGCCGGCAATGAACCGGAAGGCCTACATCTTTGTACTGAACGTTTCATTCGCGTCAAAACTGACGGAGGGATACCCGCCACCCGGAGCGTAAAGGTTCGATGCAAACCCCTCCGATTTCAGGAGCATGTTGAGAGGCATGTGCTTCTCCCATGTCTCCATGCACCGACTGAAGATTCGGTAGTCAACTTTGAAGGGGGCAAGTTGTGCGGCCAGGTATAGTCCCTACGGGCCGGAGCCTACAATCACGGTTGAGTGCATTTCTGCTTATCTCTCAATAGTCTTTGGTACCATAGCCATCTGTTGAGCACCAGCGGCAAGATGAGTACGGGAGGATGCGGCTCCGTTCACCATCATCATGTTTACGTCTTTTTTAATTTGGTGGGTTGAACGCTGAGTCAGTCTGGGTATGCCAAGAAACTCGCCTGTAGTACTGATACACGCGACTTTGTGGTGGCCACTCGCCGCTCGTCTCGCAATTTGCTTTCGTGATCTCGGGTGCAGGGTGCACTCAATCTGCCCGCCAACGCATCCTCTGAATTCAGTCCGAGGCATTGAGCGTCACTATGCCATTCGTAGTTGGGCGGTTCAACAGTCTCTGATCAAGCGATTGAAGGCGCCACCGCAGATTTCATTGTGCCGACGGATGACCGCGCGATTTGGCAGTTGCATGCTCTTGCTGTAAGTCATCCGCAGTATCAAGAGTTGGCGGTGCGGTCATTGGGGGACTCGAAGAGTTTTGAAATCGTTCGTAGCCGAATACGACTGCTCGCTCTGGCCGAATCCCTTCAGATCCGGATACCGCGAACAGTGCCGTTGCGTAACCTGGGTGAAGCAACATGTTACGCGAATTCCTGGACCTACCCGGCTCTGGTCAAGCGAGATGGCACATCCGGCGGCCGGGGAGTGGCAACTGTCGAGACTCCGAAGGATCTCCTGGATGCTTATCACAGATTGCGTCAGAACTCGTCAGCGTTGGTCAGTTTAAAACGCCGACTGGTAGATGGTGACTGCCTGGCGTTTCTTCGGCCAAGCTCACTCCCACCTCAGGAAATCTCGCTGCAAAGCTTTATAGCCGGAACGCCCGCAAATGCAATGTATTCCTGCCTCGAGGGAAAATTGCTTGCTACCTTACAAGTGCGAACGATATGCGCCCAGCACGCCGCAGGAGCAGCACTGATTGTGGAGAGGACCAATGATCCGAGAATTGAAGATGCCGGAAGAAAGCTGGCTCAAGCACTATCTCTTTCTGGGTTCTTCGGCCTTGACTTTCTTCTCGAAAACGGCTCCGGCTACCCATATTTGCTGGAAATGAATCCGCGCGCCACCCAACTCGGACATCTTCCACTCGATAACTCAGGCAATGGCTTCAGCCTGGCAGAAGCACTCTGGCTCGCGTGGACTGGTGGTGCACGCTCTCAGTCGCCGCTGGAGGACGGAACGGCTGAGATTCCGCGGCGTATCGCTTTCTATCCTCAAGCCCTGGTGCTTGGGGCGAATAACTCTCTTGTAACCTCGGCTTGGCTGGATCGCCCCGATGACGAACCTGATCTGGTTCGGGAATTGTCCCGGACCGGTTGGCCAGAGCGCAGACTTCTCCATCGTCTCTTTCACCGGCTCCATTCTGCTCCTCCAGACGAACCAGTTGTTTTTTCAGATTCAATGAGCCGCGCGAATGTTGGTTAAATTCCCTGATGCGCCACTTCGACTTGGAAGGTAGATGAACTATCGTCAAAGCTTTGAAATGACCGATTTCACTTGCGTGTATTGCTGCAGCCCATATTCGCCTAGCTCGCGACCGATTCCTGACTGCTTGTAGCCGCCGAAGGGTGCCCTTGTGTCCAGAACGTTGTAGCAGTTCACCCAGACCGTGCCAGCGCGGACTCCATTCGAGACGGCGAGTGCCTTCTTGATGTCATGAGTCCAGACGGCCGCGGCCAGCCCATACTTCGTGCGGTTCGCCCGGGCGATGACTTCGTCGAGACTCTTGAAGGAAATGATCGCTCATGACCGGCCCGAAGATTTCCTCCCTGGCGATCTGCATGTCGTCCTGAACATCTGCGAAAACTGTCGGCCGAATGAAGTACCCGCGGTTCCCGATGCGATTTCCGCCGCAGGCAAGTGTTGCGCCCGCGCTGCGCCCTGATTCGATATAGCCCATGACCTTGTCGAATTGTGTCTGGTCCACCAGAGGCCCCAGTTCCGTCCTGGGGTCGAACGGGTCGCCAACAACCCGTTGCGACGCCCGCGTGATGCTTCGTTCTACAAACTCGTCATAGATTGTCTCTTCGACAAAGACCCTCGATCCCGCGCAGCAGGACTGTCCCTGGTTTGAGAACAGCCCCATATGCGCGCCCTCCACCGCGGCGTCGAGATCGACATCCGCGAAGATAATGTTCGGGCTTTTCCCACCCAGCTCGAGAGTCACCGGCTTCAGATTGGACCGCGCGGCGGCTTCCATGATCGAGTGACCCACTTCGGTCGAGCCGGTGAAAGCCACTTTGTCCACATCCATGTGACGAGCGATCGCCGCGCCGGCGGTGGGCCCGAATCCCGGCAGCACGTTGACGACACCCTCGGGGAAACCTGCCTCCAATATCAATTCGCCTATCCGCAGGGCGGAGAGTGGCGTTTGTTCCGCAGGCTTAAGAACAACGGTATTCCCAGTGGTCAGCGCGGGAGCCAGCTTCCACGCCATCATCAGCATCGGGAAATTCCAGGGAATGATCTGCCCCACGACACCGATTGGCTCATGACGCGTGTAGCAGAGGTAATCGCCGTCGATGGGAATCGTCTTGCCGTGGACCTTGTCTGCCCACCCTGCGAAATAGCGATAGCAGGCAACCGTCTTGGCAACATCCACCGCTTTGGCCACAGAGACGGGCTTACCGTTGTCGAGAGACTCTAGACGGGCCAGCTGGTCGGCATGGCTTTCAATCAGGTCTGCGAGGCGATGCAGAAGCCGTCCACGCTCTGACGCGCGCATACCGCGCCATGGCCCATGCTCAAAGGCCATTCGCGCTGCGCGAACAGCCTGTTCCACGTCAGCAGCGTCAGCTTCGGCGACCTGGCAGATCTCCTCGCCAGTGGAAGGATTGATCGTCGCGAACGTCCTGCCCGACTCGCTTGCGACCCAGCGATTGGCGATCAACAGCCTCCGCTCTGGAAGAGCAACCCCGATTTCGTCAGCCAAAACAACGGTCGAGTTCATCGAACAAAACTCCTACAAGAAGACCGCACGCCACACGATTCACGCGACAATCGCATCATTAAGCTGGCTGCCGCTCTTCCGCGCGTAGATATACTCCAACCAGTTTCTGTAGATACGCGTAGTCGTTGGGCGCCACGTGTTTTTGACTCTTGTCGTTTCCAGTGCAGTGCAGACGCCCGCGAAGAGCTCCTCGTTTCGGCACGACATTGCCTGATCCCGCAGGGTAGTCAGGGTGCCCTCAGTGCTGGAGTCGAAGTAGCCGCGCGGCATCGAAGGATAGGTGGGCGTCTCGTGGTTGAGATACCGACTTACATCCCTGCGGTATTCGCGCAGCAGCGTGTCTGCGTCATATTCTGGATGGCCCTGGAAAAACACGAAGAGGCTGTTTCCCTCTTTTATGAACGCGTCGACGCCCCCGCCTGCGATTCGAGTGAGCACAGAGTATCCGCGTGACACCAACTCTTCTTCAGATAGGCCGTTCCAGCGGGAATGGGGAATCTGGAAGAGTGGCGGTGCACCTGCGGTCAACGCGTGGCTGGACTCGTGCACGCACTCAAAGACGCCGAAGTGCTTCTCTTCGCCCTTGTGTCGACAGATGCCGTCCAGGTGAAGAACAGCGGCGTGCGCGGCCAGGCAGGACCACACCGTGGAATAAGTGTTCTTTTGAGCCCATTCGAGAACCTGGGTGAGACTCTTCCAGCAGGGCTCATCTCTGAGATTCACCGTCACTGGCTCCTTACCCGTCACGATAAGAGCGTCAAGATCTGTCTCCCGGAGCTTGTCGACGCTCGAATAGCTACTGCCGGCGTAGTCGCTGCCCGGCGTCGGAACGTTAAGCAAAGAGTAAAGCGACAGACGGACCTCAATACCTTCCGACGCTGCGTTGAGAGCGGAGATAAACTGGCGCTCTGTCGCCGTGAAAGCTGCTTGCGGCATATTGTTGATCAATCCGATAGTGACGCATCGGCTCGCCTCTCCCCGACGCTGCAAGGGCTTTTTGTAACGAGGCCACCCGTCAGTTGGCAGGTTGCGGTAGCTGGATTGTTCTGCTTCCACGAAAACTGGCATCGGCGTCTTCTTTCCTGAAGCCGTTATGATCTGCCTGGCGCTGCTTGAACTGCGCATGCGGCCGCGGCAAGTGCCTGGTCCAAGTCCTCAGCGATGTCGTCGATATGTTCGATCCCGACGCTCAGCCGGATCATCTCCGGCAAGACTCCTGCGCTACGCAGTTCCTCCGGAGACATCTGTCGATGGGTGGTCGAGGCCGGATGGCAGACCAGCGACTTGGCGTCTCCAAGATTTACGAGGCGCGTCACCAGCTTCAGCGCATCATGGAATCTGACCGCCGCTGCATATCCCCCCTTGATTCCAACGGACATGAGCGAGCAAGCTCGGCCGCCCAGATATTTCTGCGCCAGGGCATAGTACGGGCTCTCGGGAAATCCGGCATACTTGACCCATTCGACCCTTGGGTCGTTGCGTAACTGCTCCGCCACTTTTCTGCCGTTCTCCACGTGGCGTTCTACGCGCAACGGAGCCGTCTCAACTCCTTGCAGCAGGAGGAACGCACTCAACGGCGAAAGAACTGCTCCGGTGCAGCGTTGGTAAACGCTGCGGCAGCGTCCCATATACGCAGCCCTCCCAAAATGCTCTGTGTAGATCAAGCCGTGATAGGAGAGATCGGGCTGGACGAAAGCAGGGAAGCGCGATGCGTGCTGCTTCCAGTCGAAATTTCCACTGTCGACGATGGCTCCGCCAAGTGTCGTTCCGTGGCCACCCAGGAACTTCGTCAGTGAGTGAACCACGATATCCGCACCGTGCTCGATGGGTCGCAGAAGGATCGGGGAAGCAACCGTGTTGTCCACGATGAGCGGTACTCCACGTTCGTGGGCTACGCGCGCCAGCCCTTCAAGATCACAAATGTTCCCCGCCGGGTTGCCGACGCTTTCGCAGTAGACCGCTCGGGTATTGTCATCGATCAGCTTGGCGATTGCATCCGGGTGGTCCGACTCCGCGAAGCGGACAGCGACGCCCTGGGCCGGCAAGATGTGCGCGAAAAGCGTATATGTGGTGCCGTAAAGCTGCGGGACAGAAACGATGTTGCAGCCTAACTCAGTAACATTCAGAACCGCATAGTTGACCGCCGCCTGACCGCTGCTCACGCATAGCGCTTCCAGCCCGCCTTCGAGAGCTGCAACGCGGCGCTCGAGCACCGCGGTGGTCGGATTCTGAATGCGTGTATAGCGGAAACCCTCGGCCTCAAGGTTGAAGAGCGCTGCGGCGTGGTCCGCGCTATCAAATGCATAAGCGACCGTCTGGTAGATCGGCACGGCCACCGCTTTCGTCGTTGGTTCGACGTCGTAGCCCCCGTGTATTGCGATCGTCTCTCGTTTCATCTCCCGGCCGCCCCTTAACGATTTCTCTTCCCCGCAGCGAGTGGCTCGGGATGCTCCGTCCTTCCCAACGCCATATCCGATGCCAGACCGTTCATTTCATCCACTACCCACTCGATATCCTGTTCGGTAGTCCTGAAGCTGGTGATGCATGCGCGAATCACGGAAACACCGCCAAGCTTTGCCTCAGACATCCACGCGATCCGGCGCTCTCGAAGAGCTGCCAGCAATGCAGTTGGGACTAAGCCGTCGCGAGTGAAACACACAACCGGCAGCGGCGTGGTATTGACGACGTTCCATCCGCTAGCCTTCAGCGCCTGTCGCAATACATTCCCCATGCGCGTCTGGTGCTCAAGCATGGCGGCCAGGCCCGTCTCGCCACGCTCGGCCAGGGCCATGAACAGCTTGAGCCCGATGAACCGCCGTGACCATTGGGCTGAGTGCGTGAGCGGGTCGAAAGTCACGGAGGCATCTATTACCTGTCCAGCGGTCCTGCCGGGCATGTAAGTTACATCGGAACGGAAGGCCTGGGCGACGCTCTCACGATGCCGGCAAAAGAACATTCCGCATCCCATAGGAACAGATAGCCACTTGTGTGCGTCGCACGTGATCGAGTCCGCGCTCTCGGTGCCAGCCAAATAATGCCGCAGATTCGGCGAAACAACGGCGGCTCCGCCCCACGCGGCGTCGGCATGAAACCACAGTCCCGCCTCCTGGCAGAAGCGTCCGATCTCCGGCAGAGGATCGATTACGCCGGCTGCCGTTGTGCCCCCGGTCCCAATCACCATAAAGGGCAAAAATCCATTCTTGCGATCCTCGCCCACACGCCGCCTCAGATCATCGACATTCATCTTCAGGTCGCCATCCGTCGCAACTTCTCGTAGGCCTCGCCTTCCAAGACCCGCCATGTGCGCGATCTTGTTGAAGCCGTGATGAGCCTCCTCGGTCAGATAGATTGTCGGCTCTCCCGCGAGGCGTCGAATACCGTATTCGCCGTAATCGGGAAAGGAATGGGTCAACGCGACAACGACGGCAGAAAGATTTGCCTCCGTCCCGCCTGAGGTGAACGTCGCGATAGAGTCTTCGGGTAGTCCAAACTTCCTGGCAAACCAACGAAGCGTGTGACGCTCAATCTCGTTTGCCGCCGGCGAAGTGCGCCAGTTGGCCAGCTGCGGGTTGTACATTGCGACCAGCGTATCCGCCACGACGGAGGCCAGGGTCACGCTCGGGTTGAAGAGACCGAAGTAGCGCGGATGAGTTACCTGCACCTGCCAGTTTCGCAGCATCTCTTCCACGTCGGCGATGACTTCATCAATGGGTAATGTCCGCTTGAAGTCGTAGCGCGATGAAAGGTAAGCGCGAATCTGTTCAGCAGTAACATCCGGAACGATGGGTCCATCGGCGATCTCCGACTCGAGTGCCGCGAACTCATCTCTGAGTTGATCGAAGAGCACCTGCATCCTTCCATCGTGCGCGGTGAGACTTCATTTCGCGTGGGTGTTAGGTCGAGTGAAAGCTACAATCGAATTCCGCCGCACTGAATGCGATCGTAGAGTTGCTTGTCCAACTGGACGAACCTGCCCGATTCAGGATGATCGAAGTAGAGCGTGTCCTGGCTCATGACCGGGTCGTATCCCTGGCTGACCAGATCGGTCTTCGAGTACTTGAAGGTGCCGGTCAAATTGACCGCGCCGCGAATCCGCAGGAACAAAGGTCGTGCGTAGGGTGGAAGACGGTTCGCTAGGTACTTGTGAAAACCATCCAGATCCAGCTCCTTCTCGGCAACCAGGGCTGCCATGCCGACACGGCCTTCCGTACCCGGAACCGCGACGCCGTAGACATTGGCGTGCTTGACTCCTGGAAATGTGCAGATCGCTTCTGAGACTTCGGATGTCGCAACATTCTCGCCCTTCCGGCGAAAAGTGTCGCCGATGCGATCGACGAAGTAGAAGTAGCCCTTTTCGTCCTTTCGCATCAGGTCGCCGGTACGGATCCAGGCGTCACCAGTCTCGAATACGTCGCGGAGTATCTTTTTGTCCGAAGCGTCTTTATTCGTGTAGCCCTCGAAGCGGCTGCCGATATTCGAGGCATCGCTTGCGACTTTGCTAATCGCCTCGCCGGTCTGGTTCGCCGCGCATCGAATGCAGAAGCCACTCTCGTTGCGGGCCGGCTCGCCCGTCTCCACATTGGGCACGACAAGGACCGGCGAGAATCGATGTGCAAGATAAGGCGGAATGTGGCCGATCGCTCCACGTTTTCCCTGTACGTTGAACAAGGAGACGCTTCCTTCGGTCGCAGCATAGAATTCGAGAATTCGAGGGATGCGGAAGCGGTCCTTAAATGCATCCCAAACTTCCGGCGCCAATCCGTTTCCGCATGCAAGCCTGATCTGATGATTGGCTTCGCTCGGCGAAGGCGCAGCATGGAGCAGATAGCGGCAGAGCTCTCCAATGTACTGAAACAGAGTACAGTCCCAGCGTACGATGTCGTTCCAGAACCGGCTTGCCGAAAACTTTTCGCGAATCACGACAGCACCGCCGGCGACGAGTACCGCACCCGGTGCCTGCACTCCTCCGACGCTGTGATACATCGGCAGGCAGTTGTACATCCGGTCTGCCGGTAGAACTTCCATCATGCCCGCGAACCAGTGGCTCCATTGCATGACGCGGGCGTGGCTTACATTGGCGGCCTTGGGGAGGCCGGTTGTGCCGGAGGTATAGATGTGCAGCGCCAGGTCGTTGATGCCGGTGCCGCGTCGTTCTTTTTGGCTCAGTGGCTCGCCGGAAAGGCACGCGATTTCGAGATCGATTCTTGGAAACAGCGCGTTTTCGGTGCAATAGGTCCAGACCGCTGATAGCTCAGTCTGCGACAGCGCCGCCGTCAACGTGTCGACCAACTCAGTTGCCACGATGATGCGTTTGGGTGACACCGCGCGTATGCAGTGGGCAAGCGAGGGACCTTCCAAATTGGTGTTCAGCAGTGAGACGACGACACCGACGCTGGTGATGCCAAGCCATATCGCCATGTACTCGGGCCGATTGGACATCAGCAGGCCGACGACGTCTCCCTTTGCAAGGCCCTGGTCAAGCGCCCATCGCGCATATTGATTCGCCCGTCCGGCAAGCGCCCGGTATGAGAGGTCTCCCCGGTCCGATAAAAGCGCAGGGGCTTCGCCAAATCGCGCGGCGGCTTCTTCTATTACGACCGGCAAAATGCGATCTGGATGTTTAGCGATGGGCGCGGTGAGTTCCAGTGCCCGGAGCCACGCTCTCGCGGCCGAACCGTTGGATTGGGCTGCGTTCTCGTTCCGCGTCGCGCTCATGCCGTGTTTCCCGCATCGACGGTAAGCACCGTTCCGGTAATGTTTTTCGACCGATCGCCGAGGAGGAATTCAACCGCATCGGCGACATCGTCAATGTTCACCAATCGCTTAAGTGCACTGCGGCGTTCGATCTGTTGCCGCTGCTCGGCCGTCATTCCCTCGGTCATGCTGGTGTCCACGAAGCCTGGAGCGACCGCATTCACATTCACACCCATGCGGCCAACCTCCCTGGCGAGCGACCGCGTGAACCCGATTAGCGATGCTTTAGTTGCGGCGTACACCGAAAGTCCGCTGTAGCCGGTGAATGCGGTGACGGACGATATGTTGACGATCCGTCCACCTCCATCGGCCATCATGAGGCGGACTACGTACTTGCTGAGCACCATCGGTGAGATCGTGTTCAACCGCACGACCTGCTCGATTTTCTGGGTCGATGTAAGAGCCAAAGCGCCATCTGCGCTCATGCCCGCGTTGTTCACCAAACCGTAGAGCGTGCCGAAGTCCTTGCGAAGTTTCTTCACCAAATCCGGTATGCCGTCCATCTCTGCCAGATCGAAAGCCGCGAAATGCAGCGATCCCGGGCGGGCCGCTTCCGCTTCCTGCTTCGCTCGAACGAACTCGTCGGTCTCTTTGCGCGCGATCGCGATTGCGCGGAAACCCGACTCCGACAGCCGGCGGGCGATGCCCAGACCCAGCCCGCGGCTCCCGCCCGTCACGATCACGTTACGCAAGTGGACGGACCAGCTTTCCGCTTTCGGCCACAGTCAGCGCGGAAACGAAATTGATTGCGACGGGGACCTTATGGCGTGCAAGCTCGCTACGGCAAAACTGCAGTATGTCGCTCTGGAGCGCGTCTGCGTCGCTGTCGCGTCGTTGTGTGGTCGTCCTTAGTACCACGTCTGCGACGACGAGCGCGCCTGTAATGCGGCTTTTTCTGGTCCTGACGAGCGATACGCTGACCTCAGGATGGCGATTGAGCACCGCCTCAACTTCCTCGGGATGCACTTTCAAACCTCCGACATTGACTGTGCCATCTTGTCGCCCAACGAAGTAATAGCGGTCATCCCGCAATTCAAGCGTGTCGCCGGTGTCAACAAAACCTTCAGCGTCTTTCAAAAGACGGCTGTCTTTGTTCAGGTAGCAGGACGCAGTACGATTCGAACGCACCCTGAGCGTGTGACCTTCCACTTTCATTTCGACTTCAGGCGAGTGTCCAAGCGCATCGGAGGAGAAGCCCATCAACCCATCCTTTACATCGAAGGCGACACCCGCTTCCGTCGAGGCGAAGGCATGGGAAATTCTTGCGTGGGGATATTGCTCCCGGAGTTGGTTCAGGATGGCTTGGTCAGCGATCTCACCCGACAAGCGAACATACTCGGGCGCGATGCAACATGCCGAGGGGCTCATCAACGCGTGACGCCATTGAGAGGGCGTTCCTGAGATATGTGTCACTCCGGCTGCGCCGGCCCGAGCAAGAAAGTCAGCCGTCGGCTCGTGCACGCTCTTGAGCACCAGCGAAGTACCCGCGAGCGCGGCGCGAAGAAATATCTGCAATCCTCCATACCGGCGAATATCGTAAAACGTGCTCCATACGACGGAGGTTGGGGAATCAGCACGCCCAATAGCGCCGGTCAGGCTCGCGAGGGTATGTACGACCAACTTCGGACGTCCCGTTGTGCCGGATGTGAGCAGAATCCATTCAGTCTCGATTTGTGAGCTTCGGATCTGCCCGCACAAACTGATACTTCCGCAGGTGCCTTCTGTGTGCGAGGAACGATGCATTTAACGCGCGGATCAACTGATTCGAGTGCGGGCTGATCGGTTACGATCACGTCTGCCCCAGCGCAGTCCGCGACGAACAAGAGATTGTCTCGCGACAGATCGGGAGGACAGAGAACGATCCGGCGAGCAACTCCGTCGAACTGAATCAGTGCCGCCGCAGCCAGGAACTGGTCGATTGTTGCCAGGACCACGGAACGCCCGCTCACTTCGACTGAAGGTTCGCTAAGAACATCTCCCTCAGCTAACTCGCTCCAACTTGCACTTGTTTCAGCGCCCCCGACAAGGCGGGCGGACAAGTTACCGGCGGCAACAATCGAGTTGCGTAGGGAAGTCAGGCTATTTCGCTGCATTTTCGTAGAACTCGATAAATTCGCCAAAGGTCACCGGAAAGCGGGCGTCTTCGTCTGTGCTGAAGGGGTCCACTCCCAGAGAGATCTCAAGCCTCGTGACGACGATAGCGAAGCTTAGCGAGTCGAGGCCGGAGTCGAGCAGAACAAGATTATCTGTCAAAGGTGTAAGTCGCTTGTCTTGTTCCTGTGCGACTCGCTTGAATTGGGCGATCACTTCCGATCTTACGTCCATTGCCAGAATTATCCACCTTCCGCGGCGCAACCGACATGTGCCGAAACTCTTTGGGGTTTCACGCATTCGCTCTGATCGATGCGTGTGCGCGGTGGCGGACTAGCGCCATGTGCGCTCTCTTCCGAACCAGCCAATGGGAAATACCTCTTCAGCCAGTTCCCGATTTGCTTCCGAACGGCCGCTCGGCCCGCGCGGTTCGCGAAAGAATGATCGGTTCCCTCAATCAGCTCGATCGTTACCCGGCTCTTGTCTCCGGCCAACTTCATGACATGTTTCAGGTAATCAAACTGGCCGGACCGAGGCTTCGTACCGGCGGCCTTCAATCCTGGCGCCTTGAGCAGGAGGATTGGCATACCAGTTGTCGCCACTTGTTTCCAGCAAGTCAGAAGCCGGAGATTCGCGTTTTCCGGAGGCCTTTCTCCGCGGAAACGCAGAAGCAAATCGCTCCAACGATCGTAAATGTCACTCGCGGCCTCTCCAATTCCGCTGCTCCGCGCCCATTCGCTCAACTTGCGGCGCACCGTTGGTCTAATCATTTGCGGCAGATGAAAGTATGGATCCATCAAAATCAGACCCTTACATTCTCTGCTGGCCGCTGCCGCATAGATGGCTGTCGCCGCGCCTGCACAGTGCCCGATGATTACCACACCGGAGAGTCCGATGCGATCCACCAGTTCTTTTACCTTTGCTGCCGCTATGGACGCGTAACCCCCAGCGTTGATGAAGTCGAGCAGATCGGTGGAAATGTCTCCGGCGGAGTCTCCCAGACCCGGAAGATCGAAGCGGAACGACGGATAGCCCGACTCCGCGCACGAATCAGCCCAATAGACCGCCGAATCTCCAGTCGCCGCCCTCGGCAGGGAAAGAGAGTTCAGGAAAAAAATGCCGGGTCGTACCGTCTCGTTCGCGACGGTTCGCGAACCGTCGGAGCGCTCCGGAGGACGATGAAATGTACCCTGAACAAGAACTCCGAGGCCGTCCAAGGCAATTAATTCGCGGGTCTTAATGGCCTGAAGCATAGGAGACTTCCTTGTCAGCGAGCCGAGATGTTCGCGACGATCCACTCCATGTTCGGCGCAAACAACCAGTTGAAATCTTTGAATTCGTCATGCGCCGGGGTCCCTCCGTTGGCCAGAGGGACGGCTTCTTTGGCGAGTTTAACTAATCTGACCGGTCTCTGATACTCCGAAGCGGCCTCCTCTTCGGTCGCCAGACCAGCAGGCAGCGCAAGCTGGAACGATTCCTGCCAAAGTCTCGTTGACCAGAGATATCCCTCCACTTCTTGAGGTGAGCCCTGCTCGAGATCCCGAATATAGTCTGATGTGGTTCTGCGCTCATCGGCGCGCTTGAAGATCTGCTCGAGGCTGACCCAGCGCATCAGCGTCAAGCGGAGTGCCTTGTTCGCATTGGCCGACGCGGACCATAGCAACAACCCGTTGGCAATACCGGCATGAAATGCTCTGCCGGCAAGGACTGCGCCGAGTTCCAGTCCGTGCAGCAAGAGGGGCGCATAGGGCTCGCGGGCTTCAAGCCAACTGGAAAGAAGTCGGACATCCGCGCTCCAATCCTCGAAGGTCATGTCATCGAAAACACCGGTGCTCTCTCCGATGCCACGGTAGTCGTATCGAAGAACTTCAATCTTATTGGCCGCCAGATAGCGCGCCCAGCGGACCCAAGGAAGGTAAGAGTTATGTCGCTGTGAGGCGAAGGGGCCGACAAGCAAGACCCTCGCGATCGGATCCTTCACCTCGTGCAACACCG
Organism: uncultured Acidobacteriota bacterium; assembly: GCA_963718885.1. Classification (GTDB taxonomy): domain Bacteria; phylum Acidobacteriota; class Terriglobia; order Terriglobales; family Acidobacteriaceae; genus Telmatobacter. The sequence continues at coordinate 81,899 of CAVRAK010000016.1, forward strand.
TGTAGAGGTGCGCACCAGGCACCTCGAAATATGCTGCATGCTCTGGAAGACGCTTGCTGGATTCAAATTGGCCGAGCATTTGGCGATCCCTTATTCGTTGAACTATGCCGCGAGCTTAGCCGCCGGATCCTGCAGGATGTTGTCGAAGACGTCGCGAAGGAGTTGGACGCCTTCGAAGAGATTTGCCTCCGTACTAATAGGATTGAGCGACTGCTCCAATAAAACCGCGTGAAAGAGTCCTTCTGAATGTGCGATATCGCAGACACCGTGCACGTCCGTGTACTCCATCTCAACAGAGCCCCGCGCGGCTGCAAGCGCGGCCAAGAACGGCATGAACTTCTGAATGAGACCCTCAAAGTAGGCCATGGTTAGAAGGGATTGCACACCCTGCAACCTTCCCAGGAACAAGCGGACCTTCGTCATACTCTCGTGCACGGCGAGCACGTCCGCAGTTGTTGGAAATGCGTTTGCTGCGATCGTGAACTTGCGCAGCATCACAGGATGACTGTCGCGAACTTCCTCCAACAGGTTGTCGATTAGAATTGGCCGCGCCTCCTCTGAATGAGTGGCGAGATAAGTCGCCGTCATCCAATAAATGAAATTGCCCTCCAGAACCGCCGTGTACCTTGCGATGATCCCGCGACGTTCGTCGTCGGTCAAACGCTCAGGGTTGGGAAGTTGCGCGATTAGGTCGTCGATCATGGTCGCGACCTGCTGTTGGATCGACGCTCCGTCTGATCCATCCTGCAACTGAGGAGCGAGTAGTGTTGTGCTCATTGGTTTCCACCTTTCTGAACGATTGAATTTGATGAGAGACGCGGGCACGTGCGTCTTTCCCGCGCAAAGACGCAAACTTTGCGTTACACCTGATTAATGTGACCTGGGGAAAACTGCTTGATTACGGAACCGGCGGGAAGGCTTGGCAAGAATCCGAATACAGGCTTGCTCAGAGATTCCCTTAGGATCCGGTTCCCGCAAAGACCACAGCGATCGTTCGTAGAATGATTTTCAAATCCAGCCAGACACTCCAGTTGTCGATGTATGCCACATCCATGGAGATATAGTTGTCGAACGAGGGATCCTGCCGAGCCTTAACCTGCCAAAGGCCAGTGATGCCCGGAGTCACGTCGAGACGGCGCAAGTCGCTTAGTCGGTACTCCCGCACTTCGCTTCCGATGGGCGGACGGGGACCCACAATACTCATGTCGCCACGGAGTACATTGAAGAACTGAGGCAGTTCATCCAGCGAATACTTGCGCAGGAAACGGCCGAGCCTGGTGATGCGGGGATCGTTAGACAGCTTGAACAGTATCCCGTCGCGCTCATTCAGGTGCATCACGTCGGAGCGGCGCTTCTCCGCGTCGCGGACCATGGTGCGGAACTTAGTGCATCGGAACACGCGGCCCTTCTTGCCGATCCGCTCCGAAAAGTAGAAAATCGGACCGCGTGAGTCCAGCTTGATTGCGACGGCGATGGCCAAAAGAAGCGGCGAAATGAGAATCAATATCACGCTGGAGAGCACGACGTCGACCATTCGCTTCAACAAGAGCGCGAGTTCGGGCACGCGGCGCCAGTGCAACGGAATCGTCGGAAATTGCCCAATGTACTCGATAGGATTGCTGGGAAGACCGTTGTACAGGTCGAGCACCACGGTAAGGTCCACTCCTTGCGTTCGAGCCTGCGCCAAAACGTCAAGTACAATCTCTCGATCGCAGGGAGTGGTGAAGAAGATCTCATCGACAAATTGCTTGCGCGCATATTGGAACATCGTGTCCAAGGTCCCCACAACATCGTCAGATCTCGCGCCGCAATCGGAATTGGGGCCAGGGGACTCGATGAAGCCTTTGAAGTTGTAACCAAGATGTCCGAAGCTCCTTAAATAGTGACGGAGTGCCTGCGCTTCAGGCCCGGTGCCAACAATGACTACGTTTCGGGTGCCAACGCCCCGTTCGAAGCGCCGATTGATCAGTACGCGATAAACCAGCCGGCGCAGGCTGAGCGTGATCGTCACCAACACCACTGTGATGAGCACGATGCTTCGGGGGATATCCGTCGCATGAATCAGATAGAGTGTGCCGGTCAACAGAAGACCGGAGGTGAGACAGGCCTGCACACTCAGCCGTTGCTCATGCAGAAAGCTGGTCAGACGCGTTGGCACGTACAGATGCAAACGCCGGCTGGTAATCATGAGCGAAATCGTAAATCCGCAGAGAAGAGCGAAGAGGATGCTGGTCGATCGGCCGTTAAAGAGCGTACCGTGCCAGAATCCAATGGCTCCGGCCACGGGCCCGGTATGCAATTCGTACAGCGTCGCGAGTACGGCAGCCCCAAGGACAGTGACTCCATCCAGAACCATCCATAGCTTGACCGTGCTGAGTTCCCTGCGCGTCGGACGTGCTGCCGCTCCTCCCTTGAATTCAGGCGAAGAAGTCGCAGCAAATGAAACTCGGTGCCGGAATTCTGATGTCGCCATAAACCTTTCGCAGACCTCACTCACTCAAGATTTCGGGATAGGATTTGGAGACTGACCTGAGCGGTAAATCTCCATGGGGAGACAATGAAATGGAATCGCAAGGCTACTCTGCCGTAGCCACGCATTGGCCGCGCGGCCAAAATGCTTTATCTGAATCCCATCCGAACATGCGCTGGTTTCTCAGTGGACGAGAAGAACCAGATACGATCTCTGGGCCGCACCCGGCCGAAATGGCCGAAAAAATCGGCGCGACGACTGAATGATCTTTTGTGTGGCGGGCCACGCTAGGATGCAACTCCAAGAGTCCGGAGTGGGGGGGCGAAGATGCGGCGTTAAAGAGCAAGCGACTCGCTCAGTTGACTGCTCGCAAGCAGCTAGAACAGGCCGACTGAATATGCTGTACCATCAACCGCCTTTTCTTTGCTCGCCACTTGGCACTTCCCTTAAAAAATTCGAGCGGTTTTCCCTCAATTGGGACAGGACTTGAATAAAAGCCGGCTGGGGTTTTGCTCATCCCGGTTGTTTCGAAGAAATCGTCATAGCCGTTCTTAAAGATGTCAGACCGATCTTCTGTATATGCCCGTTGCATTTTCGCGGAAATTGCTTCTATGTGACCGATTGCTAGAGCGTCTGCGATGCCTTCCAGCGCAGCTAGAAGCACCCCCCGGGGAGAAAAGTAGTAGACGACTCTACATGCAAGTTTAATCTCTGACGTGCATCCAACCGCGCCCTGAAGGCGGGTAACCAATAGAATCTCCGCAGCGTCCGATCGAACCACCCATCCTGGGACGACGGTAAAGGAAAGGCCAAAAATGTTCTTACCATTGAGCCGCAGATTGAGACACAGTTCTCCTTCCAGGTGACTGTTTGGATCGGGTGAACCGATCGTAATGGCGAAAGAGTTGGCCCCATTCGACATTCTATGGATCGTAAGTTCTTCGAACAAAATCTGGCGCAGAGCGCCCTCCGAGAACGTGGAATGCAAACGCCTGTAGTGATGCAGAAAGCAGGACACGCGTTCGGATAGTGTGAAGCCCCTGGCAAGGTAGTTTGGGGTGGCATATTTAAAAGCGAATCCGGGGCTGTCCTGTGCGATTTCATCGAATGGCTGAAGTTTTAGAATCGTAAGTATCTCTCGGTGCCTGCCGAAGTTGACGAGCACCCGCCAGACTTCGCCAAGAACTACGCTGGGCGACCAAGATCTCTTCTGCCGTACGAGGGTAAATAGCCACCTATGGAACGGGCGCGGTTTATCGAGCTCAAGCTGCGCGGTCTTGCCATCATCGGCAAGAGCATGAGGGCCATCGAGGCCGCACTCAATTGGAGGAGCGTCAGAAAGCTGCAGTGGCGGACTTTCAATTTCACGCATAAGGATGGACATCTGCAGCGTCCCTGATATTTCGGGAAATTCTGAACATGGCGACGAGATATCGCTGATTGGGCCGACAGGTGAACATCAAACATTAACAAAAGAGCAAATACCGACAGCGGCAAACCTCGACTCACTCGTTCGTTGTAGGGTTTGTGTTCTGCTGGTTGCAACTCGGAAGCCGATCAATTTCCATTGAAATATGCGATGTAAGATTTTGGGATGCCAAGCGTTGTCTCAGTGAGTATTGTTGCTTCTGGGAAGAGATGCTGCATTTCGGTCTTCGTAAGTACTGTTGTCTCTTCGACCATCGTAGTCCATGCCGGAAGCTTCTTTCGCCAACGCTCAATTATGTGACGACGAAGCCGAGCGGGATAAAACCACCAGAACGGCATTCCGCAATGTGCTTCAATCGGAAACCACTTGGAAGGCGTCTGGACCCAATATGATCTGCCCAGACGACGAACCTCCTTCGCGAATGCTGCCTGTTTAGCGGCTGGTCCGACATGTTCGATGACGCTATTGCTGAATACCGAGTCGAAAGAGCGCTCTGGGAATTCATGCACTTGGCAGGCGTCTCCTTCAACATACCTAGTTTTGTGGTGCGACGAAGCCTTGCCGTTGAAACAGCCCGGAAGATTGAGGATCGTCAGACTAAGACATTGAGACACGCTTTCCCAAATCATAGGAGTTCCGCCCAAATCAATTATGGACATGTCTTTCCGTATGCCCATCAACGCCGCATAGGATCGCATGCGCCTTTTTCTGCTCCATTCCGCGAATGGCTGCTTAAGTGCAAAGAACACATACACTCTCAGATATTTCAATTTCATGTGTCAGTCTGCCTTCTTGCAAATGTTCGAAGGAATTTGGGTCGAAGAGATACGTCCGATGGTTGTTCTTCACCTCGCATCCCAATCCGAGAATTGAGACCAGTGTGCAACTTCTGCGAGTGAAGCGACCGTCAAGAAGTTACGGGCGATTCAAAGCGAGACGGGCAAATCAATGTTCCTCGCCTCAAACTTTAGTCTCACCTTGCCCCGCGGTGCCGTTTGCCGCAGAGCGGTGTTTCCGAAGGGATTGCTCGTATCGGCTGAACTCTTTTTTCATGGCGTCGTCCGCGCGATCCAGACTGATCTTATTAAGAATCACCGCAACCCCCGGGACTTCGAGTCGCTCGAGGAGTCGCGCTGCGCGTTCCAACTCTTGCTTGTTAGTCGCGCCGGCCGGAACCACGAGGACTGTTGCGTCGGCCAGCCGCGCTAAATATTCAGTCTGGGCGGAAATAGGCAACGGCTTTGCATCGATGAGAACCACGTCGCAAAGCTCGCGGGCCTGATTTAGAGTTCGCACAACTTGATCAGGAGCGGATTGCTCCCGCCGTTTGGCGTCTCCCACGAAATCGTAAATGACCAATGGCGTTAGCGGGGAGGATTGGATTTCATCGGTCTTGTTTCGGCGCTCGAGGAGACGACTGGACCGCGAAGGAACGTCGCTCCGTGAAAAATCCAAGTCACCAGATCCCGACGCGGTGATTGTCAGGGTCCTGAGATTGAGACAACGAAGTTCTTCGTTCAGTCTTCCGACCACGCTCGTCGTTCCGCCGCCGTGCGTCGGAGATGTAAACAGAAAGGTATGGACTCCTGAGTTGCGGACCGCGTGATCGACACCCGCAGCCAATCGAAAATAGTACTCGTCGGAGATCTCCTGGAGAAACTCGTCGTCATCAACCAGGACACCGAGCGGATGGAAGCCTATCACTCTCTCGATATCCAGAGGCGTGTAGATTCTGCTGTCCAGCTGATCGATCCCAACCGGAGTCGCAATGGCGCATGTCAAACTCATGAGAACCAGCGCGAGCAGGAAGAATCGAAATTTACTCTTCTCCGGGCCCAGCGGGGTTAGCGCCCTGGTGGATACATGGATCGATCCAGGTGAGTTGCTTTCCAACTCGAGCTCGCGTATGCGGTCGTCGACTGCGTCATACGCTTTCTGCAGACTTTCGATCTCCGGCCCAAGCTCCGCGGCGCGCTGAAATTTCGGCGCAGCCGTGGTGGCCGCATGCGTTTGCTCTCCCAGTTCCCTGATCAGCTGGAGTTCAACCATGCGCGTACGCGTCACGTCCTGGCGCAGCTGTTCCTGGAGGTGTTGAGAGGCTTTGAGTCTGAGGTCGTTAATCTGACCGTCGATCGAAGCGATTTCCTCTTTGTCTTTCCGGTAGATCGGATGATCAGGGCGCAAGCCGTTCATTTCTTGTACGAGCGTGGCCCGGCGACTGTTCAAATTGCTCCGCATTACCGATAAGCTGGAGTCAGCAGCGAACGCCCTATCTGCGGCAGCGTCAAGAGCGGTCGATCCTCCCGATCCATCCCCGTTCAACACCGCTGCATATCGAGCCTCGGCTGCTTCGCGGTCCAGGCGCGCCACTGCTAATTGCGCGCGCACGGTCTGCGACGTTGAGTCATAGGGGTTTGTCGCGCCTTCTTTCGAAGAAATTGTGGCCACGCCAAGTTGCTGCATGAGTTGTGCCTGCTCTGCCAGGCGGTCGTTCATTTGCTTCTGCAATCGGTCCTGTTCCTGGTGGAGCGTAGCCAACCGAGCGTCGAGTCCGTAGAACTCTTCGTTTTTTGCCTTGTCTACGTACGTGTCGGTGACCGAATTCACAATCTCGGCCAGCCCGGCCGGTGAAGGACCAGTTAGCCCGATGGACATCTCATAGCTGGAACCGATTCTCTTCACTTCGAGCAGACGCTGCAGAACCTGAATTTCATGGGGTAGGGCGGGACCGCTACGGTCGCGCACCGCATATGGAAGCTTTGTTATCGCATCGTCGATGATGTCGTACCGAGTGGCTTCTTCAATCTGATCTGCGAAGTAGGAATCATAAGGGAGGTCGACCTCGTTGTCGTTTGCCAGAATCTTCGGAAACTTTGGCGAAACATAGACTATGCTGTGAGCCTCGTAAGCGGGCTTAGCCTTTTTCCAGAGGACGAATCCGCCGCAGGCAAGAAGTACCAGAAACACGGCCAGGGAAATCAACCAATGCCGCTTGAGACTGCCGACCACGTTGACAAGCGAAAGTTGCCCGAAAGGGGCTGTTCCGGTCCCGCGCGGTGCGGATGTCCGCGAGTTATCGGAGCTTCCGGTAATTGCGTTGCCAGGCCGTGAAATGGTCATGACCGACCTTTCAAAATTAGTGAGCAGCAATCGCGGCGAAACTGCCCAAGCTCAGAAACGGCGCTAGTTGTTGCATCACGAATCCCACCTTGGAGATTCCGCTCTTTGGTACATAGATGACATCGCCGGGATAAAGCGAGATTTCCATGCCCCCCGTAGGTTTTAGCAGGTCTTTGAAACGAACGTACTGAGTCCTGCCCCCGTTTGAACGGTGCACGATCTGGAGCTCCGGATTACTGCCAGCCGCGTCGCTCACGCCCCCGGCGTCACCGAGGATGGAAGTAAGGGTCGAGTTGTGCTTCAGCACAATCTCGCCCGGATGCTGCACCTGTCCCATTACGGTGACCGATCTCGCGGATATCGAAGGCACGAAAATTATATCGTTGCGGCGAAGACGCAGGTCCGCGAGTGGGCTGCCGTTGCTCAATAGTTCCTGCAAATCGACCCAGAGCACCTGTTCTCCCCGGTAGATCACACACTGTTCGGGAAGGTTTCCATCAGGGCGAGCTACTATGCCTCCCTTGGAAAGCACCTCCAGCAGAGTAGGTGTCTGGTCGAAATTGATAAGTCCGGGGTTTTTTACATCCCCCAGCAGAGTCACGTGATTCGAGCCGTATTTCATCACCTCGACAGTTGCCGTCAAATTAGTGTAGTAGGCCGATAGCGCAACGCCGATCTTCTGCCCGGCCTGTTCGCGGGTAAGGTTGGCGACTTCGGATTGGCCCCGCGATCGGAAGTGTGATGCGGCCATCCGGACCGATCACATCCTTGCTAGCCAACTCAGGCCTTCCTGGATATTGAATAGAAATCTCATCGCCGGGACCAAGAGTGTATTCTTCGTCTTTCGCTGGCTCGAACCTGCGCAAGGCCTCGAGGGGGCTCAGTTTCAGTTTGGGGTCTGCCGGGTCATCCGGGCTAGAAGCGTGCGCCTGGTTCACTTGCTGCACAGCATCAACGGTCTCCTGGGTGTTACCGGCTTGCTTGGCCTCTGCAGTCCGTATACAAGCTATGTTGGTCACAATGATCGCAGAGCTACAGATGGTCAGAGTATATCGAGCGATTGAAAGGCTCACAGCGAAATCCTCTTCATTTGCGTAGCGTGGCCGGTTCGGATACCGGGTAGTGTGCTTAACCGCGAGAATAGCGCTTCTGACAGCAAAGATGGCCCCTGCATCGCCCGTCGGTTTATCGACCATCCGCGGGAAGTTCCCGGTCTGTGCGCACCCATGCCGCATTTGCTCGAGAAGCGCGCCATATCTCCGGAAAAATCCACAGTTTCCAGAGAATGTAACCCGGAGCGCTCGATAGGGCCTTCATAGTTCCCCAAAGACCAGGACCGCTAACAGCAGCAGCCGTCAGATGAAGAAGCAGTACCACAAACGCTCCCAGCACATAAAGCCTGAGCCAGGCAACGGGCATGCAGGCCGCGGCGATTAGGAGAGTCACTCCCGCGGATATCGGGAGCGCCAGCAGGTCGAAAAGCGGCTCCATAAGCCGGACTCGCCCTCTGACGACGTCGGCCAGTAGCCTTGGGGCCCATTGTTTCATGACGCGCAGGCGGCCTCCTTCCCAACGAGCGCGTTGCGCTTTTGCACTTTTTGAAGTGACCGGCATTTCCCCATGAACGACGACTGTGTCAATGAACTCCACACGAATGCCCGCTCGCACCAGTGCCAGATGATACTCCAGGTCTTCGACGATGGAGTGAGCGTTGTAGGGAACGCGCTTCAGCACTTCCCGGTGAAGAGCGAAACCGTTCCCAAGGATGCCTACAGAAAGGCCGAGGCGCGCTCGGCCGCGAGGCCGAATTACATTGAATGCGTGAATGGCAAGGCTCGTCAGCCCAGAGCCTGGACGTTCTCGAATGCTTGAGAGCTCGTATCGGCATTGCATCGCGCCCACGCCGGCAAACAAACGGCGTCGCACTCCTTTTATCAGGCCACAATCGATGACTGAATCAGCATCGATCACCAGTACACCATGTGAAGGGCCGGACAAGATCGCTGCAAACCCATGGTTGAGCGCGCAACCCTTACCTGCCTGCTCCGCATCGTTCAGCACCAGCACATGTGCGCCGGCGGCCTTAGCTTTCTCAGCTGTTGCGTCGGTGCAGTTATGCGCGACGACCAGCACATCAGTGCCTGAGCCGGCGGAGTTCAACACGCTGCGGACGCAGCGACCGATGAGCGCCGCTTCATTGTGTGCGGGAATGAGAACTGTGAGCGGCGCCAACCCGGACCTGCCGTCTTCATCCCGTGCACCACCAGCGGGCAAGAGAGCTGCCACAGACAAGATAAAGATTTCCACCAGCAACGGCAGAGTCAACAGCACGACTACGATCCCGATGAGATTAAGCAATTGAGACAGAAACATAATTAAGTCTCGGATCCTCAGGATCCACCGGTTACAACTCGGTGCTTCACGAAGTAGTTGGAACTCAGTAAATGGAGTAGGCGGCGTGGTCCGCTCACTTGTCCCACCTCATCCAGCGTCAGCCGCAATTAGCTCTCGAATCGGCCGATCGTTATCCTGGTTCTCCGCCGACACGATCGAAATCGACTCATCTATCGCGCTCTGCTTCACCATAAGCTGAACCTGACGGAACACATCTGGCATTTCCTGAGTGTGTATCGGAACCAAGCGGCCACCAATACGGCAGAATAGCCAGTCTTTCCCGAATTGCTGGGCGGGCGTCAGTTCCGGCTCGATGCGCCGCAACGCCTCTGAGACTCGCGGTGCCATGCGGATGGAGCGGTCCAATCTTGCGGTACGGACCACGCGAAGCAGGAGCGGATGCAGGCCGGCGAGCCAGAGTTCTCGTTTCCACCGACGCGCAACAGTCAGAAGGTGAATGAGTGTGCCCAGCGCGTCTGCTCCAATGTAGGCAGTCGAGCTCATATCGAGTACAACGTGGGAGCCAGAAGCCATTGCGCTGCGCAAGTCGGTCTCAAATAGAGCCAACTGTGCGCCGGTGAGATTGCCGTCAATGCGAAGAACTTTGGCCGCGCCAACTGTTTCATTTGTGATTTGAACCGGCGAGCGCCGCTTCGTCTGCATTGCCATCGTCACAATTTGGACCGGAAGATACCTGAGGAGCCCCACAATATTGCTGGCGTATCGCCTCGCTAGCCGTGACGGGTCTTGAACGGTCCGATGAAGCCATTCGAGCGAGTACCGCTGCATCCATAAGGGCGCGCGGGACACTCTGCCACTTAAAAAGTCAAATGAACCGCCCACTCCGATGCAGACAGGAACCTTTAACCGGTGTCGATGCATGGCGATCCATTTTTCTTGCTTAGGATTTCCGAACGCGACCAGCAGGATATCCGGTTTTGCCTCCTCGATGCGAGACAGAATATTCTCGTGGTCCATTTCCTCAAGTGGCCTATGCTTCGGACAGTATCGCCCGGCAATGGATGCGCCCGGGAAGTTCTCCTTCATCCAATCGGCTGTTCCGGCTGAACTCTCCTCACTTGCGCCCAACAGGAAAATTCGATATCCGCGTTCGGCCGACAGCTTTGCCAGTTGCGGCACGAGATCGGCTCCCGCTACCCGCTCCTTAAGCCTTGTTCCTAATAAGCGAGATGCCCACACTAATGGCATCCCATCAGCGAGAACGATATCGCAGCGCCCGAGAGTCTCGCGCAATTCCTCATCGTGGACCGCATTGATGAGGAAATCAACATTGGCAGTCGCAATCTGATGAAATCCCCCTTCGGCGATCTCCGTTTCCACCGAATCCAGGACCTCTTGCATTGTCACGTTATTAATCGCAACGCCCAGGATTGCAACACTGGTCTCTCTCAACTCGATCATGTGTGATCGCTCCAAACTTTTCCGTTGGGACACACGTGCGAAATGCTCGCCAGAATGTCCGCAAAAGGCTCTTCGACCTGCAATGTGATGGGTAAAGAGATTTCGAGGAGCAGAATATTTCCAAAGCCAGCTCTATCGCCCTCGGCGAAAGTTTGAAGCCTGGTGCCTGTCGAGCAACCGAGGGGCGCCAGTCTGCGGCGTTGGAGGTGCGAAGTGCGGCTCACATATTGCTGAGGAAATAACCACTCCGATTGCCTCGCCAAGCACTTGGGCTTGCCGCCCCTCGCACATTACATGAGCTTATTTGCTGCAACGCCTGAAAAGCTTCGAGCAGCCTGAAGCGGAAGCTGCGTCATGGAGCGATGCTCAAGTCGTTCGACATCTTGCCGAGATACATTGACCATCAGCGACTTGTGAATCGTTTCAATCGAGATTGAAAGGCGCGACGACGAATTGCTTCGTATAAGCCTGCCTTCGACGCCGGCGAGTGGTCCCCGCAAAACGCGCACGCGGTCACCCTCATTGAGCAGCGGAATTACGGTGCATTCAACTCGCGCCTCAAGAACGGTGCGAATGTCTTCGATTTCGTGATCGGGTATAGGTGAGGGCCCCTGTTGATTTCCAACGAATCCGGCGATCCCTGCGGCATTGAGCACCCTCAGGCGACTGTCTCTGGCGAGATTGATGTGCACAAACAGATATCCGCTAAAGAGGGGCATAGCGACAGTCTGCTTACGGTCGCTCCACTGGTGGACTTCGGATTTCAACGGAAGAAAGTGCGGGACACCCAGTGTTGCTAGCATCGTGGCCGCACTCTTTTCCTGTCGCGAACGAGTCCATACTGCAAACCATTGCGAGCCACTTGAATAGTTCCCGATCTCGTCGTTCATGGTCGTGCTCTCCGTTCAGGATCATCATTTGCCCACGAGTGTGGTGCGTGGGTCGGACGTAGCTTCGCCCTTTCAGTCCCAGGGCTGCTTTTCGACTGCGGCACACCACTTAGACCCGGCCCTGACAATCCCTGCGATCGATGAAGCCGGGAATGGCTCAAATTGAAAATCTTGCGGAAAATCAAATCAAGGAACGGCAATGTTAATTACCACAGACTTCGTTACGTCAAACGCGAGTTAAGACCGTCATTGCAACGCAAACCGCGTTGCGACCATGACATGGCGTGTAAGTTGATCGTCGTTGAACAGGCCCGTGACACCGAAATATGCCGATCCACCTTGTTCCCATACTCGATTCACCTGCCCCATGCATTCGATTCGAATTTCCTCAGAGGAATGACCAGGTGAAGGAACCAAGACTTCAATTCGAACATCGGCGCCGACAGGAGGACACTTGCTGCTGAGAATGAGCGCACCGTCCACCGCGACGTCGCAAGTGAATCCACCTCCGGTGCGATCCGTCCCATCATTCCAATGAAAGATAACTGGCAGCCGCAATCTGTATCTCACCGCAGTCCTGCGTTCGAAAGAGGATTCGTGAGGCATGGAGACGCCAGAATATGAAGGTTTCAGTCGTCCGACAAGTTGCCGAAGGTTTGAAAATCTCTGTGGGGTGTTTGGGGCAACATTGAGGCCTTCATTCTCAGGAAAGTGGCCTCATTGAGCCGCAGACAGAGAAGATCTTCCAGAGAAGGAAGTATGACTCCTTGAAGGAACACTTGCAGGGTTTTGAAATCAGTGCCGAGAAAGCAAATGGGAGACCTGCTGGCTGCATCGACTTTCGCCATCAGCGCAGCGCTGGTCAGCACTGGCTGATACAGCTCCACGATGGCCCGGATCTCCTCGTCCGAATGGTCCCGCGATGCAAATAAGATTTTAGGTTAACACTTTAGTGGTATTGCCGATTGATAAAATCGAAGGTAGATCTAACCAGCACGGGTTGGCTAACAGGAAATCTAGGGCATAGAGTCGACATCTCTTCCCGAATTTGTGCTTAGGTTAGTAAGCCTCACCGGACCCGCAGTTGACTCTTACTCGTCTGGGCTTCATCGCTCACTCCCCCCCAAGTGCGAGGTGCGATATGCATCGGAGGGCTGATGTATCGATTAGTTGGTATTTGTAACTCTACCCTGTTCGTTGCTTCTGTTCGCAAGTTCGGCAAGTCCCCCAAGCAAGTACCGATTGCGATAAACCGGCTGACAAACGCTCGGTCTAAGCGATTCGGCCAGCGTGCTAAGTGGCCACATACCCAACCTGGGCGGCCGGAAATAACTCTTGCGGAATTTCGAAAGTCCTGTACATTGGGAAGACGCAGTTCATGCTGGGCTCCTCTTCCCCTTAGGTGCATGCGACTGCCCCTCTCCCGAGAACCCGGCCCAAAAAACTGACATCGTGCGGCTGAGGCCGGCTGTCGTTCATTGAACTTCGCTCGCCTTTGGACAGTCCGACGCCTGTGAAGCTATCCGCATCGAGTAGTGCGTCGATTAGCCGTGCAACACCATGAAAACGTGGGGGTTTTGCCTTGGACACGCATTCGCTACAAACGCAAAAGGTCTCGTTTCGGTCCCGAGATGGCAGTCATTGGGTTATTTCGAAGCCGCCTAGTCGCGAGACCGAATTGAGAGGGCTCGATGATCCTGAATTGGCTTTCCGGGTCGTAATCGTCGAGCGGGATTCGATGAGCAGTGATCTGTTGGCGTCCACGCTGACGAGAGAAAGAGGTTGCCAGGCTTCTGCCGCCGGGTCGGCCGAACTACTGGAAAGAATGGCGGACGGGAAAGCTCAGTTGGTTGTCATCGGTGCCGATCTGAATCATGAGACGATGACCGGTTTCGACTTGTCGCGCGCCGTGCGTCGCACGTATCCAGCCACACCTATCGTGATTCTTTTGAATCAATCAACACATGATTCGGTCATTAATGCCTTTCGTTCCGGAGCCAGCGGCGTTTTCTCTCGACAGCAACCGGTTGCCGATTTCCTCGAATGCATCGATCATGTGCGCAAGGGTTGTATATGGGCCGGCAAGCGCGAGACGGCTCTCCTGTTGGGCGCCTTGAGTTCCATCCCATGCCCGAATATGTCCATGGATACCGACTCTTCCCCTTTAACCATTCGCGAATTACAGGTTGTGAAGTGCGCGGCAAGAGGCAAAACCAACAAGGTCATCGCATGCGATTTGGGGCTGAGTGAACATACCGTAAAGAACTACCTCTTCCGGGCTTTCGAAAAGTTGGGTGTCTCGAATCGCGTCGAATTGTTATTTTATTTGACGCAGAGAGGTCATACCGTTGATACCGGTGTGGCCGATTATCCGGAAGACCTTGGAAAAGACTGAGCTGACGTCGCACTACCGCGGCCGACCATATATATAGTTCAATTATTATTCGCGTAGAGTGTTAATTACTTCATCAATAAAACATGATAGGGTTCCCTTCGTCGTGCCTTCGATGCTGCTCCTTGAGGATTCGTTATGATATCGACCGACTTCGGGTCAATGGCGGTTTCGTCATCGCAGTTGTCGTGCCAAGTCCACGACTTATAAGCCGGGGGGCGGGGGTAACCTTCTGGCGAGTCTTCTTAAGTCTCCTGACCGCCGACGGCGTGATATCGAGGCAGTTTAGGCGCGCCTCGTGTTTATTTCGGGCAGTACTAAAGAGTTCAGTTTTGTTACCTTCCGAAAATCGAGGAATAGGGGATAATGGCCGGACCGGGACTTACGTTGAGGTGGAGCTGATTAGAAGTCCGGCCAAACAATCGGCATCCTGCTTCGAAAGGAAAAACCTTGAAACCAATTCTGAAGTGTTTGCTTTTGGCCCTTGCTCTCTCCCTCGCGGCTGTTAGTGCGCATGCACGCGGCAATGGTCCTCATAATGGTCCTGGCGGCAATGGCCCACACAATGGCCCTGGCAGCAATAGCCCTGGCGGCAATGGCCCAGGTAGGGGTGGTCTTGACAGCGGTGGATTTGGCAACAGTCCTCGCACGAATACTGCTCCCGAAATCGACCCCAGTCTGGCTATCAGTGGGCTGGCGCTGCTGGCTGGCTCTCTGTCGGTCGCCCATGCACGACGTTCCAAAGGGTAGTCGGGAACTGAATCACCTTTGCCAGCAGACCACGCATCGACTGGGACGAACTACTCTCCGTCGGGAGCTATGTCTCGACTTCCCCGCTTTCTTCTAGGGCGTTTATTTCTGTTGGCGGGGATCCTCGGAGCAGATATGTTTCTGCTCGCCGTGACTCCGCACGCCTTTTCGCTGCTTGGCCCGTTTGCCCCCTTCGGTATCGCTGCGTACGCTGTCTATTTGGGCCTCGGCTATTCTGAGTTGCAGGCACAAAAAGAGGAACTCCCTTTCGGCGTCGGTTTCTTCCTCGCCCATCTGGCCTGCGTACTCGCAATCTCGCTAACCGATATTGCCACGCTTCATGGATTCGGCTTTCCGGCCGGATTCATGATGGAGCGTCTCGTTCTCCGCGCCCTTCTTCTTGTTGGAATTGCTCTGCTCGCCCTGGCGTGCATTCCACTCGAGACCTGGGTTGGTACCCTGCGCAGGACCAAGCGGCTCTGGCTCTATGCCACGCTCGCAGGCGCTATCGCGTCGTGTCTTAGCTTCCCAATGCAATCCCTCTGGGATACATCCAGTTCTGCGCCGGCCCGACTCCTGCAGATTTTCACTTTTGATTCCGTAGAGGCCATACTGCGCCTGTTCCTGCCCAACATCTACGTCGATCCAGGTTCTTTTGTCATAGGCACGCAAAACTTCAGCATCTTCATTGCGGAACACTGTTCAGGATTGGAAGGGCTCGGCCTGGTGCTTACATTCACCACGATCTGGCTTTGGTACTTTCGCAAAGAGAGCCGCTTTCCCCAGGCGCTACTCCTGGTTCCCTGCGCACTGGCATGCGTCTGGACATTGAATGTCCTTCGCATCGCGACCCTTGTGTTGATTGGCAACGCAGGATACGGCGAAATTGCCATGGTGGGTTTTCACTCACAGGCCGGATGGATTGCATTTACCTCGGTTGGATTTGCCTTCTCCATGGCGACGCGCAAACTCGCGTGGGTCAGAAAAATTCCGAAACGCGCAACAGCCCCCGAGGCCGTCCGATCCGAAAGCACCATTCCAGGCACAATTGTTTCGGGCGTCGTTTCTTCAGCAACGGGCGCCGTCGCAATCAATCCGAATGTGATCGAATCGGATGAATCTGGAGAATCGCCCGCAATCGGTGCCTATCTGGTTCCTTTTCTCGCCATCCTCGCTGCATCCTTCCTATCCAAAGCCGCGTCGGGACATTTCGAATGGCTCTATCCGCTGCGCTTCCTGGCTGCGGCTATCGCCATTTGGCATTACATGCCGGAACTGAAGCAGATCAACTGGCGCTTCGGTTGGCTCGCTCCCGTCACCGGAACAGTGATCTTCGTGGTTTGGCTCATTCCATCGTTCTGGACACATGGCGCTGAAGCGAGCCAACTCGGCGAAGCTCTGGCAGCACTTCCCCCGGTTGCCCGCTGGTCCTGGATCGCCTTTCGCGTCGCCGCATCAATCATCACGGTTCCCATCGCGGAAGAGCTCGCCTTCCGTGGCTACCTGGCCCGTCGCCTTGTAAACCGCGAATTCGACTCCGTGCCCTTCTCCGCGGTCACAACTCTCTCGATCGGCTTGTCCTCCGTAGCTTTCGGCCTGATGCACGGTCAGCAATGGATCGTAGGCACGCTCGCCGGCTTGGCGTACGCAGGCATCATGAAGTGGAAAGGCCGCCTCAGCGATGCCATCGTCGCGCACGCCACCAGCAATTTGCTTCTGGCAATATGGGTTCTCTCCCGCGGCGACTGGTCTGCGTGGTGACCCTGTTGCTAATGCGCCGCGAGAGTCAGAGCAACGAATGAACAAGGTCGCCGCATGCGAATCGGGGCTCAACGAAACCGAACCCATGATCCGCCGGCTCGCGGAGAGCGCATGCGCCGCAGGCTGTTGTGATTGTGTACCCCGTGGCGGATGATGGGAGCGGGGGGGGGCGGCTATGTCCAGGGTTCACATTCTGGCTACCGGAGGCACCATTGCCGGGGCGGGCGAATCGGAAACGGAAGCGGGCTACCGCTCGGGTGAAGTTGGCGTAGAGAAGCTGATCGCCGCAGTGCCGGGTCTACGGCAGCTTGCCGATTTGACAGGCGAGCAGTTTGCGCAGGTGGGCAGCCAGGACATGAATGATGGCCTGTGGCTGAAGCTGGCGGCGCGCGTGAATGCGCTCTTTGCCGGCGATGAAGCCGACGGCATCGTGATCACGCATGGCACTGACACGGCGGAAGAGACGGGCTACTTTCTGCACCTGGTGGTGAAGAGCGATCGCCCGGTTGTGCTGACGGGCTCGATGCGGCCGGCGACGTCGCTCAGCGCGGATGGTCCGCTGAACCTGTTTAATGCGGTCAGCGTGGCTGCGGATCCGGAGGCACGGGGCCGGGGAGCAATGATCGCCATCAATGACGATCTACACAGCGCACGCGATGTGACGAAGTCGAACACGACGGATGTGCAGACCTTTCTTTCGCCGGGGTCGGGCTTGCTGGGAACGGCGTCGTATGGACGCATCCGCTATTTCCGCTATCCCACGCATGCGCATACGCTCGGATCGGAGTTCACGACTGCGGGCATGGATGACCTGCCGAGAGTCGATATTCTTTACGGCTACGCAAATATGCCGGCAGACCTGGTGCGGGCCAGCGTGTCACTTGGGGCGAAGGGAATTGTGATGGCGGGGATGGGCAATGGAACCGTCTCTACCGCGGTGGCGGATGCGCTGGCGGAAGCCGCGGCTAAGGGGCTGATTGTTGTGCGAAGCACGCGGGTGATGAGCGGCGACGTGGGGCGCAACGTGGAGATGGACGACGACGCACTGGGCCTGGTGGCCGCGGACCAGCTGAATCCGCAGAAGAGCCGAATTCTGCTGCAACTGTGCCTCGCCAGAAGTATGAGCCGCGCGGCCGTGCAGGAAGCCTTCTACCGGTATTAGGCCGGGCGCGGCTGCAAAGCGCCGGCTAGAGGGCAGAGGGTTGCCATCCAGTGCGTTGTTCGTGGAATCGGGGATCTTCGCCTGCCATCTGCTGAAAGAAAGCAAGAGCAGCTAGAAACGCCTCGGTTCTGACAGACAGGTTCGTCAACTTCGGCCGCTCCTTGAAAAGATCATCAATATGTGGCATCGCCTGACTGAGCGCGTCGATAAATGCAGGCTGCTTGAACCACAAGCCATATTCGAAGTAGGGAATGTTGACTGAGTGCGAAGATCGCCCGCACCAGTAGCGCATGCCCGGATTGGTTCGCATGGGAATGTTGGTTGTATCAAAAGGGAAATCAAGCAGGCCGGGTGCAAGTTTTCCGATGGCATAGCGATGCCACCAGTTGCCAAGCTTCTGGCGACGCGGACAACGACGAATCGCATCAATCCAGCGCGCATCTAGAAATGGCGTCTTAGGCACAGCATTCAGCGACACGAGGCGCAGGCCATTGGCGATAAACTGCCTGACGCGCTCCAGATAGAGCGAGTCATTTACCAATCCCAAAGATCGATGTGGAAATAGATCGTGCAGGCGCTTTAGTCTCGGCTCCATGGAAACCAGGCTATCTGCAAAAGGAGCAGACAGCGTCGGAGCCATATTGTCCGGTATCGCAGTACGGCTTAACTTGGCTTTCCAAAACTGATTGACCCCTATCTGGCCCAGTGCATTGGCAGCAACGAAAGGGATACCGCGATCGACAAAGAAGGTTCGTGCAAATTCACCATTGGAGCCGATCCAGATTCCTTCTTTGTGGCCGCTTATGGCAACGTACTCGTATGTATGCCAATTCTCCGCAGTTTTTGTGCCCGAGGTTGCACGCGCTATATCAAAGCGCTCCTTGAGCATCGTTGATCCGGAAAGCTCAACCTGCTGAATATCTAACTCGAATTTCTCTGCAATGGCTTTCGAGATGGATACGTCGGTTGCCTCTGACGGCCCAATCACCAGAAGTCGCGGGCGCAGGCCAAGAAAAAGGTGGGCGGCCAGTATGAGACGCGAATCAAAGCCGGCAGATATGGAAATTACATCATCGGGATTTGTTTGGTTGCGGACTGAATCAACGAGAATATCAATTGCGTCATCGGCGGGATGTCGAATGGAGTCGTAGACTGGTCGCGGAATAACGCTGCTCTTCACCGACTTTCCATCCCACTGCACCAGTTCTCCTGCCCCAACTCGCGTCACATCGCTATGCAAAGTCGAGCTGCCAAGCAGGTGACCAAAAACCGCAAAGTCGCCCAGCGCCTCATAGTTCCAGCGCCAGGGCAGTCCGGCCTTTTGCGCGACCTCGGTTACAGTTGTTCCCCAGTAAAATCGGCCGCCGGCAGTCGCATAGAAGACTTGCGTGACACCATCGTGAGACGCATAGAGAGCCTGCGTCGGGCCCTCTTCCGCAACCAGAGCGAAATGGCCATCGGCACGGGCCAGACTATCGGACTCGAGTGAGCCTGGTGGATGCTCCGGTAAGCGATGACCCAGGAATCGGAATGTCTGCATAGAAGGAATCGCCAGGCACCGAGTAAGCAGGTAAGCGCGAAAAGACGAATCGATGCCCATTCGCCTGAAGTTGATCTGCTCGCACAAGACGCGGAGCTTGATTGCGCGATAGTGTACCAATTGGAGCCCGCGGCAAGCCAACGGAAATCAGGTCAGTCTTAAGAGCGGGGCTCTAGGCGAATAAGAAAACGGCTCAGGAATGCGCGAATGACACTTGGTGAAAGCCAGCCGGTGCCATTCGCCATCCCTGCCAGTTGCAGAATGCGCCTCTCAAATCCAGACCTTGGAGGATGTCTTTTCGGGCCTGGGTTCGTCCTGCGGGTAGGCTGGTGGTGGTCCCACGCGGTTCATGCGGGCGTAGTTGGGGATTGCCACGAGCATCGGAGCCGTCTGCCATTTGCCGATGATGACCATGGTGCCGCCGAAGAGGTCGGGGCGCCACTCGGCCCGCAGCGGCGTGGCCGGATCGATCTTTGCGTCGATGCTGTGGTTGTCAGCGGTTTCGACGTTGTAGATGAGCGGGCCATATTTGAGGGCGACAGGGTTCAAAGTCGGCCTTGATGCGCGGATCGGCGTCAACTCGCTGCGGCTCCATCGGCAATTCGAGCTCGATGCGGTCGCCGGCTTTCCACTCGCGGGTCACGACGGCATAGCCGTTCTCGATCCTGGGCCTCAAATGTTCGCCATTCACGGCAAAGCGCTTCAGGCCGCTGACGGCGGGGGAATCAGTGTAGAGCCTGCTGGTGGTGCGGTCAGGCACGCGGACGTAGACGGAGAAGGTGCGGGCCTGCTCGGGATTGATGGTGATGGAGACAGCGCCCTTCCAGGGGTATTCGGTCTTTTGCACGACCTCGACATTGGTGCCGGCGACTTCTCCGACGTTGATGCGGCTGCCGGCGAACATGTTGACGTAGAGCCCCGACTTGTCCTTGACGTAAGTCCAGGTGGGCACCATGAGCAGCGTACGCGAGATGTTGCCGACGCAGCAGGGGCAGACGTGCCACAGCGCGCGCTGGGTATCGACAAGGGGATTGGTGTAGCAGTAGCTCTTGCCGTCGAGAGCGACGCCGCCGAGCAGCGCGTTGTACATCGTCTGCTCGTAGAGGTCAGCGTACTTTGCGTCGTGATAGGCGAGGTTCAGCTTGTACTGGAAGAAGATGAGCCCGCAGCTTGAGCAGGACTCGCAGTAGCCGTCGTTGGGCAGCGAGTAGTTAGGGCCGAAGCCCTCGGAGGTTTCGCCGCTGCCGATGCCGCCGGTGAGGTAGTACTTCTTGTTGACCATGTTGTCCCAGAGGGAGATGACGGCGCTCTGGTAGTCGGGGTCGTGGGTTTCGGCGGCGATGTCGGCCATGCCGGAGTAGAAGTAGGTTGCGCGAACGGCGTGGCCGACGGCCTCGTACTGCTGGCCCGGAGGCAGGTGGCTCTGGTCGTACTCCGATCCACCGCGGCGCGAGTCGAGGAGGAATTTGGCGAGCACGATGTAGTCGTCGCCGCGGTGGTTGCCTTCCTGATCGTTGACGAAGCGGCCGAAGCGGACGAGCGCCTGTTCCATCTCCTGATGGCCGTCGAACCACGGCTTCTTTCCGGGGCCGATGTTGGCGACCCAGCAGTCGGCGAGTTTCTTTGCTCCGTTGTAGAGGCGAAGATCCTTGCCGTCGGTGAGGGTGTAGTGGTTGATGGCGGACTCGATGAAGTAGCCGGAGACGTAGCCCTCGTGATTGCCGCGATGATCAGGCGACCAGCGTTCCGGCCAGGTCTTGCGGTCGGCGAGGATATAAGCGGTCTGCAGGTAGCCGTCGGGCATCTGTGCGGCAAGGATGATGGGGATCCACCGATCGAGGGTGGCGCGCATCAGTTCCTGCGCCTGCTCGATCTCGGGATCGCCCTGCGGGTCGACCATCAGCGCGATGCACATGGATTCGACGGTCTGGTGAACCCAGGCGTTGGAGAAGACGTAGCCCTTGTGGGCGGCGTGGGGCTCGCCGCGGTTGGCTTTGCCGGCTTCGATGAAGTTGTCGATGCCTCCGTCGCCGCGCCCTGCAGGGATATCGGTGCGCTCGCACATGCGGATGCAATGGGGAATCCAATCGACGATGAGGACCTTGGCGCGCTGCTTCCAGAACTCTCCGTCGATGGAGTATTTGCGCGTGTAGACGACTTCGAGCCGGTCTTTGGGCGGCGGCTGCACCACGTGGACGCTGAAGGACTGGGAGCGGTCTTTGGATCCGGAGGCGGCGAGGGTGAGCACGTAGTCGCCCGGCGCAGAGAAGGTGGCGGTGGTGACCGGAGAGGCTACGTTATCGAAGGAAACGGAGCCGGGACCGGAGGTCTTGAGCCAGCGGGCAACGTTTGCGGGCGAATCCTCAAGCCAGATGACTTTGCCGGCAAGATAGGTATGGCCGCCCAGAACGAGGGAGCGGTCGATGCCGGCATCGATGACGGGCGGCAGGGCCGGCGCCGGGCCGAAGTTATAGACACGCCACTCGAGAATGCCAGCAGGTTTACGCGGCTCAGGGCTGACTTCGAGCCGCAGCTTTGTCGTTTTGACGGGCTCAAATGTGGTGAGGTTGAAGGAATCTGTCGAGAGGCCGAGCCCGCTGGGAGCCGTGACGGGCACGAAGGCGGAGCCATTCCAGTAAAGGATGCGATAGCCCTGGGGAACGATCATCCTGGGCCAGCCGGTGCCGGGCAATGACTTTGGGCGGGGATGATCAATGGCCCAGTAGACCTCGACGCGGTCGATGGTGACGGGCACCTTCCACTCATACTGAACCCAAGGCTTGGGCTCGTCCGCCGATTCGATCCAGAAACCGTAGAGGCCCGACAGTACGGTCGAACGAGTTTGCGGGCAGAACGCCGTCGTTGAGAGCGGCAATCTTGTTCTCGCTGGCCAAGGCAGAGCTGGAGGGAATGGCAACACGCGCAATGTTGAGGGCGCCCTTCGGGGTCTGCGCCATTGCCTTGTGGCCGGAGATGGCGGTGAGAAGGCCGGCGCCCGTGAGCCCGGCGATGAACTCTCGGCGATTCGGCTCTGATTGGGGGGCGCCCTGCGGGTTGGTATCACTGACGTTCGAAGTGTGCGGTCTTTTGTTCATGAAAAGAAGCTCCGGTTTCCGGGTAGAGGTTCTACCCATTTGACGATTTCAATCGCTGTTTTTTCGCAGGCTGCGGCGAAAGGGCGGCAGCACGGCTCTTCGCCAGGAAGAAGCATCCGCGAAAGTAAGCGTTTACCCATGCTACACGAAGGGCGCCGCCCAGTTAAAGAGGGGTTGCCCGGCGCAGCGGAGCGTGCGCTACCGGCTGCGGCTCAGGGGGCGAGCGGCTGCAGATCTTCGAGTACGGTGGGGATCAGCTCGGCCACGGTGGGATGAATGTGGACGGAGTGTGTCAGCAGCGAGGCAGGCTGGCGAGCGTACATGCAGGTAAGGATGCAGTGGATGGCTTCGTCGGCGCCCGGACCAATGAGGGTAGCCCCGAGGATATGGCGCGATTCGGCGTCGACGAGGATCTTAATGAAGCCGAAGGTCTCGCCCTTTTCAATTGCGCGCGAAACGCGTGTCATGGGGCGTTTGCCGATCAGGGCGGTCGGCTTGCTGCGGCGCACTTCCGCTTCCGTCATGCCGATGTGGGCCAGCGGAGGGTCCGTGTAGAGGGCGTGCGCGGGAATTCGATCGCTCACCTTGCGGGAGGCGTTGTCGAGCAGATTGCCGGCGACGATTTCATAGTCGTTATAGGAGGTATGCGTGAATGCTCCGCGTCCGTTGCAGTCGCCGATGGCGAAGATGTGTGGTGCGGCGGTGCGCAACTGGTCGTCGACGGGGATGAATCCGTGCGCGTCGGGGGTGATGCCTGCGGCGGCGAGGTTGAGGTCACCGGTATTGGGTACGCGGCCGACGGCGAGCAGCGCATGGGAGCCATCGACATGCCGCGCATCCTCATCGCACTCGAGGCCGACCCTGACTCCGCTCTCCGTTTGTTCGAGATGAATGCAGGTAGCCTTTGTGCGAATGCGGATGCCTTCGTTGGCGAAGACCTCGTGGATGACCGCGGAGGCGTCTTCATCCTCGTGGCTCGCGAGGCGCGCGTTCTTGTCGATGACCGTGACCTCAGAGCCGAAGCGGCGAAACATTTGCGCGAATTCGAGGCCAACGTAGCCGCCGCCAACCACGACGAGGTGCCGCGGCAGGTCTTCGAGCGCGAGGATGCTGGTGCTGGTAAGGAAGGGCACTGAGCCGACGCCGGGCATCTCGGGGATGAGCGGACGGGCGCCGACGTTGAGGAATATCTGCGCGGCCTCGATAAGATCGTCGCCCACGCGCATGGTGCTCGGCGACGCGAAGGCGGCGGTTCCGGTGAAGACGGTGCAGTTTTTCGCGCTGCGCAGGGAGCTTTCAACGCCGTCGCGCGATTTGCCGACGATGGCGTCAGTGCGCGCCTTGACCGCGCGCAGGTCCACAGCGACGGGCCCGGCCTGAAAGCCGAAATCATTACCCCGGCGGGCGAGGTGCGCCGCATGTGCGCTGGCGACCATCGTCTTGGTGGGCGTGCAGCCGGTGTTGACGCAGGTTCCGCCGAAGAGTTTGCGCTCGACGATGGCGACCTTGCGGCCTGCGCTGGCGAGGCGGAGGGCGAGGGGAGGGCCGGCCTGCCCGGCGCCAATGATAAGAGCGTCGAAGGATTGCTTCATCGGATCGCCACGAGCGACAGGATGCCGAGGACGAGGCCCGTGGCATCTTCAAGCAGCGCCGCGGGCAGATCGCGGCCAAAAGCGGCCGCCAGCCGGGCGCGGGCAGCTGAGCCGCCGAAGGTTCCGGCGATGGCGCCGGTGACGCCGAGAATGAAGCCCATGGCGAGCATGTGGCCTGCTGCTCCAATGGTCGCTCCGCAGAGCGCGCCGGTGATGAGACGGGTGATCAGTCCGAGCGGCGCCTTGCGGCTGGGCGTGGCGGGGAGCTTGTCGACGACGAGTTCGCCGAGCGCGAACGCTGTGAGGATGAACGGCGTGAAGCGGTAGCCCATGAAGGCCAGCGGCGTACCCGCCACGGACAGTGCGCCGGCCCACGCAAACCAGCTTACGAGTGCGGGCGCAAGCATGGAGCGGAGGCCGGCGACGATGCCGAGAAGAAGGGCAGCGGGAAGCACGTTTCTCCTTTGTCTGCGAAAGCGGTCAACTCTGCGATATCAGGGGCCGATCCTCACTACGTGCGATGATGGCCGAGGCAATACAGTTGCCAACGAACGACGTTCATCAGGGTGCGGCCCATGGTGGCCGGGCAGCAAGCTATTGTTCAAGCATCTTGGTCAAATGAACGACGAAGCCGGTTTTGGGCAGCAGCGAAGTGAGTTCAAAAACGCGATAGCCGTCGCCGGTGATGTCGGCGCGGCGAAAGACATCGGCCTCGGTTTCGACGACCTCGCGGCCGCCGTTGAGGGTGCGGATGAATTGCTCAGCATCGCGGCGATCGGGCGTGGCGCCATTCTCAGGGGAAGTGATGGCTTCGGCGATGTAGCTGTGCATCAGCTTGGTCCAGTATTTTGCCAGCAGATCGGAACTCGCAAATATGTCGGCCCATTGCACGCGGCCATCGACGGCGACAACCACGCCAACTGCGCCTTTGGTGTGCAGCTCACGCAGGATGGACTGGTCGTTTGCTACGCCGTATTGCGCAACGGCTTTGGAGACTGGCGCGCTCGAGAAGACCTTGGCGTAGGAGGTCGTGCCGCCGATGGCGTCGGCTTCAGCAGCTGGAAGCGTCGCGGCAACTTTCGCTTTGGAGGAGCGAACATCGGCCCAGACCTGCACCTGGTTGCGTTCGGCCATGGCCGAACTGCGCACGCTGGGCTGGGCCATTTGCGCGGCCATCGATCCGAAGCTCGAAGAGGAGGCGACCCAGCGGCCGGGCTCGACGCAGAAGACGCTGAGGTCGATCGGGCCCGCATTTGGCGGAACGATGCGATCGGCGCCGATGACGCGATCCTGCTTACCGCCGGTAACGATTTCGCCGGCGAGCAGAAGCAGAGGATGGGGCGAGTTGTTGTAGAGCACGAGGCGGTTTACCTCGGCGCCTGTGCGCGGCGGAATGGGCTGGCCGGGACGTACGAGGCCTCGTTCCTCGCCGGCCTCAGTCACAATGACCTGGCCGGTGCGCACGCCTTCGTCGAGGGTGAGGAAGAGCGATGCGTCGGAAGAGCGTGCCGCGAGCACAGGATAGATGGCGAGATTGCCGCGCACGATCGGGGGCAGAACCTCATAGGTGGAATTGCCGCCGGGGCCAGCCGCGAAGGCGGGAAGCGCGAAGAGCAGAAGCAAGGTTGCAACAATGGCAAAGGAGCGCGCGAGGCTCTGGTTGAACGTGACTCGATCGTTGGGCTGGTGGTTGCGGCCGGTCGCCGGCGAAGCCGTGTTCGTGGGATTCTCCATTGCATCCTCCAGGGAAGCTTGTCGCTTCAGCAGAGGAACGCGGCAGGCGCGGCAGCTTGCAGAAAGAATTTGCTACCATCGGTACCAATGTTGCCGGGACAGCCACGCGCGGCGGAAGAACGGGCGCTTGACGATGCGCTGCGTGCGGCGGCGCTGGCGCGGTTTGGCGACTCGGGGGCGGAGCGCTACGGGATAGCGCGGGAGCAATTCCTAGAGCATGTCGCCGGTGTGTTTGCCCGCTTCGGCGCCGGGCTGGATGAGCGTGAACGGCGGAAGCTGCTTGAATCGCTGCATCTTGAGGAACTGATGCTTGCGCGTGCCTGCTCCGCAGGAAGCGAGCAGGCGTGGAGCGATTTCATCGCGCGCTATCGCGCGGAGATGGTGGCGATGGCGCGTGGCATCACGCGCGACGATGCGAGCGGCCGCGAATCTGGCGGACGGTCTTTACGCGGAGCTCTACGGCATGCCGAATCGCGAAGGCCGGCGGGTTTCAAAGTTTGCCTACTACATGGGCCGGGGTTCTCTTAAAGGCTGGTTGCGCACGGTGCTGGCGCAGCAGCATGTGAATCGCTGTCGCTCGCAGGCAAAAGATGTAAGTCTCGAAGAGCAGGTGGAAGGCGGCGCGAGCTTCGCGGCAAAGCCGGAGCCGTTGACTGCGAACGGAAATGAGCCTGTTTCACAGGCGGTCGCCGGAGCGCTTGCGGAACTCGACAGCGAAGATCGATTTCTGCTGGCCGCCTATTTTCTCGATCAGCGAACCCTGGCTGAGATTGGGCGTCAACTGCGGGTGCACGAGTCGACTGTGAGCCGCAAGCTGGATAGGGTGACGGGCGAGCTGCGCAAGTGCATTCGCAAGCGATTGCAGGCAGAGGGAATCGACTTGCGGCGTTGCGAGGAACTGATGCAGGAGCTGGATGTGCGGGATCTTCGGGTAAATGTTGCGGAAAGTCTTCGGCAAGAAGAGCCGGCCGATACGTTCCAGGAATAGATGGGTATTGCGTGACGGAATCTGATTCCAATTCGTTGCGGCGGGAACTGGCGGCGATCCCCCGCGTGGGCGAGCATCCAGACGCCGACGTGCTGAACGCCTTTGCCGAGGGCGCGTTACTTGAGCGCGAGCGCAACGCGGTGATGGCGCATCTGGCGGGCTGTGCGGAGTGTCGGGAAGTCCTGAGCCTGATTGCGGAGGAGGCGCCACAGACAGATGCCGAAGTGAAGCAGTTCCCGGCGCGCGAGGCGGCCTCGTGTGTGGATGCCGTGGGGTGCGGTGGCGGCGGGCATTGCGATTGCGTGCGGAGTGGCGGTGTACCGGGTGGAGAGGAAACCGGTGTATGCGCCGGCCGTGGCGCAAAACGAAAAGGCGCCGCCGAGTTCAATCGCCGCCAGGTTCAGACGCCCCGGTTCAGACGCCGCGAGGCAAGAGCCGCAAACGCCGGCAGCGCCGTCGGAGACTGCCGCGAAGAAGAGCACCCACGAGGTTGATCGAAGAGCGCGGGAAACAGTTCCTGCCGAAACCGGTGCGGACAAGCTGCAGGCGGAGCGCAAAGAGCAGATGACGGTGGATGCCGATCAGGATCGCAGAGAGCGATGCGGATTACGCAGTGTCGCCTGCGGCAAAAGCCAGAGACGGAGATGCAGGCGCGCGAATCTGCTGCTGGAAGGCAGGCGCCGGCGAGTTGCGCCGGCGTTTGCGGGTGTGGCGGCGGAGCCGAACCCAGTCCGCGGAGGCCCAGTTTGCTTCGGTCGTCAGGCCCCACTGGCGGCTGAACGAAGAGGGGCAGCCGCAGCGCGCGTTCGGCGACGGGGCCTGGCAGCCTGCGCTCGCGGGAGGTCCAACGGGAATGCACGTGCTCGCGATCGTTGGCGATGCGGTCTGGACGGGCGGAGAGGCGTCGCAGGTTTTTCGATCGCTCGATGAAGGAGAGACCTGGCAGGCAGTGCCGCTGCCGCCGAAGAACGGTGGCAGTCATACGATCGCGCATATCCGGTTTGAGAGCGCGACGGAGGGAACGATTGAAGCAGCGGACGGCACGCAATGGCGGACCAACGACGGCGGCAGGACCTGGCAATAGGCGTCAGCGATCGCCGGATGTGATTTCGTATTCGATGCGGAAAGGCTTCAGCGGCCTATCGACGGGCAGGTGATCTTCGGCGATGACGCGCTGCGCCTGCGCGAGCCGCTCTGAAGGAAGCGGATGCGTGCGGAAGTAGCCGTTGAGGCCCTGGATGGCCACGTCACTGAGCTCGTCGGCGGGCGTTTCGGCGTGAACGACGTACTCGTCGCGGAGCTTTGCCCACCGGTTCAACAAATTGAGCGCGCCCTCGGGCTGAGTAGTCTGCTGCAACGGCGATGCGCAGGCCTTCGCGGTCTGCTTCGAGCTCTTCATCCTTGCTGTAGCCCGCCTGCCACAGAGAGATGGGAAGCTGCGCGATGGAACCGATGACGCCGAGGTCGAGGTGCCTGAGTTGTACCTCGACCTGCACACGCTCAGCGGCGTGGTAGTGGTCGATGTGCTCGATCTCGTGACCCAGAACGAAGGCGAGCTCGTCTTCGCTGGTCATGCGATCGAGCATGCCCTGGCCGATAAAGACATGGCCGCCGGGAAGGGCGAATGCGTTGATGAGATTGCGGTCGGCGATGAGATGAAAGCGATAAGGCAGGCTGCGTTTGGCATGCGCGGCTACCCGGTTGCCGACCTGGCCGACGTATTGCTCGGTGGCGCGCTCTTCGGCATCCCGCAGCGGCAGCGCCGTGATGTATTGGGCGGCGAGGGCATTGCCAATGCGTATCTCGTCTGCGTCGGAAATGCGAGTGAGGTGCATGGGAGCGCGCGTAAGGTCGCGCTGCCAGTCTGCAGCGACATCGACGACGGCGTTGGGGCTGACCTCGTCTGTGCGCTTTCTGTGCTGGGCGAAGTAAAGTGCTGCGCCACAGAGGAGCAGCAGCGCCGCGAGCGAGAGGAGGCGCTTCATAGCAAGCGTCTCACGGTATCGCGGTACTTGCCATAGAGGGTGGAGACGAGGGTGAGTGCGCCGCCGAGCACGATGAAGGTGATGTAGCGGTCGCGCTCGCCCAGATGCCATGCATCGCGGAAGACGATCTTGGCGACGCACAAGAGCAGCAGCGCGAGGCCGGCGATGCGATAGCTGCGCTGGCCTGCGAGCAGGCCGAGAAAGATCATCATGAGTCCTTCGACCGCCCAGGCGAGAGTGACTGTGCCGGGATTCAGCTTGACGGCGATGGTGAAGGCAACGAGGATCGACCGGCGCGAAGAAGAGGATCTGCTCAGGACGGTGCAGCGCGAGCCTGCGCGCAAGCCGCGATGGAACGGCGTCGTCGTGAGCCGGGCTTTGAGCCTGAAGGCGATGGGAAGGCACAACAGGAGGATGGCCGCGGTGGCGGAGAGCGCGGAGAGATCGCCGCTCCAGTTTCCGGAGGTAAAGTAGCTGCCGCCGAAGATGTTATGCGCGAGGCCGCGCACGGCGATGCCGGCCGCGAGAAACTCAGCCTGGTAGAGGAGGATCGTCCTGTTGAAGAAGAAGGCGCAAACGAGGAGAGCTGCGACGGTGACGGCCCAGGCGACGACGATCCACTCGGGTCGAATCTCGAAGTAAAGCAGGGCAACGATGGAGCCGGTGCCGAAGCAGGCGAGCAGAGTTGCGATCATGCGCTGCAGGCGGCCTCCGGAGGCGCTCTTCGATTGAAGCCGTGACCAGACATAGAAGTAGATGAGCGCGATCGGAACAATGGTGTAGATCCGCGGGCTGATGTGTTCGCCGGGCAGCGCGGTTGCGGTGAGATTGACGAAGAAGATGCGGACGAAGGCTGCGGTGAGCGCGACCCAGGCCTGCAGGCGAAGTTGGCGGATCTGCTTCCACTCGGCAAGTTCGAAGAGAAGAAGGCCGAAGGCGGCGATGCCGACGGCGACGGCTACCGGTTGCAGCTCCGCCCAGAGCAGCCATGCGGTTATGGAGGAAGCCACCCAGGTATAGGCGTGGCGAGCCTCTGTCGCGGTGAGCGATGCGGGCAGGCGCACCCAGCGGGCGAGCGCGTACAGGGCTGCGATGACGATGGCGACGGTGAGCAGGCGGAGATCGATGCCGTGCCATTGCCGCAGCGTGAAGAGATTGAGTGTAACGGTGCGCGCAACCGCGAAGAGTGCGAGGGTGTGCGCCTGCAGTGGAAACTCTTCGATGCTGAAGCGGCGATCGGCCAGCGCGAGCGCCAGCGCAAAGAGTGCCCAGATGGGCGCGACCCAGGGCTCGGGAGCTTCATGCCAGGCGAGGGCGGCGAGCAGGATGGTGGCAGCCCATGTGTGCAGCCAGGCAGACGGGCCGCTGGTAGACGGCGTCCTCTAAAGTGCAGAAGCGCGAGATGGCGTAGAGCGCGACGGCGCTAGCGATGAGCGGAAGATACCGATGGAGGCTGCCGAATGCGTCGAGATTCCAGATGAAGAGGCTCACCACGGCGAGCAGAGCCAGCAGGTGTTCCTGGTGGCAGAGCGCTGCGACCCTGAGGCGGCGCCCTGCGAGGCTGAGCGCGATGGCGAGACCAAGCCACGCGACGCGCAACCCAGATGGGACTGACGTCGAGCCAGATGAGCAGAGCCAGCAGGGCAGCGGCGCTCCACAGCGCGATGATGCGGACGAGGCTTCGAATGCCGATGAGTTGCCGGAGCGCCCAGGCGCTCGCATAGAAGAGGAGCGCGAGCAGAGGCAGGGTAATGATGCGCGCGGCGACGTGATGGGGATAGGTGGTGGCGAAGTGGCAGTTCTGTCCGAGCGCCTGCAGGACTACGACAAAGGCTAGGGCTCCGCTTTGCCGCAAGCAGGTGATCGTCATCGAGGGCGCGCTTGCCGAAAGCGCATGCAAGCATCAGCACGGCCCAGGCCACAGCGGTGGAGTCGCCGGGGAAGAGGGCCCAGAAGCCGAGAATGGCGGTGAGGCAGCCAAGGTAGCTTTGCGCCGTGGCGAGCGGCCGGTCGAAGTGGTCGAAGGTCGCGGGCCACTTTGCGCGAAGCAGGAGCGCGTTGAGATAGAAGAGAAGCGCACAGGCGAGGAGGAGCACTCCGGAGTGAATGAGGGGAGCATCGGAGTGCTGGCGGGTTTCGATGATCGCTCGCGCGCCGTAGAGGATGAGCACGCCGGTGAGGGCGCCGCCGAACCAGCCGAGGCGGCGGAAGACGACTTCCGCCTGCAGAAAGCCCGCGATGAGCAGCATCTCAGCGGCAATCATCCAGAGAAGCGCGATGTTGTTGCCGCTGAATTTGAACGGCACCGCGGCAAAGATAAGGATCGTGCCGAGAATCGAGAGCAGGATGAATGCGGTGCGACGCCGGCGCGTGATGGGCAACTGGCCGAAGAGGAATTCGGTCGGCGCCGAGAGCAAGCAGCGCATAGAAGGCGAGCTCAGGGCGGGTGGATTGGAATTTCATGACCCCAAGAAGCAGGATGGTGTTGGCCAGCGCTGCGATGGTGGAGAGGGCTTCATCGCGAGCGTTGCGGATGGTGCGCGCAATGTAGGAGACGCGAAAGATGGCCCAGTAAAGGATGAGGATGAGCGCGCTCGGCCAGAATTGAGGGAAGGCGTGGCCTGCGACACCGTCGGGATAGAGCTTGTAGAGCCAGTAGAAGTGGTTGGCGTAGCTTGCCAGAATGCCGAAGACCTCAAGCTCGAACCAGCTCATGCGGAGCGCGATGGCGACGATGCCGATGGCGAGAATGACGCCGGCGGCGAGCGAGTAGACACTGTCCTGGCTGAGCGCGACCGTGGAGAAGGCAAGCAGAAAGGCGAGGCCGGTGACAAGCTGCGAGCGGTAGCGAAGTGTATGCGCCACCATGGCGGCCGCCACCAGGAACATGAGCACGCAATCGAGAACGTTGGATGCGATTACTGTCATGGCGGCGACGTGGTGGATGGCGTAGGCCGTGAAGAAGAGAAGCGCCCAGCCGCCGCCGATGCCGGTGCGGCCAACGAGGCGATAGCGCTCCTTGCGTTCGAGCCAGATGCCCCCGCCGAGCATGGCCGCGGCAATGGTGAAGATGAGAGCAGCGCGCTCGCCGGGGCCCATGGAGATAAGCGCTACGCGGCCGAGCAGCGCGAAGCCCAGAACCAGCAGCACGATTCCGATCTTTGCGAAGAGATTCATGCCCAGCACTTCTTCGAGGGGCAGGGCGGAGCGCAGACGTTCGCCGAGCGTGGGCCCGGTGCGAACGGGGGGCGTGGCGGTGGCGACGAACGTTTCGAAGAGTGGATTGCGTTGCGTCGGAGAGGCCGCGCAGATGAAGTGGGTGCGGCGACAAACGGGAGCAGATGTAGGCGGCGTTACGACTCGCGCAGCAATGGGCGCTGCGGGCTGCTACGGGTGGTGCCGGCGGGATGACGGGTTTCGGCTGCGAGGTGTTCCGGTGGCGCCCAGACGCGCGCGGGATCGGGCGTGGGCTGCTCGGGTTTGATCGGTCGGCGGCGGAACTGGAACCGCGGCGGCTGCGGCTGGCGCTTCGGTCTGTGGAGGCTGTGCGGCGGCCGGCGTTGCGCCAAGGTGCGACAGGTCGCGGCGCAGGGCCGTTACCTGTGACTCGAGGGAGCGAATCTTGTCTTGCTGCTCGCGGTAGCGCTCGTTCAGGTCGGTGCGGAGACTGCTCGTTCTTATCAGCGCGACAACGGCGAGGATGGGGATGAGAAGAACGAGTCCGCCAACCAGCGCAATCATGAATTCCATACGTGCTCACCCATGGGCGTTCATCGATGCCTGCCTGCAGAACGGGTATGCCGCGCACTCTTGCAGCTTTTTCCTGCAAGAAATTACGAAAGCGGCGTTCCAGCAGAAAGACAAAAGCGAAGTTGTGCGTCGATGAAACGGAAGTATAACCCGAAGGGAACTCTGTTCGGGCTATAATCGGCCACATTTGATAAGTTCCTATGGATCAGACCATCGGCAAGGACAACTCTGAGGTTCCTGGCGCCGCCGTCGCGGCGCGGCGCAGTGAGCGAGGCTTCTGGGCGCTGATCGCGACGCAGTTTCAGGGCGCATACAGCGACAATATTCTGCGCAACCTGCTGCTCGCGATGATCGTGGGCATGGGCCTGGGCACGAGCGAGCGCGACAGCTTCGTCTCGATGGTCACCTTCCTCTTCTCCATGCCGTTCGTGCTCTTCAGCATGACGGGCGGCTGGCTGGCGGACCGCTTCAGCAAGCGGCAGGTGACGCTGGGGACGAAGGTGATGGAGATCGGCGCCATGACGCTGGCGACGATCGGCCTTGCCGCGCAGTCGCCTACGGGTGGCGCTGGCGGCATTGGGACTGGTGGCGACGCAGGCGGCTCTCTTCGGCCCGTCAAAGTATGGCTTGCTGCCTGAGCTGCTGCCGGAGAAGCGGCTCTCCTGGGGCAACGGCGTTATCGAACTGGGCACCTTTCTCGCCATCATCGCGGGAACCATCACGGGTGCGACGATGGCGGAGCGCTTTCACGGGCGCGAAGTCTATGCGGGCTACGTGCTGGTGGCTCTCGCGGTGATTGGATTTCTGACGAGCCTGGGCATCGATCGCGTGCCGCCGGCGGCGCCGGAGAAGCGATTCAGGGTCAACTTCGTTGGCGATCTGTGGCGCCAGATCGGGTTGATGCGCGCGGACCGGCCGCTTTTCATGGCGGTCCTGGGCAACACGTATTTCTGGTTTCTCGGGTCGCTCTTGTTTTCGACGGTGGTTGTGTATGGGCCTGACGTGCTGCGCGTGAGCCTGACGAAGACCGGCTATCTGAACGCGGCGCTTGCGGTGGGCATCGGCGTAGGCAGCATGATCGCCGGCCTGGTGAGCGGCAACAAGATTGAGTATGGGCTGATTCCGCTGGGCGCGATCGGCATGACGGGCACAGGTCTTGCGCTGGGCCTGATGCACGTTGGGTTGTGGGGCTCGGCGGCTTTGCTTGCTTTGCTCGGATTCTGGGCCGGCTTCTTCGCGGTGCCGGTGAACGCGCTGATTCAGCATCGGCCCGCCGAAAAGGACAAGGGCGGCATCATCGCTGCGGCGAACCTGCTGTCGTTCGTGGGGATCGCGCTGTCGTCGGGCGTCTATTACGTCTTCACTGCGTTCATTCATCTCAATCCGCGCGGAGTGATCATCGCCTCGTCCGATGATCACCGCGGCCGGAACAGTTTATGTGCTGATGCTGCTGCCGGAGTGGTTCGGGCGGCTGATTCTCTTCTTCCTGACGCACACCATTTATCGGGTGAAGGTGATCGGGCGCGACAACTTTCCGGATAAGTCCGGAGCGCTGCTGGTCTGCAATCACATGTCGTTTGTGGATGCCCTGCTGCTGATTGCCTCAACGGACCGGCCGATTCGGTTTCTGGTGTACAAGGCGATCTACGATCAGCCGGTGCTGCACCCGTTTGCGCGCGCGATGAAGGCGATACCGATTTCAAGCGAGCAGAGGCCGCGGGACATGATTCGCTCGCTGCGCACGGCAACAGAAGCGTTGCGGCAGAACGAGATCGTATGCATCTTTGCCGAAGGACAGATCACGCGCACGGGACAGTTGCTGCCCTTCCGGCGCGGGCTTGAGCGCATTATGAAGGGCGTTGAGGCGCCGATTATTCCGGTGAGTCTCGATGGCGTATGGGGCAGCATCTTCAGCTTCGAGCGAGGGCGCTTCTTGTGGAAGATGCCGCGGAAAATTCCTTACCCGGTGACGGTGAGCTTTGGCGTGCCCATGCCGCCGACCACTTCGGCGATTGCGGTGCGGCGCGCTGTGCAGGAGCTGCAGGCGGAGGCTTTTCTGCAGCGCAAGCGCCGCATGAAGACGCTGGACCATGCATTCGTGCATACCGCGCGCCGTTTTCCCTTCCGCTTCATGATGGCCGACAGCAGGACTGCCGGGAACCCGCTTTGGCTCGGCTCTCACGAAGACCATCTATATTGCGCGCAGGCTGCGCCCGAAGATCGGGCAGCAGCAGATGGTGGGAATGCTGCTGCCGCCCTCCGTTGGCGGAGCGCTGACCAACTACGCGCTGATGCTGCTGGGGCGCATTGGCGTGAATCTGAATTACACGGCCTCAAGCGAAGTGATCGCTTCATGCGCGGAGCAATGCGGCGTGGATGTTGTGATTACCTCGAAGGCGTTTGTTGAGCGCTTTCCCAAGCTGAAGATTCCGGGCAGGACGATCTTTCTGGAAGATGTGCTTGCGCATCCTCGCGTGCCGGAAAAGCTGGCCTCGATGGCGCTGGCGTGGCTGACGCCGCAATGGCTGCTGCGCCGCGCGATTGGCGCACGGCGTGCAGAAGGCAAGCGGAGCGTCGACGATCTCGCCACGGTGATTTTCTCGAGCGGAAGCACGGGCGATCCCAAGGGCGTGATGCTGACGCACTTCAACCTGACGGCCAACATTCAGCAGGTGTCGCAGGTCTTCATGCTCGGCGGCAAGGACAAGATCCTCGGCATTCTGCCTTTCTTTCACTCCTTTGGCTTCATGGCGGCGTTGTGGATGCCCGCGGTCAACGGCGTGGGCGTTGTGTACCATCCCAATCCGCTGGATACGCGCGTGATCGGCGAGCTGGTGGAGCGGTATCGCGTCACCTTCCTGATTGCGACGCCGACGTTTCTGCAGGCGTATATGCGGCGGTGCCCGCCAGAGAGCTTCGGCAGTCTGCAATATGTCCTGGTGGGCGCAGAGAAATTGCCGGAGCGGGTCGCGCTGGCGTTCGAGGATATCTTCGGCATACGGCCGCTTGAGGGGTACGGCTGCACCGAATGCTCGCCGGTGGTGAGCGTGAACGGGCGCGACTTCCGCGCTCCCGGTTTTCGACAGGTGGCGGCGCGGCGCGGCAAGATCGGGCATCCGCTGCCCGGCGTCACGGTGCGCATCGTGGATATCGAGACGGGAGAGCCGGTTGCACCGGGTACCGCGGGAATGCTGCTGGTGAAGGGCCCGAACGTGATGAAGGGATATCTCGGCCGGCCCGAGAAGACAGCCGAAGTGCTGCACGACGGCTGGTACACAACCGGCGATGTCGCGCTGATGGAAGACGACGGATTTCTGACGATTACGGATCGTCTCTCGCGCTTCAGCAAGATCGGCGGCGAGATGGTGCCGCACATCAAGATCGAAGACAAACTGCACGAACTGGCCGAGGTCACCGAGCAGGTGTTCGCGGTGACGTCACTGCCCGATGAGAAGAAGGGCGAGAAGATCGTGGTGGTTCACACGCTCCCGGAGGAGAAGCTCGCCCCGGTGCTCGAGAAGCTGGCGAAGAGCGATCTGCCGGCACTGTGGAAGCCGCGGTCAAACCAGTTCTTCCACGCGGATGCGCTGCCCGTTCTGGGCACAGGCAAGATCGATTTGCGCGGCGTGAAGTCGCTGGCGGCCGAGCTCGACAAGGTGTCGGTCTCCTGACTGCCATGGAGACGCCTGCTATCGGCGCGGCTGCGGCGGACGCGGAGAGCGCGGCGATTGCGCGCGTGCGCAGGCGGCTGGTGCCGTACATGATGCTGATGTACGTGGTGTCGTTTCTTGATCGCGCGAACATCAGCTTTGCCAAGCAGGCGCTTCATGTATCCGTAGGCACCTCAGAGCAGGCGTACGCGTTGGCCGCGGGGTTGTTCTTCATCAGTTATTCGCTCTGCGGCTTTCCCAGCAATCTTCTTCTGCACAAGGTGGGTGCGAAGCGGTGGCTCACGTTTCTGCTGGTGGTGTGGGGCCTGGTTTCGATGGCGACGATGTTTGTGCGCGGCAGCACTTCACTCTATCTGCTGCGGCTGATGCTGGGAATTGCAGAGGCCGGGTTTCTTTCCCGGCGCGATTCTCTACCTGACGTTCTGGTTTCCGGCGAGGGTGCGCGGCCAGATTATCGGGCTCTTCTATCTTGGCGTTCCGATCGCGCTGATCGTGGGTGGTCCACTGTCGGGGTTCCTGCTCGAAATGCATCCGTCGTTCGGGCCCGGGCTCGCGGGCTGGCAGTGGATGTTTCTCGTGGAAGGATTCATGGCGGTTGCGCTGGGCGCCTCATCGTACTGGTATCTCGACGACAGGCCGGCCGACGCAAGCTGGCTCCCGCCGAATGAGAAGAAGGCGCTTGTTGAAGCGCTGGCGCGCGAAGAAGCCGTACGGCGCACGATTGGACCAGCGCGGCTGTTGCCGATGCTGCGCGATCTGCACGTAATGCGCTTTCTGCTGATCTACGCGCTCATCCAGATGAGCACGTACGGCGCTATTTTCTATTTGCCGACTGAAATCTCGACGTTGATTCATAAGCCGGCGGGCTTTGAGGTGGGGTTGGTGTCGGCGATTCCGTGGCTGTGCGCGCTGGCGGCGGTTTACCTGATTCCGCGGGCGGGAGACCTGCTGGGCCGTCACCGCGAACTCGCGGCGCTTACGTTGTTCAGCGCTGGTTGCGCGAGCTTTGTCTTCCCTACGGTGGGCCCCGTGGCAGGGCTGGTTGCGCTCTCAGTGGCCGTTTCGGGCTTTATTGCGGTGCAACCGTTGTTCTGGACATTTCCTACGGGGTACCTCTCTGACCGCGCGGCCGCGGGCGGCATTGCCCTGATCGGCATGGGCAACCTTGGGGGCTTTCTCGCGCCCAATGTGAAGGTGTGGGCCGACGAGTTCTTCAAGTCGCCGCATGCCGGCCTGTATCTGCTCGCCGCGATCACAGTACTGAATGCCGGTCTGATTGCAACGACGAAAATTCACCGCACCGCGGAGTGAGCAATGGCAGGCTCAGTCTTCGCCTGCACTTCGTCGAACGAAACTTCGGGCGCGAGCTCGACAAGCTGCAAGCCGGTTTTGGTGACGTCGAGTACGCAGAGATCGGTGATGATGCGGTTCACAACGCGGGAGCCGGTGAGGGGAAGCGAGCAGGCATTTAGAATTTTCGGCTGGCCGTTGCGGGTGGTGTGCTCCATGAGGATGATCACGCGCCGAACGCCGGCGACGAGGTCCATGGCGCCACCCATGCCTTTGACCATCTGGCCGGGGATCATCCAGTTGGCGAGATCGCCGAACGCCGATACCTGCATTGCGCCGAGAATGGCGAGATCGATGTGGCCGCCGCGGATCATGGCGAAGGAATCTGCGCTTGAAAAGAAGCTGGCCCCGGGGATCGCGGTGACGGTCTGTTTGCCGGCGTTGATCAGGTCCGCGTCGATTTCGCTTTCAAGAGGGAAGTCGCCGATGCCGAGAAGGCCGTTTTCCGACTGCAGGGTAACGGAGATGCCTTGCGGGATGCAGCCGGCAACCATCGTCGGCATGCCGATGCCGAGATTCACATAGTAGCCGTCGCGCAGTTCCTGCGCGGCGCGCTGAGCCATCTGTTTGCGGTTCCACGGCATCAGGAGGCGCTCCGGGTAATGCGCTGTTCGATGCGCTTCTGCGGGTGAGGGCAGTGCACGATGCGGTCAACATAGATGCCCGGCGTGTGAACGCTATCGGGATCGATAGCGCCGACCGGAACGAGTTCTTCGACTTCAGCGATGGTGACCTTGCCGCAGGTGGCTGCATTGGGATTAAAGTTGCGCGCGGTCTTGCGATAGACGAGGTTTCCGCCCGGGTCGGCCTTCCACGCTTTCACGAGAGCGATGTCGGCCCGGATGCCGCGCTCAAGGATGTAGATGTGTCCGTCGAACTCGCGATGTTCCTTGCCCTCGGCGATTTGTGTGCCGACGCCGGTGCGCGTGTAGAAGCCGGGAATGCCTGCGCCGCCGGCGCGCATCCGCTCAGCAAGCGTGCCCTGCGGGCAGAACTCGACTTCGAGTTCGCCGGAAAGAAACTGGCGCTCGAATTCGGCGTTCTCGCCAACATAGCTCGCCACCATCTTGCGGATTTGGCGGGATTGCAGCAGCAGGCCGAGGCCCCAGTCGTCCACGCCTGCATTGTTGCTGACCACGACGAGATTCTTCCTGCCGGAGTCGCGGAGAGCGAGGATGAGATTTTCAGGAATGCCGCAGAGGCCGAAGCCGCCGACGGCGAGCGTCATGCCGTCTTCAATGATGCCGTCGAGCGCGGCGTGCGGGTTGGGATAGACCTTGTCCATGCGCTTGAGCGCCTGCCGAAATTTCTCGAACAGATCTCCCGAACAAGGATACGACACACTCGCGGGGCATGGACAGCTTGCCCATGTCGCAGTTGCGAGCCGAACTCAGCTCAGCGCAGGGCGACGATCTCGACTTTGCCGGTGCGGCGCAGGATATTGACGCCGACGGTTTCGGAGTAGCGCTCGAAAGCGAGGTCGACAGAAGCGTCGCCGACGCGCAGGTTGCGGATGTGAACCTGCTTCAATTCCTCTGGCAGCGCGGAATGGTGAAGGTAGATGCGGGATTCGCGCGCGCAGATTTCAAGGCCAAGACAAGCCTGCAACACAAGAAAGACTGCCCCGGCAGCCCAGGCCTGCGGCGAGCAGGCAACCGGATAAAGGGTGGGGCCCTTGCCGGGGCGGCGGGAGAAGCCGCAGATGAGTTCAGGCAGGCGCCGCTGCTGCACTTCAGTGGAGAGCTCGAGAAGCGCAGACAAAACGCGAAGAGCGACGTCTTTCTCCTGGCAGCGCAGTTGATCCAAAGGCGATGACGGCGTTGTCGTGCGGCCAGACAGAACCGTTGTGATACGACATCGGGTTGTAGCGCTTCTCGCTGGTGACGAGGGTGCGGATGCCCCAGCCGGAAAAGAACGCGGGCGAGAGAAGGGCCTCGCTGATCAGGTTGACTCTGGGCCTGCGTGGCGATTCCCGAGAAGAGGCAGTGGCCGGCGTTTGAGCTGCGCACGCGGCACTGGCGCTTTTCGCCGTCGAGCGCGAGAGCGAACATTGAAATCTCGTCTGACCAGAACATCCGCGTGAAATTTTCCTTCAATTTCTCTGCGCCGTGTTTCGAGCTGCTTTGCCAGATCGTCAAGGCTCAGATCTTTCGCGACGGCGGCGATGCCGCGCCTTGCCGCGTAGACGTAGGACTGCACCTCGCAGAGCGCGATGGGGCCGACTGCCAGGCGGCCGTCGCTATAGAAGACCGAGTCGCTCGAATCCTTCCAGCCCTGCTGCACAAGGCCGTTATCGTTCTGGCGCTGGTACTCGACGAATCCGTCGCCGTCCCGGTCGCCGTAGGTGTCAATCCACTCAAGCGCAGCCATGATGTTCGGCCAGATGCCGCGAAGAAAATCGAGATCGCCTGTGCGCTCGTAATAGGCGGCTGCAAGCATGAGGAAGAGCGGCGTGGCATCCACCGTGCCGTAGTAGCGGCCGAAGGGAACCTCGCGCAGCTCAGCCATCTCGCCTTTGCGCATTTCGTGCAGAATTTTTCCGGGCTCCGCGTCGCGGGCGGGGTCTTCGCTGGTGGCCTGCGTGGCGGCGAGATAGCAGAGCACGCCCTTGGCGATCGCGGGCTCAAGCCACAGGAGCTCGAGGGCCGTGATGATGCCATCGCGCCCGAAGACGGTGCTGAACCATGGAACGCCGGCGTAGGGGTACGGGCCGAACGGCGTCGGGGTCACCATCATGGCGAGGTCAGACTGCGACCGGCGCACCCAGTTATTGAATTGCTCATTGGAAGTTTGAATATCGATATGCGCCAGCGGGCCATTGGTGCGGCTCTGGGTCTGCTGCTGCAGGGCTTCGAAGTAGTGCTCGGGGTGCAGCGTTTCGTCTCCGTGCCTGCATTCGACGAGCACCGTAAAGCTGGCTTCGCTGCGGGCATCGAGATGAAGCGGAACAGTGATTTGACCTTCTTCGACCGCTGCAGGTTTCGGCCGAGCATGCGATGCGCGTGGACCGGCGGATGTGGTCGAGCCCCTCGTAGGCGATTAGAACGCCGTCGCGGTCGATCTCATCGGGAAGACGGCGGCCACGGCGCGGGCGCTTCTCGCCGCGAACCTCGAAGATGTCGGCGAAGTCTGCCTCGAATTCGAAGGAGAGATCGATGTCGCAGGAAGTTTCGCCGTAATTGTGCACGGTGATGCGGTCGTAACAGATCGAGTCAGTAAGAAACTTGGCGCGGAAAATGTGCAGCGTGCCGCGGGTAAGGGTGTGGCCGGAATCTGTCAGCAGGTCAGGATTGGTGATGTCGATGGCAAAGAGCACATTGTCTTCGCGGATTGTGGAGCTGAGCAGGAGAGGTCGTATGCCGTTGATGCGAAGCTCGAGGCGCGAGAGGTGGCGTGTTTCCAGGTGGAAGAGGCCCTGCTGGCCAATGCCCAGAGGATGGATATCGCCGCCCCGGTCGAAGACGGCGAAGGTATCCCCATTGAGGAGAACGCGGGTGCGGTCATCGGCGAGGGTCGAAGAGGCGCGTATGTAAAAGGCCTCTTCGAATTCGATCACGTCTCCCTTGGGCCGATTCGTTGTTACGGACATCGTATGCACTCCTTGAGTGGGTCAGGCAGTAAGGGACAGGCCCAGATCTCCCGCGGCCTGGGCCTGCTTCGGGCATTCAATCACGCGGGTGTAAGCGCGCACGTAATCCGAGCACATGCGTTGCACGCTGAATCGGCGCTCGAAGGCGCGCCGGCAGAGCCTGCGATCGATTGCCTGGAGATTTTGTGCCGCTTCCACGGCCTCGTCGAGAGTGTCGACGACGAAGCCGTTGACGCCATCTTCGATGATCTCGACGACCGATCCGCCGCGAAACGCAATTACGGGAGTTCCGCAAGCCATGGCTTCAATCATCACCAGGCCAAATGGCTCGGGCCAGTCGATGGGAAAGAGCAGGGCGGAGGCGTCGCGCAGAAAATCGCCTTTCTCGCTTTCGCCGATTTCGCCGACGAATTCGATAAGCGGGTCGTCGAGCAAACCTCGAATCTCGGTTTCGAAGTATTCGCGGTCAGCCACATCCACTTTGGCGGCGATGCGCAGTGGCATGCCGACATGCTTGGCGATGGCGATGGCGCGGTCCACCCGCTTCTCGGGAGAGATGCGGCCCAGAAACGCCAGATACTTGCCCTGGCGCACGCTCGGCTTGTAGAGGCTGAGCGGCAGGCCGTGATGCACCGTTTCAAGCCAGTCGACCCAGGAGAGCGGGGCGCGCTGTGCGCTTGAGATGGAGATCAGATTCATGTCGTCGAATTCGCGGAAGAGCGGCTGCAGATCCGGAATGTCGAGCCGGCCGTGGAGGGTGGTGACTGCGGGAAGATCGTAACTGCGAATCAACGAAAAGGGCAGGTAGTCCAAATGGAAATGGATGATGTCGAAATCGTCGGCTGCCTGAAGCACTTTTTCAAGCAGGTAGAGATGATGGGCGAGGCCGCCGATTGTGGCGCAGCCGGTTAATCGAAGTGATTTCTCGCAGATGGGGCGAAGACGCGCCGAAGTGAGCGAGTCTCCGCTGGCAAAGAGCGTTACATCGTGGCCTTGCCGCACCAGCTCTTCCGTAAGATACGAAACGACTCGTTCGGTTCCGCCATACAGCCGGGGAGGCACACTCTCGTACAGGGGCGAGACCTGTGCAATCCTCATACTTCTCCATAAACGCCATTTGGCGCCTTAACGAGCTTGGATGCGCGCAACGAGGCGAAACGCCGTACCGGAGAGGCACGCGGATGCCCGTGGTTCTATGTGCCGGGAATAGAGAAGCTTGGCACGCGCGCGGAATCAGAAAGCAGCCAGCGGGCGAAGATCAAACTCCAAGGTCATCTATCCTCCGCAACAGGCTGCGCATACACTGGCAAAAGCTTGCAAAAAAGCCGCTCGAATCGCTCGTGCCTGCCGGCGCGCGCGTGAGTGAGCAAGCGCCTGACCGGTCCCATCGAGTGCATCAAGCGGAGCACTCCAGGAGCGGCCGGCACATTTCTTGTCTTTGAGGATTTACGTTTTGTTTTCACTCCGCTGCCTTGTCGCCCTGTCCGTGCTCTGCCTCTCTACGTGTGCGTTGGCCCAGGACGACTACCTGAATCACCTTATCTTCAGCAACAGCACAACGCCGGACAGCGACTTTTACACCGGCGCTCACGCGGTGGCGCCCAGCACGATCGAGGCCCCGGACGGCAGGCTCCCCGTCGAAGAGGCGCAGTTTCTCACGCCGCCGAATGCTCTGCGGCTGCAATGGCGATCGGTCGCCGGCGGAAGCTGGGACGCCGAGGTGCGTACGGTCAGCATGGATAATCGCCCCTCGGATTTTCTGGGCGACACGCTTTCGTTCTGGGTTTACTCGGACCAGGCGATTGCCGGGGCGGACCTGCCGCAGGTGGAATTGCTCGATGCGATTCACAACTTTACGGATCCGGTGTGCGCTGGGCGAATTTGTGCGCGGCGCTGCCAGCGAGGCGATGGACGCAGGTAAGGATTCCGCTCAGCAGATTGAAGAGCGCGTCGATCCGCGCCTTCGATCCACGGCTGCTTCACTCCGTCTTCTTCGCGCAGGGCGCGACAGATGATGCGCCGCATACGCTGATTGTGGACGAGATACGAATTGATAAGGATGCTGGGGCTGCGCGCCCCGGAG
Organism: uncultured Acidobacteriota bacterium; assembly: GCA_963718885.1. Classification (GTDB taxonomy): domain Bacteria; phylum Acidobacteriota; class Terriglobia; order Terriglobales; family Acidobacteriaceae; genus Telmatobacter. The sequence goes on from CAVRAK010000016.1 coordinate 125,066, forward strand.
CGCGAAGTCCTCTGGCGGCGCCGCATGACCTGACGGTTACTGGATATGAGCGCCACTTCGACCTCAAGTGGGATGCGAAGGATTCCGAGCAACTTGCCTACTACATCGTTTACCGCTCGACGGACGGCGCGGCCTTTAAGCCGGTGGGGATTCAGCAGCCCGGGATTCACCGCTATACCGATTGGGTTGGCGCGATCGGAGTCAAGGCCGCCTATAAAGTCGCGGCGGTTGATAAGCTCTTCCGGCAGTCGGCGTTTGCCCCGGAGGCCAGCGGGCAAACGCACGCGATGACCGACGATGAGTTGCTGACGATGGTGCAGGAAGCCTGCTTCCGCTATTACTGGGAGCGGGGCGCGCACCCAGTTTCGGGAATGGCGCTTGAAAGCGTACCGGGCGACCCGCGCATTGTCGCTACGGGAGCAAGCGGATTTGGCGTGATGGCGATCCTGGTAGGCATGGATCGCGGCTTTATCACGCGCGAGCAGGGAACGGAGCGGCTGAACCGGATCGTCGGATTTCTTGAGAAGGCGCAGAGGTACCACGGGGCGTGGCCACATTTCATGGACGGCTCAACGGGGCGCACGATGCCGGTCTTCGGGATGTTCGACAATGGCGGCGACCTGGTGGAAACGGCATTTCTGATGCAGGGATTGCTCGCGGCACGGCAATACGTGAGCCAGCCGGCGATTGCCGATAGCGATCTCGCGGCGCGCATTACGCATCTGTGGCAGACGGTGGAGTGGGACTGGTATGCGCGTGAAACCGGAGACAACGCGCTGATCTGGCACTGGTCGCCGCAGTGGTCGTGGCGCACGGATCACAAGCTCACCGGCTTCAACGAGACGATGATCGCGTATCTGCTGGCGATGGCTTCGCCCACGCACGGCATTCCGCCAGACGCCTATTATGCGGGCTGGGCGGCGCAGTCGCGTGATGCGGCCCTGTATCGCGTGGCGTGGTCGGGCACTGCGGATGGCGAGCATTACGCCAACGGCCACACGTATGAAGGTGTGAAGCTCGACGTGGGCGTGGGCAACGGAGGCCCTCTCTTCTTTACACAGTATTCGTTTATGGGCGCCGATCCGCGGCAGATCAAGGACAGCTACACCAACTACTTTGACAACAACCGCAACCTCGCGCTGATCGATTACCGCTACTGCCTGCAGAATCCCGGCCACTACAAGGGCTACGACGCGGGAGCTTGGGGACTGACCGCGAGTCTCGATCCTTTCGGCTACCTGGCGCACGCTCCCAATGGAGAAAGCGACAACGGCACGATTGCGCCCACTGGTGCTCTGGGCTCCTTTCCGTACACGCCTGAAGAGTCGATGAAGGCGCTCAAATACTTCTATCGCACGCTGGGCGACCGGCTGTGGGGCATCTACGGCCCGACCGACGCCTTCAACCTGAGCCAGAACTGGTTTTCGCCCACGTATCTTGGTCTCGACCAGGCGCCGATTGTGGTGATGATTGAGAACCAGCGAAGCGGGCTGATCTGGAAGATGTTCATGGCGAATCCGGAGATGGCGCCGATGCTCGAGAGGATCAAGAAGCGTCCTGTTGCGCCGCCGACTGTCTCGCGCGTGGGCAATTAGCGCGGGCCAGGGAAGCATTGGAACGAAGGTGTTGGTATGATGGAGCGGCTTCACGTGGCCTAAATGGTTTTTGCGTGAATCAGGAGAGTCCTCATGCCTGCACTTTCCAATGTTGAAATCACCGCGCGCCTCGGTGGCGTCGCCGCCTGGAAAGTTGAATCGGGTGAGCTGACGCGCACCTTCACCTTCAAGGACTTTCGTGCCGCGCTTGCCTTCGTCAACAAGGTGGGTGAGGCGGCAGAGAAGGCCGGCCACCATCCCGACATCGATATTCGCTATAACCGGGTGCGGCTCGCGCTCGTCACGCACGATGCCGGCGGGCTCACAACAAAGGACTTCGACCTTGCCGCTGAGGCTGACAAGCTGGCCTGAGGCACCGCCGAGGATGCCGGCTCGGCCTCGGCCGCGCGAGCTGGTAATTTGACCTGCCCGGCAGCGAACGATATAGTTAACTCGATGAGTCTCTGTCCCATGTCGATGGCCTGTTGCGCATGTTGTTGCGCAGTCGGCCGGACCATGGGATAAGCCGTATCGTTTAGTTTTTTAGCGATTTCCCTAAGCCCGCGCCGCAGATTATCTGCCGCGCGGGCTTTCTCTTTTCTGGCGCAAATCTCAATGGAGCAGTGAAATGGCAACCATCGCAAGCGAAGCCGAAACGTTGCAGGACCCGCGCACTCTGGCCGGAAGCGAGTTCCGTTGCGGATCGCGTTTTCCGGCACGGCCGGCAGCCGAGCGGCTGAATCATATCAGGCTTCTTGAGGCCGAGAGCATCCATATCCTGCGCGAGGTCGCGTCGGAGTTTCAGCGCCCGGTGATGCTTTACTCCATCGGCAAAGACTCGTCTGTGATGCTGCGGCTGGCGCAGAAGGCCTTTTATCCCGGCGCCGATTCCGTTTCCGCTGCTGCACGTCGATACCGGCTACAAGTTCCGCGAGATGCTCGAATTTCGCGATCAATACACGAGCGAGCTGGGGCTGAAGCTGATCGTGTGGCGCAATGAAGAGGCGCTGGCGCACGGGCGCGAATCCGATCCGGCTGGGCACGCAGCGCTGCTGCGGGCTGCTGAAGACGCAGGCGCTGCTCGATGGTCTGCGCGCGCACGGATTCGACGCAGCCTTCGGCGGCGCGCGCCGCGACGAGGAAAAGTCGCGCGCCAAGGAGCGCATCTTCTCTTTCCGCGACGGCGCGGGCCAGTGGGACCCGAAGAACCAGCGCCCCGAGCTGTGGAACCTCTTCAACAGCCGCATCGGCCCGGGCGAAAGCATTCGCGTCTTTCCGCTTTCGAACTGGACGGAGCTGGATGTCTGGCATTACATCCATCTCGAAAAGATCCCGATCGTGCCGCTCTATTTCGCCAAGGAGCGCCGGATGCTGGTGCGCGGCGACAGCCTGATTCCGGTGGAGCAGCCGTTTGTGCAGGGACTGCCGGGCGAGGAGCAGTGGGTGAAGTGCCGCCTGCGCTCGCTCGGATGCAGCCCGTGCACGGGCGCGATCCGCTCCGACGCGGACACGGTGCCGAAGATCATCGCGGAGCTGATGGCGGTCCGAAACTCAGAGCGCGCGAACCGCATCATCGATCACGACCAGGATGGATCGATGGAGATCAAGAAGCGCGAGGGCTACTTCTGATGCTTTCTGCCGAACCGACGGAAGTGGAAATTGCGGCTGTGCCGGCCAACGGAGTGTGGATGCGCAGATTGAGGAGCATCTTGCGGCCGAGCGCGGCAAGGGTCTGCTGCGCTTCAGCACGGCGGGCAGCGTGGACGACGGCAAATCGACGCTGATCGGGCGGCTGCTGTATGACTCGCGCAATGTCTACGAAGACCACGTGCGGGCGGTGACGCACAACGCTGCGATCGACTTTGCGCAGCTGACCGACGGCCTGCGCGCCGAGCGCGAGCAGGGCATCACGATCGACGTCGCCTATCGCTACTTCTCCACGCGCGAGCGCAAGTTCATCATCGCGGACACGCCGGGCCACGAGCAGTACACGCGCAACATGGCCACCGGCGCTTCTACCGCCGATGTGGCGATCGTGCTGGTCGATGCGCGCAAGGGCATTCTCGACCAGACGCGGCGGCATGCCTGCATCGCATCTCTGCTGGGGATTCCCGATCGTGATTGCGGCGATCAACAAGATGGACCTGGTGGGCTTTTCAGAGGAGGTCTTCGAGCAGCATCAGCCGCGATCTGAAGGCGCTTGCAGCGCGGCTCGAGATTCCCGAGCTGATTGCGGTTCCGGTCAGCGCGCTTGAGGGCGACAACGTGGTGCATCGCAGCGAGCGGATGCCGTGGTACGGCGGCCCGAGCCTGCTTGAGCTGCTGGAGACTGTGCCGCTGGCGATCGAGCGGTCGCAGGCGGAGCTGCGGCTTGCCGGTGCAGCGGGTCGTTCGTCCGCACCAGGATTTTCGCGGCTTCGCGGGGCAGATTGCTGCGGGCATGGTGCGGCCGGGCGATGAAGTTGTTGCGCTGCCCTCGGGCCGACGCACGCGGGTTCGCACAATCACCACTTGGGATGGCGAACTGGAAGTGGCGCATGCGCCGCAGTCCGTGGTGCTCACGCTCGAGGATGAAACAGACCTGAGCCGCGGCGACATGATCGCCGCCGTCGATGCGCCGCCGAGCAAGATCGACGCGTTTCAAGGCAACGGTGGTGTGGATGCACGAGCACTCCGCTGCGCGCAGGCGCGACGTATCTGCTGAAGCACACAACGCAGACGGTGCGCGCCACGGTGGCTGAGATTCGCTCGCGCATCGATGTGGAGCACTTAGCCGAGCGTGAAGCCGATCAGCTTGCGCTGAACGATATCGGCGAGGTGGTGATCGAGACCAGCCGGGCGATTCTTGCCGATCTCTATCGCGAGAACCGGACGACCGGCAGCTTTATCCTGATCGATCCGGCGGACAACGCGACGGCCGGCGCGGGGATGATTCGCGCGCTTCGTCGACGAGTCGGCAATCTCGACGTGCAGCGTTGCCCTCCCACGGGGCTCTTCTCGAAGTTGGCGCGCGGTCAGCTCTGGCCGCGGAGCTGGAGCAGACGCCTGCTGGGTGAGCGCCAGCTTGTGCTGCGCACGCGGGTGCGCGCCTGCAGTCGCCCTGCATGCAGTGGCGCGCTCGGGCGCGATTGTGCTGGTTGAAGGCGAGGGCCGTCGATCCGATTACGCCTTATGCGCGTGGATGCGCCGGATACGGACGCCACGCTGACTTGCCACTGAAGAACCCGCAGCGATATCTCGCTGAGCTGCGGCGCCTCAACGTTATTCCAACCGGAGAATCAGATCAATGGCAGCACAGTTGACCGCTGAAGTCGAAGCCCGCCATCAGGCCGCGGAGAAGTTCCTGCGCGAGCGTCTTGCAGGTGTTCAGAATGCCTGCGTCACCAGCAGCTTTCAGGCCGAGGATGTTGTGGTGCTGCACCTGGTGCGGGCGATTCTTCCGCAAGTGCCGGTGCTGTTTCTGGAGACGGGTTATCACTTTCCTGAGACGCTCGCCTACCGCGACCGCATCAGCGCGGAGTGGGGACTGAATCTGGTGAATGTGCTGCCGGAGCGGACGGTGGCGCAGCAGGAAGCGGAGTTCGGCATTCTCTACCAGAGCGCGCCCGATCGCTGCTGCGGATTGCGCAAGGTTGAGCCGCTGTTTCGCTCGCTGGCGCCGTATGGCGTATGGGTGACGGGCCTGCGCCGGCAGCAATCGAAGACGCGCGCCAACCTGCAGGTTGAGGAAAGCTTCACGCTGCCTGGCGGACAGGTGCTGGCAAAGCTGAGCCCGCTGGCGGAGTGGACGACGCGCGACGTGTGGCAGTACGCCGAAGCGCACGAGATTCCGCTGCTGCCGCTTTACGAGAAGGGCTACACGAGCATCGGCTGCGCGCCGTGTACCAGCGCTGCCGTTCGATCCCAGACGATCCGCGGTCGGGCCGCTGGGCTGGCAGGGGACCGGACAGAAACTGGAGTGCGGCATTCATATCCAGGCCTCGTAACAGAGAGCCTTCGTAGCAGAGAGAGCGCAGATGGAAGTTGTACTGGGTTTCCTGATCGCAGCGTTGATTGCGCTGACCGGCGTCGGAGCGGGAACAATTACCGCGCCGATGCTGATCCTCTTTCTGCATGTGCCGGTGCCTGAGGCCGTGGGCACGGCGCTGGTGTATTCAGCGGCGGTCAAGCTGGTGGTGGTGCCGGTGCAGATCTGGCGCCGCCTGGTGGACTGGCGCATGCTGGGCGTCATGCTGCTCACGGGAATTCCCGGCGTCGTGATTGGCGTTTTCTTCTTCCAGAAACTCGTTCGCGGCCAGGGCAATACCCTCTGGCTCTATCTGGCGCTCGGGTCGATGATCGTACTGTCATCGGCCTGGCACATCTATCGGCATTTCCGTCCGGCGGCTCAGGCGAGCGCAGCGCCGATCGTCCGCGCTGGCTCGCGGCGATGATGTTGCCGATTGGCGCAGAGGTCGGCTTCTCCTCGTCGGGCGCAGGCGCCCTTGGCACGCTCGCACTTCTGGGGCTTACTCCGCTCGAGGTTCCGCGCGTGGTGGGAACCGATCTCTGCTTCGGACTTTGCCTTGCGCTGGTCGGCGGCGGTCTGCATCTGAGCCAGGGTGGCGTGGATGCGGCGCTGCTGACGCATCTGATCGTGGGTGGCGTTGCGGGCGCATTGGTAGGAACAGGCATTGCCCCCCGTATTCCGGCGCGCGCGATGCGCCTGGCTCTTTCGGTGTGGCTCCTGGCGCTGGGGATGCAGCTCTGCTGGCAGGGCGTGCGCTAGGAATCATCCCTGGCCAGCCTTGCGTTGCGGTCATGCCAGCGGGGATACTCGCATAGGCCGGCAATACGCGGCCAATCTCAGAGACGCGAGAGAGCGATCTTGGACCGCGAGTTCTACACCGCACGTCTTGTGCAAAGGCGCTGCCTTTCTCAATCGGCGCAGACGTATCACCTCGAGTTTGTGCTCGACGAAGTTGAGGCCTTTGACTTCATTCCGGGCCAGTTCATCTCTGCGGTTGCCGACGATCCGGAAAGCAAAGAACAGACGCGCGCCTACTCGATTGCCTCCGCGATGAACGGCAATCGCTTTGATCTGTGCCTGAATCGCGTGGATGAGGGATTCTTCTCGAACCTGCTGATCGATCTGCCGGTGGGCGGCACGATCAAGGTTTACGGGCCGAATGGCTTCTTTACGCTGCGCGAGCCGATCACCGACTCGATTTTCATCGCCACCGGTACTGGCGTGGCGCCGATGCGCGGATTCCTGCAGTGGCTCTTTCCAGACGGATGGTGCGGATCGCAGCGCAGGCAAGGAGATCTGGCTGGTCTATGGAACACGGTACGAGAGCGAGATCTACTATCGCGACGAGTTCGAGGCCTATGCCGCGAAGCATGCGAATTTCCACTACCTGCCGACGCTCAGCCGCGCGCCGGAAGGCTGGACGGGGCTGCGCGGGTATGTGCAGGACCATGCGGCGCGCGTGATTGAAGAGCGGGCCGCGCGCCTTGGGCAGCCGCTGCCGGCGCCTCCGCCTGGGCCTGCACTCGCCCGGGGATTCCGCCCGCGGAGCTGAAATTTGACATCAACGCCTACGTCTGCGGGCTCAACGAGATGATCACCGCCGTGCGCGATCGCCTGAAGGGCTACGGCTGGCATCGGAAGCAGATTGTGGCTGAGAGATACGACTAGAGATTGAAAAGATCTCTTAATCTGCGGGTCTGTGCGCGGCTTACAGGAATCTCTGTCTGCTTCTTGTCGTTCATGCGGAGCTGATAGCTCGACTTGAACCACGGCACCACTTCGCGGATGTGGTTGATATTGACGACGTAGCCGCGGTGCGCGCGCCAGAAGATCGAGGGGTCGAGCAGCTCGAGCAGCTCTTCGAGCGTGCGGCACTTGGAGTGCCCTTCGAAGCTCTGCGTCACGACGCGAATCACGCCTTCATCAATCGAGGCAAAGCAGATCTCGGCCTGATCGACAAGCAGCAGGCGGCTCTGCGCCTGCACGATAAGTTTTGAGGGCTGCGGTCCGCGGCTGCCGTTTTGCGGGCGATTCAGAAGGCGCAGCAGGGCATCGATCTGTGTATCGGGTAGCGCGCCCGGAGCAGTTTCGGCCATGCGCACGCGCACGCGGTCGAGGGCCTGCCTGACGCGAGCGGGGTCGAAGGGCTTGAGCAGGTAGTCGACTGCATTGACATCGAAGGCGCGGACGGCGTACTGGTCGTAGGCCGTGGCGAAGACAATCTGCGGCAGCGGCTCGGGCTCTTTCGCGGCTGGGGCGCGATGCTTTTCGACGAGCTTCTGAATGACCGCGAAGCCATCGAGGCCGGGCATCTGCACGTCGAGAAAAACCAGGTCGGGATGGTGCTCTTCGATAAGGGAGACCGCCTCAATACCGTTGGTCCCCTGAGCGACAACGTCAACGCCGCCGACCTGATCGAGCAGATATTTCAGCTCGTCGCGGGCCAATTGTTCGTCATCGATGATGAGCGCGGAGATGGACATTGGATGCTTGATTGTAGGGAGCCGAAGATGGGCGGGTCAATGCGGGTGATTCTCGACCATGCCAGCGGCACGGGGGAGTGGCGCAGGGTCAATCGCCGATCAAGTGTAAGCGGGCCGGCATCTGATCATGGGCCAGCTCGTGGCCGCAGCGTGTGCAGAACAGATCGGTGGGGCGCACGGTTCTGAAGCAGTTGCCGCAACTGGCGGTGAGCTGGTAATTGCACTGCGGGCAGAAGTGGAAGTCGCTCTGCACATGGGTTCCGCATGCCGGGCAACTGGTGACCAGCGGTGTGCGCAGCAGAAAGTAGAGCACTGCGCCGATGCCGCCAGGCATCACGAAGCAGACCAGCATCCAGAAGCGCGCACTCATTGAGCGGCGCGGCGCATCTTTGCTGACGAAGCCCACCATCAGGAAATAAACAGCCGCCAGCAATCCCCACGAGAGATTCATGTAGATGCGCAGCCCGATTGGCGGAATGTGATGCTGCTGCTGTGGGGAAGACAACCCAGAAGTAGTACTCGACCAGCACGAAGGCTGCCGCGGCGGCGAGGATCGACCAGATGGGGATCAGCTGCGTGTCGTCGTTGCCGTGAATGGATTGTGGATCGCGCATGGACTTATCCGGCCCTGGCGAAATCCTAGAGGATCAGGCCGGGATTAACCACTAATTATGGGACGGAAAGCAGAATCGAGAAGTTGCGCACACTTTAACTATGCTGGCAAGTGACTAAAAAATCATGACTTACGGCGCATCCAGCCGGCCAGCAGAACCGAAGCGAGCAGCGCCGTGCTCATGAAGAAGCCCCAGATCGCAATTTCGGTGAGCGGGCCGCCGATGCGCTCCTCTTCAACCAAAGTGTCGACGATCCACCAGAGCGGAGGACCCACCACAAAAAGCACCAGTAGCATGGCGGCGAGGGCCACTGCGCGATTGCGCTTGACGCCGGCCCTGTGTTCCTGCATTACGCCGAGCGAGGCACGCACGACGCGGCGGGTGCGCTGCGCGGCGGCACGACCCAGGTCCGCGTCGTTGCCCGCAAGCGCAGAGAGCAGTTCGCGATGAGATCGTGATTCGGCGCCGGTCTCAGACGTCGCACCCTGGATCGCATCCGCTGCCATCTATAGCCCCTCCTGCCGGGCGGAACGGGCATGCTCGAGACGCGGCTTAATGGCGGCCAGACCGCGATAGAGCCGGGATTTTACCGTTGAAAGAGGAGCCTGCGTGACCTTGGCTATCTCTTCGAGCGTCAGTTCCTCGTGGAATCGCAGCACCAGCACCTCCCGGTACAGTGTATCCAATTGGAGAAGGGCTTCTGCAATCTGCGCGCGGTCCTGGGTGGTGGAAAAATGGTCGAACGGGGAGGGGGGATTGTCGGCGACCTCGAAGGTTATGGGGCGGTCATCATCGTTGCCCACGTCGAAGAGCTCGTCGAGACTGGCCATGGTGCGCTTGCGCTTGTGGTCGATCACCAGGTTGCGCGCAATGGTGAAAAGCCAGGTCTCGAAGCGAGCCTTGCCATTGAACTGGCCGCCGCGCGTGAGCACGCGCATCCACACTTCCTGGAAGAGATCCTCGGCCATCTCTCGGTTACCGGTGAGAAAGAGAAGGTAGCGCAAAAGCCGGTGCTGGTAGCGGACGATCAATTCGTCCAGGAGCCCGGCTTTCTGCCGTTTCAAGCCTTCCGCTACGGCAAGATTTTCCCGTTTTGCCTGCTCTTCGGTGAGCGAAGCAGCACTTTGCGCAAAAATCGAAGTCGGACTCATCTCGATTCATTAGACGATAAGTGCCCAGCGAAAGGGGGCTTTGGAATCACGGCAAATCCTTAAGTTTTGTTAAGTTGAGGAGGCTTAGCGGGTTTAGCCGGAGTGCGCGCAGGCTCGTCAGCTTCAAATTAGACTATTCCTTATGGACGTTCTCTTCGGCGTGCATCCGGTGGAGGAAGCGCTCAAAGCCGGCAGACGCCGTTTCGATCACGTGCTGGTGGCTCGCGAGCGCCAGGATGACCGGCTCGCGCGCCTTGTCGCCGCCTGCCGCGCGGCCGGGGTGCGCGTGCGCCAGGAAGGGCGAGAGCAGCTTACCCAGCTTGCCGGAACAGCGGGTCACCAGGGGGTGGTTGCGCTGGTCCGTCCGCAGGAATTTTTGGCCATTGAAGACCTTTTCGAGGCGGCGCCGGGTGCAACTGGGGCGCGGCTGGTGCTTGGCGCTCGATGGCGTGGAAGATCCGCAGAATCTTGGGGCGCTGTTGCGCGTTGCCGATGGAGCGGGCGTTGATGGCGTGGTGCTTACCGAGCGGCGCGCCGCCCCGCTGAGCCCCGTTGCCGTGAAGGCGAGCGCGGGCGCGACCGAGCACCTGAGGATTGCACGAGTGGTGAACCTGGTGCGCGCGCTGGAAGATTTAAAGAGCCGCAATCTCTGGGTGATCGGGCTCGATGAGCGTGGGGGCACGGAGTACGACCAGTTCGACCTGACGGGGAATTGTGTTCTGGTTCTGGGGCGCGAAGGGGCGGGGCTGCACGACCTGGTGCGGCGCACCTGCGATCACCTGCTGCGCATCCCATGGCTGGTGGTGTGAGCTCGCTGAATGTTTCGGCTGCCGGAGCAGTGGTGTTGTACGAAGCGGCTCGCCAGCGGCGGGCTGCGGCGCGAGCCAACGGCGCGGGCGTTGGCGCGTCCAAAGTAAAGAAGCAGAAAGGTCTTGGTTCATGAAGTTTTGTTTTACCCGGGCGACGGCGACCGCTGTTGTAGCCCTCGTTCTGGCGGCTGTGCCTGCCTGGTCACAGAATGCGGCAGGTTCAACGGCACAGCAGCCGCAGGCGGCGCCTGCACAGAAACCCTCCGGCAAAGTGATTTTTTCCCGCTCGATCGATGACAACGGCCAGACTACGACCCAGGTCGGGCAGAAGGCGGTCGCGGCCGGGAAGGCAACGAGCGAGCCTTCGGTTGAAGACGCGGATCGCATCGCGGCCGCCGTTACGGCGCTCGATCTCGATGTGCGACTCGATTCCCTGGCGCATCAGTTGTCGGCGCGTGCGCTGGTTACGGTGCGGAATGACGGCAAGGTTCCGCTGGCGCGTATTCCGCTGCAGATTTCATCGACGCTGAACTGGGAGCAGATTCGCAGCGCGGGGCGCAATCTGCCGTTTACGGTAGCGGTGCTCAACTCAGACACGGATCACACGGGCCAGTTGCATGAGGCCGCGATTACGCTGGCCCAGCCGCTGATGCCGGGCGCGACCGCGCAGCTCGACGTGATGTATTCGGGCAAGGTTGTTGCGGCGGCGCAACGGCTGGTGACGATCGGCACCCCGGAGGCAGTTGCGCTGCACACCGACTGGGACGAGATTTCGACGGCGTTTACGGGTCTGCGCGGATTCGGCAACGTGGTCTGGTATCCAGTCATTTCGGTTCCGGTGATTCTTGGCGACGGCGCACGGCTCTTTGACGAGATCGGGCGGCACAAATTCCGCAATACAGGCAGCCGCTTTGCAATGCATCTCACGGTCGAGTTTCCGCACGGCGATGCGCCCACGGTGGCGCTGGTGAATGGGCGCCCGGTTTCTCTGATCGTTGATGACGCGCATGGCCTCGATCCCGGCGTGGTGGGCATTGCAACGGCGAAGGTGGAGAACGCGACACTTGGATTCGAGGAGCCGAGCCTCTTTGTGGCGGTGCGCAAGGCGCACACAGCATCCAATGTTACGGCGTGGGTCACTCCCGATAACGAGGTGGCTGTGCAGTTCTGGCTGGATGCAGCGTCTACCGTCACGCCCTTTGTTGAGCGCTGGCTTGGCTCCCATGCCAACGCGCAACTGACTCTGCTCGATCTGCCCGATCCTGAGGACGCACCCTATGAGACGGGCGCGATGCTTGCGGCGCCTCTGCACGAGGTGGAGGCGGATCGGCTGAACGGAGTGCTGGCGCACGCGCTGACGCATGCCTACCTTACGCCGGGCGCGAGGCCGGCGCCGGCGTGGCTGCATGAAGGGATTGCGACGTTCATGGAGTCGCTGTGGGTGGAGAAGAAGCACGGCCGCGACCAGGCGCTTGGCATGCTGGAGGCGGATCGCGCGGCGCTTGCGCTCGCGGAACCGCCGAGCCCCGGCACGAGCGCCGGCCAGCCGCTTGCCGTGGCCACGGAACCTATCTACTACCGTACGAAGGCGGCCTACGTGTTGTGGATGCTGCGTGATCTTGCCGGAGATGAAGCGCTGGCGGCGGCCCTGCACGGATGCGCGAGCGCGGTTGATGCGTGCTCGTTGCAGGCGCTGCTGCAGCAGACAGGGTCAAAGCGCGACCTGGCGTGGTTCTTTTCCGACTGGGTGGATGCGGACAAGGGTCTGCCCGATCTCACGATAGATGGCGTTTTTCCGAATGCCGCGCGAAGCGGGACTTACCTGGTCGCCGTGAACGTCGCCAACTCCGGGTATGCGGCGGCGGAGGTACCGGTGACGGTGCGGACGGCGAAGAGCACGGTGACTGAGCGGCTGATGGTTCCGGCGCGGGGCAGAGCCGTGCAGCGGCTTCTCGTCGTGGGGCCGCCAACGCAGGTGCAGGTCAATGACGGCACAGTGCCGGAGACTGCGGCGAGCGTGCACGTCACCGACATTGGCCAGGGGACCGGAACGCCGAATTCCTCAAGCAGCAGCCAGAGCGCTCCACCCCAGTAGCGACCGCACCCGCCTCGACCAAAAGTAGGATGCGCGGCAAGTTCCGGTACGTACAATAGCCGAACGATGCAGGGCGATCCCGAGAGCCGGCGGCAAATGGGTCTGTGGGCGGCGACGGCGGTCGTTACAGGCGAGGCAATCTCGCTTGGCATCTTTCTTACCCCTGCGGGGATGGCTCGATCGCTTGGTTCGCCTGCTCTGTTGATTGCGGTGTGGGCGGGGATGGCCATGTTGATGCTCGCGGGCGCCCTTTGCTTTACCGAGCTGGCGGTGCGCAATCCGCATGATGGCGGAGAGTATGTGTATCTGCGCCAAGGCTTCGGCAGGCATGTCGCTTTTCTCTATGGGTGGATGGCCGCGCTGGTGATGTATCCGGGCATAGCTGCTTCACTGTGCGTCGGCCTTGTGCCCTATGTGCAATCGACGGCGACGATTCCGGCAGCAGTTGCCGCAGCGACGCCTGCGCTTGCGCTTCTCGCGTTGGGGGCACTGAATTATGCGGGAACCCGGCTGTCGAGCAGCGTGATCGCGATTCTGAACTGGATGAAGGTGCCGGTGCTTGTGGCGCTGGTGGGCTGGGCGCTGTTGTCAGGCCATGCGACGATGGCGAATCTTGCTCCGCTGACGTTGCGCCGGGCCGGCTCCGCTCCGGTGGTTGAAGCGATTGCCGGCGCGACAATCAGCGCGTTTTTCTGCTTTGGTGGATGGTGGGAAGCCGGCAAGATTGCCGGACAGGTGCGGAACCCGACGCGGACGCTGCCGCTTGCCTTTACGGGCGGGGTGCTGATTGTGACCGCGATCTACATGCTGGTGAGCGTGGCTTTCGTGGCGGTGGTTCCCATGGAGCAGATCCAGTCGAACACGGCGTTTGTGGCGCAATTCGGCCGGGCATTGTTCGGCGCGGCTGGCGGCCGCGTGCTGTCGATCTGCGTGCTGCTTTGCGTCGCAGGCGGACTCATGGTTCTCAGTATGGCGGTTCCGCGGGTGACTTTTGCGCTGGCTCGCGGAGAAGCAGGCAGGGAAGGACGCGGCGTGCTGGGTGTACTGGGCAAGCTAAATCCGCGCACCGGCGTGCCGGGCAACGCGGTGCTCCTGCAGACCGCGATGGCGCTGGCGGTGCTGGGGCTCGGCGCATTCGACCGTATCCTGGCTTTCATCATTTTTTCCGCGGTGATTTTTCTCGGCCTTACGGTTGCGACACTCTTCCGCCCTGAGACGCCGGTGCGGCAATGGTGGTATCCGTATGCGCCAATCGTCTTTATCGCAGGCTGCGCGGTGCTTGCGCTGATGCTGCTGATGCACAACCCCGGGCCTTCACTGCTGGGCGCGGGAATCGTGCTGGCGGGGTTTCCGGCGCGTTGGCTGCTGACGCGGAAGCGCGCAGTCTCTGCACCGGTGGCGACTGAACCGGGTTTGCCCTAAGTCCATTTTTCTCGTAACTGCAACCGCCAATCAAACCAGGAGAATTGCCATGCCTCACATCGAACTCCCTGTTGACCTGCCTGGCATCCGCGGCGCCATGGCTTTTCGGCCAGAAACGGCGCGGCCGCTGAATGCACTTGTCGAGATTCTTTTGCGCGGGCCGAACTCGCTTACGCGGGGCGAGCGCGAACTGATCGCAACCTACGTCTCAAGTCGCAACTGCACGCACTATTGCCACAGCATTCACGGGGCAATTGCCGCGGCGCACCTCGGCGGCGACGAAGTTACGGTGAAGCAGGTCAAGACGGACTTCACGAAGGCCGAGATCAGCCCCAAGCTCAAGGCGCTGCTGGCGATTGCAGGCAAGGTGCAGCAGGATGGCAAGCTGGTGACGCCGGCCGACGTGGAGGCGGCGCGCAAAGAGGGCGCGACGGATATCGAGATTCACGATGCAATTCTGATCGCCGCTGCTTTTTGTATGTACAATCGCTACGTCGACGGGCTGGCCACGGTGCAACCGGAAGACGCGTCGTTTTACCGGGAGCGGGGACGCCGCGTGGCGCGCGACGGTTATGTGACAGTGAGCGAGGAGTATCTCGGCGCGCATACGGCCACGCATCCGACCTAGCATCAAGGAAAACCAATGCCCGCTGCTTCGTGCTAACTGCTATTCAGCAGGCAAAGATGATTTCGGATACTCAACACTCTTCCCCCAGGAGACCAGCATGCCCCATATCAATTTGCCCGAAGGACTTCCCGGAATCACCGCGGGATTCAACTTTCGCCCTGAAACAGCCAGGCCGATGCGCGAACTGGCTCACATTCTGCTGCATGAACCAAACAGCCTGGCGCCGGGCGAGCGCGAGCTGATTGCAACCTACGTCTCCTCGCGCAATTGCACGACGTTTTGCGCGCTGAGCCACGGCGCCGCTGCCGCCAGCCACCTTGGCGACGCGTCGGTGGTTGAAAAGGTGAAGGCCGACTTTCGCGAAGCGCCTATCAGCCCCAAGCTGAAGGCGCTGCTGGCGATTGCGGGCAAGGTCCAGCTGGATGGCAAGCTGGTGACGCCGGAAGATGTGGACCGGGCGCGGAAGCAGGGTGCAACCGACCTTGAGATCCACGATACGGTGCTGATCGCGGCGGCATTCAGCATGTACAACCGCTACGTGGATGGGCTGGGAACGTGGCAGCCCGATAATCCCGGCATGTATGCACAGATGGGCAAGCACCTGGCCGAGGAGGGCTACAGGACTCCCTCAAAAGAGCGCGAACCGGCGGGGGCGACCGCCTGAGGCTCAGTCCTCTTTTTTCTCGTTGCGGGCCTTTACCTTGAACCAGATGGGCGTGCCTTTGAAGCCGAAGGAGTCGCGGATCTGATTTTCAAGGAAGCGCTCGAAGGCAAAGTGCAGCTTCACGTCGCGATCGGTAAACAGAACGAAGGTGGGCGGCGCGACGGCGGCCTGCGTCATATAGAAGATGCGGACGCGCTTCGACATGGGCACCGGCGCGCGCTGGAAATCGATGCGATCGAGGAAGCGGTTCATCTGCCCGGTGGTGACGCGCTTGCGGCGCTCGGCCGCCACCGCCTGCACTTCGCGCAGCACGCGCGCCATGCCTTTGCCTTCTTTTGCGGAGAGAAAGAGTACCGGGGCGTAGCTGAGATATTTGAGCACCGAGCGGAGCTGGCGCTCGAAGATTTCCTTGTCCGCTGGCGGTTTGCCATCGGTGCGGCCGGTTGTGACGGCATCCCACTTGTTCACGATGATGATGACGCTGCGCCCGCTCTCGTGCGCGTAGCCGCCGATGGTGGCGTCGCTCGCGGTGACGCCTTCGGTGGCGTCGATGATGAGCAGGGCCACGTCGGCGGCTTCAAGATGCCGGCGCGCCATCACGACGCGAGAGCTTTTCTGCCATCAGGTGGGTCTTGCCCTTGCGGCGGATTCCGGCGGTGTCGACAAAGCGCAGTTGCCTGCCCTCGAAGTCGACAACTTCATCGACGGCGTCGCGGGTGGTGCCGGCGATGGGCGAGACGATGGCGCGGGCTTTGCCGGTGAGGGCGTTGAGCAGGGTGGATTTGCCGACGTTCGGCCGCCCGATGATGGCGACTGACGTTTCGTACTGCTCAAACTCGCCGTGCGTGCGATGGAGCTTTGCGTCCTGTGCTCGTCGTCGTGCTTGCCGGGCTCGAGCGGGCCGCCTTCTGAAATCTCGTCTTCCTCGGCCTGTTCCTCGTCGCTCTCTGGAATTGCGTCGCCGGGCTGCGTGGGAATTGCCTCGGCGATGGCGTCGAGCAGCTCGCCGATGCCGAGGCCGTGCTCGGAGCTGATGGGGTAGACCTCGCGCAATCCAAGGCTGCGGAAGTTTTCTGCGGCGAGCGCCATGGCGTCGCCTTCGACCTTGTTTACTGCGAGAAAGACGGGCTTTTTTCCGCGCTGCAGCAGGCGCACCAGGTCGTAGTCGGGGCTGGCCAGTTCGGTGCGCACATCCACAACCATCACCAGCGCGGCGGCCTCTTCGAGGGCGACACGGGCCTGGTTGTAAATTTCGACGGGGATGAGCTCGGGGTCGTCGGGAACGATGCCGCCGGTGTCGACGAGGCGGAAGCGGCGGCCCTCCCAGTCGTATTCGCCGTAGATGCGGTCGCGGGTGATGCCGGGTTCGTCGCCGACGATGGAGCGCCGGCTCCGCGTGAGCCTGATTGAAGAGCGTGGACTTGCCCACGTTGGGCCGGCCGACGATCGCCACAAGGGGCAGTGCGTCCGCGCCGGCTTTTGCCGGAATTACCGATCTGCGATACGTGGGCACAATGCGTCTCCAGGCGAGGGATTGGTCCAGCCAGGGTGGCGGAAGGACCGGACGGCGCGCGTCTGTCTCTATCTTATTTGGCTGAAAGCGATATTTTCTCCCTACCGCAGCGGAGTTACATATACACTACGCCCTACTTCGACCTGCAAGGAGGGTCAAAGCGATGCCAAAGTATGTGATCGAACGTGAAATTCCGGGGGCTGGTTCCCTTTCGCACGAGCAGCTCCATGCCATCTCGCAAACGTCCTGCGGTGTTCTCCGCAAGCTCGGATCCGAGATCCAGTGGCTCCACAGCTATGTAACGGATGACAAGATTTACTGTGTCTACATTGCTCCGAGTGAGGAGCTCGTTCTGGAGCATGCAAGGCAGGGGGGCTTCCCGGCCAACAAGGTCTCCCAAGTGAAAGAGATCATTGACCCCACCACCGCTGAACCGTATCCCGCCTGATTGTTCTTTCTGCGCGATCTTCCGCATTCACCAAATGGACAAGCATGCGGGCCGGCGAACTCTCTATGATGGAGTGAGTACCCGGCCCCGATGGCTTCCGCTGACACCACCCCCCGCACGCTTCCCAACCTGCACGAGTTCTTTTCGCCGGGCGGCATTCTTGCGCGTTCGCCTTTGCCGTATGAGTACCGACCGGGGCAGCTCGAAATGGCGAAGGCCGTGGAGCGTGCCCTGAGCGAGCGCCGCCACCTGATTGTGGAGGCGGGCACGGGCACGGGCAAGACCCTGGCCTATCTGCTGCCGGCGTTGAGGACCGGGCAGC
>CAVRAK010000017.1:0-74708 GCA_963718885.1 uncultured Acidobacteriota bacterium
AGCTCGCGATGCGCTGGCAAATCTTTGCCGGAGCGCACAGGCCGCGCGTCGCGCTCTTCTGCTCGCAGTATCTGCACTGCATGGCCGACCTGCTGCACCGCTGGCATACCGGCGAGCTCGACTGCGAGATTCCGGTGATCGTCTCCAATCACCGCGCGGTCGAGAGTCTCGCCGCGTTTTACGGCATCCCCTTCGAGCACGTTACGGTAGCGGCTGCGACGCGGCGCGAAGCCGAGGCACGGCAGTTGGAGCTGATGCAGAAGCATGGAGTGGAGCTGATTGTGCTGGCGCGCTACATGCAGATTCTGTCCGCGGAGTTTGTCGCGACGTATCCGGCATCGATCATCAACGTGCACCACTCGTTCCTGCCCGCCTTCACCGGCGCGAGGCCCTACCACGCGGCGCATCGAGCGCGGCGTGAAGCTGATCGGAGCGACGAGCCACTATGTCACCGAAGTTCTCGACGACGGGCCGATCATCGAGCAGGACGTGGCGCGCATCTCGCACCGCGATCAGGTCGAAGATCTGGTTGCGCGGGGACGCGACCTCGAGCGGCTGGTGCTGTCGCGCGCCGTGCGCTGGCATCTCGACCGGCGCATTCTCTGCTACGGAAACAAGACGGTGGTGTTCGACTAAGGCTGACTTCACCAGCTCATCGGCGATCACGAGATGCCGGTCGAAGGCGTCGATGCCGAAGTCGATCTCCTCTTTGGTGACGATCAGCGGCGGCGCGATGACGAAGTGGCTGACCCAGGCCTGCTGCGCCACGCCGTCGGCCATCATCTTCGCGGCGATCTGCTCCACGACGAGCGGCTTGCCTTCGACCTTGTCGCGCATGGTGTTGAAGGGCTCTTTGGTTTCGCGGTTCTTCACCAGTTCAACAGCGAAGAAGAGGCCCAGGCCGCGCACGTCGCCGACCGAGGGGTGCTTCGCCTTGAGCGCCTCGAGCTTGCCCCGCACATAGGGCTCCAGCTCCTTGGCCCGTTCCACCAGCTTGAGGCGCTGCATCTCTTCGATGGTGGCAACGGCGGGGCCGAGGGTGATCGGGATGCGCCTCGTAGGTGTGGCCGTGCGCGAAGTAGTGATCCTCGAAGTAGTCGGCAATTTTCGCCGTGGTGGCGCAGAGGCCGAGCGGCACATAGGCCGAGGTGATGCCTTTGGCGGTGACGAGGATGTCGGGCTTGACGTCCCAGTGGTCGATGGAGAACCACTTGCCGGTGCGGCCCCAGCCGGCCATCACTTCGTCGGCGATCATGAGCACGCCGTGGCGATCGCAGATTTCGCGCAGACGCGGGAAGTACTCCGGCGGCGGAACGAGGACGCCGTTGGTGCCGACGACCGGCTCGACGATGATGGCGGCAACGTCGCTCTCGTTGCGAATCATGTGCTCGATGTAGTCGGCGCAGGCGATGTTGCAGCCGGGGTAGGTGTGCTTGATGGGGCAGTCGTAGCAGTTGGTTTCAGGCGCGAAGACGACGCCGGCGCCTTTGCCTGCCGGCTCCATCGCCCAGCGGCGCGGATCGCCGGTGGCGGCGATCGAGCCCATCGTGGAACCGTGATAAGAGCGATAGCGCGAGATGATCTTGGTTTTGCCGGTGTCCATGCGGGCGATTTTGAACGCGGCCTCGTTGGCTTCGGTTCCGCTGGTGGCGAAGAAGAATTTGTCGATGCCCTGCGGGCAGCGACTTCAAGCAGTTTCGCGCTCAGTCTGGCGCGCGCTGCGGTGGCGTAGACTGGCCCGACAAAGGCAAGCTCCCGCGCCTGCTCCGCGATCGACTCAACGACGCGCGGATTTTTGTGGCCGAGGTTGACGCACATGAGCTGCGAGCTGAAGTCGAGATAGCGCTTGCCTGCGCCGTCAGTAAACCAGCAGCCCTCGGCGTCGGCAATGTAGAGCGGCTTCCATGTCTTCTGGAAACGCCAGGTGCCATAGTTGGTTTCGCGCGTGAGTTTGCTGATCTGCTCGCCTGTCAACTCGGGACCGGTGGTAAGGATGTCGCTCATCTTGGACCTCGCTCAAGGCAATGCCGGGCTGCGAAATTCGTACCACTTATGCTACGGCAATTTGAGCGGGCGTGCGAGCTGGACGCGCCGAAGCGGTAACGGAAAGAACAGAATCAGATGGCCCATGGAATCGCATCCAATCCTCGAAGGCCTCGCGAGTTCTGTGAATGCTGCGCAGGCGCCGGGGAAACCGCGCGTTGTGATCACCGTTGGCCAGCCTCGCGCATAAACTTGAGAGAGGAGGGGCCGCGATGAGCGACGGAAAGGAAGAACGCGAAGAGCAGGAGTGGCGGCGGGAACAGGAAAAGCTGAAAGACCGCGAGGATCGCCCGGAGCGCGACACAGAGGACCAGTGGAAGCCGGAGCGCAAAGAGTCGTGAGAAGGTCGGTCCGTGGTCCCTCACTCTGTTATTATCCTTCCACCTATCCCCAGGGTTATCTTTCAGAAGCGAAACCAAAAAATCATGTGCGGAATCGTCGCAGTCTTCTCACGCCGCGAGCCCGTCTCGCCGGCAGTTCTTCAGCGCGCAACAGCCAGCCTGCATCATCGCGGTCCTGACGGCCAGCGCCAATGGATCAGCCCGAACCAGCGGGTTGGCCTCGGTCATGCGCGCCTCAGCATCATCGACCTTTCTACGGGCGACCAGCCTATCGCGAGCGAAGATGAGCGCACCCATCTCATTGTGAACGGTGAGTTCTACGACTACGAGAGAATTCAGCGCGAGCTCGAGTCGCGCGGGCACAGCCTCCGCACCCGCTCCGACAGCGAGATCGCTCTCCATCTCTACGAGGAACTCGGCCCCCATTGTCTGCACCAGCTTCGCGGCGAGTTCGCCTTCGTCCTCTGGGATGAAAGCCACCGTCGTCTCTTCGCTGCGCGCGACCGCTTCGGCATCAAGCCGCTCTTTTATGCCTGGCATAACGATGCGCTTTATCTCGCGTCCGAAGTCAAAGCCCTCTTCGCTGCAGGCGTCCCCGCGCGCTGGGATGAAGAGAGCGTGTTCCACTCCATCGTCGGAGGCGGGCACCAGATGCGCACTCTCTACGACGGCATCCATCAGGTGCCTCCCGGCCACTACCTCATCGCCACAGAGAGGCACACGCAGATCAACCGCTACTGGGACTTCAACTATCCCACTGCCTCCGGCACCATGCCGCGCCGCTCCGACGCTGAGTACGCCGCGGAGTTCCGCCACATCTTCGAAGAGGCGGTGCGCATCCGTCTCCGGGCCGATGTTCCCGTCGGCGTCTATCTGAGCGGCGGCCTCGATTCATGCGCTGTCCTCGGCCTGGCTGCGCGTCATCATCCTGAGCCCATTCGCGCCTTCACCCTCACCTTCGAGAGCGCCGACTACGACGAAGGCCCCATCGCCCGTGAAATGGCCGCGCTGGCGCAGGCTGAGTTCAATGCCATTCCCATCAAACAGCGGGACCTTGCTGACAACTTTTCCGATGCAATCCACCAGGCCGAATCTCTTTGCGTCAATGCCCACGGCGTCGCCAAGTTTCTACTCAGCAGGGCCGTGCATGATGCCGGCTACAAAGTTGTCATCACCGGCGAAGGCTCAGACGAAGTGCTCGGCGGCTACCCGCACTTCCGTCGTGACATGCTGCTTTACAACCGTGAAGGCCAGGACCCCGGGGAGATCGAGAGACTGCTCAAATGGCTTGATGAGCAGAACACGGTATCGCGTGGCCTGCTCCTTCCCGACGGCGAAATCGGCAACCTCGACTCCGTGCGGCGTGTGCTTGGCTACGTCCCCTCATGGATTGAGACCTCGTCCTCGCGCGAGGTCAAGATGCGGCCGCTCCTGTCCTGCGACTTTCGCGAGAAATACGCCAATCGCGAACAGCTACTATGGGCTATTTGCCGACCTCGACGTACCCGGCCAGTTGGCGCAACGCGATCCGCTCAATCAATCTCTCTATCTATGGGCCAAGACGATGCTGCCCAACTACATTCTCACCATGCTCGGTGACCGCATGGAGATGGCGCACTCCATCGAGGGCCGCGTCCCGTTTCTCGATCACCACGTTGTCGAGTTCATCTGCTCGAACCCCGTCAACCAGAAGATCCGCGGCATGACCGAGAAGTACATTCTCCGCGAAGCGGTACGCGACGTCATCACCGACACGGTCTATCGGCGCCAAAAGCATCCGTTCCTCAGTCCGCCGGCAACCCTCAACCCGGAGGACAACTTCGACGTCTTCGTACAGGACACGCTGCGTGGCCCGATCATGGCCTCGATCCCCTACTTCAATCAGAAGGAGATAGTGAGCCTTCTCGATCGGCTTCCATCAATGGACGCCGGAGCCCGCACCGCCAACGACCAGATTCTCATGCTCCTCGTCAGCATGTGCGTCCTCCACGACCGTTTCCATCTCGCCGCGTAGGCCAACGCCGGCCAGGTTTCAAAGGCATGTGCCGGCGGCAATGCATCCTGAAGCGGGCGATAGCCAGTGATCAACCAGCGATCAAATTGATGACCAATATTGATCAATTCGCTTCAGCCGGCACGACGGGCAGGCTGATGAAGCTTGCGTGATCCGGCGTGTGCCAGATGCGCTGCGTGGCTTTCTGATAGTCGGATGGCTGCGCAGTGAAGATGTTGGGCACGTAACGCTGCGGATTGAGATCGTACAAGGGAAAGAGCGTTGACTGCACCTGCACCATGATGCGGTGACCGGCCTCAAAGGTGTGGTTGACCATGGGCAGCGCGAACGCGTAGGGCAGCGGCGTGTTGGGCTCGATGGCCTGCGGGTGCTCGTAGCTGGTGCGATAGCGGCCGCGGAAGATGTCGGTCGCGATCGGCAGCTCGTATCCGCTCATCGCCTCGGGCGGAACCTGGCGCTCGGGCTGCACGTCGATGATCTTCACCACCCAGTCGGAGTCAGTGCCGCTGGTCGAAGCGACAAGATGAACCATCGGCTCGCCGGAGAGTTTCATGGCTTGCGCGAGCGGCTCGGAGACGTAAGTCATCACATCGGGGCGGCCATCGACAAAGCGCTGATCGGTGAGGAGCCAGGTCTGCCAGGCGGCGTGATCCGATTCGACAACCGGGCGCGGACGATAAGGGACTGGATTCGCCGGGTCCGAGACGTACTCGTCGAACTTTTCTCCGGCTGCCGCGGGAGCCTCGAAGGACAGCTTGCCGCCGGCCTCGAGATAGAGCGGCTTCGCCACCACCGGGCAGCCCTTTTCGCAGCTCTGCGGAAAGACGGCGTAGTGATCCCAGTGGTCGGCGCCCGTGTCGTAGATGAGCGCGGTGGGCGTATCGGCCACGGGCGAGCCGGGCTTCAGATACTGGTTGAAAAACGGCAACAGGACGTCGCGGCGCCATTGCTCGGTGGTGTCGGTGGCCCAGGTAAGCGGGCCGATCGAGCGGCCTGGGCGGTTGATCTGGCTGTGGAACCAGGGGCCCATGACGATGTGGTTCATCTTGTCGGGCGTGCCGATGGCCTTGAGCGCGCGGTAGCTGTGGTTGGCGCCCCACATGTCTTCCTGGTCCCAGAGGCCCTGCTCCCACATGGTGGGCACGGTGAGCGGCTGCCTGGCGATGGCCTTGTCGAGGGCCTGGCTCTGCCAGAAGCCGTCGTAAGCGGGGTGGTCCACGATGACGCGCCAGCCGGAAAGCTGCTCGCCGCCGAGAGAACGCGCAAAGGCATCGGCGGAGCCGGCATTGAGCAGGCCGGTGTAGTCGTCGTAGTTGGGATGCGGGACGCGCACTCCCGAGCCGCGGTTGGTGGTCTGGCTGATGAAGTAGTCGATGCCGCCTGTACGGAAGGCGCCGTAGTGGAACCAGTCATCGCCCATCCAGCCATCGACCATGGGGCTCTCAGGCGCGGCCACCTTGAGCGCCGGATGCGGATGCAGCAGAGCCATAACGACGGTGAAACCTTCGTAGCTTGAGCCGATCATTCCGACGCGGCCGTTCGACTCGGGAATATTCTTGACCAGCCAGTCGATCGTGTCCCATGCGTCCATGGTGTCGTCGGCGCCGGTCGGGTTGTAACTGGAGGCGACGGGTGGCGGTGTCATGATGTAGGCGCCCTCGGAGCCGTACTTGCCCCGAACGTCCTGATAGACACGTATGTAGCCGGCGCGCACGAAATCCTCATCGCTGAGCGGCAGCGCCTCAACCATATGCGGGCTGTCAGAGCGGGTGGCGCGCGCCGCGGCGTTGTAGGGCGTGCGCGTCAGCAGAATCGGCGCACCCTTTGCGCCCTTGGGGATGACGATGACGGTATAGAGCTTCACCCCATCGCGCATGGGGACCATCTCGACGCGCTTGACGTAATCAGCCTCGGGCTCGGGCGCCTTGAAGTTCGGCGTTAGCTCGTTGGCAGGGAGATTGGCTGCGGGCTGCTGCGCAAGGACCGGGAAGACGGCGAAGACGGCAAGGGCGAGGATACAGGCGGATCGTCTCATCACATTTCTGGGCCGTCACTCTCTCGGGGCCGCACCGCGAGCAGTTGGTCCGGCAAATGGCTAGGATGACTCCAGCGTACAACAGCGGGGAGACATTGAACCTACTGGCTGGCGGGCCGCATGCCAAAGCCATCTGCCTTTCGCGAAGGCATCGCAAAAAAAGCCCCGGACGAAACCGGGGCCTTCTGTTGATCGGATGAGCGCTCAGTATGCAAGTGCAGGATTACCATCGCCGGAATCTTCTGAGGTGCGTTTAGATGCACCTTGCGCTCTTAGGTGCGGTACCCGATGTTAGATGAATGACGTTCTAGAGCAGTAGAGTAAAGCCGGCGGCTTTTTCTTCGCTGCCGCCGTCGTCCGCGCTCACGGCCGGTAGAAGAGCTGGTTCTTGTCGAGATAGACCTCGAGGAATGCCGGCCGCGCCGTGATGTGCCCGGCGATCAGCGCCTCAGAGAGCGGATCTTCGACTTAACGCTGCAGCGCGCGGCGCAACGGACGCGCCCCGTAGCTGCGGTCGACCAGCGTCTTCTCGAGAATCCACTTCTTGGCCTCTTCGGTCACGGAGATGGTGATGGCCTTCTGCGCCAGGTTGGCGTTGAGTTGCTGCACCAGCAGTTCGACAATCTGGATCAGATCGCCATCGGAGAGCGACTGGAAGAGGATGATCTCGTCGATCCGGTTGAGGAACTCGGGGTTGAAGGTTTTCTTCACCTCGTTCTTCACCAGCTCTTCGATCTTTTCCGTCACCAGGTCTTCCCGATCGCTCTGGAAGCCGAGACCCTGCTTCTTCTGCAGGTGCCGCGCGCCGATATTCGACGTCATGATGAGGATGGTGTTCTTGAAGTCGACGGTGTTGCCGAGGCCGTCGGTCAATTGGCCATCTTCAAACACCTGCAGCAGCAGGTTGAAGACATCGGGGTGCGCCTTCTCGATTTCGTCGAGCAGGACAACGGAGTAGGGCGAGCGCTTGACGCGTTCGGTAAGCTGACCGCCCTCCTCGTAGCCCACGTATCCCGGAGGCGAACCGATCAGCTTCGAGACCGAGTGCTTCTCCATGAACTCCGACATATCGAAGCGGATCAGCGCCTTGTCTGACCCGAAGAGGAACTGGGCCAGGGTGCGCGCCATTTCAGTTTTGCCCACGCCGGTGGGGCCGAGGAAAAGGAAGCTGCCGATGGGCCGGTGCGGCGACTTGAGGCCTGCACGCGAGCGCCGGATGGCGCGGGCGAGAGCGCCGATCGCCTTGTCCTGCGAGATGACGCGCTTGTGCAGCTCTTCTTCCACGCGCAGCAGCTTCTGCGTCTCTTCTTCCTTGATGCTGGTGACGGGAACGCCGGTCCAGCGGCTCACCACGTCTTCGATATCTTCGCGGCCCACAATGCCGGCAGCGGAGTCATCGAGGTGGTACTTGTCGCGCAGGGCGCGCAGGTTTTCGCGCTCCTTGCGCTCCTCGTCGGAGTAGAAGCGGGCCTTCTCGAACTCGTGGTTCGCGATCGCCGAGTCCATGCGGTGCACGATGAACTTGATGCGCTTCTGGACCTCGGTGATCTCCTCAGGCAGCGAGGTCTGGCGCAGCTTGATGCGCGCGCCGGCTTCGTCGATGAGGTCGATCGCCTTGTCGGGCAGGAAGCGGTCAGGGATATAGCGGTTGGAGTGCGAGACCGCAAACTCGATGGCCGCATCGGTATAGCTCACGGCGTGGAACTTCTCGTAGCGGTCCTTGATGCCGTTGATGATCTTGATGGCATCTGCCTCGTTGGGCGGCGGAACCTTGACGGCCTGGAAGCGCCGTTCGAGCGAGCGATCCTTCTCGATCGACTTGCGGTACTCGGCCGGCGTGGTGGCGCCGATGCACTGGATCTCGCCGCGCGAGAGGGCCGGCTTGAGGATGTTGGCCGCGTCGAGCGAGCCCTCGGCCGATCCCGCGCCAACAAGGGTATGCAGCTCATCGATGAAGATGATGGAGTTCTGATTTTCCATCAGCTCCTTCATGATGGTCTTGAGCCGCTCTTCAAACTGGCCGCGATACTTGGTGCCGGCGACGATCAGCGAAAGATCGAGCGCCAGCACCCGCTTGTCGGCGAGGAAGCTCGGCACTTCGCCGTCGGCGATGCGCTGGGCAAGGCCCTCGACGATGGCCGTCTTGCCCACGCCGGGCTCGCCAATCAGCACCGGATTGTTCTTGGTGCGGCGGCAGAGAATCTGCACCACGCGCTCCAGCTCGCCGTCGCGGCCGACAAGCGGATCGAGCTGGCCATCCATCGCGGCCTGCGTCAGGTCGCGGCTGAACTCAGCCAGCAGGCTCGACTCGCGCTGCCGCTGCTGCTGCGGCGCCTTCTCCTGCGTGACGCGGGCCAGCTCATCGCGAATCTGCGCCAGCTTGAGGCCGCGCTCCTGCAGAATCTCCGAGGCAAAGCACTTCTCTTCGCGCAGCAGGCCCAGCAGCAGGTGTTCCGTGCCGATGTGCTTGTGGCCGAGGCGCTCTGCTTCTTCAGCGGCATAGGCCAGCACCCGCTTGCACTCGTTTGAAAGCGGCAGATCGACGCTGGTTGAAACCTTTTCGCGGATTGTGGTGTGCGCCTCAATTTGCTTGCGGATCGACTCCACCGAGGCGTGCGAGCGCAGGAAACGGTTGGTTAACGCCTTGTCTTCGCGCAAAAGGCCGAGCAGCAGGTGCTCAGTCTCGATATAAGGCGAGCCAAACTGGCTGGCCTCATACCGCGCGAAGAAGATCACGCGCCGTGCCTTCTCCGTATAGCGTTCGAACATTGTGTTCTCCCTGACAGCAGGCTATCGGTAAGGAGTAGCTGTCCGGTGGATTCGCCGGCCTCAGCTCAACCCGCTCGCGCCCCTTTCTAAAATTCGCCGCCGGAGGATGCCCTTGGAAAATAACCCGTCCCCTCCGAACAGCTCTTGTGGATGGTTGCGGACTTTACTTTCGTCCCTGATGTCAGCCCGGCGCGTTGCTGCCGGCCAACTTCCATCCTGACCTCGCGAGTCTGGCCCGGGTATTTGTTTCCCGGCTCCAGCCCGCTTATTACTAGTTAAAGACTCAAAAACGCCCCAAACGGTGCACATTCATCCAGCGGTTGCGGGGTTAGCCGCCGCCAGGGGTGGTTGCCCCATGGGGACGAGGCGCCCGCTCTCCAGGCGCAGAGTCCGCGTACATCGCGCGGCCAGATCAAGGTTGTGCGTTACCAGAATCGATGTAAGACCGTGCGAGAGATGCAGCCGCTCAATCAGATCGAAGACACGGGCCGAGGTTACCTCGTCCAGATCGCCGGTAGGCTCGTCTGCCAGCAGCAGCCGCGGGCCGCCAACCAGCGCGCGGGCAAGCGCGATGCGCTGCTGCTCGCCGCCGGAAAGCTCACCCGGCCTATGCTCGCTGCGATCTTCCAGACCAACCTCCCTTAGCCAATTAGATGCCTCAGTTAGCGCAACGCGTTTGGTTTCTCCGCGCGCCAGCAGAGGCATGGCCACATTTTCAAGCGCCGTAAACTCCGGCAGAAGGTAGTGAAACTGCCAGACATAGCCAATTTCGCGGTTGCGAAAGGCTGCCGCCTCCCGCTGCGAAAGTGTGCGACGTTGATTGAGGCGCAGTGTACTGTTCCAGCCGTAGGAGAATCAAGAGCCCCGAGAATGTGCAAAAGAGTGCTTTTACCTGCGCCCGACTGGCCGACGATGGCGACCAGCTCGCCGGGCAACACCTCAAGATTGAGGCCGTGAAAGAGGGTCAGCGCGCCGCGCGCCGTTTGATACGTCTTTTCGAGGTTGTCAACCCGGATGACAGGCGCCCGCAACTCCGGTTCCCGCATCGTGCGGGAAGCCGGGCTGGCGGCCGCTGGAAGGGTTTGATTCATCCGATTGACCCCATTTTAACGTGACTTGGGATAAATTTCGCGTATGGGCCAACACTAAAGGTATGTGATGCACTTTGCGAGGGTTAGGGATGAGAGATAGGAGCTAGGGACGGGGCGGAGAGGGATCGGGGACGGCGGATGAGGACTGACGGCGCCTCACAGCTAGAGGCTGGAAGCTAGGGCTAGTAGCTAGCGCTAGCCGCGCGATGCGGCCATTGGGACCGACGACGAACGGCAGCGAAAGGGCGTTCCAGTTGCCGTTGTCGAGAGGCTGCCAGGTCCTGCCGTCGTCGCGGCTGATGTCGGAGCCGTTGGTGCCGGCGGTGATCCAGAGCTTGAGCGGTCCGGACCATTGCACAGAGGAGCGATAGCCGTGGGGCGGGGTGGTGGAGGCAGTCCAGTGCTGGCCGCCGTCGGAGGACCAGGCGGCGGTGCCAGTGGAGTCGTTGGGTTTGGTGTAGTCGCCGCCGACGGCAATGACGTCGCACTTGCAATCGCGGTCCGTGAAATCGGCGATCGATGCTTCGGCGATGGCGAATCTCCTGCAGATGCTGTCTTCCCGCCAAGCGAGCGAATCGACAACGCTATCTGGAATCGTCCGACGTTGCAAATCCTGCCGCACGTCACGGATCAAGCAAGAGCCACGTTCCTCCGCCACGAGCGCAATCCGTATCAGGCATCCACTCGTAATCTGCGCGAAAGCGGCTATTGCTAGCCGCAAATGCCGCGGACTGACTGTGACTCGCAACGACGGCAAGACTCTTGCCTAGACTAAACGCTGGCAGTCACTTTGTCCCTTGAATCTGTGAACTCCGATGATCGCCACGGATCTCCTATCAACGACTGGAATCAGCCCAGCAGATTCCACATCTGCATGTCGAGATCGACCGCGAACGCATCCCAGAAACCCTCTTTGCTCGGGATTCTTGAAGAGCAGCTTCCACGTCTTGCAGCCATCCGTCGTCTTGTACAACCGGCTCTTGTCGCCCGGGCCGGAGGCCATCACAATCGCCGTCTGCGCGTCCCATGCCTGCACGCCGCGAAAGTCCAGCGTCGCGCCATCCTTGTCGGCGTCGGGTGTGGCGCAGCGCGTCCAGTGGGCGCCGCCGTCGACAGTGCGCAGCACCGTGCCGCCGGTTCCGCTGGCCCAGGCAACCGTTCCGTCGACGGAGTCGATGCCGCGCAGGCCCGCGGTGGTGCCGGAGTCCTGCATCTGCCAGGGAGCTGTTGACGCAGATTGCGCAGGGCATGCGGCGGCTGCGGCGAGAAGAAGCACAAGCACGCGGAGAGGCATGGGCAGCAGTATAGCGGCTCGTGCTCGTCGAAAGATCCCCTTCACAAATGCAGATTCTTCGACTCACCACCCCCAGGCTGAAGAATGCGCCTGGGGCCCCGTTCGCTCAGAATGACACGTGGGATTTCGGAGTGCTAGGAAGCGTCAGAGCCTGCAGCGCTTGATTGGAGCACGGCCTCGGGAGCAGAGAGCCGCATCAGCGCGACATACAAAATTCCCGCCACGAAGAAGCCGACGAACCACGCGTAGTCATAGAGGAAGCGCAGCGCGGGAACGAAGAGCCCGACGAGCGCGATCACGACGCCGAGGACCAGCGCAACGATGGCGCGTGGGTTGATGCCCTTCGCGTAGTAGTAGGCGCCTTCGCGGTGGTAGAGCGAGTTGACGTCGAGCTCGGTGTGGCGGATAAGGAAGTAGTCGCAGACCATGATGCCGGCAACCGGACCGAGCAGTCCGGAATAGCCGACCAGCCAGCCGAAAATGTACGCGTCGGGCGTGGCCAGCAGTTTCCACGGGCACATGGCGAGGCCGAGAAAGCCGGTGATCAGGCCGCCGGTGCGGAAGCTGATGAGCCGCGGATAGAGATTCGAGAAGTCGTTCGACGGCGAGACAACGTTGGCGCCGATGTTGACGTTGAGCGTGGCGATAAGAATGGCAACGAGCGCGATGAAGGCGACGACCGGCTGATGGAATGCGCCGATGAGTTCGATCGGGTTCCAGATGGGATGGCCGAAGAGAACCGCCGAAGCCGACGTAACCGAGATGCCCACGAAGGTGTAGAGCGTCATGGCGACGGGCAGTCCAAAGGCCTGGCCAACGGCCTGCGCGTTTTGCGATTTCGAGTAGCGCGTGAAGTCGGGAATGTTGAGCGCGAGCGTCGCCCAGTAGCCGACCATGGCGGTGAGCGACGGGAAGAAGACGGCGAGAAATGCGCTGGTCGAGTGGAAACGGCTCGGTGTCGAGAGCATTTCGCCGAAGCTGCCCGCCTTGATGCGCACCCAGATCAGCAGCGCTGCAGCCATGACGAACATGAAGGGCGCACCAAAGGCCTGCAGGTGGCGGATCGACTCGACGCCGCGCCACACCACGACCATATTGAGCAGCCAGAAGCCGAGGAAGCAGGCCCAGAGGACACCTTGCGCCTGTGCAACGGACGGCCAGATGACGGCGAGCATGGCGTGGATGGCCGTGCCGCCGATCCAGGACTGGATGCCGAACCAGCCGCAGGCGACGATGGCGCGCAGAAGCGCCGGCAGGTTGGCCCCGCGCACGCCGAAAGGCGCGCGGATGAAGACCGGAAACGGAATGCCGTACTTTGCGCCGGCGTGGGCGTTGAGCAGCATGGGAATGAGGACAATGAGGTTGCCGAGCAGCACGGTGCCGAGCGCCTGCTTCCAGTCCATGCCCTTGGCGATGAGCGAGGAGGCAAGCTGGTAGGTCGTGATCTCCATCGACATGGAGAACCAGAGCGCAATGTAGTTGTAGGTCGTCCAGGTGCGCTGCGCGGGCGTGGTGGGGCGCAGGTCCTGGTTGGAGAGAGTTGGATCGGCGACGCTCAATGGGCCCTCCGGTGTTACCGGTATACCGCAGGAGCGATGAGAACGCGATAAGGAAATGCTGCTTGTGACTGGATAGCTGCCAGGCAGGGCATCAACAATGACTGACTTTTGCTCAGGTCTAGCGTGTCTAGCTGACCGAGATGTCGTCGCCGACGAGCTCAACTGAGCCTGCGCCGAGTCAGCATGCAGTATCTGCATTGAATTGACGCTCCGCAGACGGTCTGCGACTTGCATGAATGCAATCGCTTATTGCCGCATAGAGCGTTCATGTAGAAGACATCCAGCCATCAGCTCCGAGAAAGGTTTGTATCGTGTGAACCTATCTCTCAACGGTGCGAGCAAAATCTCTACCTCTAGTCGGCTCGATGCTCACTCATCGAATTCGAGCAGGTATCGGTTGATCTCCGAGATAATCAGAGAGATGCGATCCTGAAGTGTCTAGTCGAATTCAAGCGACGCGATCGACCAAGGCAGATCCACGCAAGGTCTCGTCCCAAGAATTGCAGCATGCAAGTGCCTGTCAGAAGCGGCGATCGATGCACTCCCTTTCGGTACACCAAACTCCAGCAGATCATCGATGCGAACTGCCTCTTGATCTCCGATAGTGCTTTAAGATTGTCGCGTCTGAGATCGTATTGGCAATATGTGACTTTTATGATTCCGCGCTTACTTCCACGCCCCGCCGCGGGCTTCGCGGCGCAGATACTGGCCCCGGCCGGGCTTGCCGATGAACTCGCCCTTTCGCACGACGAGCTCGCCGCGCGAGTAGACGTCGCGGGCGTTGCCCTTGACCTTGAAGCCCTCGAACATGGAGTAGTCGACGCGCATGTGGTGCGTTGCGGCGCTGATGGTGTGCGCGGCCACGGGATCCCAGAGGACGATGTCGGCGTCGCTGCCGGGCGCGATGACGCCCTTCTTCGGATACATGCCGAAGATGCGCGCGGGCGCGGTGGAGACGAGCTCGACAAAGCGATTGATGGAGAAGTTGCCCTGGCCCACGCCGTGGTGATGCAGCAGTTGCAGGCGGTTTTCAATGCCGGGGCCGCCGTTGGGGATCTTGGTGAAATCATCCTTGCCGAGAGCCTTCTGATCTTCAAAACAAAACGGACAATGGTCGGTTGAGACTACCTGCAGATTGTCCTTGCGCAAGCCGTCCCAGAGCTTGGGCTGGTTGCGGCGCTCGCGCAGCGGCGGCGTGAAGACGTACTTCGCGCCGTCCCAGCCCTTGTCCTGCATGTTGTCTTCGATCGAGAGCAGCAGGTATTGCGGGCAGGTCTCGGCGAAGGCGGGCAGGCCGCGGTCGCGGGCCTCGCGCACCTGGTTGAGCGCGTCTTCGCTGGAGAGATGCACGATGTAGACGGGCACGCCGGCCATCTCCGCCATGGCGATGGCGCGATTGACGGCTTCGGCCTCGGCGCGGCGTGGGCCGGGTGAGCGCGTGATAGATGGGCGCCTTCTTGCCTTCGGCGAGGGCCTGCTGCACGATGACGTCGATGACCGAGCCGTTTTCGGCGTGCATGCAGATGAGCGCGCCGTTCTTCGCGGTCTGCTGCATGGCTTTGAAGATGGTGGCGTCATCGACCATGAGCACGTTGGGGTAGGCCATGAAGAGCTTGAAGCTGGCGACGCCTTCGCGCACCAGGTCGTCCATGTCTTCGAGGCCGGCGTCGGGCAGGTCGGTAACGATCATGTGCAGGCCGTAGTCGATGCAGGCCTTGCCTTCGGCCTTTTTCCACCAGGTGTCGAGGGCGGCGCGCATCTTTGTGCCGCGGGCCTGGATGGCGAAATCGACAATGGTAGTAGTCCCGCCGATGGCCGCCGCGCGCGTGCCGGTGAGGAAGTCGTCTGCCGAGGTGGTGCCGCCGAAAGGCATGTCGAGATGCGTGTGCGCATCAATGCCGCCGGGCAGCAGCAGCAGGCCGGTGGCATCGACGACGGTGTCGGCGGCGCTTGCCGGAATGCCGGCGCGAACTTCTTTGATGACCGCGCCGTCGATGAGGACGTCGGCCTGCGTGGTGGTGTCCGCATTGACGACGGTGCCGTGCTGGATGAGGAGTGATGCCATGATTCGCCCCGGTTAACGCTTCATTGCATGAAACGAAATGCAGATTCTTCGACTCACCACCCCCAGGCTGAAGAAAGCGCCTGGGGCCCGTTCGCTCAGAATGACACGCGCTGACACGAGAGCGTTGTTACGTCTTTGCCGAAGCCGACGAGCGCGTGCGCTCTTCCCATGTCTCCGGCGGCAGGCCGGTATCGACGGCGACCATGGTGATGCAGTCATCGACGGGACAGACGAAGCGAGCAGAGGTTGCAGCCGACGCACTCGGTCTCATCGACGCGGGGAATGCGCGCGAGATCCGTAGCGTACGGGCCCTGCGGGCTGGCGGCCGCGGCGCGCTCAAGCCGTGAAACCGGCGTGACGGCAATCGACTTGCGGCTGTGCGCCTCATTCTGCGCCGGCGTCGCGTGCACTTCCACGGGTCCGTTGACGGGGCCGGAGACGCGGTCGAGGTGGATGCACTGGTGCGCGCCATCCCAGCAGGCGACGTGGCAGAGGTCGCAGCCGATGCACTTCGCCTCATTGATGTGCGCGACGATTTTGTAATTCAGATTCAGGTGCTTCCACTCGGTAACGCGCGGGATGGAGAGGCCGCGAAAATCTTCGATCGCAGCGAAGCCCTTGGTACGCATCCAGCCTTCGAGGCCTTCCGCCATGTCTTCAACAATGCGGTAGCCGTAGTGCATCACCGCGGTGCAGACCTGCACGGTGCCGCAGCCGAGCAGGATGAACTCCGCTGCGTCGCGCCAGGTTTCAATGCCGCCGATGCCGGAGAGCGGCAAAACGGACTCCGGATCGGCCGTGACCTGCTGCACCATGTTCAAGGCGATGGGCTTGACCGCGGGACCGCAGTAGCCGCCGTGGGTGCTTTTGCCATCGACGTTGGGCCGCGGCGTGAAGGTATCAAGATCGATGCCGGTGATGGAGTTGATGGTGTTGATGGCCGAGAGGCCGTCTGCGCCGCCGCGTTTGGCAGCGCGCGCAACGGAGCGAATATCAGTAATGTTCGGCGTGAGCTTGACGAGGACCGGTGTGCGCGCCTTTTCTTTCACCCACTCGGTGATCATCTGCGCGTACTCGGGCACCTGGCCGACCGCCGAGCCCATGCCGCGCTCGCTCATGCCATGCGGGCAGCCAAAGTTGAGTTCGAGGCCATCGGCGCCTGCGTCTTCAGAGCGGGCAACGATCTCGTGCCAGGCTTCGCGATTCGACGCGACCATCAACGACGCAATGACGGCATGATGCGGATAGCGCTTTTTGACCTCGGCCAGCTCGCGCAGATTGTCTTCAATGCTGCGGTCGCTGATGAGCTCGATATTGTTGAAGCCCATCATGCGCAGGCCCTGCCAGTCCGTGGCGGAGTAGCGCGAGGTCACGTTGGTGACGGGTTCGCCGATGGTCTTCCACACGGCGCCGCCCCAGCCGGCATCGAAGGCGCGCATGATCTGCTCGCCGCAGTTTGTGGGCGGCGCCGAGGCGAGCCAGAAGGGATTCGGGGAACTGATGCCGCCCGCAAAGGCGCGTACGCGAATGTCAGCCATAGACACTCTCCGCAATGCGAAGCATGGCGAGGGCCGATCGCTTTCCGTCGGCAACAGCGTCCACCACTTCGCGGCCGCCATTGGCGCAGTCGCCACCGGCAAAGTAGCGCGGATTGCGGGTCTGGCCGGTAGCGCGATTGGTGACGATGCGACCCTCCTGCACCTCAACGTTGCAGGAGTCGCGCATCAACTGGGTGATGGGCGACTGGCCGATGGCCGGGACCACGAGGCTGCAGGCGATGACGGATTGCGATTCGGGGATCAGGCACCAGCGCGCCGCCCTCTTCCCTCACCTGCACAGTCTCAAGCAGCAGGCCGTATGCACCGGTCTTGATTGCGACGGGCTGCCGGCGCCAGAGAAACTGCACGCCCTTCAGCCTTGGCGTGCTCGTACTCAAAATCAAAGGCGGCCATTTCATTCTCGCCGCGACGATAGAGCAGATACACGGTTTCCGCGCCGAGCCGGCGGGCCGCGCTGGCCGCATCAATGGCTGTGTTGCCGGCACCGATGACGACGACCGTGCCGAAGAGCTCGTGGATCTGCGCTGTTTTGTATCCGGCGATCAGCTCGAGCGCATTCATCACACCCTCTGATTCTTCGCCGGGGATATTGAGCTGCTGCATGGCGCCGAGGCCGATGCCGAGGAAGATGAAGTCGAACTCCGCCTCAAGCGCCCGCAGATCGTCGCAGGAGTCGATGCTCGCGCCGAAACGAAACTCGACGCCCATGCGCTGAATGAGCTCGATCTCGCGCAGGCTCTCGACGGCGCGCAGCTTGTATTCGGCCACCCCGTAGGTGTTGAGGCCGCCGGGCAGCGGGCGGCGCTCAAGGATGGTGGCGCGCGCGCCCTGGCGGCAAAGCTCGGCAGCGCAGGCAAGCGAGGCCGGACCGGCGCCGATGCAGGCGACGCGCACACGGCGTGTGCCAGGCGGTGCGGTGATCAGGCCTTCTCCCGAGGCGTGAAAGGCGTCGATCGCATGGCGCTGCAACTGGCCGATGCGGATCGGGTGGCGGCCCTGCTGATGCATCACGCAGGCGCCTTCGCACAGCACATCGACAGGGCAGGCACGCGCGCAACTGCCGCCCAGAATGTTGGCGTCGAGAATGCGCAGCGCGGAGCCACGCAGGTTGCCGGTGGCGATGCGCTTGATGAATCCGGGAACGTCGATGTGGGTGGGGCAGGCCACGGTGCAAGGCGCGTCAAAACAGTAGAGACAACGATTGGCTTCAATGCTCGCCGCCTGCGCAGAGAGCGGCGGCTTGATCTCGCTGAACTTCTCGCGCAGTTGGGGATCATCCGGTAGCGTGGTGATACTCATCCGAACCTTCCGTCCTTCCGCTTCCCCTCGCGTCTCCCGCTCGTGGGGCGCAGATCAGGAAGCGACCAGAGGCCCATAGAGATCGGGCCTGCGGTCTCTGAAAAACTGCCAGGTGCGCCGAACCTCGGCGATTTGCTCGAGGTCGAGGTCGGCGGTGAGCACTTCGTCTTTATCGCGCGAAGCCTGGGCAATGATCTGTCCGCGGGGATTGGCGAAGTAGCTCGACCCGTAGAACTCGCCGATCTTCCACGGCTCCTCGGTGCCGACGCGATTGATGGCCGCGATGAAGTAGCCGTTGGCGGCGGCGTGCGCGGGCTGCTCCAGCTTCCAAAGGTACTCGCTGAGGCCGGCAACCGTCGCGGACGGATTGAAGACAATCTCAGCGCCGTTGAGTCCGAGGCAGCGCGCGCCCTCGGGGAAGTGGCGGTCATAGCAGATGTAGACGCCGATCTTTGCAAAGCCGAGATCGAAGACCGGATAGCCGAGGTTGCCGGGGCGGAAGTAGAACTTCTCCCAGAAGCCCGGCGCCACGTGCGGAATGTGTGTCTTGCGATACTTGCCGAGGTAGCTTCCGCTTTTGTCGATGACCGCAGCGGTGTTGTAGAAGATGCCTTCCTGCTCGATTTCGTAGACAGGCACAATCATTGCGATGCCAAGTTCTTTGGCGAGCGACCGCATCAGGCTCACGGTCGGGCCGTCGGGGACGCGCTCGGTGGCCTCATACCATTTGACGGATTGCTCGGCGCAGAAGTAAGGGCCGTTGAAGATTTCCTGCAGGCAGACAATCTGGGCTCCGGCCTGCGCGGCCTGGCGGATGAGGCCGACGTGCTTCTCGATCATGGCCGCTTTCTGCTTCTCAAGCGGCTCGGTCGCGGGCAGCGCAGTAGAAGCCTGAATGACAGAACAGCGGACAACTCGCGGCATAAGGCATCTCTCCTGCTGCTGTAAGCGAAGCCGGCATCGCGCTCAGTTGCCGCTCGCCTAAGGTCACATCGACCAAACCGCATCGATTCCTCTCAACATTTTCAGGAGAGATGCTTGAGCGCGCCAACTCCCCTCAAACGTTTGAGACTTTGAAGGTATCGCATGGAAGACGCGATGAGCAATGGGGGCCCGATGCCAGATGTTCCATTGCGGACACGCCGAGTCACTGGAAGCCTGATCAGTATTCGACCTTGTTCGGCGAGGCCAGCCACGCCGCGAAGCTGGACCAGGCCTCGCCGGCAAGAAGCTGCGTGGCGGGCAGCGAGCGCGCCGCGGGATCTTTGCGGAATTCCGCGTAGAGAAATGCGTCGTCAAAGCCGGCGCGCGCGGCATCCGCGGC
Source organism: uncultured Acidobacteriota bacterium (assembly GCA_963718885.1). Classification (GTDB taxonomy): domain Bacteria; phylum Acidobacteriota; class Terriglobia; order Terriglobales; family Acidobacteriaceae; genus Telmatobacter. Next base: position 19,394 of record CAVRAK010000017.1, read on the forward strand.
CGAAGCGCCGTAGTAGACCGCATCAAGGCGGGCCCAGTGCGCCGCCGCCAGGCACATGGGGCAGGGCTCGCAGCTTGTGTAGAGTTCGCAGCCGGCCAGGGTGAACGTGTCGAGCGCCCTGCAGGCGGCGCGAATCGCGTTGACTTCGCCATGCGCCGTGGGATCGTTGGTGGAGGTGACGGAGTTTGCGCCTTCGCCGATGATCTGGCCGTCTCGGACGATCACCGCGCCGAAAGGACCACCCTTGCCCGACGTGACGTTTTCAGTTGCGAGCGCGATAGCGCGCCTGAGGAAGTCGGGATTTGGTAGGCTGGACATCAAAAGCAGGCTTTCCTCTCGTGAGCGGCGAAAGTTAAACCCAGTATGGCACAGGCCTTCCGGTCAACTCGCGTGGTGACAGAGCATGGGTTCGCGCCTGCGACGATCGTGGTGGAGCACGAGCGCATTGTTGCCGTGCACGGCTGGGATGCGATGCCCGGGGAAGATATTCATGACTTCGGCAACCTGGTGCTGCTGCCTGGTCTCATTGATTCCCACGTGCACATCAATGAGCCGGGACGCACGGAGTGGGAGGGCTTTCGAACGGCGACGCGCGCCGCGGCAGCGGGCGGCGTGACTACGCTCGTAGACATGCCGCTGAACTGCATTCCGGAGACCACGACGCCCGCGGCTCTCGCAACCAAGCGGAGCGGCTGCTGCGGGCAAGACTTGGGTGGACTGGGCAGCGTGGGGCGGCGTGGTGCGCGGCAACGCCGATGAGATTGCGCCGCTCGTGGCCGCGGGCGTGCCGGGCTTCAAGTGTTTTCTGATTCACTCCGGGATTGATGGATTTGCCTGGGTGGATGAAAGCGATCTGCGCAAGGCCCTCGAAAAGCTGCGCGGCACGAACCTGCCGCTGCTGGCGCACGCTGAAGTGGCGGGGCCGGTGGATGCTGCAACGAAGGCGCTCAACGAGGCAGGCGCGGACTGGCGCAAGTATGCGACGTATCTCGCTTCGCGGCCCGACGCGGCGGAATTGCAGGCGATCGCGATGCTGATTCGGCTCGCAGAAGAGTTTCAAACGCCGATTCACATCGTGCACCTGGCAAGCGCCCAGGCATTGCCGATGCTGGCGGCAGCGCGCAGCGCGGGGCGTGCCGATCACCGTAGAAACATGCACGCAGTATCTGTGGTTTGCGGCCGAAGAGATCGCCGACGGCGCGACGCAATTCAAGTGCGCTCCGCCGATTCGCGATGCGGCGAATCGCGAGGCGCTGTGGCGCGCGCTGGCAGACGGCGTTATCGATTTTGTGGCGACGGACCACTCGCCTTGCCCGCCGGAGATGAAGCATCTTGTCGAAGGCCGATGGGACCTTGCGTGGGGCGGCATCGCAAGCCTGGGTCTGGCGCTGCCAGTGCTGTGGACAGGAATGCGCAGGCGCGGACTGGCCTCTTGCGCGCATCGCCGAGTGGATGGCGGCGTGGGCCCGCGCGGCTTGCGGGCCTGGAAGGCACAAAAGGCGTGCTCGCACGCCGGCGCTGGACGCAGACTTCGTGGTCTTCGATCCGGATGCGAGGCGTGGACCGTGACGGCAGACGATCTGCATTTCCGCCATAAGCTTTCGCCGTACCTCGGCGCGCAACTCACGGGCCGCGTGAAAGAGACGTGGCTGCGCGGGCGAGTGCGTCTTTCGGGATCGGCGAATTTCTCGGCGAGCCGCGCGGCAGAGAGCTGGTGCGCGCATGAGAGACCGCGCCCGGCGTGCTATCGCCGAATGCCGCCGCATCGCAACGATGACCGAGGAGCCGGGCCGCATTACGCGCCGCTTTCTCACGCCGCCGGTGGAGCGAGGTGCATGCGCGCCTGCGCGAGCGCATGGAGGCGCTGGGCATGGACGTGTGCGCTCGACGCGGCGGGCAATCTGCGCGGTTTGCTGCGACCGGCTGGCAGCGAGCGAGAAACGGCTGATCATTGGCTCGCACATCGACACGGTGCCCGATGCAGGCGCCTTCGACGGTGTGCTGGGCGTGGCGGTGGCGCTCGAGCTTGCTGAGCTGGCGAAGGAGCAGTCCGCGCCGTATGCAGTGGAAGTCATCGCCTTCTCAGAAGAGGAGGGCGTGCGCTTTGGCGTGCCATTCCTTGGCAGCCGCGCCGTGGTGGAGCGCTTCGACGCTTCTCTGCTCTCTCTTAAAGACGACGAGGGCACGACGCTCGATGCGGCGATCCGGAATTTCGGACTGGATCCGGCGCGCATGAGCGAAGCAGCGGCAGCGCGCGATGTGCTTGGCTTTCTTGAAGTGCACATCGAGCAGGGCCCGGTGCTTGAGGCCGAGGATCTGAGCGTGGCGGCGGTGACGGGGATCGTGGGCCAGTCGCGCCTGACGCTTGAATTTGCAGGGAGCGCCAATCACGCAGGGACTACGCCGATGAGGCTGCGGCACGATGCCCTCGCCGGCTGCGCGGAGTGGATCGCGGCCGTCGAGAAGATGGGGCAGACAACAGACGGCCTCGTGGCAACAGTGGGCAAGATCGCCGTGACGCCGAATGCCGGCAACGTCATCGCGGGGAACGCTGTAGTTTCGCTCGACGTGCGGCATCTGGACGATGGCACGCGCAAGTCCGCGGTTAACGGCCTGCTTGAGAAGGCCAGCGCCATTGCCGAGCGGCGCGGACTCACTTTGCAGCACACGCAGCAACTCGATCAGCCTGCCGTGCCGATGGATGAGCGGCTCACCGCGTTTATCTTGCGACGCGATGGAAGCCGCCGGATTCCCGGCAAAGCGCATGCCGAGCGGAGCAGGACATGACGCGATGGTGATGGCCGGCCGCATGCCCGCGGCCATGCTCTTCCTGCGCAGTCCGGGCGGCATCAGCCACAGCCCGGCCGAGAGCGTGCGCGAAGAAGACGTGGAAGCGGCGCTGCGGGTGAGCGCGAAATTCCTGGAGCGGCTAGCCGCCGAGCTCTGAGCCGCCGCCTCGATCCATCTCAGCGGTGCCGACCGCTGTAGAATCGGACAACACCCGATGGAGTGATCTCCGCACGCGAGGCCGATCTTGCATCATCTCGGAGCGACACGCAGCAGCCTGAAATCCGATCATCTTCTGCAAACGCCGGATACGTTCATCCGCACGCCGCTGCCTGGCGCCGAGGGCGTCGAATTTATTGTCCACGTGGCCCCACGGCTTGGCGCGCGATTCACGCAGATGACCGCCGAGTTTGCGCCGGAGGGCTCGCTCGGTCCCACGCCGGGCCAGCGCTTTCTTTATCTGCTCGAAGGCGAAGTGGAACTAAGCGCGGAGGCGAAGCAACATTTGCTGCTGCCGGGCGGCTTCGCTTATCTGCCGCAGGGTATGCCGCACTCCGTGCATGCGCGGATGAAATCCCGCGCCGCGCTGATCGAAAAGCCCTACGAGCCGGTGGCCGGCGCCGGCACGCCGCAGATCGTTGTGGGCAAAGAGGAATCAATCGCGCCGGTCGCGCTGATGGGCGACGAGGCGTTGCGCGTGCGCTCGCTGATGCCCGATGGCCCGGCATACGACTTCGCCGTGAACACCATGACCTACGACCCTGGCGCGGCGCTCAGCATGGTTGAGATTCACGTGATGGAGCACGGGCTGCTGATGCTCGAAGGCGGCGGCATCTACAGGCTCGGCGACGCGTGGTATCCGGTGGAAGCGGGCGATTTCATCTGGATGGCGCCCTATTGCCCGCAATGGTTTGGCGCGCTGGGCAAACGCCCGGCGAAGTACCTCATCTACAAGGATTGGCGCAGACATCCGCTGGGAGCCTGAGGAATGGCAGAGACGCAGTCACAACTCACGATCGACAGGCTGATTGCAGAACTGAAGAGCGCTGGCGCAGATCTCCGAAGCGGAGCCGCCCGTGGTGACGCGCGTCGTCTTCAGCGAAGCCGACCATGCGCGCGCGAGCTTATGTGAAGGGGCTCTGCACCGAAGCTGGACTTGCAATCCACGAAGACGCCATCGGCAACACCTTCGCGCGATGGGAAGGCAGCGAGCCGGAGCTGGCGCCCGTGGGCACCGGCTCGCATATCGACGCGATTCCCAACGCGGGCATGTACGACGGATGCGTCGGCGTGCTGGGCGGCCTTGAAGCGATCCGCGTGTTGCAGCAGCTTGGATTCAAGCCGCGCCGCTCGATCGAGCTGGTCATCTTTACTGCGGAGGAGCCGACGCGCTTCGGCATCGGGTGCCTGGGCAGCCGCATGATGGCCGGCGTGCTGTCGCCTGAGCAGGCGCGCGCCTGCGCGACAAGGAGGGCCGCAGCCTCGATGAGTTGCGCACCGCAGGCCGGATTTACAGGGCCGTCTTGAAAGCGTGCAGTTGCCCGAGGGGCGCTTTCACCAGTTCATCGAACTGCATATCGAGCAGGGGCCGCTGCTCGAAGCAGGAAGGCATCGACGTCGGCCTCGTGACCCACATCGCCGCTCCCGCGAGCGTGCGCATCATCGTCGAAGGCGAAGGCGGCCACGCCGGCGGAAAACTGATGCCCGGCCGCAAAGATGCGCTCGCCGCCGCAGCAGAGCTGATTCTCGCGCTTGAGACTGCCGCCAAAGGCACCGGCTCGATCGACACCGTGGGCACGGTGGGCGTCTGCGAGGTCTTTCCCGGCGCGGTGAACAGCATTCCCTCGCACGTGCGGCTCGAGACCGACGTGCGCGACATTGAAGCGCGCGCGCCGCGACTCGGTGTTGGACGCCTTCAACGCTGCGTGCACTGAAGTCGCGAGCACGGCGCGGCGTGGCAGTCTCAACCGAAGTGGTCAACGCCGATCCGCCGGCAACCTGCGATGCGACCATTCTCGCCGCCCTTGAGACGGCGGCGCAGGAGGCAGGCAAGAGCTACAGGAAGATGGTGAGCCGCGCCTATCACGATTCGCTCTTCATGTCGAGATTGCGCCGACGGCGATGCTCTTCATTCCCTGCCGCGGCGGCGTGAGCCATCGCCCGGACGAATATGCGTCGCCGGAGTGGATTGGCGCGGGTGTCCACGTGCTTGCGCGCACCCTGGCCGCGCTTGCAGGCTGAGCGCAGGCTTTAATTCTGCCGCGCTTCGTTGTATGCTAGGCCTCAACCCGCACCCGGATTTGAGGCCCCCGACCCATGAGTGCGCAGCAGAAAACCCGCATCGTAGGCGCTTCCGTTCCCCGGAAAGAAGGCGTGGACAAGCTGCTGGGGCGCGCCCGCTACGTGGACGATATTGAGCGCGAAGGCATGTGGCACGGCGCCACGGTGCGCAGCAGCATTCCGCGCGGCCTGATTCGCTCGATCGGCTTCGATCGCACCATCGACTGGACCGAGTTCGCCGTCGTTACCGCTGCCGACATTCCCGGCGACAACCACATCCAGCTCATCGTTGCTGATCAGCCATGCCTCGCCGACGGCAAGGTGAACCATTGCGATGAGGCGATCGTGCTGCTGGCGCATCCGGACAGGCACAAGCTGCGCGAAGCCGTGGCCGCGCGTGCGCGTGGAATACGATCCGCTGCCGCCGGTCTTCACCATTGAAGAGAGCGAGCGGCAGGATGTGGTGATCTGGGGCGCACGACAATCTGCTCAAAAGCTTTCTGCTTGAGAAGGGCGACGTCGATTCCGCGTGGACAGCGGCGGCGCACATTGTCGAAGGCGAATACCGCACCGGCGCGCAGGAACATCTCTACATTGAGAACAACGGCATGATTGCCGAGTACAGCGCAGAGAACGGCGTAACGGTGTGGGGTTCGCTGCAGTGCCCCTACTATGTGCACAAGTCGCTGATGGCGGTGTTCGATCTGCCGGAAGATAAGGTTCGCGTGATCCAGACCGAAACGGGCGGCGCTTTCGGCGGCAAGGAAGATTACCCATCCGTGATCGGCTCGCACGCGGCGCTGCTGGCGATGAAGTGCGGCCACCCGGTGAAGATGGTCTACGACCGCATGGAGGATCTTGCCGCAACCACGAAGCGCCATCCCTCGCGCGTGCGCCATCGCACGGCGCTCGATCGCGACGGCAAGCTGCTGGCGATGGATATCGAGATCGCGACAGACGGCGGCGCGTATTCGACGCTTTCGTCGACGGTGCTTTCGCGCGCCACGCTGCATTCGACGCGGGCCCTACGTCTGCCCCAATGTGCGGGTGCGTTCGCGCTCATGGGCCACGAATACAGTTCCGTACGGAGCTTTTCGCGGATTTGGCGCGCCGCAGGCGATCTTTGCCATGGAGCGCCACATGGACGAGATTGCCGCGGCCATCGGCATCGATCCGGTCGAGTTGCGCCGCAGAAATTTTCTGCATGACGGCGACACCACGGCGACCGAGCAGGTGATGCGCGAGCCGGTGATCCTCGATCAGCTTCTCGATCGCGCTCTTGCCGAAAGCGACTACCACGCGCGAGCGCGAGCGATTCACGCAAGAAAACGCCCGCAAGCCCGTGAAACGCGGCATGGGCATCGCGGCCTTCTATCACGGCTCAGGATTCACCGGGTCGGGCGAGCGCTATCTTAATTCGCTCGCCGGCGTGGACGTGACGCCGGAGGGCAAAGTGCGCGTGCTGGTCTCGAGCACTGAATTTGGCCAAGGCACGAACACGATGCTGCCGCAGATTGCCGCGGAAGCGCTGGGCATCGATTATGGCGATGTGATCATGGCGCCGCCCGACACCGGCATTGTGCCCAACAGCGGCCCCACGGTGGCGTCGCGCACGGCGATGGTCGTCGGCCGCCTCATCGAGCGCGCGAGCCGTGCAGCTGGTCGAAATGCTGCGCAAAGAGGCCGGGCTCGGCGAGAGCTTTACCCGCGAGGAATTCTTCGCCGCCTGCGAGCGCTACGCGCGCATGCAGGGCGAGGTGATCTCACTCTGCCGCTATGAAGCGCCGCCCGGAATTTACTGGGACGATCAGAAGTACCACGGCGAAGCGTATCCGGCGTATCGCGTGGTCCGTGCACGTTGCGCAGGTCGCGGTCGACACCGTCACTTACTCGGCCGAGGTGGAGGAGTTCTGGGCCGTGCAGGAAGTGGGCCGCGTGCTCCATCCCGTGCTGGCCGGGCGGACAGATTGAAGGCGGCATCGCGCAGGGCATCGGCTACGCGCTCTATGAAAAAGTGGTGCTGCAGAACGGCCGCATGGTCAACAACCAGATGACGAACTACATTATGCCGACTGCGCAGGATGTGCCGCCGATCCACGTCTATTTTGAGGAGATTCCCTTTCGGCACGGCGGATATGGCGCCAAGGGCATTGGCGAGCTGCCGCACGACGGGCCTGCGCCGGCGATTCTCAATGCGATCCGCGATGCGACCGGCGTCTGCTTCGACTGCGATTCCGCTGCTGCCCGAGGATCTGTTTCAAAAGCTTGCGGCGCGGCAGGCCGTGGAGGAGACGGCTGCACGATGAGCGCGCAGTGGCCGGCGATCGAATTTACCGTGAACGGCGAGCAGCGGGCGGTGCATGTTCCGCCGATGAAGCGCCTGCTGGACGTGCTGCGCGAGGACCTGCAACTGACCGGCACAAAGGAAGGCTGCGGCGAAGGCGAGTGCGGCTCCTGCTCCGTGCGCATGAACGGCGAGCTGGTCAACAGTTGCCTCGTGCCGGTGCTGCAGGCGAAGGGCGCGATTGTTCAAACCGTCGAGGGCCTCGCCTGTGGCGGCGAATTGCATCCGCTGCAGAAGGCGTTTCTCGCGATGCGGCGGCGCGCAGTGCGGCATCTGCACGCCGGGCATGCTGATGGCGGCCGCGCAATTGCTTGAGAACAATCCCCACCCCGACATCGCAGAGATTCGCGAAGGCCTGGCGGGGAATCTCTGCCGGTGCACGGGCTTCATGCGCATCTTTGAGTCGGTGGTGGCGGCGGCTGCACCGCATCCTCTGAGAGCGCGGAGGGAGCGCATGCGCGGTAATGCGGCGGCGCACGAGCTCGTCGCTCCCGGAAGCCTCGATGCGGTGCTCGAGCCTGCTGGCCGCAGAGCCTGGGCAGTGGACGCCGATCGCCGGCGGCACGGAAATCATGGTGGCGCACGCGGCAGGCAGACTGAGTGCGAAGAAGCTGGTCAGCCTTTGGGGCATTCCCGATCTGCGCTTTGTAGCGAAGACGGCGGAGAGTGTCGCCATCGGCGCGGGCAGCACGTTTCTCGATCTGCGCGCAGAGGCCGTAGCGGCTGATTTCCCTCTGCTGGCGCAGGCGGCGAGCTGGATCGGCTCGATTGCCAACCAGACCCGCGCAACGATCGGCGGCAACCTGGTGAACGGGTCGCCTGCCGCGGATTCTTCGCCTGCGCTGCTCGCCTACGACGCGGAGATTGAGATTGCGTCACTGCGCGGGCGGCGGCGCGTTCCCTACGCAGAGTTTCACACTGGCTACAAGCGCAACGTGCTTGCGCCCGATGAGTTGCTTTTCGCGATTCACCTGCCGCGGCGCTTTGCCGCGCACCGGCAGTACATTCGCAAGGTGGGCACACGGCGCGCGATGGCCATTGCCAAGGTTGCGCTTGCAGCGACTGCGCTGAGTTGAGCGACGGCGCTGGTGCGTGAGATTCGCCTCGCGGCTGCGAGTCTCGCGCCCTTTCCCGTCCGACTGATGCAGACCGAATCGCGTGCTGCTCGGGAAGTCCATCACGCCGGATCTCATCCAGGAAGCGCGGCGCGCGCTGGCTGCCGAAGCGCAGCCGATTGACGACATTCGCTCGACCGCAGATTACCGGCGCAGTGTGGCAGCCAATCTGCTGGAGGAGTTTCTGCTGCAGTTGCACGGCGAGAGCGGCCAATGAACAATCGCGTGCTGGCAACATGGAATGAGGGCGAAAAGGAGAAGGCGTATTGCGAGATGATGGCCTGCTGCGGCGCGCCGCGCTGGGCAGCGGAGATGGTAGCGCGCAGACCATTTTCCAGCACCGGCGCATTGTGCGCGGCTGCCGACGAGGTATGGGGCACGATGAGCGAAGCCGACTGGCTGACGCCTTCGGCTGCCATCCGCGCATCGGCGAGCGCAAAGTGGCGCATGCAACGGCAAAGTCTGCCGCATGGTCACAGCAGGAGCAGGCCGGAGCGGCCGGCGCCACGACGCCCACGCTCACCGAACTTGCGGATCTGAATGTACACTATGAGCAGCGCTTCGGCTTCACCTACATTGTGTGCGCGACGGGCAAGAGTGCGGCGAGATGCTGGAGATTCTGAAGAGCCGCGTCGGCAACGACCGCGACGCGGAGTTGCGCGAGGCAGCCGAGCAGCAGCGGCAGATCATGCAGATTCGGCTGAGAAAGTGGTTAGCCCAATGAGCAGCATCACCACGCACGTGCTCGACACGGTCCTCGGCAAACCGGCCGCCGGCATCGCCGTGCGCCTTGAAGCAAAACGCGGCGATGCGTGGACGCCCGTGAAGACCAGCACGACCGACGCCGACGGACGCTGCCGCGACCTCGCGCAGAATGCGCCGGCCGGGATCTACCGCCTGATCTTCCTGACTGGGCCGTACCAGGAGAGCCAGGGACGAGCCAGCATCTATCCCGAGATTGCGATCACTTTCACCTGCGACGGCGAAGCGCATTACCACCTGCCGCTGCTGCTGGGCGACAACAGTTACACCACTTATCGAGGAAGCTGACAAATGGCGACACTGGGCAGGAATCGCTACGGCAAATCGCGCGTGCGGCTCTCGCGCATTACACGCGACCTAAATCACCATGACTTTGACGAGTGGACCGTGGAGGTGCTGCTCGAGGGCGACTTCGACGCGAGCTTTACGGAGGCGGACAACACCAGCGTGCTGCCAACCGACACGATGAAGAACACCGTCTACTACATTGCGCGGGAATCGAAGGCCGGCACGATCGAGGAGTACGCGCAGGAGCTCGGCGACTATCTGCTTGCCCACAACGCGCAGGTCACAAAAATATCGGTCACAGTCGACGCAAAGGCGTGGGAGCGCATGGTGCTGGATGGCAAAGCCGAAGCAACGACCTTCAAGCTCGGCGGTCCTGAGTTGCAGACCGTTCACGCGACGAAAGAGCGCGGCGGCGCGTGGTCCATTGTCTCCGGCGTGGATGGGCTCACGATTCTCAAGACCACCAAGTCTGCCTTCACGGGCTACATCAAGGACAAGCTGACCACGCTGAAGCCCGCCACTGACCGCATCTTCGGCACGCGCGCCACGGCGCGGTGGGAGTACACGGTGGATGCCCCCGACTACGCCGAGGTGCGCAAGCGTGTTATCGCAATTCTGCTGAAGGAGTTTGCCGGGCACGACAGCAAGAGCGTGCAGCATACGCTCTTTGACATGGGAGCGGCCGCGCTCAAAGCGGTGCCCGAGATCGCGCGCATCACTCTCGCGATGCCCAATCTGCATCACCTGCTTGCCGATCTGAGCGCCTTCGGGCAGGAGAATCCCAACCACATCTTCGTGCCAATCGACGAGCCGCACGGCACGATCGAAGCGACAGTCGAGCGGTAAGACTCAATCGAGCTCGGCCAGATCAGTGGGCAGGTCGATATCGATTTCGCCGCCCTCAAAGGGCAGCGCCAGCACCGGGCAGGCAGCTCTCGTGAACAAGCTCCGCGCCCCTTTGTCGCCATGCAGCGCGCGCAACGCATGAAAGACGCTGCGTGGAAGGACCGCCGGAATACCCTTCGTGCCTGCGTATTCAGAAGCGATGATCGACTCGGCCTTGTGCTCTTGAAATGCCTTCAGCAGATTGTGGAGGTGTTGGGCGGAAAGACGCGGCTGATCGCAGGTCATCACGAGCAGGCCGGCGTGTTCGGGCGCGCGTACCTCAGCTTCATTCAGCCCGGCATGAATCGAACTTGCCATGCCGCTCTCCCACTGATCGTTGAGTACGGGGATCGCATTTTCAAAGCTGACTGCGGCGCAGATCGACGCGAAGTTTGCGCCGAGCACGGCGAGCACCGGCGCAGCGCCGGCCTCGCGCGCCAGACGCAGCGAACGCTCAAGCAGCGACTCGCCCTCGAAGATGAGAAGCTGCTTGGGCTGGCCGAGTCGTCGACTGCCGCCGGCGGCAAGAATAATGGCAGGAATGGTCACTCACAAAGAGTCTATCGCTGCTTGACGTGCGCCGGGGAACAGGCAAGACTAAGGCAACCTGTTTACAGTCCAGCAATGCAAAGGGCGGACCCCTGACGGAGCACACGAGTACGGCGGCGGTGGTGCAGCCACCAGGCGAGGCAACAGAAAGTTACGGCCTGCGCGCGGGTGTACTCGGCCCCGTCGAAACGCTTGCCCAGTCGGTCTCAGCGGTTGCGCCATCGACATCGGGGTCGCTGACGATTCCGCTGGTCTTCGCGCTCGCGGGCAACGCCACGTGGTTTGTCTACCTTATGGCGACGGCGGCAACGCTGCTGGTGGGTTTCTGCATCAGCCGGTTTGCGCGGCTCTCGGCCTCGCCGGGCTCGCTCTACAGCTATACGGCCAACACGCTGCCGCCATTTTTTGGTGTAGTCGCGGGATGGAGCCTGCTGATTGCCTATCTCGCAACAGGCGCGTCCGTTGCGGGCGGCGCCCTCTACTACGCCAACCTCTTCGCGCTGCGCTTTCTGCATGGGACGCCGCCAGCCCTCGTGACGCTGACCCTCGTGTGCATAGCGGCCGGGCTCGTGGCGTATCGCGATGTAAAGTTGTCGGCCGAGCTTATGCTGTGGATCGAGGTCGGAGCCGTGGGCCTGATCCTGATTGTGCTGGCGATCCTGCTGGTGCGTTTCGGTCTGCGCGTCGATATGAACCAGTTGCAGCTGCGCGGCGTTTCCTTCACCGCACTGGGACCCGCGCTGGTGCTGGCGATGTTCAGCTTTGTGGGATTTGAGAGCGCGACAACGCTGGGCGGCGAGGCGCGCGACCCGCTGCGCACCATTCCGCGAGCCGTACTCCAATGCGCCGTCCTCGCCGGCATTTTCTTCATGCTGTGCTCCTACTGCGAGGTTCTTGGCTTTCGCGGCCAAGCGGCGAAGCTGAGCGAATCGACAAGTCCTCTGCATCAGCTTGCCGAGCAGGAGGGCGTGGCGCTGCTGGGTGTGGCAATCGACTTCGGCGCGATGGTGAGCATGTTCGCCTGCGTGCTGGCCTGCTCAACAGCGGGTGCGCGGGTGCTGATGCGCATGGCAAAAAGCGGCCTGCTGCCTGTCGGCCTGTCGCGGACAACCAAAAGACACGGCACGCCGGGACCCGCGATCGTGCTGTCAATCCTGCTTATTCTGCTGGCGACCGCGGCCATGAACCTGCGCGCCTTCAGCGGGTCAGATATGTATGACCTCTTTGGTTCGCTCGCCGTTTTTGGCTTTCTCACCGCTTACGCGCTGGTGTGCATTGCGTTGCCTTTTGCGCGGCGGGCGATGGGCCAGCACTCTCATGCCGTCACGGCGGTGAGCATCTTTACCGTGCTGGTGCTCGTCCTGATCGCCGCCTTCGACTTGCACTCGACAGCCGACGAGATGCATGCACGCATTCCTTGGATCTACGTGGGTTATCTCGCGGCCGGCATCGCCTGGTATGCGCTGCGGCGCAGGCGCGCCGTTGTGCTTGCGGAATAGGGCTTACGGCTGGCCTTCGGCCTCGGGCTGGATAAGAAGCAGCAGCACGATGCCGACGACGGTGAACATGCGGAAGGCCGCCTCCTGGCCGTTCCAGGTATGCGACTGCCACATGAGGAACCACTCGGCGCCGACTGAAAGAAACGCAACCAGCCACATCAGCAGCGAGAGCGTGAGCGCCATCACGGAGATACGCTTTGCGGCATTGAAAACGGCCGCCGGCTTGCGCAGTGCGCGGTAGAGCGCAACCGCCCCCCACCACAGCAGGATCACGGTGACGATCTCCCAGGCGATGATCGAGAGATAGAAGACCAGATGCTCAGTCGGCGACGGCAGCGCGCGCCACAGGCCGTGATTGCCGGGGAAGGTTGAATCCATCGACAGAACGTGGTGCACAAATTCGTAGTTCGAGTCGAAATCAGTGAGGTTGTTGAAGACAACGAGCGTGTAGAAGAGCGCGATGCCGCCAACGAGCAGAAGCTTGGCGCTGCGGGTGATCATGGCTCATGCTAACGTGACTCCAGGCAAAACCAGGGATCATTCGCGGGATGGCAGTGATTTTGCAAGCATTAGCTCGAATTCGAGCGCAACGCGCCCGCCTCAATGGCACGTGGCAGGGGCCAGGTCAGGATGCCCCGCATGCCGCGCTGCAAATCTTTAGGTAAACCTTATTCCCGGCCCGGTATTCTATTAGTACTCCGTACGTCGATGTAGACCCGGCAAGAGGCAAAGACCCCTTGTTGAGGTTGCTTCTTCCCCTCCTTTTAGGGACGACCCCCAGCTTTAGAACATTGCTTTGGTGAACCGTTCCCGGGAGTGTCAGAAGATCCTGTTGCAACCAATTTCGAGGCCATTTCCTTGAGGTACTTTATGCGAGCCAACCACACATTGTTTTCCCGGCTGCTGGCAATCGCGGCGGCCATCGCGCTGTGCAGTTCCGCTCTGCTTGCACAGCAGACACTTGGCGGCCTCACCGGTGTTGTCACAGACCCCGCCGGCAGCGTCATTTCCAGTGCCACCGTCACGCTGGTGGATGAACAGACCTCGTATACACGCACCGCGAAGACGAGCAACGACGGCACCTATTCGTTTGTAAACCTGCCGATCGATACCTACACCGTGACGATCACGGCAGACGGATTCGACACGCAGAAGACGCCGCATATCCCCGTGCAGGGCTACCGCACCGCGACGCTGAATGTACAGCTCAAGCTGGCGGCTGCGGCCACGGCCACGGTGGAAGTAGACGCCGTCCCGCTGATGAACGCGGTGGATACGACGAACGGCTACGTCATGGACAAGACGCAGATCGAGTCGGTCCCCCTGCCCACGGGCAGCTTTACAGGGCTGGCGATTCAGTCTGCCGGAGTAAATGCGGAACTCTCCGGCGGCACAGGCTCGAACTCCGGCCTGGGCAATGCGCCGATCTGGTCCAATGGCCAGCGCGATACCTCGAACAGCTTTCTGCTGAATGGCGTTGACGCCAGCAACCTGTTCAACGGCAAGAGCACGAGCCAGGTGCCTTCAGCGCGCGTGATCAACAGCACCGGCGTCTCTTCGAGCACGGGCGCGGGCGGCGTGATCCAGACCCTCGCTTCGATTTATCTCTCGATCGGCAACGCCATTCCCACACCTGCTCCCGAGACGCTCTCCGAGGTTCGCGTAAACGCTTCGATGTATGACGCGCAGCAGGGTTCAACCTCAGGCGCGCACATCGACATGAGCACCGCGTCAGGCACCAACACCTATCACGGATCGGTCTACTTTCATCGCGGCACGGACTGGCTCAATGCGGCCCCCTTCTTCTTCAACCAGGACAGCGACATTCCCGCCTTCGACAAGGTGCCGCAACTGCACCGCTACACCCTTGGCGGATCCGTCGGCGGCCCGATCATCAAAGACAAGCTCTTCGCATTTCTCGCCTACCAGCACATCCATGTCTCGGACCAGGAGATCGGCGACACGGTTTTTGACGTGCCGGTAGGCTTGTCGGACGACCGCTCGGCTGAGGCGCTGGCCAACGTGACCAACAACTCCTTCTGCACGCCCGATGACGAAGAGGCGTACGGTTGCGTGCCCATCACTTCGGCTCAGATCGACCGCACTGCCCTTGCGCTCTTCAATGCGCCCGCGATTGCCGGTGAGCCCGGCAAATGGCTTATCCCCAATGACGCGCTCAACGGCGCGGCGCCGACGGCAGCGCACATGGACAATACCTTTCTGCCCGGCACAGGCCGCTTCACGGCGGATATGATTGTCGGCGACCTCGACTACGACGCGACGTCGAAGGACACGCTCGCGCTCAAGGGCTACATCCAGCACGATCCCGCGCAGGCTCCTTATTCCTATTCACACATTCCGGGATTCACGGAGCATCTCGATGCCGGCGCGCAGGTCTACTCCATCATCAACACCTACCTCGTGAAGTCGAACCTCAGCACGAGCCAGACCTTCGGCTTTATCCGCGAGAAGATTTACGGAACCAACGAACAGCCCTTTGGCCCTGACGCCATCCCCGGCGGCTCAACGGGAACGGCTTCGATCAACACCTTCGGGTCAAAGTACTTCCCCGGCGTCTCCGTCTATAACGTGCTGGGCGACTATCAGCCGCCGGGTACCTCGACCGCGATTCTGAATATCGGGCCCAATGCCGAAGGTCAGGCTCCGAACACCGGCGTCTTCCAGAATCGCTTTGCCCCATCGGCCAACGCGATCTGGATGCTGGGCAAGCATACCGTCAGTTTCGGCGGGAGCTACAGCTACACGCAGCTCAACACCATCGACAAGCGCCCCGGCACCGGCACCATTGCCACCGACGACTTCAGCCAGATGATTCAGGGCTACGTTACGCCAGGCAGCTCGGCCACTGGCTTCTACGTCAGCTCGTTCCTGCAGGGCGACGCGAACCGCTACTATCGCGCCAAGCAGGTTGGCACCTTCGTCCAGGACAAATATCAGGTGACACCGTCGCTCTCGCTCACCGCGGGCGTGCGGTATGACTGGAATGGAGGCCTGAGCGAAAAATACGGGCGCCTCTTCAACTTCGATCCCAGCGCCTACAGCTACGACGTGGGATCAGACACGCTTGAGAACTCGGGCCTGATCATCGCCGGCAATAACAAGAACGGCACAGCGGGCGTGAGCCCCACAACACTCACCGGCCGCCAGTGGGGCATCGCGCCCCGCGTAGGCGCCGCGTGGCAACCGGGGTTCTTCCACAACAAGGTCGTGATCCGCGCCGGCGGCGGCATGTACTACGACCGCGGCGAGCTCTTCAGCTACTTCTCGCCCGGCTACGCCATCGGAACCGTTACCGGCGGCCCCTTCGGCGTGAACCAGCAGCTGCCCTTCGTCAACGTCACCAGTTGCCCGGTGGCGACGCAGTGGTACTACGAGGGCTACATTCCAACATGCGGCGGCTCCGACGATGAAGGAAATCTCGAGAATCCCTACGGTACGACGCCCTTGCCGCCTCCGAACAATCCCAAGGCTTCCGATTTGAACGCCTATCTGCCCAATGCGAACGGAATCGTGAACGAGTACGGACAGCCGGTTTCGCTCGGCGTTTTCAGCCGCGACAACAAGCTCCCCTACACAATGAACTACGTCTTCGACGTTCAGTGGCAGCCGCGCAACGATCTCGCTCTCGATATCGGCTATGTCGGCAATCGCGGACGTCACCAGGTAATCCCAGTTCCCTTCAACCAGCCCACGATCGCGTCTCCCTCAAGCCCCGCGCTGGCCGGTGGGCCGTTCCAGCAGAACTACAGCTACGGCTACAACGTGGTGGGCGCAAATCTCGACGATGGTTCGCCCTATCTCTACAACTACGAAGGCGGCAACGTCGACCTGCGCGTTCCCTACATCGGATACGCGGCAGAATCGATCTCCTATACTGCGGCCGGCGTGAATGCCTACGATGCGCTGCAGATTCATCTCGACAAGCGGATGAGCCACGGCATCCAGCTCGGGCTCTCCTACACCTACTCGCACACGCTCGACGAGCAGAGCGGACTGGGACTCTTTTACAACGGCAACAACCCGCTCAATCTGCACGAGGCATACGGTTCGGCTGACTTTGACCGTACGCACGTGCTGAACTTCAACTACGTCTTCAGGATCCCTGATATGGCGCGGCCGTCGTCGCTCGTCGGCAAGGTAGTGAACGGATGGTCGCTGATTGGCCTGACCGTTCTGCAAAGCGGCCAGCCGTATAGCATCATCGACTTCACGGGCGCCATCGGCAGCATCTACTACTCGACCGCCAACGGCATCACCAACCCGATCGTCCCGCTCGCGAACGGCTGCACGGCAAAGCAGGCGACCACCGGCTCCTCGGGGGCGTGGACACCGGCAGGTGGCAAGCCTGCGCTTGATCCTGCCTGCTTCACACTGCCTTTGCTGCCCGCCGGCGGCCTCGGCGGCGCCATTCCGACCTCAGACCCCTTTGAGAGCGGATTTACCACCGGCCAGCGCAACATCTTCCGCCAGGCTCCTCAGCGGCGCGCTGATGCCTCGCTGATCAAAATCTTCAGCCTGAAGGAAAAGTACAACTTCAAATACACATTTGATGTGTACAACCTCACCAACACTACGAGCCTCGATGTCCCAGGCAACGAAGTCTCGCAAAACCAGGACTACAACCCATTTCCGACCGCGGGCATGACACCACTGCCCACCGGCTGCGACGCCAACGGCAACCAGACGAACACGAGCTTCTACAACTGCCCGGGCGGCCTCGGCATTGTCACGCACACAATCGGCAGCCCCCGGCAGATTCAGATGTCGCTCGCGTTCACCTTCTAACCCGCGGCCGCACACAACAGAAAGGCGGTTCCGGCAACTCGGAGCCGCCTTCTTCTTGCGCCTGCAATCTACTCGATAAGCTCAACTCGCTGACCTATTCGCAATAGCTGCGAGCCGCCAGGGTGTGTCTATACACTCTAGAGCTGCGAGCAGCTGAGCGGACTCAACACCAGATTGGTGATGTTTGAGACGATCGGCTCGAAGGCGTAGCGCGGGTCGGCGGAAAGCTTCTTCCATGCCGGATCGTTGCGGAAGACATCCCAGCGCGCATCCAGATCGGCGGAGTTGGCGAAGCTAAGCATGTAAGTAAGGCACGGCATCCGCGTGCCCACCAACGTATCGCCGAAGAAGACCGGGTTGCAGCCGGCATTCTTGAAGATTTCGAACTCGCCCGCGTTGAACATCTCCACCTTGCGCACGTGATCGCGATAGCTGGGGCTCTCGTAGGTGCGCAGTTGAAAGATGCGCTTTGCCTTCGTCGCCGTTGAGGGCGGCGGAACAAGCTTCGGCCAGCCCTCGAAGGCCTCAAGGATCGAGTACTCGACGCGCTCAAAGGCATTGGCAGTCGCCGGTGCGCTCCAGAAAGGCTCGGCCGCTTTCAGAAAAGCCTCATCCTTTCCGAGGGTCAGGTCGAGCTCCACCAGGGCCGCGCTCGACGGACCGGGAATGAGGACGTAATACACCGGCGTCTCCGGTCCGAACTCCAGTTGAAAAGCGCCGACTGGCCCCATCCCCATTTTGGCGAGCGCGGGAATCAGCGCATCATTCAGATAGCTTGCGGTGAGCTTTGTCTGCGGGCCGTTGGTGAGAGCATAGCGGCGAATCTGGTAGAACTCGCGGGCGCGGCCGCTGGGTTGTGCCGCGACTCGGCGTGCAAGAGTAGCGGCAGATGCGGCGAGAGACGCAGTAAGAAAGTGGCGGCGCTGCATGACGGACCCTCCAGAAGAGACCTGAAAAAATTGAAAAGCGGAACGTCAGCCATTGTAGCCGCAGGCGCGGACTACTCTTCCCCGATATCCTCGTTCCAGATCTCAGGATGCTCGGCAATGTACGCTTCGAGCATCTCTCGGCACGCGCTGTTGTCGAGATCGATGACCTCGACACCGTTTTCGCGCAGCCAGTCGAGCCCTCCGGCGAAGGTGCGGCTCTCCCCCACCACGACCGTGCCGATGTGAAACTGCCGGATCAGTCCGCTGCAATACCAGCAGGGCGCAAGCGTGGTGACCATGATGAGGTTGCGATAGCTTTTCTGCCGTCCGGCGCGGCGAAAGGCGTCCGTCTCGCCGTGCATGCTCGGGTCGCCCTGCTGCACGCGGCGATTGTGGCCCCGGCTCAGCAGTTTGCCCTCACGGGTAAAAATCGCTGCGCCAATCGGAATGCCGCCCTCGATTTGGCCATAGCGCGCCTCTTCCAGCGCAACCGCCAGCATCTTCTCGTATAAGTCGTTCACGCCTGGCCTCGATTACCTAACCGCCGATGATACCCGATCGACCGCACCTCTCCGTGCCCAAAGCAGAGGTGCCGGCGGCGCCGAGAATTCTTAAGAATTCTTGAGCAGACGCTGTGCCGAGGAGCGAATTCGCTGCGGTCCTATCCTCATGAATCAATGCGAGGTCAGGCTACATCTGATTCCAGGCGCCCGCCGAGTCGCATCTGATCCGCGCCGCAATTGGCTTGAAAGCTGTTCTCTTGCACGGCGGCCTTCTGACAACCTTCTTGACTTCGAGCGCACTCTAAGATGTACGGTGATTGTATGCAAAACGGGGGTTTCACCATTCGGACGATGGCCGTGCGCTGCGGCATGACGGCCCATACGCTGCGCTACTATGAGCGCGTAGGACTGATCCGGCCGGTGGGGCGGGCCCGCAACGGCCACAGGCGCTATTCCGAGGCAGACGAGGCGTGGCTGCATTTTCTCCACTGCATGCGGGCAACCAGCATGCCGATCCGCGAGATGCAGCGGTATGCAGAGCTGCGGGAGCTGGGCGACGCCACATCGCTCGAACGGCGCAAGATTCTTGAGGACCATCAGACCGCCATCGCCGCCCAGATTGCCGAGTTGCAGCGGGCCCACGCGCTGCTGACCCACAAGATCGCCAACTACAGGATCATTGAGGAACGCATCGCCATCGATGGGCCGGCCCGCGGGCATTCCGTCGAGGAGAAGATGGACGCCGGGCTCGTCCCGGTCAGCTAACGAACCCGCGCAGCATCTCTATCCGAGTCTGAAGAGGAAGCCGCTATGATGATTCGCCGCTTGGGCACGCATGGTTCTCCAGCCGCGACTCAAGTCTGCCCTTTTCAGGGCGAGCCCTTCGGGCGTACTCTTGAGCCG
This sequence comes from uncultured Acidobacteriota bacterium, assembly GCA_963718885.1. GTDB lineage: Bacteria > Acidobacteriota > Terriglobia > Terriglobales > Acidobacteriaceae > Telmatobacter. Next base: position 39,044 of record CAVRAK010000017.1, read on the forward strand.
CCTGAGAAGGCCTGCCAACTGGGCGCGGGGGCGCCGGCGCCACGGCGAGCTAGCTTACGCCGTCATGGCCGGCTCGCAGGTCAACAATATCGCGCCCGTTCCCTGCCCCAACGGGCGCAGGTATATTGAGGAGAACGCAGCAGCCGTCGATCTTGCTGTTCCGGCGCCCTCGGAGGCGTTTCCTCCGGAGATATTCGTCGGCAGCCATTGAGTATTGAATCGCACGCGCGCCTGGGAGGTCGACCAGGCGGGCGAAGGTCACGATCGCAAGGAGGTCCACCTGTGGCAGACAGCACAGCTCCGCAAGAAAACTCCCGTACACATTCTCTTCAGGCAGAGCAGGAACTGGCACCCGATCAGCAGACGCTGGAACTGGAGCCGCTCCTTCCGCCAGGAACGCACTTCAGCCGCCGGTCGTTTCTCTCCGGGCTAGGCGCAACGGGCCTGCTTGCCGGTAGCGGACCGCTCGCAGCTGCTGCGCCGGTAATTGCGCCATCGGCAGACGAGACAACCGACGCCGCCGGAACAGCCAACGTCACCCTGCGCATCAACGGCAAAGAGTACGCGCTGAAGGGGCTCGACACCCGCGCCACGCTGCTCGACACCTTGCGCGAGCGGATACACCTCACCGGAACCAAGAAGGGCTGCGACCACGGGCAGTGCGGCGCCTGCACGGTGCACGTCAACGGCCGCCGCGTGAATAGCTGCCTCTCTTTCGCCGTGATGCACGAAGGCGACGAAATTACCACGATTGAAGGCATCGGCCAGCCCGATAACCTGCACGCGATGCAGGCGGCCTTTGTGCAGGAGGATGGCTACCAGTGCGGCTACTGCACCAGCGGCCAGATCATGAGCGCGGTGGCGCTGCTCAAGGAGCCGATCGGTCCCTTGGACGAGGACATCAAACACGCCATGGCCGGCAACATCTGCCGCTGCGGCGCCTATAGCAATATAGTTGCCGCCGTGCGGCGTGTGCGGGCGCAGGCCTGACGAGGAGAGAACCACATGCAAAGCTTCAGCTACGTCAAAGCTTCGAGTATCGACAAAGCGCTGGCCGGCGCTTCATCGGCGAAGTTCATTGCAGGCGGGACCACGCTGGTGGACTTGATGAAGCTGCGCGTCGAGCAGCCTCCGGCCCTCGTCGATATCAACATGCTGCCGCTCGACAAGATCGAGAAGCTGCCCGGCGGCGGCCTGCGCATCGGCGCTCTGGTGCGCAACAGCGACCTCGCCTGGAACGTCGACGTGAAAGCCAACTACGCGGTGCTGTCGCAGGCGCTCCTCTCAGGCGCCTCTCCGCAACTGCGCAACATGGCCACCACCGGCGGCAACCTGCTGCAACGCACGCGCTGCGCCTACTTTCGCGAACCTACCGCGGGCACGCCCGGCGGTTACGGATGCAACAAGCGCACACCCGGGACTGGCTGCGCGGCGCTCGATGGCTTCAATCGTACGCATGCCATTCTCGGCACCAGCGATCACTGCATCGCGACGCATCCTTCGGATATGTGCGTTGCAATGGCTGCTCTCGAGGCGGTGATTCACGTCGAAGGTCCCAAGGGCAAGCGGACAATCGCTTTCGCCGACTTCCACAAGCTGCCCGGCGACACGCCGCAAATTGAGAACGCACTGGAGCCCGGCGAACTGGTGACCTTCGTCGAGTTGCCGAAGCCTGTCGAAGGCGCGCACAGCGTTTACCTCAAGCTGCGCGATCGCGCCAGCTATGAGTTTGCGCTGGCGTCGGCCGCAGTTGTTGCCAGGGTCGAGGGCGGGCGCATCCGTTATGTGCGCGTGGCGATGGGCGGCGTAGGTACGAAGCCCTGGCGCTCGCATGAGGCCGAAGCAGCGCTCAATGGCAAGGCCGCCGATGCAGCCACCTTCCGCAAAGCGGCTGAGGCTGCGCTGGCTGGCGCGAAGCCGCGCACCGATAACGGCTTCAAAGTAGAACTGGCGAAGCGCTGCCTCGTGCGCTCGCTCAAGCTCGCCACCGCAAACGCATAGTTGGCGTCCGTAGTTCGGAGCAAAGGAGGGACTTGCATGGCGACCGACTCAGTTGTTCACGCCAGCATCATCGGCGCAGCCGTTCCGCGCATCGACGGTCCTTTGAAGACAACCGGCACAGCGCGGTATGCGGTCGATCACAATTTTCCCGGCCTGGCGCATGCTGTCGCCGTGCAAAGCACCATCGGCAAAGGGCGCATTCGCTCGCTCGACACCAGCCAGGCTGAAAACATGCCCGGCGTCGTGCTCGTCTTTCATCACGGCAACATGGAGAAGGTCTACCGCCTCTTTCCGCATCAGGACGACGGAACCATCAGCGAAGCGCGGCCGCCTTTTGACGACGACAGGATTTACTACTGGGGCCAGTTCGTCGCGCTGGTGGTGGCCGAGACGCTGGAGCAGGCACGCGCAGCCGCTGAAACCGTTCGCGTGCAGTATGACGTTGAGACGCCCGATGTGCGGCACGATCTGAGCGAAGGCTTTGAGGGCGAGCGCGAGAGCAGTTGGAAACGCGGCGATCCGGACCAGGCGTTGAAGACTGCTCCTGTCGTGATTGACGAAACCTACGTCACGCCGGTCGAAACTCACAATCCGATGGAGATGCACGGCACCGTCGCGGTGTGGGATGGCGATAACGTTACGCTCTACGAGTCGTCGCAAGGCGTGGTGAATCACCGCGTCGTGCTTGCCGAAGTGCTGGGCGTCCCGCGGGAAAATGTGCGCGTGATCTCGCGCTTCATTGGCTCTGGCTTTGGCGGCAAGCTCTTTCCGTGGCCGCAGTCGACTCTGGCTGCGGCGGCGGCGCGCAAGCTCAACCGGCCGGTGAAGCTGAGCGTTGACCGGCGCATGATGTTCTCGAACGTCGGGCATCGGCCACACACGCAGCAGCGCATTCGCCTCGGCGCCACCACCGATGGCAAGCTAACCGCGATCCGGCACGACTTCTATACCGAAACTTCGCAGCTCGACGACTTCGTAGAGCACTGCGGCGAGCAGACGCCCTTTCTCTATAGCTGCCCCAATCTCGAAGTCACAACAGCCATGGTGCGGCGCAATGTTGGCGCGCCTGCGCCGATGCGCGGTCCCGGCGCTGTTCCCGGCCTCTTTGCACTCGAGTCGGCAATGGATGAGCTTGCCATCAAGCTGAAGATGGATCCACTCGAACTGCATATGAAAAATGATTCCGAGCGCGACGAGGGCAGGAATCTTCCGTTTTCTTCGCGGCACCTCAAGGAGTGCTACCAGACCGGCGCTGAGAAAATCGGCTGGAAGCAGCGCACCCCCGCGGTCGGCTCCATGCGCCGCAACGGCAAAGTGATCGGCTGGGGACTCGGCGCTGCCTCCTGGGCCGCCGCGCGCATTCCCTGCACCGCGAGCGTCGAGTTGTGCCCCAACGGCCGCGTCTGCGTGCGCTGCGCCACGCAGGACATCGGCACCGGCACCTACACGCTCTTTGCGCAGGTAATGCATGCCCGCACCGGCGTACCGCTCGACCGCATCGACGTCTTTCTCGGCGACACCGCGCTGCCCGACGGGCCAACCTCCGGCGGATCGATGGTGACCAGCGCCATGCTGCCCGCTGCAACAGACGGCGTCGATCGCGCCGTGACGCGACTACTCAACATCGCTGCCATGACGCCGGGCTCGCCCTTCCACGGCGCCAAACCCGACACCCTTACGATTGCTGCCGGACGCGTGCTGTCAAAAGAGGAGCAACCGAAGGTGGTAGGCGCTGCCTACCACGGTAACGGGCAACTGACTGCGAACGGCATTCCCTTTGAGGAGGTGCTGCGCCTCGCGAATTTGAGCGGAATAACAGCGATGGGCAGAACCTTTCCGTCCTTCGAAGACCCAAAGGCCCGGGCATACTCGCTGCACTCCTACGGCTGCCACTTTGCCGAGGTGGAGTGGGAGCCCGAGATTGCGCGGTTGCGCGTGAGCCGGGTCTTCTCCATTTTTGACTGCGGAAAAATCATCAACAAAAAGGCGGGCACGAACCAGATTCTGGGCGCGGCGGTGATGGGCGTGGGCATGGCTCTCTTTGAAGAGACTCTTCATGACGCTCGCACAGCGCAGCCCATCAACGGAAACTTTGCCGACTATCTCGTGACCACTTGCGCGGACCTGCCCGACCTTGATGTGACCTTTCTCGATTATCCCGACTACATTGTGAACGAGTACGGCGCGCGCGGCATCGGCGAAATCGGCATGGCCGGCGTGGCGCCGGCCATCACCAATGCCGTCTATCACGCAACCGGCATCCGCGTGCGCGAACTGCCCATTCGCATCGAAGATCTGCTGCACTCCACTGTTCTTGAAGTCTGAGGAACCAGAAACATGAGCAAGACGCAAGATTCCGTCATCGGCACGCCAACGCCCCGCATCGACGGCCCGCTGAAGACCACCGGCTCCGCCCAATATGCAGCGGATTTTCACTTTGACCGCATGGCGCACGCCGTGCCGGTCACCTCGCTCGTCGCGAGCGGAAAGATCACAAAGCTCGATACGAGCGCTGCCGAAGAAATGCCCGGCGTTCTGCTGGTGCTGCATCACGGCAACATCGGGCCGCTCTATCGCACCGTGCCCGGCGATCAGAATGCGACCAACAGCGAAGTGCGCTCGGCCCTCGAAGACGAGATCGTGCGCCACTGGGGCCAGTACGTGGGCGTGGTCGTCGCCGAGACGCTGGAGCAGGCGACCGCAGCAGCCGCCGCCGTGAAAGTGGAGTACGAGCCGAAGCCTGCAAGCTTGCGGATGAGCCTCGATGATTATGCAGGCAAGAACAAGTCTGTCTCAAAACGCGGCGATCCCGATGCAGCCTTTGCCGCCGCACCGGTGAAGATTGACGCCACCTACATTACGCCCAACGAGACGCACAATCCGATCGAGCTGCACGCTTCTGTTGCCGTGTGGGACGGCGACCGCGTCACGCTCTACGAAACATCGCAGGGCGTAATGAACCATCGCATTGTGATGGCCCAGGTGCTGGGGCTGCCGGTCGAGAATGTTCGCGTGGTCACGCGCTTCCTGGGCTCGGGATTCGGTGGCAAGCTCTTTCCGTGGCCGCACACCGCCATGTGCGCGGTGGCCGCGCGCAAGCTTTCCCGGCCGGTAAAGCTCAGCGTCAATCGCAGAATGATGTTCTCGGCGGTGGGTTACCGCCCGCGCACCGAGCAGCGCGTGAAGCTGGGTGCAACCAGCGACGGCAAGCTGCTGGCCCTGCGCCACGACTACCGCAACGTGACTTCGCAGCTCGATGACTTCGAAGAAGGCTGCGGCGAAGCGACGCCTTATCTCTACAGCGTCGCCAATCTTGAAGTCACAGGCGCGATCGTGCGCCGCAACTACGGCGCGCCGATGTACATGCGCGGGCCTGGAGCCGTGCCGGGCCTCTTCGCGCTTGAGTCGGCGATGAACGAGCTGGCGCACGAGCTCAAAATCGACCCGCTGCAGTTGCGCGTGATCAATGACGCAACAAAAGACGAGAGCAATAACACGCAGTTCTCGTCGCGGCATTATCGCGAGTGCTTCGAGGTGGGCGCAAAGAAATTCGGTTGGGAGAAACGCACGCCTGCCGTGGGCTCCATGCGGCGCGACGGCAAGATCATCGGCTGGGGACTGGCCGGCGCAAGCTGGGCCGTGGTGCGCCTGCCCTGCACGGCGACGGTAGAGTTCTGCGCGAACGGCCGCCTCTGCGTGCGCTGCGGAACCCAGGATATCGGCACCGGGACGTACACGATCTTTGCGCAGGTGCTGAGCCAGAAGACTGGTATGCCGCTCGACCGCATCGATGTGATCCTCGGTGACAGCGCACTGCCCGATGGGCCCATGTCCGGTGGCTCGATGGTGACGGGCTCGGTGCTGCAGGCCATTGCCAACGGTGCAGACAGCGCAATCCAGAAGCTGCAGAAGCTTGCCGCCTCTACCGAGGGTTCGCCGTTTGAAAACGCTTCGCTCGAGACGGTTGCGTACACCGGCGGCGTGATCCACGGCAAAAATCAGAGCCCCGCAAGCGGCTTGCACTTTGCCGACGTGCTGAAGATGGCGCGGCTCAACGGCATCAGCGCCGAAGGCAAGACGGTACCGACGTGGGAGGATCCGAAGTCGAAGGGCTACTCGCTGCACTCCTACGGCGCGCAGTTTGCCGAGGTTGAGTGGGAGCCGGAGATCGCGCGTCTGCGTGTGAGCCGCGTGGTCACGGTGATCGACGCAGGACGCATCATCAATCCCAAGGCTGCGGCCAACCAGATCGAGGGCGCAGTGGTGATGGGTGTGGGCATGGGCCTGCTGGAAGAAACCATCTACGATCAGCAGAGCGGTCAGCCCATCAACGGCAGCATGGCCGACTACCTGATGGCCACCTGCGCCGATTCGCCCAGCATCGATGTGACCTTCCTCGATTATCCCGATCCGATCATGGGCGAGTTTGGCGCGCGCGGCGTGGGAGAAATCGGGCTGGCGGGTATTGCTGCGGCAATCACCGATGCCGTCTGGCACGCATCAGGGGTGCGCGTGCGCGAGTTGCCGGTGCGCATCGAAGACCTGCTGAAATCTACGATCGTGGAAGCCTGATGATGAGCGACTCGATCATCGGCGCGTGACTGACGAATGACTGATCTCGGACCGATTCTGTCTCTCTGGCACGAACTCGAAGACGGCAGGGGCAGACTACATTCTGGCAACATTGGTCGCGGTCGAGGGCTCTAGCTATCGCAAGCCGGGCGCGCGCATGCTGCTGGCGCAGGATGGCCGCCGCGCGGGGACCATCAGCGGAGGCTGCCTCGAAGCAGAAGTGGCGCGCCGCTGCTGGTGGCTGACCTCTGCGGGACCGGTTGTCGAGCGCTACTCCACGCAGGAAGATGACGGCGACCGCCCTTATGGCTCCGGCTGCGGAGGCGTGGTGTACCTCCTGCTTGAGCGGAGCACGTCCGCGCGTCCTCTCCTCGTTGCTCTTGAAACAGCCTTCAACACACGCGTGCCGATCGCCGTGGCCACAATCGTTGAAGGTGAACACACCGGCGCAAGGGCCATTGCAGAGTCGCTCGGCGGGAATCCGCTGCCGCTGGATCAGGATGGGGAGGGCCCGGAATTCGGTTGCACTCGGCGAGCTCGCTGCGCGCGCTCTCGCGCAGCGTGAATCGATCGAGCAGACCATCAGGATGAACGGCACACCGGCGCGCGCATGGGCTGCCTGGTCCGCCGCGCGGCCGGGCCTGTGGATCTTCAGCGCCGGCGATGACGCGAAGCCACTCGTTGCCATGGCGCAACAGCTAGGCTGGTTTGTCACCGTGGGCGATGGCCGCGCCCACCTTGCGACACGAGAGCGCTTTCCCACGGCCGATGATGTGCTGACGCTGCCGATCTTCGATCTGCCCGATGCGGCGCCGGGGCTTTTGCGCATGCGGCCCACCGACGCCGCAATCGTGATGACGCATAGCTTCGACCAGGACTCGCGCATTCTGGCTGCGATTGAATCGCTTGAATCCGCGCCGGCCTACCTCGGAGTGCTTGGTCCGCAGCGCCGCACGCGTGAACTGCTGGTTGAAGCCGCGCGGCTTCTCGGCCGTGCGGCCACTACTGAAGCCATCGAACGCCGCCTCGCGGAGCTGCACGCGCCTACAGGACTCGATCTGGGCGGCGAGGCCCCCGCCACCGTCGCGCTCTCAATCCTCGCGGAGATTCAACAGGTCTTTGCTGCCGCAACCGCGCAGCCATTGCGCGAAGTGCGCGGCGAAAAGTCCGCCGCCGCGCTGTAGCTCCCCTCTGTCAGGCCGCGCGGCTGCTCACAAGGTGTGCTTCGAGCACGTCGAGAAACTTTGCCAGCCACGCCGGATGCGCGGTCCACGCCGGACCCGTTACAAGCTTTCCGTCTACAACAGCGTCGCTTAACTCGACCTTGATAAAGGTTCCGCCGGCCATCTCAACTTCCGGCGCACATGCGGGATAAGCATTGAGTTTCTTACCTTTGATCACGCCCGCCGCCGCAAGCAACTGGGGCCCATGGCAGAGCGCCGCAATCGGCTTGCCGGCCTTGTCGAAATGACGAATGATGTCAAGCACCCTGGGGTTCAGACGCAGATACTCCGGCGCGCGTCCGCCGGGAATCACGAGCGCGTCGTAGTTCTCCGGCTTGATCTCGTCGAAGGTCGCGTTGAGCGTGAAATTATGCCCGCGCTTTTCAGAGTAGGTCTGATCGCCTTCAAAGTCATGAATTGCGGTGCGCACCTGTTCGCCCTTCTTCTTACCCGGACAAACCGCATCTACGCCGTGGCCCACCATCTGAAGTGCCTGAAACGGAACCATGATTTCGTAGTCTTCAACGAAATCGCCGGCAAGCAGCAAAAGCTTTGCAGGTTTCATCGCATTAATCTCCTTGAAAGAGGATGAGGACACCGGCCAATGCCAGTCAGGGTGCCGAAAGTTTTGAAAGGGCCCGGCTATCGATTGCAGGATCTTGCAACTAATTGGATGCGCCAGACAGCCGATCGCCCCATGGCCTAAAATTTGCACATGGCGATCTTGGCGCAGAACCTCAACGCGCTCAACGCACGCATTATTGCATGTGACCGCTGCCCCCGGCTGCGCGCCCATTGCGGCGAGATGGCGCGGGTGCGACGGCGTGCCTATCTTGACCAGGAGTATTGGGGGCGCCCGGTGCCTTCCTTCGGCGACCCAGCGGCGCGCGTGCTTGCGCTCGGCCTCGCGCCCGGCGCGCACGGCTCAAACCGCACCGGCAGGCCCTTTACCGGCGACGGCTCGGGCGACTTCCTGTATCCGGTGCTGCATGAAACGGGCTTCGCCTCGCAGGCTGAATCAACATCGAGCAAAGACGGCATGAAGTTGAAGAGCTTATGGATCACTTCCGTCGCGCGCTGCGCACCGCCTGGCAACAAGCCGACCACGGAAGAACTGCGCAACTGCGCCTCGTGGCTCGACCAAGAGATATCCCTGCTGCGCAATCTGCGAGTCGTCGTCTGTTTGGGACGCATCGCATTTGACGGCCTGCTGGCCCACGCGCAGCGCAAGGGTGAAATCAATTCCCGCTCCGGCTACACATTTGCGCACGCGGCCGAGTGCACGCTTCCCAGCGGCCTGCGAGTAATCGCCAGCTTTCATCCTTCGCTGCAGAACACCAACACTGGACGGCTCACCCGGCCCATGTTCACCAGGATCTTTCAACGGGCGCGTGAACTGGCTGGCCTCTAGCACTCTTTAACGAAGACAACGGGGAAACAATGGATCAGATTTCGAAAGCGATTTTGAAGGACCTGCTGCCAGCCGAAAAGCCGGTCGAGCCGCCGCGCTCTCGCAAGAAGAGGAACGCTGATACCGCGGTGCTCGATCATCTCTCATCGCCCGTGGTGCTTGAGCGCGCCGCCTACTTGCGCGAGTTGGCGCGCGTCGGCGATGGCTCGGCGAGCGAGGTGCTCAAGGAGTATCCGCAGCATGCGATTCATCTGCTCTTTCGCAGCCGTGACGGCATCGCCGAGCAGCATGAAAACTTCGCCGACCTCTTCTTTGTCGTGCAGGGCCGCGCCGCGCTTGTGACTGGCGGCTCCATTGCAGACGCAAAGACGATCGCTCCGGGCGAGGTCCGCGGTTCGGCAGTTGCAGGTGGCAATCGGCAGGAGCTACGCGCCGGCGATATGGCTCATGTGCCCGCCGGCTTGCCTCACCAGATGGTCGTCAGCGGCGACGCTTCCGTGGTGTGCATCGTCCTGAAGATCGAACAGAACTTGGTGAAGGCAGAGGAATGAGCCGGAGAAAATTGCTGGAGCGGGAGACCGGGATCGAACCGGCGACATTCAGCTTGGGAAGCTGACGTTCTACCACTGAACTACTCCCGCAACCTATTTAGTATGAAGCAACTTGCACGGACTTCACGAGACTCGCAAACACCATAAAACACCATGATTGATACACTGGTCACATCTTCAGCACCTTGGAGGGTGGCGAGATGAAGGTCAGTCGTGAACGGTATCAGCATGGCAGTGTCCGTAAGGTCCCTCGTTCCCAAGGTTTCGCTTGGGAGTTCCGTTTCTATCTTACGGCCCCAGATGGCAAACGTAAACTTAAGGTCCAAACATTCGATTCGTTGAAGTACCCAACCGAGCGGGATGTCCGCAAGGCCGTTGAGGGCCAGCTCTCGGCGCTCAACGCTGGCACGCTAGGCGGCAAGTTGGCCGCCACGATGGGCACCATAATTGAACGCTACATGGCTGAGGATTTTCTCACTCTTCGCCACTCCACGCAGACGACAAACAAGAGCCTCATTAACCTCCACATCAAACCGAGGTGGGAGCAAGTGCGCTTGGCCGATGTCTCCGCAATGGCCGTCAAGCAGTGGCTGGACAAGTTGCCTTTCGGCGCGGCGTCAAAGGCGCGGACCCGCAACATGCTGTCCAAACTGCTGGAACTCGCAATGTTGTGGGAGTACATCCCGGTTGGCCGAAACCCAATGGAGCTAGTCCGGGTCAAGGGGAGCACTAAGCGCCAAAAGGCGATCGTCATACTCACGCCGGGAGAATTCAAGGCGTTGGTTGAGGCGCTCCCCGAGCCTTACAACCTCATGGTGCTCGTTTGCGGGTGTCTCGGCCTCCGCGTGAGCGAAACGCTTGCGCTGAAGTGGCACGATTTCAATTTCGATGATTGCACACTGTCTATCAGCCAGGTGTTCACGCATGGACAAGTCCAAGATGTGCCCAAGACTGATGCATCGGGCAACGAAATCCCGGTACACCCGAAGCTGTGTAAGGCTCTCCAGGCGTGGCACACCAAGCAGAAACATGATCACGCGTGGGTGTTCGCTAGCACCAAAACGGGAAGCCCCTATAGTGACGCCACTATTTTGAACAACTACATCAAGCCGGCCGCTGTGAAGCTCGGCATCAAGGGCGTGGGCTGGCATACGTTCCGACACTCATACAAATCTTGGATGGCCGCCGCAAAAATCAGTCCGGCACAAATGAAGGACTTGATGCGGCACAGCGACATTGAAACCACAATGAACGTCTACGGTAGGACTCTGACGCCGGAGATGCGGGCGGCAAACGCGGCAGTGGCGGGACAGCTACTCTAGGCAGCATCCTCTTCCCGACGCTTAATCCACGCGGTCAGCACCTCGCTGGAGAATCGCCACTCTGCGCCGAGCCGTCGATGCGGCACACCCCACGCGACGGCTCTCTTGCGCAAGGTCACAGGATGGACCCGCAAGAGCGCGGCAGCCTCATTCAGCGTAAGCACGTCGCCGTTATCCGTCGTTGGTTGGCCCCGTTCGATAAGAGGGTTGGACTCCGATGATGGAGGCCTCCGACCGTGTTGAGCGTCATGCACTGGATAGTGATCTGTTTTGGTGGCGCTGGGCATGTTGACCTCATTCAGTTGAGATCGTCCGGAAGTAGCATCGTTCGGGACCGATAAACGTCGAGTGCGAGTCTTTTTCGGGGATCGAGTTCAACTGGCCTGTTGCTGCCGTCGATCCAGCCATGCATTCCGGTCCAATGTACGAAAACGCCACATCTTTCCAACGTGGGAACAAGGAATCTCTCCCCGCCTTGCCAACTTCTGCAGAGTTTTGCGATTGATGTCTAAAAGCTGTGCAGCCTGGTGGCTCTTGAGGAGTGGTTCAAAATCAGTTAAGACGAATGAATAATTGCCGACGGAACGTGGGAGAAAATTTGCGACCACCTGTGCCATTAGCGACCTCCTTTTCCAGAGATTGCCCCAAGAATCCACAGGCGTCCAAGACCTTTTTCGTCAACACTGATGCCCGATAGGCATCAGGAAGGCTCATTCAGATATCGGCAGCAATTGAAGGGAACAATCAGATGTGACGAGGCAGGCGAATGCAAGAAAAACTCCTGAAGATCGTCCGGACGCTAGAGCCGAACTACGGACCCTAAGGCAAGGTGGAACGGGACCAATCAGATTGTTTTTACGGATGCCGCCATTTCGCCAAATTGACCGGCTCGACTCGGCAAGCGGTCCCTCGTAACGGACGACTCCAGGCGCACTCATTCGGCACTGCATCAATGGCTGAATGAGCACTGTCTAGCTACTGCGATTTCGTCCGGCTTTTGTGGAAGAACTGACCTCTACTCAGGAGGCTACCGATCTAGTGCAAGAAGGAGTTGGGATTGCTTTGCTTCCTGAACATGTTTGCCGAAACGATAGCAGATATCTGTGTGATTCCAATCCGAGATCTCAAGCCGCTGGAATTGGTGCTCGTCTACCGCAGCAATTGTTCTCCGATTGCATAAAGGATTGCGATTGGTACTGCTGATTCCATTCGCTGTGATGAATTGGCACGAACCGGCTAAATAGTATTTGCTGCAAACAGATTCCACATTTGCCACGTAATGTCCTTCCATTCCCAACAGAGACCGAACGATAACCGGAAAGCATTGGAGAGACAAAAAAGTCTAGGACAGAAATTTGGGTGAGTTCAATCTGTCCCCACGATTGCTAGTGCGGGGCCGAATTGGCAGAAATGGACCTCCCCATAAAATCTCTCGCCCAAACAGCGAAAATGGACCCGCAAATTGCCGAAATCATCCTCAGAGAAGTCCGAGGAGTTGAGGCCGGACTTTGCTCTGACTCGTTCAATACCATTCATTCTGGATCGCTGGCCACGATCCATGCGAACTCTGCCGACGAGGCCCTTTGTCGCTTTGCAAATCTCGTAATGCGCAGCCACTTCAGACGACGTTCTCCGACACTGAAACAGAATCGGCAGAGGCCGTTGACTTCGTGGCCCATTTGGAACGCAACCGGGAAGGCGAACCATTCGCGATTCAATGGTTATGCCCGACGGGCAGAGAGTCCAGTTTGAAGGCCGTATACACCAGTGAATCAGGCTCCATTTCGGGGAGTTTCAACAATGTCGAAAGGCCAGGAAAAGCTCGGCAATCCCATCGAAATCGTTTCGGTCAAAAGGAACGTTTTGTCGTTGCTAGCGCGTTACCTTCCAGCATCGTGCACTCTGCAGCGATCGAGCAGCCCGGAAATAGGCCGGCGGCGCGACGGTTACAGTGAATCAGAGCGGCCGGTGAAATCGCGGTTCGGCTGGAATTCAGCGATGGAGCGACGACGATGCTTCGGCCCGGATGAACTGTGGCACTATACGGCCCTGAAGGGTGGACGATGGAACTTCGGCTCCATTCGGAACCACCGCGAGGAATCCATGGGATACGCACTTTCCGGTTCCACCCGGAATCGGACTCTTGAGTGAAGTCGGAGAACCAGATGCCAAACAACATAGCAGATCCGGAAATAGGTTTTCGTCGAATCAAAGGTCGGGAACCCCGAACTCAGAGCATTGCAACACGGTTCACTCGATCCGAGGAACGGTCTTTGCAAAAGAGGGCTGAGGCAATCAGCCCAAATTTGGCGATCGGCGCGAGATGTTCTGCTGCGGTCGAATTTGTTAAACCGCGAACATGTAGAAATCGTTTTGATGGCCATTCTTCCGCATCCGCTCGAAAATGCTGAATCGCCCCGTGGAACATACGGCACACTGATGCATAAGATAGCTTTGAATCGATCAGGACGCATCAGCGCAGCGATTCCACGCATGAGTTGATCCCTGGTGTCTCTTTGAATTTGGCGCCGCTTCTACCCAGTAAAGGTCGAGGGATGGCGCTCCTATCGGAAGGCCTGCTAGGCCGATCGGGTACAAATCGCCAATTCCAAGGTTGGGTTTAATTTGCAGGAGCTGTCCAGTGCCCCGCAACTCTGGCCAGAGTGCGTCGAGGCGTTGAGTATTTTCGGTTGGGATTCGGCTCTACGACGATGACCAGCGGTGCTATGATGACTGCCATCTGGATTCCCCCATGCGATCAGCAGAGCCCGTTGCGCTTTCTCCTCCCGTGATTTATCGGTTCGGCCTGTTTGAGGCCGATCCCACGAGGGGCATCTTGACGCGTTCCGACGTGCGCGTCAGGATACATGAACAGCCTTTCCGTGTTTTGATTGCCCTGCTGGAGCAGCAGCAGGAGATTGTTTCTCGCGAGGAGTTGCGCCGGCGACTGTGGCCGGAGGGCACCTTCGTCGATTTCGATGGCAGCCTCAACGTCATCATCAAAAAGCTACGCGCGACCTTTGGCGACGACCCCAACAATCCGCGATTCATCCAAACTGTCCCCGGCAGGGGCTACCGGTTCATCGCGCCCGTCCAGACCCGCGAAGCGCGGGCCGCCAGCGCCGCCGGTCTCCAGTTCCAGCCGCCAGGGCCGCTGCCGCCCGCCGTCTCAGACCGCCCATTGCTACGCCTGCCGTCGCTCGCCTGGGGCGGAGGGACGCTGATCGTTCTGGCTATACTCATCTTCCTCGCGGTGCACTTTCACAAAACGGTTTCTGAAAGTGCCATCGCCCGGGGAGCCGACAGCGCGGCGGTCAATTCGATCGCGGTGGTTCCCTTTGCCAACTGGGGCGCCGGGGCTTCGCTGGACTACCTTCGTTACGCGCTGGCCTCCGACATCATCACCGATCTGACCTACGCGCGTTCGCTATCGGTGCGACCGCTCGCGTCAACGTCAAAGTACGGCGACCATCCCGAAGATCCACAGGCGGTCGGACGCGCGTTGAAGGCCAGCTATGTCATCTCCGGCTATTTCGCCAACGATGGCGGGCAGATGGCGATCACGGCAGAGATGTCCCGCGTATCCGATGATCGCGTGCTCTGGCGCGAGACGCTTTCCGCGGCACCGAATGAGTTGGTGCAGCTCCACGACGATCTGGCCTGGAGCCTGCAAAAGGGCGTCATCGGAGTGCTTGGCAGCGGGCAGATGGCGGGGGCGATCCCCGTTCCTCACAGCCAGCGCGCCTACGATTTGTATTTGCGCAGCGTCGCCGTGCCGCGGGATCCTGTGCCAAACCGGAAGGCAATCGCCGATCTGGCCGAGTCCGTGCGGCAAGACCCTGGGTATGCACCCGCGTGGACTCAGCTTGCGTGGCGGTATTACATCGACGCTTCCTATGGCGACGGGGGCGAGGATGCCTACCGAAAATCCGAGGATGCTACCTCCCATGCAGCTTCCCTTGACCCGCTAGGGACCGACAACTGGATTACCCTGAGGGCCGAACGAGGAGACCTGGAGGGAGCCTGGAATCTGGCGCGGAATCTGCTGCTTCTCCGCCCGACTCGTGGGATTCTCACTTCGAGATGTCGTATGTCTATCGATATGCCGGAATGCTGGACCAGGCTGCGAAAGAGTGCGACAAGGGTCTGTCCAGCGATCCTGGCAATCCCATTCTGCGTTCCTGCTCGAAGGTCTACATGTACAAGGGAGACTTTGCCCGCGCCGCGGTTTTCGTAGACCTCGATGGCAGTTCGGGCTGGAGCGTCCGGCAGCGCATGCAGTTTGCGCTCCGGCAGAAGAACTACACTGAGGCGCTCGCCCTGGCCAAAGTCGCCACCGAAACCGGGTACCACGACGCGGACATTGCTCGCGTCCGGCTGGAGAACCAGCCGGTTGCTGTCCTCGACAAAACAGGCGCCAACGAAGCGGCTTTTGCGCAAAAGCAGAGCGATTCCGAAGATGAGTACGAAATCGGCGCCATGCTCAGCTTCGCCGGGCAGGAGGACCGCGCGCTGCGGGTCATCAAAGATTCAGTGCGCCGCGGTTATTGCGCCGTGCCGATGTTGGAATCGGACCCGCTGCTGGCTGGCCTGCGCGAGCGGCCGAGGTTCAGGGAAATCGAGAGCCTTGCGGCCACTTGCCAGCGGAATTTCCTCAACTATATTTCCGTTGCCGGGCGCGCCGCGCCTTCTCCCGTCAGGTGAGCTGCACTGCCAAGGGATTGGCCGCCATTCAGATTTCCGTCTAAGCCCCTCCGTACAGAACCTTTAGCCGAACAGATGCGATTCAGGGTAGGTTCCTTTGACTCTGTCGCCCCGCTGCGGTATCTCTGTCTCCGATTCCGCCCCGATCCCGAGAATCGACGGGAGCCTCGCCCAGGTCCAGAGGCGAAAGATGCACCGGAGGAGCCTTGCATGATGCAAACAGCGGCACACCACATTGCGCGCAGCGTTCTCCTAAACGGAGCCACGGGACTCCTGCTGGTTCTGGCCAGCGTTGCCTCCTGCCAGGTCACAAGCCCCTGTACGGTTGAGAGGCTCCGCATGCGGATCACAACCGGCGGCGATGACCTGCGGGGCGGAAAGGACAATCTGAACGTCTCGATCCGCTGGGGCACCAATGGATTCCAAGGCGTCGCCAATGTCAACAACGGTGCCAACTGGCCGAATGGAAGCGAGCATCTGGTTGATGTCCGTCTGAATCAGCCCGTTCCGCTTAGCGAGATCAAGAGCATCACGCTGGATCACATGGCGGGCGGGGGATTGACCGTTTCGGCGCAGACCGTCCTCTCGCCCATTGGGGTGCTCGCCGGAATCCAGAGCCCCGACAACTGGGATATGGCTTCTCTGGAGGTTACCGCGGTTGGCAACGGCATCGGCGTCGTCATCCTTCGCCACGGGGCGAAGAAGTTTACCGGGAGCGATCCCGTTCTCAACCTTCGGACAGAGGTGCCGGCAAATTCCTGCGCGACGGGTTCCGGCTCAATTGCCAGCGGCGCTCCGGTCAAAGGCGCAACGCCTGGGGGCACCTCGGGCACTTTGCTCAATCCGGCCGTTTCGGGGGGTGTTCCGGGCAAATCCGGAGCCTCGCCTGGGGCCGGCGCTACCCCTTCGAAGCTCACCCAACAACAACTCAATGCGCTCATCGCGAAAGTACATAACGCACCGGGCAAGCTGAGCCCCATCGTGACGAATCCTCGGCGACTCAGACCAACCCGTCGCTCCTGGGTCAGTTGCAGCAACAGAAACAGATTGCCGTGGCCGAACGCAACCAGGTGCCCTCATCGCAGGGAACCGCATCGTCAGGCAGCGTTTCGACAACAGCCAATCTCCGTATGGCACCGATGCGCGCTCCCCTCTCGACGGCGGCTGCTCCGGTTCCATCTACACCCATCAATCGACTCGCGACAATGACCCAGTCGAACGTCACGGCATCTTGCGCGGCCTTCCATGGGCCGGCCATTACCACCATCAGCGGCCAGCAGGGAAGCTCCGCTGTTCTGACCCAGGACCCGCAATACAACCTCGTTACCATTCGAGGCTGTAACTTCGGCCAGGGCAAAGGGCAGGCGCAGCTGAACTCAGCCGATGGCCGGAAAATCGCAAGCCTCACGATCGATACCTGGACCGACAGCCTGGTCACGGGCGAGGTTCCCACCGGGCTTTCCGGAGTGCTCGACCAGGAGAACGTGAGCCTTGTGCTTTTTCCCACCAGTGGACCGCAAGCCCAGAAGTCCGGCTTGCACTTCTACGCCAAACGTGTCGAACTGCACCTCGCCTCGATCCCGGCAAGTGCGGCTGCTCTCGCCTCCATCGCAGATGCCGGCGGCAGCCCCGTGGCGGCAAAGTTCTCCAGTCCCTATGCCTCGTCTCCGTATGCTTCTTCGAAAGCCACTGCCTCGGGAGGCGTGGACCGCGTCAACGAAGTGCGCTTCCAGGGCGGTACCGATGTCTTCGATTTCAGCAAACTGAAGCCGGGATTTTCTATTGAGAAGTTCCAGGTCAGGCAGCTAAGCGCAACCTGTGACGAGGGTGCCAGCGCTTACACCGACGGCAACTGGGACTCGCAGTTGAACGGAAATGCTGTCCGCATCACCTGGCAGGAACACCACTGCCATGATTCCGGGTTTGGAGCCGTATCCGGATACGACTTCAGCAACGCCAGCTACGGGCTGGAAGTGTGGGTTGTTGGACCGGTACTTAGCCCTAGCGAAAGCCCGTGGCAGGAGGGTGTCAATTGAGACCCAGACCGCCTGCCCTCGAGCAGGTTACGCGGTACGCGAAAGGAACCCACGCAATGTTCAGCAAAACCTCACGGCGAAAAATGCTGGTTATGAAATGGCAGGCCACCATCTCCGTTCTTCTCCTCCTCGGTTGCGGCTCAGCCCATGGTCAGGAGGACCCGGCGCCCACTCATCAATGGCGCATGCCGATCGTGGTTGTGGTTGAAAGCGGCGCGTCCCGTCCACTGCCGCTCGAGAAAACGCAACTGGCTCAGACGAAAACCAAGGCCACTTCGATGGCGAGCCTGGCGGGAGACTCTGTACTCAATCAGGCGTTGCAGGCAGGCATCGGCGACGCAACCATGGCCACGGCCTCGCATATCAACTCCGGAATCGGCAATTCGACTCTGGAGCAGACTGGATCGATTTTCGCAGGCATGATGGCGCGGCGCAAAGCCACCGTGACGTATGTCTGGGGAGTTCCGAATCCAGCCTCCCCCAATGTTATGCAGACGGCGGTGCCGCAGTTCGCAACGGATTTTTCCCATGCGCCGGGGGTGAATCCTGACGAGTACCAGCCTGCCATCGTAAGGCTGACGCTTGCCCAGAACACGTGCCGGCTGGTGGGAGCGACCGAAGGCAAAGAGGACGCGCGGTCCGATCCCGCTGCCGACTGGCAAATCTATTCGCACTTCGTGGAAGACCCAATCGCCATCAAGCTCCAGAGGGTCGAATCTGGAAAGTACACCATCGCACCGGCTTCCGAGTTGCTCCCCGGCGAATACGCTGTCGTGTTGCGCCCTGTTTCCAGAACCCGGAAGTTCTCCGGCGGAGAGGTCGCGCGCGCCCAGGGGGATGGGTTGATGTTTGACGCGGTCTGGACGTTTCAGGTCCCGGAATCCGCCCAGTAGCAGCGGGCGGAGGGAGAAGCACAACAGCACGAACCCGGAGGAAGGAGATCAGCCATGACGACCCTCTGCTCAAAATGCAGCGCTATCGTTCCGGACGGAGCCGGCTTCTGCGGTTCCTGTGGAGTTCAGGTGGGAATGCCAGTTACGGCCACTGCGTTCCCGGCAACGGCTCCCACAAGGCGGGCCGCCGGTATGGGTGCGGCACCCGTCAGCACCGGACTGGCGATGAATCAGGCGGCAGCGCTGTCCTATGCCCTGGGTTTGATCACCGGCATCCTCTTCCTGATTGTCGAACCCTGGAAGACTAACCGCTTCGTGCGCTTTCACGCGATGCAGTCGGTTCTCTTCTGCTTGGCTCTCATCGTGATCTCGGTTGTGTGGAACATCATGGTCGGCATCCTCGTCAGCGTCACTGGTTTCTGGATCCTCACAATCGATCTGCCGCTGCGTTTGCTCTTCGGGCTGGGAATCTTCCTTCTCTGGCTTTATCTGATGTTCCAGGCCTACAGCCAGCGCGAATTTCGCTTGCCCTGGATCGGCAATATCGCGGCGAAGCAGCTGAACCAAGCGCCGGAAATGGCTGTCTTGCGACAGCCCCAGCCCTCGCGTTCCCCGTGCGCCAAGGAGAGATCGGAATGACCGTTCGAAACCACCGTCGCCTCCAGAACCCGTGGTGGGTCGTTCTCATGGCTGTCGCCGTTCTGTTGGCAGCCTGCTCGAAAAAGAGCGCCAACCGTGCAGCCATCGTGAGTACCTCAGCGGCTCACGGCCCGGTACCGGGCATGCGCAAAACCTGGGGACTGCACATGTTGCCCGGCGCCGTCTTCCACGTCGAGTATTCGCCCGACACTTCGATTGTCGACATGGCCACCGTGGGACGAACCTTCCGCGGCGTCAGCGCCGATCACAGTATTTTTCTTTTCGAGAATTCTCCGGATCTCCGCGCAAAGCTGATTCCGGGTAAGTTCGTGCTCTTTGAAGGTCTCGACCTTCGCAAAGTCGACGCGCTTGCGCTCTACAAGGGCCAACTCGTTGTCGGCACGGAGAAGGCACCGCTGAATCAGGCTTTGAAAAAGGCGAACATTCGGTTCAAAGCCCCGGTGAGCTTCGGTGATCTGGCCAGGCAGATCGCCGCGGAGGACTCGCCGCAGCCTCCGTTCCATTGGCTTGATGCTCTGCAGCCCACGGTCTATGCCGATGTCGCTCCACACAACATGGAGGGTGCTTTCGAATATGCCGACACCGACTTCGCCATATGGAAGATCCACTATCACTTCTACGTGCCCGACGATAAGATGCACCTCGACCTTGGCATCACTCGCGAGGCAAACGGCCTCAACGTCGAGCTCAACCCGAAGGTTCAGATCCACAACTTCATCCAGGAGTGGGCGATGAACCTCAACGGAGGTCACCTCGTCCTCGACTCCCGCCAACTCAACTTCGATACCGACGTGGACTACGACTGGACCATCAAGACTTCGGAAAACAAAACGCCCATGAACGAAGTGCGGTTCAAGATTCCCCCGCCTGCGCAGATCAGCATTCCCCTTATGGAAGAAACCATGCTGCCAATGTCCCTCCAGATCAGTTCGGCGCTGCTGTTTCACCCTGCCTTCACCACGAAGGAAGAGGTCGCAAAGGGCGGCTTCCACATGAAGTATTCCGGTGACCAGGGTATCTCTTTCAACGGCTCCCAGACGCAGATTGAAGGTCAGGGAAACGGCGACGGCGCCATCAACCAGAGCTTTGCATTTTCCCCCTTCGCTTCCTTTGGGCTGGTTGTGGCCATGGCGGTTCCGCGCGTTGAGCTTCGCATGGGCACCGACGAGCTCTGGGATGCGGCAAAGATTCCGCTGCCCAGTGCGCTAACCGAGACTCTCTCCGACGTGCTGCTCAACAACACGGTTGCGGGGCAATGGCTGAAGAAGAAAGCCGGTAATCCTCTCGAGATCGAAAGCGCCACTTACCTGCAGATGGTGATCTCCACCACGGCGGCCCATTCAGGCATGCAAAGTCTCGTCCCCTGTCAGCAGTTCACGTTGGTGGCGACCGGCCAGGCGGGCGTGGATGGCACATGGCTGGGCACCAACTCCAATCTCCCGGCGAAGGAACTCTTTACCAAAAGCATTGTTCAGCGGCAGCCGGACAGCAAGATCTGCGGGGGCGACAAGTGATCCGACCGCCCAGCAGAGAGGAGCACCTCATGACCCGTCGCCAGATGGGAAGCGGCAGGTCGCACATAGTGCCCCTGATCATTGCGAGCGCCATCATGGCGCTACCTGTGAGTTGTAGATCGGGGAAAACCGCCGATCCGGCCGCAAATGCGAGCGTGGCCGACCATCTCGACGTGGGCTGCATGCTCGACCAGGTGAAAAGGCCGACCGAACCCTTTCACTATTCCTACAAGTACGCGGACGGCTCCAGAAAATTCGACGAGGAAGCCGATGTGACGCCGCAGTCGATCGACATTGACATCAGCGACGCATCCGGGACGCACAGGCACAAGGGCGTTCGTGCCGACGAGCAAAGCTGGAGCAACGCAATGCTCGACCTCTCCAGCCTGAGCTTCACGGGGATGATGGGTCGGATGGCCGGCTATGACGGCACATCGGTCGTGCGAGCCCGCGGCGCCGAACAAATGAACGGCTATAGCGTTACACGCTACGAGATCGACAGCGGCGGCGCCAATCCAGCCGACCGCGATACCTTCCTCACGCTCTTTGGTGCCGGCAGCTTTGACAAGGGCACCATCTGGATGGGCTCAGATGGTTGCTCGGTCAAGATTCTATTGGACGAAGGACTCAGCCAGCCCAATGGCCCGGTCGAGAAGCGTCACTTCGAGATCAACAGGCTCAAAGGCGCGAGCATCGCTCTCAGGAAAGAGGGAATCTCATGAACGCCCTCCTTCAGCGCCTGGCAGTTGCCGGAGCAGGAGCCGCCCTGCTAGCGGCGGGCAGTGCTTTCGTGTTGTTGTTTACCTCTTCCTGTAACGTGTCTCCGCATTCCCAGGCCGATGCGGCGCGGCCCGGGTCGCAGGCTGCGCGCGAGCCTGATCCAGGAATCGATCTGAACTGCATCATCAGCCATCTCCAGAATCCGCCGGAGTCGTTCCACTACGTCTACCGGAAAGATGCCTCGGATCACCTCAACGAAGAGGCGGATATCACACCGGAGACCATCGACGGAAGCTTTACCAACTCAGGTTTCCATCGCGCATTCCACGGGGTACATTCGGACGCGCGCAACTGGCAAAGCGCCTGGTCAGGCCTGACCGGGATCAGCGGCATGTCCAGCACCATAGCCGAGGTCAGCAACAACTCCGCTATGGTGCGCGAACCGGGTAGCAGCCAGGTTAACGGCTACCCCGCCATCCACTACTCGATCGATACTGCGCGCTTCAACGCAGTCGAGCGGCAAATCCTCGGCTCCACCCTCGGTCCTGGCGGATTCGAGAAAGGCAACGTCTGGACCAATGCGCAGGGATGCCCCGTGAAGCTTTCGCTGGATTCCGAATTACACCGGGATGACGGCTCGCTGCTGGAAAAGATTCATTACGAAGAGGCCATGGTGAAGAAATGAGCCGGGTTGGGGTAAAGCTCATATGCCGCTGTGCTGGCGCTGATGAAGAATCATGCGGGATCGCGCTGGGCCGCGTCCGGCCACACCGACAGCCAGGGCGGCGCCGCAGGAGTCACCGGCTGGCTCGTCGAACAGGGCCTGGAGCAGGGCCGTTTGATCCCGCAGGGCTTTGGCTCAACCCGTGCAGTTTCCGACAACACTTCCCCGGGGCCCCGAACTCAACTGGCGCGCGGAGGTCGCGGCCGCCAGGTGAACTTCTGACTCTCAACCCAACACAATTCCCACAACGGAGAACAAGATGAAGACCAATATCGTCGTCGCTATCACCTTCGCCATCGCAGTACCGGGTCTGCTGGCGCAGCAGAAAGTAACTCCCCTCAACGTGAAGACAGGGCAGTGGCAGTCCACGACCACTATTGCCGTCACCGGTTCCATGGGCATTCCCCCGGAAATGGAAGCGAAACTGACCCCCGAACAGCGAACGCGTATGCAAGCAGCTATGGATTCCTCCGGTTCTGGGCAGACACACACAACGAACGACAAGAGCTGCCTCAAGCAGGAGGACCTCACGCGCGATCCATTCAATGCGGGGAAGAACGACGAAGGAATGAAATGCCGCGAGAACCTGGTCCGCTCTACATCCAGCGACGCGGATGTCGAGCTGACCTGCACCGATCCGCGCGGAAACACAAGCGAATTTCGGATCACCTTCCACGCCATCGATCAGGAGCACGTCACCGGGACGGGGCACGGCAACGTGAACATGTACGGCCACACCATGAAATCCGACTGGAAGATGCAGTCGCAGTGGCTGCAGGCCAGCTGCCCCGCCCACGAGCAGGATTAGGGCCAGAACAGCAGGCGCGTTTGCCGGCGGCTTCAAAGGAGTAATCGAAATGGATCGGATGCCCGCGAAGATTCACTGTCAAAAATGCGGGGCGAAACTTGTCGAGGGCGATGCGTTCTGCACAACCTGCGGGGCGCCCCGAAGCGATGAGCGGGAAGATCGCATTCCTGCTGCTTCCGCCGGTGGCGATCCTGGTGCTTCCCGGCCCGCGCCTTCCTTACCTGCTGCGATGCAATCGATGCGCAAGCCTAAGTTCGCCCTTGTTGCAGGTGCCGTGGTGTTGCTGCTTATCGTGGCCATCATTGCAGTCATGGAGCATCGCACTAACCAGAGAGGTGAGAAAGAAGCTCAGGCGAGAGTGGGCTCAGACACTCCGGATTTGACCAGAGGTACTAACCCAGTCGAAATCCGCAGTAATAGCTTCAATGCCATCGACGCCGTTGGAGAGCAGGTGAACGAGCTGATTAAAAATGCCCCAAATGATCCTAAGACCTATGCAGCGTTAAATGATCTCAGGAATAAGCTCAACAAACTCACCTACGCTGTGGAGTCGAACCAAATCCCGGGGGATCTCAATAAGCAGCTAGGCGATATTCGCGCGGCTGCGGCTCAGCTCGCGCCCGCAATTACCGCCGCAACCGGCGCTGCGCTTTCTCCTCCGCCGATTCCCAGCGGTCCCCCGATGGTACCCGTTGCCGCCACAGGAAATCCCAAACACGATTGGGCGCTCGAATATGAACGCACCGTCGCAGGGCCCGAGGCGGACCTCGTCGTGCGAACGGGCGACATCAACAACCTCGGCTTTGATTGGCCCGCAGGATTCGATCCGTTCTCAGGGAACTCGACTCCGTCGCATCCGTGGCCCAGCATACTTCAGATTCCGTCGAATGCGCCTCCCGGGACAGACCGAATCATGATCGGCACCAGTGTCACTCCCGTGCACATGCATCTTGAACATGCTCCAGGCATGCCGGACCGCATCATGATCGACGCCGTAACTCCCACATCACCGGGCGACGGATACAGTTCGAGTCTCAAGACCTGCTATGCATTACGAACCGGAATTCCGGCGGGCTGGGTTGATAAGGCGACAGGGCACGTCCAACCGCCGCCGAATGCGAAGGACACGGTGCTCCAGGCGTCCACAGAATGGGCGGCATCCTGCACGCGCCAGAGGGCGTTAACCATGCCCACTCCGATTGTGCTCGCTGTTGGAGAGCTACCGGCCAAAATCGACAAGGTCGTCGTTCAGATTTTTGCGGACGACTTTCAGGCGCCGAGTCACCACTCCTATTTTCAGGTCAGTTTGAACGGTACGCGCATCCCCGGTTTCGAGGATGTGCTCAACTCACTGGATCAAACCGGTCCCATCGGCAAGCTGGTCAGCATGAAGCTGCTGCCTGAATACTGGCCTCTGCTGAAGTCGGGAACTGTTAGCCTTCTGATCGACGATCCAACGACCCATGCCCAGGACGGTTATGCCGTCGATTTCGTGCGCATTCTGGTGAACCCGCACAACTTCAAATATCAGGTCTCACTGACCGCGACGGTCACCGATGCAGAGACCCACAAGCCCATCCCGGGCGCGACGGTGAGCGTCGGAACCGCATCGGTCACCACAAATCAGCAAGGTAAATGCGAGTTCAAAGGCATTCCTGCTGGACTCGTCGTGCCAACGGCAAATGCGCCGGGATACGATCAAAGTTCCGTTCCGGTAGATCTGCCCGCAGGACAAAGCGGAAACGTGGATATCCGGCTCCATCCTCACCAGGAAAGCACCGCCGCCCTGGAGCAGTCCATCGCACAGACAGGCACCGCGAATATCTACGGCATTCACTTCGACACGGGTGCGTCGAAGCTCCGTGGCGACAGCGCGCCGGCCCTGAACGCGATCCTCGGCCTGATCAACGGCCGGCCCGGCTCTGCCTGGATAATTGCAGGCCATACCGATGACCAGGGCTCCGATGATCTCAATGTTCCCCTGTCGAAAGCGCGCGCTGCTTCCGTGATTGCGTGGCTCAGCGCACGCGGGATCGCTGCAGACCGTCTCCAGTCTCAGGGTCTCGGCTCCACTCACCCGGTCGCGGATAACGCAACCGCCGGCGGCAGAGCCCTGAATCGGCGTGTGGAGGTGTCGCTTGCGAAGTGACAATTCAGTGAAGCAGAGATTCGCACGCAGCCCTAGCCGAACTCCGGTCACTCGGAAGGACAACAGAAGATGACGAACCGTTCCACGATACCGCCAGAAGAGGCCGAACTGATCCAAAGGTATGTAAGCGGACAAAGGCCAAAGCCTCGCCAGGTCAGTCGGGCGAGAGGATGGTTCCTCCTCCTCCTCGCCTTTGGTCTCCCTGGAACTGTCTATGTTGGCCTGTTCCCCTGGGCTTTCTATATGGGTGGGAATTTTCACCCGCTGGGGTATTGGACTGGCTGGGGCCGCATGCACTCCAAAACAGCAGGAGACTACTTCCTTTACGTCCAGATCTTTCCGGAAAGTCGGCGAATGGGAAGCATCATCCCCCATACCTTTGTGAATGGAAAGGGGAGCTTGTGCACCCCCAAACACGAGCGCTATTCCCTCAAGCTCAAGGGCAGCATGCCCCCGCACCTCTATCTCAGCACTGCGGGGCAGCCAATCTCTCTCACTTTCGATAACTGGCGTAGTAATTTGCTCGTCGGTCAGGAACAACGCCCGTATTTCTCAATCCGGGGACGTTGGGGTCAGCGCGAAATAGCGGGCGATGACCACCAGACGCTCTCAAATTCCTTTTTCCCGAATGGTACGCTGCGGCCGGAGAAAGCACGCGTGCTGCCTGCGGAAGCAGAAGATATTCAGCTGACCCTGCACGAGGGCACTTACTCGCAATGGGAAGCCGCCTGCGCAGCCGCAGCGCATTGAACGAGGCAATCATGGCCGCTAATGCCACCAGCACGCGTTTCGCCGGCGGTCCCCGCGATAGGGAAGGCTTCTTCGATGCGCAGCGCCGCAACCGTCGCGCGACATGGCGCCTTTCCGCCGCGTCGGTGCTCGCGACCATCGTGATGGGCATTCCTGTGGCCCTCGCCATAACGCCGATGCTTTACGCAGTAGTTTTGCTGCTCGCCGAGATACTCAACCTCTGGCTTCACCTGCCACCTGCTTTCTGGCGCAATGCCGGCGCGCTCGCACACACCGGTCTCCTGGCCTTCACCTGGCTCACACAGCCGACGAGAATTGCCAACCCGCAGCCGCTCATCGTCGGAGGCGCCGTCCTGCTTCTACCCGGCGTCACGCTGTCTCTGGCAGTGTGGCTGGGAATCGTCGCATTGTTCCAGCGCGCCGGAGTGGGCGGAGCACTGCTGGCGTTGAAAGCGCGCGAACCCAGCCCATCGGACATCAGAGAACTCCAGTTGTCCGATGTCATCGAGGAAATGGCGATCGCGTCTGGACTACCGGCTCCGAAGGTTATGCTGATTGATGGGCCCGGCGCGAATGCGGCGGTTATCGGAACATCTCCCGGGGATGCGCGCATCATCGTCTCCCGCAGCTTGATCGAACGGCTCACCCGCGATGAACTCGAAGGCGCCCTCGCTCACCTGATTGCCTCCATCGGCAATGGCGATCTGCGGATCGCATTTCGCGTGACCAGCGTCTTCGAGACCTACGGCCTGCTGCTCGCCTTTATCAATGCGCCCTTCGGGTCCGAATCGCGCCGCACACTGTGGCGCATCCTTCGCTTCGCCGTGGCCGGTCAGGGAACCAGCGATAGCGCCTCGGTCGCAGCCGCTGCCGTGGCTCAACTTCTCACGCGCGGCACTCAACTTGATACCGACGACATCGATCGCCTCTTCGATTCAACGCGGAAGAAAAAGTCCGTCTTCCGCGCCATTCGCGATTTCCTTCTGTTCCCCGTTTTTCTCACGAATTTCGCCTTCAAGCTTTCGCTCTGGTTCTTTTCCTTCACCATGCTTGTGCCCAGCATGGCTCTGCTCTGGCGCAAGCGGAAATATTTGGCCGATGCCTGCGCTGTGCAGTTGACTCGCAATCCGGATGGACTCGCGGAAGCGCTGCGCAAACTGAATGCGGATCGCCATCCCATCCGCGGAGGGGCATGGGCCTCGCACTTGTTCCTGGTCAGCCCGGCCGGAGCCGACCGTGTCAGCGATTCCCGCGCAGACGTTGAGCAGATACAAACAGCAGCGCGCCTTTGGGCTGCGTCAGCAGCGGGTTCCGTCGCAGGCATCCCGGCCGCAACTGTTTCGGTATCCGCCGCGAATCCGCGCTTCATGAGCGAAATAGTCGCTACGGGGCGCGCCGCCATGGCCGGAGATCAGGCTGCGGTTGCACGCATCAAGGCGTTCCGCCAGGCTGCGGCCACCACGCTCGGAAAGCCGGTAGACGAACTCCCCGACCTCTCCGATCTTGTCGCCGCGCAACTTGGCGATCGGCCCGCAATCCGGCGACTCGGTCAGTTGCGGGACCATGGAGAACCGGATCTCCCATCCGGCGACGATTCATATGGATCATCTGCATCGCCCTGCACCTCGGCCGGCTTCTTCCCTTCGCTGAAGCGGCGGCTCAAGCACCTCGACAAGATGGGCGCACACGTTCAATTCGAGTCAGAACCATTCAAACCCGCTGCCGCTGTTTTCATCGGCCTGCTGTCGCTATTTCTTGCGCCCTTCGCCTTGCTGGCGTTGGCGCTTCTCCTGTTGCTTATCGCCATCCTGATCATGTCAAGCCTCGCGTTCATGGCGATCTGGATGGCATTCATTCACCAGATATTCATCATGCTGCCGCACCACTGAGCGATGCCTCGGAGTGCCACAGAAAGGCTGGAAATCGTGTCTCATGTAACGGTGATTCTGCTCGTTGTCGCTACAGCACCCGTGATCTGGCTGGTCGCGATGTTTAATTCCCTCGTTCGCCTGCGTGTTCGCGTGCAGAACGCCTGGGCGCAAATTGACGTGCAGTTCAAGCGCCGCCATGACTTGATTCCGAATCTGGTCGCCTCCGTCCAGGGATACATGGGCCACGAGCGCTCTACGCTGGTGGCGGTGACTGAGGCCCGTAACAAGGCCGTGGCCGCAGCGCGCGGAAGCGTCACCGATCGCACCCAGGCCGAGTCGGCGTTGACAGGGGCGCTCTCGAACCTGTTCGCTGTGGCGGAACAATACCCACAGTTGAGGGCCGTCGAGAATGTGCAGTTGCTTCAGGAGCAGCTCACTTCGACGGAAAACCGCATAGCTTCCGCCCGGCAGTTCTATAACGATGAAGTCATGCAGTTCAATACTGCCCAAGCGACATTTCCGCGCAATCTTTTCGCGGGCATGCTTGGCTTCTCGCCGTCCACTCTGATTGCCGCACAGGAAGCCGAGCGCGAGAATGTGAAGGTCGCATTCTGATTGCTCCGCGGTGCTGATTATGCCGGTAACCCTGCGGGAACTCAAAAAGTGTTGGCAAGCGCGACTCTGCTTTTAATCTCATGCAGTAACGACTAGTCGTTCTAACAATTCGATAAGGAGGTCTTTATGGTGTATCCGAAGCTTCAATTTCCGCAATCTCTCGCCTTCGTCCTGCTGATCGCGGGAGCATTACCCTCATTCGCGGCGTCTCTCACTGACGCCTGCTCCGTCCTGACTGCGGCGCAGGTGAGTTCAGCGCTCGGATCAACCGTCGCGAACGGATCCTACAATGCCCCAGGTTTCACGAAGACGTGCACGTGGACTATACCAACCGGAGGAGCAGTCACCCTCCAGCTTCAGACGGTGGATTTCTTTAATGCCGGCAAAGGCGCATTAGCGAGTATGGAGAGGTCCTCATCGAGCGGTGTCGGCGATGAATCCTATTACCTTGGGGCGGGCTCGATGACTGGACTGGCCGTACGAAAGGGCGACGCGGCATTCAGGATCCATGTTTACAGCAGCAAGGTGACAGCGGAGCAGGTGAAATCGATCGAAAAGACGCTTGCGCAGCAGGCACTATCGAAGTTCTGAGGCCTTCGCCCATCGGCCGTCTAATTCCCCTGGGAGGATCATGTGTCATCGATGTCCAACCCCGCGCACTGGATCTAGTTAATGATGACAGCGCGTCACGAGAGCGGTAACCGAGAGCGTCGAAGATCGAATTGCTTCGATATCTCGGCCACTATCTAGGGATATGACTGAGCTACGGTGCGAACGACCGCGTAAGACCGTGGCAATGCCCAATTCGCTTTCTCGCCTGCTCGTCCTTCCAAATGGGGATCTCAGGCCAAATCGCTCATCGAGAATCGCTAGGCCGCGATCTTCAGGATTACTCCCGGCAAACTGGCATGTCGCCAGGAACGATTCTGGGCTGACGCATAATCGCCATAAGCGGCCAATCGGTTCCCATTTTGAGGTGTGTGAAATATTGCGCGTTGCGAGGCCGATCAGGCAATATCTTCACCAGCCCGATACTCCGCGATAGGACGAGAATGCCAGTCTCATTTGCGCCTCTGCAACGCACGATGGATTCCAGGTAGCTGAGGCCCGCCACGAGGCTAACTCTTGCCCTACCCGGCACTCTCGTTTCAGCAACGGCCGATCCGCACTCAAACGAGAAATGAATTCACTCTGTTTGAAGGAAGAAATCCAGCTGAAAAATAATACAACGTGTCTCCCACCTGAGCTACATCAAGCGATTTCACATTTGTTCGATTCAAAAACATTGGCCGCTTATCTCCGCCGAGGCACTCATTGGTAGGTTTAGTGCGGAAATCCTAGGTTCCGGTCGGATAACCGCCTATGGGGAAGTAACCGAAAAACGGCAAAACGGGGGTTATTTCCGAGTCGCACACCACACTCCGGAACCACGGCGTCAGAAAAGATAAGCCGCCTGCTACAGACTTGTCGGTTAAGAGTGTTGCGAGGATTGATCTATTTCGCTGCCCTGTTTGAGCTTTCGGTGTTCATGGTATCGCTGAGACAGCCACATCACAAGGTCGGCAGAGTCCTTGATGGTGCATGGCAGCGGCAGCACTTCTCCCCACAACCCGTACAAGTGGCAGAGATTGGACGCATGTTGTGATCATAGTTCAGCGGACTGTTGAGTCGACAAGAGAAAGAGCCGCCGCGACTGCGCGATCTTCACGCCTTTGTGGTCGAGCATTTGGACGAAACATTGTCAGTTGAGCGTCTTGCGGACCAATTGGCGATGAGCCCACGTTCTCTGAGTCGGTGGTTCCAAAAAGAAGTGAAAGAAACACCTGCCGCATTTGTCCGATACCTTCACCGTAGGGGCTACGATTGCGGTGGCTCAACCCAAAGTATATCAAGAGCACAGCCCCACTCCTCGCGCCTGTCAGCTCAAGAGCAAGGTCAGTGTTGAACCAGCCCGGCGGAGTTCGCATTGTCGCGCCGCCATGCGCCCGGACTTATGCCGGCCATTGCAGTGAAGACGCGGGTGAAGTGACTCTGGTCCGCGAATCCGCAGATCAGAGCAACCTCGGTGAGCGAAAGGCCGCGACTCTCTGCCAGCAACATGCGGGCCCGGTCAACCCGGTGCCGCATCAGCCACCGATGCGGCGATAGCCCCGTGGATTGGCGGAATGCCCGGGTAAAGTGCCGCACTGAGAGCCCGCACTCGTCCGCGAGACGAAGCAGCGAGATGTCGTCCTTGAGGCTCGCCGCCATCAGTTCCTGGGCCCGGCGCACCAGGTGCGGCGCGAGGCCGCCACGCTGCGCTGCGCCGCCGGGCTGCATGCGGCCGTAGGCGTAGGCCACGTGGGCGGTGAGCGCGAGCGCGACGTGATCGAGGAATAACGCCGGAGCTTCCGACGGACGCGCGATCGCCGGCAGCAGGGACGAGAGCAGAGAACGCGCCGTGGGGTCGTCGATGCCAATACCCGGACAGTCCTCGAGATCGCCCATGCGGCGCGCACCCGACTCATACGCCATCGTGTCAATCGCCTTGCGCGGCAGGTGGAACATCAGGCAATGATAGGGATCGCGAATATCGGCGATCGGGCTGCGACGCAGATCGTAGATTGCGATGGCGCCGGCAAACCAGTTGGTTGGCCGCACAAAGCGGCCTTCAAAATAAAGATCGTGATCAAGACAGGGCAGCAGTTGCAGGCCTATCAGGTAGGCATCTTCGAGCGGAATCGGCGCTGTCATTCCAAAGTTCCGCTCGCCAAACTCCAGTTCCGTCACGGCCATCGTGGATTTGCGCAGTGCCCGCGTAACCAGCATCGGCGCCTCGCACATTCCGAAGGCCTCGGCAACATAGTTCCGGTATCGAACCTGCGTGCTCATCCCAGACCTCCTCGTGTCCTTTTTGTACAGGAGCGGTCCCGTTCGGACAAGACCTCGCCCGACCGTCTGAACAATGATGGCTGCATCGCGCGGCCCCGATGCCACGGCGTTGCCAAAGGCTCAGGCCGATCGCCTACAACCTATTCAGGAGGAACGGATATGGCGGAGACGTCAACAAGGCCCATCGTTCTCATTCACGGACTCTGGATGACCGCCCTTTGCTGGGAAAACTGGATCAAGCGCTATGCCGCAAAAGGTCATCGCGTGATCGCCAGCAGTTGGCCCGGCATGGACATCGGCATCGACGAACTGCGGCGCGATCCATCGCCCATTGCAAATCTCGGCATCACCGAAATTGTGGCGCACTATGAAACCCTGATTCGCGCACTGGATTCGTTGCCGATTATTATTGGTCACTCGTTTGGTGGCCTGATTGCACAAATACTGCTCGATCGCGGTCTGGGCGCCGCAGGTGTCGCCATCGCTCCTGCCCCCGTCAAAGGCATTCTCTTCCTGCCTTTCTCCACGCTGAAGGTCTCGTTCCCGGCGCTCAGCAATCCAGCCAACAATCACCGGGCTGTGCCCCTCACGCCCCAGCAGTTCCACTATGCCTTTACCAACAACATGAATGAGGAAGAGTCGCTGGCGATTTACCAACGCTATGCCGTGCCCGGGCCCGATCACGTTCTTTTCCAGGCCGCGCTTGC
Organism: uncultured Acidobacteriota bacterium; assembly: GCA_963718885.1. Lineage (GTDB taxonomy): Bacteria > Acidobacteriota > Terriglobia > Terriglobales > Acidobacteriaceae > Telmatobacter. Next base: position 71,146 of record CAVRAK010000017.1, read on the forward strand.
CAACTTCAACCCTCACGCCGCAACCGCGGTGGATTTCGAAAACGACCGCCGCGCACCGCTGCTGTTGATCTCCGGCGGCCAGGATCACGTCTCGCCGGCGTCCGTCGTTGAGGCGAACTTCCGCCTCTACCACGCATCGAGCGCCATCACGGAATACAGGGAGTTTCCCGAGCGCACTCACTACACTTTGGGTCAATATGGATGGGAAGAGGTCGCCGACTTTGCGCTGGCCTGGTCAGAAGCCAATGCCGGAAAGGGGTCCGCCGTCACCGCGAACTGATTGGAGGTATACAAGGATGGACAGACTCAAGGGAAAACATGCGCTCATTACCGGCGGCTCCAGCGGAATCGGTCTCGAAACCGCACGGCAATTCATCGCAGAGGGTGCCCGCGTCGCCGTTACGGCGCGGGATCCTAAGGCCTTCGACAAGGCGCGCGAGGAACTGGGCGATCATGCCGTCTACATCGCCTCAGATGCTGCCGACGCAGCTAGCCAGAAGCTGCTCGCCGAGCGGATCAAAGCGGAGTTCGGAACTCTCGATATCCTCTTCGTCAATGCCGGCGTGGCCGATCTCAAGCCCGTCGAGCAATGGGACGAAGCCGCCTTTGACCGGACGTTCCGTATCAATGTGCGCGGGCCGTTCTTTCTCGTTCAGGCTCTGCTGCCTTACTTCGCAAATCCGGCATCTATTGTTCTGAACGCATCCATCAACGCCGATATCGGGATGCCGAACGCCAGTGTGTACGCCGCGTCGAAAGCGGCGCTGCTCTCCATGGCACGTAATTTGTCGGCGGAGCTGATCCCACGCGGAATCCGCGTGAATGCCGTGAGCCCCGGGCCGATCGCGACCCCGCTCTACAGCAAACTGGGATTGTCCGAGGACGATTTGAAGGCAACGTCCGAGGCGCTCAAGAATCAGATCCCCGCCAAACGCTTCGGTAAGCCTGCCGAGATTGCAAGCGCGGTCGTTTTTTTGGCTTCGGATGAATCCGCCTTCACCGTGGGCAGCGAACTGATCATCGATGGAGGCCTGAGTCTATAACCTTCTCGCTTACAGGAGTCTTCCATGAAAGCAGCCAGAATCCATCGTTTCGGCGGGCCGGAGGTTATCGAGATCGATGATCTGGTCCGCCCAACGCCCGAATCCGATCAGGTGCTGGTGCGCGTTGCCGCAGCGGGAGTGGGCCCATGGGATGCGCTGATTCGCGAGCATAAAAGCGTCGTCAATGCGCCTCTGCCGCTCACGCTGGGTTCGGATTTTTCAGGACTCGTCGAGTCGGTGGGTCGCGATGTGCATCACTTCGGGCCTGGAGACGCGGTCTTCGGCGCCACCAATCCGCAGTTTATCGGCGCGTATGCCGAGTATGCCCTCGCATCGGCAAAGATGATCGCCAAAAAGCCCGCGTCGCTGAGCTTTGATGAGGCCGCTTCAACGCCTGTGGTCGCTGTGACTGCGTGGCAGATGCTCTTTGACTATGCAAAGGCGCAGCCGGGTCAAAGCGTCCTGATTCATGGAGCGGCCGGCAACGTGGGCGCTTACGCCGTCCAACTCGCGCATCAGGCCGGGCTGCGCGTCTTTGCGCACAGCCTCTTCAGCGGATGCTTCCTTCGTGGAGAGCCTCGGCGCGGAGACGGTCATCGATTACCGCACGACCCGATTCGAAGACGTCGTGCCCCAGGTCGATATCGTCCTTGACATGGTGGGCGGCGAAACGAGGGCCCGCTCGTTCAATGTCGTTCGGCCCGGCGGCATCCTGGTCTCGGTCGTCTCTGCCGCCGCTCCTGAGGAGAAGTATGCAGCGACAGTGCGCAGCGTCTTTTTTCTGGTGGACGTGACGACACAAAGGCTGGAGAAACTGGCTGCGCTCTTCGATCACGGCAAGTTAAAAACCAGCGTCGGAACGATGCTGCCTTTGGAGCAGGCCAGAAAGGCGCACGAGATGCTCGGTGGCGCGCCGCACGCGAGGGGTAAGATCATCCTGCGCGTTGCCCCTCTGTCTTAATCGGATCGCCGTGCGGACCGCTATTCCCCGCCTCACGCGCGGTTCGGATGCGCCCGCGCAGAGCACGCGATTCAACTTCCCTCCCCCGATGTCGTAGAATTAGGGCCGCCTTCCGGAATACGCTTTCCAGCCACGCGAAAGTTGTGCCGGAAAATCCTGGCTGCACCCTCAGGAATGATCCGAATGAAGCAAGCACTGCGCGCATTAACCCTGCCGGTTTTGATGGGGAGTCTTTTTGCGATGGGAAGCTCTGCACAGGTAACCGAGATCGGCGGGCAAAAGCTCGTCACCCTCAAGCGCACCGCCGTCAGCAAGACCGCTCCCGAGTTCACGAGCGTGACTCTCGCGCCGGGCCGCGGCATGGAACTGATCCACGTCACCGCGAACTTTCCCGGCAAAGGCAACGTGGATGTTCTAGCTTCGCCGAATCTTGCCGGCGCAAAAGAGATGCTCGACGTGAAAGACGATGCCTTCGGCGACCTCGGCTATCGGCTCGGCGCGGCCTTCCTCGTGCCTTATCCCAATCGCATTCGCGGCAAGCTTTCGGCTGACGGCAAAACGCTGACCACCTCGTGGGAGGGCCATACCCTTACACTGCCCGCCAACAACATCGGCAAAAATCCCGGCGCCGAACGGCACGCGATGCACGGGCTCATCCTTAAAGCGAAGACCAGCGACGTCACCGTGAAGAACATTCCCGGCGGCCAGGAGGTCACGGGCACCATTCACGCAGGCGACTTCGGTGGCCACTGGCTCTCGAAGACCGATCTCGAAATCACCATTACGCTGCGGGCCGAAGCGGTCGATGCCGTTGTCGTGGCCAAGAACGTCGGCGACGCGCCCGAGCCGATGGCGATCGGATGGCACCCTTACTTCAACCTGCCTTCGGGCGACCGAACCCAGGTGCGCATTCATATTCCCGGGGCGAACCTTGCCGAGGTGGATAACTACGACAATGTCTTTCCTACCGGCAAGCTCAAGCCCGTCACTGGGCAGTACGATCTGCGCGCACCCGGCGGGGTGGCGCTGGCGAAGAACTTCTACGACGACAACTGGAGCAAGCTCACGTGGAACAACGGCGCCGTGACCGTGAAAATAATCGATCCGGCTGCGAAGTATGGGGTTGACATCGTCGGCCTCTCGCCTGAAATCAAGACCATGCAGATGTATGCCCCGCCGCCATGAAATTTGTCGCCATTGAGGACCAGTACAACTTCGCCGACCCGTTCGACAAAAAGATCTGGGGATCGATGAACACGGGCATGGTCACACTGAAGCCGGGCGAGAGCACAAAATGGCATGTGCGGTTGCACGTCTTCGTGCCGTAGGCGCCGCATCTAATCCTGTACTTGCTGAGCCCGCTCCATTCCAGCGGGCTCGGTTTTTTGCACGCGGCCGCTACCTTCACTCCACCTAAGGCGAAGAGAAGGTGAATTATAGCGCCGCCTCAAAACATTCCGGCGCATTTCTCCTGATTATTGTTCTACGTTTTCCACAGATACGATAAACTCCTGAGTCTATGGGCCTCGGTACCATTTTCGTCTGAACAAAGAGAGGGA
>CAVRAK010000018.1:0-47106 GCA_963718885.1 uncultured Acidobacteriota bacterium
ACTGCTCTGCGCACGCAGGCGGCGCGCCGTTGCCAGCAGCACTGCCGCCAGCACCAGCACACCGGGCACAATCATCCAGCGCCCTTCCACTGCGTCCATTGCCGCGTCCAGCACCTGCACCCCGCCATAGAGCAGCAGCAGGGTCTTGAGCGTCACGCGGTTCCGCATCAGCAGCGCAATCAGCAGAAAAATCCCCAGCGCCGCATTGCGCGCCACCACGTAGCCCGCCATCACCCGCAGGCCGCTCGTTACCGGTTCATGCTGCCCGGCCAGCATCGCCGGCTGCACCGCCGCAATCACCGCGCCCGCGAGCAGCAGCAGCCCACCCAGCCCGGCCACCAGCATCGCCCACCAGGGAATCGCTTCGCGCTCCATCATCGTCGTCCTCCGCACAGAGACGATACGCCCGGCGACACGCCCATGTTCCAGCGCCCAGGTTTTCGCTTGTCTCCCCGGTCCGATTGACGTCAACTGCGGGTAAGATTGGGAGCAGAACTGTCCTCATTCCACGAAGTGCGCAGGTAAACACACCTGAAATCCATCAACGAGGCAGCGCCCTCCAGCCGACCGGTCTCCGGCGTTCGCAAGCTTCGTCTCTTCCCGCTGCTCGCCGCCACCTACTTCATGGTCTCCGGTGGCCCCTATGACATTGAGGACATCATCGGCTACGGCGGCTACGGCGGCGCGCTGCTGCTGCTCTTCCTGCTTCCCTTCCTCTGGAGCTTCCCTACCGCGCTCATGCTCGGCGAACTCGCCGCGGCCGTTCCTGCCGAGGGTGGCTTTTACGCCTGGGTGCGCCGCGCCATGGGGCCCTTCTGGGGATTCCAGGAGGCATGGCTCTCGCTCGCCTCCTCCGTCTTCGACATGGCCATCTATCCCACCACCTTCGTCCTCTACCTTGAGCGCCTCGCGCCCGGCGCCACCACCGGCTATCGCGCCCTTGGTCTTGAGCTCGCTGTCGTCGTCGCCGCCGTCCTCTGGAATCTTCGCGGCGCTGCTGCCGTCGGCGAGGGCTCGGTCAAGCTGTGGATCGTCTCAATCTCCCCCTACATCGTCCTCGTCGCGCTTGCGATCTATGTCGGCTTCCTCGGCATGCACGGTCCCTTCGGCGGACACGCCTCCATGGCCCGTCCGCCCGGCGTCGCCTTTTCCACTGCCGTGCTCGTTGCGATGTGGAACTACATGGGATGGGACAACGCCACAACCATCGCCAACGAAGTTGAAAATCCCCAGCGCAACTATCCCCGCGTCGTGCTCATGGCCGTCGTCATGATCATGATCACCTACGCAATTCCCATCGGCGCCGTCGCGTGGGCCGGCATTCCCGCAAATCGCTTTTCGACCGGCGCCTGGGTCGATGCCGCGCGCACCCTCGGCGGCCCCGCTCTCGCCATCGCGGTTGTCCTCGCCGGCGTCATCGACGACTTCGGCACCTTCAGCAACCTCACCCTCTCCTACACGCGCCTGCCGCACGCCCTCGCGCAGGATGGCTTTCTGCCCGCGGTCTTCACCAAACGCCTCCGCAACGGATCGCCCTGGGTCTCCGTCCTCGCCTGCGGCCTCTGCTGGGCTCTTGCCCTCGGCTTCACCTTTGAGCGCCTCATCACCATCGACCTCGTGCTCTGGGGCCTCTCGCTGATCCTTGAATTCCTCGCGCTCGTGATTCTCCGCCGCAAAGAGCCGCTGCTGCCGCGCCCCTTTCGCATTCCCGGCCCTGACTGGGTGCCGATTTTGCTCGGCATCTGCCCCACCGCGCTCACCGTCTACGCGCTCTGGGTCTCGCGCACTGACACCGTCGCAGGCATCTCCGCTTTCGCCTTCGCCATGGCCATCGCCGCGCTCGGCCTCCCGCTCTACCTGCTCGCCAGAATTTCGCAGCGCAAACGGTTGGCCCGCTAAGCCGGCACCGCGGCGCGCGCCGGCATCGCCAGCGTCAGAACCGTGATGTCGTCTTCCTGGCCAAAGCTCCGCGCCGCGTGCGCAATCTCGTCGGCCGATCGCGTCGAAAGAGCGCCAGTCCGCTCAAACCCGAAGAGCTCGCCCGTCACCGCGCGCGCTTCAATTACCCCATCGGAGACAAAGGTAAGCGCTTCACCGGCGCCCAGGTGCAGAGTGGAGGCTGTGTATTCCGTTGCTGGAACAATCCCCAGGGGAAGGCTCCCCGGTGTTGTCACTTCCACACCGTCACGAAAGGGATTGAGATGGCCCGCATTAGCAAGGATCATCTCGCCGTTCGGCTGAATATCCACGCAGAGACACGTAGCGAAGCCGCCGATCTGCACGCGGCACAGCACGCGGTTCAGATGCGAAAGCAGCTCCGCCGGTGCATCCGCATCACGTTCCTCCGCAGCGCCCAGCAGCAGCGCGGCCGCCATCGCAGCGGCGGCGCCTTTGCCGCTCACGTCGCCCAGCAGAATGCGCTGGCGCCCACCGGGCAGAACCCGGCAGAGATAAAAGTCGCCGCCCACCTCGCGCATCGGGTGAAACGCGACCTTGATCTGCAGCCCCGGCGCGGTATCGATCTTCGCCGGGGCAAGCAGCCGCTGAATCTCGGAGGCCGCCTGCAGCTCGCCCGCGAGCGTCGCACGCTCCAGCGTGATCTGCCGCTGCTCGCGAAAAAGCAGCGCTACCAGCGCCGCCACCACACACACCGTCGCGACCCCGCGCATGTTGATAAAAGCGTCGCTCCAGCCGGTGTAGAGGTTGGGAATCCCCGGCAATTGCAGCGCTGTCGCTTCCAGCACAAACCACGCCACATCGCTCGCGCTCCACAGAAGGCACAGCACTGCAAGCGGCCGTATCCGGCGTTTGATCGCTGCGTAAGGCCAGAACGCCACAAAGGGCAACACCGAGATCGCCACATAGGCGACGAACGAAAAGATCCGGAACGAGGAAATCGCCTCGGGGCTGCAAAAGGCAGCCATGTGAACGATGCCGAACGCGTCGAGGGCGGTCGGCAGAAGATTGAACGTGGCGACTCCGAGAATCATCCACGCAAACGCAGGCACGCGTCCCCGCGCCAGCATGAAGCTGAACGGGGCAATCGACAGGATCGCCATCAGGTCGCCGGCGAACATGATCGCCAGGCTCAGAAACAGCGAGTAGGATGCGCCCGTCGAAGCCGCCAGCTCGTTGATGCGCAGGGCGCTCAGCCCTGCCGCGGCCATGGCAAGAAAGAGAATCGCCGTGCGCGAGCGATCCAGAAAGTACAGAGCGAGCAGCGGAAAGCTCAGCACACCCACGATCCCGTAGCACACCGCCGTAAAAAAACGCTCCGACGCGGCAGACAGAACTTCCCGCGCGCGCAGATCGTCCAGAAGCCCGAGATCGCCCGCATGCATTTCAAGCGGCATCGCGATACTGCGCTGCACTGCACCCGGCATGAACAGCACGCCGCGGTCCAAAATGCGCAGGGCGATCACCACCCGCCCTGCCCGCACATCGGCCGGCGCAATCGAATAGGAACGGATCGCGTTGAGGCTGACATTGCCCGTACTGAAGTTGCCGAAGGTGGCAAGCTCCCTGCCGTTGAGATACAGCGTGTAGGGCGAGTAGAAGCGGATCTGCAGCGCCGGATGCGCAGCCGCCGTCAGCCAGCCCGTCTGCATATGGCAGCGAACCCAGAGATACGAGGGAGCTGAAGCCGAACGCCACTGGGGGTAGGGAAGCCAACCCGTATCGTCTATGCCCGGCGCGGCCCACGCCGCGTTGTCGCCCGCGCGATAGACACAATCCTTCGGCTGCACCGAGAGGATGCTCTGCGCGGGCACAGCTAACGGCGCGGCGATAAGCAGCAAAAGAGCCAGTCTATGCATACACGGCGCGATGCGCGCTTGAGCGGGAAAGCGGATCAGGACGGCGTGGCCCAGAGCCTGGCGGCTAGGATCTGGCGCCGGCATTCCTCGATTTCGATACACCTAGCATACCGGGCCTTTCGGCTGGGCCCGCGAATCCCGCATTGAACAGGACCGAAGCGACTCAGTATCATCGGGACTCAATGACCATCTTCAGCACGGCGCATCCCAACCGTACCCGGCAACTCCTCCGCCGCAAGTGGATCCTGCAAATCGCGCTTGTCGTCCTTTTCGCCGCCGCGCAGGCCCGTGCCCAGGGTGGACCCGTCGATTACGTCGATCCCACCATCGGCAATGTCGGCATTCTGCTCGTTCCCACGCGGCCCGCCGTCTATCTGCCCAACAGCATGGTGCGCGTCTACCCCATGCGCGACGACGCCCTCGAAGACCGCATCCATTCCTTTCCCCTCACCATCAGCTCGCACCGCATCGGCGAATTGTTCAGCATCATGCCCGGCGACGAGAGCCCCGCCGCTTATGACCAGGAGACTACGACGCCCTATTACTACGCCGCGCGCTTCAGCCCATCCGGCATCGAGGCCGAGTTCACCGCGACCGAACGCTGCGGCTTCTTCCGCTTCACCTTTCCCGGCGGCAAAGCCACGCTCGCACTCGCCAATCGCATCGCCGGCACGATGCAGTTAGCAGGGCCGCACCGTGGTCACCGGCGAAGAGCGTTTCGACGGCATGGCCGCCTACGTCTACGGCGAGTTCAGCGCGCCGGTCAGCGCCGCGGCCTCCGCCGAAAACGGCCGGCAGAGCCTCGCCATCACCGCCAATGCTCCAACACTCGGCTTCCGCTACGGCATCTCCTTCATCAGCATCGAGCAGGCGCACAGAAACCTCGAGCACGAAATTGCCTCCGCCGATTTCGACGCCGTAAAAGCCGCCGCGCGCAAGCGATGGAACGAAACCCTCGGACGCATCGAGGTTCAGGGTGGCACCGACGCTCAACGCAGAGTCTTCTACACCGCGCTCTATCGCGCCTCGGAGCGCATGATCAACATCACTGAAGATGGCCGGTACTATAGCGCCTTCGATCACAAGGTGCACACCGACAGCCGCCCGTTCTATGTCGACAACTGGCTCTGGGATACCTTTCGCGCACTCGAGCCGCTCGAGACCATCCTCAATCCGGAGATGCAGGCCGACAAGCTGCAATCCTATGTCCGCATGTATCAGCAAAGCGGCATCATGCCCACCTTCGCGATTCTCACAGGCCCCTACGCCTGCATGAACGGCAATCATGCCGCGCCGTGGTTTGCCGACGCATGGTTCAAGGGCATTCGCAACTTCGATCTGCCCACCGCCTACGAAGGGCTCCGCAAGCGCTCGCTCGACAGCACTCTGCTGCCCTGGCGCCTCGGTCCTAAAACGCCCCTCGACAACTTCTACGCCGAACATGGCTACATGCCCGCGCTCCGCCCCGGGGAAAAGGAAACCGTGGCCGAGGTGCATCCCTTTGAGAAGCGCCAGCCCGTCCCCGTCACCCTCGGCAACAGCTTTGACGACTGGGAGATCGCGCACCTGGCCCACGTCCTCAACAAGCCCGATGACGAGCAGCTCTTTCTCAAGCGCGCGGCAAACTACCGCAATCTCTTTCGCGTGGAGAAGGCGCTGATGTGGCCGAAAGACGACACCGGCGCGTGGATCGAGCCGATGGATCCGAAGTTTGGCGGCGGCATGGGCGGCCGCGACTACTATGACGAGAACAACGGCTACACCTACACCTGGGACGTCGCCCACGACTACGCGGGGCTGATTGCGCTCATGGGTGGAACAGAGAAGGCCGAAGCCAATCTCGATCAGCTCTTTCGTGAGCCGCTCGGCCGGTCAAAGTACGAGTTTCAGGCAAAGTTTCCCGATTCAACTTCGATGGTCGGCCAGTTCTCCATGGGCAACGAGCCCAGCTTCGCCATTCCCTACATCTACAACCGCCTCGGCGCACCGTGGAAGTCGCAGGAGCGTGTGCGCATGCTGCTCGATGCCTTCTTCACTGATACCCTCACCGGCATCCCCGGGGACGAAGATGGCGGCGGCATGAGCGCCTTCGTTGTCTTCTCCATGATGGGCTTCTATCCCGTCACGCCTGGAATTCCCGTCTACGACATCGTCAGTCCCGTCTTCGAGAAAATCACCATCCACCTGCGCAACGGCAAAGACTTCGTCATCGTCGCCCACGGCGCATCGAAGCGAAACAAGTACGTTCAGAAAGTCGTGCTCAACGGCCAGACTCTCGACCGGCTCTGGTTCCGTCACGCCGATCTCGCGCAGGGAGGCACGCTCGAGCTCACCATGGGCGACACGCCGAACAGGCAGCTCGGCACGGCGCCCGCAACCTTCCCACCCGACGCGCTCGATGTGCAGCCCGAAGCGTACCAGTAGATCCCACTCACGCGATCTCGACAGCCGGATACGCTTCGCGATACTGCTCGCCATTGCAGCCCGAATAGACCACGCTCCGCGCGGCGAAGTCCACGTCATAGCGCACCACTCCAGCCCGCCATGTGGCTTCGAGAAACTCCGGAAAAGTGCTCTCTCCCGCCTGGTCCGTCCGCAGCGCTTTGATCAGCGAATTCTCGTTAAACTCCGGCACATCCGCCATGCCGGAGACAAGTGGCTTTCCCTGCATCACAACCGGCCCTGCAGCAGTAAGAAACAGGCTTTCGCACGCAGGCAGCGTCCACACGTTGCGCGTCACGCCGGCCCGGCGCAGCGTCTCGGCAAGATAGGGAAAGCCTCCCACCTTCGGCCGGATCGCCGCGGCCTGCTTCATCGCCTCATTCAGATTGTCAATCGCTTTGCTCATTTGTGTGCTCCTCTTTTTTCGCGTTATTCGATCGGGCTATTGCGGATCTGGTGGTGATCAGCCAGCTTGCCCAGCAGCTTTCGCAGCGTCGCTTGCTCGTGCGCCGTCAGGCAGTCGAAAAAGTATGCGTCGTTCCTGTCTGCGATCGCCGCCAGTTTAGGCAGAGCCTTGCTGCCCTTCCGCGTGAGCGACAGCAGCAGGACCCGGTTGTCCTCCGCGCTCACCCGGCTTGCAATCCACTCCTTCGCCTCCAGCTTGTCGACAATCTTGGAGACCGCTCCGCGCGTCATACCGAGACGTTCCGCAAGCTCCCCCGGCGTCGCTTCCTTCAGATCGTAGAGATGACGCAGCAGAACCCACTCCGCCGCAGACGTCTGTTGCCCGCGCAGGGCAGTGATAAAGCCCCCCGAGACGCGATTCGAAACCATGCGCAGCCAATAACCGAGATGCGTTTCGAGACCGGACGGGGACAGGCCATCGATAGATTCAGTTTCCATAGAAACTATTATGGTGTCTTTGGAAACTATTGTCAAGCCCGGTTCACGCAGCAGCGCAGGCTCCCGGCCACCGAGAGCTTCCCGTCGCATTGGCGGCCCCTCGGCTCCGGATGCTATCGTGAGCGCAATGTCGCTCGTAACCACAACCGAGGCCGGCGTCCCCATCGCGGGGCCGAGCGCCACGCTCATCTACGACGACTGGTATCCCGCGCTGCGCACCGAAACGCTGCGCAAAGGCAAACTCGCAAAAGCGATGCTCCTGGGCATTCCCCTCGTGATCGGAAGGAAAAAGAGCGGGGAGATCTTTGCCATGCGCGACTCCTGCCCTCACCGCGGCATTCCCCTGAGCGTCGGCTGGTTTGACGGCCAGCGCGTCACCTGCCGCTATCACGGCTGGGAGTTCGAGCCATGCAGCGGCCAGTGCGAGCTCATCCCCTCGCTCACCAGCGCAGACCATCTCGACGCGACAAAGATTTACGCCACCGCCTTTCCCTGCGAAGAGCGCGACGGCCACGCGTGGGTATTTGTGCCTGGTCCGGGAAGTGGGCGGCGTTCGCCCGGCGCGCAGCCGGCTGTTCCTGAGCTGGCGAAGTTCGGCCCGAAGTTTCGCACCGCTTTTCTCTCCGCCGACTTGCCCTGCAATGTCGATCACGGCATCATCGGCCTCATGGACCCCGCGCACGGCCCCTTCGTCCACCAGGCCTGGTGGTGGCGCTCCCGCGCAAGCATCCGCGAAAAGACAAAGAAATTCGAGCCGATCCCTGAAGGCTTCCGAATGAGCGCGCACGCGCCCAGCGGCAACTCCGCGCCCTACAAGCTTCTCGGCGTCTACGGCCAGCCCATCGAAACCACCATCGACTTCACGCTGCCCAATCGGCGCACTGAGATCATTCGCTGCGGCGACAAGTGGTTTTCAAGCCTCACCACCGTCACCCCCGTCACCGCATCCACCTGCCGCATCGACGTCATCGCCGCGTGGAACGTCTTCTATCACGTGCCGCTCGTCACGCCCATCGCCAAATTCTTCGGCGCGCGCTTCGTCCGTCAGGATCAGGAAACAATGATTCAGCAGGCCGAGGGCCTGCGCCACAATCCGAGCCTCATGCTCATTGACGACGCCGACAAGCCCGCCAAATGGTACTTCGCGCTCAAGCAGGCGCGCCTCGACGGGGCAGGGAAGCATCCGCTCGATGGCCCGGTCGAACTCCACTGGAGAAGCTGATCGCACGCCTTCATGCCCAATGCGCAGCACGCCTCAACATCAGAACTATTCTTCGTTTTCGGGAGTATCCAGCTCGCCGTCTTCGCCTTCAACCGAAATGCGCAGCGAGCGAAGAAAGTTCACGTCGTTCTTGGTGAACGGGCCGCCATCCGCCGAAGCTTCCTGCGCCGCGTCGGCTTCTTCTGATTCCTTCGTCACTTCATTCAGCCCGATCGTCGCTTCCAGCATCAGCAGCACGTCGAAGCCATGGCGCCGGATATCCTGCACAACGCCCGCGATCTGTTCGCTCTCGATGACCGATTCGTGGATCGCTTCTCCGAGTTGTTGGATCAGTTCGCGCAGGCGAGATGTCACGGATACCTCCAGAGCGTCGGACGGCGCAAGAGGAAATCGCGACGAGCGGCGGCGTGGGTTTGTACTACCTTACTGCCTTGCGGGCAACGGAGCAACCTCCGCTGCACACCGATCTGGGCAAAGCGCCGCGGTGCGCCTCGCTGTTACCATCATATCGAAATGAGAGCGGAAAAATGAGACCGGAGACGATCGGGCGGGTGCTGGGTACAGGGTTGCGCGTTGCCGGCCGCATGGCGGGCGAGCGCATCACCGAGGCAGCGTCGACTTCATCCGTCAATTCAGGCGCCGATATGCGCGGCACTCAAAGAGTTAGCGCGGCCCCGCAGCAAAATGCGCCACGTCCGCCCGCCACGCAGAAAACCGGTGGCGTCACCCGCGGACTCGCCGGCTTTTTCAAGCCCTTCCGCGACGTCGGCGGAAAGCTGTGGCTCGAGGTCACCGGCGTCTTTTTCCTGCTGCCCGTCCTCGTCTTTGCGCCCACCGTCTGGCGCACGCGCGCGAGCTTCGCCGCCGGACCCGATCACCGCACCTTCGTCTCCTCGGCAATCGTCGTCATCGTTTTCCTCTACCTCGGCGTCACTTCCTTCTGGCGCGCGCGGCGCAAATAACTTCCCGCGCAGCACAAATCTTTCTCAAACGGTTTCTCAGGTTCCGTCTTCGCGAACCCGGAAACTATCGCTTGCCCGTGAGTTCAGCGCGCGCTGCCAACGCAATCGCCATCGCCATCAGTCGGTCGTCGTGCGTTCCCGGTCGCGCGCCCGTGTGGCCGTCGCGCATGCGCACAAAGGTGCGGCATTCGGCCAGCAGCGCGCGGCTCTGAAAGCACTCCGGCTTATCCACCAGCGCCGCATCGAACCGCCCCAGCACCGCCGGGCGGCTCACTGACGTCGTCAGCCATCCCGCCTGACCGCCCTGCCGATAGAGGCGCTCATACCTGTGATTGAAGTCAATCAGAGCCACGATTCCATGGCCATGATTATTGCGCTCCACCACCAGCCACGCGTGGTTGTATTCGACCGCGAGCTTTACCATCAGCTCTGCGAGCTCTGCTCCCGGAAGATGCGCGGCAAACTCGGCGCACTGCAGCCCGGTTTCCATCTCAATCACCTGCGCGGCCGAGTAATCGCCCTCGGCGCCGCCGCCGGCCGGGTCAACGGCAACCAGGTAATTCTTCCCCGGCAGCGGAGGCAGCCACACGGCAAGCTGGCCATTCCGGCGCAGCTCCACCGGCGCAGGCGCTGTCGCCAGCCGCGCCTCAACCGCCGAAAGCTCAAACACTGAATCGCCGCTTGCGCGAAAGCAGCTCTCTGCATCCTCGGCATACTCCTGCATAGCGAGAGAACGAAAATTTCGGCGCAGGCGCCGGCGAAAAGCAATCTGCTCAAGATCGAGCTTCGCGCGCGCCATCAGGTCAAGCTCATCCTGCGTCAAGGTAGCCGGCTCCACGGCCTTCGCCCGGTAACGCGGCTCAAGCCACCACGGAAGAAAGTGCCGCACCGTGCCCGTTTCCGCGGCCTTCGTCCACTCCTCGTAAAAGCAGCCGCCAACGCCATTCGGCGTCGACTCCAGAATCACTTCGCCCCGCGGCGATAACGCCGCTCTCAGTCCGGCCAGTGTTTCCGCGGCATCGCCCGGCCAGCGCGCAACCTCTGAGCAGTGGAGGTTCTGCACTGTCAGCCCGCGTCCCGCATTCCGCTCTCCGGCTGAAATCACCAGGTACTGCGAATCGATCTCAGGAAACACCAGCCTCCGCACGCTCGCCCGCGACGTCTTTAGCGGACCTTCACGCAGAGCCGCCGGCATGCAGTCCACAAACCGGTGCACAATCCTGAAAATCTCTTCCGCCGCCTCCTGCGTATGCGCCACTTCAAGCGTCAGCGTTCCCGGCTGCGTAATCGTCTTTAGAAAAAATCGCGCGGCTGCCCACGTCGTAATCCCCATCTGCCGCGCCTTCAGCACAATGTTCCGCTCCGCTCGGCTCAGTTCAAAAGTGCGCTGGGCTGCGTTCATGCGCAGCGGCTGCGTCCTTCCATCGCGCGTACGCACTCGCAGCATCATCTGCGCGAGCGCCATCGCCACCGTGCCGCCGCCAAGGCTCGCCGGCATCCGGTCGAGCATCGTTCCCCAGCGCTTGAGCTCGGCGCTGTCGACTTCGGCCGGATGCGGAAACCACGCCTTCGCCGCGGCAGGTGCTTCCGCACCGCTCGTCGTCATCGTTTAGTCTCCTCGCACAAAAAACAGCTGCCCGCATCAGGCGATCCCGGCAGGCCTGCCTGCGCGATTCTGCTTCCTCTAGTTGCCGTTGCACTGGTAGTAGAGCGTTCCCGTCAGTGACGGAAACACCGGCGTCGCCACCAGCGCCAGAATTGCAACCGCAGGAACGCGTTTCATAAGCCTCCTCACTCGATCTCCGCTCCCTGCGACAGACAGGTAACGGTATCGGTGCTAGCGGTCTGCGTCGCAGAGACGGCTAGATAGATAGGGCTCGCTTGCGAATAGGGCAATGAAATCGCGGTTGTATACATCTGCGTTCCGGAGTTCGACCACCAGCCGCGCGCTTCTCCAGTCTCCGCGCTCGCGCCGGTGACGTAGATCCACATATCGATGGTGTAGTACCGGGACGTCGTCGTTGCGGCCGAGGCCGAGAATGTATGGCTCGGTACACCCCCACTCGTGGCCGTAAACCCCGCGTAAATTGCATCGCTGCCACTTCCTCCCGTCGTGCTGACCAGCGCGTGATAGTGCACCCGCGAATGAGGCACGTCGGCGGCGCTCGCCAGAGCGTTCGCCGGGATGGCAAGCTGGCACACCTGCGTTTCCGAAGTAAAGCCAGTCAGAACGGCCGCGGCATTGTGCCGCACTGGAATCGGCGCGCTGGAGGACCAGGCTATTCCCGAACCCGGCGTCATGGCGAAGGTGTTGTCCACGTAGTAATCGCCGACTGAGAAGAACGACACGCTCGGAGACGTAGCCCACGTCGCAAGCTGCGCCGCCCACCCGGAGTTCATCACGCCGACATTCTCCATGTGAAATGGTGTCGGATGCGCCGATGTGCTGCCCACCTGAAAGCTGACCGTCCCACTCGGAACGATGAATCGGCTGTTGCGGATCGTCAAAGGCGTCGAGTCGCCATGCTGCACAGCATAAGTCGAAGGAGACGATGACCCGTACCAGCTGTCGTCTTCCAGCGTCACGCCGGCGATGCCGGACGAGCCACCGATAGCGTCCTTCCAGAAAGCCGGGCTGCCCTCCGACCGCACCCCCTTGATGATGGTTTGCTGATCCGCAGGCACGTCCATCTGGAAATCGACGGCTGTGTTCTCATCTACGCCGCCGCCCCACCAGTCAAAGCCGCCGCCGTGGATCAGCAGCGCACCGCCGCCGGTATCGACCACGCAGCCGTAGCAGTTGTTATCCAGCACATTCCCCTGCGAGCCACTGCCTGAAACGATGCCCTGCCCGCTCGTGCCCGAGATAAACACTGAGTAGAGATCGACATGGGAAACATCCCCGGTGTTATCCGGCCCCACCCAGACTCCATGCACGCCTCCGGAAATATGCAGGTTCGACAGATTCACGCCCTCCGTCGAGCCGCTGTCATCGGTCACATCGATTGCGGCCACGGTCACGTGCGAGTTCTGCGTGATCGTCAGGTCCCGAATCATATTGCTGGAGCCGTTCAGGATGCGGAAGCAGGCGGTGATGTCCGAGGCCGGCGAGCAGGTGATGTGGCTTGAGCGGCCATCCCCCACGAGGCAGTGATAATTTCCCTGCACTCCAGATGTCGTGCTGCCCACATCTATCATGCCTGTGATGAGGTAGTTCTTGCTGCCATTGGCATGCACGCAGCCTCCGTTAGTTGGCAGCGCCGCAAAGGCGGCTCGAAACGCCGCCGTATCGTCCGTCGTTCCATCGCCCTTCGCGCCGTACCACTCCGGGTAAATAATCTGGCTGCCGTTGAGCTTCACCGGCCCTGCGAAGGTCTGCTGGCTTGCAGCTGACAGCGAGGCCACCGAACTCAGCGAAATTCCGCTGTCCTGGATCTGCCCGCTGCCGCTCGCAAATGTCGTGATGTTGCCTGACGTGCTCGTCGCCGGCCCCGTCGGAATCGCCGCGCCGCCTCCCGCCAGCGACTTCGTCGCCGTCCATCCGTACTGGCTGCCGCCCGCGGTTGCCGAAATCGGTACCTGGTTCGAGCCCGTGGCCTGCGGGTTGCCCGAGTTCTGCGCGATCTGCACCGCGGCAATCTTGTAAGTTTGTCCCGTCGGGCCGTTCGCAAACGAGAGATGAATCGTCGTGCTCGCGCCGCTGCAGTTTTGCGCCGCAAAGGGCGAGCTCACATACGACCAGTTCGCGCCGAACACAACATTTGTGCTCGCATAGTTCGTCGCGTTGCATGCCGCGTAGAAGACGCCTGTCCCCACCGTGCTTATCGCCGCTCCGCTCGCATGCGCCTGCGCCAGCGTTCCATATTGCCCGCGCGATACCGCAATCGTCGTCGCGCCCACCGTCAGCGCGCCAGAGTAGCAGGCAATCTCCTGGTCGATCTGGAAGCATCCGCCCGAGGCGTACGAACTCGTCACCGGCACACTCACTGCGAGCGACGTATCCGTCGCGGCCATCGGGCCGGCAAGCGAATTCGTCAGAACTGTCGGCGCCTGCACCAGGTAGCTGATCGTGCTCGGCACCGCTGGATACAGCGCACCTCCATTAAGATTCGTGCTGCCGTTCCACGCCGTCAGACTCCACGCATTGCTGATCGACGTCGAATACCCGGTTGGCGAGCTCGCATCCACGATGCCCGGCCCCGTGCTGTTCCAGCGCCAGTTAGCCGCGGTAATGTTTACAGGCACTCCCGCCGCACCCGACTGAATCACGCCCGCAAGCTGCGCGCTCGTCATTACCTCGCTCACAATATCCGCGTGCTGCGGCTGAAACCCGACAAAGCTGATGTCCACCGCCGTCAGCCCGCTCGCCGTCCACGAATTCGTGTCCCACCCCACGGAGTCCCCCATGGGAACACTCGAGAAGTTGATCAGGCACGGATTCGACGACGCACCGCCCTGCACCGTCCACGACGAGCCAAACGTGTACGTGCAGTTGCCCAGCGAATTGCCCGTCACGCGGTCGCGCACGTAAAACGTGCTCGAGCACGACGCCGCGCCCTCGCAGCGCCCCTGCGCCACCACGTACACCTGCGTCAGAGGTATGCGCGATCCGGCCGTCATCAGCGCATTCCAGCTCGCCACCGAACCCGTGCTGATTCCGGAAACAGAGCCCGCCGTCGCAAGCGCGTGTATATAGCTCCGCGACAGCTCCGATCCGCTGGGATCGTTCACGCAAAGCGGCGTCAGCGTGCGGTAATCGCGGCACGTCGTCAGCAGATCGCTCCCACTCACAAACGGAGATCCGCTGTTTCCGTTCAGCAGAAAGTCTCCCGTCAGTTTCCCCACCGGGTCCTGCGGCATATCGAGGTTCGCGTAAAAGGCGCGCTTCAGATTCGCATCGCTGTTGTTGATCCCCGTCTGCACCCGGTTCTCAAAGCCGTTATCCGTCACCGACCCCAGCGTGAGGTCGGTGTGCGTCAAGGAATTGTGATCGCCGTTAATCTGCAGATAGAGCCCCACCTGCGCATCCAGCGAGCCGTCGCTTACATTCCAGTTCAGATACGCCGGCGTCATCCACGACCCAAGACTGCCACCCGCGCCGCATTGCGTGGTCGACCCGCCGATTAGCGTCGTCGATTGCCCGCTGAAGCGCTCCACCTCACCTGAGAGAAACGACCCGCACTCAAAATAGAAGCGCGACAGGCTCGCATTGGCTGCGTACGCCGCAAGCCCCGAAGACGTTCCCGTCGAGGCCGCAAGCATCCACGCCCCCATGCCCTGCGGGCTGTCCCAGGCGCCGCCGTAAATGCTCAGGCCTTCAACAATTCTGTGCGTGCCGTTGTATGTCACGAAGGGCAGAATATGATGGCTCAGGTTCACGTCGAGATACTTCGTCGTATCCGGAGCCCAGGTCACGTACGACGCGTTCTGATACGGCAGCGCTTCGATAATTCCGCCGTACAGCATCGACGTATCCACATGCTCGTAGTTCAACGCATAGTTGTTCGCCTGTATGAAAATGCCGCAGGTATGATTCGGCTGCCGCAGCGCAGTGGAGACCTGCCCGATTGAAATATTTTCGAAAACCCAGCCATTCAGTGAACCGTGGCCACCGCCGTTCTGGTTGCCGTCCGCCATCGGAAACGCAAATCCGCAATTGCCGATGTACCACGGCGCCGTCAGCGCATTCATATACTCGCCGCTGAGATTGCTTTGCGCGGCAGACGCCGGCGCCGCCAGCATCAGGTGCGTCGCATCGATCACGCTGGCGATGGTTGTCGCCAGTACCAGCGAGCCGCTCGTGTTGTAAACCGAAATCGGCTGGCCGGCCATGTGCGCGCCGTTAAACTCCGCATTCAGATTCGTGAAGTTCGCACACGGCTCGTAAAACTCGTCGAAGACGCCGCTGCTGTCGGCGATAATCTGCCCCGCGCAGTTGCCCGGAATCGCCGAGCCAAAGACCATCGGCCCCGGCGCTGGCGCCTGTGCCAGCGCAGTCAGACCGCCTGCTGTGCCCGTCACCCGGTACGGAAACGTGTTGTTTCCCCCCGCCGCGCTCGCCGATGCATCCACCGTCGCGTTCACCTGGATGCTCAGGTCATGAATATGCGTGCTCACCCTGAAGACCGGACTCGTCGAAGGGTCGGGCGTTGCGAAAACGTCCTGCCCCGGCTGCCCCACAATCGTCGTCACATACTTGCCGTGTCCAAAGAACGATTGCCCCTTGATCGTGATGGTGCTCGTCAGGCACGTCCCCGCGGGAAATTCCACCGAGTAGCCATTGGTATACGCATCGTTGAATGCCGCCTGGATCGCCGCCTGATCGTCCGTCACGCCATCGCACTTCGCGTTGTACGGCGGAGCCGTCACCAGCAGCACCTTGTTCACGCTCGCCGTAACCGAAGGCCCCGTCAGCGCGCCGAGCATCGTCGCGCCCGCAAGCGGCACCGACGCGCTGAACGTCGAATCGACATAGTGTTTATCCGCGGCCTGCAGGCTCTGCGTCGGATCGCCGTTGAGATACAGCGGGCCGCTTAGCGAGCCGCCCACCGGCGTCAGCGTTCCCTGCGCCAGCGACGCAATGGCGTTATCGACATACGCCTTGCTCGCCGCCTGCACCGCCTGTGCCGCCGGCATCACCTGCGCGCGCACCGCGGCCAGGCTTGCCTGCGCTGCTTCCGGCACAACCCAGTACTCCGTGCTCGTCGTGCCGTCGCTCATGTGGTACACCGCCGTGTAGTAGAGCCCCGCCGGCGCCGCCCCAAGGTTGGGCGCGAGGTTCACGCTCACAAAGCCATCTGCCCCGATCGGCACCGTCGTACGGCCGGCTGCCACTGCAAGGTTGTCTGCCGTTGTGAACGCTGGCCAGCTCAACTGCAGCGTTCCCGAGCCCGCCGCCCCGTTCGCCAGGTAAACGGTCCCCTGCACCGTCGTGGTGCTCACCGCCGTTGCCCACGCCTGCCACGCAAAGATCAGTGTGGCCAGGCAGATCCCGATCCATGCTCCCGCGCGACACAACATATTTCTTCTGAGCTTCATCCTGTGTCTCTCTTCTCTTGTTTCCTGCCCAAACGTCATGGCTTTCCCCCGCGCACATCCTGCCTGCGCCAGGAGAAAGCCATCAACTTCTCCGCACTTCTTCGATTCACGCATTTATGCGAACCGCCTCAGCCCGCATCGCCTTGATCGCCGATCGCCGTCGCACAGTGGATACAGCGATCACCGCTCCACTCGGGCTCAACGCCCCATTCCTCTGCAATGCTGCGCGTCGCCACAACCGCTTGCGCTGCCCGATCCTTTGCCAGGTCACGCAGAATATCGATCAATAGCTTCGCAGCCGGCACATTCCCTTCCGCAACAAGCTTTACCAGCGCCTTTCTCAGCGCCGGCATCTGCAACAGCGCTTCTTCGCCAACTTCGCGCTCCAGGACGACAATCACATCCACTTCAGCGATCGCGGCGTCCGCAAGAGCAGGTTCCACTTGCGCTTCGCGCTCTCGAGCGTTCCCAACCTCTCCATCCATTCATTTGCCGATCCCGAACTGCCTTCCGCAAGCTCCAGACTGCCTGCAGATTGGGAGAGCGGGCAACGCCTCCTGTCGCGGCATCGCCCTGCTGTCTCCATCCCTTCAGCTTCTTCTCGCCGGTCCACCCACCGCAGAAGGAGTCCGAAAAGAAATAAGGAGGGCACACGCCCTCCCTCGCTCTCTCTTCTCTGTCTTTGAACTCAGCATAGCCAATCGGCCGGAAATCTTTCGCAACGCCGCCCCAACTTTTTCCCGGACCCTTGCCTTCATCGGCGCGTGCGCACCTCTACCATTACATGCCAGAGGCCCAGCGCAAGCGCTGCCAGCCCCAGCACCGGCAACAGCCACGCACTGCGTCCGCTGTGCACCCCATGCGCCCGGTAGAGCGCCAGAAGACCAAAGAGAATAAGAACGATACCGCGCACTAGACCCATAGCGACTGTTCTCATCGTCTAGCTTACCGCCGCCACCGATGGCCATGCCCGGCGCCGTGCGGGTAATATCGCCGCCGAATTGAGCAACGCCGTTGCCGGTGGCGAAGAAGTCTATCCGCTGAGCTTCTCCCCCAGCGGTCAGCCCGACGATGCGTCGCCATCTGGCGGTCAAGCTGGTCAATCACCCCAGTCTTGCGCTGCGCTACCGCACGGGCTATCTCTACGCCAGAAGAGCTGGGCAACCCTGAAGGATCGCTTTCGCGATGTCGTGACCGTCTTCAGAAACGGAGTCGGCTACGACTCTCAGAAACTCATCGAGAGCGTTCGCGGCCAGGTCGGCATACGCTGATTTGAGGCTAAGCACGGTGGGCGGCGATCGCCTTCGCGTCCGCCGCCCTCAAATCGACGCCGCTCTTTACTTGTAGACGCCTTCGCTTCGCACCAATTCGTCACGGTGGTCAGCGTCGTTCGTCATCGAGCCCAGCGCCGGACCAAGCAGGGGTTGAGAGTCCACCAACTTTACCAGCGCCGACTGCACCGTATCGATCCCCTCCGGGCTCGATACTACATAGACAATCCAAAATCGGTTGGGAGCCTGCGTGTGAATCGCCTCCTCGTCCACCTCGTACTCGCGAACCGTTCCATCGGCAACAAGCTTCTCGAATAGCGGAACCACCACTTGCTTGCTCATCAGCTCGACCGCGTTATCCGGAGCGTCCTTCTTGAGTGCGTACTGCGCAATGTGCCCATACCCGTTCTTCCATGCGCCCGGCTTCCAGTTGTAATACCGGCTCACCATGATCTGGTCGAAGTGCTTCGTCGCGCTCGCCATCACAGGCGCCGAACTGGTTCCCCCGTTGGTGATCTGGTCCAGCATCTTGAGCAATCCCGCCATCGACATCGCCGACCACCAGCTATCGTGCGTCACGCCATCCGCCTGATGCACCACGGTCTCGTCGCTGCCGTAGCCAACAATCGTCCCGTCGGCCAGCGCCTTGTCCAGAATTGTCTTCTCCGCATCGGCCGTTTTCGCCATCTCGCCCCACTGTGCTCGCGGAATCGCCCAGTTGGCAACGTATGAATACATCGGCGGCTTTTCCTTCGCCTCCGCCCCCTGCGCGCCGCAAGGTGCAGCGCACACTGCAAACAACACCAACCCGAAGATCCCCGCAGAGACCAATCGCAATCTGTCTTTCATCTTCCTTCTCCGATTGTGATCTGGAGCCTGAGATCTGCTTCGAGGCCAGTGCTAAAGGGGATGGGGAGCTAAACCGGGGCCGGCCAACAAGCACAATCACAGACCCTGGCCAGCAAAGCTCAAAGCATAATCTGACCGCCCGAAGTTTACCCGAACTCGACCAACGCCGCCGAACTATATTTCCCGCGACCTCAGGCAGCTCCATTCACTGGGAGGACGGCCCTGAATTCATCAACAAAATTGCGACGGGCCGCGCGATCCCTCCCTACTCCGCCGCGGCAATCGCCTCGCAGATCTTATCCACCGCCGACCCCTCGGCTCTGCTGCCCGGCCGGTGCCCGTTCACCATCACTGAGAACACAACCATCTTTCCGCTCGCTGCCGTCAGGTAGCCTGAGAGCGCGATCGTCTCATTCAGTGTGCCCGTCTTCGCCCACAGCTTGTTCCTTCAGCGGCGACTTTTTGAAGCGCCCTTCGAGCGTGCCATCCACACCTGCAATCGGGAACGTCCCTCGCCAGCCCGGGCCCCAGCCCTGCCGTGACGCATAGGCAAGCAACTGCGTCAGTGCGCGCGGAGCGATCCGGTCGTCCATGCTCATCCCCGAGCCGTCGTAGAAGAAGAAGTCCTCATTGCTCACGCCCGCGTCCACCAGGAACTGCCGAACCACGCGCGTTCCTTCTTCGAGGCTCCCGTCATTGCCAAACTCCTTGCCCAGCAGCCGCAGCAGCAGCTCCGCGTGCAGGTTCTGGCTCTCCTTGTTCACCACCATGATCACCTGCGACATGGGCACCGAAATATGCGTTGCCAGCACTCGCTTGGCCGTAATCGGCGCCACGACCGTCGACAGATTCGCCGGCGCCAGCTTCAGCGGCATCGATCGTTCCTCGTCAAAGTCTCCCGTCCCACTCGGCAGCCGATGTGCCGCCGTCGCCGATCCGTTCACCGCGATCCCGCGCGACATCAGCGCCTGCCTGAACGCAGCCGCCGTATACTCCGCCGGGTCTTCCACCGCCAGGTCTGCATTGAAGCCGCTCGCCGGCGCCGTTCCCCACACCCGCACCATCAGGCTGCCCGGCATTCTCTGCAGCCCCGGATGCGCCTTCTCACCCGCCGCTGCCATCGTCATCGAGTTATCCAGCGTGTAGTAGTCCACCGCCGGCGTCCACAGCGCCGTCTCCCCATTCGGGTCCGACGCATCCGCCACCACGCTCAGCCGAATCGTGTTGTCGTTGAAGCTGAGCGCCGATGCCGGAGCACCGTAACTCCACTGCAGATCGTCCCAGCCCCACGCCGTGCCGTACGGCTCGCTTAAAAAGAAGCTGTCGTCGCCCACAATATTGCCCGTGATCGTGCGCACCCCCGCCTCTTCCACCTGTTGCGCCAGCAGGCTCAGCACATTCATCACGTCGGGCTGCGGCTTCTCTGCCGGAGTCGCTGGCGGAGTAGCCTGGTTCGGCGTAGCTTCCGCCTTCACCGCCGGCGGAGTCGCTGCATTCGCCTTCGGCGCCGGCGCATTCTCCGGCGGCGCCTCATACGGATACTTGCGCGCACTGATCGTCGGATCGCCCACGCCCAGCAGCATCAGGTCGCCGTGCAGCGTCCCGCCCGAATCCACATCCCCGGTCGCCACAACGTTGGTCGTCCACGTCAGCGAGTCCACGGGAAACAGCGCAAACGCCGCCGCCGTCGTCGGCAGCTTCGCATTCGAAGCCGGCGTAAACAGCCGCCCCTCGTTCAGCCCGTAAATCTGTTGCCCGTCAAGCGTCCGCACGCTGATGCCAAACTCCGCATGGCTCAGCTCCGGTTGATTGAGGATCGCCTCGATCCGGCTCGCAATCGATCCGCCGCGCCGCGATCCCGTCGCCCCGATTGCCCCATTTGCCCCATGCGCCGCGCGCGTCGCGTGCCGCGCCTGCGCCATCATTCCCGTTGAAGACACCACCGCCGCCAGCACCAGCGCCGCAGCCCGTTCAAACCGTCTCATGCCGGGAGTGTAGCAGCTTGTCCACGTAGAATCAGAGCGTCGCACAGAGCACCACTTCATGCCCGCATCTCACTCCATCCCGCCGCCCCCCGCGCCGCCCGCTGCCCCGCTCTGGCGCCTCCGCACCCGAGCCCTTCAGCTCAACCGCACCCTCGTCATGGGCGTCGTCAACATCACGCCGGACTCCTTCAGCGACGGCGGCGCATTCCTCGCTCCTGAAGCTGCCATCGCCCACGCGCTGCGTCTGCTCGATGAAGGCGCCGATCTGCTCGATCTCGGCGCCGAGAGCACGCGCCCCGGCGTGAACGTCGCCACCAATCCCACCGTCACCGCTGAAGAAGAGCAGGCGCGCCTTCTGCCCGTCCTCGAAGGCATTCTCAAGGCGCAGCCGCACGCAGTCCTGTCCATCGACACCTACAAGGCAGCCACTGCCCGCGCCGCGCTCGCCGCAGGCGCCGAGATCATCAACGACGTCAGCGGACTCACCTGGGACGCGGACCTCGCCGCCGTCTGCGCCGAAGCCCGATGCGGCCTCGTGCTCGCGCACACCCGCGGCCGCCCCGACCAATGGTCCGCGCAAAGCCGCCTCCCGGCAGATGAGGTGATCGCGACCGTGCAATCCGGCCTTGCCGCCAGCCTCGCAAGCGCCGCGCAGGCCGGCATCACCGCTGACGCCATCGTTCTCGATCCCGGCTACGGCTTCGGCAAGCGCTTCGAAGAAAACTATGCGCTCCTCGCCCGTCAGGCCCAGTTGCTCACGCTCGGCCGCCCGCTCCTCGCCGGCGTCAGCCGCAAATCCTTCCTCGGCAAAACCCTCGCCCCGCTCTACGGCGGCGACACCACGCCCATCGCCGGGCGCGAAACCGCCGGCATCGCCGCCATGGTCGCAGCCATCCTGCACGGCGCGCGCATCGTCCGCGTGCACAGCGTGCGCCCCGCCGTTGAAGCCGCGCGCATCGCCGACGCAATTCTCGCCCAGTCCTGACTGTTCTTATTCATCGCTGAAAACTTCTCAGAATATCCGGCCCAGATCCCGAGACCCGTGCACGATGCGCACAATTTCGACTGCCTCTATCGGCCCGTCGTCGGTATCCGGATGCGTCTCGTGGAGGATCAGGTAAACTCCTTCGACCAATACCCGGGCCGCCTGGGCAATTTCAGGCCGCCGCATGCCTGATCGCGGCGCCTTTTCCAGTTGCCGCACTCTATCTTCCAAAGTCACATGCATTCGCTCGGCTGCCGAGACATTATCGAGGCCAATGGCGACATAAATGTCGAGCAGGTCTTCGCGTGCCCGTGGTCTCCAGAGCACTTTCGTCTTCATGCAATCTGTTTTGCTGCCTTCCCGAGGCGCCGGCGGCCTTCTTCGCGGGTCTGCTTTGAATCAAGTTCCTTGGCTGCGCCGCTTGCCTTGCCTTCCTGCCAGAGAGAACGAAGCCGCTGCAGCTCCTCCCCGCGCAGCTCTCGCTGCCGCTGCCACTCCCGCAAAGCCTCACGCACGATTTCGCTCGTGGTGGCGTATTCACCCCCATCGACCGCGGCCTTGAGGGTCTTGAGCTGTTCGGTGGTCAAAGCCACGCTGATCTTCTGAATCTCCGGCATTTGGGGCACCTCTGGTAGCAAATATTACTACTATTTCATATGTCCGTCGCGAATGACCCTTACCGCTTCGCCATCGCCTGCAGCTTCAGCACCGTGTTCCAGTTGCGCGCCGTCCCCGTCACGCCAAGAACGCGGTCAACCGTCTGCGCCGTAAACTTGCTCTCCGCCGCGCCATCCGGCAGATGCAGGTAGAGCGTGTCGCCCGCCAGGTGATAGCGGTCCCTTCGCTTCGGATTCTTCGTCACGATCGCCTCCAGACCCGCCGCCTTCCCCGCTGCCGGGGCCGCCGAAAGAAACACCGCGAACACCCGCGCGCCATCCGCCGCCGCTTCCTGCGCATACGGGTTCGCCGCGATCATCCGCTCCAGCTCCGCATGCGTCCGCACCATCACCGGCACCCGCTGCCCCATCAGCTTCTCCAGAGCCGCGCCCACGGCCTTCGCCAGCGCCGCCGCCGTGCCCTTCGCCTCCACCACCGCGTTGCCGCTCTGGATATACGTTTCCACCTTCCCGTACCCCAGTCCTTCCAGCAACTTACGAAAATCGGCCATGGGCAGCTTGCCCGTCGACCCCACATTGACCGCCCGCAGCAAGATGACGTAGGTAAGCATCGCGTTACAGCAACCTATATCAAATCCGCGTGTTTATCGAGAAGATGGATTCAACGCAATCGCTCAACCTGGAGGGGGTCCTTTGAACGTCCTGGGGACTATAAAGCTCTCTGCGCTCGTACTGATGGCATCGTCCGGCTCGCTCAAGCAAACCGCGCCCGCCCTCATGGGCCACTGGCAGGTCGGCGCTCCCTATGAGACCTATCAATCCGTCGGTCTCGACAACGGGCAGGAGAGCTACATCGAGAGCCTTCGCCTTGAGTACGACAAAGACCGCCTGCGCGTCTGCGGCAAAGACATCCCCATTCAGTCCATCAAGGCTGAAGAACTCACTGAAGATGACTTCCTCGGCCGCTACCACTTTCATCCCGCCCTCATCGGCGTCGGCGACACCAACATCGTCGATCTCACCATCGCCGCGCCCGCAACCGCCTCCCTCTGCGGCCAGGTCGGCGCTCCCGGCCTCCACGTCCTCGTCGGCGACAACAAGCACGCCGTCATCGAAGTCTCCAACGACTACTTTCCGCTCACCCGGCGATAACTATCCCTCCGGCCAAAGCCCGGAGCCTCCCTCGGTTTGCTAGAATCGGCGCTGCACTCCCCAGCTCATCCGCTTCGCCGAGGTACCTATGCGCTCCAGAGGCTCGCTTGCCTTTCTGCTCTCCGTCGCCATCGCAATTCCGGCCCTCGCGCAGGATGCAGGCAATTCATTCATCAAGGTCAGCGCCCCTGTCTTCGTACTCGACCACGTCCGCATCATTGACGGCACCGGTTCCGCTGCCGCAGACGACCAGGCCATCGTCGTCGCGCACGGCAGCATTCAATACGCCGGTCCCGCCGCCGGCGCGCCCGTTCCCGACGGAGCGCAGCGCATCGAGCTCACCGGCTACACCGTCATTCCCGGACTCGTCGGCCTCCACGACCACATGTACTACACCGACTCCGCTGCGCCGCAAACCGAGACCGGCGCCGTCGAAGAGCCTGGCTTCCTCGTTGCCGAGATCCCCTTCTCCGCGCCGCGGCTCTATCTCGCCGCCGGCGTCACCACCATGCGCACCACGGGCAGCCTTGAGCCCTACACCGACCTGAAAGTGAAGCTCCGCATCGACCAGCAGCGCATGCCCGGCCCGGATATCGATGCAACCGCGCCCTATCTTGAAGGCGCGCCTACGCATTTTGCGCAGATGCACGAGCTCACCGGTCCCGACGACGCAAAGCGCATGGTGGACTACTGGGCAGCCGAAGGCATGACCTCCTACAAGGCCTACATGAACATCACCCGCGCCGAGCTCGGCGCCGCCATTGACGCCGCTCACGCGCACAAGATGAAGCTCACCGGCCATCTCTGCTCCGTCACCTGGCCAGAGGCCATCGCGCTCGGCATCGACGACCTCGAGCACGGCCCCGTCTTTGCCGATACCGAATTCGTGCCCGGCAAGAAACCCGATCAATGCGGCGTCGACAGCCGCACCGGCTGGGCCGGCATCGAGATCGGCGATCCGCGCGTGCAGGCACTCATTCACAACCTGGTCGCGCATCACGTCGCCGTCACTTCCACGCTGCCCGTCTTCGAGGCTTCGGTCCCCGGCCGTCCCGCGCTTCAGCGCCGCGTTCTCGACGCCATGTCGCCCGCCGCAGCGCAGAGTTACCTCACCATGCGCGCGCGGGTGCGCCTCAACTCGCCCATGACTGCATTCCTTCGCAAGGAAATGGACTTCGAAGTCGCCTTCGCAAAAGCCGGTGGGCTTCTACTCGCCGGTCCCGACCCCACCGGCAACGGCGGCGTGCTGCCCGGCTTCGGCGATCAGCGCGAAGTCGAACTCCTCGTCGAAGCCGGCTTCACACCCGTGCAGGCAATCCAGATCGCCACCGAGAACGGCGCCATCTACCTCGGCCGCCAGGACCGCATCGGCACCATCGCAAAAGGCAAACAGGCCGACCTGGTTCTCATCAAGGGCGACCCCGCTGCCCACATCGACGACATCGAAAATGTCGACACAGTCTTCAAAAACGGCATCGGCTACGACTCGAAGAAGCTGATCGAAAGCGTCCGCGGCCAGGTCGGCATGCGCTGACGCCGCCCGCTTCCGCCCCGCAGAAAAGGCGCCCGATCCGGTGTCGTAGATGTGCTAATACCGCTTTGTGAGCGGCGGCGGGGCCGGCCCGCTCTTTCCGCCAAGCAGCCAGTCAACCGCGATCCGCACATCCTCTTCCCGGGCCTCACCCATAATGCGCGTCACCACCTCGCCTTTGTCATCAAGGATGATCGTGCCAGGCACGATGTTTCCCAGGCCAAAGTCGTCCAGCGTGTCTGTATCCGCGCCAACCCAGCTATCGAGTGAGACGTGCAGCCGCTCCAGCGTCGCTGGAATCTTCCCGCGATCCTTGGCCGCGTCAATCGAAATGAACACAAAGCTGATCGGCTTGCCTGCATAGCTCTGCGCCATCTGCGCCAGCCGGGGAAGCTCCTCCTGGCAAGGTCCGCACCACGTTGCCCAGAAGTTCACCACTACAGCCTTCCCACGCAGCGCGGAGAGCTTGCGTGCCTGCCCGTCCAGCGTCGTGAAACTCGGGTTGGGCACGCGTTTTGCCGGCGCCGGTAGAGCCCCCACCGAAATGAGGCACACACAAAGTGCCTTCATCGCTGCTTTTCGTCCGCTTCCGATCATTGCCCTCCGACTATACCCGTCCGGGGCCGCCCTTGCCCCTCCACCGAAAGGCTGAGTCGCACATCCTCCGCATTGCCGAGGCGCGGCGCCTCACGCCATTGCTACTGTCATGTGGATCATGCACGCACGAGACTTCCCCTCGTGCAGTACGACCCCCAGGGAATATTCCGAGGCCAGCTTTACATCCAAACATCTGTGGGAGAACAGACTCGATGAAAGCGTTACTCTCGCCAGCTGCAGTGATTTCTGCCGCTATGATCTGCGCACTTGCCGGTATGCAGCCAGCCGCTCATGCCCAGGGATGCGTCGCCGCCCACTCTCCGCAACCCGTCATCTCAGGACTGGACCCAGGCACGCAGTCCAACGTCCGCAACCTTGCCGACAAGAACATCCTGCACGGCCTGACCATCACCACGGGTTATCGTTTCTACAACTCCTATAAGCACTACATCGGCACCGTTTACCAGGCGCAGCGGCAGGCGAACCACAACGCCGTGGTGAATCACGTTAATCTTTTCGAGCTCGATCTCAACTATCAGCTCACTCCGCGCTGGAGCTTCATCGCGTCGGTCCCTGCCATGGAAGCCACGCGCCATGGCCAGAGCAGCCCCACCAACTACTACCGCTCCGGCGGCATCGGCGACGTGACAGTGGGCGTGCAGTCGTGGATCTTTCGCCCGCCGACAGAGAATCACGGCAACATCAACCTCTCGGCTCAGCTCAAACTGCCTACCGGCATCAATGACGCGAAGGGCACGACTGTCAAGAACGGCCATGCCCAGATACAGCCCTTCGACGAGTCCATCCAGCCCGGAGACGGCACATGGGGCTTCAGCCTCGCTACAGAGGCGTATCACCCTGTCATCTGGAAGACGTCAGCGTACTTCACGGGGTCCTGGCTCTTCAGTCCGCAGGACACGACCGGGGTCCTGACTTACCGGCCCGCTCCCGGCGAAGACGTCGTTTCTGCAACGGATCAATATCTCTGGCGCGGTGGATTCTCGCGGCCGGTCACCGGAGTGAAGGTGCTTCGCGGACTCGCTCTCAGCATTGGCGGCCGCATGGAAGGCGTACCTGTCCGCGATGCCTTTGGCTCCAGCAACGGCTTCCGGCGTCCCGGCTACGTTATCTCCATCGAGCCGGGCATGATGTATGCACGCGGCAAGTACATCTTCAGCGCCAGCGGCCCATGGGCCATGGAGCGCAACCGCAAGACCAGTGTCACGGATCTTGAGAACGGTACCCATGGTGATGCGGCCTTTGCGGACTATACCGTCATCATGGGACTTTCACGGACCTTCTAGATTCCGGGACACAAGCTCTTCCCCAGAGGCAACAAGGCAGAAAAGGCGCCCCAACCGGGACGCCTTTTCTGTTTCCGACCAGTTCTTACTGCGTAACCGTCAGCGCCAGGCTCGCTGTGTGCGGCACAGCCGTCACTCCGTTGCTCGATTGCGCCGTCACATGCAGCGTATAGTTGCCCGCCGGCGTCGGCAGGTTATGCGGCGGACCATGGTTGCGGTAGTTGTAGAGCGGCGAGCACCCCACCGTTCCCAGCACCGTCACAATCGCCAGCAGCCCCAGCAGTGACAACCGGCTCAGCCACGCCTTGCGCCGCGCGCCAAAGGCCAGTCCCGCCAGCCCCAGTGCGCCCGGCAGCAGCAGGCACCACGTCACCTTGTTCGATGGCCGCATCTTGAGCGGCGTCAGCTCCGTCGTCGATTCCGCCACCGTCGCGATCACCATCGAGCTCGTCACCGCGGTCGTCGCATTCGGCAGCACCTGCACATTCGTCGGCGTAAACGTGCATGTCGACTGGTCTGGCAGGCCCGCGCAGGAAAGAGCCACAAACATAGGCGCCGTCAGCGAAGCCGAATTTACCGGCGTAATCGATACCGCGATTGTGCCCGACTGCCCCTGCTTCAACGACAGCGACGTCGGCGCAACGGAGATCGCAAAATCCGGAGTACCGCCCGTCGCCGCCACAACCGCCGCGCTCCCAGAGGCTGAAGTCGCATGCGTCTCATCGCCCGCGTAAACCGCCGTCAGGTGATGCTCACCCGGCGCAAGCGACAACACTGACGTCGCATGACCCTCGGAGTCCAGCGCTACGCCCGCAAGCGGCTTGCCTGCATCCTCAATCGTCACCGCCCCCGTGGCCGGCAAACCATCGCGGCCGGCAACCGAAATCGACAACGTGGCCTGCGTCAACCCGTTCTGATCGCGAAGAGCGGCGTTCAGCGTCGTCTCGGTAGCCAAACCCGATTGCCCGGCGGGTAAAGCCAGCGCGGGCAGCGCCAGCGCGATACCCAGTCCTGCGGCAACCAACTCAAACCGCAAACTGCGGCCGGTCAAACCTCTCACGTGCACCTGCTCCAAACGTCCAGAAAGATCGTGAATTCGCCCGAAATGGCGGCTTGTCTCCATTGTATCCGGCAGGGGCGCAGGCGGGCTAACCGCCGCCCCGCTCCCCGCCCGTGCGCAAATCGGGGGTATGCATTGGACGTTTGAACCAGCCGAATGGAACACTCGCTCCTGGTGTCACACTCCGGCGTCACTCCTCGCGCAGCAATCGCGCCGGATTTACCGCCAGCGCGCGCCGCGCCGGGATCCACGTCGCAATCAGCCCGATGGCCACCATGGCCAGCACCGCACCGCCCAGCACCAGCGGATCGCGCGGCGTCGCCTGGTACACGAGATAAGCCAGCAACCGGCTTCCCAGCACTCCCAGCACAAGCCCAGCCAATGACCCCGCCAGCAGCACCCGCAGCGGCCGCCAGAGCGCAGCCCGCATCAGTTGCGCCCGGCTCGCCCCCAGCGCTACCCGGATGCCCAGTTCGCGCAGCCGCTTTGAAACCGTATAAGCCGCCATCCCGAAGATGCCTGTCACCGCCAGCATCGCAGCCAGCAGCCCCATCACGCCCAGCGCCGCCGTCGCCGCCCGGGCCGGAAACAGCACCAGCGCCATCGCATCCGGCCAGGTCCTGATCGTGAACGGCAGGCTCGCATCTACGCTGCTTATCAGCCGGTTGAGCGCTGCCGCCGTTTCCGCCGCCGGCGCCTGCGAGCGCACAATCAGCGTCATGAAGGCTTCCGCTGATTGCGGCAGAGGATAGAAGACTGCCGCCGATGGCCCCTCGGTCAGCGACTCGTACTTGCCGTCTTCAACGACGCCAACGATCTGGAAGACTGTCTTGCCTCCGTCACGAAACTTGCGGCCCAATCGCCGATTCCGCTCCAAAAAGCTTCAGCGCCAGCGTCTCATTCACAATCGCCACCTTTGGAGCATCGGGGCCGTCCTCCCAGGTGAAGTCGCGCCCCGCCATCAGCCGCGTACCCGCCGCCCGCAGGTAGCCGGGAGAGATGCTGTAGTAGTGCGCCTGCGTAATGCTGTTGCTCGGACGAACATCCGTCTCATCCTCGCGATACAGCGGCTGATTGCTGCCATTTCCGCTCAGTGGCGGTCCATCGATGGTGCCCGCCGCAGTCACGCCGGGAATTTGCGTTGCGTCATCCAAAATCCGGCGCTGCACGGGCAGAGCACCCTTATCCGAGTACCCGGCCATACGCATATCCGTCTCCAGAACCAGCGCACCCTGCGGAACAAAGCCAACCGGCGCGTGCAGCGAACGCTCCATGCCGCGCAGCGCCACCAGCGAAGCCGTCACCAGCAGCGCGCACAGCATGATCTGCACGCCCAGCAGCACATCGCGCACGTTGAATCGGCTCTTCGCGCCGCCGGCCAGCGCCCCGCTCTTCATCGCCTGCATCGCGTCAGTCCGCCAGATCTGCCGCGCCGGCAACAGTCCCGGCAGCAGACCGCTCAGAAACGAGAGCCCAAACGCCATCCCATAAACGCGCCAATCCGCAGCCACTGTCACGTGGATCGGAAATTCGGCGATCGGCGCCCACTGGCTCAGCACCTTCAGCAGAAACGCGGCCACCATCGTCCCTGCCGCGCCCCCCGCAAGCGAAACCAGCACGGCTTCCGTCAGCACCTGCCGCAGAATGCGCCAGCGCGTCGATCCGATCGAAAGCCGAATCGCCAGTTCCCGCGCCCGGTCCGCCGAGCGCGCCGCAAAAATCCCCGCCAGGTTCACGCACGCCGCAATCAGCACCAGCAGCGCCAGCCCCATCACCGCCGCAAGAAAGGGCCGTGCGCGGTCCGCCCAGCACATCGCCCATCAGGCCCGGCTTCACCAGCCGCGCGCTCAGCCCGTCATCCCACTGCGGATTCTCCCGCGTCATCTGCCGCGCAACCGCGTTCAGGTTCTCCGTCGCCTGCGCCACCGTCACGCCCGGCTTCAGCACGCCGATCATCCAGGAGCTGTGATTGCTCCGCGTATCCAACTGGCTGTAGCCCTCGATCATCTTCCTGGTTCACAAGCGGCATCCAGAAGTCGGGCCACAGAAAGATCTCCGTTCCGTTGAAACTCCTTCGGCGCAACGCCGATCACCGTGAACGGATGCTTGTTCACTTCGACAGTCGTGCCCACTACATTCGGGTTCGTGTCAAACCGCGTGCGCCACAGCGCATCGCTCAGCACGATATAACGGCGCCGAGTCCGGCCCATGCTCGTCGCTCTCGTGAAAAAAGCGCCCCAGCTGCGGCTGCACGCCGAGCATGTCAAAGTAGTTGCCTGAGGTCTCATAACCCCACACGCGCTGCGCCGAACCCCCATGGCTCATCCCTGCAATCGTCAATCTTGTAAAGCGCCATGTCGCTGAACGTCGCGTTGCGCGTGCGAAAATCGAGATAAGTCCGGATACGACTGGTTATCGTCGCCCGGCATCGTGATGCACAATTTCGAAGAGCCTGTCCGCACCCGGCACGTCGATCGGCCTCAGCAGCAGCGCATTCATCACGCCAAACACCACCACGTTCGCGCCGATGCCCAGAGCCAGCGTCACAATCGCCGTCATTGCGAATCCCGGTGAGTGCCGCAACTGCCGCACCGCATACCGCACGTCGCGGACTCAGGCTCTCGACGCTCAGCGTCGCATCCGCCGCCGTAACCCGCTCACGCGTCGCCGTGCGATTTCCGAACCGCAGCGCCGCATCCCGCCGCGCTTCCTCCGGCGACATGCCCTTCGCGATGTTGTCGTCGATGCGCATCGCAAGATGCGCCTGCAGCTCATCATCGATCTCGTCGTGCAGCCGATTGCGCCGGAACAGATTCAGCGATGCGATCGCACAAGGCTCATCGAAATCTCCACCTCACTCGCTCCGCAGGGCGTTCATCGGGTCGATCTTTGCCGCGCGCCGCGCCGGAATCCAGCTCGACGCCAGCGCAACTGCCGCGATCACGGCCGTGATCGTCCCAAACACCACCGGGTCATAGGGACTTACGCCGAGCAGCAGGCTCGACGCCATCTTCGCCAGCGCAAACGCCAGCGCCAGTCCCACCGCCAGCCCTGCGCCCGTCAGCCACGAGGCCCGCCGCAGGACCATCGCCAGAATGTCTCCGCGCCGCGCTCCCATCGCCAGCCGCACGCCCATCTCGCGCGTCCGCTCGCCCACCAGCGTCGCCATCACGCCAAAGATGCCGATCGCCGCCAGCAGCAACGCAATCAGAGCGTCAATTCCCAGCATCACAGAAACATTTTCAAGTCCCACCAGGTTTTCATGGATCCGGCGCTCCATCGTCATCTCGTCATCCACTGGCAGGGATGGGTCGATTGCCGCCAGCGCCCGCCGTGCCGGCGCAGCCAGCGCCAGCGGATCGCCCTCCGTGCGCACCACGTAGGTCGCGTCGCTCAGCGGCAGTTGCGACGAGCTCATGTACAAAACCGCGGGCCGCGACTGGTCCCACAACGTGTATTGCGTCTCCCTGGCTACGCCAACGATCGTCAGCCACGGCGTACGCACCTCCGGCCTGCGCAGGCGAATGCGATGCCCAAGCGGGTTCGCGCCGGGAAAATAACGGTCAACAAAACCGCGGCTCACCACCGTCACCGGAACCGTATCCGTCGTGTCGCTCGCTGTGAAGCCCCGTCCATCCACAATGGGAATCTTCATCGCGGAAAAATAGTCGTCGCTTACCGCGATGCGCTGTGCGCTCTGGAACTTTCCGGGCACAACAGGACGATTCTCGATCTCGAAATCCGTCATCCACGTGTCGTCACTGTAGGGCAGCGAAGTCGTCACCGCCGCATGCGTCACACCGGGCAGCGCCTGCAGCCGGTCCACCGTGGCCCTGTACCAGGCCGCCTGCTTCTGCGGCGTGCCGTAGCGCGCATCGGGCAGGCTCACTGAAAACGTCAGCACCTTCTCCGGCTGATACGCATCGGCAAGATGCAGCATCGCTTGCATGCCCTTGGCCATCAGCGCCGCGCCGATCACCAGCGCCACCGCAAGCGCGATCTGCGCTGCGGCAAAGAAGCTCCTCAGCTTCCGGCTCCGCCCCGAGCCCGTCGTTGAGCGCGACCCGGCCTTCAACTGACCGGCCACGTTGATGCGCAACGCTTCAAGCGCCGGCAGAATGCCCGTGACCAGTCCCGCCACCAGCGCCAGCGCCAGCGAGAACACCAGCGCCCGTCCGTTGAGCGAGATATTCGACCACCCGGCAACCAGACGCGCCACCCGCGCCGGCATCGAGATGATCGTCAGATGGAGATAAATCGCTGCCAGACCCACTCCTCCGACAGCGCCAAACAGCCCCAGCAGCAGATTCTCCGTCAGCAGTTGTCGTATCAGGCGCATGCCGCTCGCGCCAAGCGCCGTGCGCATCGCAATCTCCGGCCTCCGCCCGATGCCCCGCGCAAACTGCAGGTTCGCCACGTTCGCGCACACCACCAGCAGCACAAGGAACGTCGCGCCCATCAACAGCTTGTAGTAAAGCGGTGTCAAATCGCCGTTGATGTCGTCGAGCAGCGGCACCACCCGCGCCGACATGCCCAGGTCCGCCGCCGGATATGCCGCCGCGAGCCGGCCCGCGATCGTGCGCAGCTCAGCCTGCGCCTGCTCGACCGTCACGCCCTTCCGCAGCCGCGCCGTCACCATGTAGTTGCGCCCGCTGCGATCCGCCATCTGCGCCGGCGTCGGAGCAAACGGCACAAACACATCCGCGTCTGACGGATACTGCACCGTCTTCGGCAGCACGCCAATCACCGTGTACGCGCGATCAGCCAGCTCAATCTGCCGTCCCAGCACATTCGCGATCGGCGGCAAATTTGCCGCTTCCAGAAGCCGTAGCTCAGCACCACCACCGCATCACGTCCCGGCTGGCACTCGCTTTCGTTAAACACGCGCCCCAGCACCGCCTGCGTGCGCAGCACCGGAAAGAAGCTTGCCGAGGTCAGCGCCGCCTGCACATTCGCCGCATCGCCGGCGCCCGTCATGCTCATTCCCACTTCCGTGCGCACCGCCATCTCCTCAAACGAATGCGCCTCGCGCTTCCAGTCTTCGTAGTTCGCCAGCGCCACCTGCCGCGGTCCGCGTGCGATCCTGCTCCGCTATCACCACCACGCGATCGAGCGCCGGCACCGCCAGCGGCCGCAGCACCACCGCATCCATGCTGCTGAAGATCGCCGTGTTCGCGCCGATGCCCAGCGCGATGCTCACCGCCGCAGTTACCGTGAACCCCGGCGACTTCCATAGCTGCCGAAATCCGTAGCGGATATCCCGCATCAATCCATCCAGGGTCAAAGCCGCATCTGCTGCCGTCACGCGCTCCTCCGTCGTCGTTCGATTGCCGAAGCGCACCAGTGCATCCCGCCGCGCCTCTTCCGGCGCCATGCCCCGTGCAATGTTGTCCTCGGTGCGCATCGCAATGTGCGCCTGCAACTCGTCATCGATCTCGTTCTTCAGGCGATCCCGCCGGATCAGGTTTCCCATTCGCCGCAGCAGAGCCATCGAAATCCTCCTATGCGTAGCGCAGCACCGCGCGCACGCCCTTTACAAGCTGGTCGAAGCTCTCCTCCACCTGCTGCAACTGCCGCCGCCCCTGCACCGTCAGCCGGTAATACTTCGCGCGCCGGTTGGTTTCGGAAACGGCCCACTCCGACGCCACCCACCCGCTCTGCTCCATCCGGTGCAGCGCCGGATACAGGGAGCCTTCCTCCACCCGCAGCAACTCTCCCGACGCGCTCTGGATATGCAGCACAATCCCATATCCATGCAGCGCCCCGTTCTGCGCCAGCGTCTTCAGCACCAGCAGATCCAGCGTCCCCTGCAAATCGTTCTTCGCCATTCCTAACCCCTAGCCAACTTAGTATAAAGAATACTAGGCATAGCAAACTAGGTATGTCAAGTGGCTGGGAAGAACCGGCGTCAGCCAGGTTGCCCGAGGAATTTGGAGCCGGTACACCCCATCGCCGAGAAAAGCGCCCAAACGGGCTGGCCACTGCCGGCGCGTCGGGCCGTGTATATAGATAGAGCGGGGGCCGCATGCACAAAACCAGGCTTGAGGCGTTCAGCGATGGCGTGCTGGCGATCATTTTGACGATTATGGTGCTCGAGCTGCGGATTCCGCACGGCGAGGAGCTGGCGGCGCTGCGGCCGCTCGTGCCGGTGCTGCTCTGCTATGTGCTGAGCTTTGTCTACATCGGCATCTACTGGAACAACCATCACCACCTGCTGCAGGCGGCGCGCCGCGTTTCAGGCGGCGTGCTGTGGGCCAATCTCCACCTCCTCTTCTGGCTCTCCCTGCTTCCGTTTGTCACCGGATGGATGGGCGAGAACCACTTTGCGGC
Source organism: uncultured Acidobacteriota bacterium (assembly GCA_963718885.1). GTDB lineage: Bacteria > Acidobacteriota > Terriglobia > Terriglobales > Acidobacteriaceae > Telmatobacter. The sequence goes on from CAVRAK010000018.1 coordinate 34,064, forward strand.
CACGCCGACAGCGCTCTATGGCGCGGTGCTGCTGATGGCGGGTACCGCCTATTGGATCCTGGAGCACACGTTGATCCGCGCGGACAAGGATGAATCGCTGCTCGCCAAGGCGGTCGGGCGCGACCGCAAGGGCGTGCTCTCGGTTCTGCTCTATGCAATCGCCATTCCGCTCGCGTTTTATACGCGGTGGATGGCCCAGGCGATTTACGTGCTCGTCGCCCTCATCTGGCTCATTCCCGACCGAAGAATCGAGCGGATGGTCGAGAACAATCCATAGTTCGCAATTCGCAACGCGACGCGAGGCCGCCGCTTGGGAACAAAATGCGAGACGGAGAAGCCCCTGCTGCGCGAAAATCCTATGATCATGGGAAACGTGTTGCCGTTGCAGGAAGAGTTTGCGCGCGGGTTCGTGCAGGAGTGGGTTGCGGCGTGGAACAGCCACGACCTTGAGCGAATCATGGAGCACTACGACGACAACGTGGTGCTGGTTTCTCCCGTAGCTGCGCGCCTGGTGGGAAACGATGGCCGCGTAGAGGGCAAGTCGGCGCTGCGTGCGTATTTCGAGCGCGGGCTGGCGGCCTATCCCAGTCTGCGCTTCGACCTCACGGACACGCTGTGGGGCGTCGAAACCATCGTGGCCTGCTACGCCAACAACGTGCGCGGCGGAACGACAGCCGAAGTGATGCAGATGAGCGCAGCCGGCAAGGTACTGCGCGTCTGGGCCAATTACGGACAGTAAATGACCGTGATTAGTAGTAAGTAAATACGGTCCGCACTGCGGGCGAGCCGCCCCGTTCCCTAAGTAACCGCATTGACCCGAAAGTGGGACGAAGAGAAACCCTGGGTGCTTGCTATGCTGCAAGACGGTTTGCAATCACACTTTTTAAAGGGAGTCTCCGTTGATGAAGAGTCGCAGTAGCTTTTCTGGCCGCCATCACCGCATTCGCGCTGTCGGCCGGTTCAATGGCATATGCCAAACCGGTGGGTTCGCTGAGCTGCACAGGATCGAGCAGCTCGGTGCAGTTCAATGTCAGCTACTTTACCTTTGGCCTGACGCAGGCTTTGAATATTGGGTCGCAGTCGGGTGGCGCGGGCGCGGGCAAGGTGACGGCTCAGCCGCTGGAAGTGCATGCGGCGCTGACGGCCTTTCAACCGCTGGTGCTGCCCACGGCGCAGGGCGAACCCTTCCAGAGCTGCGTGCTCACGGTGAGCGACCGCGATGGATCGACGACCGAGTTCGATTTCACCCTTGTGGCCATCCAGTCGCTGACGGTCGCGGCGAGCTCCTCGGCAGAGAATGGGAACCCGGCGCGGTATACGGATATCCAGTTCGAGTACGGCGCCGTAAAGGTAAAGTCCTCGGGCGGCGCTGACGATGGCGGCACGGGCGGCACGCCTCCGGCCGGTTGGAACATCACGACAAACCAGCAGGAGTAAGCAGGGTTTCAGGGGGAAAGACGGGCGTTCCGGAAACATCGGGGCGCCCGTCTTGTTTTATGTGGATTCCGGATTGAATGATCCGGGCGCAAATGTAGTCGTTACCTGCGGGGGCAGGGCATCGAAAGTCAGCGGGGAATGGTGATGCTGACCCGCAACCCGGGCGCGGCGTTCTCCGCGTTGATGGCCCCGTGATGGAGCAGGACCGCGCGCCGTGCGATCGAGAGGCCCAGGCCCACGCCGCCCGAGGCGCTGTCGCGTGAGTTGTCCACGCGGTAGAAGGGATCGAAGATGCGCGCGAGCGCATCCTGCGGCACCCCGGAGCCGTAATCGCGCACGCTGATCGTCACGCTCTGCGCCTGCGGTTCCACGCGAATTTCTACGGCCGATTCCGCTGGCGCAAAGCGGATCGCGTTGCGCAGCACATTCTCAAACGCGCGGCGCAGCAACTCGGGCTCGCCCTCCACGGCGACCGGCGCCACAATTTCAGTCTTCAACTGCACGCCCCGCGCTTCGGCTTCGAGCCGGCAGTCGGCGACGATCTCTTCGACCAGCGGGCCGACGTCGACGGAGGTGATGCGGCGCGAAAAGAGATCGCCTTCGGCGCTTGTCATGTCGAGCAGAGTTCCAACAAGATGCGAGAGGCGGTCGATTTCGCGCCGCAGGCGGGCGATTCCGGGCTCAGGATCGGGCGCGTCCTTTATCAATTCGACCGCGAAGCTGAGGCGCGCAAGGGGCGAGCGTAGCTCGTGCGAAACATCCTGCAGCAACCGGCGCTCGGCCGTCACGAGCGTCTCAATGCGGGCGGCCATGCTGTTGAAAGAGCGCGCCAGGTCGCCGATTTCGTCTTTGCGATTGCTCGTGACGCGCGCGGAAAGATCGCCCTTGCCGAAGGCATCCACTGTGCCGGCGAGACGGCGCAGCGGTGAAACAATGCCCGCCGAGAGGGTCCACGCCAGCAGCACGATGACGGCAAAGACCAGCAGATAGATGGGCCCGAAGCGCCGCCCGCCCACTGGCTCCGGAGTGATCACGAGAAGACGGAAGCGGCCATCTTTCGAGTTCCGCACAAAGACCAGGCGGCCGTTGACCTTGGGCGGCCCGCCCCAGTGGTCGGATTTGAGGCTGAGCATCGGCGACCAGTCTTTGCCGGTGACCACATCGCGCCCGTTGGTGTCGATAAGATAGCGGTTTCCGCGCAGCGCGGCGTCGGTTTCAGCGAGATAGCTCGCAAGGGGCCCAGGCCCGTGGGTCTCATAGATTTTCTGCGCCTGCTCGAGCTCGAGGCGCACTGAGCCCTCATAGAAGCCGCCGTTGATGTGAATGAGGATGTAGATGAAGGACGCGAACAAAGCGAAAATCGTGATGAGCAGCGCGACGGCGAAGGTCACGGCGATGCGGAAGTAGAGCGATCGCATGGGTTATCTCTCTTCCGCCGCGAGCACGTAGCCGACTCCGCGAACAGTGCGGATACGCTGTGGGCCGTCCGCTTCAATCTTTTTGCGCAGATGGCTCACATGCACATCGACGCCGCGCTCGTAAGGCGTCGATTCACGCTGATAAAGGACGGTCGAGATTTCATCGCGGGAGACGACGCGGCCCGCCGAGCGCATGAGCAGCTCAAGAATCTGAAATTCAATTTCCGTAAGCGCGACTTCTTCGCCGGCTATGCGCAGAACGCGCGTGGCGGGGCTCAGATCGAGTGTGCCGCACTGCAGGCGCTCGGGCTCGGCGAGGTTGGCGCCGCGATAGCGCCGCAGCACGGCGCGGATGCGCGCGGAGAGCTCGCTCGGGCTGAAAGGCTTGGGCAGATAATCGTCCGCGCCGCTGTCGAGGCCCATGATGCGGTCCTCTTCCTGCGTGCGCGCGGTGAGCATGATCACGGGAATGGAATTGCGCCGGCGCAACTGGCGCAGCACCTCCAGGCCGTCGAGGGCGGGCAGCATTCCGTCGAGAATGATCAGGTCGTGTGCGCCCGTCAGCGCGCGCGTCAGGCCGTCGCGCCCGTTGTGTACGCACTCCACCGAGTGGCCGGAGCGCGCGAGGTATTCGCGCACCAGCAGGCACAGCTCCACGTCGTCATCCACAATCAGAATGGCGGCGCGGGCGTTTCCGGTCTCCGCGGGGATCCCGGCAAGCGGCGGCTGTGCGGTCTGCATCATCCTGATCGCAATTATCGTGCATGGGCTTCAAGGGCAGATACACGCGCGGGGAGCTTTTACAAATCTTAAGACCCTTGCGAACAGGCCGTGGCGTCTACTTGAAGCATAAGGTGTGCGATGGAGATGAAGACGATGAACACCGGCGTGAACAGCGATGAACTTGTTGCACTATGCCTGAGCGGCGATGAATATGCCTGGGGGAAATTTGTGGAAGAGTATCGCGATCTCGTGTACGGCATCTGCTATTTCCGCTCCCGCTCGGCGCATGATGCCGAAGATCTGATGCAGGAAGCGTTCCTCAAGATATGGACGAACCTGGGCGCCTACGATGCGGCGCGGGGCGCGCTGCGCGCGTGGGTCTCAGCGGTCACGCGCAATGTGACGCTCGACCGTTACCGGCGCGAAGGCATGCATCGCGCGACAGCCTCGATTGACGAGGCGATGAACGAACCCGGCGTCATTGCCGGGGGCGAGATGATTGACCGCGGCCCCACGCCGCTGGAAATGGCCGCTTCGAGCCAGATGACCGGCTTTGTGCTCAAGGAAGCAAAGAAAATTCCACCCGAGATGTGGGAGATCATCCGCATGAAGTTTCTGCATGAGCTCGACAATCACGAGATCGCGAAGAAGCTGCGCATCCCCGAGGGCACCGTGAAGTCGCGCGTGAGCCGCGGCCGCGCGCATCTTGCCGTTCTGCTGCGCCCGCTCAACGTCGCCTTCAACGCGGCGTGAACTTCTAATTGAATGAGCGCGTGGCTTTTCCACGGCTCGATCAACGAATCGCGTAGACATTGGGGTGTTGCGGGTCATACTCCATCTTTATGAGGCCGTCGCGAAAGTCGATGTGCACCTTCATTTGGCGCAGGGTCGCATCTGCAAGGAAGCCGGCGATCTCCATGCCTCCGTCAAGAGTGAATCTTGTTGTATCGAAGGTGCCGATGTGATTGACGGTTTGCGTCATGTTGGCAAAGGAGAGGGCAACGTCGCCGGCTGAAAAGCGGTAGTCAATGTGCCCGTTGGAATTTCTTACCTCATAGCGAGGGTCCTTGTGCCCCTCGGCTATCTCGTGCGCCGCCTCGGCAGACAGCTCCGTGAAACCCATGGAAGTATCGACGAGGAAGAGCATCGGATATTTGCGATTCGCCACGACAGGCAGGATAAGATCGCTGCCCGCGCGGTAGACCGGCGTGTAATCCTGCATCTGGGGTGAAATGTAGCGATCGATAGCGCCATCCGCGGCAGGCTTGTCCGGGAGCGGCGGAAGCGGATCCAGCAGAACCTTGTGGTTCGGGTAGTCGAGCGTTACCAGGAAGTCTGACAAGAGATCGAGGGAAATGATCCCGTCGGCATCGGACCAGAAGTCGGGCTCCATCACCTGCACCGCGCAATTATGAAACTCGATGTTGCCAATGGAGATCTCATCGGCATAGGCAACATATCCCGGCCGCGGCCCCTGCCACCCAATGCCGGGCACCATATTTTTGAAAAGAGGCTTTAGTCCCATCTTTTCGGCGGCAGACTTGAGAATGAGCACTCCGCTCATCCCGTCAATCGGCAGGCGGGGATTGTAACTGGTGTCAATCCCAAGGCGCGCGTTGTGCTGATTGATCTGTACGTCGAGAGCGGGGAATTGGGTGTCGCCCTGCACGGTCCGGAGCGTGGAGAAGGGAATTTCTGACGGGGAGCGCTTCGACACCATCGTGCAGGGTGGATGCGGCGCGGCGGCCCACGCTTTCAATTGCTCAAGCTGCAGCCGCCGGCTGTCCATCTCGGCGGCGGGAGCAGCCGCGAGATCGCTCTCCAGTTGGGCGATGCGCTCGGCGGCAGGCAGCGAGTCGATCCACGCAGAACGAATCTCCACGTCTTCGGGATCCACCCGATGGGCGCTCGCGAGCAGTTTCTTCGCCGTGGCATTGCGTGAATTGAGCGCCGAGAGGCGCGCAAAAATCAGCAGCGCGCGCGGATTGCAGGGATCAACCTTGAGCGCGGCCACAGCCGTGCTTGCGGCGGCCCACGGTTCGCCCTGGCGCAGTTCCACTTCTGCGCGCAGGCTCAGCAGCGAAGCCGAGGGCGGCTTGCTGCCGATCAGGGATTGAACTTCATTCGCGGCTTCGAGCACCTTCTGCTGCCGCAGAAGAGAGTGAACGTATCCCTCGGCTGCTCCCGGCTGTTCGGAATTTTTTGCCAGAGCGCTCCGGTAAAGGTCAGCCGCCTCAGGGAACTTTCCCGCGAGGAATGCGGTATCGGCGGGCGAGGGTTCCGGATGATGGACAACCGGGCAGCCCTGCGCAAGAAGCCCGTGCGCAGTAAACAAAGGCAATACGAGAAGTAAGGCGGAGCAAAGCCGGAGCAGCGCAGACTCCGCCGCATCCACGTATGTCCTCATGGTGAACACCTCGAGAAAGTTGGGCACCATGATATCCCTGAGCCAGCTATGGAGTCACGCTCCTTTTAAGGACCGGGGACGCGGGGGCCTCCGGTAAGCACTTTCTGCTATCGTGTTTCTCGCACTTTATCGCCACTGATTTCTGAGGTTCAAATGCGCGCCTTTGCTGCGAGTGTCCTGTTCTTTGCGGCTGCCTCGGTTCTGTGCCTTGCGCAGAATACCGACGGCAAGCCCGAGCCCATCATCGATGTTCATCAGCATGCCATGGACGACAGCTTTCCCGGTCTCGGTCCCATGTGTCCCAACACGCCAAAATTCCTGGCCTCCGATCCCGCAACAAAAGAGGCGGGATTCGGTTGGGTCCAGGAATCGTGCTCGCCGGCACTGTATCCCGCCCCGAAGGGCGAATACATGAAGGACTTGATCGCGGATATGAAGCGGCTGAACGTCACGGCCGTCATCTTCGGCGATCCCGCCAGCGTTAAGAAGTGGGAGGATGCGTATCCGGGGCACGTGATTCCGGGGACCTCGTTCACCGCCGGTGGAATGACGCCGGGCGGAAGGGTGCCGCTCGATGAGCTGCGCAAGGATTTCACCACCGGGGGCTTCAAGGTCATGGGCGAGATCGGCCTGCAGTATGAGGGCCTGTCCCCCAGCGATCCTTCGGTGGATAAATACTTCGCGCTCGCCGAGGAGCTCGATATTCCTGTTGCGATCCACATGGGAACAGGCGGGTCGGGGCGCGCAAATATCTCATCGCCGCACTTCCGCGGATCGATGGGAAATCCGCTGCTGCTCGAGGAGCTGCTCGCGCGCCACCCGAAGCTGCGCGTGCAGGTCATGCATGCGGGCTACCCGATGATCGACAACATGTTGACGCTCCTTCAGGCCAACTCGCACGTGTATGTCGATGTGGCCGGCCTCATCTGGAGCTATCCCCTGAAGGAAGTTAACCGTTACATCCAACGGCTCGTCGAAGCCGGCTTTGAAGATCGCGTGATGTTCGGCACCGATCAGCTCGGCTGGCCGGGCCTGATGGCGTATTCGATTTCGATCATCCAGAATGCGGACTACCTGAGCCCGCAGGAGAAGCGCGACATCCTCTACAACAATGCCGCACGCTTTCTGCGCCTCAAGCCGAGCGCGCAGTAATCGAGGCTAAAGCTTTTTGCCGTACGGTCACGGCGCCGTGCAGGTAAAGCTCGCGGCGTCGTTCTGATCGCCTGAGCCGGTGTAGCGCGGAACCTTGGGATAGACGCAGAGAGGCCGCGTGAAGGCCGGCTTCATTTTGCCGTCGGCGCCGGGCGCATACTTGGTGGCGATGACATTTTCGTCAGGCGATCCTTTCTCGACCCAGTTGACGAGCGAATCGAAGAGGCCGTATTTGGGCCCGGCGGCGGTTGCAATGCCAAGCTGGCCAAAGGCGCTCGCGCCGGGGCCGCTGGAACAATGTTCGACGCCCGGAACCATGTAGAGCCGAAGGAAAGCGCCGGTTTTCTCTTTGCCCATCTGCTCCTCGACGCTGGCAACATAAGCGACGGTGTTCAGTGGTGAGATCGCCGGATCATCCCAGCCGTGATAGAGGATGAGTTTGCCGCCGCGCGCGGCGAAGCGGCTCAGGTCTGGGCTCGTTGCATCAAGGTCTGCCGCCGTTCGCTCACGTGCCTGCTGCAGCAGCTCGTCGACCGGCGCGGTGAGCACGTTCATCTTCGGGTCGCCCGTGACCATGTAGCGAAAGTAGTTGCGCACGAAGCGGGAGCCGAGCGAGGCGCCCGGATCTTCGCCGGTGATCCAGGTCTTCCAGCCGGTTTCATCGCCCATCGAAAAGCCGGGAAAGATCCGCCTGCCCTCCTTGTCTGTGGCTCCTGCATAGATCGCCTTCACGGCGTCGATCTGCGGCTGCGTCAGGCAGTCGGCGGCGTCGCCGCTCTTGCAGAGCAGCACCTGGGATCGAAGTGGCATCTTTGCGGATCGGCGACCACGCCATCTTTCGCGCCGTCCAGCGCATCGCAGGCGGCGAGCGCAGCGTGCTCAAGCGCGGGCAGCTTGCGCGGAGGAACGTACGCACGTGGATCGCCCATGAACTTTTGCATGGAACCGGCGCCGCCGGTGAGCATGGCCGCCCAGTTGTTCGCAGGGGCGCCCGCGAGAATGCCGTCATAGTCCTCGGGAAAGCGCTGCGCTTCCATCAGGGCTTCGCGGCCGCCGTCCGAGCAGGCATCGAAGTAGGATTTGGCCGCCGCCTTGCCATAGTAGGCAGTGAGAATCTGCTTGGCGCGTTCGGTGGTGAGATGCAGCGCCCGCCAGCCGAAGTCCTTCACTTTTTCGGGATGGCCGTAGGCCCAGGTCGCATCGGTTCCTTCGGCCTGGTGGCCGCCGTCCGTCGCTGCAACGGCGAAGCCGCGCTTCAGCGAACCGGCAAGCTGCGCATACCAGATCGAGCCGGCGAAGCCACCGTTGCCCGAGCCAAGCAGACGGCCATTCCAACCATCGGCTGGGAGCCAGACCTCGAAGCGGATCGCCGAGTCGCTCGTCGGATGAAGCTCGCCCGCAACCCGGCAGAAGGCCGGCAGGCCCTCAAGCGGCGCGCCGGCGTCGGCGATTTTCAGCTCTCCGGCCGTCACCGCTTCAGCGATCGTGATCTGCGTGCTGGGCAGGTTGAGGGTCTTCAGGCTCGCGCAGTCGGCGGCAACCAGCAGCGGGCACGCGCCCAGCAGCCACGCGGCGAGCGCGTAGAGAAGGAAGCGGGACATAAATCGGCTCCTGACTTCGAGCCTTTATATCACCCTTCAACGCGCACAAGCTTCATTCGGGCGGGACCATGATCTGCGCGTAGACCCGCTCGAGCGGTTCCGGAGTGACGCTCATCTTGCCTCTGTACGGATTATCGAGAACGGCGATCAAAAAAATCAGCAGACCCAGCAGGCTCGAGAACAGCACGGTCATCCAGAAATGCATGGCGAAACTTTCCGCGTGCAGAAACCAGGTAACCGCAATGCAGATCGCTGCTCCAAGAATCACCAGGGCCCAGAGGGGGCCAGGCATTTCAGCGGTGACGCTGTTGAGGCGGCCTCTTCGGCTTTCGGTCAGGTCGTTGAACGCGCGATAGGCTTCCGCCGCAAGGAATTCCTGCCTCTGGTCTTTGGGTTCAAACGACATAAAGTGCGCCTGAAAGTCGGTCAACACCGGGCTCGCGTTATTGGGAACGATTCCGCGCCGTTGCATCGGCCAGCCCACGTCGATCACTGCGCGGGTGTAGGTGCGCAGGTCGTTCTGCAGAATGGAGCGCGCCGGTTCAGGGTATGCGCCGACGTCGCGATAGAGAGCGCCAAGGGCGGCAGCCTCGTGGTCGACCTTTGCCTGCGTTTCGGCAAAGGTAGCCCAGGCTCCAATAGCCAGCAGTCCGGCACACACCGCATACAAGACAGTCACGCCCGCCAGGTAAAAGCCGACGACGTGGTTGTAGAGATGGTCTCCCTCGCCAAGGCTTCGCACCCAGCGGCGAGTGGCGTAAAGGCCGGCCAGGCCAAAGCCCACAAACACGGCAAGTATCAAGGCGCCGGAGATCCAAAGCGGAAGGTTGTAAATCCAGTAGAGCGTCATCCGGCCAGTCCTTGAGGGAGTGCGATTCGCGCATTGAGGGGCTCCAATCCACGCAGCCGCTTCAGGAGTCGTATCTTATTACGCCAACGGAATCAGGACGACTGTCATAAGTGACAGGTGGCGCGTTGCCGGTTATCAGTTATCTCTTCTCAGCGTTCACCGGATCTGCAAGGGCAGAGGCGGGATAAGTCTGCGGCGTCCCCAAATGCAGGCTCTTTGCTCCGCTCAGGATGACAGGATTTGCGGATGCGATTCGGCGACGAGGGTGACAGAAGGTGAGCGCAGCTCCTCAATCGCCGCGCGCAGCCGCGCCGTCAATTCATCCGCCTGGCGAATGGAGAGCCCCGCCGTCGAAATCGGCTCGCCGACGGACAGCGTCACCGGGCCGGGATAGAGGTGCGCGGTGTGCATGGGGAGCACGTCGTAGACGCCGCTCAGCGCAATGGGGATCAGCGGCACCTGGGCGCGAATCGCCAGGAATGCCGCTCCGGAGAGAAACGGCTGCGTCGCGCCGTCGGGCGTGCGCGACCCCTCGGGGAAAACAAAGAGAGGCATGCCCGCGCGAAGAGCTTTCACGCCGGCGCCGAGGCTCGAGAGCGTGGAGTGCGCATCCGTAGTGTCGATCGGGATCTGGCCCGAGCGGTTGAGATGCCAGCCGATAAAGGGCATCGTCCACAGCTCTTTCTTCGCCAGAATGCGGAACTGGAAGGGCAGCGTGGCGAAGATGATCGGCGTATCCATATAGGACGTATGGTTGGCGGCGTAGACGGCCACCGCATGTTGCCGCAGAATCTCGTCGCCGCGAACGCTGAGGCGCATGCCGGCGATCGAGACGCAGCCGCGCGCCCAGAGCTGCGCCAGGCGATGCTGCAGGCGGCCGTTTTTGTCGAACAGCGAGACGGCCAGAGAACAGGTTCCGCAGAGTGCCGTGTAGGCGAAGAAGAACGGCGCGCGCAGCACGTTGCTGCGCCAGCGGGCGATGCGCGGCAGGGGATTGGGCCGGCTCATGCAGGGTCCTCGCTTTTGGCCGCGCGCGCCAGCAGCAGCGGCCGCGCTTCCCCCACCAGATAGACGGAGCCGGAGACAACGATGCTGCTGCCCGCCGCTTCCTCGGCAAGGCTCAAAGCCTCGCCGATCGAGGCCGCTGCCGTCGCCGGCGTTCCGGTCGCGGCGGCGGCGGCCAGCAGATCGGGCACCGGCGTGGCGCGCGGAGAGTGAATCGGCGCGAAGATGACGCGGTCAAATAGAGGAAACAGAATCTGTGCAAGCTCGGTGACGGGCTTGTCGCGCAGACAGCTGAAGATCAGTGTCGACGGCGCGGTAGAGGCATCATGCCGGGCAAAGTTGCTGATCGCTGCGCGGAGGGCCCACGCGCCGGCGGGATTGTGCGCAACGTCGAGGATCCACTTCACGCCCGCCGCTTCGATGACCTCCAGGCGGCCCGGCCAGCGCGTATTGCGGATGCCGCTCGCAATAGCATCGGGCCTGATGGCAAGGCCGTGATGCGTGGCGAGCTCGACCGCCGTCGCGATCGCCAGAGCGATGTTGCGGTGCTGATGCGCGCCGTGAAGCGGCGAGGCGATCTCGATCGGAGCGCCGAGGGCTTCGATCGTGTAATTGTCGTTGTCCGCGTCGGCGGCGCTCGCCGGCATGTAAGGCACCGCGCTCACTGCGTGGACGCTCAGCGCCGTGGCGACTTCTCCGATAGCCTGGTTGGCTTCAGGATGCTGCGGCAGCGTGATCAGCGTTCCATTCGCACGCAGAATGCCGGCTTTTTCGCGTGCGATCGCGGAGATGGTTGGACCCAGCCACTCCGTGTGGTCGAGAGAGATGTCCGTGATCACTGAGATAAGCGGCGAAACGATGTTGGTCGCATCGAGGCGTCCGCCGAGTCCGACTTCGAGCACGGCAAAATCAACGCCCGCATCCGCAAAGTAGAGAAACGCCATGGCGGTGAGATGCTCGAAGAAGCTCGGCGCCTGCGCCAGCCTCCCTTCCTCCACGAGCTCCTGTGCGGCGTCGTGCACGCGGAAGTAGGCCGAGGCGAAGGCGTCGTTCGAGATTTCATCGCCGTTGATGCGGATACGCTCGTTCGGCCGGGTGAGATGCGGCGACGTGTAGAGGCCCGTGCGCAGGCCGGCAGCCTGCAGAATCGAGGCGAGCGTAGACGCGGTTGAGCCTTTGCCGTTTGTGCCGGCGATCAGAACTGACCGAAAGCGGCGATGCGGATTGCCGAGCGCTTCGAGCAGGATGCCTATCTCTTCGAGCGAAAACTTGCGCCGCGGCTGGCCCGGCCGGGTGTGCAGCTCGGGGGCCATGGCGCTGAGCTGATCGATCGCGGAGGAGTAGGACATGAACCTTCAGTATAAAGTTGGCGGTTCGCCGTTCACAGTTTTCGGGCGCACGTCGGCGTATGCGCCGCGGGCCCTGGCCGCAGCGCGGGTGTCATTCTGGATTTTGAGGGAGCCCGGTGGCCCGGTGCGATCGGATCATCTTTTGTCGGGATCTGGCGTACGCCCTGTCGCGAGTCAGCGCTTCAATGCCGCCAATACCTCGCCAGCTTCAGCATCCTCCAGGCACGGCGTCGTCTGAAACTCCAGCACGTCATTCCAGTCGGCCAGCCAGGCGTAGAGCGGCTTCGCGTTATCGGTCTCGGCGATCAAAACCCCTCCGCCGCTCATGCCGTGCCAGCGCCCGATCATCTTCACGCCCGCAGGGGGCGCTCCGCCTGTCTTCAGAAAGCGCGCTTCTGCGTCGACAACACTACCCGTAGGGATCTTCCACGACACGATGAATTTCATGACTTTCTCTCCTTCGTTTCTTGCGTTGGGGAAAGGTACATAGCTCTGGCATGCGAGCCTGACAGGCCGCCATCGAGCAAGAGTATACGTTGCGCGCCTGCGCAGAGCTCCACGCGGGCACGGTAGTTTCATCCTGGATTTTGGGGAGCCCGGTGGCCCGGTGAGGCGTTAGTCGCCGTATTGTTTGGCGGCGCTCGCGATGGATGGGCCGGCTTTGGCGAGGTCCTGCGGCGTCATGACGGGCCGGAACGAGACCTTCGCGTTGAATGCGAGAAACCATGGTTCGGCGATCGCGGGAATCTGGGACTGGTCCTGCATGTCGAAGACGATCGAGCCGGAGCGGTTTCCGTTGTCGTCGGCCATGAAATAGACAGCTTCCGGTTTTAGATCGGCGAGGATTTTCTCGATCGTGGAGCCGAGGGTTCCAGCCTTGGCGGCGGCATTGCCGGATTCTACGGGAATTGAAACTCGAAGCAACATACGCATAGTAGCCCCCTCCTGTCGAGGGCGTCCCTCTTCTACATCGGGCTGAAGAGAGGTGTCAAGGATAGGAGAGAAGCTCCAATATAAAGTTCGCTGTTCTTGGTTCTTAGTTCACAGCGGAATGGCGAATCAGTATAGTGCGTGCAGCAGCTCATCCCTTCATCTGAGGTC
>CAVRAK010000019.1:0-10507 GCA_963718885.1 uncultured Acidobacteriota bacterium
ATCAAAGTCCGAATCGCACGCTGCAACCGGGTCAAAGCATGGCTCGAAAGCCGGCCAGAAAAAATGACCGCCATCGACGCTCTGCTCGACGGCTTCATCGACTACGCCGGCACTTATCCTCCGGCTAATCTCGATCTTGAAGCCGCCGTGCGCTGCTACCTCGACTACCGCCGCAGGCCGCGCTCGGCTGCGCTCGGCAGGTTCGTGATCGACGCCTCCCGCCTGCGCGATCTGCGCTGCGTCGAGGCGCCGGCTTCGCCGGGATGCCCCTCGCCATCTGCGCCTCTCCGGCAGCCGATTGGTCCGCGCTGCTGCACGATCGCGGCGCCGATGCGGCTCCCGATATCTTCGAAATCAAGAGCGCCGATCCCGCGCAGATCGCAGAGATCACCGGCCGCCTGCCTTCCGCGGCTTCCGTCTACTTCGAGGTGCCGGTGGATTCGCCAGATTGCGCCGCTCTCGACGCCGCTTCGTCGGCGGGCGCCCGCATCAAGCTCCGCATGGGCGGAGTCGTCGCCAGCGCCTTTCCCACCGTCCGCGGTCGTCGCCATGCTGCGCGCGCTTGCCGGCCGTGCTCTCGCCTTCAAGGCGACCGCCGGGCTCCATCATCCGTTGCGTTCACAGCATCCCCTCACTTATGCCCCGGCCAGTCCCAGCGGCACGATGCACGGCTTCCTCAATTTCTTCTGTGCGGCCGCGCTCATTTACCTTGGTGGAGATGAAGAAGAAGCCCTCGCGCTTCTGAATGAATCTGATTCCGCAGCGTGGCATGTCTCGGCTGACTCCGTCGCCTGCCGATCGTTTCGCGTCAGCACGAAGCAGATTCGCGAGGTGCGGCAGCAATTCTTCCTGAGCTTCGGTTCCTGTTCATTCGAGGAGCCAATTGCAGACCTGGAGGCACTCGGTTGGCTCTGAATCAGCAAAGCTGGGTTGCATCCGCAAACGATCCGGGCAGCGACTTCCCGCTCGCCAATCTCCCCTTCGGCGTCTTCACTTATCGCGGCGGCGCGGCCCGCATCGGCATCGCCATCGGCGATCAGGTGCTCGATCTGCACGCATGTGCGGCCTCGGGACTCTTCGCGGGCCTGCCGCAGCCGCTGCTTGAAGGCTGTCAGGCCGCCGTACTCAATCCGCTCATGGCTCTCGGGCGTGCGTCGTCTCGGGCGCTGCGTCATCGCATCATGTCTCTTCTCTCGGCAGACGAGGCTGCGGCCAACGTCAAAGAGCGCGTCGCCGTCCTGCTCATGCCCATTACCGACGTCAGCATGCAACTTCCCGCGCAGATCGGCGACTACACAGATTTCTACGCCTCCATCCATCACGCCACGCGCGTTGGTTCACTCTTCAGGCCAGATAATCCGCTTCTCCCCAACTACAAATATGTTCCCATCGGCTACCATGGCCGCGCCTCGTCGATCGTCGTGAGCGGCACGCCCATTCGCCGTCCCAGCGGCCAGGTCAAGACTCAGGATGTCCGAGCCCGTCTTTACTGCGACTCGGTCCCTCGACTATGAGCTCGAAATCGGCGCGTTCATCGGCGAGGGAAATCCGCTCGGCACGCCTGTTTCCATCGATCACGCGGAGGACCACCTTTTCGGCCTCTGCCTGCTCAATGACTGGTCTGCACGCGACGTCCAATCATGGGAATATCAGCCGCTCGGCCCCTTCCTCGCCAAAAGCTTCGCCACCACCATCTCGCCCTGGGTTGTCTCGCTCGATGCGCTTGAGCCCTATCGCGTGGCCGCAGCACCGCGTGGGCCCGACGATCCCGCACCGCTGCCTTATCTTGCCTCCGCCAATGCCGGTCACGATGCATTCGACATCACGCTTGAAGTTTCTCTCAGTTCACAGAAGATGCGCGGGCAGGGAATCAGCGCTGCGTGCATCAGCCAAGGCAATCTCCGCGATCTTTACTGGACACTCGGCCAGCTCATTGCTCATCACACGAGCAACGGCTGCAACCTGCGCTCCGGCGACCTGCTTGCAACCGGCACCGTCTCCGGTCCGGACGAGGGTTCCGAAGGCTGCCTGCTCGAGATGAAGCACCGCGCTTCTCCATTGCGGCTTCCCGGCGGCGAAACGCGCATATTTCTCGAAGACGGAGACGAGGTCACTTTACGGGCCTTTGCGCAAAAGCCAGGCCTTCCCCGCATCGGCTTCGGCACGTGCACAGGGCGCATCAACGAGAGCGATTAAACAACGCTCAAAGGCTTCGGGTGAGCGCACGGCCTCACCACGATGCTAGTTTAAGTCTGTCCATACACCGGCACCGAGGCACCATGAATCAGCTTCGCTTCATCGCTGCACAGGAAAAGAATGACGCGTGCGATCTCCTCCGGCTTCGGCCACTGGGCAAAATCTGCCTTCGGCATCGCCTTGCGATTCGCCTCTGTGTCGATGATGCTCGGCAAAATTGAATTCGCGCGCACGCCGGTCCCCTTCAGATCGGCAGCCAGGGAATCGAGCATCGCCACCGCTGCCGCTTTTGAAGCAACGTATCCCGCTGCGCTGCCTGCGTGGTCAACAGCCGCCCGCGAGGCCACATTCACAATCGCACCGCCGGCCTGCTTCACCATCACCGGCACAGCCGCATGCAGAATCGCGAAACCCGCCCGCAGGTTCAGCGCCATCATCCTGTCAAACTCGGCCGGCATCGTCTCCCACAGCTTCGATCCGCCGGCGTAGGCACCAATCGCATTCACCAGCACATCCAGCCGCCCGTGCTGCGCGGCAATCGTCCTCACAAGCTGCTCTGCCGCGGCATCCGCCGTCAGGTCAGCCTGCATCCCGTCCAGCAAAGGGGCCGCTCCGCCGGCTGACTCCCGCAGCGCATCCATCTCCGCCTTGTTCCGGTAGGTCACCACAACCTTCGCGCCTTCGTTCACAAAAGCAAGGCTCACCGCGCGACCCAGGCCGCCCGTTCCTCCCGTCACCAGCGCCGTCTTGCCCGCGAATCGCTCTGTCATTGCAATTCTCCCCTCGCTTCAATTGTTGTGTGGCTCAAACGTTGCAAGCAGCTTGCCACCGGAGTCGAACAGCTCAAGCCTGCCACTTGTGATCTTCCAGGTGCTCACCTCGCCCAGCGCCTGCTGAAGCGCCTGCTCCGTCTCCATCCCCTGGGCGCAGGCCATGCGCGTGCTGGCCATCTGTCCAAACTTCAATCGACTGCCTGCCAACTCGTAGCTGCCCACCAGCCGGTTGCAGCCACCCGAGCCACTCACGCGATGGCTCGCGGAGTTGAGCAGAAGATACGCGGGCTTTGGCGCGGCGATCACAGCCTTTCCGTCAAGCTTCACAAGCGTCCACTCCGTGTCTTCGAGTCGGAGGTCCATTGCTTCCGCGTCTTTCAGTGGCATAAAGTCTGGCGCGCGCGTCAAAGCGTAGTTCAGCTTTGATTCGATCTCATGCCCATCGCCGTCGAGCGGTCGCAGCGTCTCGCTGTCGCGCACCGCATACTTCTGTATACCGCCATTCTTCGTGTGCAGCGTCAGCACCTTGCCCGTGTCGTCCACGCTCCACGTCCCGCTGTCATCAAAATGGGCATTGCGCTCCTGGTAGGTCATGCGCGACGCATAGGTATGGTCAGCCTTCAGATCCAGCACAAAATCGATGCCCGGACAATCCGCGCACGGCAGCGTTCCCTTGAAGGTAGCCGGCAGCCCCGACAGCGGCGGCTGTGGCGCTCCCGCTCCGCTGCTCTGCGTTGGAGCCTGTGCCACGGCCGTGCAGGCCGATAGAATCATGACCGCTGCCAATCCGCACCACCCGGCGCGAATCTTCGCCATCGATCCTCCTCGCGTGCCGGGCATCCTGGCCTGGTCTTGCCGCTTGATTCCATCGTGCGTCAAACTTCGTAGAACTCCCCCGCAATCTTCTCGAAAGACTCTGTCTGCCGTTGCGCCCAGGCGGAATCGCGCCCAAGCTCTTTGGCCATCACTCTTGCAACCAGCGGAGCCGCTCGCTGCGCCGCCCGCGCATTCAGAAAGAGCGCTCGCGTCCTGCGCGCCAGCACATCCTCTACCGTGCGCGCCATCTCTTCCCGCACTCCGTACACGACTTCAGCAACGACAAAAGGAAGAGCTTCATCGAGACTCGTCGACATCTCCGGATCCCCATCCATAATCGAGACAATCTTCGCAGCGTCGCTTCCGTACTGCGCAAATCGGGCGTCCGCATTGCTCGCGCCGTGCAATTTGCTCGCGCCGTGCAACTTGATTGTCGCGGTCACGCATTGCCGCCCATCCAGCAGCCCCTCGCCGATCGCGAAGTCAATTACGTCTTCGGCCATCCGGCGATACGTCGTCCACTTGCCGCCGGCGATCGTGACCATGCCGCTCTCTGACATCTCGATTGAGTGCTCGCGGGAGAGCTTCGCCGTCGTCGCCGCGTTTCCCCTTATCAACGGGCGCAGCCCCGAGAAGACGCTCATGATATCCGCCTTGGTGATGGGCCGGGCAAGATAAGGATTGATCGTGTCCATCAGATAGTCGATCTCCGCTGCGTCGTGACCCGGCTCCATCTCGACACCCTGCGCAGGCACATCTGTCGTGCCGATCACCACGCTCCCTCGCCACGGAATCGCAAAGACGACCCGGCCGTCCCCTGTCTTCGGCACCACGATTGCCGTATCTTTCCCCAGCACCGCGGAGCCCACAACGATATGCGTCCCGCGGCTCACAGCAAGCAGATTCGGAACCGAGCCGTCGTCCATCCGTCGCACCGAGTCGGAAAAAATGCCGCTCGCGTTGATCACCGCTTTCGCCCGCAGGCGAAACGTATTTCCCGTCTCAACATCGGTAAGCACTGCCCCATCCACTTTTCCGCTTGTCTTGAGCAACGCCGTGCAGCGCACGTAGTTCAGAACCAGTGCGCCGCGGTCTTCAGCGGTCCGCGCTAAAGCCAGGGCAAAGCGGGCATCATCAAATTGCCCGTCGTAGTACATCACGCCGCCCTTCAGCCCCTTCTCCTGTATCCCGGGAATGCGTTGCCGCGTCTCTTCCGCGCTTAGAATCTTTGTCGGCCCCATCGAAGAGCTTCCTGAGAGCAGGTCATACAGCTTCAATCCCGCTCCGAAGTATGGAATGTCGAACCAGGAATAGGCCGGAGTAATAAAGGCCAGCGGATGCACGAGGTGGGGCGCATTCTGCATCATCAGCTTCCGCTCGCGCAGAGCCTCATACACTAGATGCATCTGGCCGCTCGCGAGATAACGCACGCCGCCGTGCACAAGCTTCGTCGCCCTGCTTGACGTTGCCTGCGCAAAGTCTCCTGCCTCGACCAGCGCGGTTTTGTAGCCTCGCGTCGTCGCGTCAACGGCCGTGCCCAGCCCTGTCGCTCCTCCGCCAATAATCAACAGATCATAGGCGTCTTCCAGTCGTGCCAGCTTCCCGGCACGGTCCGTACTTTGATTGCCGCAGGCTATGGACATCATAGATACGATCACTCGTTCCAATCGAGGCCCAACTCTTATACTGAAACAGCGAAAGATTGTTGAGGAAGACAGGAGTCAATATGTCCAGCGAATCCAAGTGCCCGTTCTCGGGCGACACGCTCAAGCATACAGGGGTCAGAGGCAACCGCGACTGGTGGCCGGAACAGCTCAACGTCGGAGCTCTCCATCAGAACTCCTCGTTGTCCAATCCCATGGACGAGGACTTCAACTACGCCGAAGAATTCAAGAAGCTCGATCTCGATGCCGTCATCAAGGACCTCCACGCTCTCATGACGGATTCGCAGGATTGGTGGCCGGCCGACTACGGCCACTATGGCCCGCTCTTCATCCGCATGGCCTGGCACTCTGCGGGCACTTACCGCATCTACGACGGCCGCGGTGGCGGCGGCAGAGGAACACAGCGTTTCGCCCCGCTCAATAGCTGGCCCGATAACGTCAGCCTCGACAAGGCGCGCCGCCTGCTGTGGCCCATCAAGCAGAAGTACGGCCGCAAGCTCTCCTGGGCGGACCTGATGATTCTCGCCGGCAACGTCGCGCTCGAATCCATGGGCTTCAAGACTTTTGGCTTCGGCGGCGGCCGCGCCGACGTCTGGGAACCCGAAGACATCAACTGGGGCGAGGAAGCCAAGTGGCTGGGCGACGAGCGCTACAGCGGCGACCGCCAGTTGGCCAATCCGCTCGCTGCCGTGCAGATGGGCCTCATCTATGTGAACCCCGAGGGTCCCAACGGCAACCCTGATCCAATCTCATCTGCGCGCGACATTCGCGAAACCTTCGCGCGCATGGCGATGGACGACTACGAAACGGTCGCTCTCATCGCCGGCGGCCACACCTTCGGCAAGACCCACGGAGCCGCTCCCGCTACGCATGTTGGCGCCGAGCCCGAGGGCGCTGGCGTCGAAGAGATGGGCCTCGGCTGGAAGAACAGTTTCGGCACCGGCGTCGGCGGGCACACCATCACCAGCGGCCTCGAAGGCGCATGGACACCCACGCCGACCAAGTGGGACAACAGTTTCTTTCAAACTCTCTTTGGCTATGAGTGGGAGCTCTCCAAGAGCCCTGCCGGTGCGAACCAGTGGAAGCCCAAGAACAACGCCGGCGCCGGCACCATTCCCGACGCGCACGATGCCAGCAAGCGCAACGATCCTTTCATGCTGACCTCTGACATCGCTCTGCGTGTCGATCCAGCCTATGAAAAGATCTCGCGCCACTTTATGGAGAACCCTGCCGAGTTTGCCGACGCCTTTGCCCGGGCCTGGTTCAAACTCACTCATCGGGACATGGGCCCCCGCGCGCGCTACCTCGGCCCGCTCGTTCCGAAAGAAGAGCTCATCTGGCAGGATCCGGTTCCTGCAGTCGATCATCGGCTCATCACTGATCAGGATGCGGAAGCGCTCAAGGCAAAGATTCTTGCCTCAGGTCTCACTGTTTCGCAGCTTGTCAACACTGCCTGGGCTTCGGCTTCGACCTTCCGCGGCAGTGACAAGCGCGGCGGCGCCAACGGCGCGCGCATTCGCCTCGCGCCGCAGAAAGACTGGGAAGTGAACCAGCCTGCTGAACTCGCGAAAGTGATTGCGAAGCTCGAAGCAATCCAGAAGGACTTTAACGGCACGCAGAAAGACGGCAAGAAAGTCTCACTCGCCGACTTGATCGTGCTCGGTGGCGACGCAGCCATCGAGGCCGCAGCCAAGAAGGCCGGTTCCGACGTGAAGATTCCCTTCGCCCCCGGCCGCACCGATGCCGCGCCCGAGCAGACCGACGTCGCTTCCTTCGCCGTGCTCGAACCTTTCGCAGACGGTTTCCGCAACTACGCCCGCAAGGGAATCAATGGGGCCAGCGCGGCGCTGCTCATCGACAAGGCGCAGCTTCTCAACCTCACCGCTCCTGAAATGACGGTCCTCATCGGCGGATTGCGTGCTCTCGGCGCCAACTACGGCCAATCGCAGCACGGCGTTTTGACGAAGCGGCCCGGGGCGCTGACCAACGACTTCTTCGTCAATCTGCTCGATATGCGCACCGTGTGGCAGAAGTCCGAGAACGATGAAAGCGTGCTGAAGGGCCTCGATCGCAAGACCGGCGAGCCTAAGTGGACCGCCACCGTCGTCGATCTGCTCTTCGGCTCAAACTCGCAGCTCCGCGCTGTTGCCGAGGTCTACGGCAGCGGCGATGCCCAGCAGGCCTTCGTGCGGGATTTCGTTGCTGCCTGGACCAAGGTGATGAACGCGGATCGCTTCGATCTCGCAGCCCGCGCCTGAATCGGCGCCTCACTCAGTCTGACCGGGTAGCCGAGGGACGCAAATCGCTCGCGCTCCCGGTCAGCGTATTTTGCGCGGTCTAATCCGTCCGAGGGAATCTCGCATCACGCAGGCCGCGCATGCGGCTTACGGATGCGTCGGATGTTCGCCGTAGAACTTCCAGCTCGTCTTGAACTCCCTCGTCAGTTTCTGGTTTTCAAGGTCGGCGCGCACCAATTCAACCGGCAGCGTGTTCTCGTGCAGAATCGCATCGTGAAACTGCCGGTCCGTCATCTTTCCGCTATCCACAAGCTCGTGATGCATGGCGCGAAACTGCAGCGCGCCCAGCAGATAGGCGCTCTGGTAGAGCGGGCCCACTGAGCCGTCGAAGGAGCGCCGCACTTCCGCCACAGCATTATCCGGCTCAAAGCCAACGTGGTCGATCAGGTACTGCACGCACTGCGCCGAGCTCCACCGTCCCAGGTGATAGTTCATCGTGAAGAGAATGCGCGCCGAGCGATGCATGCGCCACACCAGCGCGCCCACCCGCTCCTCCGGCGTGCGGTCAAAACCCTTATCCCAGAAAAGCATCTCCCACCACAACGCGTTGCCCTCTACCCAGAACGGCGTATCAAAGGCGCCGCGATAGGGTCGATATCGCTCGCCCATGTAGAACTGCAGAAAATGTCCGGGAATCATCTCGTGAAATGCTGTCGCGCGGGAAAAGTAGATATTGTTTCCCCGCATGCTCATCTCGCGCTGCTCAAACGTCATCGTATTCGTTGGAAACGAGACGCTAAGCTCGTCGCCGCCGGTAAAAAACGGATTCACCAGTTGCCGCTTCGGCGTCATCATGATCATGCGCCAGCTCTCATCGGCCAGCGCCGGCACGGTGACAAGGTCGTGCTGCTTCGCAAAGTCGCTGCCCTCCACCACCAGCTTGCGGATCAGCTCGGGCTGCTCGCCCGGCGCAACATGCATCTGCTTCACTTTCTCAACTGCCGCATGCCAGTCGTCGCCATAGCCCATCTCGCGCGACGCCTTCAGCATCTCGCGCATGCACCAGTCGTACTCGGTCTGCGCAATCGCTATCAGCTCCTCGGGCGTGTAGGGAATCATGTTGTCTGAGAGCTCATCGAGCAGCGCCTGTCGCCCCACGGGGTCCCCAATCACCGTGGTCTTGTCGTCGGGCGCAATGCCTACCAGCTTCTCTTTCAAGAAATCCCTGTACTTGGTGAGCGCTTCGTCTGCATCCTTATAGGGCTGCTCAACCCACCAGGTAAACGCCGGATCATAGCCGCTGTACTGTCCGTGCCAATCGTGCAGCGCGGCAATCAATGCGTCCGTGGCGTTCACGGCGCGATTCGCAACCACCGGGTCGACCTTTGACGCGTGCGAGGCACTCGGCTCCAGTTTCTTGCGCGCCGCCTCCATCTCCTGCACCATTGCGGAGAGCGCTGCGGCATCTTTCTCCGCGTCGGGCCTCTGCATGCGCCGCTTCGTCTCCATGAACGCTTCAATGGTCTGCGCAAAGGGCAGCAGAGGCAGCATCTCGTCAACCTGTCTCTTGCGGATCGCGAGCTGATGCCGGTCTGACGCAATGCGATTCTGCAGCGCCAGGTAGTCGATCTGGTCTTCCTTCGACAACTGGTCAAAAGGCATCGCATCCAGCTGCGCCTGTTGGTCGGCATAAAACTTCTCGAACCGGTTGAAACGCTCCGGCGAAATCTCCACCGTGTACGAGCGGTCCAGCGCATCCCAGTCGGCGCTGAACCGCTGCACAACGGTCGGCATCGAGTCCTGCGCGTCGCCTGGGCCCGCCGCACTCTGGCCATTGGTCGCGCCCGCCGCAATCAGCAGCACGCCTAGCGCGCATCCGGTTCTCAATCTCAGCATCATCAGCCTCTCGATTCCAGGGGGAAATGCTCCGCGCGCCCGCCCGCGCAGAGCACGCTCCGGCATGCAGGGCTCAGAACCAAATCCTTGCTTTTGCAGATCGCAAGAATTGTATACTAAATTGCATTCGATCTTTGACCTCAAGGATGAAGCGGCCGGAGCCCCGCGCCTGTGCGCAAATCCGCCCGTATTTGCCCGCGAGGATCTGTGCAACCAAAGAGTGACTACCATAAAAGCCGCCACGCCCGCGCATCTACCGGATTCCTCACCCGCCGTGCCCTCACTTGTGTCCATCACTATCAACGGGCGCGCCTTTCAGGTTGCCGAGGGAACCAGCGTCGCCGCCGCGATGTTGACGGCCGGTGAAGCGTGCCGCCTCTCAGCGCGCGGCGGGCCGCGTTCGCCTCTGTGCGGCATGGGCATCTGCATGGAGTGCCGCGCCACAATTGACGGAATTCCTCATCGCCGCACCTGCCAGGTGCTTTGCGCCGCGGGCATGCAGGTGGTTACAGAATGACAGCCTCCTTCGACCTCATCGTCGTCGGAGCCGGCCCCGGTGGAATCGCGGCCGCCGTCACTGCCGCCGAGCGCGGTCTGCACGTTGCTCTCCTCGACGACAACCTTGGTCCTGCGGGCCAGATCTGGCGCGGTCTTCACGCCGCATCCGCCGCCTCCCATCCCCACGGCGAGACCTTTCTCCACTGGAGCGGCCGTCTGCGCGGAACAGCTGCACGCTCTTCGCCGGCTGTCGCGTCGTCGCGGCGCCCGCGCCTCAATGCCTGCGTATCCAGGTGCCGGCGAATTCCGAGACCTCGCGTTTCGGCGTGCTGATCGTCGCCACCGGCGCGCGCGAACGCTTCCTTCCTTTCCCGGCTCGACCCTGCCCGGCGTGATGGGCGTTGGCGGCTTGCAGGCTCTCGTGAAA
>CAVRAK010000020.1:0-100128 GCA_963718885.1 uncultured Acidobacteriota bacterium
ACGTGGCCGTGAACGAATATCACGCGATGGCCTTGTTCGGCGAGAAGTACGGCGACAAGGTGCGCGTGGTGAAGCTCTCCGATGGGTTCTCGACCGAGCTTTGCGGAGGCACGCACACTGCTGCGACCGGCGAAATCGGCCTCTTCAAGCTTACCGGCGAAGCCTCGGTTTCTTCAGGCGTGCGCCGCATCGAGGCCATCAGCGGGCTCGGCTCGCTCCACACCTTCCGCCGCGATTACGCGGTGGCGCAGCTTGCCTCGCAGATAGCGCCATCGACCGACGGCAATCTTGCTGACTCGCTGCGCGCCAGGATGGCTGCGCAGGAGGATGAGCTGAAGCGCCTGCGCCGCGAGCTTGAAGACTCGCGCATGAAATCGGCCGCCGGCGCGCTCGACGATGTGCTGAGCCGTGCGACGGATGTAAAGGGCGTCAAGGTCCTGGTGCATCGCGCCGACGGCCTCGAGCGCGGCCAGTTGCGCACGCTTGTCGACAACCTCAAGCAGAAGGCCGGCGAAGGCGTCGTCGTGCTCGCTTCAGCGCAGCCCGAAGGCAAGGTCGCCATCATTGCGGGAGTCACGCCGGGATTGATGAAGCGCATCCAGGCAGGCAAACTCGTTGGCGCCGTAGCCAGGCTGGTGGGCGGCTCGGGCGGCGGCAAGCCGGAGATTGCCGAGGCCGGCGGCAAGGACCAGGCGCAGATCGATGCTGCCCTGAAAGCCGCGCCGGGGATCGTGGGCGAACTGCTGGCGTGACGCAAAGGGGCACCACTCTGCGCCGACGAATCGTTATCGGTAGCCAGCGTTGCGCCGCAACGTGAAGCTGTACGCAACGCCAAACGAGAGGATCGGGTAGGTCTTCAGTGGTTCCAGGCTCTTTTCGTCCTTGGCGATCTCTTCCCGCAGGTTGCTCTGCACATCGGGGTCCGTCGCCACATTGAGGCAGTTCTGCCCGTTGGCGTCGCACACTTGCCCCGAGGTCAGCACCACGTTCAGTGTGGGCGCGCCACAAAGGCGGCGCCGATTTCTACCGGGAATGAGAAGTGCCTGCCGCTGTGCGGATCACGTTGCCCCATCCAGTGGTCATCGTAAAAGCAGGCGTCTGACTGTGCAGGCCTGCCGCCCCGTCACCCTTAACCGGGTCATCGGCTGACGAGTAGTAGGTATAGCCATTCAGCTCGAAACTTGTTCCGCCATTCGCGACAAAAGTGCCTCCTGCCTCGTTGGTGTTGTGAAAGAGGAGCCCGGGACTGAGGCGGAAGCCGTGCCCAGCGAATGGATAGACATCAAGCGACGTCCCCACGGAACCAAGATGCAGTTTTCCGTCGATGGTGAAGCCACTGGTCGAAATACTGCTGGCAGTGTAGTTGAAGAAGCTTCCCGTGCTGCGCAGGTTCAGATGATTGTTGAGATTTGTCGTCACGCTCACCTGGATTCCCAGGGCAGAGACACCCGCGCCGATGGCGATGCGCGAGAAGGGTGGATATGCGAGGTCAGGCGGGCGGTTTGCATGGGACGCCATGACGGCTGCGCCATCACCGGCGCCGTTAGATCCGCTCGCGGATCTCATATCGGCGAGGGCAGCGCGACTCGATGAATCCGCCAGGTGCGGTTGCTCGGCCGGTTGCTCGGCCGAAATGGCGACCGGCGCCCACAGCAGTGCGGCGAAAAGAGAAAAGAGGGTGGACCGTTTCATCATGATTACCTGTATGGGTCATCGGCCGCGAAGTCTATGCCTTTAGTTGCCACGGGCGCTGTTCGGCTTTCGGGCAGTGGCTCAGGTCGGCGCTGTGGGGGTATCCGTCCGGACGCCCCCTTTGCGGCTGGACCGCGCCGGGCGCGCAAAATGCCTTAATCTGTACCCGATGTTCCTCCGTGAAAGCGCAGGATCGAAAACGGAGCGCATACGCCGCGATCTGCTGGGCTGGTACGACGCCAACCGGCGCGACCTGCCCTGGCGGCGCAGCCGCGACCCCTATGCGATCTGGGTCTCGGAGATCATGCTGCAGCAGACGCGCGTCGCCGTCGTGATCGAGCGCTACAAGGCATTCCTCGAGCGATTTCCGACGCTGCGGCTCTTGCCGCGGCAGAGGAGCAGGAGGTGCTGGCGCTGTGGAGCGGGCTGGGCTACTATCGCCGCGCGCGCATGCTGCACAAGGCGGCGCAGTTCGTGGTGAGCCAGCGCGGGGGAGGCTGCCTGCGACGGCGGCCGAGCTGCGGCTGCTGCCGGGCATCGGCGCCTATACTGCGGCGGCGGTTGCCAGCATCGCTCACGACGAGCGCGTGGCGGTGGTGGATGGCAACGTGGAGCGCGTGCTCTGCCGGATGGAGGGCTGGGCGGCCGACGAGAGCACGACCGGAAGCGCGCTGCGCCGCAGGGTTGAGACAACTGGCCGATGAGCTTGTCGATCCAAGGCGTGCAGGCGACTTTAACCAGGCGATGATGGAGCTGGGCGCAACGGTCTGCCCGCCGCGCAGTCCGCAGTGCCTGGTGTGCCCGCGTGGCGGCTGAGTGCGCCACGCGCGGCGAACATAAGACGCAGCCGCGGCGCGCGCATGCTGAGCCGGGAGATGGTCGTGCGCTGGTGCTGCGGGATGGCCGCGGCCCCGGCGATGCACGGCCGCAGAGGTGCTGCTCGAGCAGCGCGCCGATCCAACTCGGTGATGCCGGGCCTGTGGCAGTTGCCGGCGCTTCGCGAAGCGGCGGTGCCTGACGCCGAGCTGCGCATGACGGTGCGCCACGCCATCATGCAGGCGAACTACTATGTGCGCGTCCGCGCAGTGTCTGAGGACGACGTGGGGGCTCACTGTGCGTGAGGGCCGGCGCTGCTGGGTTGCGCTGGCCCGCGCAAGGAGATGGCGCTCACCGGGCTGGCCCGCAAGGTTCTTACCCGCGCGCATCTTTTTCCCGGGCCCATTGCTCTGCAGGCGATGGCGGCGGTACGCTGAAGCTTCGCGGAGAAATCATGCCCACTCGTCGAGCCCATGCGGTTCTTACGTCTGTCTTCCTGGCGTCCCCATTCCTCTACGCGCAGCAGGCTGCGAAGGTGCCCGCCGTTGCCGGGTTACCCGCTGCGGCGCGCGATGCTGCCGCGTCCATCGATCCTGAGAAGATTCGCGCGCACGTGCGCTTTCTCTCCCTCGATCTGCTCGAAGGCCGCGGACCGGGCACGCGCGGAGGCGAGCTGGCTGCCGAGTACATCGCCACGCAGTTTGCGCTCGACGGGCTAAGCCCGCGGGCGACAACGGCACCTATTTCCAGCAGGTGCCGCTCTTCGCGGTGCACACCGATGAAGACAAGACGAAATTCGCGTTTGTGCCCGCGCAGGGCGCGCCGGTCGATCTCGCTTACGGCTCCGAGATCGTCGCGAAGGATGAGACGGGCCAGACCGAGGCCGCGATCGACGCGCCCATTGTGTTCGTGGGCTATGGCATTCACGCGCCCGAGTACAACTGGGACGACTATGCCGGAGTGGACCTGAAGGGCAAGGTTGCGCTGGTCATCGTGAACGAGCCGCCTTCGGACGATGAGAAGTTTTTCAAAGGCAAGGCGCTGACCTACTACGGCCGCTGGACCTACAAGTATGAGGAGGCCGCGCGGCGCGGCGCGGTGGGCGTGCTGATCATTCATCGCACCGATCTGGCGAGCTACGGCTGGGAGGTGGTGCGCAATTCGCAGGCAATCGAGAAGAGCTATCTGGCCAGGGCGATCCCTCGGCGACGCTGCGCGCCGCCGCCTGGATCCAGCACGACGTGGCGCAGAAGCTGTTCACCCTGGCCGGCCTGGGCGACCTCGATCAGGCGATCGATCGCGCCGGCAAGCGCGGCTTTCACGCCGTTGAGCTGCCGGTGCGGCTGCGCGCGCAACATTGAGAGCAGCGTGCGCCGCTATGTCAGCGCCAACGTTGTGGCGCGTGTTCCCGGAGCGGCTTCAGGCGGCAACGCGGTGCTCTACACGGCGCACTACGATCATCTCGGCATCGATCCCGACGCCAAGGGCGACAACATCTACAACGGCGCCGCGGACAACGGCACCGGCTGCGGCATTCTGCTCGAGATGGCGCGCGCCTTCGCGCAGTCCACGCAGCCGCCGCCGCACGATGTGTACTTTGCCGTCGGTCACGGCGGAGGAGCAGGGCCTGCTCGGCTCGCAGTATCTGGGCATGCATCCGCCGGTGCCGGCCGCGCAGATTGCGCTCGATCTGAACTACGACATGCTGCTGCCGATCGGCATTCCGCTCTCGGTGAACCTGGGCGGGGCGGAGCGCATCGACTTCTGGCCCACGGTCGAGATGGTGGCGAAGGCATTCGACCTGGAGCTGCTGCCGGATCCCAATCCGATGGCCGGCCACTACTATCGCTGCGACCACTTCTCGCTGGCCCGCGTGGGCATTCCGGCGTTCTCGGTCGACCAGGGCGAGCTGTTTGAAGGCCACGATGACGCCTGGGGCCATGCGCAGTACGAGGACTACGTGGCGCATCATTATCACCAGCCCTCAGACGAGTACCACGCCGACTGGGATTTTCGCGGCAACGCCAAGCTGGCGCGATTCGGCTTTGTGCTCGGCTGGCTGGCCAGCGAGCAGACGAAGCCGATCGAGTGGCATGCCGGGCGATGAGTTTGAAGCGGCGCGGAAGGCGAGCGAGGCGAAAGAGATCGGACTCTACGGAGGGCGAAGTAGGCGCATGATTCGCGGGCGACGCGACAAGATCGCGTGATCAGTAGTAGTCGGCGCAGCTCAGGTAGTAGCCGCACTGCGTGCAGACCAGCTTGCAGCGGTGACCGGTGAGGCGGTGGCTGCAGGTGGGGCAGATCTGGCAGTGATGGTCGACGCGGCTGCTTCGGTTTCGACGGCCGCAGGCCGCACCACTTTGTGAGAAATCCGGTCGAAAATTCGGCGTCGAAGGCAGTGGGCCTCTGCGGGAGCATGGGTGAGAGATTAGCATGGAGGGGTGGGCGGCCTGCGCGGGTCATCGCGGCAGGTGCCTGAAGCATCAACCTCGATGTGCCGCCGACCGTTTCCCCATGGGCGGCGCAGTTCAACAACCCCCTGAAAACCACCGGATTCCGAAATCCCCAAGGAGGGACTATGGCAAGCAAGGCAAGTGCGGTTTGGACAGGTTCACTGAAGGAAGGCAAGGGCACCATTTCGACGGCGACGGGCGTGCTGAAGAACGCCAACTACTCGTTCGCCACCCGGTTTGAGGGCGCCACCACCGGCACCACCCCCGAAGAGCTGATTGCGGCGGCGCATGCGAGCTGCTTCTCCATGGCGCTGGGCGCGCAACTTGGCGGCGCGGGCCTGACCCCGACGAAGATCGAGACCAACGCGGCCGTCACGCTGGCCAAGGTGGGCGAGGGTTTCCAGGTCACGAGGATTGCGCTTGACCACAACAGCAAGCGTTCCCGGCGCGACCAAGGAAGCGTTCGACAAGGCCGCTGCAGACGCCAAGGCCGGCTGCCCGATCTCGAAGCTGTTCGCCAACAACACCGAGATCACCCTCGACGCAAAGCTGGTCTAGCAGCTCAGCGCGTTAGCTAATGAATCCCATCCTTGCTCGCGAAGCAGGGATGGGATCTTGTTTTTGTGGACGCTCCGCAATTTGCTTGTGCCATCTGGTCCGGCTATGGGAGAGTTGATTTGCGACTCTTTCGTTCCGAATGCGCGAGGCTGCGAGCGATGAAGAAATACAAGTTCAAAGCCACAATTGAGTCCGTGGGCGGCGGCGGTGCGTGCGTCCTTTTTCCCTACGACATCGAGAAAGAATTCGGCACGCGCGGACAGGTGCCGGTGAAGGTCTCGTTCGACGGCGTTCCGTACACGGGAACCATGGTGAAGTACGGTCGCCCGGAGCACATGCTTCCGATCCTGAAGGCGATTCGGAAAAGATCGGGAAGGGCCCGGGTGACACGGTCAGCAGTTGTTGTCGAGCGCGACGAAACGGTACGGACCGTCGAGGTGCCCGCGGAGTTCGCGAAGCTGATGAAGAAGGAAGGCGTGCTGCCGGTTTTCGAGAAGCTGAGCTACACAAATCGCAAAGAGTATTGCCGCTGGATCACCGAGGCAAAGAAGGAAGAGACCCGTGCCAGGCGCCTGGCCAAAGCCATCGAGATGCTCAGAGCCGGGGTGAAGACGCCCGTTTAGCGCGATTAAGATTCTCCCTTGACAGCGACTCACCCGTGGCATGAGAGTCAAACCCGGTCCCCCTCCCGGTTTTCGACCTATCGCAGAGGAGGCAGTTCCCTGGAACACATTCATCATCATCTGAACCACCTGGCCATCATCGGTTCCGCCGTGATTCTTTGGGTTCTTGGCGCAATCTGGTATTCGCCTGCGCTTTTCGCAAAACCCTGGATGGCATTGCTGGGTATTACGCCCGATCCTTCCAAGCGGAAGGACCTGATAGGCGGCATGATCGCTTCCTTCATCGGCGACCTGATACTTGCGCTGGTGCTGGCGCATTTCGTCATCTGGTCCAGGCGCGTCGACGATAGGGTGGGGCGCATTTATCGGTTTCCTCGCATGGTTTGGCTTCATTGCCGCTCCCAACTTTGCGCAGGGCATCTATGAGAGCCGGCCTTTCAAGCTGTTCCTGATCAACGCCGGATATTGGTTCGTTGGGCTATTGATTTCGGGGCGTTGTTGGCGGCGTGGCACTGATGAGGCTGTCCGCCTGGTTGGGACGCGGGCCGGTAGAATCGGTGGCATGAGCAAATCGGTTATCACCACCACATCCGCACCTGCCGCCATCGGCCCTTATTCGCAGGCAATCCGTGCGGGGAATCTCGTATTCACTGCCGGCCAGATCGCCCTCGACCCGGCTACGCAACAGCTTGTGCAGGGCGGCATCACCGAGCAGACGACGCGCGTGCTCGAGAATCTCAAGGCGATTCTTGAAGCGGCGGGCAGCAGCCTGGCGAAGACGGTGAAGGCCACGGTTTTTCTCAAGGACTTCAACGATTTCTCCGCCATGAATGCGGTTTACGGCAAGTATCTTGTGCCTGACGGCGACGGCGGCGCCAGCTCGCACCACCGTTGAAGTCGCGCGCCTGCCCAAGGATGCGCTGGTCGAGATCGAGCTTGATCGCCGAAGTTTGAGCGCCGTATCTTTCCGCCGGCGCCGCACACATCCAACAGGCATGACGCATGAGACCGAGAAGACCATGAGCGAAGCTGAAGACAAGATGACCCGCAGCTGAGGCCGAGTGGCGCGCGATGCTCACGCCGGAGCAGTATCACGTGCTGCGCGAGAAGGGAACGGAGCGCCCTTTCACGGGCATCCTGACCCAGAACCACGAGACGGGCGATTATCACTGCGCAGGCTGCGGCGCGCTGCTCTTTCAGAGCGGGGCAAAGTTTGATTCAGGCTGCGGATGGCCGAGCTTCATGATTCCGGCCGACTCGAAGGCGATCGCGGAGCACGAGGACAATAGCTTCGGCATGCGGCGCATCGAGGTGACTTGCGCCCGATGCGGCGGGCATCTCGGCCACGTCTTTCCAGACGGACCCGGCCCGACGGGCTTGCGCTATTGCATCAACTCCGCTTCGCTGACCTTCGAGAAGGCGAAGTAACTTTGAGGCGCGGGCAGGTTACTCTGTCTGCATGATCCTTCTTCGTTTCCGCCTTGCCTGCGCTGCGGCCGCCGGCATGGCGGTCGTGGCTTTTGCCTTACAGATCGCCCAAGCGCAGGAAGATGCCGCCCTCAACAGCCAGATCGCGGCGATTGCGCAGGCTCATCACGGGCACGTCGCCTTCTTTGCCCACAATCTGAAAACGGGGCAGACGGCATCTCTCTCGCCGGATCTGCCGGTGAAGACGGCTTCCGTGATCAAGATGGGAATCCTGCTTGACGCTGCGGAGCAAATTCGCGCCGGACAGGCGACGCTCTCTGAGCGGCTTGTGCTGACGAAGGCGAACCAGGTGGCGGGATCGGGTGTGCTGGGCGAATTGACGCCGCCCATTTCGCTGACGCTTGGCGATACGCTCACGCTGATGGTGGTGCTCAGCGACAACACTGCCACCAATATGGCCATCGATCGGCTTGGGCTTGCGCACATCAATGCGACGTTGCGGGCGGCCGGACTTCATCAGACGGTTCTCTACAAGAAGGTTTATGTTCCTGCCACTGGGCCAATGCCAGCGGATCAGCCTCAATTCGGACTGGGCAAGACCACTCCGCGCGAGATGGCCTCCATTATGGAGCGGATCGCGGCCTGCCGCCTCGCGCTTGATGGTGGGACGCCGAAGGCTGGCGATGGGCCGCTCTGCGGCGCAATTCTGCATATGCTGCGCAACCAGCAGGACAGAGACAGCCTGCCGCGCCTCGTCGAGTCAATGGATACGAGCGAGCACGGATCGGCGATCGGCAACAAGACCGGGGCCTTGGACGAAGTGCGCAACGACGTTGCCCTGATCTCAACAAAAAATGGGCCGATTGTGATTGCTGCCTTCACTTTCGACAATGTTGACCAGCGCTGGACCGGCGACAACGAGGCTGAGCAGACCCTGGGAAAGCTGGGACAGACAGTGGTGCGCCAATGGGCCCCGGGAGGCCTGGATGCAGAGATATTCGACTGGGAGAATCCCCTGATCGGAACCGGGGATGGAACCGGAACCGGGGCCGACTCTGGAACCGACTCCGGGCCGGCGGCAAAGCCCTGACAGGACTTCGGGCGGAACAAGCCCCTTCGCGGGCACAACAAAACCCCGTCCTTTCGGGCGGGGTCAGGTTGCGAATCCTTGCTTTGCGGGTGGTCGCGCGGTTTCTGGCAGCGCGCTAGGCTTTTGCGATCTTGCCGGCCTTGATGCAGCTGGTGCAGACGCGGATGCGCTTAGGGGCGCCGTTCACCAGGGCCTTTACAGCCTGCAGGTTCACGTTCCAGCGACGCCGGCTCACGTTGTGAGCGTGCGAAATGTTATTGCCGAATTGCGGACCCTTGCCGCAAATATCGCATATCTGTGCCATTGCTAAACTCCAGAATCTGTTCTATTTCGGGGCTTTGCAACCGGTGCGGGCCGTTGCCTCTTAAGGACGCCCCATCTTGGCTCGAAAGCCGGAACCACGCTTCGGGTGCGCAATCGTGCGGAGCCCAAGGGGTTGCCGAATCCTCAGTATATCGTGGATTCCACCGCCAGCCAAGCTCGCGGGCGAGAGCGCGGCCTAGGTCGGGAGGAGGTAACCCAGGTACTGCTACCAAAGGTCCTCTAAATTGCACCTTTGTGTAATGTCCTAAAAGATTACTTCGCCCTAATCTCAGGGCTGGAGGCAACTTATGAGCGGCGTTACTTCAGACCCAACCTATCGCGCAGCATACGAGGCAGGCTGCGCAGAGATCGATCAGATTGTCGAACGGCTGGCGCAGCTTCGCGTCCGCAAGGAAAGAATCGAGAAGGCCGTTACGGCCCTCAAGCTGATTGTCGAAGTCGGCTCCACAGTGGAAGCCAGCCGTCCCCAGGCCCAACCTGTTCCGGTTGCGGCCGCGCCGGCGCAGCCGATCGAGGCACTGCCCGAAGAGCGGATGCAGCAGCACATCGACCAGGTTCTGCGCTCGCTCGCCACGGTCTAAGCTTTTTCTGGGTATCATGGCCCGCGATCGGCGGGCCACCTGTTTGCCCGGGAGGGTGGCCGGTCCGCGGACCGTCGACAGCTCCCGGTTACGACCTGAAATTAGATTAGAGCGCCGCTACTGCGCCGCAGATTAGATTGGCCAGCCGTAACGCCGCACCCACGGGCTCCGATGCCGAAAGCGTCGGGGCCCGCATTTTTGGCATGTTGGATGAGCCGGTAGCTCATTGGGCGCACATTCTTCAGATCCAAACACGCGAAGAAACACGCGAAGGAAAGTGGATACCGGCGAACCCAAATGACCGCGGCGCGGACGAAACAAGAATCCCCATCCAACGGAACGGATGGGGATGAAAAAAGGAAGGAAGTTCTGAGAAATCTGTAATCGCTTTACTGACCCGAGGCGGAATTGTCAGTCAGCGTCAGTGTGAGGTTATTGAGCTGAACGGACTGGAGGACATTGACGCCGCCCACTTGATTGGTAGTAGTGCCGACGTGGCCATTCTTCTCTTCAACGGCCTTTGCTGGAACGGTGACAGGGGCTTTCCCCTTCTGTGCAAACGTCACCTGAACAGCAGATCCGGCACCGGTCCAGGAAACCTTGTAATCGCCCGCAGGCAGTTCAGTGGTACCAACCTTCACCGCCGAGCCGATGGTCACGCTCTGTGAATTCTTCGCGGCGAATGCAGGCACCGACAACGATGCAAGAAGCAGGGCATATCCGAAGGCACGTTTCATGGAATCTCCTTTGTGTATGCCTCCGTACGGAGCCACTAACTGCTGAAGGCATTGACAACATTACACACGGTTGTCGAGCAATTTCAGCTTAAGAAATCTTAAGCGCCTTCGAGTCTTCCGCATTCCGCGCACTATCGTGCTCGTATGAAGCAGTTTGCGCGGCAAGAGGAATCTGGATGGAGATGCGCAATCCGGGCAGGGCATTCTCCGCAACGATGGTTCCGCGATGCACCTGTATCGCACGTTTGGCGATGGAGAGGCCCATGCCAGTGCCGCCGCTGCTCGTCTCACGCGCCTCTTCGACGCGAAAGAAAGGGTCGAAGATGCGCGAGAGCGCATCTGCTGGAACGCCGGGTCCAAAATCGCGCACGGCAATCACAGCGTGGGTCTCGTTCTCTTCGAGCGTGATCTGAATCGTGGACTGCTTGGGAGAATAGCGAATGCCATTGCGCAGCACATTCTCAACCGCCCTGCGCAACAGCTCGCGATTTCCGCGCGCCTCGTGCGCAAGCTCGCTCTTCACCGCGATGCAGCACTCGCGAAACTGAGCTTCCACAGTGCAATCCCGCACGACTTCGTCAACCACCTCGCGGGCATTGACGCTGGTGAGATCGCGCATCGTCGGATTGCCTTCAATAGTGGTGATCTCCACGATATCCGCCACCAGCGAAGTGATGCGGTTCACGTCGCGCTCGATGCGATCGAGAGCACTGTTGCTGTCCGGCGAGGTCCTTGCCAGCTTCACCGCAAACTTGAGGCGCGCGAGCGGCGAGCGCAGCTCGTGCGAGATATCGCCGAGCAGTCGGCGCTCGCTCACGATCAGGCGCTCCAGCCGCCCAGCCATGCGGTTGAACGAGCGCCCAAGCTGCCCGATCTCGTCGTGTCTCTTGGTCTGCACCCGTACCGAAAGGTTGCCGTCTCCGAATTGCGCGATGGTGGCAGCAATTTTGTGAATGGGCGAAACCACGCCGATGGAGGCAATCCAGCACAGTACCACCGTGGCTCCGATAACGAGAAAGTAGTAGGGAAGGAAGGTTCGCGTCTGTGGGCGCCCCAACTCACCTTCGCCTGCGAACCAATGCTGCCGGTCGGTTGATTCGCGTGTCACGATCCAGCGGCCGTGTGTGCGAAGGCGGGAGCTTGTTGCCGGAGGCCGCGGCAGGAGTCTCGATTGATTATCTCCGGTCACCAGGTCGATGCCCTTTGCATCGAGCAGGTAATGCCTTCCGCCAAAGATGCGGTCAAGGCCTGCGAGATAGCCGTGCAAGGCCGGCCTGCCGCCGCTCTGAAACTCGTCGATCGCGCTTTCGAGCTGCAACTGGTCGAACTTGTCGAATGTGGGGTCGATCTCGATCTTCTGCACGTGCGCGGCGATGAGATGAAAGGCGAGGAAGGAGAGCGAGAGGGTGCAGATCATCACGATGAGCACCCCGATGTAAAGCGACTTCACGGGCAGCGATTCAAGCCGTTCCAGTAAAGACATAGCCCACTCCCCGAATCGTCCGGATCAGATTTCGTCCACCCGCAAGCTTCTTGCGAAGGTGGCTGATATGCACGTCCAAAAAACGATCATAAGGCGTCGCCTCGCGCTCGAAAAGCACCGCGGTGATCTCATCGCGTGAAACGACGCGGCCTGCCGAGCGCATCAGCAGTTCGAGCAGATCAAATTCCATCGAGGTCAGGTCCACGGGATTCCCCGAGCTCCAGACCTGGCGCGTGGAAATGTTGACCTTGATTCTGCCATAAGTGACGACAGCGTCGTTCTGCGCGACGATGGTTGTTTCAGTGCGCCGCAGCACGGCGCGGATTCGCGCCATCAGCTCATCGGGATCGAATGGCTTGGGCAGATAATCGTCGGCGCCCGAATTCAGCCCCAGGATGCGGTCCTGCTGGTGTACGCGCGCGGTGAGCATAATCACCGGGAGATCTTTGCGGCGGCGAAGCTGCTCGAGAACGGTGATGCCGTCAAGGCCCGGCAGCATCACATCGAGAATCACCAGGTCATAGCCGCCGCGCAGGGCGTTCGCCAGGCCCTCGCGCCCGTTGCAGCAGCACTCGATGCGGTGCCCCGCCTGCGAGAAGAACTCGCGCATCATCTCGCAGAGCTCGGCATCGTCATCCACTAGTAACAGCGAGAGTTGCTTCTGCTTTTCGCCGCTTTCGAGTTCCACCGCCGACACGCGCTCACCCACGGATTCTAAGTCTCGCACAGAGCAATGCTTCCGTGTTGCGCTTAAGGATTCTTAAGAATCAATGGGTCTGCAAGGTTCAGAACTCCAGTCGAGCGCCAAGCTGGAGGGCGCGCGGGCCGCCGAGCCGCTCAGAGAGGGGTTCCAGACGCTGGTTCAACCGTGAACTGAATCCTTCCTTTTTTCGCCATCTGCATGGTAGTCTCAGGCATCGCTAAGTCTTCCCCCTAAGCTTTAGTTTCTGGTGTGCGCAAGTAAGGTCAGGAAATCTGCGTGGCACAACTCTCAGTGGTTCGTCGCTCTTCTCACTTGCCGGCGCTGATGGTGCTCGCGCTGACGTCCTTCTGTGCCGCTCAGCAGCCTGCGGCGGCTCCAGCGTCGCCCAGTGGGGCTATGGAATCTGGAATGCCCGTGATCGAGAATTACTCGGCCAGGGATTTCAGCAACGCCGG
Source organism: uncultured Acidobacteriota bacterium (assembly GCA_963718885.1). Taxonomy (GTDB): domain Bacteria; phylum Acidobacteriota; class Terriglobia; order Terriglobales; family Acidobacteriaceae; genus Telmatobacter. The sequence continues at coordinate 12,944 of CAVRAK010000020.1, forward strand.
ACAGGTCTGGACCCTCACCCAAGATCACCGGGGGTTTATCTACGCCGGTACCTCGGCAGGCGCGGTGGTTCAGTTTGACGGGTCCACCTGGCGCAGATTCCCCATCCCTTCGAGCGTAGTGCGCAGCATTGTTGCCGATAAGGATGACCGCCTCTGGGTTGGCGCCAGCGCAGTGTTCGGCTACATGGCGCCGGATGCGCAGGGCAACCTTCAATTTGTTTCCCTCCTCGATAAGATTCCCGAAGGCGAGCGCGGCTTTACCGACATCTGGCAGATACTGCCCACCTCGCAGGGCGTTTTTTTCCGCTCTTATGAGCGCCTCTTTCGCTGGGATGGAACGCACATGAAGGTGTGGGCGCGCGGGAGCGGTGGCAGGTTTCAGGCTCTCTCCTACGTGCACGGGCGCATCTATACATCGGAGGAGAACATCGGCCTCGAAGAGATCGTGGGCGATGAGCTGAAGCCGGTACCCGGAGGGGACGCTTATAAAGGAGCGGCGAAGCTCTTTCTCTTCCCGCTCGATGAGAACCGCATCATCATATCGGCCCGCAATGGCCTTCTCACGATCTATGACGGCGTCAAGTCCGTCCCGTTTAAAACCGAAGCCGACGACTATCTGCGCAAGTACATAACCTATGTTTCCACTCAGTTGAAGAACGGAGACATCTGCGTCACTACCTTGAGCGGAGGCGCAATCATCATCGGGCACGACGGCTTGATTCGTCAGACCCTGGATAAGAGCGCCGGCTTGATCGACAACGACGTACTCAGCGCTTTTCAGGACCGCGAGGGCGCTCTCTGGCTTGGCATGCAGGTCGGCATAGCCCGCGTCGAGGTGAATTCGCCTAACTCGATCTATTCGCGCAATCCCGCGCTCGACGTCCTTCGCTACAAGGGAACCATCTATGTCGCTTCCTCGGGCGACCGCACCGGCCTGGGCCGGATCGCCTTTGATCCCAAAACCCATCTTCCGTCCGTGGTTCCGCTTCCAGCGCCGAGTCAGGCCTTTTCTCTTCTCGATTTCAAGGATGCGAAGGGTGGTTCGGAACAGTTGCTGACGGCCACCTCAGAGGGCGCGCAAAAGCTGGTCGGCGATGCTTTCCTCCCCGCGATTCCCGGGCTCCACGGCTTCGCGGAAGCCAGCTACGTGGTTTTGCAGTCCCTTACGGACCCTGACCGAGTCTATATCGGATACTCCGACGGACCGGCATCGATGCGCTGGAATGGCCACGCATGGGTCGATGAAGGCAGGTTGCCGAATCTCATCTACGAGGCGAGAAACGTCGCCGAAGATCCGGACGGAACCTTGTGGGTTTCGGGAAGCGTCGGCAAATTACTGCACATCAAAGTGGCGCCAACCGGTATGCGGGATTCGAAGGCCGAGGTGGTGACCTACGAGCGAGGCTTCCCCACCGGTGGCGACACCGACGTTGAGCTCATCGATGGAAAGATTTTCCTCACAGTCTCTCATTCAAAGAACATCTATAGGTGGGACCCGGTGGCGAAGCGGTTTGTGGTGGACAACCGCTTTTTGATGCCGATGGAGGCCCCGGATACAAGTTCGTCTCTGATCCCAATTGACAAAGGTCGCTTTTTATCCGGGTCCACCTCCATCGGTGACGCTCGCATCGCCCTCTTTACGCGTCAACCGGACGGCAGTTGGCGGGGCGATGAAGACTCGATTCGCGAGTGGAACCGTCTACGCGTATTCGGCGCCCGTCCCGATGGGCATGAGGCGCTGTGGGGTGGCGGTGAAATGGTCATCCGATGGGACCCGAAGGTCAGCGTCGGCAACCTGCCGCCCTTTGCCACTGCGATTCGCCAGGCCAAATCCGGAGCCCAGGTCGTTTTTGGCGGATACGCCGCGGCGGACGCTCAGGCCCTGCGCTTGCCGGCCGGCACCAGCGACATGCACTTCCAGTTTGCCGCGCTTGCCTACGGCAATCCCAAAGGCACCGAATACCAATACAAGCTTGACGGCGCCGATCAGGACTGGTCCGCCTGGGATACCCAGAAAGAGGCTAACTATAACGGCCTGGCTCCGGGATCGTATCTCTTCCGCGTACGCTCCAAGGCTGACGATGGCCGCAGCGGTGAAGAAGGCGATTTTGCCTTCACGATTCTGCCGCCCTGGTATCGGAGCACCTGGGCTTACGGGCTCTATCTGCTGGCACTCATTCTGCTGGGCCTGGCAGGGTGGAGACTGATCAGCCGGTATGAGCGCCGCAAAGCCTTCAGAAAGACGGCGGCGCTCGAAGAGCAGGCAAAAACGCTCGAAGCCACGGTCAATGAGCGCACTCAGGAAGTACGCGCCCAGGCCGGCGAGATCGCCGCGCAACGTGACAGCATCGAGCTGCTCAGCGTCATCGGCCGGGAAATTACCGCCTCGCTCGACCTGAACACAATCCTCTTCAAGCTCTATGAGCGCGTGAATCAGATCGTCGACGCGAGCATCTTCGGTGTAGGCCTCTACCGCCCCGCGAAGAAACTTATCGAATACAGCCTCGCGATCGAAAACGGCAAGCGCTATGCGCCCTACACGCGCAGCATGGAAGACAAGAACCAGCTTGCGGTATGGTGTATCGATCATCGCCAGCCGATCCGCATCAATGATGTAGGCGCGGAGTATTCACAATACATTGCCGCCTACGAGCACGGCGAGCGCGTTCTTGAAGATGGCAGCACAGCGCAACCTCCGCTCTCAATGATCTACCTGCCCCTGGTGGCGCAGGATCGTGTACTCGGCGTTCTCAGCATCCAGAGCTTTAAGAAGAATGCCTATACTGAGCAACATCTCAAGCTGCTTGAGAACCTTGCTTCGTACACCACCATTGCGCTCGATAACGCCAATGCCTATCAGGTGATCAATCAGCGCGAGCGGCAGGTCAGCGAGCGGGCTGCCGAGCTGCTCACCATCAATCGCATCACGCATGCTCTTGCCTCGCAACTCGACAAGGACCGCCTGATCCAGTTTGTGGGCGATGAGGTCCGAGAGCTTTTCCATGCGCCCATCGTTTACGTCGCTTTGCTCGATCGCGCGACGATGATGCTCCACTTCCCCTACGCGTACGGCGAAGACGCTGCCTCGCGTCCATTCGGCACGGGATTGACGTCGCAGATTATTCGCAGCGGCGAGCCGCTGCTGATCAACGAAGACATGGATACCAACCGGGCGCGGCTGGGCATCGAGCAACTTGGCCGCCACACTGCCTCTTATCTCGGCGTGCCCATTCCCTCCGGGGGCCAGGCGATGGGCGTCATCAGCGTGCAATCGACTGACCAGGAAGGCCGCTTTACCGATGCCGATCAGCGCCTGCTCGCGACGATCGCCTCTGCCGTGGGCGTGACGCTGCATAACGCAAGGCTCTTTGAAGAAGCTCGTCTTGCGCGGGCTGCGGCCGAAGAAGCCGACGCCACCAAGAGTTCGTTCCTCTCGACGGTGAGCCATGAGCTGCGCACGCCACTCACTTCGGTGCTGGGCTTCGCCAAGATCATTCGGCGGCGCCTCGAGGAGCGGCTCTTCCCGATCATTCCTCAAGGCGATCGCAAGGTGGAGCAGGCAAAGCAGCAGGTGCTTGAGAATCTCGGCGTCGTCGTGAGCGAAGGCGAGCGTCTCACCAAGCTCATTGATGACGTGCTCGATCTCGCCAAGATCGAAGCCGGCAAGTTCACCTGGAACATGGGCGCCGTTTCGATATCGGACGTGATCGAACGTGCCACGGCAGCCACGGCATCGCTCTTTGAAGCGAAGAAGCTCACCCTCGTACGCGACGTTGATCCTAATCTGCCGATCATCACCGGCGACCAGGACCGTCTCATCCAGGTTGTGATCAATCTCATTTCAAATGCCGTCAAGTTTACTGACAGCGGATCGATCACCTGTTCGGCCCACCAGAAGGACGGTGAACTGGTCGTGGGCGTGACCGACTCGGGCATCGGTATCGCTCCGGCAGATCAGTCAAAGGTCTTCGAGAAGTTCAAGCAGGTAGGCGATACGCTCACAGACAAGCCAAAGGGCACCGGTCTGGGCCTTCCTATCTGCAAGGAAATTGTGGAGTACCACGGCGGCCGCATCTGGGTGGAGAGCGCGCCCGGCAAAGGCAGCATCTTCTCGTTTACATTGCCGGTCAACAAGATGCCCGCGCGCACAGACGCGCCTGCCGCGCGACGCACCGTCGATATCGAGTCTCTGGTGAAAAAGCTGCGCGAGACCGTGGCCACGCACCAGCCGCGCCACAAGTCAGTGCTGGTTGTCGATGACGATCCGAATATCCGATCGCTGCTGCAGCAGGAGTTGAGCGAAGCCGGCTATGCCGTGCGCCTCGCCGAAGATGGCCGCAAAGCGCTGGCGTTGATTCGAGAAGAGACGCCCGGCCTGGTGATCCTCGACGTCATGATGCCGGAGATGAACGGCTTCGATGTTGCTGCCGTTCTCAAGAACGATCCCGCGACGATGGATATTCCCATCATCATCCTCTCGATTCTCGAGGATAAAGAGCGTGGCTTCCGGCTTGGCGTGGACCGCTATCTCACCAAGCCGATCGATACCGCATCGCTCTTCCATGAAGTGGACGCGCTGCTTGACCAGGGCAAATCGCGCAGAAGAAGTGATGGTCGTCGATGAGGACTCTTCGACGCTGCACACTATCAGCGACGTTCTTGAGGCCCGCGGCTACCAGGTGGTCGAATCCAATGGCTCCGAACTGGTTTCGCATGCGGTCAGTTCCAAGCCCGACGTGATCATCTTGAGCTCGCTGCTCTCAAGCGACGAATCGGTGCGGGCCCTGCGCTTCGAGAAGGGAATGGAGAACGTTTTATTTCTCATCTATCAATGAACGACCATGAAGATACTGATCGTTGACGACGAACCCCATCTGCGTATGCTGATCCAGCAGACCCTCGAGGAGCTGGAGGACGAGGGCGTTGAGCTGCTCGCTGCCGCTAACGGCGAAGAAGCGCTCGACATCATCCGCGAGGAAAAGCCGAATCTGGTTTTTCTCGACGTGATGATGCCCAAGAAGAACGGCTTCGACGTGTGCAACGCGGTGAAGAACGAACTGGGCCTGCGCGACATCTACATCATTCTGCTCACTGCCAAGGGGCAGGAGTTCGACCGCCAGCGCGGGCAGGAAGTGGGCGCTGACCTCTACATGACCAAGCCTTTTGATCCCGACGCACTGGTCGCGAAGGCGCGATCGGTGCTTGGATTTCCGGCCTGAGGGTTCTGAGGCCGATGCCTGCTCTCACTCTTCGAGCGCTGCTCAATCCGCGATCGGCCAGCATGGCCGCGGTAAAGGACCTGTGCTGCGCAAACGGAGACAACCTCAGCATTCTCGACGCGTCAGGGAAGATTCTCCTCGGCGATGCGTCCGGCGGCATCCTCTGCGCTGACCGCGGTTGAGCGCAATGGCACGCCGCTCGGCTCTGTGGCGGGTCCGCCGAAAGCTGCGGCCGCGCTGGCGCAGCATGCTCGCGCATCTGGCGGCACGCGAATCGGAGCAGCGCGCGCTGGCTTCGGAGACGCTTCATCTCTACCGCGAGATTCATCTCATTGAGCAACTCTCAGAGCAGCTTGCGGCGCTGCTTGATCTCACCGCCGTGAGCGAGTCCGCGCTTGAACAGGCACAGCGGCTGATTCCCGCGACGGAAGGCGCGGTTTTGCTGGTGGATAAGGCCGGCGGGGTCGCTGCGAATTTCGGCGTCGTTTGGCGTGGCGAGTCGGATGCCGGCGATTCCGCTGCGATCATAGCGCGGGCTCACCGTTTGCAGAGTCGATTATCGAGAAGGGCATAGCCGAAGTCGTCAACGATTGCTCCTGCGATCCGCGTTTCTTCGGGATTTCACATAAGCCCAAGGCTCTGATTTGCGCACCATTGCGTGCCGGGCAGCACACCGTCGGCCTCATCGTCCTTGCCAGCAGCGAGCGGGAGTCGTCTTATTCTGCCGCGAATCTCAAATTGCTGAACACGATTGCGCTGCAGACAGCCGCGGCCATTGAGAACGCCACCTGGCCGAAGAGATGGTCGATACTGCCCGCGAACGCGCCGCATATGCCGCCGAGTTGAAGGCGGCAAGTTCTGTGCAGCAACTCCTGCTGCAGGGCGCGTCCGGCTCACGCCTGGCTTCAAAGTCGAGTCAGTTTATCTGCCGGCAAGCGAGGCGGGCGGCGATTTCTTCTTCGTGGAGCCCACGGACGATGGCTCCATCGTCGCAATTGTCGGAGATGTTTCAGGCAAGGGGCTCACAGCCGCCATGCGCGTCGCCATGATCCTCGGCGTTCTGCATCGTGAAGACTCATTCGATCCCGGCGGAGATTCTTTTCAGCCTGAACAATGCGCTTATCGCGCAGGACCAGCTCGGCTTCTCGACCGCCTGCTGCATCCGGATTGCTTCGTCGGGCGAATACGCCTATGCCAATGCCGGCCATATCGCTCCATACCTCGCGGGCCGCGAACTGGAGGCAGTGCCGGCTCTGCCGCTTGGGCTCGTTCCCGATCAGTCCTATGAACTGGTCCGGGGCTACCTGAAGCCCGGCGAGCGTATTGTTCTTGTTTCCGACGGAGTGCCCGAAGCGCGCTCGGCTTCCGGCGAGTTGTTTGGTTTCGAGCGTCTGCCGGCCCTCACGTTGCAAAGCGCCCGCGCAATTGCCGATGCGGCTCAGCACTTTGGACAGGAAGACGACATCACCGTTGTTTCGCTCTCGCTGGCCGCAGAGTAACCGCCTGGGTCCTGCCTCTCTTGCGTGGCCATCTTCATGCCGGTAATCTTTGTGAAGCACTTGCGCAATTTGCGGAAAGAGATGCATGGAAGTTCTGGAGCGGCTTTTCGAGCAGCATTTCAAGATGCCTGCTGACCAAGTGAAGCCATTGCAGGGCCAGTTGGGCGGCTCAGGGCGCGCAATTGTGCGGCTCTGCGGGCGGCGGTCAAAGTGCAATCGGGATTGTCTATCCGGTGCGCGAAGAAAATGTGGCCTTCATCGAGTTCTCGCGCCATTTTCGCCGGCATGGTTTGCCGGTCCCGGAGATTTACGCGGAGGACCTGAGCCAGGGCGCTTACATCGAAGAAGACTTCGGCGACACAACGCTCTATCGATTTCCTGAGCCAGAATCGCTCTGGCGAAGCGATCTGCGCCGGCAGTGGTCGAAGCATATCGCAAGGTGGTTGCCGTGCTGCCGCGCTTTCAGGTCGAGGCCGGCCGCGACCTGAATTACAAGGTCTGCTATCCGCGCGTCGAGCTTCGATCGCCAATCGATCGCCTGGGATCTGAACTATTTCAAGTACTATTTCCTGCGTTTGTCGGGCGTTCCATTCAACGAGCAGGCGCTCGAGCACGATTTCAGCCGGCTGACCCGGTTTCTGCTTGCTGCCGATCACGATTATTTTCTCTATCGCGATTTTCAATCGCGCAACGTGATGCTGCGCGATGGGCAGCCGTGCTTTCTCGACTACCAGGGTGGCCGCAAGGGAGCGCTGCAATACGACATTGCCTCGCTGCTCTATGACGGCAAGGCCGATTTGCCGCCGGAACTGCGCCAGGAACTGCTCGATTATTATCTCGATTGCCTCGGCGGCTTTATCAAGCTCGATCGCGCCGCATTCATGGAGCACTACTATGCGTACGTCTACGTGCGCATCATGCAGGCGCTCGGCGCCTACGGATTTCGCGGCTTCTATGAGCGCAAGGCGCATTTTCTACAGAGCGTGCCTTATGCGCTTAAGAATCTGCGCTGGCTCGCTCACAACGTCAAGCTGCCGGTCGCGTTGCCTGCGCTGATGGAAGCCTTCCAGGGCATGCTCGCCTCTGAAAAGCTGCAGAGCTTTGCTTCGTCCGTTTCCACGCTGACGGTACGCATATTCAGCTTCTCGTTTCATCGTGAAATGCCCACGGATGAATCGGGCAACGGCGGCGGATTTGTCTTCGATGCGCGCGCATTGCCCAACCCGGGGCGAGAGGAGAAGTTCCGGCAACTCACCGGCAAGGACGCGCCCGTGATCGAATATCTGAACCGGCAGGAGAGCGTGCACCAGTTTCCTCGCCCACGCGCAATCAATGGTGGATGCGAGCGTGAGTCGTATCAGCGCCGCGGCTTCAAGAATCTGATGGTCTCTTTCGGCTGCACCGGCGGCCAGCATCGCTCGGTGTATATGGCGGAGCAGTTGGCTCGCCACCTGCGCGGACGCGATGGCGTTGAAGTTGTGTTGCGCCACGTCGAGCTGGAGAAGATGGGCAAATGAGGGCGATGGTGCTTGCAGCGGGTCTGGGCACGCGCCTTCGCCCGCTTACTGACGATCGTCCCAAGGCGCTCGTCACGGTTGCTGGCCGCACGCTGCTCGAGATCACACTGGCGCGTCTGCGATCAGTCGGCGTCAGCGACGTCATCGTCAACGTGCATCACTTTGCTGACATGGTGGTTGATTATCTTGCTGCCAACGACAACTTCGGCATGCACATCGAGATATCGCGCGAGAAGGAACTGCTCGATACCGGCGGCGGACTGAAGAAGGCCGCGTGGTTCTTTCTGCAGGATGGTGAGGCGAACGAGCCGTTCATGCTGCACAACGTCGACGTGCTGAGCACGATCGATCTCGCGCGCATGGTGCACTTTCATCAGCAGCAGGGAGCGCTGGCTACGCTTGCCGTTCAATCCCGCGAAACATCGCGGCCTTTGCTCTTCGATCGCGAACGGCGCGCTTTGCGGACGCCGCGTGGGACACGAACGGAAAGCCTGAAATGGTGCGCGACGTGGCTGCGCCTCAGGCGTTTGCGTTCGCCGGTATTCACGTCATTTCGCCTGCGCTCTTCGCCAAGATGAGCGAGGAAGGGATATTTTCGATTATCCCCGAGTATCTGCGGCTGGCGGCGCGGGAGAGAAGATTCTCGCCTTTCGCGCGGATGAATACTACTGGCGCGATCTGGGCAAACCCGAGAGCATCGCGCAAGCTGCACGGGATATTGCGGCGGCGCGGTGACGAGCATCTGAATCAGGCCGGCTCCTGCTGCGTCATGCAGTGCAGCGTGCCAAGGCCGAGTACAAGATCGGTCGCCGCAATGCCGCAAACCTGCCGCCCGGGAAAGAGTTCCGCCAGCTTGTTCAGCGCGACGCGATCGTTGGGATCATTGAAGGTGGGCACCAGCACAATGCCGTTCGCGATGTAGAAGTTGGCATAGCTCGCCGGCAGGCGCTGCCCGTCAAAGAAGACCGGCTCAGGCATCGGCAGCGTCTCGATCGCGCAGCGGATTGCCATCCTGATCCTTCATCTCACGCAGCAAGGCAAGATTCTCCTTGAGCGGCTCATAGTTCGCTTCGTGCGGGTCCTGCTCGCTTGCCACAACAACTGTGTGCGCATCGGTAAAGCGCGCGAGGTCGTCGACATGCCCGTGCGTGTCATCGCCCGCGATGCCGTTCCTCAGCCAGAGCGTGTTGTGCGCGCCGAGATATTCGCAAAAAATGCTTTCAACCTGCTCCCTGCTCAGCGCCGGGATTACGTGCCTGCACGTCGCTCAGCAGACATTCCTCGGTGGTCAGAATGCTGCCGGCGCCATTCACGTCGATGCTGCCGCCTTCAAGCACGATGCGCTTGCCGTCAAACTCCGGCGTCACCATGGGCACGCCGATGCGCGGCGCAAGCAATGCGGTCACCGCGTCGTCGCGCTGCCAGTTGCTGTATTTCGCCCAGCCATTGAAGTGCCAGTTCAGAAGCTGAAGGCCGTTCTGCCTGTCGCGGACAAAGATCGGGCAGAAGTCACGCGTCCAGCTTCGATCGGTCGGGATCTGAAAAAACTCAATTGCCTTGAGATCGACGTGGCAATCTTCAGAATGCCGTGCACCTGAAGCTCGGTTTCGGCATCCTGGACAAGGATGCATACCTTCTCAACGCGTGCGAGGTGGCGGATGATCTCGCCGTAGATCCAGGGAACCGTCTCGAATTTTCCCGGCCAGTCGCTGCTCTCGTGCGGCCATGCAAGCCAGGTGGCGCGGTGCTTCTCCCACTCTGCGGGCATCCGAAAGCCGTGTGCGGCGCGCGTGAGGTTCTGTTTTCATGGGGTGCTCGGTCATTGCGCGAGGAGTCACTTCCCCGAAGCGGAGTGGACTTCGATGCTCTGCTTCAGCCACTCGGCGTTATTCTTCACGTCGTCCAGCAGCTTGCCCGTCAGTTCGTCCCGGCGCTCATAGAGCCGGTATCCGGCCTTGTTCCGCAGGTAGCCGCGGGCACGGGGCTCTTCGCGGAAGAGCTTCTCTTCGCCGATCTGCTCGCGTTTCTTCTCGAAGTTTCTGCGGTTTTCAAGCAGCGCCATCGCCAGGAAAGGCATGACCTGCGAGTAGTCGCCGGGCATGCTCTCGGTAGTTTCGAGGTAGACATCCTTATCCACCTTGCCCCAGGTCACGGCTTCTGCCGGCGGGCACGATGACAAGCGATCCATCCCACACGGGCGCCGTCGTGATCTGCACGTCAAACTGATACCCGCGAACATCGGGCAGGCCCAGCACCTGTCCCAGCGCCGGCTCCGGCTGCAGGTTGAAATTTTTCGGTACGCCGCCGCCGAGGATGAAAGTGGCGAGGCCCTTCGCGTCGCTCTCGAAGAGGCCCCAGCGATGATACGCACATGCCTCGAAGACTTCAGCGTGAAGGTCCAGATCAAACTTGTATTCATCGATCAGCCCAGCCTGGCGCATCGCCCAGAGCTTCATCGAATTCAGAAAAACGCTGCCGTCGGAAGGTGCACCGACAAATATGGGCACGGCCATCCGCGTGCACGTCGCCAGCAGTCCATGCTGCACGCCGGCCTTGTGCTCCTGCTTTGCATAGTGAGCGCCGAGCCGATAGCGCATCTCCGTGCCCGTCATCTTCTTCTGAAACTCGGGCTGCTTCAGCATTGCCGAAAGAAACTTGTCCTGGTCGAGCAGCACATCCTCGTGAAAGCCAACGTCGGTCACGCGAATGATCTGCTCATCGCGCAGCTTCGCATCGTCACCATAGATGGGCACTTCGTGAAAGGGATCGTGCCGGTGTGCATCGAGGCTGCGGTGCCCGTCGTGATAGCAGACTGCGTCGGTGGTGCTCAGGTAGGCAATCCAGCCCGTCTCAAGCAGGGGGATCAGCCACGTGAGATGCTGGCCCGACACGGTAACCGGACCCGAGATCGAGACGGTCAGCGGAAATCCCTCACCGATAGCGCGATCGAGAATGGTGTAGACGCGCCGCAGAAATGCGCCGCCAAAGGCGGGCAGGCAATCGCGAAATATCTCGCCAAGCGTCTCGCACTCGTCGACGCGGCGGGTCCTGAGGCGCGCTGGCGCGTGGTGATGGGCCGTCTTCTTTTTCTTTGCAGTGCCACTCATGGGATCTCTTCTGGGGGTGGGATGGAGGTCTGAGAATCGCGGCGCGTCGATCCGCAAAGGACTGCTCAGACGGTCCGCTTCATTGTCGCAGGCAAGCCCGTGCGGGGCAACCGCGCGTGTATGATTGCCGTGTCAGTGACCGTTCCCAAAGGATTAGCGACCGATCGCGACATCACGATCACGACATCAAAGGATCAGAAGCCGATGATTCATCAGAGTGTAAAGTTTCGCGTGCTCCTCGCGATTGTGGCTATCTCCGCCACAGGCGCTTTGGCGCAGAAGGTAAAGGTTGGTCACGAGAAGAACGTAGACTTTGCCCACTACCGAAGTTATTCGGTGCAAAAGCCTGCTGCTCCGCCGACGAGGCCTCTTTTGTACGACTCGGTGATGGGCACGGTGAAGCAGGAACTCGAAGCCAAAGGCTACAGGAACGTGGAGAGCGGCGGCGATCTTACGCTCGTTCCCGCGGGCGGCATCGGCTACGATCTTCCTGCCATTCCCGCGTCCTTTCCGACTCTTGCTCCAACTGCCAGAGCTCCTGCCCGCGATGCCCAGTGGGCCGGATATATGGCGCCGCCCGGCACGTCAGGCAAATCGCTGCCACAGGGAACGCTGCAGCTGACCTTCATCGACACGGCCACGAAAAAGATGGTCTGGAACGGGATCGTCACGCAGGAGCTCGACCCAGCCAAGTCCGAGAAGTCGATTGGGAAGATTACAGCCGCCATTCAGAAGCTGCTGGCCGAATTCCCCTCGAGAAAGTGAACCTTTCGGAGAGGCGAGATCAGGTCACTGACACAGCCCTCGATCAATCCCTTCCGCGCAGAAGTTGTCAAAGCCAACAAGAGAGGGTCGGAAGATCCGGCCCCTTCTTGTCCACCTTCCCTCTGATCTAGTTCTGCTTGACCTTGAGAAACACATCGTAGGCGAGACGACCGTCCTTCGACTTCTTATGGAGCTCACAGCATGAGTTGCCCTGTGCGTCTTTCGGTGTGGTCTCGGCCTCAGGATTCAACACCGCATAGTACTTGAACTGGTTTCCAACTGCGTCGGTTTTGAGAGTGGCACTCCACACGAGAGAAATCGATGTGACGCCCATCGATTCGAGTGTATGCAACTCCGAAGGATCCGACTGACACGGTGAGTCAGGATATTTGTAGCAGTGTTCGTCGATCCACAGGCGCAGCGTCTTCCACACCGCATCGCGCTTGTCGATGATTAGATTGGTATCACCGCCCATTGCAACCTTGTCGTACCAGGCGAGAGCATTAAAGCCATTCGGATTCGGATAGTTCGGTACATCGGCATCGGCATGGGCAGTGTAGTTTCCGAAGAGCTCCTTCCCATTCTTGATCACACCATCGCCATCGACATCCAGGGCCAGCCATGCATTTCCAGAACCATGCTTCGGCCAGGAAATCCTCATCATCGTTCCGTCGCCAGTCAGATCGAAGGACACATAGCCATTCGGCCTGTCAGGATCGGTAAACTTGAATCCCGTACCTTTGGTGTCAATGACGATCGGAGAGGCGCCATTCGGAAGGATCCACGAGCATGTGCTGGTATCCCACTGCCAATAGGCGCCATTTGGCCCATTATTATATGGCGGAGGACCGGGAGGTGTGCAGACCTGTCCGGCAAGAGGAGCAAGTTCGTATGCGGTGCAGGCATTGCTCCAATAGTTCTTGTCCGACCAAATCGGAGAACCACCGTAACTGACTGTGAATCCACTACCGTTTCCTGATCCTTGTAGGGTGACTGTCATCTGGCCGCATGAAGCTATCAGGCAGCTGTTAACGGCCACAGCTCCCTCAGTGTCCGACGTAGCTGTGCCGCCTGCTACTCCGTTCGCAGCTCCACCCTTCTGATTGATCGACGGCGTGTGGTAATGGGGAAATGTCGCCGCGCCTAGCGAGCTGTAGCTGGCATCTCCGTCAGTGGGAGTCGAGTTTGCAGTCGAACGAGGCGAACACAGTGTATAGATGCCAACCTGTGCACTGCCTGTGTACGTGCATGCTCCACTCGTTAGATTGTTAAAGTAGTGATTTCCGTAAATGTGTTGCGCGGTATCTTGGCTCCCGTAAAGGTACGGGCCCAGGCTCGTGTTCATCGTACTGCAATTTGCAACATTTTCTATCTGTTGACCTTGGGCGGCGAAGACACCGATACCCAGGATGAGTGCGATCCCGAAATGTCTTCTGAGCATACGTTCTCCCCGGGGTATTCAACACAACTTGGCGATGACTGTAGCACGAATCTTAGCACCATGCAAAGCAAAGTTGTCTGCTAAGTTGTTCTGTAATAACAAACTAATTACTACCTGGAAGACGGTAGAATTATTACTTAATATACAATCGCCCAATCCTTGGTAGCGCTTGTCGGATTTGCTTCGCTAACTGGGTCAATCATCCGAGAAGAAGTGGCGTAGCTGGATGCTGGGCTGTATCCACAGCATCTTCGTCGGCGTGGCGTTCCTATCCTTAGTCGCGCCAAAAGGGTAGGATCATCTCGGCAAATCTGAAAGAGCGTCGCTCGTTTTCATTATGACCATCACATCTTGACAATCATCATGAACGGGGATTAAATTTCTTTGCATGGACGGCACAAATACCGACGTCATTCAGGGAACCCTGGACATGCTCATCCTCAAAACGGTGAGCCTCGAGCCGATGCACGGCTTCGGTATCGCGCGCCGCGTCGAGCAGGTGTCGCGCGGAGTCTTCAAAGTGAACCCGGGGTCGCTGTTGACCGCTTTGCAGCGGCTGGAGCGTGCCGGATGGATTGACGCCGAGTGGCGCCACACCGAGAATGCGCGCCGCGCAAAGTTCTACTCCCTCACGCGCGCGGGAAAGAAGCAGCTTGAGGCCGAGACGGCGGACTGGACGAGGCGCGCCTCCGCCATTGCCCGCCTGTTGAAAGCGGAGGGCTGAAGTCATGGCCATCTGGCGCGAAATCACCTATGGTCTCAAGGGCCTGCTGCGTCGCCGCGAGCGCGATCAGGATCTCGCGGACGAACTGGATCAGTATTACGAAGACGCAGAGGCAGAGGGCAGAGCGCGCGGAATGAGCCCCGAGGAAGCGCGGCGCACGGCACGGCTCGAAGCCGGCAGCGCCACGGCAGCGCGCGACCAGGCGAGTTCCTATGGTTGGGAGAATCTGGTATCGGGCTTTCTGGCGGATGTTCGATTCGCCTTGCGTCAGTTGCGTCGGCATCCGGCATTCACCGTGACGGCCGCGCTCACGCTGGCGCTCGGCATCGGCGCCAACACCGCCATCTTTACCGTCGTCGAATCGGTTCTGCTCGCTCCGCTGCCATACCGCGACGCCGCCAGCATTGGCGTGCTGCAAACCCATTGGGCAGACAATGGGCGCACATCGATCAGCGGGCGCACCTCCCTGCGCATCACCGGTCCCGATGCGGTCGATATCCGCGAGCAGGCGCGCAGTTTCGTCGCAGTGAGCCTCTATAACGGCGGCAACGAGGGCGTGCAGTTGCGCGACCACGCGGTCTACACCACGGTCACCTGGGTCGATGCCGGCTTTGCGCGCGTCTTCCAGCTTGAGCCCATCGCGGGCAGGCTTTTCACCGACAAGGAAGCTCACCGTGCGGCACTTGTGAGCGAGCAATTTGCGCGCGACAACTATGGCAGCGTACAGGCGGCGCTCGGCCAGGTCATTCACGTTGAGGGCGAGGCGATCGAGATCACGGGAGTGCTGCCCGGCTGGTTCGATTTTCCGGCCCGCACCCAGGTGTGGGAGGCGGCTCCGCTCACGCCCGAATCGATGGTGCGAAGCGCCTTCAACTACAAGGCGGTTGCCCGTCTGCAGCCGGGCGCGGGCTTCAGCTCTGCGGCTTCTGAGCTGAACACTCTCTCCGGGCGCCTGCAACTCGCGTATCCAGGCGACAATCGCGACAAGCAATTTCTCTTCGTGCCCTTGCAGAAGGCGCTTACCGGCGATGCGCGGCCAACGCTGCTGCTGCTCTGGGCCACTGCCGGCCTGATCCTGTTGATTGCTTGCGTCAACGTGACCCACCTACAGCTTGTGCGCTCCCTCGAGCAGCAGCGCGAAATCGCCATTCGCAAGGCTCTGGGCTCCTCCGGCTGGAAGGTGGTGCGCCCGGTCATCATCGAGAGCATGCTCGTCGCCCTCATCGGCGGCGTGGCGGGTGTGCTGATTGCTCTTCCCGCGCTGCGCGTGCTCCTGGCTCTTGCTCCGCGCGAGCTGCCGCGCGCAGCGGAGATTCACCTCAACGCCTGGGTGCTGGGCTTCACTCTCGGCTCTCTCGCTGCTCACGGCGCTGATCGCTTCTCTACTACCGGCGCTGCGAGCCGCGGCGGTCGATCCGGCGGAGTCGCTCAAGAGCGATGCTTCACGTGGCATGGGCCGGAAGGGCGCGGCCTCCCTCCGCGACGGACTCGTAGTCGCCGAGGTGACGGCAACGTTTGTGCTTGCCATGGGCGCAGGACTTCTGCTCCATACCATGTCGAATCTCATGGTGCGCGATATGGGCTATGACACGCAGCAGTTGCTGGTCGCGGATGCCGACGTGCCGGCGCACTCTCTGGACGAGGCGAAAGAGGCAACGCGCCAGCTCGGTCAGATCTTCGCAAATCTCGGTGCCCTGCCTGGCATTGAACGGGTCGCCGGCGTCATGGGGCTGCCCACAGGCGCCTACCCATGGGCAGACAATGGGCGCACATCGATCAGCGGCCGCACCTCCCTGCGCATCACTGGGCCGGATGCGGTCGATATCCGCGAGCAGGCGCGCAGTTTCGCCGCAGTGAGCCTCTATAGCGGCGGCAACGAGGGCGTGCAGTTGCGCGACCACGCCGTCTACACTACGGTCACGTGGGTGGACGCCGGCTTTGCGCGCGTCTTCCAGCTGGACCCCATCGCAGGCAGGCTATTCACTGACGAGGAAGCTCACCGTGCCGCGCTTGTGAGCGAACAATTTGCGCGCGATAATTATGGAAGCGCACAGGCGGCGCTCGGCCAGGTCATTCACGTTGAGGGCGAGGCGATCGAGATCACGGGCGTGCTGCCCGGTTGGTTCGATTTTCCGGCCCACACCGAGGTGTGGGAGGCGGCTCCGCTCACGCCCGAATCGATGGTGCGAAGCGCCTTCAACTACAAGGCGGTGGCCCGTCTGCAGCCGGGCGCCGGCTTCAGCTCTGCGGCTTCTGAGCTGAACACTCTCTCGCGGGCGCCTGCAACTGGCGTATCCGGGCGACAATCGCGACAAGCAGTTTCTCTTCGTGCCCTTGCAGAAGGCGCTTACCGGCGATGCGCGGCCAACGCTGCTGCTGCTCTGGGCCACTGCCGGCCTGATCCTGCTGATTGCCTGCGTCAACGTGACCCACCTACAGCTTGTGCGCTCCCTCGAGCAACAGCGCGAAATCGCCATTCGCAAGGCACTGGGCTCGTCCGGCTGGAAGGTGGTGCGCCCGGTCATCCTCGAGAGCATACTCGTCGCCCTCATCGGCGGCGTGGCCGGTGTGCTGATCGCTCTTCCCGCGCTGCGCGTGCTTCTGGCTCTTGCTCCGCGCGAGCTGCCGCGCGCAGCGGAGATTCACCTCAACGCCTGGGTGCTGGGCTTCACTCTCGTCTCTCGCTACTCACGGCGCTGATCGCTTCTCTATTGCCGGCGCTGCGAGCCGCGGCGGTCGATCCGGCGGAGTCGCTCAAGAGCGATGCTTCGCGTGGCATGGGCCGGAAGGGCGCAGCCTCTCTTCGCGACGGGCTCGTCGTTGCCGAGGTGACGGCAACGTTTGTGCTTGCCATGGGCGCAGGACTTTTGCTGCATACAATGTCGAATCTCATGGTGCGCGATATGGGCTATGACACGCAGCAGTTGCTGGTCGCGGATGCCGACGTGCCGGCGCACTCTCTGGACGAGGCGAAAGAGGCAACGCGCCAGCTCAGTGAGATCTTCGCGAATCTCGGCGCACTGCCCGGCATTGAACGGGTCGCCGGCATCATGGGGCTGCCCACTGGCGCCTACGGCTCAAATGGTTATTACTCGACCCGCGGTGGCGTGCCTGCTCGATCCGCATAATCCACCGTCCGCGAACTTCAGCGTTTCGAGCCCCGGCTATTTTCAAACCATGGCGATCCCTATTCGGCGCGGGCGCGACTTCTACTGCGCAGGATGGCTACGACGCTCCGTTCGTCGCCGTCATCAGCGAATCGCTGGCGCGGCAGAGCTTCGGCAATGCGGATCCGGTGGGCAGGCAGATCCAGTGCGGCCTCGATTCTGACAAATGGATGACGGTCGTGGGCGTTGTGGGCGACGTGCGCCAGGATTCGCCCGCCGATGCTTCCTGGGCCTACGCTCTATATGCCCATGGCGCAGCATCCCTTCTACGCCAACCAGATTCACATCGTGATGCGGACGCGAGTGAAGCCGCTTACGCTGATGAATGCGGCGCAGTCGGCCATTCTCAAAGTCAACCCGCTGGTTGCGCTGCGCTTCACCACCATGGACGCAATGGTGGCGAAGTCCGTCGCGGCGGAGCGGTTCCGCGCGGTGCTGATTTCCTCTTTTGCCGGGGTCGGGCTACTGCTTGCGATGCTTGGAATCTACGGCACCATCGCCTATTCAGTGGCGCAGCGAACCTTTGAGATCGGCTTGCGCATGGCCTTCGGCGCGCAGCGCGGCGCGATTCTGCGCTCGGTAATGTGGCACGCTGTGAGGCTTGCCCTCTGCGGAATCGCCGCCGGCCTCGTCCTCAGCCTCGCTCTCACGCGTCTTGTTACCAGCATGCTGGTTGGCGTGCATCCGGCTGACCCGGCGAGCCTCGCAGCCGCGGCCGCAGCTATTTTGCTCACGGCGCTGGCCGCTGCTTTCGGACCTGGGTGGAAAGGCACCCGCATTGAGCCGATGCGGGCGCTGCGCACGGAGTAGTCCAGGGACACCCAGCAAAGCGCTGCGCCCTTTAATCCTTTGCAAGGCCGGTTATAGCACCATCCTGGCCGGCCGCTTTCTCTTCCGCCTGAATCTCTTCCGCCTCAATCCCTGACATCCCCGCTCGGTCTTTGCGCGGGAAACGGCGCCTCTCCCTGCTTCGGCAACCCCTATAGAGAGAGCTGCGTGCAAGCATGCGGGCTCCAGATTGCGGGCGCGCCGAGCAGTCGCAAAGGTGCTATTTACACTCTGGCGATCGATCGTTGTAGCGAGTAATTTCCGCACGGGCTTCGTGGGCGGACCTAGGGGTTTCACTAGTTGTTTTCGGCCATTCTTTCAACTAGAGATATCTCTGCAAGGTGGTTTGACCTAAATTCGCGAGATCGCGATCGTCGCGCTTCCGATCGAATGATTGACTTGCGGCGGAGCAGATGAGTTTGGTCAGAGGAGGCCGCATGCGAGAGGCTCTTTTACAAAGGCTAAAGGTCTTCGCCCTATTCGCGTTTGCCCTATCTGTCGCGTGCAACTCGCTGTGGGCCCAGCAGACAGCGTCGACGCCCTCAGGCAAGACACGGACAGAAAGGGATCTTCTGGGAGAAAAGCAAGTTCCCGCCGACGCCTACTATGGCGTGCAAACCGCAGAGGGCACTTGAGAATTTTCAGCTCTCAGGCGTGGCAATCAATCACTACCCGGGCTTCGTAGAAGCATGGGCTTAGGTGAAGCTGGCGGCTGCGCAGGCTAACTATGACGTAGGGGCGATGAAGAAGGAAAGGCTGGATGCGATCGAGAAGGCATGCAATGCTGTGCTCGCCGGCAAATATCATGATCAATTTCAGGTCGATTGGTACCAGGGCGGCGCCGGCACCTCGACGAACATGAATGCGAATGAGGTGCTCGCCAACATCGGGCTCGAGCTGTCCGGCCACAAGAAGGGTGAGTATCAGTTTCTCGAGCCGCACGATGACCTGAACATGTCGCAGTCGACCAATGATTCCTACCCGACAGCGATCAAGGTGGCGCTCATTCTGCGAAACGGCAAGCTGATTGAAGAGTTGCAGAAGCTTGTCGCGTCGTTCCGCGCAAAGGGCAAGCATACCTCGAGGTCGTCAAGATGGGACGCACTGAACTGCAGGATGCAGTGCCCATGACGGTCGGCCAGGAGTTCTATGCCTCGGCGTCATCGCTCGAAGGCGAAATCGATGAGCTCGGGAAGCGGAGAAGTCTCTCTACGTCGAGAACATGGGAGCGACCGCGATCGGCACGGGCATCAACGTGCCCAAAGGCTATCCGGAAAAGTTTGCCGAGCATCTGTCGAAGCTTACTCAACAAACCGATCGTGCCGGCGCCGGACATGATCGCCGCCACATGGGACCAGCAAGGGTTTGTGGTCTATTCCTCGGCGCTGAAGAGCCTCGCGATCAAGCTTTCAAAGATCTCCGGCGATCTGATTCTGCTGGCATCAGGACCGCGCGCTGGATTGAACGAGATCGACCTGCCCGCGCTGCAGCCTGGTTCTTCGATCATGCCGGGCAAGGTGAACCCGGTCGTTCCCGAGGTCATGAACCTTGTCGCGTTCCGCGTGATGGGCAATGACTTTGTCGTTACGCTGGCCGCTCACAGCGGACAGCTTCAGCTCAACGCGTACGAACCGGTCGAAGGGCTTGCGATGATCGAATCGCAGGCCTGCTCTACAACACGTCGATGCTGTTCCGCACCAAATGCGTCGACGGCATCACCGTGGATGAGAAGGTGCTGGAGCACTACATGGAGACGACGGTCGGCATCGTTACCGCGCTGAATCCTTGCTGGGCTACGAGAAGGCAACCGAACTGGCAAACGAGGCGTACGAGAGCGGCAAGGGAATTCTCGAGATCATCCGCGAGAAGCACGTTCTGACCGAAGCGCAGATCAAGGAACTGCTCGACCCGGCCAAGCTCACCGATCTGGACAAGTCGAAATACCAAATAAGTCGATCGGTCAACGATGCACGCAGGTTCGTTTCGAAAAGGAGTTGGTCATGAAACGTCGCTATCGACCGTTGGCTCTGTTGCTCGTCACTGCTGTCGTCATTCCCTGCCAGAATGCTCTTCCCCCAGAACAAGCCGAACATCGTGATTCTGGCCACCGGCGGCACGATTGCCGGCGCCGCCGCCACAGGCACCCAGTCCGGCTACACCTCGGCGCGGTCACGATCGACGCCATGATTAACGCCGTTCCCGGAATCAAGAAGCTGGCGAATATCAAGGGCGAGCAGATCTCCAACGTTGGATCGCAGGACATGTCGTTCGACATCTGCTGAAGCTCGCCAAGCGCATCAATGAATTGCTGGCCGGCAACGATGTCGACGGCATCGTGGTCACGCATGGCACCGACACCATGGAAGAGTCGGCATACTTTCTCAATTTGACCGTGAAGAGCGACAAGCCGGTGGTCCTGGTGGGCTCGATGCGGCCGTCGACAGCGGTCAGCGCTGATGGCCCGCTTGAACCTCTACAACGCAGTCGCGGTGGCTGCCGATCCGCAGGCGAAGGGCCGAGGAGTGCTGGTCGTAATGAACGACTGGATCCACGGGGCGCATTCACTGACCAAGACCAGCACGACGGACGTTCAGACGTTCATGTCGCCGATACGCGGATTGGTTGGCGTTTCGGCCTACGGCAAGAATGACTTCTACAACAACCCGCCATGGAAGCACACGACGGAGAGCGAATTCGACATTTCGGACGTCACGCAAGCTTCCGCGCGTGGACATTATCTTTGCCGAGCGAGACATGTCCCCCGACCTGATCGACGCCAGCGTCGAATGCCGGCGCCAAGGGCATCGTCATCGCCGGTGTTGGCAACGGCAACATGAACAAAGTCTCGGTCGATGCGGCAGCGCGAGCGGTAAAGAAAGGCGTAGTCGTCGTTCGCAGCAGCCGCGTGGCAACGGGAGACGTGGGCCGCAACGTTGAAGTGAATGACGATGAGATCGGCTTCATCGCTTCCGATGAATTGAATCCGCAGAAATCGCGCATCCTTCTGTCGCTGGCGCTGCTGAAGCCGCGTTCGCCCGCAGAGATTCAACAGTTATTCATGACCTACTGATTGAACAATGCAGCGGCGGTCACGCAAGGGTCCATCCTGAGAGGTCTCTGTTATTGTTGCAGATTGCGGTCGAGCCACGAGCTGCGGCAGCAGTCTTGCCCAGGCGCAATACCCAGACGCGCCACTCCTGCGCAGACCTTCAAATGCAAGCGAAGAGGAGAGCTCGAGACACAGTCACAGGAACCAACCGAAGCGCCTACTGCCCACGACTCAATCCACGAGCTGGGGCGCAGACCACTCCGGCGCAGCGAGACTACGACACAGAACCCGCCCCAGCGCAAACCCAGGGTCCCCCACCCAATCTTGAGAACACCATCGAGGCAGCCGAGCCTCTACCGCGACGAAACTTTGTGCGTTGGAATCAGTATCAGGGCCCCCATTTCACCATTCGGGCCGGCGCAGGTTTTTTAACTGATTTCGCGGCGTTTGCTCAAGACAAGGAGAGCAAAGAACAATTCGCGATGCACCCCGACGAGAGGCTCCGTGATTTTCGTTTCATTATGGGAGGAAGATTCCCCAGTCTGCCGCTACCCACAACCTGGTGCGCTGGGGTCATGTATGACGCCGCCATTCACTCCTGGTTTGTGCGGCAAACCGGGATCATGTTCGGGGTCCCGAAAATCTTGAGCTACTTCTTCATTGGGCGTCAAAAAGAGGGGTTCTCTCTCAACAAGGTCATGGTCGGCTACGACGGCTGGACCATGGAGAGATCCACGATGAGCGACGCGACCATTCCGCTGTTGGCGGATGGTATCAAGTGGCTTGGTTATTCCAAGAAGCATGGCTTCCTCTGGAACCTCGGCTACTTCAACGATGTGGTATCCAAGGGCCAGTCGTTTTCCTCGTATTCCAGCCAGGAGGTTGTACGACTGCGTGGTTGCCGGTGCACTCAGAGGAGGAGGGCACGCTGATTCACCTGGGCTTTAACTTCCGCTATGGCAAGCCCGTAGACGGGCAACTCCAGCTCAAGTCACGGCCCGAAGCATTCATCGCGCCATATTTCCTCGATACCGGAAAATTCGCCGCCAGCAGCTCAAACAGCGTGGGATATGAGACTTACTACCGAAAAAGGTCCTTGCTCTTCGGTAGCGAGTACTACTTCCAGCATGTCGACTCCCCCTCAACGGGCAATCCCATGTTTCATGGAGGCGACTTGGTTGCGACGTGGTTGATCACCGGGGAGACGCGCCCCTACAACACGGTCGGTGGTTATTTCAAGGACATAGCGCCGAAGAGGCCTGTGTTCGGCGGAGGGCCAGGAGCATGGGAGGCTAGTGTTGCGATACTCCTATACCGATCTCGACAGCAAGGGTGTGCATGGAGGCACGTTCGGGAGAATCACACCGATGGTCAACTGGTACCTTTCCGAAAATGTGCGGCTGGAGATGGCCTATGGCTATGGACACCTTGACCGATTCAATCTCAAGGGCAATACGCAGTTCTTCCAGACCCGCCTTCAATTACAGTTCTGAGGCGATTTCGCAGACGTCATCGTTTCATGATTCAGAATTCGATCAGGAATTCGATCCCGGATCGGCAAACGAGATTGTCGTGGCTAGACAGATCGCGAAGAGCGGCGAGAGTCTTTGAGAAACAGAGTCCGGCTCGGCGAGGATTTTCTAGGCAGCCTGGAGAAAAATGCTCTGCACTCGCAGTTAAGCAATTAGTACCAACGGGTGGCCAGTTACGGGATTTTCGCCGACCCCGGCCTTTTCAGGGTCGCGCTTTACCACTCAGCCATGGCCTTAGTGAGGGCCCCTTGCTTACAACTTCATTACGGCTTTCTCAACGCCAATCTAACCCTTCCTATAGATACTTTTAACCAGTGGTCGCGATGAAATGAAGGCGGTCGAGCTTCGAGGGCCGTCGCATGCTTTCGTTTTGTCTTCTTCTCGTGATCATCGCACTCGTGGTCGTCACGCATGTGTGCTGCTTTGTCGGTTTCAACTGGGAATATCGCAGAGGACGGCGACTTGCGCGGCAGCACCGGGCGGAACGGTATCGGAGTCCATTGGCGGGCGAGGGAATGGATGCACTAGGGCGCGCGAGCAGATACTCCCGCCGCCAGGCAGGGCATGCGGCCCAGGAATTTGAGCTTGAACTGAGTGAGTGATGGTGGCCAGGGACGGGATTGAACCGCCGACGCCGGCCTTTTCAGGGCCGCGCTCTACCACTGAGCTACCTGGCCCAGTGCAGACTTCGTTGCAAATTCCTGCGCGGGATCCGGCGGGCCGGAGAAAAGTGGGCATGTCCACGAACAGTGCGCTGCAACAACTTTGACCAGTATACCAACTCCGTTAGGGGGAGCCAAACCCCGGCTTCCGGTATCTTGTCGACAAATGAGCGGCAGACTTCACACTGGAAAGCAATCATGCGCTATTCAGCTCGCAGAGATCGCCTTATCGTGGCTGCGTTTGCGGCCGTTATTTTTGCCGCTCGCAGTCGCTTCTGGAACCGCGGAGTGCTCTCTGGCTGCCGGTGACTGCGCAGAGCGCCTGCGAAGACCTCCACCAAGACCTCGGAGTCGCTGGGAGTCCGGACTTCCGCGGAGGCGCGCGCTGCCCGAGCCTATGACGCCGCGGTTCATGAAGGGCCACTGGCGTTTCAGGCGTTCCTCGATAAGTTTCCCAAGGGAGCGGACCTGCACGTTCATCTGGCGGGGCGGTGTACGCGGAGACCTGATTCGCGATGCCGGCGAAGACGGCCTGTGCATCGATCCGGTAGGGCCGAAGTTGGCGTTCGAACAAGGCATCCAGCCTGCAGCTGCTCCGCTGGTTGCGGCAGCCGATTGAGCGGCGAGTCTGACGCCGGCGCAACCAGGATCTTTACGACCGGTGATTGACGCGTTCTCCATGCGCAGTTTCGTGCCTACGTCCGGATTCAGCGGTCACGATCAGTTCTTCGCCACGTTTGAGCGGTTTGGCGGCTCGACAAGCGTCACATGGGCGAGTGGGTCGACGAAGTGGCCACGCCGGGCGGCAGCGCAGAACCAGCAGTATCTCGAGCTGATGGAGACGCCGGCTTTCGGGCATGCGGCCGACGATCGCGCGCGAAGATCGGCTGGCAATGCGGATGCATTTCGCCCACGATGCGGCAGGCGCTGCTCGATCGTGGCTTGCGCGACGAGATCGCCGCGGATCGCGAACATATCGCGAGCTGAGATCGCGCCGCAACGCACTGGAGCATTGCGGAACGCCGCAGGCCGCGCCCGCCTGCAAGGTGGAGGTCCGCTACATTTACCAGATCCTGCGGGCATTGTCGCCGGAGCAGGTGTTCGCGCAAACGTTGCTGGGATTTGAAACCGTGCAGCAAGCGATCGAGCAGCACGATGACTGGGTGGGCATCAATTTTGTGCATGCCGGAGGACGGCTTCGTCTCCATGCGCGACTACGCGCTGCACATGAAGATGGTCGATTATCTGCACTGGCTCTATCCGAAGGTGCATATCACGCTGCATGCGGGCGAACTGGCGCCGGGGCTGGTGCCGCCGGAGGGACTGCGGTTCCACGTCCGCGAGGCGGTGGAAATCGGGCACGCCGAGCGCATCGGTCACGGCGTGGACGTGATGTACGAGGAGAATGCTTCGGAGCTGCTGAAGGAGATGGCCGCAGAAGCACGTGATGGTGGAGATCAATCTCAGCTCCAACGAGGGGATTCTCGGCATCAGGGCGACCGAGCATCCGTTCCCGCTCTATCGCGCCGCGCATGTGCCGGTGGCGCTTTCGACGGACGACGAAGGAGTGAGCCGCATCGACATCACGCATGAGTACGTGCGCGCCGCGCTCGATTACCACCTGCGGCTACGCGGATCTGAAGCAGATGGCGCGCACCGGGATGGAGCACAACTTCCTGCCGGGGGAGAGCCTTGGGCGCGCCGGATGAGTTTACGGTCCGGCAGCGGCCTGCAAGGGCCAGGCTGCTAGGCGCGGAGAAGCCTGCCAGCGCCTGCAAGAATTTCTCGACGGGAGTGAGAAGGCCGCGGCGCAGTGGGAGCTGGAACGCCGCTTCCGGGAGTTCGACGCGAAGTTCTGAGCGGCGACCATGGCAAAAACCAGTGCGGGCGTGCTGCTCTATCGTTGGCGCGATGCCGAGCACTCGAGGTTCTGCTGGTGCATCCCGGCGGTCCGTTCTTCGTCGGCAAAGGATGCCGGTGCCTGGTCGATTCCCAAGGGCGAGTATGAGGCGGGCGAGGACCCGCTTACCGCGGCGCGGCGCGAGTTCAACGAGGAGATTGGATGCGGCCCCGGTTCAGCCGAGCCGCGCCCGCTTGGGCCAGGTGAAGCAGGCCTCGGGCAAGATCGGTCAGTGCCTGGGCGATTCATGGCGACTGCGACGCCGACGCCATCCGCAGCAATTCATTCTCAATGGAATGGCCGCCGCGATCGGGGAAGATGCGACAGTTTCCTGAGGTCGATCGCGCCGCCTGGTTTAGCCTTGATGCCGCCCGCGGCAAGATGAACCCAGCGCAATGCGCCTTTCTCGATCGCCTGGCAGGAATGTCTCTGAGAAGCCAATTCCCCTCGCAATTTCATCGGCATTTAAAGCATGCGGAGCCCTTCACCGTTTTCACTTGAATCATGAAGCCCTCCGCAATTTCCTGGTGGTGCCGCCTCGTTGTCTCCGCCGTCTTCCTCTATGCGACAGTCGCTGCTGTTGCTGCGCCGGTCCTGATGATCTCGATTGACGGCCTCAAGCCTGAATACCTGCTCGAGGCGGATCAGCATGGCTTGCGGATTCCAACGTTGCGCCGGTTTATTCAGGAGGGCACCTACGCTGACGGCGTGGTTGCATCGCTTCCAACCGTTACCTATCCAAATCACACGACTCTCATCACCGGCGTGTGGCCGGCCGAGCACGGCATTCTCAATAACCAGGTCTTCGACCCCGAGAACAAGTTTGGCGGCGCGTGGTACTGGTACGCCGAAAGCATCAAGGTGCCAACGCTGTGGGATGCCGCGCACACGGCTGGTATCGGCACAGCAAGCGTAAGCTGGCCGGTCAGCGTGAATGCAACCAGCGTCGACACGCTCATCCCCGAGTACTGGCGCAGCAATTCACCCGGCGGCGGCTCAATCCGCAGGATCGCTTTCTCATGAATGCCGTCTCGCGGCCAGTGGGAGCCCTTGATGAGATGGAGCGGAGGCTTGGGCCCTACATGATGGGCAACGACACATCCGTAGAAAACGGAGACGAGGTGCGTACGCGCTTCGCTCTCGACATTCTTGAGCGCAAAAAGCCGGGCTTCATGACGATTCACTTGAGTGCCATGGATTCCTCCGAACACATGAGCGGTGCCTTCAGTCCCGAGGCAGACGAGACGCTTGAAGCCGTTGACGGCATGGTGAGCCGGCTCATGGCCGCTGCTTTGAAGAATGACCCCGCGACAAAAGTTGTAATCGTATCGGATCATGGGTTCCTGGAATGTAACCCACATCGTTAATCTCTACATTCCGTTCCAGGAGCAGGGCCTCATCAAACGAGAGAAGGTCGCGGGGTACGAAGGGGACAGGACGGCGGTTAGCTGGAAAGCGCAGCTCTGGTCCGGTGGTGGAGTGACGGCTGTGATGCTGCACGACCCCTCGGACACCGCGACGCGTGAGCACGTTCATGCTCTGCTGACGGCGCTGGCAGGCGATCCGAATAACGGCATCGATCAGGTGTTGGACGCCAGCCAGATCGCAGAGCATGGAGGCTTCCCCGACGCCGCTTACCTGATCGTGATGAAGCCGGGATACACGGCCGGCTCTGCCACCTCAGGCCCCCTGGTGGTCGCGCAGACTGTGGTGCATGGCACCCACGGCTTCTGGCCGCTCTTTCCCGAGATGCATTCATCCTTTTTTGTGCTGGGCGAGGGCGTGGCGCACGGGCGCGACCTGGGCACGATCGATATGCGGCAGATTGCGCCGACAGTCGCGAAGATCCTGGGCGTGAAGCTGCCTGCGGCAAGGCAGCCGGTACTGCATATTGAGCAGTAGAGGAATCGCTCGCGGCCTGGGCATACACTGGCGTTGATGGATAACGAACGCATCCGCGCGATCTGCATGGCGCTGCCCCACGTCGCTGAAACGGTGAGCTGGGGGCATCATCTTGTCTATTGGGCCGGTGAAGCGCGACGCCGGCGGCAAGATGTTCGCGATGACCGATCTTGATGGCACCGGCACTGGCGTGCTCTGGTTTCACTGCGGCGCCGAGCGCTTCCATGAGCTGCTGGAAGTCGAAGGCATTATTCCGTCGCCCTACCTGGCGCGGGCCCACTGGGTCACGGTCGAGCGGTGGAGCGTGTTGCGGCCGCGCGAATATGAGGATGAACTGCAGGCGCGCCTACACGCTCGTCTTCGAGCGCCTGCCGAAGAAAGTGAAGACGGCGCTTGCCGGGGCAGAAGGCGAACGGAAGAAATCCGCCGTCGGGCGCCGCCAACGCAACCGCGGCAAGGGCCAAATCGGCTACCCGCAAAGCTCGGCGTGCCTGAAGGATACAGCGCTCAAAGAGGAAAGCTAAGCTGCACTGGAACGAACTCTGGGCGCATTCTTCGTATCGGTAAAGTGAAAGGACTCCGCGCTGGATCGGAGCGCTGCAACCCATGGTGAAGTTTCTCCTCTTCTGCATTCTGTCTCGTGCTCTGCTGGCCCCTGGCGCTGGTGGCCCTTGTGCTCTATCCGCTGGTGTGGCTCGTGCTGCTGCCCTTCCGCGCTGGTCGGCATTGCCGTTGTTGGCGTAATGGCACTGGTGAGCGCGATCTTCCTGCTGCCGGTTCGCGTGCTGCGCGCGATCTGATGCTGGCGATTTGGTGGATCCCTTCCCATGAGCCAGTACTGCGAAGGAGCTTACGGGCTTGCAGTTGGGAGCAGCCATCGGCTCAGTGCTTGCGCTTATGCGTGACAGGCGGATGCAGGCCGGCTAGTGTCGCATTCGGAACTCATAGTGAGAGGTATGAAGGCCGCATCGTGCATCCCTGTGATCGCAAGATGAGCAGCCCTAGCCCATACCCGCGCGTGGCAAGACTGCTTTGACGCTGACCGATCGGCTCCAAAGTGATGGTGGTCGGGACGCAGAGTCCCAGGCGGAAGGATCGACATTGACTATCTGGATCGATGGGTCGATCTGTGGTTGCAGCAAATGCAGGCGACTACATTTATCCAAGCTGACGTTCGGGTGAACCTGACAACGGAATCTTCTATACGTGAAGGCAGCTCAGGACTAGGCTGGAGGCATTTGGGCAGGAGACTTGGCTGTTCGAATATGGTCATAGCGCAGATCAAAAGTCGCTTCGGACGGCAGAAAGTTGCTCCTTAGCCGCGCTGCCAACAGAGTGCCCTGCGACGAGATCATCTGAATAATCATCAAATTCCAGTGACTTCGGCTGACCGTGCAACACTGCGATAGCATGTAGCTTTACTTCCGCAGACTCAGACGCATTAGCTTGGCCCTATGGCTGGTGTTCGCTGGTCCTGGACGGTAAGGTTGCGCTCATCACGGGTGGCTCGCGCGGCATCGGCGCAGAGACGGTTCGCCTTTTCGCGGAGGCGGGAGCGAGAGTAGCTTTCAGTTACCGGAAGGCACGCGAGCAGGCAGAAGTGCTTGTTGCCGAGTGCGGGGGGCCAAAGCAATGCGCTGCCATTGAGCAGGAATTGAGCTCGCCTGTGGACGGGGCATGCGCTGGTGGCGGCGACAGTGGCGGCGCTCGGTCGTATCGACATTCTTGTTGCCAATCACGGCATCTGGCCAGCTGAAGACGCGCCGATCGCACAAATGACGGAAGCGCAGTGGCGGAATACCCTCGCCGTCAATCTGGACTCTGTGTTCGGCCTGGTGCAGGCGGTCCGTTGCCCAATTCGATTTGCAGCAGGGGCGCGCGCACGCAGGCGAGACGGCGGGTCACATCGTATTGATTAGTTCCACGGCGGGACAGCGCGGCGAAGCCAATCACGCCGACTACGCCGTGACCAAAGGCGCGCTCATCAGTCTCACAAAGAGTTTGTCGAGTGAATTGGCTCCGCGCGGGATTCGGGTGAATTGTGTCGCGCCGGGCTGGGTGAAGACGGACATGTCTGCGGCAACCTTGGCCGATGCGACCCTGGGGCCGAAGATTCGGCCGGAATCCCCGTGGGACGGGTGGGAACCACGCGGGAGATTGCCGGGCCGGTGCTGTTTTTGTGTACGCCACTTGCAGGATTCATCTCGGGTGAGGTGTTGAACGTGAATGGCGGCGCAGTTTTAGTGGGATAGGCGTCCCAGCGGCGAGAGGTCTTCGTTGAAGACTCCGATGGGGCGATAAGGGATCGACGAATGCGGAAGATATGGGCGGTTGTGCTGGCGATAGTGGTGCTGGCGGTACCGCCGATTACGCGAACTCAAACCGGTGATGATGCAGGGGACAAGAACGCAAAGCAGGCGCGGGCGGCGCTGGATGCGATGGTGCAGGCTCTGGGTGGCAACGCGTGGCTGAACATGAAGAACCAAGCCCGCGAAGGGCGCATCGCGGCATTTTACCGGGGCCAGCCAAACCTGGGAACGATGAAGTTCTACGACTATCACCAGTGGCCAGATCACGATCGCACGAGTTCACCACGCACCGCGACGTGGTGCAGTTTTATATCAACGGCAAGGGAACCGAGGTGACCTACAGGGGAGCCAAGGCCTTGCCGCAGGACCAGGTGGATGAGTACCTGCGCCGCCGCGACCATTCAATCGAAACAGCCGTGAAGATATGGATGAAAGACCCGAATACGATTCTTGTCTTTGAGGGCCAGCGAATGTCTGAACGGCATCTCGCGGACCAGGTGACCTCATCTCCGCGCAAAACGAGTCAATCACGATCCAAATGGATACGCAGACCCACCTTCCCCTTCGACGCTCCTATAAGTATCGCGACCCCGTCTATAAGGACCTCGATACCGATAGCGAAGACTATGCCAACTACCATACGGTCGATGGGTTTCCTACTGCGTTTTCGATCTCCCGCACCAAGAACGACGAGATGGTGCGCCAGGTCTACATCGACAAGGTGAGTTACAACCAGGAGCTCCCTCCTGATTTCTGGGACATCGACGCGGTTGCCAAGCGCCTCAAGAAGTGAGGAGCGGCCGCTCCCCTCTCAGAGCGCGCAAACGTGCGCGTCCTGAATGGAGTGGTTGGTCGGGAAATGCGTCGGGCTTGGTTATAATCCTCAGGAGCGCGAAGCGGCCTTTCCACGCGCTTTCTGGAGCCCGGAATGACGTTTGACATCCAGGAGATCCTGGAATTCCTCCCTCACCGCTACCCGTTTCTGCTGATCGACAGGATCGTCGAATTCGAGCCGACCAAGCGCCTGGTTGCAATAAAGAATGTCACCATCAACGAGCCGTTTTTTCAGGGGCATTTTCCCGGCTATCCCATCATGCCGGGGGTGCTGGTTGTGGAAGCGATGGCGCAGGCGGGCGGCATCATCATGATGGCCGAAATGCCTGATCGGAATGAAAAGCTCGTGGTGTTTACCGGGATCGAGCGGGCCAAGTTTCGCCGGCCTGTCACGCCGGGCGACCAGATACGCATCGAGGTGGAGGTGCTTTCATTCCGGCCCGCGCGGGCCGGATTCAGGGCCGGGGCATTGGTGGATGGCAAACTGGCGTGCGAGGCGACGCTGACTTGCGCGGTGGTCCCGCGCGAACGCGAGAAGCGCGCGCACGAAGCTTCAGGCGGCGAAAAGGATGTGACGAGTCCGACACGGTGACACCGTGAGCATTCATCCCAGCGCGGTGATTGCATCCGGAGCTGTGATTCCCGAGTCGTGCACAGTTGGCCCCTTTTCGACCATCGGCCCTGATGTCGTGCTCGGCGAGGGTTGCAACCTGATATCTCACGTAGTTCTCGACGGGCATACGCGCATTGGGGCGCGCAACGTTTTTTATCCGTTTAGCTGCGTGGGCATGGCGCCGCAGGATCTGAAGTATGCAGGCGAACCAACCGAGACGGAGATAGGCGACGACAATACCATTCGCGAAAGTGTGACGATCAGCCGTGGCACCGTGAAGGGTGGAGGCATCACGCGCCTGGGCTCGAAGAATCTGCTGATGACATACGTGCACATTGGCCACGACAGCCAGGTGGGCAGCCATTGCATTCTGGCCAATGCGGCAACGCTCGCGGGCCACGTCACAATTGAAGACCACGCTACCGTGGGCGCGTTCTGTCCGGTTCACCAATTCTGCACGGTGGGAAAGTACTCGTTCATCGGCGGCGGAACCATCGTGACACAGGACGTGCTGCCGTTCTCACTCACCTCCGCGCGGCGAGAGAACAAGGCGTTTGGCATAAACAAAATCGGCCTGGAACGGCGAGGGTTCTCGCGGAGAGACTGAAGGTTCTGCAGAAGGCGTTTCGCTTCCTGATTGCTGCGAAGATGAACACCTCGCAGGCTCTCGAAAAGATTCGAGAGCTTGATGGCCAGGATGCGGAGCTGCTTGCAGATTTTATTGAGCGCAGCAATCGCGGGGTTATCAAGTAGCGATGAAACTCGGCCTGATTGCCGGGAACGGACGCTTTCCGTTCCTGCTGCTCGATGCGGCGAGGGCGCAGGGCCTTGCCGTGGCGGTCGCGGCCATTCGCGAGGAGACCGATAGTGAAATCAACCATCGCGCTGAGCCGATAAGGGCATCACTGTCCACTGGCTCTCGCTGGGGAGTTGTCGCGGCTGATCGAGGTCTTTCACAAAGAAGGAGTCCGAGGGCGGTGATGGCGGGTCAGGTCAAGCACAAGCAGATCTTCTCGAGCATCCGGCCCGACTGGCGCCTTGCCAAGCTGCTGCTGAATCTGCGCACGCGTAATACAGATATGTTGCTGGGCGCGGTGGCGAAGGTGCTCGCGGACGAAGGCATTGAGCTGATCAGTTCGACGCAGTTTCTTGAGCCGCTGCTGGCACAGGAGGGTGCGCTGACTGAAGACCCCGGCGGGCGCGCCCCGAGCGAAGACGAGCGCAAGAACATCGAGTATGGGCTTGGGTGTGGCGCGGGCACTGGCGGGCTTCGACATCGGCCAGACGGTGGTTGTTGCCGCGCAGGCCTGCGTTGCGGTCGAGGCCATGGAGGGGACGGACGCGGCCATTGAGCGTGCGGGCCTGCTGATGGGGTCGCTTGGAAGAGGAGCATCCACTCTCGAGCGCCGGCTGACGGTTGTCAAGGTGGCCAAGCCGAATCAGGACATGCGCTTCGATGTGCCGGTGATCGGCATCCGCACGATCGAGACGATGATGCGCGCCGGTGCAAGCTGCTTTTCGGTCGAGGCCGGTCGCACGCTGCTCTTCGATCGTGAAGCGCTGCTGAGGCGTGCCGCGGAGGCAGGGATTGCCATTGTGGCAGTCCCGCGAGGATACTGAGTATCGGGCGGAAGCATCGATTTCCCTGATTCCTGCCTCATTCCCGTTTCAACAAACCGGAGGTTAATAGTGAAAAAGTGTCAATTCTCGTTGTTATTGCCGCGGCGGGTGCGCTTTCTCTCTCGACGGTGAGCTTGCACGCCGCGGATGAGACAATGCCCAGCGTCGGCCAAACCGCGCCCACGTTTACGCTGCCCTCGCAGGATGGCAAGCAGATCTCGCTGGATAGCTTTCGCGGCAAGTGGGTGGTTCTTTACTTCTACCCCAAGGACATGACCACGGGCTGCACCATTGAGGCGCACAACTTTCAGCGCGACCAGGCGAAGTACGACGCGGCAAATGCGGTGATTGTCGGCGTGAGCGTGGATACTCCCGACAGCCACAAGCAGTTCTGCACCAAAGAAGGGCTGACTTTCCGCCTGCTCGCCGATCCTGAGCACAAGGTTGTGGACGAGTACGGCTCGCTGGGCCACTTCGGCTCGATGACGATTGCCAACCGCAACACGTTCCTGATCGATCCGAAGGGAAAGATCGTAAAGGTGTGGACGAAGGTCGATCCCCTCACCACTCCGAAGAGGTGCTGGCTGCATTGGCGGAAGCAGAAGAAGTAGACGTGGTTCGTGCAAGCGGCTCACTGCATCTGAGACCGCGAATTGAGGCGAATGTGGCAACAGGATTGCGCAGCAGTTTCGTGCGGATCTGGATGAGGTGCATCGGGAGCTGTGTCGGTGCCGGCCAGGCTGGCGGATGTGCCGTGGCGTGAGGGCGGGTGGACACGAAAACAGATCGTTGGCCACCTGCTCGACTCGGCTACCAACAACCGGCAGCGGTTTGTGCGCGCAGCCACCGAAGGGAAGTATAAGGGGCCGTCAATACGCGCAGGAAGCCTGGGTGGCCGCGCATGGCTACGCGGGCCAACCTGGGAGACGCTGCTTGGCTGGTGGGAAGCGGAGCACGAGATCCTGATGGCCGTCGTGGATCAGATTCCTGAAGACCGGCTTGAAGCCAGTTGCGTGGTCGGCGGCGATGCGCCGGTGACGCTGCGCTTTCTGATCGAGGATTACGTGCAGCATCAGCGTGGCACTTGAAGCAGCTGCTCGCACGGAGTCCTGCTGCAACCGTGTCCAGGATGGCTGGCTTCCGGTCTGATGTGCAGACGCAAAAAAGCCCGGCAAATGCCGGGCTCTTTTGCTTGCCTTGAACTTGCGGTTGTCTGCGTTACTTCTTCTTGGCAGTTTTCTTGGTTGCCTTCTTGAGCTGCCTTTTTAGCCGCCTTCTTGGCTGGAGCTTTCTTTGCGGCTGCCTTCTTGGCGGCTGCCTTCTTTGCTGCTTTTTTAACGGCCAATTTCTTACCTCGTTTTGTGGTTTTGCTGGCGCGCTTGCCGAGCCGCGGATTTTCTTGCTGCGGCCTTTCCGCCCTTAGCGCCAGCGGTCTTCTTTGGCGGACTTCTTTGCGGCCTTTTTCGCCACAACCTTTTTCGCGGCCTTCTTGGAGCCGCTTTCTTGGCCGCCTTCTTGGGCTGCCTTCTTGGCCGCCACCTTTTTTGGAGCTGCTTTCTTCGCAGGGGCCTTCTTCGCAGCAGCTTTCCTTGCAGGAGCCTTCTTTGCGGCCTTCTTGCGGGGCCGGTGCTGGTACAGGCGTTGCCTCGACGACGATCACGACTCTCTTCGACAACTCCCTCGTCGTCGTCGGAGGAGGTAAGCACGCTTGAAGTCTCTACTCGTCGTCCTCTTCAAATGTCATCGTGATCGGCGCTCGATTCAGCCGGCTCCATGTCAGGATCGCCGTCACTCATCGCGTACATCTTGATCACTTCGTCCATCCGATTGCCTCCAGCGGACTGCCGCTGCCCTTGGGATTTGAATCTTCGCGGTGCAGAGATAATCATCTCCTGCATGCGGAGTCATTCTAACAATACCTTGCACGTAAAAGCTATCAAAACACGAGACGAGATCGCGCGGTGCATTAGTTTTTCTGTGCGACGGAGGATCGATGAGATGCTTCTTTCTAGATTGTGAGGAATGCGATTCGTGGCCCGGATGAGCTTTGCACTTTCTTGTGCCGGTGTGCCGTCGACTTTGCGGAGTGCGGACTGCCTCGTCTCTTGGCAGAAGCTGTGCCTTGTGCGACGGTGCGGAGGTGCTGGCTAGCTTCCGCGCGCTGGATTGTTCGGCTGCAGAGCCTGGCGGTGCTGCTGCTGCTGCGCTGACGCGGACCGGCTCGGCCACATGCAGCCGGCGGCCTGCGTCGACCTTGATGCCCGGTGGCGGAAGTTGTTCCAGCGCCGCAACTGGGTGAGCGAGACGCCGAAGCGATCGGCGACGGAGACCAGCGTATCGCCCCGGCGGGTCGTGTAGAGCACGGTGTGCGCCGAGGCGCGGCGGCCGGCGCAACAGGCACGACCAGAGCCTCAACGCCTTCCAGCTTGTCGTTCTCGTGCAACTGGTTGCTTCGGCCAGTTCCGAAGCCTGCACGTGATAGGTGCGCGCGACCGAGGCCAGCGTGTCATCCGGCAACCACGGATGATAGCGCCAGGAATTGCGTTGCTCTCGGGAATTGCCGCGATCCGCTGCTCGAAGAGCGCGGCGGTGCCGGCGGGCAGGTGCAGGTCGAACTGCGTGTCGGGCGGAGTCCATGACGCAGCAGGCTGGGATTAGCGCCACCAGCTCATCGACCGGCGCGCCGACCAGGTCCGACACCAGTCGCAGGTCGACGGAGTAGTTGATGGTCACGGTGTCGGTGAGCACAGGCGGGTCGAGGGTGATGTCGTCAAAGCCGTACTGTGTGGGATGGTTGGCGATGATGATGGCGGCAAGAATCTCGGGAACGTAGTTCTTGGTTTCGCCGGGCAGGTTGTTGCGCTTGTAGAGCTCCCAGAAATCGGCATATCCGGTCTTCTGCACGGCGCGCTGGACATTGCCGGTACCCCAGTCGTAGCCGGCCATGGCCAGGTACCAGTCGCCGAGCTGGTCGTAGAGGTACTTCATGTAGCGCGCGTAGGCGCGGGTGGATTTCTCCGGATCGAAGCGCTCGTCCACGTAGCCGTTGCGCGTGAGCCCGTAGTTGCCATGGGCATGAACTGCCACATGCCGCCGGCGCGCGGACCGCCGGTTGACGGCCCGCGGCTGAAAACCCGACTCGGCGACCGCGAGGTAGATCAGGTCCTGCGGCACGCCTTCTTCGCCATGACCCGCTGGATCATCGTCCGGTAGCGGCCGGCGCGCTGGAAGGAGTGAAGCAGGGTGTTGTGGCCCTTCTGCGTGTTGGCGAAGAAGTTGATGTAGGCGGCCACGTAGTCGTTGACCATCGAGCGGAAGGTCGGACTTGGTGGTGGCCAGATCGGCTTGTGCCTTGGCCACGATATTCGGGTCGACTGCAAAGGTGACGTCGCTGGCCACGTCGGCCGGCGTCGGCTCCGTCTTGGGCGCAAAGCCGTTGCCCTGCTTCGAGCGCTTCCATCTCCAGCGCGTTGACCTCGTCGACAATGCGATCGAACTCGTCCTGCAGCTGCGGCGTCGGCTCTTGATGTCGATGCCGCTGGTAAGCATCAGATCGACGGCGCGATCGAAGTCGGCCTTGGCTTCGGGCAGATGGCCTTTGCGTGTAGTCGGCTTCGCCGCGGGCATAAGCCTTCTCGACCTGCTCGATGAGCGCCTGAACGCGCTGTTGCTGTTGCGGCTGGCTTGCGCCGCGGTGCGGGCGGGCTGTTGTGGCGCTGGAGCGGACAGCGCGGGCGCGGTGGCCTGCGGCGCTGCGCTTTGCGAGGCTGCGGTGTTTGCGAGGGATCGCAACCTGCCAGCAGGAAGCCCAGCGTGCTGCGCGCAACCGACAAGAGCAAATCGAGACTCAACTTCATGCTATTAGAGTGATGCTGCCCCAACACCCAGCGATCGCGATGCGCAGAAGGCACCTATGCCGATGATAAGCTATGCGATAGTGACACCCGCACTTGCTCGCAGAAAGGTGTGCTCAAGTTTGATATCTGATCAGGGTCGATACCTGGGCATCGAGGGCGTCGATTTGATTGTCGTGGCTCCCGTATACAGTATCGCTGGTTTTAGCTGAGGCCCTCTCAGACTCGCGTTTGTAGTTACTTGAGTGTGAGCACAGCGATGAATCGATCCGCCGCTATGGCGAGTCGCCTGAATGATTTCTGAAACATTAGACTGACTGGAGAGCCGCCCCACTTGCATGGACGCACGATTCCTTCGCAATTTCGCCATCATCGCCCACATCGACCACGGCAAGTCGACGCTGAGCGACCGTCTGCTGGAACTGACGGGCTCCGTGACCGGGCGCGAGATGCAGGCCCAGGTTCTGGACGCCATGGACCTGGAGCGCGAGCGCGGCATCACCATCAAGGCCCACGCCGTGCGCATGATGTACAAGGCGCACGACGGCAAGACCTATCAGCTCAACCTGATCGACACGCCCGGCCACGTGGACTTCAGCTATGAGGTTTCGCGGTCGCTGGCCTCGTGCGAAGGCGCGCTGCTGGTGGTGGATGCGAGCCAGGGCGTGGAGGCGCAGACGCTGGCCAATGCCTACCTGGCCATCAATCACGGGCTGGAGATCATTCCGGTCATCAACAAGATCGACCTGCCTTCGGCCGACATTGTGCGCACGCAGGAGGCGATCGAGAAGGCCGTTGGCCTCGACGCAACCGACGCCATCCCGGTCAGCGCCAAGACCGGCCAGGGCGTGGACGAGGTGCTGGAAGCGATTGTGCATCGGCTGCCGCCGCCCACGGGCGATCCCGATGCGCCGCTGCAGGCGCTGATCTTCGATTCGTGGTTCGACGCCTATCGCGGCGTGATCGTGCTGGTGCGCGTGATGCAGGGAACCATGCGCAAGGGGCAGCGCATCCGGCTGATGTCGAACGGCAAAGTCCTTCGAGGTCGAGTCGATGGGCGTGCTGATGCCCAAGCCGGTGGAGATTGGCGAGCTTTCTGCCGGCGAGGTAGGATTTTTCGCGGCCACGATCAAGAACGTGGGCGACACCAAATCGGCGACACGGTCACCGACGATGCGCGGCCCGCTGCCCGCGCAGCTGCCCGGCTTTGAAGACATCAAGCCGATGGTCTTCTGCCGGCCTCTACACCGTGGACTCGCACGAGCACACGCTGCTGCGCGATGCGCTCGAAAAGCTGCGGCTCAACGATTCGTCGTTCTTCTTCGAGCCGGAAAGCTCGGTGGCGCTGGGCTTCGGTTTTCGCTGCGGCTTTCTCGGCCTGCTGCACATGGAGATCATCCAGGAGCGGCTGGAGCGCGAATACGAGCTCGACCTGATCACGACGGCGCCCGGCGTGCGCTATCACATCACGCTGACGGACGGCTCGGTGATCGAGGTCGACAATCCCTCGCGCTGGCCGGAGCCGACCAATATCGACAGCGATTCGCGAGCCGGTGATCACGGCCAAGATTCTCACCAACGAGGAATATGTCGGCGGCATCTTCAAGCTGGTGGAAGAGAAGCGCGGCAAGCAGATCAACTTCGAGTACGTGACGCCGACGCGCGTGATGCTCACCTACGAGCTGCCGCTGAACGAGATCGTGCTCGATTTCTACGACCGGCTGAAATCCATCTCGCGCGGCTACGCTTCGCTGGATTATCAGCTTGCCGGCGAGTGGGAGTCGCCGATGGTGAAGCTGGACATTCTGGTCTCCGGCGAGCCGGTGGATGCGCTGTCGATCATCGTGCATCGCGATTACGCCTACGAGCGCGGCCGGGCGCTGGTGTCGAAGATGCGCGAGCTGATTCCGCGGCAGCAGTTTGAAGTGGCGATCCAGGCGGCGATCGGCGCCAAGGTCGTGGCGCGCGAGACGGTGAGCGCGCTGCGCAAGAACGTGCTGGCCAAGTGCTATGGCGGCGACATCTCCCGCAAGCGCAAGCTGCTGGAAAAGCAGAAGGAAGGCAAAAAGCGGATGAAGCGGATCGGCAAGGTCGACATTCCGCAGGAGGCCTTTCTGGCCGTGCTGCGGGTGGGCGAAGACCAGCAGAAATAGACGCTCCGATGTGACTTTGCACCACGTCATAGTCATCAATTTCATTCATGGCGAATTGTGGAAAGCTTGCGAACCGGCGATTTTCAGCCAGCGCGCGGGCGCGACGCTCGCGCAGCGTTTCGCTGCCGCCTGCTTCTAATTGAAAAATAAGGAGCTTACTATGTTTATCAGAATCTGCAGGCTTGGCAAGAGGAGAAATCTCGTGATTTCTGGCACAAGATTCGCAGAAGTAATCCACAATTTTTTCCACAGGTCGTCCGGGGTTCGGCCAAACGCCGCATTTCTGACTGGTCCGCGGTCGGTCAACATGGCTGCAGATGCAGCACAAAGAGCCCCGCCGAAGCGGGGCCTCTTCGCTGAGTTGCAGAACCGCCGATCTTAGTGAGCTGGCGGCTGGCGTCTTGGGCGTGGCCGGGCGCCGGAGCGGCCTGGCGCTGCGCGGCGAGCCGGTGGAGCAGGCACACCCGACTTCACGTTGTAGGCGTCGATGACGGCCTTGGTGATGTTGGTGGACTCGGTGGCGTAGAGCACCGGTGTCTGCTGCTGCGCAACGTCGAGCACCAGCGTGTATCCTGCTGCTTGGCGTAGGTCTGCCAGCACGTCGTAGACCTTGGAAGCCAGGCCGTTGTACAGGTCCTGCATCTCCTGCTGGAAGTCGTTCTGCGCGTCTTCGGCGTCGCGCTCGAGCTGCTTCTTCTTGTCGTCGATGGTCTTGGCGCGGCTGGCGCGCTCGGCGTCGCTGAGCTTGGCGCCCTGAGCCTGCAACTGCTTGGTCAGGTTGTCGATGTCGTCGTTGAGAGTCTTGAGCTGCTGCACGCTTGGGCTCGTACTTCTTCTGCAGGTCGGCGAAGTTGCGCTGGCCCTCATTGGTCTGGGCGACGGCCACCTGAAAAGCGACGACGGCGATCTTTGGCTGGGCCTGCGGGCGGCGGCTGCAGTGCGGCCGGTGCAGCGGCGGCGGGGGTTTGGGCGGCGGCGTTCAGGGCAAGGCCTGAGGCCAGCAGAAACTCTAATGCAAGAGAGCGCTTCATGCGACTCGAAAACTCCTTCGGAATTCCTGATGGGGTTCGCGCTTATGCGCGAACAAACCTGTGCCTCCTGAGAAACCGCTCGGCGCCTTCATTCCATCCAGCACTCTGAACCTGTTGCCGGGAACCCCTGTTTTTGCGGGAGTGCTGCTCCGGATGGAGCAGAGACAGGAAAAGACGCAAACGGAGACGTCAGCAGGAACTAGATGGATTATAGGGGGGCGGGTGGGAGCGTCAAACCCGCTGCAGGGCGCCTCAGGTTCGTTTTCTGTGCTGCGCCGGCGCTCAGTGCTGGGCAGGCGCTTTGGGTGGTCTGCCGGACTGCGGGTGCTGCGCGCCGGCTCGGAGCGGTTGCGGCAGGCGCCGGAATGCCCGATTTCACGTTATAAGCATCAACGATCGCCTTGGTGATGTCCGTCGAGGGCTGGCGTAGAGCACCGCCGGCGGCTGCTGGTTGCCGCCATCCAGCACCAGCGTGTACCCGTGCTCTGCGCGTAGCGATCCATCACCTCGCCGAATTTCTCGGCCACGCCGTTGAACGTCTCCTGCATGTCCTGCTGGAAATCGTCTGGTGTCGTCCTGCGTGCGTCCGCTGCAGTTGCTTTTCCTTCTCGTCGATGGTCTTGGCGCGGTTCTCGCGCTCCGCTGATCGCTCAGCGTGGCGGCCTGGGTCTGCAACTGCTTCTTCAGGCTCGTCGATCTGCGTCGTTGAGCGTCTTCAGCTCCTCGCGCTTCGGCTCATACTTCTTCTGCAGATCGGCGAAATTGCGCTGGAACTCGTTGGTTGCGTCACGGCTTCCTGGAAGCGATCACGGCGATCTCTGGTAGGTGCGCTGGCGGAGCGTTGTGGCGCACGTCACCGGCTCGCGGCTGCAGAAAGGCAAGCGTGGTTCATGGATGCAATGCTGCGACCCAGAGCTGAAGACGCGCGACAGCGAATTGCTGACCCACGTGAGTACAACGAGGGTGTTTCATCGGAACACGATAGCTCCTTTAATCGCGAGGACCCGTTGATCATATCAGGACGCTCCAGAGCGGCAAACGCACGCGCTTAGAAGGTGGTCGAAACCGTCAGCCGGAAGGTCTTGCGGGGCTCGCGGAAGAGGTACTGCGCGCCGTAGGCCTGGATGGCTTCCCGTAGGTGAAGTCGCCGGCGCCGCCCGGCGGGAACATGTCGCGCGTGATCAGCTCGGCCGAGCAGCTCTGCACCTTGCCGCCGAGCTCACGCTCGTTGCAGAAGGCCGCTCGTAAAGGCGCAGCGGGTTGTAGGCGAAGTAGAGGCGGAACGGCGCGTTGATGATCGGCATGATGACGCCGAAGCTCGGCGCCGATCGACATGCGCGGCACGAAGTTGGTGCCGGCCACCGGCCGGATGTCCTGCTGGAAGCCGACCTCGAGCCGGGGATGCCGCCCTGGCAGGAGCCGTTGTTGTAGACCGGGCAGCCGTAGAGCGGCGCGGTAGCGAGGCAAAGCCTTGGGGCTCTGCTTCAGCTGGCCGTTATTGGTCGCCACGTCGAGGCCGAAGTCGTCGAAGAACGAGAACGTGAACGGCCCGACGACGGGGATGCGGTACTCGAGGTTGGTGGTGAGGCTGGTGTCGCCGCCGATGGAGGCAATGCCGTAGATCGGCAGCGGCACCTGGATGCACTGGTTGGCTGCGGATTCGATCGGATCGCGCGGAACGCAGGTGCCGTCGGGATTGGTCAGCTGGAAGTTGATGCGCGTCGGCACGTAGCCGTACGGCGTGGCGCTGCGGACATCGAAGCCGCGCAGATCGTCTTCGCCGCCGGCGTAGAAGCGGTTGTTCGGCGGGGCCACATCGCCGCCGTAGCCCTGCACATAACCCAACTGCGCGCGAACGCCGAGCACGTTGCGCCCATTCGGCGAGGGCTTGAGGTAGTGCATCGAGAGGAAGCTCTTGTACCGACCAGCGGCGAGAAGTAGCGCACATTGCCCCAGAGGCCGGAGCCTGGAGGGCCGCCGAGTACTCCTTGCCGGTGCGCGGCCGCAGCGGATTGCTCACCGTGTTGTAGGTGTAGCTGAGCGAAACCGAGCTGTTGACGATGCCGCCAGCGGGTTCGATCCCTGGACGCCGGAGCGGAAGCGATGGTCTGGAAGAAGGTCTGCGAGGCCGAGCTGAACGCGGTGATCGTCGACTGGGTCAGCGAATAGGTAAAGCCCACGCGCTGGAAGGCGTGCCGCTTGCAGCGGATAGCTGACGGAGAAGTTGAAGCCGTCGGAGGCCTGGTTGTAGTTCTGCGTCAGCGACTTCTCGGCGGCCGACAGATTGCAGACTGCCCGGTCGTGGTCTGGTAGTTCTTGGCCGCGTTGTAGTCCTGTCTTGTTGTTGAAGATCTGGAATCCGAGTTGATGGGCCGGTTGCGGAAATAGGGCTGCGTGAAGCCGAACAGGAACTGGCGGCTGACGTTGCCGAGGTTGCCCTGCAGGCTCAGGGTTTCGCCCAGGCCAAGGAAGTTGTTGGTCTGGTAGTTGACGCCGAGGAAGGCGCCGGAAAGGCCGCTGACGCCGCCGTTCATGCCGATGGAGTTCTTGCCCTTCTCCTTCACCTTCAGCAGCAGCTCGACCGTGCCGCTGTCGGGATCCTGGTGGGCCTCGGAGTCCTGATCGACCTTGAGCGGGTCGAAGTACTCAGCTGGTTCAGGCGCAGCAGGCTGTACTCCCATAGCTGGGAGTTGTAGACCGAGCCTTCGTCGAGCAGCAGCTCGCGGCGGATGACGCGGTCGCGGGTGACGGTGTTGCCCTGGAACTCGATGCGCGAGACGTAGAACTGCTTGCCCTCGTCGATATCGATGTTCATCGAGACGGTCTTCTTCTGGTCGTCGTAGTTCAGCTTCGGAATGGCGCCGAAGTTGATGTAGCCGAGCTGCCCGTAGGCCTTCTTCAGGTTGTCGAGGCCCTTGCCGATTGCCGTGGCGCTGAACCAGTCGCCGTCCTTGATGGGGAAGGTGGCGCGCAGAGCCTTCACGTTGGTTACGGCCTTGTTGCCGCGTGAAGGTGATGGTGCCCAGCCGATAGCGGCCGCCTTCTTCAATGGGCATCAGGATGTCGATGCGCTTGCCCTTGCGCGGCCGGAAGGTGAACCAGTTCAGGCCGCCCTCGTCGCGGATCTGCGTCTTGCGGCTCCTCGACCGCGGCGTTGGCGTAGCCCTTGTCGCGGTAGGCCTGGCGCACGCGCTCGGTGTCTTCTTCGAGCTTGGAGGCGTCGAGGTCTGCGGGAAACAGGTCCTCGAAGATGATCGAGTAGGGAATGCCGATCGGCTTCAGGTTCTTCATCGAGCGGCGCAGGTAGAGCGCGCTCAGATGCTCGTTGCCGGTGAACTTGATCTTGCCGACTTTAACCACCGGGCCTTCCTTGATGTTGAAGTTGACCTGCACCGAGGCCGGCGGAATGGTCTTGACGTCGGTCTTG
Organism: uncultured Acidobacteriota bacterium; assembly: GCA_963718885.1. Taxonomy (GTDB): domain Bacteria; phylum Acidobacteriota; class Terriglobia; order Terriglobales; family Acidobacteriaceae; genus Telmatobacter. The sequence continues at coordinate 56,097 of CAVRAK010000020.1, forward strand.
ATCGTGGCGAACTGGTGGCCGTGCTCGGCCAGCATATCTGCAGCACCGTCTCGGCGTGCTTGATCTTGGTCGGGTCGTACTGGCTTTCGACCGAGAGGCCGACCTTCTCCTTCTTGAAGCGGTCGAGAACATCGGACGTGCGTGACCGTGTTCATGCCCTTGTAGTTGATCTCGCGGATAGTGGGCTTCTCGCGGACAAAGATGTCGAGGATGATGCCCTTTTCCGTGTCTTCGCGCTCGATGCGAAGGTCCTCGAAGTAGCCCGTGTTCCAGAGCGAGTTGAAGTCGCGCTCGATCGAAATCGGGTCGTAGGTGTCGCCGCGTGGGTGAACAGGCGGGCGAGGATGGTTTCCTTGGGAATGCGGCGGTTGCCGATGACGCGAATCTGGTCGATCGTCTGCGGAGTGTCTGCGCGAAGGCTGTGCCAACTGAGACTAGCACCAGGACGAGCAAGACGCGAAAGCCGCGCCAGGCAGGACGCGGATGCGGCCGGCTGCCGGGACATAGAAGTGTGCTTGATCTTCACCGGGTTGGAATCCTGCGGCGAGCACAAGTACTGGTGCGGTCCAAGGTTCGGCTTCACGGGAAGAATATGCACACCCTCATTGCTTAAAATCTGGTCCTGCCTAAGGAAAGATTGATTATATTGGACCGCGGCCACCCCGCCCAAACCCTCCGGCCCTGTCGTTGCAGCCGGAAATCCGATCCTTCCTCTACTCTCTTTGCCGCGCGTGATCCCGGCAAATTGCCTTTCAGTCGGGGCGTGAAAAATTCTCGTCTCCAGCCCGGTAATTGCCTCCGGCGAAGACGCCTTTTGCAATGACCCTTGAAGCAGTGACCCGCTTCGCGGTCCCTCTCGGCTGCCTGTGAGCTGGTCGATCAGGACCTATCCCAGTCTACCGGAGCGGAGCGGCCCATGACCCTCTGAATCACACACTTGAATCCCCGGTATCTGACCCTGGTTGTTCCGCATCCCCTTTAGACGCGGGGGAGGGCGACATGACATCCTCAATCCGAGGAGAATGAACGGAAATGATTGCCGTTCCTGGGACCGTCTACTCATGCTCAGCCCCATTGCTCGATGGCAGGCTGGTCAGCCTCGACGAGTTCAGAGGCCGTGTGCTGCTGATCGTGAACACAGCGAGCCAGTGCGGCTTTACTCCGCAGTACAAGGGCCTCGAACAGCTCTATCTTCGCTTCAAAGAACGCGGTTTTTCCGTGCTTGGCTTCCCTTGCAATCAGTTCGGTAGCCAGGAGCCCGGCTCCGCCGGCCAGATCGCCACCTTCTGCGAGCAGCACTACGGCATCACCTTCCCGGTCTTCGCCAAGATCGAGGTGAATGGGCCTGGCACTCACCCGCTCTATCAATTCCTCAAGAAGAGCCGTCCGGGAATCTTCGGCCCCTAGGATCAAGTGGAATTTCACAAAATTTTTGATCGATCGCCAGGGCAGTGCGGTCAGCCGGTTCTCTCCGAAAGGTCCGCCGACCCTCAGTGCCCAAATCGAGCGCCTGCTCGCAGCGCCGCCCGCCCTGAAGTGACCTAGAGTCCCCGCCCGGCCGGCTAGCTGTCCTTGCGGTAGAGCATGTCGCGAATTGCGCCTCGGCGCGCCGCGTTAAGCTCGGCATTGGCCCCATCGCCGGGTTTCCCCTGCGTATCGCCCCCTTCAGGCTCGCTGCATGCCGGGCAGCGGTTGGCAAAGCCCGGTTTGCCGGGCCGCAATTCAAACTCATCTCCGCAAATGACACAGGTTTTAATCGGAAACGCCATGCCCGTATTTTAAAACTGCCCGGCTGTTCTGCATCCTGCCGGCAATCGCTACTCGATCGCAAAAACGGCGTAGATGCTTGCGCTGCGCGACACTTTCTGGGGCTCCGTTGCCAGGGGCGGCGGCGGCTTGAGCGTCTTATCGAAGCCGCCATCATCGGCCTCGGAAAACCCCTCCGCCGGAAACCTGGTTGCTCACGTAGATCAGTTCCCACCCGCACGCCCATCCCCTTCGCCAGCACCGCGGCAATCTGCGTGGCCCGCTCGCTTGCGCCGTCCAGCGCCTGGTCTTCGAGCGCATACTCGTCCTTGACGGTCCATTCAATCTGCCCGGTGCTGTTGGCGCCATTGTTCACGGCAATGTCCAGGCTCTCCGCCGCCCGTGCCGGCGGAGCCTTCACCGTCCATTGCTGCGTCAGCATGAACTTGCGCGACTTCGGCGCTGGGTCGCGGTCCAGATACTGCATCTCGCTGCGAATATCGGATTCCGGAATGCCCGCCTGTTTGATCGCTGCAATAATCGCGTTCGAGGTGCGAGCACCCTCGGCATACGCTGACTTCGCGTCGTTCGGCGCGGTCTCAAAGCTGATATGCAGAACTGCAACCTCCGGCTCGGCGGTTACCTGGTCATGGCGGATACCGTCAGCGTGCGGTTCGCGGTGCCGATATTCAACTGCGGCTGCGCAGGCTGCTGCGCATAGACAAGCGAGGCCGAAGCCAGAACTGCTGTAACAGCAATCGTGCGGGCGATTTTCATGCGGATCTCCTTCTTTGGCGTCGATCCATCCTAATTCAACGACTTTGCGTACTTCTCGCCAAACTGCCTCAACTTCGCCAGTGTCGCTGCCGTCCCCGAGTCAATGGCTTCGGCGCCGCGCGCAACACCTTCCTTCAGGTCTGCGGCCAGCCCCGCGGCCACCAGCGCCGCCGCCGCATTCAGCAGCACAATATCGCGCCGCGCTCCGGGGATTCCCTCAGCACGTCGTAGAGCAGGGAAGTATTCGTTGGAATATCCTTGCCCACAAATTGATCGAGCGTTGCCCGCGGCAACCCGGCCATCTCTGGCGTAATGCGCGCCGCCTTCAGCTCTGGCTTGCTGCCGTCGGCGGATTCTTCAATGCGCGCCACAATGGACTCGCCGGTGGTCGTGAGCTCGTCGATGCCATCGCTGCCGTGCACCACAAATGCGCGTTTGGCGCCCAGCGCGGCCAGCGTGCGGCCCACCAGCAGTACGCGGCTCGGCGCCAGCACGCCGATCACCTGTGCCTTCGCGCCGGCAGGGTTGGTCAGCGGCCCGCACAGGTTGAAGATGGTTCTGAAGCCGAGCGCACGCCGCAATGGCCCCACAGCCTTCATCGCCGGGTGATAGAGCGGCGCAAACAGAAACATGAATCCCGTTTCGCGCAGGCATTCGGCGGCGAGTTCCGGCCCAAGGGCAATGGGCACGCCCAGCGCCTCAAGCACGTCAGCCGAGCCGGCCCGTGAGGTCACGGAGCGATTGCCGTGCTTGGCCACTCGCGCCCCGGCAGCCGCCGCCACCAGCGCTGCGCCGGTTGAGATATTGAAGGTCAGTGGACCGCCGCCACCCGTGCCGCAAGTGTCCACCAGCTCGGCGCGCTCTTCGTCTGTCAGTGGAACCGTCAACGCCCGCGCGCGCATCGTGTCCACAAAGCCGGCAAGCTCAGGCGCTGTTGCCGCGCGTTGCCATCACCGCCAGGGGCCGCGGTTTCCACCTCTGACGCTTCGCCCGACAAAATCTCATCCAGCGCTTCGGACGGCCTTGTCCCTCGTGAGGGCCGCGCCATCCTCGGCAAGCGGCTTCAGCAGTTCTTTCAATTGGCTCATCCTCAATATGGTAACTGGCGCCTCGCGCATTGGGCTCGCATCGCAGGCCGGGGCGTCGCGTTTGCGAGGCCTTCGTGCGGCAAGATACTATTTGATTACCGCTGGAACAGCCGCTCCGCCGCATTTGCCGGACCGGTCCAGGCCGAATTCAAGTCCAACCTCAGCGAGGTAACGGTCCCATAATGAAAATTCATCAGTATCAGGCAAAGGAAATCCTGGCGAGGTACGGCGTTGCCGTCCCGGGGCGAAGTCGCCAACACGCTTGAAGAAGCGACAGCAGTGGCCCGCGACCTTTTCACCGAGGGAGCGCGCGGTGTCGTAGTCAAGGCGCAGATTCATGCCGGTGGCCGTGGCAAGGGCGGCGGCGTCAAGGTGGCCAAGACGCGCGAAGACGGCTGAGGAGCATGCCAAGAACATTCTGGGCATGCAGCTCGTCACCCATCAGACCGGCCCGCAGGGTCAGAAGGTGCAGCGCCTGCTGATCGAAGAGACCGCGGCCATCGATCGCGAACTCTATCTCGGCATCGTGCTCGATCGAGCCACCGGCAAGCTGGTCTTTATGGCTTCGCAGGCCGGCGGCATGGAGATTGAAGAGGTCGCCGCCAAGACTCCCGAGGCCATCTACAAGGAGAGCATCGATCCGGCAGTCGGTTTTGGCGCATGGCAGGCGCGCAAGCTGGCCTTTGCGCTCGGGCCTGAAGCCCACGCAGATCAACCAGGCCGTCGCCTTCCTCCAGAGCCTCTACAAGGCATTCATCGAGACCGATGCCTCGCTGCTCGAGATCAACCCCTTCATCACTACCAAGGACGACAAGCTGTTTGCGCTCGACGCCAAGATCACCTTCGACGACAACGCGCTCTTCCGCCATGCCGACATCAAGGCCCTGCGCGACGTCGCCGAAGAAGATCCACTTGAGGTGGAGGCCAGCAAGTACGCCGCTCAACTACATCAAGCTCGATGGCTCCATCGCCTGCATGGTCAACGGTGCGGGTCTCGCCATGGCCACGATGGACATCATTCAGTACGCCGGCGGCAGCCCGGCAAACTTCCTCGACGTAGGCGGCGGCGCAACGCAGGAGCAGATCGAGCACGCCTTCGAGCATCCTGCTCTCCGACGACCAACGTGAAGGCGATCTTCATCAACATCTTCGGAGGCATTCTGCGCGTCGATCGCCTCGCCACCGGCGTGGTGGCCGCGGCGCGCAACCTCAACGTCAAAGTGCCCATCGTGCTGCGCCTCGAAGGCACCAACGTTGAAGAAGGCCGCAAGATTCTCGAAGGAGTCCGGCTTGAATTTCCAGGTGGGCGCAACGATGAAAGAAGCGGCGGAACTGGTCTGTCGCTGCGGCGAAAGGCGGGGACAGGCATAGACTGGCCGGTCTTGAGTCGATAACAATACGCGTCTCATCGTTCAGGGCATCACCGGCAAGGAAGGCAGCTTCCAGACGCAGCGCTGCATCGAGTACGGGACGAAGGTCGTCGCCGGCGTTCACGCCGGACGCGGGGGCGGCGAGAGGACGGGGGAGCGCGGCGTGCCCATGCTCAACACCGTCGCCCAGGCCGTGCGCGCGGAGACAGGCGCCGACTGCGGCGCTGATCTTCGTCCCGCCGCCCTTCGCCGCCGACGCCATCCTCGAGGCCGCCGACGCGGCGATCCCCCTCGGCCGTCTGCATCACCGAGGGCATTCCGACGCTCGACATGGTGAAGGTGAAGCGCGGGGCGGGATCACCGGCGGTCGACGACGCGCCTGATCGGCCCCAACTGTCCCGGCGTCATCACCGCCGGCGAGTGCCGCGGTCGGCATCATGCCCGGCCACGTCTTCTCGACGGGGGCAGCGTTCGGCGTCGTCTCCCGCTCCGGCACACTCGTCTACGAGGCCGTCGACCAGCTCACGCGGCGCGGCATCGGCCAGTCCACGTGTATCGGCGGTGGCGGCGAGCCCGATCATCGGCACCACCCAGCGCGAGGCCCTGGGGCTGCTCGACGAGCCCCGACACCGCCGCCGTCGTCCTCATCGGCGAGATCGGCGGCAGCGCGGAGCAGGAAGCCGGCCGACTACATCAAGAAGCACATGACGAAGCCCGTCATCGCCTTCATCGCCGGCTCGACTGCGCCCGCCGGCCGCCGCATGGGCCACGCCGGCGCGATCATCAGCGGCGGGCAGGGAACCGCTGCCGACAAGATGAAGGCCATGACGGCAGCCGGCATTCACGTCGTGGTTTCTCCCGCCGAGATCGGCGAGACGCTGGCGAAGGTGATTGGAAGAGGAGAGCAGCTTCTAGCTAGCTTCAGCTACTAGCTCAAGCACAGAAGGCCCACCAGCGATGGTGGGCCTTCGTGTTTGGCTCTGATCTAGCTAATAGCTAGAAGCTAAAAGCTGCTCTACCAAATCCGGCAGGGCTGTGGCGCTCACCATCTTTGCCGTCGGCTTTTTGCAACTGAAGCTCTTCGCAAACTCCGGCAGATCGCTGCAGCACGGAGTTGGTCGCGGTACTCATCGGGCGCAGTGCGGATCGGCCTTGCGCCTGGCGTCCGCAACTGCTCGGGCCGCGTCTGCGTGCACCACTGCTGCGCATAGGCGATCCAGAAGCGCTGATCGGGCGTGTAGCCGTCGGTCTTCGCGCTCATGTCGAGATGCGCGGCCTGCGCCTTGTCGAGCCACGCCAGCCACGCCAGCCACAGGCCGCCAAGGTCGGCCATGTTTTCGCCCAGCGTGAGCTTGCCGTTCAGGTGAACGCCGGGCACAGCCTCGATGGCGTCGTACTGCTTCACCATGCATTCGGCGCGGTCATTGAACTTCTGTCTCATCTTCCTTCGTCCACCAGTCCTTCAGGTTGCCATCCTTGTCGAACTGGCGGCCCTCGTCGTCGAACCCGTGGGTCAGCTCATGGCCGATCGTCGAGCCCATGTCGCCATAGTTGGCCGCATCATCTTCCTTGTCGCTGAAGAAGGGCGGCTGAAAGTATCCCGCGGGAAAGTTCACGTTGTTCTGCTGCGGATCGTAGTAGGCGTTCACCGTCGGCGGAGACATGTACCACTCGGCCTTGTCCACCGGCTTGCCGATCTTGGCCAGTTCGCGGTCAAAGTCGAACACGCGCGCGCGTTCTGCAGATTGCCCAGCGGAGTCGCCGCGCACGATCTCGAGCTTCGAATAGTCGCGCCACTTGTCGGGATAGCCGATCTTGTTCATGACCGTGTGCAGCTTTTCCTTGGCCTTGCACCTTGGTGGCTGGGCTCATCCAGTCGAGGCGAGTCGATGTCCTTTCCCATCGCCTGCCTCGATCGCGAGCGTCATGTCGAGGGCGCTGTTGCTTTGCGGTCCGGCGGGAAGTACTTGGCAACATAGACCTGGCCCAGCGCCTCGCCCATTTCGCGGTCCACGCGGCTCGTGCAGCGCTTCCAGCGCTCCTGCTGCTTCTCCGCGCCGTTGAGAATATGCGCGTAGAAATTCCAGGTTTCCTGTCTCGAACGACCTCAGGCATGCTCGTGCCGGCATAAGCATGCAGCAGGTGCCAGCGCAGATAGGTCTTGATCTGGTCGAGCGGCGTATCGGCAACCAGCGCGTTGAACTCGGCGAAGAACTTCGGCTCCGTGTCGATTCACCTTGCCCGTCGGCGGGCGCCTGCAGCCGCGGCAACGTATGTCAGGCAGAGAGAAGTGCGTAAGATCCTTTGTGAAGCTCGCAATGTCGGTGGGATGGTTCAGGTTCTTCGGATCGCGCTGCTCCGTAATGGTGAGCGACGCCTTGGCCAGCCGCGTCTCAATGGCCATCACCGTCGTCGGCGTCTTTCTGCTGCCTGCGCCTCGGGCTCGCCGGCCAGCACCAAGATCTTGCGCACGTGGTCAACATACTGTTTGCGCTGCTCGACGGACTTGGCATCAGTGCGCGTGTAGTAGTCGCGCTCCGGCAGGCCAAGACCACCCGCGTTGTAGAAACGAGATCACCTGGCTTGCGTCGGCAAAGTCCTGGTTCGGCGCTGAAGTCGAAAAAGGCATTCACGCCGATGCGTGTGCAGATGCGCCGAGCAGTGCCGGCAGATCGTCGATCGATCTGCAGAGCCGCGATCCGGTCGAGCTCCGGCTGCAGCGGCGTCATGCCGTGCTTTGTTGATCGCCGCTGTATCCATGCAACTGGCGTACTCATCGCCGATCTTTTGCTCGTTTGCGGTGCGCGTGGCCGATAGGCTTCGGCGGCCTCTTCGAGAATCTGCTTCAGGTGCAGGCGGTTCAGCTCGTACAACTCGGTGAAGCGCCCGTACGCGGTCTGGTCGGGCGGCAGGGGATTGCGTCTTGAACCAGCCATTGCAGCTGTAGCGATAGAAGTTCGTCGCACGGGTCGACCGACTTGTCGATCAGCGAAGGATCGAAGACGCGCAGCTCCGACGAGGCGGTAGCGGCGGCGTGCTTCTGGCAGACTGCAGGGATGGGCGGCGAGGCAGCGCAAAGTGCATGCAAGAGACCGGATCGCAAGACGTGCACGCGGCAGGCGAAACATTGCGCAACTCTACCAGATTTCGCTTGCCGCTGGCCGCGCAATTGCCTGCAGCCAGTACAATGATCGATGGGTCAAATCATTCTAAGGAGCGAATCGAGTGGCGCAACGCACGTTCAGCATCATCAAGCCGGACGCGGTCGAGAAAGGGCTACACCGGGGCCATCCTGGCCGAGATTGAGAAGGCCGGCTTCAAGATCGTATCGATCAAGAAAGCTGTCCATCTCAAAGGAGCAGGCCAAGGGCTTTTACCACGTTCACGCCGCGCGGCCGTTCTTCAACGACCTTTGCGACTTCATGTCGTCTGGGCCCGCTCTTTCTGATGGTGCTCGAGAAGGACAACGCCATCGCTCGATCTGCGCAAGCTGATGGGCGCCACCAATCCGGCCAACGCTGACGAGGGAACCATCCGCAAGACAGTTTGCCGGCTCCATCCAGGAGAATGCGATTCACGGATCCGACGCCGAAGACACCGCGGCCTTTGAAATCGGCTACTGGTTTGCCGGCTACGAGCTGATTTAACCGCGCCGCCGCATGGGTTCATTCACCCATGGCTGATTGCGCCGGCTCCGCTGCTGGCGCCGTCTTTCACATTTCATCCTGCGGTTCGCCCCCGCTCTGCGATACTGGTTGGTTATGGCCATCGCCGACCTGCAGGAAGCCGCTCAGAAAATCGCCCGATTTTTCGAATTTGCTGAACAAACTAGGCGGAATGCGCCTCAAGTACCGCATCACCGCGGGCGATGGCGCGCATGATCCCGAAGGCTTTGAAGCCCGTCAGATCTATGTCGAACTAGCCGGCCCCGACGCGCCGCTTGGGTCACTCACCACAACGGCGAATTGCTCCGCGCTCTCGAAACCATCGCCGCGCAAATCCTGCGCCTCGATCCTCAGGAGCACGACGCGATCAGTTTCGACGCCTGCAATTTCAAGGCTTTGCGCGCCCAGGGAACTCCGCCTCGCCGCGGAAACCGCAGCGGAAAAAGTCCGCCAAACGGGGCTTCCTTATAGCTTTCCCGCCCATGAACAGCCGCGAGCGCCGCCTCTTGCACCTGGCCTGCCTTGCTCCCTTCAAGGCGTCGAAACCGCCAGCGTTCGGCGAAGGCCTCAGCCCCGCTTTCTGGTCGTCTATCCCGCGGGCAAAACCAACCTCCCCGTCACTCCGCCCGTAAGCCGCGCAACTTCGGGCTGTTGATAGACGAAGAGAATCGCAACCTTCAGGCGCTATTCCATCGCCGATGCTCTGTGCAAACGGTCTCAAGGCCGCGCATTGCGGCCTTCTCTCAACTACAGCTGGATCGCTTATCCGTTCAGCAGGTCCTGCAGCTTGTTCAGGGTGCGGTGCAGGTCCTTGTCGGTGCGGCGCTGCTCGTCGATCTTGCCGATCGAGTGCATCACCGTGGTGTGGTGCTTGTTGCCGAACTGGCGGCCGATCTCCGGCAGGCTGGCTTCGGTCATCTGCTTGGCCAGGTACATGGCAATCTGGCGCGGCACCACCACGTTGCGCGAATTGTTCTTCTGCTTCAGGTCGCTGACCCGCATGCCGAACTGCTCGGCCACCGCGCGCTGAATCGCCTCGATGGTGATCTTGCGCACCTGCATGTCGATGAACTGCTTCAGGCATTGCTGCGTGGCGGCCAGCGTAATCTCCATGCGATTCAGCTGGCACCAGGCAATCAGCCGCACCAGCGCGCCTTCAAGTTCGCGCACGTTGGTGCGGACGTTGGATGCAATGAACAGCGCGACATCGGTGGGCAGCACGCACCTGCTCGCTCTCGGCCTTCTTCTGCAGGATGGCGACCTTGGTCTCAAGGTCGGGCGGCTGAATGTCGGCGATCAGTCCCCACTCGAACCGCGAGCGCAGCCGGTCTTCAATCTCCGCCAGTTCCTTGGGCGGACGATCCGAGGCGATGACGATCTGCCGCATGCTCTCGTGCAGCGCGTTGAAGGTGTGGAAGAACTCTTCCTGCGTCCGCTCTTTTTGCGCGATGAACTGGATGTCGTCGATGAGCAGCACATCGACGGAGCGGAAGCGATCGCGAAAGCTGGTCATGCGGTCGTTGCGCAGCGAGTTGATCATCTCGTTGGTGAATTTTTCCGCCGAGACGTAGCAGATGCTCGACATGGGCTGCCTGCGCTTCACCTCGTGGCCGATGGCATGCATCAGGTGCGTCTTGCCCATGCCCACGCCGCCGTAGAGGAAGAGCGGATTGTAGGCGCGCGAGGGGCGCTCGGCCACGGCCAGCGCGGCGGCGCGGGCAAACTGGTTGCCGTTGCCGATAACGAAGTCGTCGAAGGTGTAGCGCGGGTTGAGCTGCGCGGCAGTGGACCAGTCGAAGCGGCCTGCTCCGGCTGCGATGCGCGACGCGGGCGGCGCGTGGGCGCATGCGCAGGCAGCGGGGCAAAGCCGCCGTCCCTGCGCTGCGGAGGAATCGAAGGATCGTCCTCGGCGGTGACAAAACTCACATCGTCGAATTCCAGCGACTGCAGATCGATCGCTTCCTGAATCAGGTCGCCATACTTGTCGCCGATGTGCTGAAACTCGGCGAGGGCACGCGCACATAAAGCATGCGGCCAGCTGCATGGCTGAATCGCGTGGGCTTGAGCCAGGTCTCAAACGATTGCCGGATGACTTTCTTCTCTAGGGCTGCGAGAATCTGGAGCCAGGGATTGAGTGCCGAAGCCGGCGAAGTTGCGAATGCCATCGTGCGAATCCTTGCCTGCGTCTCCTGTCTGCCGTGTGTAGCTTCATCCGCGCCGTTTCAGGCAACGGACTCTCATGGGGTGAAGCGTATCGCTCTCCGTCGATTTACATGCTTAAGACCTGCCTGGTTGCCGTTGATCTGCCCCTGAAGCAAAATGCGGGGCACGGGATGAAATCGCTCCGTAGGTCGCTTTGAAATTTCTTGAACGGTCCCGATAGTAGCACATCTGGGATGCGTTGCAATCTCCCTTTCACATAACTTTTCTAATCGTCTAAAAGTTGCACCAAGCGATGGTGAAACACCGCACAGAAATAAACTTCTGCGCCGAAGCTGCATTTCTGCGCGCACGATTTCGCGCTCTACGTGCGCTCACAACTGGATCGCATCGAAACGCGCAGTCCAGGGTTCCGCGGACTTGTGAGGATAGGCTCCGCCTCAGCTGCCGGATCGCTCTGCGCCGTCGTGCTGGATTCTGAGCCCAACCTGCGATATACTTAATATGTTGCCGTCAAGACAAGATTCTTAAGGAAACAGGAGCGCATAACCATGCCCAAGCGCACATTTCAACCCAACCGCCGCCGCCGCGTGAAGACGCACGGCTTTCGCGCGCGCATGAAGACCAAGCGCGGCGCCGCCGTGCTCAGCCGCCGCCGCGCCGCCGGCCGCAAGCGCGTGTCCGTCAGCGCCGGGTACCGCGACTAACCCTCCCGCCGCTTTGTTTCGGCCGGAGCTGCGTTCGAGCGATCGCTTCTGGCCGAGACCCTTCCGGCATGCCATGAGCACTCTCGTCCAATCCTGAGCTCGCACACGGCTGACATCCGCTGTTCGACGCGCGCGCAGTCGCTCGCCGGCGTCGCGGCTGCGCAAGCACGCCGATTATCAGCGCGCCTACGCGCCGCGCCGCAAGCGCCAATCGGCATCGATGAGCTGGTTTCTGGCGCCGCAGACTGCCGCCGGCGCCACTGGCCCGCGCGTCGGCCTCACCGCGGGCAAAGTGCTGGGCAAAGCGCACGAGCGCAACCGCATCAAGCGCCGCATGCGCGAGGCGCTGCGCCGTCACGTCGATCTGCTGCCGCGGGATTCGATCTCATCCTCCATCCGCGCCGCACCGTGCTCACCATCGAATTTCGCGAAACTTGAAGCCGAGATCGTGCGTATTCTTGAACAGGCGAAGGCCGAGCGAGCGCGGCAGTCGCCAACGAGCCGCACGCCTCCCGCAAGGCCGAGCCAGCGTCATGACCCGCATTCTGCTCGCCCTGCTTGCCTTCTATCGCCGCTGGCTTTCGCCGGCGCTGCATTCCGTTGGTCCGGGCGGCGGTGCCGATATGTGCCCACCTGCTCTGAGTACGCGGCCACGCGATCGCCACCCACGGGCCGCTGCGCGGCATCGGCGCTGGCATCTGGCGGCTGCTGCGCTGCCATCCTTTCGCCGCGGCGGCTCGATCCGGTGCCTGCCGCGCGACGACCGGCAAGACGCTTTTCCCCCACGAACCATTACCATAGAAAGAGCGGCGGCCATCTGGTCGCGCCGCTCTTCAACGACAGGAAGTTTCCTTTGCCCGAAATTCATAATCCCAATCTTGAATCGCAGGGTTCCGGCGGCGGTGGCGGCGGCGGCGGCGACATCCGCAGCCTGATTATCTTCATGCTTCGTGGCGCTTGCCTGCTTTCTTGGCCTTCCAGTACTTCAAGCCCAAGCCGGACACCGGCGCCCGCCGGCGCAGAACCAGCAGCAAGCTGCAGCAGCCTCGCCGCCGGCTGCGCTCGCATCCGGGCGCAGCCGATGCACCGCCACGCCGGCGCCGCGCCGCGCAACCGGCGCGCCGTCGCCTGCGATTACGCGCTGCTTCTGAAACCGAGACCACGGTCGAGAACGAGACTCTACCAGAATCGTCTTCACCAATCGCGGCGCGCAGGTCAAGCACTGGATTCTGAAGAAGTACTTTGACTCGGCCGGCAAGCCGCTCGACATGGTGCAGCCGCAGGCTCGCCACGTTCGGCCTGCCGCTTCTCGCTCTTCACCTACGATCCCGCGCTCACCACGCAGCTGAAACAGGCGCTCTACGAGCCGTCCGGCAACGGGACCGGTGCTGGCGCCCGCACTCCGTCACGTTTCACTACGCGCCAACGGCCTCGACGTCGTGAAGACCTTCCGCTTCGATCGAGCTACGTCATCGGCGTTGAGACAGGTCACGCGGAACGGCGCGCCGGTGCGCGCTCTGGTTGCGTGGCCGGCTGGCCTGGGCGACATGGAGGAGTTCCTCGCCGCCTTCGGCGACGCGCAGCCACTGTTCTCGTGCCCACCTTCCTATTTCGTCCTGGTCGATCGACGGCAAGCAGAGACCCGCGGCTGCGAAAAGGTCAGCGGCAACAATACCTTCGACCAGCCCTACCAGTACGCGGCGGTCACCGATCTTTATTTCGCCGCGGCATTTCTGCCCGACGTACCCGGAGCACACCACCGTGGTCACGCTGCACAACTCCATCGATCTGCCCAGCGACCTCAGCGATCCCAACAGCCAGAAGAAACCTGCGACGTGCTCGGTATCGCCGTGGGCGACACAGCGGCGACACCCGTCTGCGCCTCTTCGCCGGCCCCAAGGCGACCGACGTGCTCAAGTCCGTCCACGCCATCGGGCGCCGATGGCAAGCCCGACGGGCCGTCGCTTGGAGCCGCTGATCCAGTACGGCTGGTGGACCATCATCGCCAAGCCGCTCTACTCGCGTTGCGCTGCTGCACGACATGCTGGGATCGGGACAACTGGGGCTGGGCCATCATCGTCTTCACGGTCATCTTCAACCTGGTCCTGCTGCCCACGCGCATCATGGATGATGAAGTCGTCGCTCAAGATGATGCGCATTCAGCCCAAGGTCGACGCCATCAAGAAGCGTTACGCGAATCTCAAGGTGAACGACCCCAAGCGCGCGGAGATGAACACCGAGATGATGGCGCTCTACAAGGACAGAAGGCGTGAACATGTACGGCGGTTGCCTGCCCATGCTGCTGCAGATGCCGCTCTTCTTCGCCTACTTCCGCGTGCTGCAGAACGCAGTCGAGCTGCGCCAGGCGCACTGGATCTGGCTCCCCGACCTTTCCGCGCCCGATCCGCTGCACATCCTGCCGATCCTCATCATCGTCACCATGTTTCTGACGCAGTACATCACGCCCTCGCCGGGCATGGACCCCGCGCAGCGCCGCATGATGGCCTTCATGATGCCGATCTATCTTCGGCTTCATGCTCTGGCACTACGCTTCGGGACTGGCGCTCTACTGGTTCACCGGCAACATCATCAACCTGGCCATGCAGATCGGCATCAACCAGTCCAGCATGGGCAAAGAGATGCACGCCATCGCCGCCCGGCGCGCCGCGAAAAAGAAAAGTGGCGCGGCGGCTCAATCAGCGCGTGATCCAGGGACGCCGCTAAATCGTCGTTCGCCAACCTGCCGCCCACGTGCGATCGCACGTGGGCGGTTTCCTTTTTGAGCTTTAGCGCAGCGCCGCAGCCAGTGCTTCTTCGAGCGTGGGATGCGCGAAACCGGAATCCCGCCTTCGCAAGCTTAGTTGGCATCACGCGCGCGCTCGCCAGCAGCGCTTCGTCGGCCATCTGCCCAAAGGCGCTCGCAGGGCGAAGGCCGGCGCGGGAATGACCGCGGGCCGATGCAGCAGGCGCGCCAGCGTCCTGGTGAACTCGGCATTCCTCACCGGGTTCGGCGAGGTCACATTTACCGGTCCCGTGAGCTCCGGCGTCTCCAGCGCAAACAGGATCGCCGCAATCGCATCCTCAAGGCCAACCCAGCTCATCCACTGGTGCCCACTGCCCAGCGGACCGCCCAACCCCGCGCGGAAGAGCGGCAGCATCTTCTCAAGCGCGCCCGGGCCGCGGTTCAGCAGCACGCCGAAGCGCGTATGCACCACGCGGATTCCAGCCTCCGCGGCTGGTTGCGCGGCTTCTTCCCAAAGCTGGCACAGCTCCGGCAAAAATCCTTCGCCCGGCGCCGAGGACTCGTCCAGCACCTCTCCGCCGCGGTTTCCGTAAAAGCCGACGGCCGAGGCCACAACCAGCGTCTCGGGCCGCTTTTCCAGCCGGGCCAGCGTCGTCGCCAGTGCGCGTGTCGAGTCCACGCGGCTCGCGGCCAGTTCGTGCTTGTAGGCCGAGGTCCAGCGGGCGCCGGCGATGCTCGCCCCGGAAAGATGGATCGCAGCCCGCGCGCCTTCAAGCGCTGCAGTATTTGCGAAGGGCGTCGTCGCCTCAGGGTTCCACGCGAGCTCGTCTGCCTGCTGTGGCGCCGGCGCACCAGCTTGAGCATCGGCGTGCCCCGGGCCGCCAGCGCCTGCCCTAATGCCGAACCCACCACGCCTGAAGCACCGCTCAAAATTACCGTCGTTGCCGGCGTTTGGCTCATCTCGTCAGCTCCTTGTTTCTCAGCTTACTCAGGATGCGCCCATTGCCGCCCGCCTCGGCGGCGTACGTTTGCCATCTCCGGCCAGTTTAGTAATATGGGAATAGGTTTTGATCCGGCAAACGAGCCGGGCATGCACCGCAGGAGGGTGTCTGATGACAGAACTGGCGACAGTTCGCAGCGAAGAGACACACAAATCTCAGGTGGACACCGAGACCACCGAACGATTCATTGCGGAGAAGCACATCGGCGAACGGATCAAGCGCCTCCGCCTCAAGAAATCCATGGGCCTTGTCGAACTGGGCAGGCACACGGGTCTCTCCGCAAGTTTTCTGTCGCAGCTTGAGACCGGCCGCGTTGTGCCCACGCTGCGCAACCTCGCCCGCATTGCCATGGTCTTCTCCAAGGATCTGTCTTACTTTTTTGAAAACGAGCCGCAATCGACGTTTCGTGTCCATCGCAAAAAGGAGCGCGTGCGCCTTCCCCAGACCGGTGTCGACGACCCTTCTTATTTCTTTGAGAGCCTCGGCTACATGGTTCCCGACCGCCACATGGATCCCTACTTCGCCGAGTTTGTTCCCCTTGAACAGAACGCCGAGCCGCGCGCTCACGTGCATCCCGGCTATGAGTTCCTCTACGTTCTCGACGGCGAGCTCTTGCTGCGCCACGGCGATCGCAACGCCACGCTTGAGCCCGGGGACGCGGTCTATTCGATGCCAGCACGCCCCACGCCTATATCTGCGTCGGCAACAAGCCGGCCGATGCGCTGATCGTCACCATGCACCAGCCGCCCACCGCGCAAGCGGCCGGTGTTGCGCGCCAGCCCGACGTCCGCGGATTGCCTGGCAATCCTGCGCCGGCACCTGCCTCATCCGCCGCCCGCCGCTGATTCTTCCTCTACTCCCGGAAAAACTCCGCTACCTCCAGCCAGTTGTTCACCCGCGTGAAACTCCCCGTCTGGTTAAGATTGTGCGGCGCTGTGAAGAGCAGACCCTTCCCGCAGAATCTCTCAAGGTTGCGCGGCAGATCGTCCACCAGGTAGTCGGCGCGCAGAATGCTCTTATCCCCGCAAAAGACGTAGTGCGTCGGCGGAATGAACGAAAAGTGCCGCTGCAGCCACCGGAACTTCGGCCCCAGCGAGTTCGGCACCACCATCGCCTGGGTGGCCACAAAGACTTCGTAGCGCGACGAAAGATCCTTCAGTACCGCCTGGGCGTCCGGCATCAGCTCAAGGTCCTCAAAGAAGTTCTCCGCATCCAGAAAGGCGCGGAGCTCCGTCAGCCGGTCTGCCGGCGCCATCTCCCAGATGCCTTTTCCCGCCAGATCGTCCGCGGTCAACGCTTCGCCAAAGGTCTCGTTGTAGCGGCGCAGGTGCTCGGCCAGCGTGTCCGCCATTACCTCATCCATGTCCACGCAGATACGCTTCACTTATCCGGCTCCTGTGCAAGGCTCTTACTCATAATTTAGAGCAAGGACGCGAGGCGACTGTGGCATAGAATCGTTTCTGCACCTTCGGCCTTCAACTCAAATCCCTGCAAACTCAGAAAGGTGAGGTTTCCCGATGCGCACTCTCGCGGATTTCCGTGTTGATGCTGGTGTTTGTGGTGGCGCCGCTGACGTCCCTCCTGGTTCGCGCCCAGGACAAACTGCCCGCTACGCCGGTTCACGAGGTCACTGACGACTACTTCGGCGTCAAGGTCACCGATCCCTACCGCTGGCTTGAGAACACCACTGATCCCACCGTCATCGCGTGGATGAAGGCGCAGAATGCCTATACGCGCGCTGTGCTCGATCGCATTCCCGGCCGTGACAAGCTGCTCGACGAGATCAAGTCTCTCGACAACGCAAGCAGCACCGTTACGTCGCTCCAGGTCTGGGGCGGCCACTACTTCTACTTCAAAACCGCTCCCGGTTCCGACAACCGCAAGCTCTACGTGCGCGACAGCGTCCACGCCCCGAGAGGGTGCTCGTTGACCCTGAGAAGCTGACCACGCCCGAGGGCAAGCATTACTCCATCGACTACTTCGCGCCCTCGCTCGACGGTAGGTATGTTGCTTATGGCATTTCGCCCGGGGGCTCTGAAGAGAGCGTTCTGCACGTGGTCGAGACCGCCAGCGCAAAGGTTCTGCCCGACACCATCGACCGCGCGCAATTTGCGCAGCCCGACTGGGTCAGCGGCGACTCCTTCTTCTATACGCGCACGCAGAAGCTGCCTGCCGGCGCGCCGCCCACGGAGAAGTACCAGAAGCTGCGCTCCTATCATCACGTGCTCGGCAATGATCCCGATCGTGAGCCGGCAGTCTTCGGCTATCGGGTTTCCGCCAGTGTTCCGGTCACTGAAGACGACTTCTCGTTGATCGCTTACTCGCCCGGCGCGCCACGCCACTATCTCGGGCTCGTCATTCATGGCGTGAAGCGCGAGATCGATATCTACACCGCGAATGCCAAGGACGAGATCACCCCATCGACGCAGTGGAAGAAGGTCGTCACCGAGGCAGACTCCGTCGTCGGCTTCGACACGCACGGCGACAACATCTACCTGCTCTCGCACAAGGACGCATCGCGCTTCAAGGTTCTGCGCACCAGCCTCGACAAGCCTGACATCGCAACCGCCGCCGTCGTTGTGCCGCCCAGCGAGCGCGTCATCGTCGGCGTGGCTGCAGCGGGCGATGCCCTCTACGTGCAGGATCTTGACGGCGGGCTCGGTCGCCTGCGCCGCGTCTCTTACACAACGGGCGCCGTTCTGCCGGTTAAGCTGCCCTTCGAAGGCGCAATCCAGACGCTCTTCACAAATCCCACGGAGCGCGGCGCCTGGCTCGAGATGACTTCGTGGACAAAATCACCCCTCTGGTACTCATTCAACCCGGAAACATCCGCACTCACTGACACTGGGCTCATGTCGCCCTCGCCTGTCGACTTCTCGCAGATCGAGTCTGTCGAGGTGAAAGCGCCAAGCGCGGATGGCACCATGGTGCCGCTTTCCATCATCTATCGGCGGGGCAGCCGACTCGACGGTTCGCATCCCACCTGGCTCGAGGGCTACGGAGCCTACGGCATCACCCTCGATCCCACCTTCCGTCCAACGCTCAAGGCGCTCTTTGATCGCGGCGGCGTCTTTGCCGTGGCGCACGTGCGCGGCGGAGGCGAATACGGCGAAGACTGGCACGTCGGCGGCCAGAAGCTCACCAAGCAGCACACCATCGACGACATGATTGCCGTGCGCCAAATACCTCATCGACCACAAGTACACGTCGCCCGCGCATCTGGCCGGAGAAGGCACCAGCGCCGGCGGCGTCACCATCGGCGGCGCCATCACGCAGCGGCCGGACCTCTTCGGCGCCGCGCTCATCCGCGTCGGCGACTCTGATTCCCTGCGCTCCGAGCTGATGGCAAGCGGCCCGGCCAATATCCCCGAATTCGGCACCGTCAAGGACAAGGATGGCTTCAAGGCGCTCTATGCCATGGACGCCTACCAGCATGTGAAGCCCGGCACGAAGTATCCGGCTGTGCTGCTCACCACCGGCGCCAACGATCCGCGCGTTGCGCCCTGGCAGGCCGCGAAGATGGCGGCTCGCCTGCAGGCGTCAACCACCAGCGGCAAGCCGGTCCTGCTGCGCGTCGACTACGACGCAGGCCATGGCCTGGGATCGACAAAATCGCAGCGCGACGTGGAACTCGCCGACGAGCTGTCGTTCCTCTTCTGGCAGTTGGGAGTGCCGGGCTTTCAGCCGCCGGCAGGCAAGTGAACTCGGACGGCTAGGGATTCTGCCCTGACCGCCGTACCGCTCGGCCGGCGCTGGGAATCGGCTCCGGCTGCGGCGTCTTGGGAGCAGGCTCGATCGCCGGGTCCCAGTAGATCATCCGGCCGCAGCTGTCGCACGTCAGCAACTCGCCCTCGCGCAGCTGGTTCCACGTCTGCGGACGCAGCCCCATGCTGCAACCGGTGCACTGCTGATTTTCAGCGCGCGCGAGGCCCGTGACGCGGTTAACGGCGATGCGGTCGAAGCGGGCCAGCAGATCCTCATCGATCTCTTTGCGCACCAGCTCGCGATCGGCCTGCAGCGCACTCTGCTCGGCCGCAATTTCCTGCTGCTGCCGCTGCACGCGGGCGCGCGTCGCGTCGAGCGTGGCGGCAAGGTCCTCCACCTGGGCCCGCACGGCGGCAAGTGTAATCTCCTGTGCTTCGCTTCGCTCCAGGCTCGTCAGCTCCTCGTTCTCCAGCCGATCGGCCTCGCTCTCGGCAAAGCGCACTTCGTGCTCAATCGCCTCGGCCTGCGCCGTCGTGGTCACCGTGTTCTGCTGATCGCGATAGCGGGCCGCCTTCTGCCGATGCCCGGTGATGTCGCGCTCCAGCCGATTACGCAGCGTTTCCTCGCGCGCCAGCGCGTCAGAGGCAGTTGCCGCCCGCTGCTGGGCTGCTTGCAGCGCGCTCTCCGCATGCGTCACTTCCACAGGCAACGCCCGCGCTGTCTGCGCCAGCCGGGAGCGCTCGAGGTCGATCTTCTGCAGCTTTACGAGATTGGCTATTTGCGCCTGCATCCGTGCTTTGCAGTCTAAGCCATCGAGGGTCTGTTAAGAAAATGCAGGCCTGCCGGCAGCTCGGCTCGCATCCAAGCTCTCAAGAGGGCACATTGGATCAGGAAGGAACATTCTGGCGCAGGCATCGCTGGCTCCTGTGGACGGGAGGCATTGCGTTCGCAGGACTTGCGGCCATCACGACCACGGTCGCCATCATGGCCCATCGCGTCGAGCCATACGTCCGCGCCCGCATCATCGACGGCCTCTCGCAGCACTTCCACACCCACGTGGAGCTCGACACCTTCCGTCTCTCCATCGGCAACGGCTTTCGCGGTCAGTGGGGCGTGTGGGCCCAGGGTCGTGGGCTGCGCATCTGGCCGCCGCTGCCGGAGGGAGCATCGCTCGCCGAACGTCCCGCGGGCGAGCCCCTCATCAGCCTCGCGCAATTTGCCTTTCACGCGCCGCTGCGCTACGAGCCGGGCGCGCCGATCAATATTAACGACGTCCGCCTCAAGGGCCTCGCCCTGCGCATGCCTCCCAAGTCGCGTCGCGTCGAGCTAAAAAAGTCTGACAATTCCTCGCACTCATCGATCAAGATCCATATTGCCCGCGTGGAGTGTGCCAACGCCGACTTGCTGATCGAAACCGACAAGCCTGGCAAGCTGCCCAAAGAATTCGCTATTCCGATCCTCACCCTGACCGATATCAACCTGGATTCGCCTATCCATTTCGACGCGACACTCACCAATCCCATTCCCGCCGGCGCCATTCACTCCGCCGGCACCTTTGGCCCGTGGCGTGTTGCCGACCCGGCGGAGTCGCCGGTCCAGGGCAACTTCACTTTCAATAACGCCGATCTCGGCACCATCAAGGGCATCGCCGGCATTCTCAACTCCACCGGCCGCTACACCGGAACGCTGCGCAACATCACCGTTGACGGCGTCACCGATACGCCCGACTTCCGCCTCACCACTTCGGACAACACGCTGCCCCTCCACACCACCTACCACGCCCTGGTGGATGGCACCGACGGAGATACTTATCTCGAGCCGGTCGACGCCATGCTCGGCAACTCCCACATCGTCGCTAGGGGCCAGGTGGTGCGCGTTCTCGCCGCGGTCGGTGACGATGGCAAGGCGCACAGCATCGGCCACGACATTTCACTCTCCATCGAAATCGACAAGGGCCGCATCGAAGACTTTCTCCGCATTTCTACGACCGGTCCCACGCCGGTTCTCACCGGAAATCTGACACTCAAGACCCAGTTGCATATTCCGCCCGGCGCTATCCCCGTCATTCAGAAAATCTCGCTGACCGACGGCACCTTTTCGCTTACCCAGTCGCAGTTCACCAGCGACAAGGTGCAGGATCGCGTCCTCGAGTTGAGTCTGCGCGGGCAGGGTAAACCCGGCGACGTCAAGTCCACGCCGCCTGACAGCGTTCAGGCCGACATGCGCGGCAACTTCAAGCTTGACGGCGGTTCGCTCACGCTCTCGCAGATGCAGTTCGTCGTGCCCGGCGCCGACATTCGCGTCCAGGGCACGTATGGGATCGACAGCGGAGCGCTCAACTTTGAGGGTGCAGCCCGTCTCGATGCCACCGTGTCAAAAGTCGTCGGCGGCTGGAAAGGTTTCCTGCTAAAGCCGGCAGATCCCATCTTCAAAAAAAGCGGCGCCGGCACCTTGGTGCCCATCCACGTGCGCGGCACCCGCAAAAACCCGGACTTCGGCATCGACCTCAACCGGATCGGGCATTCCTCGCCTCAGCGCCCCGGCACGTCGTAAACAACTGCTTCGCTCCTGCGGTGCGGGAGTTCCTCTTTCGTAATATCCGCGATCCCTCTGCTGCGCAAAACGGGCAGATGACGTGCAGCCACGATCCTGTACAATCCGCTGTAAATTCACACAACGCAACAGCGGAGGATCGCTATGGATCTGCTCTTTCTGATTCCCCTTGGCTTTGGTGCGCTCGTTCTGCTCACCCTCATTCTGGGCAGCTTCTTCACCGTCAGCACCGCCGAGTGTGCCGTCATCACCCGCTTCGGCAAATTCCTCCGCGTCGCCGATCCGGGCCTCAACTGGAAAACTCCTTACTTCGACACGGTCGCCGGCGTCGTGAGCCTGCGCGTCAACCAGATCACCCTCACCATGGAGACCAAGACCAAGGACAACGTCTTCGTCACCATTCCCATCTCGGTGCAGAACCGCGTCCGCCCGGAAAAGGTCTATGACGCCTTCTATCGCCTCTCTGACCCCATGGCGCAGATCAAGTCCTACGTCGAGCAGGTCATCCTCGGCCACGTCCCCGGCATGACCCTCGATGAAGTCTTCGCGTCGCAGTCCAGCATCGCCGCCGCCGTCAAGCAGGAGCTCGACTCCGACATGGCCACCTTCGGCTACGAAATCGTCAACGTGCTCGTCACCGACATCGTGCCCGATGCCAAGGTCAAGTCCGCGATGAACGACATCAACGCCGCCCAGCGCGAGCAGGTAGCCGCCAGCGCACGCGGCGAGGCCGATAAGATTCTCGTCGTGAAAAAAGCCGAGGCCGAAGCCGAAAGCAAGGCGCTGCAGGGGCAGGGAATCGCCAACCAGCGCCGTGCCATCGTCGAGGGCCTGCAGGCATCGATCGAGCAGTTCCAGAAAGCCGTTGAAGGCGCCAGCGCCCGGGATGTCATGCAGCTCGTTCTCGTCACCCAGTACTTCGATACGCTCAAGTCCATCGGCGAGAGCGACAAAACCAACACGCTCTTCCTGCCTCACTCGCCGGGTGCCGTAAAGGACGTCTCCGACCAGATTCTCCAGTCCATGCTCATCGCCCAAAGCGTCGGCTCGGGTAGTTGATCTGGATCGGGACCCTCCGGAAGCCACCGGTTTCCCCTCTCACAACGGGGCAGGACTCGGGTCATTTGGGGTCTTTACGTCGGGAGTCTTACGGAAACCCGTTGCGTTAGTCGGCCTCGGAATCCGGCGAAACCCTGGAATCCCGAAATTCTGATTTCTGCATTTGCTCGTCGGCCTGGCGCAGCTTGGTAAGCGTATTCCGGTAATACCAGGCCGCCGCCAGACCACCCGCCAGTGCCGAACCAGCCGCCAAAATGCCTACCTTGAGCCAGCTCAGCGGCCGTGGCTGCTCCTTTGCATCAGTGGAAGAAGTTTCTGATTCTAAATATTTTGTCATTGCCATTTGCCTCTAAGCCAGCACGCACCGCTGGCCAAACGTATCACCGTCCGTGCACCGCCGGAATCCCCCAGATTTCGCCCGTACCAATATGTGAGAAAATCTTGATTTTGGTATTTGAAATCTTTCCGATCTATAGTATCGTGTAGATATTCCGGTGAGGGAGCGGGGCGAGCTTCCCCCTCCATCCCGGAAGTAATTTGCGTCACTGGCCTCCCGGCACGAACAGCAAAAAGTTCGTGCCGTCTTTTTTTGTGCGAAAGCCCTGCACAGCCTCCGGCGTTCCCCCAACAAAACCTCTCCGTTCTAAAATGTTGCAGAGAGGGCTATTTTTCAATGTTCACCGTGATGAGAAGCCGCGCCTTGCTCGCCCTGACCGTCTTTGTGCTCACTGCGGCCAGCTACGCACAATGGACCAATCCTGCCTACGATATTCCTGCCTATCACCCGTCGGCGCCGCTCAAGGTCAGCGCGCTTCCGCCCATCCTCTCGGGGTCAAAGCTGACCGGTCCGAACTTCCAGTATCCCTGGCAGGTTCACGTTTACCAGCAGGCCGCGAAGATCGGCAACGTCCTCTACCAGCTGCCCTGTAACTGCCGCTGCGACCGCTCTCTTGGCCACACCAGCCTGCGCAGCTGCTACGAGGGGCTCCATGGCGCCGAGTGCTCCACCTGCGCCAAAGAGGCGCTCTACGCCTATCGCATGACGAAGCAGGGCAAGTCGCCCGCCATCATCCGCGCTGGCATCGCCCGCCATGAGTACGAAAGTATCGACCTCGAGCAGCAGTAGACCGGTCGCCTTCCCGCGCCTTTGACTAGACTGGCTTTGCGAGTCCATTCGCACTTCAGATCATGAGGCAATCATGAAGCGGCGCCATGTCACGTTTGCTCCCTGTTGCATTACTGCTCTCGGTTGCATTCCTGCTCTCAACCCTCGCGCACGCTGCCGGGCACCGGGCAGATGCCTACTTCGGCTACAGCCGGGTCGGCGCCAATCTGTATGCTCCCAACACGTCAGCCATGAATGGCTGGCAGGCGGCGCTCCACGTCAAGCCGCTTCCTTTCGTCGGCGTCGAAGGCGACGTTTCGCATTACAGCCAGAGCTCCAGCGGCTACTCCCAGAACGTAACCCTCGTCATGTTCGGACCGCGTGTCACCGTCCACGCCCTGGGCTTCGGCTTCTTCGCCCATGGGCTCGGCGGCCTCGTCCATGAGAACGCCACCGTCACCACCCTCCCCTCCGTCTCCTATGACGCCGCCAGCTACGCCCTCGGCGGCGGAGTGGACATCCCCGTCTTTCTCGGCCTCAAGCTGCGCGTCACAGGGGATTACCTGGGCAATAGCGATGCCCCGTCCTCAAGCGGCATTTCCGAAGGTTCTGTCTCTCACTACCGCTTCGGCGCTGGCGCCGCCTACCACTTTTAGGCTGCCGCACTTTCACGCCCGGCTCAGCTCCCGCAACCCGATTCGGCGTAAAATAAAGAAGTACCAGCACGAGCCGGTTGTTCCGGTTCGCTTCCCAGGGTTTCCGGCGGCAGTTTTCGCCGCAGGGGACACGAAGATGGGGGCGTCACGGTTTCGACGGGATCGCTTGCGGCACGGAGGCATGCCGGGGGGTGGGCACCCGTAATCGCCTGCAAAACTAAAGTTGCCAACGATAATCTGGCACTTGCTGCTTAATTAAATAAGCAGCCGTCCTCCTCAGCTTTGCCTGTGGGCTGAGAGCGGGCGTCGCACAGCAGGCTGTGTGGTTGCGGCTCGGTCCGTGTTGCAACCGCAAGATCATCGGACTAGCTTCTGGCGCATCTTGTCCGTTCTGAGCGCCCGGAGCGAACCCTTCGGAACGGACTGAGCATGGAGTCTCCTGGTTGACAACGATTTCGGACGCGGGTTCGACTCCCGCCGCCTCCACCAGCCTTCGCGAAGCGAAGGCTGTCACGCCGGAGCTTTAGCGTAGGCGGACCGTTCGAGCAATGTTCCAGACGATGAATACGAGATCTCTGAGTGCAGATAAGTCATGAAATATGTCTACATTCTTCAGAGCGTCACCGGCGAACATTTCTACACCGGCATCACTGACGACCTCGAACGCCGCCTTGCCGAACACAATTCCGGCGCAGTAACGCACTACGTCAAAGTTCGGCCATGGAAGATCAAGAGCTATGTCGCGATTTGCGGACGACGAGCGTGCAATTGCCTTCGAGAAGTATTTGAAGTCCGGATCGGGTCGCGCTTTTGCCAAGGCAAGGCTATAAGTACGTTCCGCGGGTTCGCAGGTCACATTCCAATCCGACTCCGGCCGCCTGCACCAATTCCTCGAAATTCCTTCATCGTGAATGGATGGCATCCTTTACATACTCTTCGACGAGATCTTCGCGTGCGAGGCCACTCACAAGATGCACGACCCGGCCGCTGCGCGAGATGTAGAGCGTGGTGGGCAGCACGGCAATGCCGCCGACTGCATCCTGTAAAGCGGCGTTTGCCCTCGCCAGCGGGTAGTTGCCACCGCGCTCGATCATGAAACTGCGAGCCTCGCGATAGGTGCCTTCGTCGGTGACCACTCCAATAAAGAGAAGATCGCCTTGGTGCAGTTGCTGCTGATGGACGAACCATGGCGCCTCCACGCGGCAGGGCAGACACCATGGCGCCCAGAAGTTGATCACTGTCGCTTTGCCGGCGAAGCGTGCCGGTGGAATGGGACGATCATCCAGGTCGCGAAGCTGCAGACTCGCGACATCCAATCTTCGAGGATTCTTGAATCGGATCGACCAAAAATAGACGACCGATAGCAGAGCAAGAACCACGATGGAGAGCACGCGGGATTTTCTGAAGTGCCGTTTCATCGTGCCAGGCGTCGATCTCGATAGTGGAGAAGTCATCCGTTGTCTGGTGCAGCAATCGTTGATGCCGCGATGCGCATTCGAGAAATTGCATCCTATCTTTTGTCACTTACCGTTCCGGCGAGCGAGCCTCCCGGCGCCGGCCTCCACAATTAGCCAGGGACCAGCGCGAATCCGATTTCATCATTGCACGGGCACAGAGCCCCCGAAGATTCCCCACGGAGCGAAATCTCAATGAAGATCCTCATCAACAGCGACAGCTCCATTGCCATGGATGCCAAACTTGCAAAGCTCATCATGGGCGAGGCGACCGAGCTTCTCGACCGTTTCTCTGACCGCCTCACCCGCGTCGAGATTCATCTCACGGATATCGATCGGGGCAAGACCGGCAAAGTCGACAAGCGATGCCTTGTCGAGGTCCGCGCAGCGCGAGCGAAACCTCTTGTTGCCAGCGCTCAGACCAAAGAGGTGGAAACAGCCGTCAACCAGGCGTTGCGCAAGATGGTCCGCGCGCTCGATACATCGCTCGGCAAGCAGGGCTTGCTGCGAGCTGTCAGAAAGCCCGTTCCACGCGTCGCGCCTGCCGCTGTCACGCGCGGCAAAAAAGCTCTGCCGGGCGCGAAGCGCGCGTCCGGTGCAAAGCGAGCGCCGGCTGCGAAGCTCGCGTAAATGAAGTAGGCCCACGCGGCCCTCTCAACCGGGCCATAGATCGAAACGCGCTTGCTGCCACATGCCGGTTGAGGCCTCCATCGCGTTCTATTGAAGAGGGAAGCGATACACGTTGACGCTGATCGGCGCCACCGCGATTGTTCCTGCGGGATCGTTCAGCACCGTCTTGTCCACGTGTATCTGCGCGGCCTGACCCACGTGGTTGATCGCCGCCGGAGAACTGCCTGTGAGCCGCCACAGCTTTGCCGCGCCCTTCAGCTGGCTGCCCTTGAGTTGCAGATCAAGCTTCTGCTCAGTCTCTGTTGCATTCACCACGGAAACGATGAGAGTACGATGATCCGGGCTCAGCGCGGCGAGCACGTCAAGTGGGTACGTCGGGCTGCCTGAAGGCTTTTCGGGCTGATCCGGGCTGCCCGCTGGATACTTCGGCGCGGGCTGAGGCGAGTTGCCATTGACCGCTACTGGAATTGCGCCGACAAACTGCTCGCTGTACAACTGGTACAGCAGCCCGAGCGCGTTTAGCGTTGAAGACGTGCGGTTGAAGTCGATCAGCGAAACACCCGTCGTCTGCGCTGCCATCGTCAGAAAATTGGTGTACCGCATCATCTCGTTCAAAATCAGTCCATAGGCGAGCACCTGCCGCAGCGTCATGCCGCCAAAGGGATTCTGGCTGCCCGGCACAATGTTGAAGTAGGCATACTCGTCGATCGAGAGCGGAATCTTCTTCTCGACCATCTCAGGGAAGCGCTTCTGATAGCCCTCGAATTCCTCGGCTTTCAAACGCACTGTGTCCGCCGGATACCGCACTGACTCAAGCAGCGTCATCGGCACGTTCACGTAGGCGTTGTCAGACGGCGCGTCGGGCCCAAGCAGCTTGCCCTTCTCGATATCCCAGTGATGACCACCCCGTGCGTACCAGTGCTCCGCGAGGATGTCGAAGTTACCCCACGCATCTTTGAGGAATCCGCCGTCCCAGTCGGAATCCGAACCATACAGGCCATCGAGGTTCCCCACGTACTTTGACCGCAGCGGTCCGGGCACGTTGTCGTTCTGCAGCATCAATCCGGAAGCAATCAGGGTAATCGAGGGATCAACCGCGCGCATCGCCTTCGCGAATTCGTTATGCTTCAGCATGAAGTACTTCATGTCCGTGCGGCCAAGTTGCCATGAGCCCCACGGCTCGTTGCCGATATTCCAGAACTTCACGTGATACGGTTCCGGATGCCCGTTCTTCGCCCGCTGCGCTCCCATGTGGGTTTGCGCCGATCCGTTCATGTACTCCACCTCTTCGGCTGCCGAGTGCGAATCGCCAAAGCCGGCGTTGACGCTGATGTACGGCTCCACGTCGATCAGCTTGCACAGCGTCATGAACTCATCCAGGCCGAGATCGTTCGTCTGCATTGCGTTCCAGGCATGATCGAAGTCCGGCGGCCGCTTATCGATGTCGCCGACAATGTGGTACCAGATCAGCCCCGAAGTGTAGTTGCCTCCGTACCTCCAGAACCCCGTCTTGACCTGGCGCAGAAGAGCAGTCGTATCCGGGCGGAAGCCGTCGATGTTGTCCGCCGGCATTAGCGAGAGCGTGCCGATGTGATAGTTGCCCGTCCCCGTTGCGGTAATCTCGATTGTCGCGTCCGCGCTGTCGGCTCTGGCCGTAAATAAAAGCGGAAACTTTTTGTAGGCCTCGCTCAGCGCCGGAACTTGATCGTCTGCCGGTCTGCCGCGCCCGGACCCCAGATCAGGGAGACGCTTACTTTGGTCCCCGGCGTCCCGCGCAGGTAAATGCGCCCCGTGTACTTCTTATCCTTCACCAGAGCGAGCCCGGACTGCCGGATGCCGTGCGGCGTCGCCGCGTCGAGCGCGATGCGCGGGCTCTGGTCGCCCACAAACGGCTGCTCCTTGTCCATCACCACCACATCGTCCGGCCCTACCGGATACCACTTGCGCGTGCGCATCCTGAAGGGGCCCGCATGCTCCCCGGGCTTCTCCTTGGGTTCGATCGAATTGATGGGAAAGTAGAACTTCCGGTCATCCAGCATCTCCGCCCAGAGGCTGCTGTACATGGTATTGCCGATGTGTTCGATGAACTGGCCGAACTCATACTTGGTAACCGGCGCGGCGCTCTGCTGCGTATCGATCGTCGCCTCAAGCCGATCCGGCACGCCGGCCGGTTGACCAGCGCTCATCCCCAAGCATCCCAGCCAAAATGCCGCCGCGGCAAACAATGAAATTCCAGTCTTCATGGAACCCCCCATCTTCTCCTCCGTCCTGCCCGCATCATCATTTTCCGTCGCGCCTCCTGACCTCGGCAGCACACGGCTTCGCACCGTTTTCGAGCGGGCGGCCTGACCCGGGACCTTGCCCCGAAGCCGGCCTCCGTCCGCGTTACCGGCCTGTTCTCGGTAAACGCTTACTCGGCCACGCGCCTAACACTCTCAGTGGATCGAAAGAATCCTACTACTGCGAACTTGGGACAGGGAAGTCCGAATCTGCCCTGCCCATTCATCACTGCTGCTACTGCCCACTACACCCAGGGTCAATCCGCCATCTGGCACTCAGGGCCGAAATGAATTCTCCGGTTTGAGGAGCCTGTGTCTGGGGAAGCGTCTGGGCCTGCCGAAGATTCGTTGACGCCAAAGGCGAGATCGATCCGAAATCCGTCACCACTGACCGCGTCTTTCGCTTCTGGGATCAACTGGACCAGAACACGCAGACTGCGCTCAGGAAAGCCAACGCTCTTGTCGCCGAACAGATGAAGATCTACGACCAGAAGCTGCGCAACAACCCATAGCCATCCCGTCAAAGCAGGAGAGCCTGATCATCTGGGAAGTTGTAGAGGGCCGGTGCGCGCTTTACGCCTTGCGCTTCTTGCCTTCGCCTGAAAAGTCGAGCGTCGAGAACCCAAGATTCTGGTTGTTGATCTCATTCCGCAACTCGTGCCACAACTCGTTGGGAATTTTCAGAAAGATCTCGACGACGTTCGGATCAAACTGTGTTCCCGAACAGCGCAGAATCTCTTCGCGCGCCATCTCGAAGGTGCGCGCCTTGCGGTAAGGCCGGTCGCTGGTGATCGCGTCCATCGCATCGGCGACCGCAAAAATGCGCGCGCCAATCGGGATCTCGTTGCCGCGCAGGCGGCTTGGGTAGCCATTCCCGTCGTAGTGCTCCTGGTGCGTATACACAATCGCCGCCGCTTCGCTCAGGAAGGGAATCTTGCGCAGGATGTGATAGCCGCGCGTGCAGTGGTCCTGCATGATCACCTGCTCTTCAGGCGTCAGCTTGCCCGGCTTGCGCAGAATCTCATCGGGAATTGCCATCTTGCCGATGTCATGCAGAAACGCGCCGCGCGCGATGATCTTGATCTCGTTCGGTGGGATGCCCATCGCCCGCGCCAGCGCAATAGTGTAGGCGGTCACGCGCTTCGAGTGGCCTTCCGTCTCTGAATCCTTGAGATCCAGCGCATCGCCTAGCGCCTCGAGTGTCACGTCATAGGAGTGCTCAAGATCTTCCATCGCCTGGCGCAGCATCTCGGTGCGCGCCCTCACCACCTGCTCGAGGTTCTGCTGGTAGTTGTGGCTCTCCTGCAGCGCATGACGATGATCGAGCGCGCGCTGTACCGTCGCGACCAGGTGCTCGCGCTCAAAAGGCTTCAATAGATAGTCGTACGCGCCGCGCCGCATCGAGTCGATCGCGACGCTAATGTCGTGAATCGCGCTCACCATCACCACCGGCAGATGCGGCTGGTCCGTATGAATGCGCTCGAGCAGCGCGATTCCGTTTCCATCCTGCATCACAATATCGGTGAGCACCAGGTCGAAGGGCCCCTGTTCCAGCAGCTCCATCGCCTGCGAACCGCTGCTGGCCTGCTGAATCTCATAGCCTTGGCGCCCCAGCGTCATGCTGATCATCGACCGCACGGGAGCTTCGTCGTCCACCACCAGCACACGAGCATTGCGCCGAGCGTGTCCGCGCGGCTTTTCCTCCGCTCTCTCGGCTTGTGGCATCGTCGAATCGTCTTCGCCACGGTTTGCCAACGCCAAGCCCATCTCTCTCCTGCGTCCCGCTGGCCCACGATCCCTTCGCGCGCGAATAGACTCAGACTCCGGCACTGCCGGCAACTCCGGCAGCCCGAACCAACGCCCGGGAATCATTGGAACAAAAAAGTCCATTTCGATGCAGTGCCAGGGAGAAACCACAGACAATCAAACTTAGTTCAGAATCGAGAGCGGCTTTCGGCGGGTCTGTTCGTTCTCTGCCACGCCTGGCGCTCAAAACAGCAATACGATGGTTTGTATGTTGAACTTACGCCAGCCAATCATCCGGCGCAAGCCTTTCTGTCGAAAGTATCCAACTATTAAACGAACTCAATCGGGTTTGTCCAGTACACAAGAGTCTGGTTGGACTTACGACCTTCGTTCGCTCCTTCTTGCACATCGGTCCAATACCTCTTCCGGTAACATTTACTCGCGGGCTTTTTTCTTCGCCCTGCGCGCTGCGGCCCAGCCTTCCCTCGTGACCTGCCGGGCGCGCGCCACGGCCAGCGCCTCGGCCGGAACATCCTTGGTAATGCACGATCCTGCCCCCACATAGGCGCCATCGCCAATGGAGATCGGGGCCACCAGCGTCGAATCGCTCCCCACAAACGCACCTTCCCCCACGTGCGTCATGTGCTTGTTCACGCCATCGTAATTGCAGGTAATGACGCCTGCGCCGATGTTTGCCTTCGCACCAATCTCGGCGTCGCCCAGGTAGGCCAGATGATTCGCCTTCGCGCCCTTGCCAAGCCGTGCCTTCTTGGTTTCAACAAAATTGCCAACGTGCGCCTCGTCGCCGATAGTGCTTCCCGGCCGCAGGTGTGAGTACGGCCCGATTCGCGCTCCATTGCCCACGGAACTTTCCGTCATGATGCTGCCCGGCAGCACAACAACCCCATCGCCCACCGTGCAGTTTTCAATTACAGAGTACGAGCGGATGTGGCTCCCGGTTCCGATCCGTGTCCTGCCCAGCAACTGCACATACGGTTCGATGATCGTGTCCGGTTCAATCTCGACCTCGGCGTCAATCACGCACGTGTCAGGCCTGAAGATCGTTACGCCGGCAGCCATCAGCCTGTTTGCGTTCGCCGCGCGCAGCGTCGCATCGAGAGCCACCAGTTCTGCGATGGTGTTCGCTCCCAGCACCTCAACCGCCTGCGCCGCGCGCACAGCCACCACGCGCTCGCCGGCGGCCCGCAGCAGAGCGAGCCATGTCGGTCAGGTATAACCTCGCCCTGCGGATTGCTCGCCGAAAGCTCGTCCAGATGCGCCAGCAGTGGTTTCGTCTTGAAGGTGTAGATGCCCGAATTAATCTCGCGAATCCCCTCCTGCTGCGGCGTCAGATTCACCTGCTCCACAATGGCTTCGACATCGGCTTCATCGGCGGCCTTCCGCATAATCCGGCCATAGCCCCTTGGATTTTCCGGCGCCGCGGTCAGAATCGTCATCGCCGCATCTTCCGCCTCGTGGAAATGCCATACCTGCTCGATCGTCTCCGGTCGAATCAGCGGCACGTCGCCTGAAAGCACCACGACATTCTCGTAGCCGGCAATCGCCTCGCGCGCGCACTGGATGGCATGACCGGTCCCTCGCTGTTCGCGCTGTTCCACGAACCGCACGCCGGTATCGGCCACCGCGGCCCGCACCTTCTCTGCTTCGTGGCCGACCACGACGAAGATATCGGTTCGATCCACAATCCCGGCTGTGGCCGCGATCACATGCTGCAGCAGCGCCCTTCCACCCACCTGGTGCAGCGCTTTCGGCCGCCGCGACCTGAGCCGCGTACCTTTTCCGGCGGCCATGATGACCACGGCGAGCTTCGCTTCCGCAGGACTGCGTTGCTTTCCCGTCACTGCTTCTTCTCCTCCGCTGGACCTTGCTTCGGCTGCGGAATCGTGATGTCGATCGGATGCACGGGGCCCATCCCCAGCGTGTCGAGTCCCGGCTTGATCTCCCCACCGTTGCCCACCACCAGCACTGCCAACTTCTCCGGGTGAACGTACTTTTGCGCTACCGTGTTGACATCGGCTGTGGTTACTTTTTCAAGAGCTGCCTTGTAGGTTTCAAGGTAGTCCGCCGGGAACCCGTAGAACTCGAGGCGCACGCGCTCGGCCAGCACCTTGTCGCGCGTGTCATAGCGGAAAAGGAATGAGTTGAGGATGTCCTCTTTCGCTCGCTTCAATTCGTCTTCCGTCACCGGCTCCTTGTGCAGCCCATCGAGTACCGCGAAAGCTTCCTTGGTGGCGTCTACCGTGCTGGCGCTCTTGGTCATCACCACCACCCGGAACTCGCCCGGATGATCGTACTGGAAGCCCACTCCGCCGCCGACTGCGTAGGCAAGGCCCTTCTCGGTCCTGATCCTCTGGAAGAGCCGGCTGCCAAAGCCTCCGCCCAGCACGTCGTTCATCACCGCCAGCGCCGGCACATCCGGATTGCGCCGGTCGGTGCCCAGCCCCACGATCTGAATATTCGATTGGTCCACATCTTGTTTATTGATGAAGAAGACACCGGTCTTCGTCTCCGCAAACTGGTCGCGCCGCGCCGGCAGCGGCTTCACCGAAGGCATTGCTTCAAACGTCGCGCGCAGCCTTGCTTCCATCGCAGCAGGGTCGAAGTCTCCGCTCACCGCGACGATCAGTTTTCCGTGTACTGTGCGGTCATGCCATGCGTTCAGATCGGCAACCGTTACCGCGCCGATTGTGGCCAGTTCCGGCTGCCGGGTGTACGGGCTGTCGGGCCCATAGACCAGCTTCGACGACTCGCGACTCGCAATTTCGCCTTCGTCGTCGTTGCGCCGCACAATTCCCGTTGCTTCCTGCTGCTGCGCAAGCTGCAGTTTCTCCTGGCTGAACTTCGGATGGAAGAGCAGCTCCATCGCGAGCTTGTACACCGGGTCGGCGTCGCCCTTCAGCGAAGTCCACGACAAGGCTGTCGAATCAATATCCCCGTCGGTTTCGATCTTGGCGGCTTTCGCTTCGAGCAGATCGTCCATCGCGTCGCCGCTCATCGTCTCGGTGCCGCTGGTGCGCCATGTCATCCCGTACAGATCGACCATGCCCGCCTTCGTAGGGCTTTCATCGCGCGACCCGCCAGGAATGAGCACCGATCCATTCACAAATGGCAGCTCATGATCTTCCTGCAAAAAGAGCACGATGCCGTTCTTGAGCTCGATGCGCTTCGGCTGCTGCGGTTTGAACTCATGCAGCGGCGGAACCGGAATCTTCTCCCACGGCTTGCTCTGCTGCGCGGCAAGCAGGGCAGGGAATCCGAGGCCGCCAATCACAGCAGCAAAAAGCACAGACCGCACCACGGCCTTCACTAGAGTGGTTCTCACTGCTGGCCTCCGTTCTTCGCGTCCGCTGCCGGAGCTTCGGTCACAATCTCCGCCGTTGTGCGGTTTGAGGGGATAAAGATTTCGTTGGCTACGCGCCGGATATCGGCCTTCGTTACCTTGTCCACGCGATCCAGCTGAAGAAACAATTCGCGCCAGTCGCCGTAGCGCGTCTGATACTCCGCCAGCGCGTTGGCCAGTCCCTGGTTATCGGCGAGGCCGCGCAGCAGGTCCGCCTTTGCCCGCGTCTTGTACATCTCGAGCTCCGCATCGGTCACATCGGTCGTCTTCAGCTTTTCAATCTCCTTGCGAATCGCATCGCGCATCTCGGCGTCCGTGTGTCCCGGCAACGGCACTGCGCCAAAGACAAACAGGCTCGGATACTTATCCCCCGGAAACGGGCTGAACCCCACCGCCTCGGCCGCAATTTGCTGGTCGCGCACCAGGCTTCGATACAGCCGAGATACCCGACCATTCGACATGATGTCCTGGATCGCGTCATACACCGCATCGTCCGGCGAGCGGAAACTCGGCCGGTGATAGCCCTCGACATAGATCGGCTGCGTCTGTTCGCGGATCACCACCGACTTCTCCGCGAACTGCTTCGGCTCAACCGTCGTCATCTCTTCAGGCTTGGGTCCGCCCGGCACCTTGCTGAAATACTTCTCCAGCATCGGCATCACTTCGGCGGCCTTCACATCGCCCACCACGGCTACCACGATGTTCGAGCCCACATAGTACTTCCTGTGGAAGGCCATCGCCTGCGTTGCCGTAATCTGGCTTACTTCGCTTGGCCAGCCAATGCCGCTGCGGCCATAGTTGTGCGCCACGTACGCCGTCGCCAAAAACTGCTCAAACAATCGCCCGATCGGGCTTGAATCCGTGCGCA
This sequence comes from uncultured Acidobacteriota bacterium, assembly GCA_963718885.1. Classification (GTDB taxonomy): domain Bacteria; phylum Acidobacteriota; class Terriglobia; order Terriglobales; family Acidobacteriaceae; genus Telmatobacter. Next base: position 90,770 of record CAVRAK010000020.1, read on the forward strand.
TGCGGCGCTCTTCGAGCACCACGTCGCGCTCCTTGTAGAATTCCCGCGGAACCACGTCCGACAGCCGCCCGCTTTCAAGCCAGGCCCACAGCTCCAGCCTGTTCTCCGGCATCGACCAGTAATACTGCGTGCTGTCGAGGCCCGTCTCCGCATTCAGATCGTTTGCGCCATTGCGTTGCGCCACCTCGGTGAACTGGTTCGGGATCACAAATTTGTGCGCTTCGTTTTCCGCCTCCGTCAGCGCCTTCTTAAGCTCAGCCAGCTTCTGCTCGTCGCGTCCCACCGGCTTCAGATATTCGGCGCGGTAGGCGTCGTTGGCCTCTTCCACCTTCGCCAGCGCCACCTTCTCTTTTGCATAATCGGTGGTGCCGATCTGGCTCGTCCCCTTGAAGGCCAGGTGCTCGAACATGTGCGCCAGGCCGCTCTCGCCCGAGGGATCGTTCACATCCCCGGCATCCACAAACGTCGTGTAGCTGAAGACCGGCGCCTCGGGTCGCTCGCAGATAATGATCGTCAGCCCGTTCGGCAGCACCTTGGTCGTGATCTTCTGCTCAAAGCTCTTCAGGTCCTGCCCGGATGCGCATTGCCCGGCGGCCATCACCGTCAGCATCAGCGCAAACAGGCACTTCCACGCAGCGGAGAACACTCTGCTCTGCATTTCCCCTCCTTGATCGGGGTCCCGGCGGCTGGTCCTTGCCGCCCAGGTGAATCGCGCAAAGCAGACGCTCCGCGCTCCTGCCACCTATTGTCGCAAATCGGCCCTGCCAAATAGCTTCTGAACCATCGGCTGTCGGCCTGCGTATATCTTGGACGAGCGAGGTTCACACATGGGTAAATGGTTCGCCCGCATCTTTTCCGGTCTCATAGTTCTCCTGGTTCTCGCCGCGGGCCTCTTCTGGTTCCTTGAGATCTACCCGCGCCGTGATCCGCACCCTCCGCTCAAGCTGGCGCAGGGTACGCTCGTCATCCGTCACGCGCGCATCTATGTCTCACCCACGGACCCGCCCATCGACGACGGCACCATCCTTATTCACAACGGCTTCATTGCCGCCGTCGGCCAGCAGGTCGACGTCCCCGCCGGCGCCACCGAGGTGCCCTGCGACCACTGCGTCGTCACCGCCGGCTTCTGGAATGCCCACGTCCACTTCACCGAGCCCAAGTGGAATTTCTCTGATTGGACAGCCGCTGCAACCCTGAACGCCCAGCTCGCTGACATGTTTCTCAGCCGCGGCTTCACCACCGTTGTCGATACCGGCTCTAACCCCGCCAACACTTTTCCGGTGCGCCGCCGCATCGAGCTCGGTGAGCTCAATGGCCCATACATCTACACCGCCGGGCCACCTCTCTATCCTCCGCACGGCCTGCCTTTCTACATCCGCGAAACTTCGCCCGCGTGGATCCAGTTCATGATGCCGCAGCCGGAAACGCCCGACGCCGCGCGCCGCATCGTCCGGCAGGAGATCAACGCCGGCACCGACATCACCAAGCTCTTCACTGGATCCTGGGTTCAGCGCGGCCACGTTGAACCCATGCCGCTCGACATCGCCAAAGCCGCCGCTGAAACTGCGCATCTCAACGGCAAACTCGTCTTCGCTCATCCCTCCAACCTCGCCGGCATCCGCATCGCCATCGAGAGCGGCGTCGATGTGCTGGCCCACGCCGCTGACGACACCAGGGGTGTCGACGACGCGCTGCTCTCCTCGGCCATTCACAAGAACATGGCCATGATCCCCACCCTCAAGATGTTCTCGACCACCGTCACTACCGACCCGCATTACATGGACCCCATCCGCAACGAGGTGCACCAGTTTCACTCGCTCGGCGGCCAGCTCATCTTCGGCACCGACGTGGGCTACATGAGCGACTACACGACCGAGCGCGAATTCACCGAGCTCGGTAAGAGCGGCCTCAACTGGCAGGACATTCTCGCCATGCTCACCGTCAATCCTGCCCAGCGTTTCGGCGTGTCGAACGTGAAAGGCACCATCACTCGCGGCAAGCTCGCCGACCTCACCATCCTCTCCGCCGACCCGGCCTCCGACCTCACCAACTTCTCGCATGTCGCCGCCGTCATCCGTTCCGGCCGCGTCATCTGGCACCAGTAAAGAGGCATGCTCATCCATGAATGTCCTCACCCCGCTCTGCACTGACCGTCTTCTCCTTCGCCCGTGGAGGCCGGACGACCGCGCGCCCTTCGTCCGCCTGAACGCCGACCCCGTTGTCATGGAATTTTTCCCTGCGCCTCTCTCTGAGCATGAGACGGACCAGCTCATCGAACGCATTGACGCGCACTTCGCCCGCCACGCCTTCGGCCTGTGGGCCGCGGAATCCCGCGAGCACGGGGAGTTCATCGGCTACATCGGCCTCGCCGTTCCGAGCTTTCAGGCCGCCTTTACGCCCTGCGTCGAAATCGGCTGGCGCCTCGCCTCGTCCTGCTGGGGCAGGGGACTAGCCTTTGAAGGCGCGCAGGCCGTCGTTCGCCATGCCTTCCGCACCCTCGATCTGCCCGAGCTTGTCGCCTTTACCGTGCCCGCCAACCTGCGTTCCCGTCGCGTCATGGAGAAGCTTCGCATGACCAGCGATCCGGCTGACGACTTCGATCATCCTTCGCTTCCCGAGGGGCATCCGCTCTGCCGTCACGTGCTCTACAGGCTCACCCGCGACGCCTGGGTCGCGCGCGATTCAGGCGCTTCCGGTGCCCTATACTGAAAGCTGCCCTGGCCGCTGTTGCATCGCGAAGCGGGCGCCCTGCACGGAGGTTCCCTACTTGGCATCGAAGCTCAACTCCGCTTCAAACCGCGCCCGCATTCGCTCCACAACCGTCATCTGCGTTCGCCGCGACGGCCACGTCGTCATGGCTTCCGATGGACAGGTCACCATGGGCGACCACGTCCTCAAGCACACCGCGCGCAAAATCCGCCGTCTTTACCAGGACAAAATCCTCGCCGGCTTCGCCGGTTCCACTGCAGACGCCTTTTCGCTCTTCGCGCGCTTTGAAACCAAGCTCGAGCAATACGCCGGCAACCTCAACCGCGCTGCCGTCGAGCTCGCCAAGGACTGGCGTACCGACAAGATGCTGCGCAACCTCGAAGCCCTGCTCGTCGTCGCGGACGTGCATCAGACATTCCTGATCTCCGGCTCCGGCGACGTGATCGATCCCGACGAACAGATCGCCGCCATCGGCTCCGGCGGCAGCTTCGCTACCGCTGCCGCCCGCGCATTGCTTGACAACACCACGCTCGGCGCCCGCGAAATCGCAGAAAAAGCCATGAAGATTGCCGGCGACATCTGCATCTATACCAACGACCACATCACGATCGAGGAGTTGACGAGCTGATAACCGGCTGAATTCGAGGGCGCGTGCCCTCCATTCATCAAGGCCGCTCAAGACACAGGGCTTCAAAAGCGCGGCGCTCCATTCGCTTTGTAACAGCGCACAATTTCAGTTGTGCCGAACGAGCCGCAAGAATGATTCCGGGCTTTAGCCCCTGAGTGAACGGCCTCAAGGAGTTTGCAAGCATCATGGCCATCTACCTGCCCGCATCTGCTGAAGAACAGGACCTCGCGCTCGACGAGCTCACGCCGCGCGAAATCGTCACCGAGCTCGACAAGCACGTCGTTGGCCAGAAGGCCGCCAAGCGCGCCGTCGCCATCGCCCTGCGCAACCGCCAGCGCCGCCAGAAACTGCCGCCCGATCTCGCTGACGAAATCATGCCCAAGAACATCATCATGATCGGGCCCACGGGCGTAGGTAAAACCGAGATCGCGCGCCGCCTCGCCAAGCTCACCAACTCGCCCTTTCTCAAGGTTGAGGCCTCCAAGTTCACTGAGGTGGGCTACGTCGGGCGCGACGTCGAATCCATGATCCGCGACCTGGTCGAAATCGCCATCGACATGGTCCGCGAAGAGCGGCTTGAAGAAGTTGAAGACCGCGCCGAAATGAACGCCGAAGAGCGCCTCCTCGATGTCCTTCTGCCTCCTCCGCCCGCCGTGCCGCAAGGGCAGGAGAGCCAGCTCACCCTTCCCGGAACCGAAAGCCATCAGCGTTCCCGCGAGAAGCTCCGTCAGCAGTTCCGCGAGGGCAAGCTTGACGACCGCATGGTCGAGCTCGACGTGCGCGAGCGCGGCACGCCGCAGTTCGGCATCATCTCCAACCAGAATCTTGAAGACATGGAGATGAACATCAAGGACATGCTGCCCAACATCTTCGGCGGCGGCACCAAGAAGCGCAAAATGAAGGTCACCGACGCCTTCGACTACCTCGTGCAGGAAGAAGAAAGCCGCCTTATCGACATGGACCAGGTCAACCGCGTCGCCACCGAGCGCGTCGAGTCCAGCGGCATCATCTTCCTCGATGAAATCGACAAGATCGCCGGCCGCGAAGGCAGCCACGGCCCCGATGTCTCGCGCGAAGGCGTGCAGCGCGACATTCTCCCCATCGTTGAAGGCACCACCGTCAATACGCGCTATGGAATGGTGCGCACCGATCACATCCTCTTCATCGCCGCCGGCGCCTTCCACGTCTCCAAGCCCAGCGACCTCATTCCCGAGCTCCAGGGCCGCTTTCCGCTGCGCGTCGAGCTCAAATCGCTTACCGTCGAAGACTTCCTCCGCATCCTCACCGAGCCCAAGTCGTCGTTGACCAAGCAGTACACGGCTCTGCTTGAGACCGAAGGCGTCCGCCTCGAGTTCGAGCCTGAAGCGCTGCGCGAAATGGCCGAGTTCGCCTTCAAGGTCAATGAAGCGACTGAGAACATCGGTGCGCGCCGCCTGCACACCATCATGGAGCGCGTGCTCGAAGACGTAAGCTTCCTCGCGCCCGACGTGGCCCGCCGCGCGCCCGACAGCGAGCAGGCCATCGCCCTCGCCGAGACCATCCGCTCAGAGACGGCGACTCCCTTGCCCTACACCGAGCGCACCACCGCCTCCGGCCCTGAGAAGGTCTTCACCATCACACCTGAATACGTGGGCCAGATGGTCGCCACCATCGTCAAGGACCAGGACCTGAGCCGCTACATCCTTTAGCGCAATCACCACGCAATACCCCCAGTCCCTCGAAAATGGATGCCCCACGTCCCGATTCCGGGACGTGGGAAAGCTCGAACATCAACCCGCCTCTGCAATCCTGACCAGACTCTGCACATTAATTCCCCCTCCAGGCGCAAACTGAATACATGGAAACCGTGACCGACCAGCTATGCACTGCGAACTGCGAACTATGAACTGCCAACTATGAACTCGGAGCCCCCCTCTCCCCCTATCTATTTTTTATTGTTCTTTTCCACAGAAAGCTTGCGAGGAATTTCGCCTCCAATCTCTGGCCAATCCGCTCCGCAACCCCTGCTGCCAGACCGCACCTGGCCGTGTGCGATACTCAAAATGGCATGTACAAACGTATCGTTCTCAAGCTTTCTGGCGAAGCGCTCGCCGGGCCCAGAGGGTTCGGCCTCGATGCCGACAAGGTCGCCACGATTACCGCTGAACTTTCCGAAGTACACGCCCTGGGCGTTGAGATCGGCGTCGTCGTCGGCGGAGGAAACTTCTTCCGCGGCGTGGCCGAGCAGGCCAGGGAGATGGATCGCGTCGCCGCCGACAACATGGGCATGCTTTCCACCGTCATCAACGCCATCGCGCTGCAGGACGCCCTTGAAGCCCGCGACGTGCAGTGCCGCGTCATGACCGCCGTCTTCATGAACCAGATCGCCGAGCCCTACATTCGCCGCCGCGCCGTTCGCCACCTCGAGAAGGGCCGCGTCGTCATCTTCGCCGCCGGCATCGGCAACCCGTTCTTCTCTACCGACACCGCAGCCAGCCTGCGCGCCATGGAGATCAAGGCCGACGTGCTGCTGAAGGGCACTAAGGTCGAGGGCGTCTACAGCGCCGACCCGGTTCTCGTGAAAGATGCCGTAAAGTACGACGAAATTACCTATATGGAGATCCTGCGCCAGGGCCTCAAGGTCATGGACCTCACCGCAGTCAGCCTGTGCAAGGACAACAACCTTCCCATGATCATCTTCAACATGAATCAGCCGGGAAATATCCGCCGCGTGGTGCAGGGCGAACGGGTGGGCTCCCTGGTGACGGCCTGACTTCTGTGATCTGCCAACTGATTTCAGTCGATTTGCGCCCGGGTAACGCTTCGGTGCCGTTTAATGTCGCCAGTCGAAACCTGGGAGCCGTCAATACGTAAGTGGAGACCCGCAAGCCAGCACCGCTGAAGGCACTCACCGGCTTGCGCTGCTTCGCGGCCATCAACATCGTCCTTTTCCATTTTTCCGACCCGAAATGGTTTGGCCTGCTCGCGCCTGTCATCAACGCGGGCTACATCTCGGTCAGCTATTTCATCCTGCTCTCGGGCTTCGTCATGGCCTACAACTACTCGGCGCGCGCCCGGGCCGGCCAGTTGGATGTCACGCGCTATTACAAGGCCCGCTTCACCCGCCTTTATCCCATCTATCTGCTCAGCCTGCTGCTGGCCTGGCGCATGATTCCGATCGAGCGCAGCGCCCACTCGACCGGCATGTTCTGGACGGGAATGGTGCTGGCGCCGCTCCTGTTGCAGGGTTGGATCCCCGTCATCGCGACCTTCCTGAACACGCCGGCCTGGACCATGTCCGCCGAGTCCTTCTACTACCTGATCTTTCCCCGCATGGCGCGCTGGAAGAAGCCCGAACGCATCCGCGGCCAGCTGGGCAAGCTTGGGCTGGTCTGGCTGCTGGGGCTGATCCCTGGCACGCTTTACATGATCTTCAGCCCGGACGGCATTGCTCACCCAGACCGCTGGAGCTACGGCCCCTGGCTGCAGGCATTGAAGTACACGCCGATCCCGCACCTTGCCAGCTTCGTCTTCGGGCTGCTGCTGGCTGATGTCGACGCCATGCTGCCCCGGCGCGGACGCCTCCGGCTCTTCCTTGCCATCTTCGGGTTCGTGGCCGTCTTCGGCCTGCTTTCGCTCGGTTCTCTTTTGCCCTACCCGCTGATGCACGACGGCCTGCTCATGCCTCTCTTTGGCTGCCTCATCATCGGGCTGGCAGGCGAGAATCTGCTCGCTCACGTTATCGGTGCGCACCCGCTGGTTTTCGTGGGCGAGGCCAGCTACTGTCTCTATCTGCTTCACTTCAATATGTGGAACCTGATTCACGACACGCATGTTCTCGATCGCCTGCATCTCAGCCGTTTCGACCCGTGGATCAGCTACGTTCTGCTCGTGCTGATGGCGCTGCTCGCGCTGCACTTCATCGAGAAGCCCGCGCAGCGCTACCTTCGCAAGTGGATGAACGCCTGAGCGCAAAACAAGAAAAACCCAGCCGGCTGGCTGGGTTCTCCTGCTGCAGGATAGAGTCGTCGCTACGGGGTGACCGCCTGCGTAGAGTGGTTGCCGTGCGGCACGATCACCAGCGCCGTGGGCTGATGATCCGAGGGATACGGAGTCGCCTGGGTCGGGGTGAGCGTTCCCGCATTCGGGTCGAGCCGGAAGCCTGAGATCGAGTCGCCAAGATAGTTTGCCGTGAAGACGAAGCGTCCCAGCGCCGGATCGACAGCGATCGAAACCGGCTGGGTATCCGTCGAGTTCGTCGCACTCCCCGTCGTATTGATCGCGGAAGAAGGCGTGCCCGTGGCCAAGTCGATCACGTAGGCCGAGACCGACGAGTCCAGCGAGTTGGCGACATACAGGTACTTGCCACGGGGATCGATCGCCACCGACTGCGGCTGGTTGCCGGTCTTGAACGGACCGTTGATCAGGAAATTAAGCACGCTGCTGGACTGGATCGAGTAACCGATCAATTGGTTTGAGGCGAAGTCGGTCACGTACACAAAGCGGTTAGTTGGGTCAGAAACGAGCGCGCTCGGCTTGACGCCGGCCTGATACGGGCTCCCGGACGAAGGCGTCAGGCCACCGCTCGAATCGACCGCAAATCCAAAGATCCAGCCCGGATGCGCCGTGCTCGTCGTCGTGCCGCCGGGATTATAGGCTGACTTATCGTAGAGGGTCGCGTAGACGGCGTTTCCGTTGGCCAGGGTCGTCACTCCGGTCGGAACCACTGCATCAGTCTCGTAGCCAGGGATCTGCAGGCTTAGTTGCGCAGTCACGCTGCCGATGGTGCCCGAAGAAAGGGCATATTCGGTGAGCGTGGCTGACGAGGTGCCCGAGACCACAAAGAGCGCCGTTCCGGTTGCGTTGACGGCCAGAGAAACCGGCGGATCGCTCAGCGTGACCGTGTCTTTCGCCGTCAGCACGCCATTGGGAGCGATGCTGAAGTGCACGACCGTGTTGTCGCCGGCATGGGCTACGTAGAGGTTCGAGTAACCCGGAGAAACCGCCATGGCCACGGGGGTGACGCCGCCTGACAATACCGTAGGAGCTCCCTTGCGCAGCGCGCCCGACTGCGAATCCACCGCATAGGTGTCGATCTGTCCATCCGGGCTGTTCGCGGTTGGGGCAGCGGTAGCCAGAAAGACGTAGTCGATCGTAACGAGCTGGCAGGCAGTCAAAAGGGTGGCCACGAGAAGGCCGATTCCAGAGACCAGAACGAGCTGGCTCAATTTGTAGAACTTCATGCGCTTCCTTCGTCGAGGGCCGTCCAAAGTGAGCCCAGGAATTACTTGTTTCTGTTTCCCCGTATTGATTGTAAAAGCCAGCTACGGAGTCCTGCTAAATCTTCAGATCCATCCCGGCTGTTACCGGGAAACCTTATGCGGAATTGCGGCGACCGCCGTGGGGTTTGCGTTTGACGGATAGGGCGAGAACTGCGAGTTGAGCAGCGCGCCGCTGGTCGCGCTAATCTGGAAACCCGAAACCGTGTTGCCCAGGAAGTTTGCGGTATACAGATACTGGTTGAGCGAGGGATCGATGCCGATGGCTGCCGGCTGAGTTCCCGTCGGATACGTCCCGATTGCAGTCACGGCGCCGCCCGATGTTGAGTATCCGGTTAGTGTTGAGTCAACCGAGTTAGCCACGTACACGAAGCTGCCGGTCGCGTCTACGACAACCGCGGACGGGGCATTGCCCGTGGCAAAGGGGCTGCCGGCAACCGGAGTCAAAAGACCGCCGCTCGCCGAGTAGACCAGCAGGGTGTTGCTGGCGGTGTCGGTCACGTAGATTGTTCCGCCGTCCGGGCTGCTTGCAATGGAGGAGGGCTGCACGCCGGCGGCAAAGGGAACATCGCCGTTCAGCGCAGTGAGCGTGCCGTCGCCGTTCACTGCAAATCCGAAGACATAGCCCACAGAGGGTGATACCGACGTATCGTAGGCCGTCACGTAAACAAATGCTCCCGACGCCGCCGAGGCAACGGCGGTCGGCATGATCACGTGTGAGGGGGCGGAAGCCAGTGCAATGGGCCAGTATTGCGCGCTGACGC
>CAVRAK010000021.1:0-90122 GCA_963718885.1 uncultured Acidobacteriota bacterium
AAAGATCATCGCCTGCGGTTCAGTTGTCAACGAGCGCCACCCCAAGTTGCGGTCTTGCACCGTCGAGTACACGGTCACGGATGAATTCAATCTCACCACTTACAACCTGATCGTACTTCGAGCCCCGCGAGCATCTCGGCCTGATTGCCGGTAGAACCGGCAGAACTGATCGGTAGATGGGCTCATATGAGCTTCTTTCATCCTCGGTGATTTCCTGACCGCGGTTTCAACTGGCAATATTGCCGACGAGGGTTAGGTCGATCGCGACGTCATTCTCGGCCTTCCAGATCAGGAAGCTTGGGTTCTTGAGGCCCCACCGCACATAGGGGACGACGAATTGCCCCTTTGCCGTTGCCTTCGAGCCATCGATGTGTATCTGCATCGGAATCGTCAATTCGTGATCAGTGCCGAGCAGAGTGAATACTCCGCTCACCTGGATGGTCGAGTCGCCAGAAGCAGCAACTGTTCCGCTGTACGATTTAGGCGCGAAAGAGACAGTGGCGAAGTGGTCCACCTTGAGAATGTCTTTGTTCATCTTTTTATCGCGGCTATCGTTTCCCGTCTTGCCGCTGCCCGCTGCGACGATGACTATCCCCGAGATCGGGAAGCGGTTCGGTCGAAATTGATTGATCCGGACTGTACGTGAAAAGTGCCGTTGACGACCTCGTGGGTCGTGTTGAGCTTTATCTTGATCTCGCTGGCATCAGGGTTGATGGCGAAGGTCTGATGCTGGGCGAGAGCGGCTGGAGCGAGTATGACCGCGAGGGCGAAGACTGCGAAGGATTTCATTCACATCTCCCTACAGGGCTTTGGCTGACGAGAGTTGTTTCGCCGTGGCTCGATTTCAGCTGACGGCTGCCTGTGGAGCAACAGCGGCAGCCTGGGTAACGCGCGTGAGCTTAGCTGTTACGCGCATCGCACCGGGCCAGACCCTGAGGCAGAACGGCAGTACCGCGCGCGCGAGTGCGTTGTTTAAGCCACTGGCGGCAATCTCGGCAAGACGCATCTGGGGCAGCATTGCGGAGCGCAATTTTCGTCTGAAAGAGCGGCGCCGGCTCCGCGGCAAGATAGGCAGCGGCGGCACGGCGGGCAGTATGCAGAGCGATGGATATACCATCGCCGGTGAACGAGGGGATTACGGCGGCCTGATCGCCGATGCAGTAAAGCCCATCCTCAGTTGCGCGGCGGATGTAACCGTAGGGGATATGAGTGATGGTGATCGGTTTGTCGAGCAGCGGTTCCGCACCGTCAAGCCGCATCGCGAGGTGGGGACAGTCCTGCTGCATCTTCGCAAGGAGGCCATCCCAGCGAAGACCCGCACGTGCAAAATATCGCCGTTGCACCACACAGCAGAAATTCGTAATGCCGTCTTCCACCGGTTGGATACCACCGTAGCCTCCGGAATAGAGCGTCAGTTCGGAGGCGCTCGCGAGGTCAGCGGTCTGCGCGGCAGACAGTCGGTAATACATCTTGAAGGCGACCCATTGGTGAGGATCCTTCGGGCGACCGTGGCCGCGCAGATCGTGCTTGCCCGTGGCGAGAAAGGCCGTTGGAGCTTCGAAAGTGGTGCCGTCGTCGAGCGTAGCCTGCCAAAGTTGGTGGTCGTGCGACGGAGCGACTGCACACTGCGTCCACGCTCGACGTGGACTCCCGCGGCGATGGCCTCGGCGATGAGCGCTGTATCCAGCGCTTTGCGCGTGAGTGAAGCAGCAGGAAAAGGCAAGGGAGCCTCAGCGGCCCGCCTGGCGGCGGCCAGGCGAACGTAATCGATGGGCACCGCGCCAAGCGCGGCGACGTCGATGCCAAGTGCGTGCAGGTCCTCAAGGGCCTCCCCGCTGAGGAACTCTCCGCAGACCTTATGGCGCGGCGTCGGCTCGCGTTCGATCAGGGTGACGCTTCGTCCCCTTTCGGGCGAGCGCGATCGAAGCCGCACAGCCTGCCACTCCACCACCGAGGATCAGATACTTCGTCTTGCAAAGCATTTCCTCCGAACTCGATTCATATTCCATCAATTTGTAGAGGCCTCCATCGTTCTAGTAGACGTCCAGAAAGCAGTTCAGCACGTCATTCTGTACAAATCGTCATTTTGGGGCCGGTAAAGGAGCCCGTTCTTGTACTGGGTGGTCAGCTTGGAATTGGAGGGGACGAGCTTCGAGAAACGGGAGATTTTTGCAAACCTATGTATCAAGATTTCTTAACCCCTAACCGACGATCAGTCACGACGGGTGGTGAGCTCGCGCCAGTTGAGGCCGAGGTCCACGATCAGCAGCGAGGCAAGGGTGAAGGCGATGACACCGACCGCAGAGAAGGTGTCGCCGAGATGGCTCCAGTAACGAGGCCAGAGGTTGAGCACGCGGCTGGAGACGAAGGTAAAGGTAACGGCATAGGAGCGCGCCATCCATTGGCGATGCTGTGTGATTTGGCGGTTGCGCGCGGTGATGACGGCGGCGGTGGTGCAGACCATCCAGGCAGCGGCCTGCATGGAGGTTCCGGGAAGACCCGGGCGACCGGCTGCGAGAGCGATCCCCGTGAAGGAACCAACAAACACGGAAATGACGTAGATGCGGCCGAGGATGCGATGGAGTTCAAGGTGACGCTCGCGGATCCGCGAAGAGAAGTTGATGGGGCCGATCAAAAGAGCGAAGATTCCGGCGAGCGTATGCGGGATGAGAAGATGGCGGTCGGCGATGACCTGCAGACGGTAGGCGTGGTACATCGGATAGTCGGTGATGAGGAGCAGCTCTGAGGTAATGAAGACGAAGAGTACGGTGAGCCCAAGCGAGACCCAGAGAATTGTCTTGAATCTGGAACCGGCGGAGCTGGGCGCTGGCAGAGTGGAAATTCGCATCATTTGCTTCTCGGATGATGAGAGGTGATGAGGTACGCCATGAGGACCACGTGAGCCAAAGGCTTCATGTCGCTACGTCTGACGAGACGCTTCAGAATCATCGACCTCATTTCCACCGCCCGACGCACAACCGTCCCGGCCGCCACTGCTCCACCGTCACCGCCTCTCGCGGTATCTCAGCCGCAGCCAGCAGGCGAACCCAATCCTCCGTCCGGAAGGCCCGCCGGAACGACACCGGCCCATCATGCCGCACAAACCGGTGCCACCGCACCCCACCCAAACATCCGGCCAGTCCACTCCGCCCTCTCCAAATCATTGATAAACCAACCTACCTGCACGGTCGCTTCCATCCACCTCAGCAGCGCGACGATCTCCTCGTCCTCCAGATGATGTGCCAGCAGCGAGCTAACGACGATATCCACCGGCTTCTCCGGCCGATACGTCATAGCATCGCCGGTCACCCACGTGATTCCGAGCTCCTTTGGCGTGAACTCCGCTGCTGCGCGCGCCGCATAAGGATTCAAGTCGATTCCCGTTAGCTGCACAGCAATGCCCCGTCTCCGCGCCCAGCATGCAATCTGCCGCAGTAGATCGCCGCCGCCACTGCCCACATCGACGATGTGTACCGGATCACGCAATCCATGCGGCAACCGCTCCAGCCAAGCCAGCGTCGGCCGATAACCCAGCAGCCAGCGATTGACTTTTTCCAGACTGCGCAGGCAGTCACGGAAATCCTCATAACTGCAGTCACCATCCATCAGCTCCGGCAACTCACGCGGAGAGACCCGCCGACTGAAGTCGATCTCTGCACTAGACCACATGGAAGCGCATCGTCTCCGCTGTTAGGCCCGGGCCAAACGACATCGCGCACCCGCGCTGCCCCGGATGCGCCTGCTGCATCATCCGCTGCAGCACAAACATCACCGTCGCCGACGACATGTTGCCGAAGCACGACAGCACCTCGCGCGACGCCGCCAGCGCATCGGCCGGCAGCTCCAGTCCCTTCTCCACCGCATCCAGAATCGACCGTCCGCCGGGATGCACCGCCCACAGGTCGATGCCGTCGCGCTCGCGCCATCAGCTCGCCCTCATGCAGCGCGCGGCCCAGCTCTCCCGGAACCTGCCCGGAGAGCAGCATGTCGAAACCTAGCCCTCGAATCTTCCAGGTAATCAGCCCACGTGTCTCCGGCACCATCACCGCCTTGAAGCTGTCCAGCGCGAAACCCTGCTCGCGCGCGGTAATCAGGCTCGCCGCCGCGCCATCGGCAAACACCAGGAACGAGAGCACCTGCTCCAGCTCCTGCGTCTCCTGGAAGTGCAGCGTACACAGCTCCAGGTTCACCATGAGCACACCCGCCTTCGGGTCGGAGCGCACAATGTGCCGCGCCAGCTTCAGCGCATTGATCGCGGCATAGCATCCCATGAACCCAACCATCGTGCGCTCCACGCCCGCCGAAAGCCCGAGGTGGTCGACGATCTCAAAGTCCAGCCCCGGCGCATAGAGCCCCGTGCAGCAGGTCACCAGCACATGCGTAATACCGGAGCGTTCCTTCTCATTGAGCGCAAGCCGATCTACGGCCTTCCTCATCAGCAGCGGAGCGCTCTGCTCAAACAACTCCATACGCCGCGCAGTGTTGGGAAAGTTACCTAGCCGATAAAATTCATTCGCGTCATGCGATGAAAATTGGCCGGAACCTTTCAGCGGATCGAGAAATGAATAGCGATGCGCGATGTCGGCGCGGCTCACCATGCGGCGAAAGACCGTGCGGAGCCGCGGGTCCGCGAGCATCTTCTCGGCGAAGACGACGAAGGCGTCATGCACATCGTGCTCTGGCACGGCAGTGGCGATGCGGTTCAGGTAAGCCGTAGTCATGCACAATGGGCCTTCCGCCCGGATGAGAGGGATTATATGTCGCGTGTGTGTCTTCGGAAGGCTGGACCACGAAGAGACGACGACAGCCGAGCGCTTCAGAGAACAGGTCCGCATTCTCAATACAACGGCTACTCATTGAGACGAGGCCTTTGTTCTTTTGATAGCACTTTGCAGGTGGGAACCGGATGACGATTTGTTCATGGAGGACGCAATCAACGGAGCGCCAGTGAAGCTGAAGCTGCGATTGAGGCGGCCATAGATTACGGCAGAAAAGGGAGTTTTGGGGAAGGAGATTTTCGGCAATCATGCAGACAATGGCAAGGTGCTTTTTTGAGGTGCTGAAGGTTGAAAATGGGCGCTTTTGTGCGCTTTCTGAGCGATCCGTGCGCGTTAGTTTCAATGAGTTAGCGTTTTGGAACTAGCGGACACGGGAGGTCGTTGGTTTGAATCATTCGAATCCAATCCCGCATCCAGAGAATGAAGGCAAGCCGCTGAAAAATCAGCGGCTCTTGTCTTTTGCGTTCAATGCATTGCGGTGGAGTCCGCAGCGGGAGATCGAGCCAGATTTTCCGGGCGTCGGAGTCCTCTCTGATTTCTCCATATCCGAGCATACGTTCGAGATGGTCGCGGAGTCGTGGTTGGGGAACACTTGAAGGGCAACGAGGGCTACCACAGGAAGCGGCAAATTGCCAGACATCTCATCTTCCCGTGTCAGGGCTCAGATGGCGTTTTGTGCGGCGAATAAGGGGGAAGCGGTGGTATTGGTGAAGGTCATGCGGATTCCCTGCTTTGGCCGCAGGATGACCATCGGGCGGGGTTCGATCGTTTGACCGGGAACCAACTCAAAATCGTACCGTCTTATCAGCTCGCTCAAGATCATGAGGATCTGCAGCATCGCATAGTGCTGGCCGATGCAGACGCGCGGTCCGCCCCCAAAGGGGACAAAGCTGAATGGGGTGCGTTGCTTTATTTCCTCTTTGGTGAAGCGGTCCGGATCGAATTTCTCCGGGTCTTGCCAGTAGCGCGGAGCGTGGTGCGCGCCATATACGTAGACGATGACCGTGGAGCCGCGGGGTATCACCACATTGTCTACGCTGTCGTCGGCGACAGCCACGCGGTCGATCATCCAGAAGGGTGGGTAGAGGCGGAGCCCCTCCTGGATCACCTGGGTCGTAAATTCAAACTTGAGAACGTCGGCGTGGGTCAGAGGCGCTTCGCCCAGGACCGAAAAGAACTCCTGGCGCACTCTTGCGAGACAATCCGGACGGGTGCTCAAAAGATACAAAAGCCACGATAGCGCGTTCGACGACGTTTCATGTCCGGCTACCAGAAGCTGCATGCTCTCGCTGAGGACAAGCTCATCGCTCATGCCTTCGCCATCGCTGTAACGCGCATCCATCAAGGTCTGCAGCAGGTCATGGCCGGGCGGCTCGTGGCGGCGTCTCCTGATGTATTCGAGCAGAACGGCGTCTGCACGTGTGCGCATGTCTTCGTGTTTGCGTAATTCGCCCGACACGGCAAACCATGGATTCAGATAGGGTTGCAGCGTCTGGCGGACGATGAATTCCTGAACCGTGCAAATGGTGTGGCTGACCAGGTCGATGTCTTCGTCCTTGAGCCGGGCCCCAAACAACGAACGGGCGACCATGGAGAAGGTCATCTTCATCAGTTGAGGGTAAACATCGACGGGGCCGCCATGGATTTGTCTGTCGAAGTCCCGCAGCGACTCGGCAAGTGAGTCCTGCATAATCGCAGACAGCATGGCCAGTTCTTTGAAGCCCGTCTGGATGAGACGCCGCTGGGTGCGCCATGCTTCCCCATGCGTCGTAAGCAGGCCCTTTCCCAGGAAGTGGCCCATCCGCTGTACCTGGATTTCAGATTTCTGGTAGTTCTCCGCGTTGGTCTTCAGCACGTGCTGAATGACGGCAGGATTGATGGTAACGATCGCCTCCTTCAGACCACCGAGGTAGAAGCGGAAGGTGTCCCCGAAGGCTTCGTTGTATTTCGACAACACGGTGGCGGGATTGCGGGCCATTGCGGGGGAATCGGCGAAGCATCGCAATCTGGATACGGCGGGTATGGATGAGGTCGCGGTCATAGCCAGCCGTCCCGAGACGTGCCGGCGAGCGCGGGAAACGTCATGTCACCTTGATGAGATGGCAGAGCCGATACGGGCACAAGGATGCAACGCTCAGAATTAGTCTTCATTCCCCAGTTGCTTCAAAAGTATCAGATGATGGCGGATCGCCCTCGCCATGGTGGAGTGTTGCCGGTAGGGGACACCGAACTCTGCGGCGGTCTCCCTCACGATCCGGGTCAACCGAGCGTAGTGGGTGTGGCACACGTAAGGGCAGAGATGATGGACGACGTGATGGTTCAGTCCACCGGCGAGCCAGCCCACAATCGGGTTTTCAGTCGCGTAATCGGCCGTGGTTGCGAAGATGTGATACACGCCATTTTCGAACTCGCCGCGGTCAGAGGGGAAGTATGTGCTGTCAATGGTGTGGGTGGTCTGGAAGACAAGCGTTACGCTCAAGCCGACGACCAAATGAACCAGAAGAAACGCACCGGCGACGAGCAGAGGCGACTTTCCCAGCACCAATACCGGCAGGACAAGCATGTAGGCGAGGTAAAAGCCTTTGCCCGCAAAGAGCACGGCATATTCGCCTAGAGAGTGGCGGGAGCGCTTCAGGTACTCGTGGGTCGGGAAGAAAAAGCACTGAAAATCCCGGAAGAAGACATAGTCGAGAGAAAACAGTGCGTAGATGAACAGCGCATAGATGTGCTGGAAGCGGTGCCACGGCGTTCGGGATTCATGGGGCGTAAACCGAAAGATGCCGCGTCCAGAAAGTGCGTCATCTTCACCCTGAAGATTGATGCAGGAGTGGTGGCCGCGATGGTGAAGGATCCGCCACATGTACGAGTTGATGCCGCAGAGATCGAAGACATAGTTCAGCGTCTTGTTCACGAACGGCCGAGACGAGATGGCGTTGTGATTGCTGTCGTGGGCAATATTCAGCAAGAGGAATGTCTGCGCGAGGCCACCTAAAAGGTAGAGAGCGACAAACATCCATGGGCCCGGCCGGAAGACATACAAAACAATCCAGCTGCCCACCAGGACGACGAGACCGATTGCGATCTTCGCCCACATCATGATGTTGGCCTTCGGAGAGATGCTCTGGTCGGCAAAAAAACTGTCCAGGCGGCGGCGTAAGACCTTGGGGAAGGAGGTCGCGCCTGCCGGATCGAGGGACTGCCGTGGCGCGGCTTCAGACGGCATCAGATCGGCCATGTCGGGGTCGTGGGCGGTGACCGCCTGGGGTTCGAACGTCACTGGCGCCTCCGCCGCAATCATAGTTGAGCGCGGCTCATTCCACTCGTCTCAACCGTGGGGCCTGACTCAAAACGGGTTTGTGCTCGCTTCCTCTATAGCCTACCGGGGCACCGAATCGGAATCAACGGAAGAGTGGGCCAGAGGCGGTTAGCAGGTAGAGCCCTGCTCGTCGAAGGATTAAGCGTGGCATTCCCGAACCGCTTTGGTACCATAGTTCCACCAATGAACCGTAAAAAGATGGCGCACAGTGCATGGGCTGATAGAGGCTCAGCACGTGAGGTCGCTCTCTTGCTTGTTCGATTCAACTGGAGGATCACTGATTAATGATAGCGTCCTTGTTGGACCACTTGGACAAGCTGGCTGAGGAGAATCCGGACAAGCTCCTTTATTCGTTCCTTGATTTGAACGGCGATCCGGTCGAGAGCTATACCTACGCCTCGTTTCTGCACCGCACGAATGCCATCGCCGGGCATTTGCGGAAAGACAGTCGTCTTGCGACGGGGGACCGTCTTCTGCTCGCCTACCCGCCGGGCCTCGAAATGATCTGCGCCTTTTTCGGGTGCGTGCGTGCGGGACTGATCCCTGTGCCCGTCTATCCTCCGAGCTCGCGTGGCTTCCAGAGCGCCTTGTACAAGATGGTGCACATTGCAAAAGATTGCGACGCGGCTGCGATCCTGACGAGCGAGGGCCACCACGCCTCTCTCAAGACGAACCTCGCCAGAAGTGGAGTCTCGGCATCTGGCGTGGACGTTGACTACATTTCCGGCCTTCCGTGGATTCCCACGGAAAACTTCGTGGATACGATTGCGAACCAGCCGCCTTTCGAGACCTCGGAGATTCTGTTCCTCCAGTACACGTCCGGCTCGACAACGGAGCCGAAAGGCGTGATCGTGACGCACGAGAATATCCTGAGCACGTATGACCTGGTCATCGATCATCCTGAGCCGGTTGTCGTTTCGTGGCTTCCGCAGTATCACGATATGGGCCTGATCGGGTGTTACCTTTACCCGGCGCTTAAAGGCGGCACAACATACGGGTTCGCTCCCATGGATTTTATTCAGCGGCCGATCCTGTGGTTCGACGCCATCACGACCTACCAGGCCACGGCGACGGCAGCCCCCAACTTCGCCTACGACTATTGCCTGCGGGCCGGAAGGCTCTCAAAAGACAGCCTGGAGAGTTGCGATTTAAGTTCGCTGCGGGTCCTGATGTGTGCGGCCGAACCGGTGAAGCCGGATACCTACACGCGGTTCCTTGAGACGTTTCAGCCCTATGGACTCAAGTCGGAGAGTTTCTATGTCGCCTATGGGCTGGCCGAGAATACTCTCGCGGTTTCGCTGGGCGGACGCCACATCGCGTCGGTCAACAAGCGTGCCCTGGCCCTGGGCAAGGCCAGGATGACGACCGAGGTTTCCGAAATCGAAGGCTCCACGCAGATTTTAAGTTGCGGCAATCCGCTCCCAGGACTCGACGTCAAGATTGTGGACCCGGAAGGGCACTTCGTTCTGAAGCCGGGACGCATCGGTGAAATCTGGCTCGCCGGAAGCGGCAAGTGCCGCGGCTATTGGAACAATGCGGAACTCACGCTGAAGCAGTTTCGTGCGCGACTGGCGGATGATACGCCCTATGATGAGGGTTTTCTCCGGACCGGCGACATGGGATTCTTCCACGACGACGAACTCTATGTCTGCGGCCGCATCAAAGACATGATTATTCTGCGCGGTCAGAATTATTACCCGCAGGATATTGAGAATGTTGTCGAGAAAGCGTCGGGTCTGATCCGACATAGCTGTGTCGTCGCCTTCCAGATTCAGGAAGACCGAGAGCCTGGTCTGGCGATCGTTGCCGAAGTAAAGAACCCCAGAGCGCTGCCCGAAGCCCGTAAGATTGCCACCGCCATCCGGAACTACCTCAACGTGGAGGTAGCGGTGATTTCCCTCATCGCGCCGCGCGCGATTCCGCGAACGAGTTCCGGCAAGATCATGCGCCACAAGACCAAGCAGATGTGGCTGGACGGTGAATTCACCGTCCTCTCCGACTTTTCGAGCGAGAAGGATGCCGGGGACGCTGCGCTGGTTCAGGACACACACACGCCTTTCGCCGAATTGAAGGCCAGGTACAACCTGACCGGCAACGAGTCGTACAACCTTATCGAAGCCGGCCTGGATTCCCTGGACCTTGTTGTGTTCATGCATGAACTCAAGGAACTTCTGAAGGAAAAGGGCGCCGAGATGCTGGCGCGCCAGGTCGATATCGGGATCGTTCAGCGTGTGAGCGTAGCCGAGTTGTTTGCATTGGCCGAGCAGCTCGAGAAAGCTCCCGAAGCGGCCCTGGTTCACTTGCGTCATGCTCTAGCGGCTTTCCGTGAGGAACAGCGCACTGCGGAGAAAGAGATGATGGACAAGGACCGCAAGCTCATCTTTGAGCCGGCGGTGCCTTTGCCCCTGGCTGAGCTGCCGGTCCTTAATCAGGTGCTGCTCACCGGCGGCACCGGCTTCATCGGGCCGTTCCTGATGAAGAGCCTGCTCGAACAGACGCGCGCCAAACTTCATGTGCTCGTCCGGTCTTCCAACGCGAAAGATGGCATGCACAGACTGAGGGCTGCGATGGAGTCCATGGGTTCCTGCGATGCCCGGCTGATGGAGATGTTCGAGGCTCGCGTGATTCCAGTCTGCGGCGATCTTGGTCAGCCAGCCCTGGGTCTAACGCAGAAGACATGGGACCGCCTTGCGGATGAAGTAGACACGATCTTCCATAACGGCGCGACGGTAAATTATCTGTTCAATTACGACCGCATGCGGGAGGCGAATGTACTCGGAACCAACGAGGTGTTGCGCCTGGCATTCGAAGGAAGGCCCAAAGGAATTCAATTATGTCTCGACGACCTTCGTGTTTGGCTGGGCGGTAAAGTCCGTCCTGTATGAGACCGACATGAACGCGAAGATGGAGCTTCTCGATTTCGGCTACAGCCAATCTAAATGGGTCGCGGAACAGGTTGTCTTTGACGCGCGCAGCCGCGGACTTTCCACGCGGGTTTTCCGGCCGGCTCTCGTGAGTCCATCCGTCACCGGCGGAGGCAACAACTTCGATATCGCGGTTCGCCTCGTGGCCTTTATGGTGAACCACGGCATTGGCGTCGATACGCTCAATCAGGTCAGCTTCGTGCCGGCCGACATCGTGGCCAACAACATCGTGGCGATCTCCACCACGCCGGGTACGGCGAATCAGACATACCACGTGGTGCGGGACGAGTATTCGAACATGATGGATATCACCGGGCTGATTACGAAGGCGACTGGCCGGCAATTCGAGATATTCAGCTTGCCCAACTTCGTTCCCGAACTGGTGCGGAGATGCCGGAAGGAAGATCTTCTTTTTCCGCTTCTTGATTTTCTGGTGGGCTCAGTGGACAACATCTCAGCGATGGAGTTCAAGCGGTACGAGAGCTCGACCTATCAAGCAGCGCGAGATGCCTCTGTATTTGGCCAGGCGGACCCATCCCTCGAAGATACGGTCAACGGGATCCTGAAATTCATGCATCGCAAGGGGATCATTTCGGTTGCGCCGCGCGAGATACCCGTAGTGACACCGGCCAGCAGTCTACTGAGCTGCACGGATGCGCTATCGGCTACTGCTTCTTGAAAAGAAGCTTCTCGGTTAGCTTCTGGCCGGTCTCCAACATGCCGGTAGTGGTGACCGTCAACTGCTGCCCGTCAGCGGAAAGCGTCCACCGATCTTTTTGCGTGACTTGATCATCGCGCCGGTAGATGGCATCGACGGTGTGAGGATCGACAGATTCGAGCACTATGGTGTCATTGCGCGAGTCCCTAAGATCGTACTGCTTTCCGTCAAAACGGGCGGTATAGCTGAAGTCACCTAGAAAATGCACCACGCCGCTTGCGTCCGTCTCGATTTTGAGCACCAGGCCTTGCCGCAAACGCGTCTTGCTCAGGTCCTCTGTCCACTCACCGGCAAACAGGTCTCGAGCGACCTTTGCTCCACCAGTTCGTGTCCACACGGTGATTTGATCGGGGTGGCTTCTGGCTGCAGTGGTGATCGTCAGTTCGTTTCCATCAGCCGAAAGCTTTTCGCGGACTGTTCCGACAACAACTGCATTCTTTTCTTCCTGGACCTGCGCCTCTCTCTTATCGATCCTGTGCAGCTCAATTTGATTGAACATCAGATTTCCCGGTGCGGGCGATTGGTGTCCATTGGAGTTCGCAGTGAAATCGACGTGGTTCTCGCCGCTCATGACGACATGCACGGCGCCATGTAAGGGCGTAAGAGAGAGCCGGTTAGGAGGATCAACGCTGGATTGAGCAGAGATGAGAGTCCAGGTGCCAACGCGGGGGTCGGCGGCCCCGGACGGGATGGCGGCAAGCAAGCCGAGCAACAGGAAAGTACGAATGGCTCCCTCCTTCAACAATCGGGCGAGCACCGAGCTGCCTCGCATGGCGTAGCAGGGCACCCAGCGCAAGTGTATATTCCCGGTCCGAAGTGCGGCGATAGCGAATCGGTTACCGAGGAACGACCTGTCTGGGTGTTCTGCGATCACGTTGCGACGATCTTGTATGACAATGATAACTGCTATGCATCCGCGCCATTACTGGGTCTCAGGTGTCGTCCTGATAGCAACCCTTGCGCTTCTACCCTTTTCGTTTCACGCGGAGCGCCATCTCGAGACCGCTACACGTGTCGAAGGGAGCCAGGCCGAAACCGTTCGCCAGGAGCTTGCCACCCGTTTTCGGTCGCCCTTCGTGGACCGCGTGGTTCTTGTGGTCCAGGGACTTCCGCCTGCTGATTCAGACGAAGGCGGACAAGCGCTTGAAACCATCGTGTCGAGGCTGAAAGAGGAATCCGGAGTTTCGGGAGTGGTCTCGTACCTTGAGTTGCCCGATCCAATCTTTCTGGGCAAGGGAGGCGGGACCTTTGTTTTGATCGGACTGGCCTCCACAGAGGGGCCCGTGGAGTCGCTGGTTCCAAAGCTTCACCAGCTTGCAAGCTCGCTTGAAAATGAGCTGCATGGCCGGTATCCGGCGGTGAAGCTCGAACTCACCGGCGAGATTCCGCTGAATTTCGACATCCGCAAAGCGAGTGCCGACGAGGTGCGGCGCGGCGAGAGTCTGGTGATTCCCGCGACGCTTGCACTGCTGCTGGTGGCCTTCGGCAGCTTCGTCGCTGCGCTCATTCCCCTGGCGGTGGGCGAGCTTGCCATCGCGACCACTATGGCGATCACGGCATTCCTGGCCCAGCGGTGGCACCTTTCTATTCTGGTGCAGAATCTGGCCACCATGCTCGGCCTCGGCCTGGGAATCGACTATGCACTTCTTATGGTCAGCCGGTTTCGGGAAGCGATTGCCGCCGGATACGACGGCCCTCGTGGCTCGGTCCTTGCGGCACGTCAGGCAGGCCGCACGCTCCTGATCTCGGCCTCAACCGTAGCCATCGGATTCCTCGCGCTGCTGACGGTTCCCATCAGCGAAATCCGTTCGATCGGCGTTGCGGGAGTCCTGGTGGCCGGAATGAGTGTTCTGCTCACGAATACTCTCGTTCCGGCAGTGCTTGCCTGGCTCGGTCCGCGGATTGATTTTGGCAAATTGCCGTTCACGCCAAAGTTGGATGCCCGCCGGGAGGCCGTTACGGGAAATCGCTGGCGGCAATGGGGAAGACTGATCGTCGCGCATCCCTGGCTGGCGCTCATTCTGGCTGGCGCGCCTCTGCTTCTGCTGGCATGGCAGGTCAGGGGTCTCGATACCAGGGTCCCCCGTGTCAATTGGCTTCCGCAGGCGGCACAATCGGTGGAAGCGCTCAATGCACTGGAGCGGATGGATCGCTCCGGCGTTGTTGAATCCTTGCGTGTCATCGTCGAACTTCCGCAGGATTCCATCGCGCAAACCGACGCTGGTTGGAATGCGGTCCGACCGTCTCAGCAAGCAACTCGCCGACGATCCGCGCTGTGCCCGGGTGATTTCGATCACCACGCTTGCGGACGACGACCGGTCCTCCCTTGGCAGCCTCTCACGCGAGACGCGTCGAACATTTCTGAGCAGCTGACGGACGAGCGGCACTGCTTGGAAGTGGTGCCGGCGACTTCTGTCTCCCTGCGCGAGCAGGTCAACTGGGTTCGGGAACTCGAGAAGGACCGGCGCGCCCGCGCTCACCGGAGTGCCGGACGCAACGCTTCTGGTCGGGGGTATCCCGGCGCTCAACGCCGACTACGAGACGATTGTCGTCAATCGCTTTCCGTCGGTAATGGCACTGGTGGTGGGGGGAACTCTGCTTGCGCTGCTGGCGGGGTTCCGATCGATCTTCGCCGCCGTCAAGGCCATCGGCCTGAACCTGCTCTCAGTAGCGGCCTCCCTCGGTGCATTGGTGTTCGTCTTCCAGGAGGGACACGGAAGCAGATTCCTGGGAGTTCCTGGCGGGACAGGCAGCATCTTTCCACTTGTTCCGATCGTCGCCTTTGCCATCGTCTTTGGACTGAGCATGGACTACGAAGTATTTCTCGTTGCGCGCGTGCTCGAAGCAAGAAAGAGCGGGCTGAGCGAAACGGATGCGATTCCGGAGGGCCTGGCCAGGACCGCAGGCCTGATCACGAGCGCCGCGGCAATCATGATCGTGGTGTTTGCGGCTTTCACCTTCGGCGATTTCCTGGTGGTTAAGATGATCGGCTTTGCGCTGGCGGTCGCGGTGTTCATTGACGCGACTCTCGTGCGCATTGTGATCGGCCCCGCTCTTCTTCGCATTGCAGGCGATTGGAATTGGTGGCCCGGGGGTCTGGGCGCTGTGCGCGAAAAGCCCATGATGGCAAACCACGAATGATCGCTTATTCCTCGGTGCAGATCTCGGCGACCCCTTGCTTGGTCTCCTCCATCCCGGGAGCAGATCTTTTCGGCGTCGGAGTACCCCGGTCTTTTTCCTGAGGCTTCGAGGCCGCACACCCTGGCTCTAGGTCTGCACGGGGAAGAGCGCGTCGAAGATGCGGCCGAGCAGGCGGCGAAGGGCTTTCTCGGAAAGATTCTGGGCATCGAAGTGGCTCTCGAGGATGAGGCCGGAGAGAATCGGTCCGAGGGCTGCGATGGCCGACTCAGCGTCTGCTTGCCGGCTGCGGTCAAACATCTCGAAGAATTCCTTATGCTGCGCGGGATTGGCGCTGGCTCCGGACATTTCGAAGGCCTTGCGCAGGCGCTCTTTCGATTCGGGGTGACGTAGCGCGAAGAGCTTGAATTCGAGCGTGAGAATCGGCCAGGTTCGATCACTCACCAGGCCTATATAGAAGTTGCGGAAGGCCTCGAAGCGCTGCTGGCGGGTGGCGCAACGGCTCAAAGCGTTGGTGAATCGCTCGATGTAGCCGCGGGTGCGGTGTTCGAAGAGGGCGAGGAAGAGGTCCTCCTTGCTCTTAAAGTGCGTATAAACAGCACCTTTGCTGCGGCCGGCGATGCCGGCGATCTCGTCGATCTGTGCCGCTTCGTAACCGTCGCGGACGAAGACCTCTTCTGCGGCGTTGAGCAGGCGAGCCTGTGTCTCCTGGGTGCGGACCTGTTGGCGGCTGAGGGTTGCGGTGGACATTGTCGTCTCCCTTATTTAAACACCCGGAAAATTCGGGCCTTGACATAAAACTGACCAGTCAGTATGTTTCTAAGTATGCCACACGCCGCTGCTGCCAAATTCGAATTGCACTCAACGGAAAAGAAGGGGCCGGCCAGGAAATTACGGCTCCTGTTCGCCGGGCTTGCCGCCGTGGTTGTGGCGGGTGCGGTGGGCGGCTGGGCCGTGTACGCGAGCGGCTACCAGTCCACGGATGACGCGCAGGTGGACGGGCATCTGAACGTGGTGAGCGCGCGGATTGCGGCGACGACAGCAGCGGTGTACGTGAACGACAACCAGATCGTTGAGGCCGGGCAACGGCTGGTGGACCTCGACCCGAGCGAGCAGAAGGTGGCCTATGACCAGGCCAAGGCCCAGTATGACCAGGCTGTGGCGCAACTGAATGCGGAGCAGCCATCGGTTGCGATCACGCGCGCGGAGAATGCGGCTTCCACGGTGACAAGCGATGTGGAGGTGGCGCAGGCGCGCGCCGCTTACGCAGCGGCATCGCAGGATCTGGCGAGCGCGTCGGCGAAGCTGGCCGAAGCAGAGGCAGTTCGCGCGCGCGATGACGCGGACCTCGCGCGCTACGAAGAGCTCTTCAAAGACGGGACGGTTTCGCGGCAGGAGTATGAACGGGCAGTCGCGGCCGCCCACTCTGCCGATGCGAGCGCGATGGCGGCGAAGGCGAATGTTGACTCTGCCGAGATGGTGATGGAGCAGCGCAAGGCGGAGATCGATGCACAGGCGGCGCATCGCACGCAGGTGACGCAGACGGCGCCTCGGCAGCTTTCGATTCGCGAGGCCAACCTGGCCACTGCGCAGGCAAATGTTGAGATCGCGGCGGCGCAGCTCAAGAAGGCCGCGTTGAACGTGAGCTTCTGCCATATTGTTGCGCCGGTAAGGGGAATCGTGACGCAACGCAGCGCGGAGATCGGCAACCGTGTGAGCGAGGGCGAGCCGTTGATGATGATCGTCGCGACCGGCGACACGTGGGTTACGGCTAACTTCAAGGAGACGCAGCTCGCGAAGATGTATGAGGGCCAGCGGGCCAGGGTTCACGTGGATGCGCTGAAGAAGGACTTTGACGGAATTGTTGAGGGCATTCCGGCGATCACGGGCGCGCGCAGCAGCGTGCTGCCGCCCGAGAATGCGACGGGCAATTACATCAAGGTGGTGCAGCGCATGCCGGTGCGCCTTCGCTTGAACGCGAACCAGGAAGGGCTGGAGCGGCTGCGTCCGGGCATGTCGGTTGAGGCGACGGTATGGGTCAGATAAGCTCGACGGCGCCGCGCTTTAATCCGTGGATCGTTGCCATGACGGTGACGCTGGCGACGTTCATGGAGGTGCTGGATACCTCGATTGCCAATGTGGCGCTGCCGCACATTGCGGGCAGTCTGGGCGCTACGTCCGACGAGAGCACATGGGTGCTGACGAGCTACCTGGTGTCGAATGCCATCATTTTGCCGATGAGCGGGTGGCTCTCGACGAAGCTTGGCCGCAAGCGCTTCTACATGATGTGCGTGGTGCTGTTCACGGTGAGCTCGATGCTGTGCGGCATGGCGGCGAGCCTGCCGATGCTGATTTTCTTCAGGGTGATGCAGGGGCTGGGGGGCGGAGGGCTGGGGCCGAGCGAGCAGGCGATTCTGGCCGATACGTTCACGCCTGCGCAGCGGAACATGGGCTTCGCGATTTATGGCATGGCAGTGGTGGTGGCGCCTGCCATCGGGCCGACACTGGGCGGCTGGATCACGGACAACTTCAGCTGGCACTGGATCTTTTTTATCAACGTTCCCATCGGCATTGTTTCGCTGCTGCTGACGCATCGAGTGGTGCATGATCCGCCGCATGTGATCGAGGCGCGCGCGAAGCGGGGCGAACGCACGGATTATTTTGGCATCGGCAGCATCATCATTGGCGTGGGGTGCCTGCAGTATGTGCTGGATAAAGGCGAACAGCTCGAGTGGTTTGACTCGACACTGATTTGCGTCACCGCGGCTATCGCGTTTGTGGCGCTTGTTGCTATGATCTGGCGGGAGTGGACGCACCCGCATCCGGTGATTGAACTGCAGTTGCTCAAAAACCGCAATTTTGGGGCATCGGCACTCTCGAATTTCACACTGGGTATGGTTCTGAACGGTTCGACGATTTTGATTCCGCAATTTCTGCAACTGCAGCTTGGCTACTCTGCCGAGCAGGCCGGGTGGGCATTGTCTCCCGGCGGCATGGCGCTGGCGCTGCTGATGCCGGTGGCGGGCATCCTTGGAAGTAAGTTCGATCCGCGGAAGGTGATTGCCGTAGGATTTATGTTGACCTCGGCAAGCATGTTCTGGATGATGCGAATCTCGCCCGATGTGGACTTCGCGCATGTGATGTGGATGCGTGTGTTCCAGGTGGTGGGGCTGCCGCTGATTTTTATCCCGATCAGCACGCTGGCGTATGTGGGCATGCGGAAGGACCAGAACAACCAGGTCTCGGGTATCAGCAATTTTGTGCGCAATCTTGGCGGCGCAATCGGAGTCTCGTTCCTTACGTCGTACCTGGCGCGGCACAGACAGATCAGCCGCGTGGATCTCGTGTCGCATCTGCACCGCGGGAATATCTTCTTCGACCGGTATCTCGGGGACCTGCGCAGCTCGGCGATTCTGACGGGCAGCAGCGTGGCCGATGCCGGGCAGAAGTCGCTGGCGCAGTTGCAGCAGCTCGTGGATGCGCAGGCGAATGTGCTGGCGTTTATCAGCGCATTTTTTGTGCTGGGCGTAATTGTTCTGCTGCTGGTTCCACTCCCATTTCTGATGAGGCGGCCATCGCCCGAAGAGATGGCGGCGTCAGCGGGCATGCATTAAGAGGAGCCTTTGCTCGGTTGCGAGGGCGTTTTAAACGGGGGGCTGTTCAACTGCAGTTGGGGAGGCATCTGGATTGATGAAGAACCGTATCGTTTGCATGGCCGCGCTCGCGACCACACTCTTCGCGGCTACTGCGGCGCTGGCCCAGTTTCCGGGAATGCCGAAGCCGAAACATTATCCGTGGTCTGACGCAAGCCTTTCGCCGGATCAGCGCGCCGACCTGGTGCTTAAAGAGATGACCTTGGACGAGAAGATCTCTCTGTTGCACGGACAGGGCATGCCTTTCTTTTCCACCAAGGTGTCGGAGTCGAACGGCGGCGCGGGGTATACGAATTCGATTCCGCGGCTGGGGATTCCGGCGATCCAGATGGCGGACTCGGCCTATGGCGTAACGCGCGGCGCGGCGGCGGGCCGGTATTCGACAGCGCTGCCGAATAACCTGGGGGCAGCCTCGTCGTGGGACCCGGACGCGGCATACGCGTACGGCCAGTTGATCGGGCGGGAGCTGCGCGACGAGGGCTACACCATGACGCTGGGCGGCGGCGTGAACCTGCCGCGCGAACCGCGCGACGGGCGCACCTTTGAGTACATGGGCGAGGACCCGCTGCTTGCCGGAACGCTGGATGGCTACGTGGAGAAGGGCGTGCAGTCAGAGAACGTGATCGGCGATTTGAAGCACTACGCGATCAACGACCAGGAGAGCGGACGCAACGCGGTGAACGCGAATATCGACAAGCGGGCGATGCGCGAAACTGACCTGCGCGCCTTTGAAATTGCTTTGGGCATTTCAGATGCCGGCGGTGTGATGTGCTCCTATAACCGCGTGAATGGCGACTTTGCCTGCGAGAACAGCTACCTGCTGTCAGATGTGCTGAAAAAGGATTTCAAGTTCAAGGGCTTCGTGCTTTCAGACTGGGGCGGCACGCACTCCACCGTGAAGGCCTCGCACGCGGGCCTCGACATGGAGCAGCCGGACAAGTATTTCTTTGGCGATGCGCTCAAGAAGGCCGTGGAGAGCGGAGAGGTTTCGCAGGACGAGCTGAACGATCACGTGCATCGCATTCTGCGCACGATGTTCGCGTATGGCCTCTTCGATTATCCGGTGAGGAAGCAGGTTCCGGATGTGGAGGGCGGCTACAAGGTAGCGCAGAAGATGGCGGAGAAGAGCATTGTGCTGCTGAAGAATGAGCGCAACGTGCTTCCCCTGGCCGGAAATGTACGCTCAGTGGCGCTGATTGGCGGACATGCCGATGTAGGCGTGCTGAGCGGCGGCGGATCCGCGCAGGTCGATCCTCCGGGCGGTTCACCGGTGCCGCCGCCGCCGCCGGGAAAAGGGCTCGCGGCGTTTCTGCGCCCGGCATGGATGCCGAGTTCGCCGCTGCGCGCACTGAGCGCGGCGATGCCTTCGGCGAAGGTGTCTTACATCTCGGGTGATGATCTGGCGGCTGCGGCGTCTGCGGCGAAGTCGGCCGATGTGGCGATTGTCTTTGCGTATCAGTGGGAGTCAGAAGGGTTCGATCTGCCCACTCTCGATCTTGCGGCAGAGCAGAACAAGCTGATCGAGACAGTGGCGGCCGCTAATCCCAGGACGATTGTGGTGCTGGAAACGGGCAGCCCGGCGACGATGCCGTGGGCCGACAAGGTTGCCGGCATCGTGGAGGCCTGGTATCCGGGCATTCGCGGCGGCGAAGCGCTGGCCGAGATTCTGACCGGATCGGTGAACCCGACGGGCAAGCTGGCGATTACCTTTCCGAAGAGCGATGCGGATCTGCCGCATCCGAAGCTGGTGTTGCCGCCGCCTGAGTCCGAGCCGAACTTCGGCGCGCCGGGTGCGGACATTTCAAACATCATGAGCATGATGGCCAAGGGATTTCCGCCCTTCCAGACCTCCTATGACGAAGGGCTGAAGGTTGGCTACAAGTGGTATGACGCGGAGAAGAAAGCAGTGCTCTTCCCGTTTGGATACGGGCTCTCGTACACGACGTATGCGTATTCGAAGCTGTCGGTGAAGGAAGGCGACCCGACGGCCGTTTCATTCACGGTGAAGAACACGGGCAAGCGCGCCGGCACCGAAATTGCAGAAGTGTACGCGTCGCTGCCCGAGGCTGCCGGGGAGCCGCCGAAGCGTCTTGTGGGCTGGGCGCGCGTTGAACTTGGCCCAGGCGAGTCGAAGGAGGTTTCTGTTCCGGTGACGAGCGATCGCCTGACGATTTACGACGAGGCCTCTGACGCGTGGAAGCTGGTGCCTGGCAACTACGTGATCCGGGTCGGCGGATCGTCGCAGAGTCTGCCGCTGGAGCACACGATTGCGATTAAGGAATGAGGAGCAAGCCTGTCCGGAGCGATCTCTGCCGGGCAGGCTGCGCTTTTCAAGCTGCTGGATGGAAAGAAAGCGATCCGCAGCAGCTGTAACTTTTAACACACCCGAAAGGTGAAAACGATGAAGAAGCTCATTGCATCCTCAACCCTGCTGTTTGCCTGCTCTGCCTTTGCGGCCGGTGCGCCAAGCCTCACAGGGGACTGGTCGGTCCACAACAGCATCGCTGGAAGTGAAAGCGATCAACCCTGCTCCTTTACCCAGAAAGACAATGCGATTACCGGATCGTGCAAGTCGTCAGAGGGCAAGGACCTTCCCGTGACCGGCAGCGTCGATGGGAGCAAGGTGACATGGAAATATGACTCGGAGTACAACGGCAGCCCGCTGACACTGGTCTACACCGCAACGCTCGATGATTCCGGCAAGATTGCGGGCAGCGTGGAAGTGCAGCCCTTTGGAGTGACCGGAGATTTTACTGCGGCTCCAGCAAAGAGCGCGGGTAAGTAGGAACCAGATCACGACCACGCGCATTCGGGCAAAAGACAAGCCTGGTGCGCGTATTTTTTTGCGTAGCCGGGAGGATATGTGCCGCTGGATGAATTTAACGCGACGCAGCCAGTGAGGCCGCGCGTGGGTGCAGAGGGCCGGAATCTGCCGGTGGATCTGCTTGTGGGAGACAGTTCAGCGCAGACGGCTGCAGCGCGTCTGATCGTGACGGAATAGGATGGACGAGTCACGCCGTCCTTAGCCTGAGTTGTTGTAAGAAGGAGATCGTCGATGCGGAGAATTGTGGCGAGGATGGCCCTCGCAGTTGCGCTAGTTGCGTTTGCTTCGGCTTTGGGAGTGCGGGCGCTGGCCAAAAGCGCGCCGAGAGAGACGCTGAATGCCGATGCGGGGTGGAAATTCCTGCTGGGCAATCCGGCCAGCGCCGAGAGCGCATCCTTTGACGATGCCGGCTGGACCGCGGTGGATTTGCCGCACGACTGGAGCATTGCCGGGCCGATTGACGAGAAGAACCCGACGGCGGGCGGTGGAGGATTTTTTCCTGCTGGAATCGGATGGTATCGCAAGAGCTTCACAGCTCCGGCGGAGTGGAAGGGAAAGCGCGTCAGCGTGGAGTTTGAGGGTGTGTCGAAGAACGCGACGGTGTATCTCAACGGGGAGAAGCTCGGCTTTCATCCGTATGCCTACACGAGCTTCCGCTTCGACCTTACGCCGCATTTGAAGATTGGCGAGCGCAACGTGCTGGCGGTGAAGGTGGATGATTCCGAGCAGCCGAGCAGCCGCTGGTTCAGCGGATCGGGCATCTACAGGCACGTGCGCGTGATTGTGACCGAGCCGGTGCACGTGGCCCCATGGGGAGTGTTTGTTTCGACGCCGGAAGCATCGGCCGACACGGCGAAGCTGGTGGTGCGCACGCGGGTTGAGAATGCCTCAGGCAGTGCTGCGCCGGTGACGGTGCGGACGACGATCGAGCCCGTGAATGGAAAGGCCGTGGCGAAGGGGCAGTCGCAGGTGCAGGTGGATGCCGGCGGCGACGAGGAGACGAGCCAGGAGATCCATGTGGCTCATCCGAAGCTGTGGTCGCCCGAAAGTCCGACGCTCTATCGCGCGGTGGTTGAGGTTGTGCAGGCGGGCAAGGTGACTGACCGCGTGGAGACGACGTTCGGCATTCGCACGCTGGCGTGGTCTGTGGAGAAGGGGTTGCTGCTCAACGGCAAGTCGATCAAGCTGGCTGGCGGCAGCGTTCACCATGGCAATGGACCGCTGGGAGCCGCAGCTTTTGATCGCGCCGAGGAGCGCCGGGTCGAACTGCTGAAAGCTGCGGGCTTTAACGCGGTACGTACGGCGCACAATCCGCCTTCGCCCGCTTTTCTGGATGCGTGCGACCGGCTGGGGCTGCTGGTGCTGGACGAGCCCTTCGATGTGTGGACGACGAGCAAGGTGAAGTACGACTACGCGCAGTATTTCAATGAGTGGTGGCAGCGCGATATCGATTCGATGGTGCTGCGGGACCGCAATCATCCCGCGATCGTGCTGTGGGGCATCGGCAATGAGATTCCCGAGGCGTGGACGGAAAAGGGAGCGCCGATCGCGAAGGAACTGACAGCGCGTGTCCGCGCTCTTGACACGACGCGGCCGCTGACCGAGGCCTTTCCCGGAGCGACGTATACGCCGAGCACCGACGCGGTGATGGCCAATCTCGACATCGTTGGCTACAACTACAACCTCGGGGCCAACCAGGCGAGGGATCATGAGCGCGTTCCCGGCCGGATCATGGTGACGACCGAGACGCTGCCGGCTACAGCATTTGAACAATGGAAGCTGGTGCATGAGCATCCGTATATCGTTGGCGAGTTTGTGTGGACGGCGATGGATTATCTCGGCGAGTCGGGGATTGGAAGCTGGTCGTATGCGACTCCGGAACTCGCGAAGAGTGCCGAGATGGTCGCTACGATGATGAAGCAGCGCATGAGCGATATGGGAGCCGACGGGAAGAATCCCTTTGCGGGGCTACCGCAGCCGACAAGCAATTCGAAGAAACCCTCCGTGATGAATCTTGTCTTCCCTGGATATCCGTGGCATGCGGCGGATTGCGGAGACATCGATTTGACCGGCCATCGCAAGCCGCAGTCCTACTATCGCGACATTCTGTGGCATGGCGGCGATCGCGTGTATGCCACGGTGCGGCTGCCTGAGCCGGAAGGCAAGAAGATCGTGGCAATCGGCTGGAGCGTGTACCCGACGCTGCCGAGCTGGACGTGGCCGGGCGAAGAAGGCAAGGAGATGCAGGTCGACGTCTACGCGGGCACGGAGAAAGTTCGGCTCTATCTGAATGGCAAGCTCATCGGCGAGGCGCCGACGACGATTGATCAGGAGCGCAAGGCCACGTTCACGGTTCGCTATGAGCCCGGCACATTGAAGGCTGTCGGCGTGAATGGTGACCGTGTGGTGGCGACGGATCTTCTCGAGACGGCGAGCGCGCCGGCAAAGCTGCGGCTGACAGCGGATCGAACGATTGTGGAAGCGGATGGCGAAGATCTCTCGTTTGTGACGGTGGAGGCGCTGGACGCGCAGGGCCGTCTGCAGCCGAATGCCGCGCAGGAAGTGAAGTTCGCAATCGCAGGGCCGGGGACAATTGCAGCGGTGGGCAACGCGGACGGCAAGAGCGATGCGTCATACCAGGGCGATCATCGCGCGCTCTACGAGGGACGCGCACTGGTGGTGATCCGCACGGCCCACAAGGCAGGAACGATTCATCTCACCGCGAACGCGGAGGGAATGGCGCCTGCGGAGGTCAGCGTCGAAAGCAAGACGGCTCCGGCTGTGATCGCGCTTGACCGCTAGGAAGCGGCGCTCAACGGCTGATGCGTACCGCGAGCTGCATGACGCGCGGGTCGGTGACGGTGCTGGTGATGCTGCCGAAGGCGGCGGCGCCAAAGCTGCCGTTTGGTTGCGCGAAGGCAGGGGTGTTGGTGACGTTGAACATTTCTGCGCGGAACTCGAGGGACGCTTCGCGTGGCAAGGTAAAGTGCTTCACGAGTGCGATGTCGAGGTCGCGGTAAGCCGGACCGCGCACGGGGTTGCGCGAGGCGCCGCCGAGCGTGAATTGCGGCGCAGTGGCGAATGCGCTGGTGTTGAAGTAGTGCGCGGGTGTGCGCTCGCCTGGGGACAGCGATGGCTTGCCGACAAGGTTGGGGCGCTGCAATGAAAAGCCGGCGAAGGAATTGAAGTTGGTGGATTGGGTCACCGTTACAGGCATGCCCGATTGCAGCAGCAGCATCGTGTTGAAGTTCCACCCGCCGAGGACGGCGTCGGCGAGTCCGCCGGAGGCGAAGCGATGGCCGCGGCCTGCAGGCAGATCCCATGTACCGCTGAACGAGGTGACGTTGGGCATGTCGCCGCTTGAAGAGTCGCGCTCGAGCCAGGGCCGATGCGAGTCGGCGGCGATCAGGCTGTTGGAGTTTGGTGAAGAGAGCACAGTCGTGGAGAAGACGGCTGAAGCATCGTCAATGAGCTTGGAGTGCGTGTAGGCGAAGAGAAACGAGAGGCCGTGTGACAAACGCTGCTGCACCTTTGCCTCGAAGGCGTTGTAGTTGGTAGTGCCGCTGTTGTTGCGATAGATGGCGACGTTGAGGAAGCGCGGATACGGCTTGATGAGCTGCGCCTGGCTGATATTTTTGCCGCCGATGGAACTCGATGCAGGGAGTTCGCCGTAATAGGGGTTGGGCACGGATTGCAGCAGGGGCGCGCCTTCTGCGAGCTGTTCGACAGTGAGCTGGTTCAGGTTCGCGTCAGGAATGCCGACGTGGACGATGTGCGAGCCGACGTAGGCCACCTCGGCGGAGAGGTTGCTGGTGATTTCGCGCTGCAGGGCGAGGTTCCACTGCTCCACATAGCCTGAGCCCGCGGTGCGATTGGCGGTGTAGACGCTCTGGCCGAGGCCGGCGTCGGGCGTGAAGGGAATCGGCGCGACATCAGGTCCGGTCGAAAGCGCGAATGCGGGGCGCAGGCTGTCCTGCGTTTTCTGCTGCACGTTCTGGATGAAGGGAAACTGCGGCGTGGTGAAGGGCGTGGTGATGCCGGACTGGTCGATGAAGACGATGCCGAAGCCGGAGCGAACCACGGTCTTTGGCGTAAGCATATAGGCGAGCCCGATGCGCGGCGCGACGTTGTCAAAGTGCAGCTCGCGGGCGCTGCGGGAAAAGCCATCGACGCCCAGGTAGTCGAGCTGCTGCGTGTCGAGATCGAAGACGGCGCCCTGATTGTTCTTTTCCGTCGAGGGAAAGTGCAGGGTCCAGCGCGCGCCGAGGTTGAGGGTGAGGCGGTTGGTGGCCCTCCAGTCATCCTGCGCGAAATATTCCTGGATGTGCGCGCGTGGGCGGATCTTGCTTTCCTGCAGGTCGATCTGAAAGGTATCGACCTGACCAAGCAGGAAACTTGCGATCGAGTTGCCGCTGTTGGTCACGCCCTGCTGGTTGGTGCCGGTGGTGGTGAAGGCAAAGGAGCCGGTAGGATTGGGCGGCGCAATGGTGTTGAGCTGATACCAGCGATAGTCGAGGCCGAACTTGAAAGCGTGCGCGCCCCTTGTATAAACGGCGGTTTCAAGAATCTGCCAGACGGCGGTCTGATATTGCGAGAAGGTGCTTGCCGAAGGGCCCAGTTGCTGAAAGCCCGTGAAGGTGAAGAGGGGCAGGGCGTTGTTGAAGGCGCCGTTGGTGGGAATGCCGGGAATGCTGAGCGCATCGGAGGCAGTGGAGGAAAGCGTAGTGCCGTTGATGGTGTTGCCGCGGCGCGTGTAGCCGATGCGGAAATCGTTGAGCAGATGCGGCGTGAAGATGTGCGTCTCGTTGGCGACCGCCTGCTGGCCGAGCACGTTGGAGAGCCCGAGCACGCCGCCGGTTCCGAGCACGCTGCCCGAGATGGCGCCGCTGCCGTCGGGCAGAGGCGTTACCGGCTGCTCGACCTCGTTGTAGTAGGAATAGCGGCCGAAGGCCTGATCGCGGCTGCCGATGACGCCATCCACGCGCGCGTCGAACTGGTTCTGATGATCTGCGTCGTTTGCCGTGCGGCTGTAGTTGTTGGCCGCTACATTGAGTTTCGTCGGCGTCGGGAAGCGAGCCAGCAGCGCCTGCGCCGCAGGATCGAAAGGAATATCGATGACGTCGTTGGGAAATTCCTGCCGGACGGTGACTGCCATTCACAACGCTGGTTGTGGTCGGGTCATAGATGTGGGCGACGCCGGTGAAGATGCCCTGCCGCTCGGCAAGCGTGGGAATGGTGGAGATGCGCGTGACGCCGATGAGCTGCTTCACGCCCTGGTAGTCGCCGAAGAAGAAGAGACGATTGCGCAGGATGGGCCCGCCGATCGATGCGCCGTAGAGGTTGCGCCGATACTCCGGCTTGCGCCGCGGTTGTGGAGGCGAAGTAATTGCGGCTGTTGAGCGCTTCGTTGCGAAAGT
This sequence comes from uncultured Acidobacteriota bacterium, assembly GCA_963718885.1. Taxonomy (GTDB): domain Bacteria; phylum Acidobacteriota; class Terriglobia; order Terriglobales; family Acidobacteriaceae; genus Telmatobacter. The sequence goes on from CAVRAK010000021.1 coordinate 26,769, forward strand.
ACTCGAAGAGGCTGCCGTGAAAGGCATTGGAGCCGGAGCGCGTGGCGACGTTGACGACACCGCCATTGAAGCGGCCGAACTCGGCAGGAACGTTGTTCGACTCGACGGTGAACTCCTGAATGCCGTCGAGAATGGGGAAGAAGACGACCTGGCCGGGTTCGGGCTGCAAGCGCAGAGATGCCGTCGTAGAGGTACTCGTTGGTGCGGGGGCGGCCGCCGTTAATGCGCGGCAGAAGGGTGCCGGGCGGCAGCGCGACGCCGGGCGCGAGCGTGGCAAGCTGCACAAAGTTGCGCGTGTTCAGCGGCATCGCAACCACGGTGCTTCCCGGGATCGTGGTCTGGATGTTGCTGGTCTGCGACTGCAGGAGCGGCGCGTCTGCAGTGACCTGGATGGTTTGCTGGTTGCCGCCCACGGTGAGCGCAAGATCAACAGTGACAGTCTGACCCACAAGCGCAGTGACCCCGGTGCGAGTGAGATGAGCAAAGCCTGATGCCGTGGCGTCGAGACTGATAGGCGCCAGGGGTGAGATGCGTAAAGGAGTAGTCGCCAGTGGCCGAGGTGGTGGTGGAGACGCGGCTCTCGGTGGCGGACTGCGTGAGCACGACGGTCGCGTTGGCGACGCCGGCGCCGGAGGCGTCGAGAACCTGCCCGCGAATGGCTGCGGCAATCTGAGCGTGCGCGCTGAGTGCGCTAAAAATCAGGAACGGAGAGACGCACAGAAGCAGCCTCAGGCGCATCGAAATTCTCCAGGAAAGAGCTTGTGGATGCGACGGGCGCTCTCGTCCGGCTGCGCTTGCCGGGTGGCGATTGCTGGAGGGCCCGCCGCTCATCATCGGGTATATCGAATTTATATGAGTGAAATCGCACCGTCAAACGGATTGCTGAGGCGCGGGAGGCCGCGCGAAGGGCCTTTACCGGAGGTCTTCGAGGCGCTCGATCATCACATCGGTGGATTTGATGAGAGCGGCAGCAGTGTCGCCTTTCTTGAGCGCGAGTTCGGTCGCGGCTTCCGCCGTGATGATTGCGGTGACCCGCACGTCTGCCACAGCCAGCACAATTTCGGCCATGAGGCCGACGATGCGCACGCTCACAACCTTGCCGGGAATCTGATTGCGCCCACTGACGCGCCGAAATCGTTCGCGTGATTCCGCCGGGGCTTTCGCGCCATCCTTATCGAGAAATGGCTTAAGGCTTGCGAGCGAGACTCGATGATGACCGCCGGGAGTCGTGGCCGTTTTGAGTTTGCCGTCGAGGATCCACTTCTTGATGGTGGGATAGCTGACTCCCAGCATTCGTGCCGCTTCGCGCGGCGTCAACAGGTTGCGCTGAACGTTCATGCTCTACCTTGTAGCACTTTTCGGCGTTCAACGGCGGGGAAAAGCTGGTTGGTGACGATTCGCACGTCGACTTGAAGACGCCTGTTTTGGAGACGCCTGTTATTCTGGCGCGCATGACCCACAGATCTTCGCGCCTGGCGCTGGCGGCCCTGCTTGCGGTGGCCGGGTGCCAGAGGCAAACTGCGACGACCGGCGCGCCCGCCGCGCCTAAGTCGGCAGAGACGAGGCCCGGCAGTGAGCGGCTGACGACGGCGCCTGCATCGGCAGATTTCGATTATTATCTGCTCAATCTCTCGTGGTCGCCGGAGTTCTGCTACTCGCATCCGCAGGCAGTGGAGTGCGCCGCGCACGCAGCGTTTGTGCTGCACGGGTTGTGGCCGCAGAATACGAACGGTTCTTATCCGCATAACTGCTCGGATGCGCCCGGGCCTGCAGATCCGGCGGCGTATAAAGACATTTATCCTGACTCTGGGCTGCTCGAGCACGAGTGGCGTACACATGGCACATGCTCGGGCCTCGGCGCCAGTGACTTTTTTGCGAACGCGCGCGCGGCGTATCGCTCTGTGGCGATTCCATCGCAGTTAACAAGACTCACACACCAGGTTTCGATGCCGCCGGAGCAGATTCTCGGGCTTTTTACCGAGGCGAACCCGGCGATTCCGCGCGAGAGCCTGGCGCTCAGCTGCGGCAACAACTATCTCACGGCGATCGAAGTCTGCCTGAATAAGAGCCTGCATCCGATCGCGTGCTCTTCGGTGCGCTCGTGCAGGGCGAAGACGGTCCGCATTCCGCCGCCATAGGCCAATGTACCCCGGCTCACCATGTGCCGATGCGGGGAACCGCGCCGCTGTGACGCGCCGAGCGGATTCCCATTGCTGCTATGGGTTCGCCGAACCGTTTAAGACTGCCGGCAACCGGGCGGCGAGTTCGAGATCGATGACGAGATCAAAGCGATGCTCGAGCTGGAAGAATTTTGCGACAGTTCTGCCGGAGAGCTTGCTGCTGAATTCCTTGAAGTATTTTTTTCTTATGTCGAGCCTGCGTTGCTCAAAGGCGAGCATCTTGTCAGTCAACGCGGCGGCGTCTGCGTCTGTGAGGTTTGAATACTTGCTGGCGTATTCGCGGACAAGGGCCACGCGATCGTCGTTTGCCCCGGACATCTCCGCAGCATAGTCCTTGTAGATAGGCCAGAAAGCCTCCGATTCGTCGGAGTTGAGCTCCATGGCGCGGCGGAGAGAGGCAACGTGGTCCGCGTGAATGTCTGTCCGCAGACGCTCGATGGCGGCCGTGTCGTCCGGCTGTCCCGATGGAGCGGGTGTCGCAACAGTGATTGCCTGAGGGGAGAGTGAGAGGCCCACGAAAGCCGACCAGAGGAACGATACACCTATCATCGCGTCACCTGCGAGCAATTCGATGCTTCCTTGCCTTTCCAGAAGGATGGATGCAGGAGAGCGGTCGCCGGGATGGATGAGCCTGTTTATGAAGGCGATAGGTTCAGGAAAACTTTGCAGCGCGCTATGGCGCTCAGGCGCCTTCGAGCTGCAAAGTCAGCTCCTCCCATTCGCCGGTAAGGGTCGAAGCCTGGGCGCGCAGGTCAGCGGCGAGATCGGTAAGGCGTTGTGTTTCAGACGCGGAGACGAAGGTGCTTAGCTGTTGCTCGGTATGGGCCAGCGATGCCTCGATGCGCGGAATTTCCTCTTCGAGGAAAACGCATCGCTCTTCCATCTGCTTCTGTTTGATGGGATTGAGACGGCGGCGCTCTTTCGGCGGCGTTTCGGCCACACTGCTTTCGGCCGGAGCGGAGGCGTCCTCGACTTTTCCAGCACTGTGTCGCAGTTCAGGCCGAAGCGCACTGCCGGCCTTCGATTCATGTTGCGTGCTCCTTCCGTCCAATGGCATCGACGAATCATCTGGGGTTGCAGCAAGGGCCGCCTTTTGACGCAGGTAGTCCTCGTAGTTGCCCTCGCAGGTAGTAATGGCGCCGTTTTCAACCTCGAGGATGCGCGTGGCCAGCCGGTCAATGAAGTAGCGGTCGTGGGAGACGAAGACGACGGTGCCGGAGAAGGCGTCGAGCGCGTTGAGCAGAACATCTTTGGCGCGCATGTCGAGGTGGTTGGTGGGCTCGTCGAGCAGAAGAAAGTTTGACGGCGAGACCAGGATGCGGGCGAGGGCGTAGCGATTGCGTTCGCCGCCGGAGAGCACGCCGAGAGGCTTGAAGACGTCGTCGCCTGAAAAGAGGAAGCAGCCAAGCAGCGAGCGCAGCTCAGACTCGGGCACCTTGAGCGCCGCGCGGCTGATGTCGTCTAGCATGCGTGCCTCGCCGTCGAGCACTTTGTACTGATCCTGCGCGAAGTATTCGCTGACGACGTTGTGGCCGAGCCGCACAGCGCCGGCTGTTGGCGCTTCGGCGCCCGTGAGCAGCCTGATGAGCGTGGACTTGCCGGCCCCGTTTACGCCGACAAGAGCCACCCGGTCGCCGCGATTGATGGTGAAGCGCGCATTGCTGAATACGCACTTTGTGCCGTAATTTTTTCCAAGATTTTCGGCCTCGACGACCGTGCGGCCGGAGGGCGGCGGCTGCGGAAACTTGAAGTGGATGATCGGCTCTTCGGCGGGAATCTCGATGCGCTCGATCTTTTCGAGCTCTTTGATGCGCGACTGCACCTGCCTGGCCTTGGTGGCCTGGTAGCGGAAGCGGCTGATGAAGGACTCAAGGTGTTCGATCTGCTCGCGCTGGTTGCGGTAAGCGGCCTCAAGCTGTGCGAGGCGATCTTCTTTCTGCTGCAGATAGCGGGTGTAGTTGCCCTGGTAGATGGTCAGGCGCTTGTTCCAGATCTCCACGGTGCGGTCGATGGTGACATCGAGAAAGTAGCGGTCATGCGAGATGAGGATGTAGCCAAAGGGATAGCTCTTGAGATAGTCCTCGAGCCAGTTGCGGGTTTCAAGGTCGAGATGGTTGGTAGGCTCATCGAGCAGAAGCAGGCTGGGCCGGGCGAGCAGCAGCTTGGCAAGCGCGATGCGCATCTGCCAGCCGCCGGAGAACTCGTCGGTCTGGCGGCCCCAGTCTTCTTTGCCGAAGCCGAGGCCGGTAAGCACGCTGCCCACCTGCGCGTCGAGCGCGTAGCCGTCGAGGGTGTGAAAGCGGTCCTGCAGCAGGGAGTAGCGTTCGGCGGCAGCTTCGTACTCGGGGCTGGCGTGGTCGAGCTCGGCAAGCTGCGCAGCCATGCGCTCGATTTCGGATTCCATGGATCGCAGCTCGTCGAAGACGGTGAGGCATTCTTCAAAAATGGTGCGGCCGGTGAGGCGAAGGCCCTCCTGCGGCAGGTAGCCGATGCTCATTCCGCGGGTGAGTTGCAGGTTGCCGTAGTCGAGGGTCTCGATGCCGGCAAGCACTTTCATCAACGTGGATTTGCCGGTGCCGTTGGCGCCGACGAGGGCAGTCTTCTCCCTGCTGCGGATGAGCCAGTCGGCCTCAAGAAAGAGGGTGCGCGGGCCGAAGCGCTTGCCGGCATTTTGCAGGGAGAGCATACGTCTCTATTTTCGCAGAGGGATGAGAGAGAAGAGCTGCATCAGGGTCGGATATCGACCGGCGTGCCGACGGGGATCAGATCCCAGATTTCATCAATCTCGGAGTCGGTGACGGCGATGCATCCGCGGGTCCAGTCATAGTGCTGTTGAATGGATCCGATCCACCCGAGGCCGTTGGGCAGACCATGAATCATGATTGCTCCACCGGGCGAAACACCGAGAGTTGCTGCACGTTTCCGGTCGTTGCTGTCGGGATAAGAGATGTGCAGAGCGCGATGGAATCGGCTGGAAGCGTTACGTGCGTCGATGACGTAATGGCCTTCGGGCGTAAGCGAGTCACCCTCACGCTCTTTGGCCGCAAGTCCTCCGCGTCCGAGTGCGACCTTGTATGTCTTCACAACTTTGCCGCCGGAAGTGAGTTCGAGGAGGTGATCGTGCTTCAAAATGAGGATCGAATCCACCTTGAGGGCCAAGACGGGTTGAGGCATTGAAGACCTCGCGCAGGAAGCGCAGGCCAAAATCACGCTTGCCGTCATTCCAAGGCACAATGCGAGGTGTGCAATCGATCGCGCCATGCTCCTGCCTGCAAACATGCGGTTCATTCTATCCCAGGAAGAGAGAAGCACTACTGCACGGGCGTGCTGGACGCGGTGGCGATCTCGGCGCTCGCGCGCAGCAGATCGTCGAGCGGCCGGAGCTTCGGCAGCGTGGCGCCGCACTCGGCAAGAACGGCGAGCAGAGTTTCAGTGGGGATGTTGCCGACGAGGGCATCCTGCGCGAAGGGGCAGCCGCCGAGGCCGCCGATTGCGGAGTCAAAGCGGCGGCAGCCCGCGTCATAGGCGGCGCGGATGCGCGAGGCTGCATCGGCGGGGCGGGCGTGGAGATGCGCGCCGATCTCGACATCGCGATGCGCGGCAAGAACCGCCGCTACCGTTTCGGCGATGCGCTCGGGTGTCGCGAGGCCAACGGTATCGGCGAGCGAGATCTGCTGCGCGCCGGAATCAATAAGCAGGTCGCAGGCGTCGATGACTTCCTCGGTGCTCCAGGCTTCGCTCATAGGGGTTGCCGAAGGCCATGGAGATGTAGGCGACGACGTCGAGGCCCGCGTTCTGCGCCAGCCCGACAATCGCTTCGAAGGCATCGAGCGACTGCTCAAGCGTCTGATGCTGATTGCGCTCCAGGAATGCCGGAGAGATGGAGTAAGGGAATCCGAGTGTCTGTACCACGCCGGTACGGATGGCGCGCTCCGCACCCTTCGCATTCACCACGATGCCGATGATTTCAACGTGCTCGGGCGGGGCAAGAAGCTCAAGCACCTGCTCGGAGTCTGCCATTTGCGGAACGGCGGCAGGTGAGACGAAGCTGACCGCGTCGATGTGGGTGAAGCCTGCGTCGATGAGCTTGCGCAGGTAGCCGGCCTTCACGTCGGGCGCGATGGGCATGGGCAGACCCTGCCAGGCATCGCGAGGGCACTCGATGATTTTGACCGGCTCAGCCATTTGTCTTCGCAGTGTACCTTGCCGCGCGGCGAGCGCTCACCCGCGCGAGGGGTGCACCTTGAGAATTTCCCGTGAGATTACCATGCGCTGAATCTCGCTGGTGCCTTCGCCGATGGTGCAGAGCTTCACGTCGCGGTAGAACTTCTCAACCGGGTAGTCCTTGATGAAGCCGTAGCCGCCGAAGAGCTGCACCGCTTCATCGCAGATGCGCACGGCCACTTCGCTCGCGAAGAGCTTGGCCATCGAGGATTCGCGGGTGGTCTTGCGCCCTGCATCCTTGAGCACGGCGGCGCGCTGCGTGAGCAGGCGCGCGGCGTCGAGTTCCGTGGCCATGTCTGCCAGCGTCCACTGGATGCCCTGAAACTCGGCGATGGCCTTGCCGAACTGGCGGCGCTCCTTCACGTACTTGAGCGCAGCATCCAGAGCGCCCCGCGGCCGATGCCGAGCGAGAGCGCAGCGATGGAAATTCTGCCGCCGTCGAGAACGCGCATGGCATCGACGAAACCTTCGCCTTCCTTGCCGAGCAGATTTTCCGCGGGGATTTCGCAGTCCTCGAAGATCAGCTCGCTGGTGTCGCTGGCGCGCAGGCCAAGCTTGTTTTCCTTCTTGCCCGGGCGAAAGCCTTTGGTGCCTTTTTCGACGATGAAGGCGGAAAGGCCGTGCGTGCCCTGCGTCCTGTCGGTGACGGCGATGACCACGGCGACGTCGGCATAGTGGCCATTGGTGATGAAGGTCTTGTTGCCGTTGAGGATGTAGCGGTCGCCCTTTTTTACGGCAACGGTGCGGGCGTTGCTCGCGTCGGAGCCGGAACCGGGCTCAGTGAGCGCCCACGCGGCGAGCCATTCGCCGCCGGCCAGCAGCGGGACATACTTGCGCTTCTGCGCTTCGTTGCCGGCGAGGAAGATGTGATTGGTGCCGAGCGAATTGTGCGCGGCAACCGTGAGGCCAATGGAGCCATCGACGGCGGAGAGCTCTTCGATGGCGAGAACGTAGTCAAGGTAGCCGAGGCCCGCGCCGCCGTATTCCGGCGGAAAGATGATGCCGAGCAGGCCCATCCTGCCCAGCTCCTTCACGGTTTCCGCGGGAAAGTGGCTGGCTTCGTCCCATGCGCTGACGTTGGGCAGAATTTCGCGCGTGGCGAAGTCGCGGATTTCGCGGCGAAGATGCTCCTGCTCTTCAGACAAGACGAACGGATAAAGACTTTGTGCCGCATCCAGGGCAACGCTCATGCCTTTGCTCCTTTAGGTTGGACGCCGTAATTCCTTCGCTGCTTCATTCAGATGCCGCTTTTTGAGACTTCGATGAGCTCGGGGGTGAGCCGGGGCCCGAATTCGCGATCAGGTTTGCAGAATGCCGGGATTGAAACGCGCGAGCTCGGGATTCAGCGAGCAGGCCTCGAGCGCTTCCATCAGCACGTCGCGCGTTTTTGCAGGATCGATGATGGCGTCGATCCAGAGGCGGGCAGCGCCATAGCGCGGATCGGTCTGCTCGTCATAAGCGGCGCGAATCTCATCGTGAAGCGCTTTTCGCTCGGCATCGGAGAGGCTTTTTCCGTCGCGCTCCATCTGCCGGGCGCGAACTTCGGCGAGGGTGTTGGCGGCGGAAGCTCCGCTCATGACGGCGTAGCGCGCGGTTGGCCAGGCGAAGAGGAAGCGCGGGTCGTAGGCTTTGCCGCACATGGCGTAGTGGCCCGCGCCGAAGCTGCCGCCGATGATGACGGTGATCTTGGGCACGACGCTGGTGCTGACGGCGGAGACCATTTTGGCGCCGGCGCGAATGATACCCGACCACTCGGCATCCTTGCCGACCATGAAGCCGTTCACGTCGTGCAGAAAGATGAGCGGCACGAGGTTCTGATTGCAGTCCATGATGAAGCGAGCGGCCTTTTGCGCGCCCTCGGTATAGATGACGCCGCCAACCTCGATGCGCCGCGCGCCGGCGGCGGGGCCCATGGCGACGGTCTGGTTCTGGTTGGTCTTCTGGTTGGCGACGATGCCGACGGCGCGGCCGCCGATGCGTGCGTAGCCGCAGAGCACGGTGCGGCCGAAGTCGGCCTTGTACTCGTCAAACTCGCTGCGGTCAACGATGCGCGCGATGACCTCATGCATGTCGTAGACGTTGCTTGCGCCGGGCGCCGGATCGAGCAGGCCGTAGAGATCGTCTGCTGGGAACTTTGGCGCATCGCGTTCGGCGTCGTAGGCGATGCGGCTGAAAACCTCGCCGGCAGGCTCCAGGGATGCGCGCCGGCCGAGCTTGTCCACGAGCGAACGCATACGCGCGATGCAGAGGTGATCGTTCGGTTCCTTGAAGTCGATGGTGCCGGAGATTTCGGCGTGCATGGCGGCCCCGCCGAGCTCTTCGGGATCGGTCTTCTGGCCGATGGCTGCCTGCACGAGCGAGGGTCCGGCAAGAAAGAGGCCGGAGCCTTCGGTCATGAGGATCGTGTCCGTCATGACGGGCAGATAGGCGCCGCCGGCGACGCACATGCCCATGATGGCGGTGATCTGCGGAATGCCGAGAGAGCTCATGACGGCGTTATTGCGAAAGACGCGGCCGAAGTCGTCGGTGTCGGGGAAGACGTCTTCCTGCAGGGGGAGAAAGACGCCGGAGGAGTCAACCAGGTAGAGGGTGGGGATGCGGTTTTCGAGCGCGATGGTCTGCGCGCGCAGCACCTTCTTGGCGGTCATGGGGAAGAAGGCGCCGGCCTTTACGGTGGCGTCGTTGGCGATGACCATGCACAGGCGGCCGCTGACGCGCCCGATGCCGGTGACGACGCCTGCACCGGGCGCGCCGCCGTATTCGGCGTACATGCCGTGCGCGGCCCAGAGGCCCAGCTCGAGGAATGGGGCGCCTTGATCGAGCAGAAGAGCAAGCCGTTCGCGGGCGGTGAGTCGGCCCTTGGCATGCTGCGCTTCGGCGGCTTTGGCGCCACCACCGAGGCGGATCGTGTCTTCCTGTGAGCGCAGGGCCGCGAGCAGAGCGAGGAGGGCATTGCGGTTTGCCTGCATCCGGGGGGAAGCGAGGTCGAGCGCCGAGCACAACTGGTTTTGAACCGCCGGGGTCTCAGCCATGCAGCCACCAGTGAACCTGGCAGACTATAGCATTTCAGAGCCCAGCGGCGTCCGCGGGATCAGGGAGCGGGCCTGCGAAGATTCATTAGGGAAACAATTTTCCTTGACACAGGTGAAGACACCCTCCTATAGTTCGGCTGGTTCTCATCCCAGCGGTGCGCCCGGTTCCCTGACTGATGCCGGTGGACGATCGTGCATGACCGCCCCTGAGATGAGAATGACCGCGAGCGCGAGGTGACCAGAGAGAGCATGGACTGCAAACGGAAGAGGATTGTGTTGGTTTTGACGGCCCTGTTGATTGGGGGATGTGCGGCATGGGGACAGACAGACCCGTTGAAGCAGGGCTTTGAGAATCCTCCTGAAAGCGCGCGGCCACGGGTGTGGTGGCACTGGATGAATGGGAACATCACGCAGGAGGGCATCAAGCTCGACCTCGAGTGGATGCACCGGGTCGGGCTCGCCGGCTTCCAGAATTTTGACGCCGCCTTGAGCACTCCGCAGGTGGTGCCGAAGCGGCTCGTGTACATGACGCCCGAGTGGAAAGACGCCTTCAAGTACGCGACGACGCTGGCCGATCAGCTGGGCATGGAAGAAGCGATTGCCGGTTCGCCGGGATGGAGCGAGTCGGGTGGTCCATGGGTGCCGGGCTCCGAGGGCATGAAGAAGTACGTGTGGAGCGAGACGGTGGTGGAAGGCGGCAAGCCCTTCGACGGAGTTCTGGCGCATCCGCCTGCGAATACCGGCGCTTTTCAGAACGAAGGGATTCACGATCAGTTGCCGCCACCGGGTTCGGAGAAGATGCCGGAGTACTACAAGGACACGGTTGTTGTGGCCTACAGAGCGGCCGGCTGCGGCAGCGATGCAGAGCCCGCAGATCACATCGAGCGGCGGCTCGCCGGATATAGCGATGCTGACCGATGGAGACCTCCAGAAGACGACCAAACTTCCCATAGGGAAGGCGGTCGGCGAGGAGTCGTGGATTCAGTATGAATTTCCGCAGCCGCAGACGATCCAGGCGCTGACCTATGTGACGCCGGATCCGAACTTTATTGAGCGGTTCCTGGTGGGGGTTCCGGAGAAGAGCCTGGAGGCGAGCGATGACGGCACGAACTTCCATCGTGTGGCTTCGCTGTCGGGGCCGAGCTCGCCTGAGCACACGATTTCATTTGCGCCGGTGACGGCGAAGTATTTCAGGGTAGTCTTCAAGCGCACTGCTCCTCCGCCTCCTCCTGCGTGGGCGTCGGGCATCGATCCCGGCTCTTTTGGCTTCAAGGTGCCGCCACCGCCCACCGATTACGAGATCGCAGAACTGGTCGCTGCACGCCGGGCCGCGAGTCAACCACTTTGAAGAGAAGGCGGCATTCGTGCCGGTGCCGGACCTCTACGAATTTGCGACTCCGCAGGTGGACGGGCAAAACGCAATCGCCCAGTCGGACGTAATTGACCTGACATCGAAGATGAGCCCGGACGGCAAGCTTGACTGGACGCCGCCGCCGGGCGAGTGGGTGGTGCTGCGCTTCGGCTATTCGCTGCTGGGCATCACGAATCATCCGGCCACGGCCGAGGCGACGGGCCTTGAAGTGGACAAGATGAATCGCACCTTCGTGAAGAACTACTTCGAAAAGTATCTCGATAGCTACGAGCAGACCGTTGGTGCCGACATGATGGGCAAGCGCGGTATCCGCTACGTGATCAACGACAGCTGGGAAGCAGGCTCGCAGAACTGGACCGACGACATGATCGAGCAGTTCAAGAAGCTGCGCGGCTACGATCCTGTTCCGTGGATGCCGGTGCTGGCCGGCCGCGTGGTGGTGAGCTCTGAGGCGAGCGACCGGTTCCTGTGGGACTTCCGCAAGACGATTGCCGACCTGATTGCGACCGAGCACTACGGGGAACTTGAGGATATTTTGCACGAACACAACATGGGGCACTATGGCGAGTCGCACGAGTCCGGGCGCGCCTTTGTGGCCGATGGCATGGAAGTGAAGAAGTACAACGAAGTGCCCATGAGCGCCATGTGGACGCAGTCGCCGGGCGTGAACAAGGAGCAGTACGGATACAACGCGGACGATCGCGAATCTGCTTCGGTGGCGCATCTCTACGGGCAGAATATTGCCGCGGCTGAATCGATGACGGCAGCGGCGGCGCCGTGGGCATGGTCACCGGCAACGCTGAAGCCGACGGCGGACCAGGAATTCCTGAACGGCATCAACCGCTTCGTGATTCACGAGTCGGCGCATCAGCCGCTGGTGGACAAGAAGCCGGGCATGACGCTTGGGCCGTTCGGGCAGTGGTTCAACCGCAACGAAACCTGGGCCGAGCAGGCCGGCGCGTGGGTCAACTACCTGGCGCGCACGAGCTTTTTGCTGCAGCAGGGGCACTTTGGCGCGGACCTCCTTTACTTCTACGGCGAGGACTCGAACCTGACGGCGATCTTCGAGCACAAGTCGCCGGATGTGCCGGCCGGCTATGGCTTCGATTACATCAACGCCGACGCGCTGATTCATGAGTTGAGCGTGAACGATGGCCGCATCACCACGAAGAGCGGCATGAGCTACAAGGTGCTGGGGCTTGACCCCTACAGCAGGCACATGTCGCTGCCGGTGCTGAAGGCGATTGCGAAGCTGGTGAATGAAGGCGCGATTGTCGCCGGGCCGAAGCCGACGGACGATCCCAGCCAGGCCGATGACCAGGCTGAGTTCAGCAGGCTGAGCACGGAGCTCTTTGGCGATGGAACCGGTGTGCACAGCGTAGGCAAGGGCAAGGTTTACGCGGGGCAGAGCCTCGGCGACGTCTTCGCCGCGCTGAAGGTTCCGCCGGACTTTGACTACACCAAACCGGAAGGCGGCTCGGAGCTGCGCTTCGTCCACAGGAAGGTGAGTGACGGCGATATCTACTTTGTGGACAACCGCGGCGACAGCGGAGCGACAGTGGACGCAACGTTCCGCGTGGCCGGCAAAGCTCCGGAGCTCTGGTATGCGGAGACGGGCACATCGAAGCCGGTGTCGTTCAAGATTGCCGATGGGCGCACGACGGTGCCGCTGAAGCTGGAGCCGTGGGGCACGGTCTTCGTGGTCTTCCGCAAACCGACGAAGCAGACAGCGTTCACCTTGCCGAAGACAACCGAGTCGACGTTGAGCTCGGTGGCAGGGCCGTGGACGGTGAGCTTCGAGCCCGGCCGCGGCGCACCGGCGTCGATCACGGTGGACTCGCTCTCCTCGTGGAGCGACAGCTCCGATGCAGGGGTGAAGTACTTCTCCGGAATCGGCACCTATACCAAGACGCTGCAGGCGCCGAAGGACTGGTTCAGGAAGGGTGCGCACCTGTGGCTCGATCTGGGCGATGTGAAGAACCTCGCCCAGGTGACGGTGAACGGCAAAGACCTGGGCATCGTGTGGCACGCGCCCTACCGCGTGGACGTGAGCTCGGCGCTGAAACCGGGAGCTAACCAGATCAGCGTGAAGGTAGTGAACGCCTGGGTGAATCGCCTGATCGGCGACCAGCAACCGGGTGCGACGAAGTACACCTTTGCCGATGTGAAGCCGTATCGGGCGTCTTCGCCGTTGCTGCCGTCTGGCCTGCTGGGGCCCGTGGCGGTGGTCCGCGAAGAGTAGGTTCTGCGCGGCGAACGAGGCCGGAAGTCGAGCAGGGCGTCAGGGATGGCGGCTTGTTTGGCTTCCGGCTTGCGCAGAATTCGAGCGGTGCAGCGTTGTTCTGATGAATCCTTAAGGGACTGAGATCATGGCAGGCCACACCGTCCGCGAAGTGCGCGCATATGTTTTTCGAGGCGGCGGCGCGGATTATCACGACCAGAGCGCCGGCCATTGGATTGACGATCACATCGCCACGCCGATGTCGATCTATCCCCAGTACCGGCAGAGCCGCCGCTCCTTCGGGCTCGACGTGCTGGGAACGCTTGTCGTCGAAGTGGAAGCGGAGAACGGCGAGGTCGGCTTCGCGGTGACTGCGGGCGGCGAACCTGCGGCGTGGATCGTTGAAAAACATCTGGCGCGCTTTGTGGAAGGCGCGGCGGTGGATGATATTGAGCGCATCTGGGATCAGATGTTCCGCTCGACGCTGTTTTACGGGCGCAAGGGCATCGTGCTGAATGCGATCAGCGCGGTGGACCTGGCGCTGTGGGATCTCAAGGGCAAGCTGCGAGGGGAGCCGGTGTATCAGTTGCTTGGCGGCCCGGTGCGCGACGAGCTTGTCTTTTACGCGACGGGCGCGCGGCCCGACCTGGCGCAGCAGATGGGCTTCATGGGCGGAAAGCTGCCACTGCATCATGGCCCGGCGGAGGGCGAAGAGGGCTTACGGCAGAATCTTGCCTGCTTGAAGCGATGCGCCAGCGGACCGGAGACGACTTCTGGCTGATGTACGACTGCTGGATGAGCCTCGATCTGGACTATGCGGTCCGGTTAGCGCAGGAGGCCTCCAAATTTGGCCTCAAGTGGATCGAGGAGGCTCTTCTGCCGGACGACTACTGGGGTTACGCCGAGCTGAAGCGCAGGGTGCCGGCAGGCATGCAGGTGGCGACCGGTGAGCACGAGGCGACGTTGTGGGGCTTTCGCATGCTGCTCGAGATGCAGTGCGCGGATATTCTGCAGCCGGATGTTGGCTGGTGCGGAGGCATTACGGAGCTGAAGAGAATTGCCGACCTCGCGGAGAAGAGCGGCGTGCTGGTGATTCCGCATGGATCAAGCGTTTATGCCTATCACTTTGTGATCACGCGGCACAACAGCCCGTTCTCTGAGTTTCTGATGATGGCGCCGGAGGCGGATCGGGTGATCCCGATGTTTTCGCCATTGCTGCTGGATGAGCCGGTGCCGGTGAACGGACGGCTGCGGTTGCCGGAGACGCCGGGTTTCGGTGTCCGGCTGAATCCTGAGTGCAAGCTGCGCCGGCCTTACGAGCGGTCACTGGCGGGAGCGTAGATGCGGAGACGAGCGTTCCTGAAATCGACGGCCACGGCAGCGCTTGGAGCGAGCGCTGCCGAAGCTGAGCGCGGCTGACGCCGGCGATGCCGGTGATCGATGCCCATATTCATCTCTTCGACCCCACGCGGCCGGGAGGTGTTCCGTGGCCGACGCCGGCGGATACGGCGCTCTACAAGCCCGCCCTGCCTGCGCGGTACGAGCAACTGGCTGGCCCGCATCACGTGGTTGGCGCGATTGCGGTGGAGTGCAGTCCGTGGATGGTGGACAACTTCTGGCTGCTGGACGTGGTGCAGCAAAGTCCGATCATGCTTGGGTTCATCGGCGACCTTGAGCCGGCCTCGCGCCGATTTTGCCGCGACGCTCGGGCAGTTGCACCGCAGCGCGCTCTTTCTCGGCATTCGCTATGGCAATCTATGGAGTCGCGATCTCGGCGCATCCGTAGACAAGCCGGAGTTTGTTGCCGGGCTAAACCTGCTGGCGCAGGCAGGCTTGACGCTCGAGACTGCCAATCCCGATGCTGCCTTGATTGCGGCGGTCGTGAAGGTGAGCGATCGCGTGCCTGAACTGCGGATCGTGCTGGACCATCTTCCCAACGCGAAGGTGCCCACGGAGATGGCGGCGCGCAGGGAGTACGACGCGAATCTGCGGGAACTGGCCCATCGGCCGACCGTCTTCGTAAAGGGCTCGGAGATCGTACGGCGCATCGGCGAGCAGGTTTCGCTCGATGCGGGGGCCTACAAGGCGGCGCTTGACCAGATGTGGGAGCTCTTCGGAGAGGATCGCATTTTCTTTGGAAGCGACTGGCCGAACAGCGATTCACTGGCCGGCTATGATGACACGTTTGGCGTGGCGCAGCGCTATATCGCTACCAGGAGCCGGATGGCGCAGGAGAAGTACTTCTGGAGAAATTCGATTCGTGTGTACAAGTGGAAGGCGCGCACCGCAGAGCAGGCCGCACTCTTGCGCGATTGATGGGGGTAAGGATGAAAGTTGCAATTCGTGAGGTAAAGGCGTCAGGCATTTTCGCACTGTGTCTTTTGCTGATTGCGGGCGCGCAAGCGTGGGGGCAGGACCAGCAGGAGAAACCGCAGAAGCTGGATATTGACTGGGGCCAGACAATCGTCGTGTCGAAGTCGACGCCGACGCTGCAAGTGGTCACCAATCCGATGCTGAATCCGGGGTCACCGATCCATGATGGCGCTTTTTCGGCGTTGAAAGGCCTCGGCGCGGATTACGTGCGTTATGTGCCGTGGCTGCCCTATCCAAAGGTCGCCGTGGCCGAACTGGAGCCGCCCACAAAGGAGAAGACCTCGTGGGACTTCACCTACATCGATCCGGTGACGAAGGATTTTCTTGCCGCGACGGAAGGCCACTCGACAATCATCAACTTCAGCACGATTCCTGCGTGGATGTTTAAAACAGATCATCCGGTCCAGTATCCCAGCGACCCGAACCAGGTGTTCTGGAATTACACGCAGGGAACGGAGCTTCGCGATCCCAGCGGCAAAGAGCTGGGCGACTATTATGGGCGCCTCGTTAGCTGGTACACGAAGGGCGGCTTCAAGGACGAGAACGGAAAGTGGCATGAATCGGGGTACCACTACACCTTTCCGTACTGGGAAGTCCTGAATGAGGTCGATTTTGAGCACAGCACCTCGCCGGAGGATTATGCGAAGCGCTACGACGCAATTGTGGAAGGCATTCGCAAGGTAAGCCCGCAGACGAAGTTCATGGGACATTGCGCTGGCGATGCCGGGGCAGAATCCCAAAATGTTCGAGTATTTCCTGAACCCGAAGAATCACAAATCAGGTATTCCGCTGGATTACATCTCGTTCCACTTTTATGCGGGCCCTGCGATGGATGAGACGCTGGATGGCTGGCAGCACACGTTCTTCGACCAGGCCGAAGGATTTCTGGCGACAACGCGGTACATTCTCGCGATCCGCGACCGGCTGTCTCCTTCAACGAAGATCGACACCGACGAGCTGGGCGTGATTTTGCCGACGGACGGACTTGAAATCGCCGCGTCGAAGGCGCTGCCCGATCATATTCCGCACCGCTACTGGAATGCGGCGGGTGCGCTGTATGCCTACCTGTTCGTTGAGCTCTCGAAACTGGGCGTGGATGTGATCGGCGAGTCGCAACTGGTCGGGTATCCCTCGCAGTTTCCAAGCGTGTCGATGATTGACTACAACAACGGCAAGCCGAATGCGCGCTACTGGGTGTTGAAGATGATCAAGGACAATTTTCACCCGGGCGATAAGCTGGTGGCGAACAAGGAGCTGAAGGACTCGGGCCCGGACCACGTGATGGCGCAGGGCTTTGTGACGCCGCAGGGCAGGAAGGTGCTGCTGGCGAACAAGACGAACGCGGAGCGGACAGTTCAACTGCTGGGCGATCTCGGCAATGCCACATCCTTGACGGTGGACGAGGCGACAGGCGATGACGCGCCGCGAGCCGGCACGGTGACAGGCGGATCGATCACGCTGGCTCCGTTTGCGGTGGCGGTGCTGAGCGTTCAGTAGAATCTGAGTGCGATGAACAGGATGCCCAAGCTTCGCGTTGGACTTTGCGGCATCGGACTGGATGCCTACTGGCCCCAGTTCGATGGGCTGCGTGCGCGCCTTGAGGGCTACGTGCGCCAGGTGGGCGAGCGCTTCAAAGCAGGCCGGAGCGGCGGTGGTTGAGCTGGGCCTGGTGGACACGGCACAGCGCGGCCGCGAGGCTGGGCACATCTGCCGCCGCGAAGATGTGGATCTGCTGGTCGTCTACGTGACGACGTATGCCCTCTCAAGCACTGTGCTGCCGATGGTGCAGCGTGCGGGCGTTCCGGTGCTGGTGCTGAATCTGCAGCCTGCCGCGGCGATCGACTACGAGGCGTTCAACAAGCTGCCTGACCGCACGGCAATGACCGGCGAGTGGCTGGCCTATTGCTCGGCGTGCCCGGTGCCGGAGATCGCCAATGTGATGGCGCGTGCCGGCATTCCGTTTCACCAGATCACCGGAGTGCTGGGGGATGCGTCTACCTGGGCGGAGATCGACGCGTGGATCGTGGCGGCGCGCGTGAGAAAAGCGCTGAGCGAGAATCGGCTGGGCCTGATGGGGCACTACTACAGCGGCATGCTCGACATTATGACCGACGTGACGCAGGTGGCCATCACTTTTGGATGCCACATTGAGCATGTCGAAGTGGACGAGCTGAGCGGCTTGCGTGGCCTGGTGACTGCGGAGGAGATTGCCGCGCGGGTACGGGAGTTCCGCGAAGAGTTTGACGTGCAGCAGGATTGTTCCGCGGAGGAGTTGGCTCGGGCTGCGCGCACGTCCGTTGCACTCGACCGGCTCGTCGCGGCGCATGATCTCAATTCGCTCGCATACTACGCGATGGGGAGCGGTGTGCCTGCGAATGAGGACACGATGAGCTCGATCATTCTCGGCACATCGCTGCTGACAGCGCGCGGCATTCCCGTGGCGGGCGAGTATGAAGTGAAGAATGTGCTGGCGATGAAGATCATGGATTGCCTTGGCGCCGGGGGATCCTTCACGGAGTACTACGCTCTCGACCTGAATGCTGACCATGTGCTGATGGGGCATGACGGGCCGGGCCATATCGCCATTGCGCAGAGCAAGACGAAGGTGCGGCCGCTCACCGTGTATCACGGCAAGGTAGGGCGCGGTTTGTCCGTCGAGATGAGCGTGAAGCACGGGGCCGTGACACTGCTCTCCGTAGTCGAAGATCGCACGCACGGATTCAAGCTGCTTGCGGCGCATGGCGAGTCAGTGCCCGGAGAGGTGCTGCGCATCGGCAACACGAACAGCCACTACCGCTTCCCGATCGGTGCGCGCGGATTTGTCGAGGCCTGGAACGCGCAGGGGCCGGCGCATCATTGCGCGGCAGGCGTCGGACACCTCGGCGGCACGCTCAGCAGGCTGGCGCGGCTGCTTGGCATTCCCTATGTTCAGGTCTGTTGAATGGCTTCGCCGCGTTAAGGCAGGTAGAAGACTTCCTGCATAAAAGGGAAGCGTTCGCCCGGCCGGGTTTCCTGCGCCGGCAGGAAGTATGCGGACATGGCCTGTTGCCACCTGGTATTGATGGGATCGGCGTCGATGCTGTCCCATACCGCGTCGAAGTCGCCGTCAATGTGCATGTAGAGAAAGAGCAGCTCGTCGCGGCGAAAGATAGAGTACTCGGAGATGCCGGCGCGTTTAAGCAATGCGAGCATCTCGGGCCACACCGCGGCGTGAGCCTTGTCGTAATCAGGGCCGGTGCCTTCTCTCAGCTTCAGCAGGAAAGCTACGCGTTGGGCCATCTTCCCTCTGTGGCGGGCTCAGGGATTGCTCGCCGCGCCGATTGTCTGTGGAGTGATTTCATCCGTCGGTTTTCGAAGCGTCACCGGTGTCGTCTGGTGTAGGCGCTGAAACTCCGCGAGTGCCTTGCGCTGCCCTTCCTTATTCCCAGTTGCGTGTTCTGCCTGCGCCAGTCGGTACCAGGCTACTTCGTCATCGGGCCGAAGCTTTGTGGCGCGGTTGAGCAGAGGCACGGCGTCAGCGGGTTTCTCGTTGTCGAGGTTAACGCCGGCAAGACCGACGAGCGCCTCTTCAAAATCGGGATAGCGATCGAGAACCTGGCTGTAGCGCATTGCCGCTTCGTCGAGTCTGCCGCTGCTTGCCTGCAGGTTGGCAATTTCGTAAGCGGCGTTGCCGTTGCCGGGATCGACGGTGAGCTCAGCTTCAAATTCGAGCAGCGCGGCGTCGCGGTCTTCAGGCTTCTGCGCTTCATGAAAACGCGCGAGATAGATGCGCCCGAGGCGGTAGTGGATGCCGGGGCGATGAGGATCGATCTCGAGAACGTGATGGAAGGCGACGATGGCGGCGTCGTAGTTCTTCTGGCTCTCGTTGGCCTCGCCCTGCGCCTGCAGCATCCAGATGGAGTTGGGCGCTGTGTCGTGCAGCTTCTCCATCGTGACGTAGGCGTAGTTTCCGTAGATGCGGCCAGTGTGGTAAAGCACTTCGGGGTCGTTGGGATAGGCCTTGTTGAGCTCGAGCGCCGTGGTCACTGCGTCGGCATCACGATTGAGGCCGGTATAGACGCGCAGGAGCTGCAGGCCGCACATGCGCTTGCCGGCGGGATCGCCAGCCTGCCTGAATCCTTTCTCGAGGCTGGGCAGCGCTTCGTTGTAGCGGCCAAGCTCGGCAAGGGAAAGCCCCATGAGGCTGTCGAGGCGCGGCAGGCCCGGCTTGAGTTTCTGTGCGGCGTGGATTTCGCGGATCGTCTGCTCGTATGCGCGCTGCTTGAAGTAGATGGCTGCGAGCGTGGCGTGCACTTCGGCAACGGAGGGCGCCATCTTTGAGAGCTTTTCGAAAGCGGCCTGTGCCTGATCGAAATTTCCGGCCGCGAGAGCCTGGCGGCCTTCGGCGGAGAGCTGCGCAGCGGCTTCCTGGTTCGACTGCGCGCATGTGCCGGCGGGAACGAGGCAGACGAAGATTGCAATGCAGCAGAGGCCGGTTCGAATGCTCATCATCACGTGAGTGTATCTCGCAAAAAGAAGCTCCGCCACCCCCGATTGGCATGGCGGAGCAAGGAGTAGGACAGGAGACGGTTAGAAGGTCAGCTTTCCGCTCAGTTGTATGACGCGCGCACCGGAGGCATTCACGATCTGGCCCGCGGTCGTACTACTGATCGAATTGCTGATCGAGGATCCACCGCCCGATCCACTGCCGATGAGAGCACCGGTGGTGATGGCGTACTGGTGGTGGTTCCAGGCATTGAAGAAGTCGCCGGCGATCTTGAAGTTGAGCTTTTCGGCGAAGTGGAAGTTCTTGGCCAGGCCCATATCCCAGTTGTTGATGCCGGGCTGGCGCAGCCAGTTGCGGGACGAGTTGCCGTAGACACCGAGAGCGGGCTGGCTGAAGCAGGCAAAGTTGATGCGCTGCATCACCTCAGTGAGGTTGGCGTGGATGTTGCAGCCGGTATCACGATTCGCGCGCATGAACTGGCTGTTGAGCACACCCGAGACATCATTCGCCGTGATGCTGTACGGGAAGCCGGTCTGGAAGGTAGTGATTCCCGTGGTTTCCCAGCCGCCGATCAACAAATCCGCTGCACGATTCACAGAGGCGCCGATCTTCTTTCCGCGGCCGAACGGCAGATCGTAGACGTAGCTGGCAACGAACCGCTGGTCCACATCGAAGTCGGACGGACCGTAGTCGAGCTCAGGATGGTGGTTGTCCATGAAGCCCTGGTAGCCGGCACCGGTTGCGCCCACGCCGGCGGCTGCCGACTTGTCGTCTTTGCTGTTCGCCCAGGTATAGACGGCGGTCGCGGCCAGATCATGTGCACGATGCTCAAACTTGACGTTCATCGCGTTGTAGTGGGAGTAGCCGTGCCAGTCGCTGTCGATGTAGAACGAAGTGAAGTTCTTGTACGGCAGGCGGCTGGCGTTGCTGCAGGGCGCTACGCCAAGGTTGACATAGCTTCCATTGACCTGCTGCTGGCAGAAGGCCAGGCTGTCGGATGGGATGGCGTTGGGTTGGGCGATGTTGCGGCGGTCGAGGAGGTGAAGCGCATGGGTGCCGATGTAGTTCACTTCGAGTGTGGTGTTTCTCGCCAGCTCGCGCTGCACGCCTGCTGTCCAGGACTGGACGTAGGGGTTCAGCGGATTTTCTGACTCGATGACCGCAAGGAAAGTGAGGGTCGAAGCCGGGAACGGCCCGAGCGTCGAGTAGGCCGGGAACATGTTGTTTGAGAGCTTGGGCACGCCGGCGTTGGTGGTGGGGTTCAGGCTGTTGCGGATGCTGTAGGGGTAGATATCGGCGGAGTCGTCGATTTCACGGCCCTCGGCGGAGTCGTAGAAGATGCCGTACCCGCCGCGGATGACGGTCTTGGGCGTCAGTCGGTAGTTGAACCCTAACCTTGGCGCGAAGGGTGTCTTCGGACCGGGGTGAGGCACAGAACCGCAGTAGCGAAGGATGGGTCCGCTGGTGCCATCGCCGCCCGGCGCTACGCCGTTAGTTGAGAGCGTCTTGTCTGCGTAGCAGAGGCCGCCGTTGGCATTCTGCGTGTCGAGCCAAAAGAAGTGGTTGGACGCCTCGTATGCAGCGGGGCGGTAGTCCCAGCGCAGACCGAGGTCGAGGGTCAGCTTCTGGGTCACCTTCCAGTCATCCATTACATACGGCGCGAAGTAGGCGAAGACGTGATCCTGCGGATTGCCGGCGGTGTCTGTCGGGCTGAGCGGGCCGGGAACGAATCCGCCTACACCGCCGTAGTAGCCGAGCAGCATGTCCGCGACGGCGTTGCCGGTGCCGCAGAGAGACGTGGGTGTTCCGCCGTTTACAGAAACGGCCGGATTTGTGCAACCGACGCTGTTCGAATTAATTGTGGCTCCCGCAAAACTCCAGTCACCGTAAAAATCATCATCGAGGTTGCGGATCAGGCGCCAGCGGCGATAGTCAACGCCCATGCCGATGGTGTGGCGGCCTTTGACCATGCTGAAGGAATCGGCGTACTCCCAGGTTGGACCGTCGGAGCCGGTGTAGGAGTTAACCGAGCCGCCGCCGCTTGCAAAGGTTGAGAGGCCGACGTTGGGCCAGGTCTGCTGCAGCGCTGAAAAGGTAGTGAAAGTGCCGCTTAGGCCGAGAGCTGAAGCCGCATCGGAGGTGATCTGCGGGCCGCCCTGCGGCGCATTGGCTGTGAGGTGGCCGAAGCGAAAGTTGTTTACATTTGAAGAGCCGAGGCTGATGGTGTGCGACACCGTCCAGCTCGTCTGCGTCTGCTGGTAGATCTCGTAGCCATTGATCAGGTCGCCGGAATTGTACGAACCCTGATTGTTGTAGTTCGCATCGGTGTAGCGGAAAAAAACCGAACCGAGCTTGCCGAGGTTCTGGTCGCCGCGATAGGTCTGCTGGTTCTGGCTCAACGGGAATCCAACGTTCTTGATGTAGTTGGTCGCGCCTTCGGGCTGATTGGCGATCGTCGGCGTCTGCCAGAAGCCGTTCTTGACGGCGACTGCGCCGACGTTACCGGTCTGCCTTATCCCTGGGACGACGTTGCCGGGGAAATTCGTGCCGGTAAGCGGGTCAACGGGCATGCAGTTGTAACCAAGACTTTGGAGCTTTGTGCAATCTGCCGTACCGTAGTTCGGCAGCAGGCCGCCAGGCAAGCCCGAGCCGCCAGGCGCCCTATAGGTTTCGGCCGAGAAGTCGCCCGTGAGGACTGCTGGGTTCGGCATGGTGGTGACCTGACGGCTGCCATTGGTGACGCGCCAGCCTTCGTAGTTGGCCATGAAAAATGTCTTGTTGCGGCCGTCGTAGAGCTTGGGAATATAGACGGGTCCGCCGGCGACGAAGCCGAACTGATTCTGACGCAGTACCGGGTTCGCAGTCGGTGTACCGGAGAGGTAGTCGTTGGCAGTGGGGAACGGCTTGGCGTCGAAGGCATTGTTGCGATCGAACCAGAAGACCGCTCCGTGCAACGCGTTGGTGCCGCCCTTGCTGACGATGTTCACCTGCGTCGCGCTGAATCCCTGGTCGGCGGAGTAGGTGCCGCTCGAAACCTTGAATTCCTGAATGGCGTCCTGCGAGAGGACGACAGCAGGCGTCACGAGGGCGGCGTCAGTGTTGACCAGGCCGTCGAGCGTGTAGTTATTGCCTTCAGGACGGCCACCGTTGACGCTGATGGCTGCGCCCTGGCCCTGGCGCATCGTGGCCTGTTCGCCACCGACCGTGACCGCGCCGGCGCCGACCAGCAGCAACTGCATGAAGTTGCGCCCGTTCAGGGGGAGCTCTTCCACCTGCTCCTGGCTTACCAGGTTCGAGAGTGCGGCGCTGTCAGTATCGAGCGAGACCGCCTGGGCGGTGACGTCAACGGTCTCTGAGACCGCGCCGGGCTTGAGGCTAAGGTCGGCGCGAACCTTGTCGTTGACGTTAAGGACGATTCCGCGGGTGACCGACTTCTCGAATCCCTTGGATTGCGCCGAAACTGAGTAGGTGCCGGGGTTGAGCGCGGGAGCAAAGTAGTCGCCTGAGGAGCTTGTGACGGTCTTGAATGCCTGGCCTGTGCCGGTATTGGTCACGATAACGACAACGTTGGGAATGATGGCACCGGAGGTATCCGATACCGTTCCGAGGATGGTGCCCGTTGCGCCTGACTGCGCGAACATCTTGCCGCTGAAGGCAAGCAACAGGGTCAAACATAGGGTCAAACGGACTGCTCGCATGCTCCTGACCTCCTGAAATCTGGCTCAATTGCCTTGCACTGGCTCAGCTTCAGGCGAAACGCCTGTCCAACTTATCTGCGTTGGAGGGTAGTGGGAAGTCTGGTCCAAATGCACCGCGAGGCTAGCGATGCTGTTGGTCAATTGTCAAGTAGAATTTTATTTCTCATTTGAAAACAGCTAGGGAGGAAGAAGAAGCTACGGTATCGGGCAATTCCGTCTATTGAGAAAATCGCTTTTCTGCTGAAGAGTGTTGCTAAAACAGGGGAAATTCGCAGGAGTAGTATTAAGTAGGGATCGCGCTCATCGGAGTTCGCCAGGGGCCCGGACCAGCTTCCACGGGATGGCGTCACGAGAAGGTGGCCGGCGGCGGGGGTCCGTTCGGATAACAACATGTTCCATTAGACAAACCAGCTTCAATTGCGCTAGGATGCCACTCCGAAACAGCAATTCTGGTAAAGGGCATGGCGCACGGTTTTGAGCAGGCCGGTGGTCGCATGAGATCGGCGCCACATGAAACAACGAAGAACAGAAGTTTTTGGAACGGCACTCCTCTGAAGGGGCAGAGAAAGATGAAATCAGAGTCGGCACTGCAGGAACAGGCGTTTGAGGCGCTTGATTCGTTCCAGATTGAGATTCCTTCCTGGGGCTTTGCGAACACGGGGACGCGGTTCGGGAAATTCCTTCAGCCAGCGGCAGCTTCGACTCTTGAAGAAAAGTTCAGCGACGCCGGCCAGGTGCACAAGCTGACCGGGGCGACGCCCACGCTGGCACTGCATGTGCTTTGGGATCTGCCGAGGGGAACTGCGGACGCGGAGGCGATCGCCGGCCTCGAAAGCAAATATGGGGTTTCACCGGGCTCGATCAATCCCAACCTTTTCCAGGATCAGGAATTCAAGTTCGGCTCGCTCTGCAACCCATCTGCTGAGATCAGGGAGCGGGCGATTCAGCACATGCTGGATTCAGCAGCGATTGCGGGCCACCTGGGTTCGCGCGACGTCTCCCTGTGGCTGCCCGACGGATCGAATTATCCGGGTACGCAAAGCATACGCAAGCGGATCGAGTGGCTCGAGGAGGCGCTGGCGCGCACGCACGGCGCGCTGGGGCCAAACCAGCGGCTGCTGATCGAGTACAAGCCTTTCGAGCCCGCCTTTTATCACACCGACATTGCCGACTGGGGCATGGCATCGCACCTCGCCGCCAAGGCGGGCCCGCAGGCCAGGGTGCTGGTGGATACGGGCCATCACTATGCCGCGCAGAACATCGAGCAGATCGTGGCGTGGCTGCTGCACACCGGCATGCTGGGCGGCTTCCATTTCAACGATCGCCGCTACGCCGATGACGACCTCACCCTGGGCTCGATTGATCCTTACCAGATCTTTCGCATCTTCCACGAGATTCACCTCGCGGGGCAGGAGGAGCTTGCGGAGATCGCCTTCATGATCGACCAGAGCCACAATCTCAAGGGGAAAGTGGAAGCGATGGTGCAGACGGTGGCGACGGCGCAGGAGTTGTGGCTGAAGGCGGCTCTTGTGGACCGTGAACGGCTTGCCGAGCTGCAGCAGAGCACCGAGATTGTCGCCGCGGAAGAGCTTTTTCGCGGGGCGTTCTGGTTCGACGTGCGGCCGCTGGTGAAGCAGTGGCGCCAGGCGCGCGGCCTGCCCGAGGATCCCATAGCCGCCCTGGCCGAGAGCGGCTATGTGCAGCGCATCAGCGCCGAGCGCGGTGGGAAAATGGCGTCAGTTGCCACCTACGCTTAGAATTGAAGCGGCGCAAGAGCTCTTCGACAGCTACGGTCGCTCGGAGGAACGTCGGCTTGTCCAAACCGAAAATCAAGCGGCTCTATCTGATTCCTATTCTCTCGAAGGCCCTGGATGTTCTCGAGCTTCTGGAAGAGAAGAACGGGCCTATTTCCCTTGAGGATGTTTACCAGCAGACGCGGATCTCGAAGACGAGTGTCTATCGCATTTTGAAGACGCTGGTTCATCGTGGCTACGTGGCGCAGGGGCAGAGCGGGCAGTACCGCCTTGTGTCGCGTCCGCGCCGGCTGCGCTTCGGCTTCGCGGCGCAGAGCGCCGAGATGCCGTTCTCGGTAGCGGTGGGTGCCAGCATCGCGTCTGCCGCAGCGGCGGCTGGCGTGGAACTGCTGCAACTGGATAACCGCTACGATCCGGATGTGGCGATCCGGAATGCAGAGGAGTTTGTCCGGCAGCACGTGGACCTGGTGCTGGAGTTCCAGGTAGAGGAACATGTCGCGCCGCACGTCGCGCACATCTTCAAGAGAGCCGAGATTCCGCTTGTCGCTATCGATGTGCCGCACCCGAATGCCACTTATTTTGGCGTGGATAACTTCGAGGTCGGCTACGAAGCGGGGGCCCTGCTGGCGCAGCATGCCGTGACCAGGTGGAAAGGCAAAGCAGATTGGGTGCTGGGCATTGGATTTTCAGAGGCAGGCAGCTTTGTGCAGAGCAGAATTGCCGGCGCATTCGAGGGAATCCGCGCACGGCTCGAAGGCATTCCGCCGGAGCGATTTCTGCGGCTTGAGGGGCGCGGCATGCGGCAGCCGAGCCTTGTTGCTGTCTCGGACTTTCTACGCACGCACCGGAATGCACAGCGGATTCTTGTGGCTGCTTCAACTGACTCGAGCGCGCTGGGCGTGCTGGATGCGGCGCGCCATTCAGGACGCGAGCGCGACTTTGCCATCGCCGGCCAGGATTGCATTCCTGAAGTGCTCGAAGAGATGCGCAAGGCCAACAGCGCGATCATTGGCTCGGTTTCGCATGGCGTCGAGACCTATGGGCCGCGATTGATCCAGCTCGGCATTGCGCTGCTGCGCGGTCACAGCGTTCCACCGTATAACTACGTTCGGCATCACGTGGTAACGCCGGAATCGCTGGCGTCTGACTCCGCTGAGCGCGAAGACACTGAAGGCTGAGGTAAGGAGCCGTGCTCCGTGAGATGGGGAATTCGCGACGATGAGTTCATCGAAAGCAGATACACGGTCGATTCCATCGTTTGAGGCCGCTTCTCCATCAGACGCGCGGGCCCGTATTGCGATTGACCTTGGGGCGGAGAGCTGCCGTGTATCTCTGTTGCGCTGGCGTGAGGGCAACCCTGCGATCACGTTGATTCATCGCATCCCGAATGGACCGGTACATGCGGACGCATCGCTGCGCTGGCCCTTCGACAAAATTCTCGCCGGCCTTGAAGCCGGCCTGCTGATGGCGGCGGAGCGGGCGCCGGAAGGCGTCGCCTCGATTGCCGTGGATGGCTGGGCGGTGGATTACATGAGGCTCGACGGCGTGGGACGACCTCTGGGCAATCCATTCTGCTATCGCGATGAGCGAAATATCGCCGCAAAAGAAGTTGCCGAGCGAAGAGTTCCGCCGGAGTGGATGTATCAGCACACGGGCGCTCAGCCGCTGCGCATCAACACGGTCTATCAGCTTCTTGCCGACAAGGCAGCCGGCGTGGATGACGGCGCACAGTGGCTGAACCTGCCGGAGTATGTTCTGCACTGGCTCGGCGCAGGCAGAGTGGCCGAGTACACCAACGCGACCCATACCGGACTGGTGGATCTTGCGACCAGCGACTGGTCAGAGGAAGTGCTTGATCGACTGAAACTCGACCGAGACGCTTGTGCGCCGATTGTTGCGGCAGGAACGGTTGTTGGCAAGCTGAGCGGGAAGCTCGCGGGACAGGCTGCCTTCCAAGATACCGATTTGATTGCGCCGGCATGTCACGACACGGCATCGGCGATTGCCGGAATCGGCAGCGCACTCGATGGCGCTGCGTACATCTGTTCGGGAACGTGGTCTCTCGTTGGCACGCGGATCGCCGCGCCGATCGCCAGCCTTGAAGCAATGCAGGCCGGATTCACCAACCAGGGCGCTGCGGGCGGCGGATTCTGCTTTCATGCGAACGTGAACGGCATGTGGATTCTGAAGCAGTGCCTCGAAAGCTGGAAGAGGGCCGGCCGCCCCTGGGAACTGCCCGCGCTGATTGAAGATGCTGCGACGTGCGATGGTTTTCCCGGGATTGTTGACGTTGACGCGCCTGCGTTGATGCTGGACGGGGAGATGCCGGCACGCTTGAACGAGCAGTTGCGCGCCGCCGGGGTTGCGGAGATCGAGGATCGTGCCGGCAATGAGCCGGTATTTGCCCGCACCATCTTCGAGAGCCTGGCCAGCCGCTACGCGAGCGTGCTCCAGAAGCTGGAAGAGATTTCAGGCCGCCCTCTCAATCGCATTCATATTCTGGGTGGCGGCTCGCTGAATTCTTTGCTCACGCAGCTTACGGCCGCGCATACAAAGAAGCTGGTCGAAACCGGCAACGTTGAGAGCTCAACGGTGGGCAACTTTGCCGTGCAGATGGCCGCGAGCGAGGGCCATGGCCGGCCACTCTCCACTGAGAAGGTGCGTCAGTGGGCGGCGCGGCTTGGCGAGCGTTGAAAAAGCTGATAGCTGGCCAATCGCATCGAACCGTCATGCGCTTCGACTGCAAAGTGCGCTGGTGCGTATCGCAGAGTCCGCGGGCGAAGACGCTCGCTGAGGATCATTAGAAGGCGTAGGGATCGATTTCGGCGGCGAGCAGTTGATCCGCGGTCTGGCCCGGAGACAAAATACGATCCACCAACAGGGCAGAGCCTTTGCCCGCGAATCCCGCAACAACAACCGTGGCGAGGCTGGTGATGACCGCGAGGCGAGGGCCCCCCTGGCTGAGAACCAGCGCCACGGCGGTGATGGGCAGGTGATAGCCTCCGCTGATTCCGCCGGCGGCTCCGGCGGCGCCGGCCAGGTCACTCGGCACGGCAAGAGACGGTGCGAAGACTCGTCCTGCGAGATCGCCGATGGCGAGGAAGGGCACAAAGAGGCCGCCACACCCGCCGGCCGCTGCGGAGGCGGTGGTGGCCACGGCGCGGAGTACGTCGACCGTCAGCACGGTAAGCGCGGAGGCGCCCACTGCGCCCTCTACCCACGTGATCGCTCCGCCTCCGGGACCTACAGCAGCCGACGGTGCAGCAATCGCCGAGATGATCACTGCGGCCACACCGAGGGTGACTGCGCCGAGGACGAGCCGAACCGCCGGAGTGGCGCGCCATGCTTTCGCTTTATAAATTGCTGCCGCTGCAATTGAGGTGATGGACCCGGCGAGCATCCCGATAAGCAGCGCGGTGACGATTGCCTGATAGACGCTGTGCGGCGGCTCCTTGGGAACAACCAGTCGGATAAGGTTGACGCCCATGGAGATGTTCAGAAGCCATCCGACGAGGCCGCCGACCAGAGCTGCGGTGACGCGCTCGGCGTTGAGTGGCGCCTTGTGGCGCCGGCCCAGCTCGAGAATGTATGCGGTGCCGACAAGGGGAATCCCCATCAGCACGGCGACGCCGGCTGCGGCGCCCCCCACGGATGCGGGGCGCACGATGCGCTGCCACCGAGAGCCGAGAGCTGCGCCGGTAGCTACGCCGATGTAGGCAGCGGGCGCTTCTGTGCCCATGGGGCCGCCGAGGCCTACGGTGGCGCAGATGGCGAGCAGACGGATCGGCGCCAGGTGCCACGGAAACCGCTCTTCGGCGCCAGCGGAAGACACCATGTCGTCTGTGAGATGCGAGCGGGCCGCGCCGGCAGGAAAGCTCCTCCACTTCGCCGCCCGCTTCGGCGTCGGGGAATGATTCTGATCGTCGCTCAGGCCGAATCTGTAGAGCACAAGGACCGAAAGCGCCAGACCGAGCATGGGCATGAGGATGAGAACCCAGGTCTTCTGTCCTGAAACCGCTTCCAGCATGGCCTTGAGCATCTCGGTGAATCCGACGACCAGCAGGCCCGCGATCGTGCCGCCCAAGGCGGCTCCCAGAGCGGAAACGGCGATGGTTGTGGGCCATGGCGCGCTAACGGCCGACGCTGTTATTTCTTTCATAGCAATAGATCCAAAAAGGGATTTCGTCGCCGGGCTTGCATGAAGAGTTGATGATGGCTTTGCAGCGGGCCCGAATGGAATTTCAGGATGGGGCCGATGCCAGCGCCGCACCCTAATAGATGCGGGATTCGGGATCGCCGTCCACAGAATTCAGCATGGACGACGGGACGGCGAAGCGAACGCGGGGCTGGCGGACGGTTATGCTTCTGTCTGGAGTTCGACGGCTGCGGTTGAGAACTCGGCCGTGCTTACGCTGGTCTCGATCTCTTTCCCGCTATCGTTCTCATCTTCATCTTGCGCGCATTTGATCATGAATGCGCCGCGCATGATGATTGGCGTGATGAGGGTGGTTAGCAGGACAACCGTAACCATCACGGCAACCTCAGGCTCCTTGAAGATGCCGGTGCTCGCGCCCATCGCGGTTACGATCAGGCCCACTTCGCCGCGGGATATCATGCCGCAGCCGACGCGGAAGCTAGGCACCGGTCCCATGCCCATGCCGAGCGCCGCCATACCGCAGCCGAACAGTTTGCTGACAACCGCGACAACGAAGATGGCGCCGAGGAGTAGCCAGTGACCCCCGAGAGCACGAAAATTGCTCGACAGGCCGATTGAAACGAAAAAGAGTGGAATGAGAAGCCCGTGGCCAATCGCGTGAAAGGTTCGCTCGATGAGCGTCTTCAGCTTGGCGCCGGCAAAGACGTAGCCGAGCAGGTAAGCCCCGGTGATGCCGGCAACACTGCCCAGCCACTCCGCACTGACCGCGTAGATAAGCACCATCGCAAGCACGCAACTGGTCACGGCCTCGTTTGCATCGAGCTTGCGAAAGAGCCGCATCAGCGGATCCGACCAGCGCTGAGCGGCGCCGTACGCGACGACGAAGAATCCAGTTACACAAGCGGCGATCAACGACATCTGCACGACGAGCGGATGAGCGGCGGCCCACAGCCAGTGGTGCTGCAGGAAGTCGGAGAGCATGGGGGCGAGGCCAAAGGCGCTGACGTTGCTGCTGCAGGAAGCGGCGAGAAAAGCGAGGACGAAGAGGCCCATTACATCGTCAATCACCGCGGCGCCAAGAATGACGGATGCTTCCGGCGTCGTCATTCTGCCTGCGTCCATGAGCGTGCGCGCTGAAATGGAGACGCTGGTTGCGGTCAGGGCCCCGCCGAGAAACCAGGCGCTGCTCCAGGGAAGGCCGAGCATGTGCGCCACGCCGGCGCCGAGAAAGAATGGCCAGATTACGCCGGAGAGGGCAACCAGAAAAGCCGTCGCGCTGGCTTCGCGCATGCGGTCAATGTCGGTCTCAAGTCCGGCAATGAACATGAGGACGAGGCCGCCCACCTGCGCGAGCAGAAGAAAGGCATCGGCAGCAGGGGTTCCGCTGAACATGCGCATATGCAGCATGTTGAAGCAGCCTGGTCCGGCGATGACGCCGACCATGAGTTCGCCGAGAATGGCGGGAATCCCGAAGCGGCTGCAAATCGATGCAACAATCTTGCTGGCCGGCAGCAGTATGGCGATCAAGAGCGCCAATTGCAGAGTTGCGGGCATCCTCTCCTACTTGAAACCAACCAAAACGGGTGCTGAAGTGCTCTGTTTGGGTTTGCGGATAAGCTTGCCCAGGAGCCCCCGGTAGCCACCGCGTTCAATGCCTTCTCTCTGCATAGTACGCAGGGTGGCGGCCTGCCGGCGCGCCAACTCGGATTGCACCGTGTTCGATGCCAGCTGCGCCGCTCTGTGGGTATGCTCAGCCGCCTGATCGCAGACGCGAAGGCGCATGAGCAGCTCGCCGAACTTGAGCCGGGCCACAAAGCAGTCGGGATCCTGGTCAACCGCGATGCGCAATTCTTCCATCGCCTCCTGGGCCTGCAGGTCCACGCTGAGCGCCATGCCAAGCAGGACGCGCACCTCGGGTACGTGAGGCACCAGCTCCACCGCGCGGCGCAGGCTGGCAATCAGGTCCTTCCGCTCGGCCGGCTCGAGGACGCGCGGATCCCTGAACATGCGTTGCAGTTGAAGAGCTGATTCTGGTTCGAGAACTGAAGGCAGAGCGAGAGGGGCCTCCGCATGCGGAGCCAGGAAGAACTGATCCTTGTCTGCGGTACGGTCAATCGTGCGTCTCATTGATCGATAACTCCGTTGTTCAAGAAAAAGCTGGGGCAGCAAGGCTGGTGGAACCAGCCCTGCTGCTCCAGGAGAATGCCATTGGCAAAGTTAAGCGACGGCTGCCCTGGCTGCGGCGACAAGGACCTCGGGTTCCGGGACGAAAACGAACTCCGGATAACCGAGCTGGCCCATCTCTGGCAGGTCGAGGCCGGCAACTTCGGTCTCCGCTGGAAACGCGCTGACCGATCACGATGTCGAGCACCCAGTTCAGGATGAAGCTGAAGCTGAATACAAAGCCGACCAGGGTGGCAATACCCACCAGCTGTGCAACCAGCTGGCTCGCGTCGCCGTAGAACAAGCCCGTAACCGAGCCGGTCACGCCGTTCCATGCGCCACCATAGTTGCTGGTGCCGTCGGCAAAAAGCCCGACCGAGAGAACGCCCCACAGTCCGCAGGTGCCGTGGACCGAGATGGCGCCGACCGGATCGTCGACCTTGAGCACGTTCTCGACGAACGACACGCTAAGGCAAACCAGCACGCCGGCGATGAAGCCGATGATCGCGCTGCCAGTCGGATTCACGAAACCGCTGGGCGCGGTGATCGCTACCAGCCCGGCGAGAAGGCCGTTGCCGCTCATGGACGCATCCGGCTTGCCCTTCAATATCCACATGTAGAGCAGCGCGCCGAAGGTTCCGGTACATCCGGCGAGCATCGTGTTCACGGCAACGGAGCCGATGCGCAGGCAGCCGGCGCCGGAAGCGCCGAGGGTGCTGCCGGGGTTGAAACCGAACCAGCCGAAGGCCAGGATGAAGCAGCCAATCATCACCGCCGAGATGTCATGCCCGATGATCGCGTTGGCAGACCCATCACGATTGAACTTGCCAATGCGCGGACCGATGATCAGAGCGACAGCCAGAGCTGTGAGGCCGCCGACGGCGTGCACAACGCCCGACCCGGCAAAATCACAGTAGCCTTTTCCGAGCCCGAGGTTGGTTCCGAGCTGTGAGAGCCATCCTGCGCCCCATGCCCAGTTCGCGAAGAGCGGATAGGTGAATGCGCCCATCAGGACCGAGGAGACGGCGAAGGTGAGGAACTTCCAGCGTTCGGCGCAGGCGCCGGTAACGATGGTCAGCGCCGTGTCCATGAACACCATCTGGAACAGGAAGATGACCATGACGCCCACGTCATAGGAATGCCCGGAGAGGAACATGCCGTTCTGGCCGAAGATGCCCCAGTTGGTGCCGAAGATATTCAGCAGATGCTCGCCGTTGAGCGGCTGCAGACCACCGAGGTTTCCGTTGCCGGCCGCGCCGCCCATCTGGATAGCGAAGCCGATGATCCAGTAGGCGAAGAGGCCGCACCCGTAGACGAAGAAGTTCATCATGTAGGTATGGTTGGCGTTTTTCACGCGGCACAAACCGGCTTCGACCATCGCGAAACCCGCCTGCATGAACATGACCAGGAAGCCCGTGATCAGCGTCCAGGTAAAGTTGATGCCGATCTTGTTCTGGCCGACCTGGTTGGCGACATCGCCGAGGGTCAGGCCGGTCTTGGCATCGGCGACTGGAACGTCGTTGACGGTGCCTGTAAGTGCGCCGCCTGGGTCACCGTTTGCGAGAGTGGAGGTTGTGGGCGCCGCGGACAGCGCGCTCTTCAGCTCAGCGGCCGACGCCGAAGGCTGGGCGTCCGCGCGAGCCACGAATCCCGCGCATGGCGGTCAACATTACCGCGAGGGCGCAGATACAGGTTGCAATGCGAGCAATTCTCATCGATTCAGCTCCATGGTGTGGTTGATCATCGCCGAGGGAGTTGTGCCTACGACTTCCAGATTGCGTTCTTGTTTGCGGCCGCCGGCAGACACGAAGAGGACGCCGACCAACGAGATTGCCAGGCCGATGATCGTGGTCGCCATCCTGCCGCCCACGCCAGAGGCGATGTGCAGGCCGAACAACACCGTCAGCCACCCCGGCAGATACTACGGCGACGCCGATCATTTTCATTGACGGCCGGTTGCGCGCCGATCGCGATCTTGCCTTCAAGCGGCTTGATCCTGTGCAACATGAACAGAGAAGCTGCCAATGCCACGGCACCCACAAGGAGCGCCAGCTTGCCGCTTCCCGACGCGAAATATGCGATTCCTGCGCAAGCTGTTGTCAGCCCCGCCATGAATAGCGTGAATGCCCTGCCCTGCGACTTTGTCGCTGCCATCTATTTCCTCCTTCTTGTTGAAGCCAGTTCAGAGATTCGAAGTGCGTTTACATGGGGGACCGGAGTACTCTGCAGACCAGTTAAAGACCGACTACAAACAACCAAACGACATGCTTTCCAACGTTTCGCCGCGCAGAGTGAAGCGAAAGCCGCAAAGCCTGGCCCGCATAACGAGCGACGAGACACGGCGCATCACCTCGTTGGAGCGGTTTACGGTTCCTGTCATCACCAGATCCAGGCCATGATCGGCGTCGGCTCGAAACATGCGCAACTCCGCCGTCGAGACCTGGGAAAAGCATCGGAAAACAAGATCGCGCAGGCAGATTGCGTCTTCCAGCGCCTGCAGCGTCAGATGTTCCTCGGCTACTCGTGTGGGAATGTCCTTATCCCAGGGATCGGAAGGACGCATCAACCAGTCACATTCAACCGAGTTGCTCTTCCACTCCAGCCGCAGCAATTCAATCGGCACCCGTGAGAACCTGCCTAGACGCAACTTTCGATGAGCAGTTCGAAGAAAATCCGATACTTCCATCAATTCGGTCATCTGCGGCCTGCAACCTCCGGAACTGCTTTGCCCGTGGGCAAGAGAAGGAAGACAACGAACTGAGCGAGCACGGTCAGCTCAGCGACCATTGGAGCGCCCCGCTGCATGCGGACAAGAACGACAAGCAGCACCATGGCAAACCATTGCCACCGCGAGCGGCGAAGGCGCTCGAGCCTGTCTGTGAGGGTGAAAAGGCGCTGGGGGGCCATTCCATGAAAGTCGAATGTTTCGTCGGTGCGGGCGCGGAAGCAGGCCACGGCAAAAAAGCCCGCCAGCAGAAATTCGATTAATAGTGCTTGTGTGCCCATAGCTCCTCCGCGATACACGTGTGCGCTGTCGGCAAATGCGCGCTTTGCCGTTCCTCACAAATTGCATTCTCAAGACTGATAGAAAACGACGGGTTCGATCATTAGCGGATTTGCCGCGATCTCGCAGTTCAAGAAGAACTGCGATGAAGATGCGTCTGCTGGATCGCTGCCCGTTAGAAGAAGACTAGGGTGCGCGTTGCGGCGTGACAACTATCCCATGGTATAGTTCTCGCCAATCTTCACGGGTTCCTTACGGGCGCAGGCAGATATGCTCACTTCGCGTCGTGCGCCGCTCGGCCAGAAGGCTTGATCTTCTCCCACATGCGCACCAGGTCGGCGAGTGATTCGGCCTGCATTTTGCGCATAACCTGTCCGCGGTGCAATTTGATCGTCACCACGCTGAGGTAGAGCTGCTCGGCGATTTCCTTGTTGGTGAGCCCCTCGGCGACAAGCGTCAAGGTTTGCCGCTCGCGTTCAGTGAGCGTCTCAAAGCGCGCCTGAATCGTGCTCATCTGCGTTTCGGCCTGGCGAAGAACGCGATCGCGGCTGAAGGCCTGCTGGACTGAGCTTAAGAGTTCCTCGCCGCTGAAGGGCTTGGTCAGAAATTCAACTGCACCGGCCTTGAGCGCCTTGCGAACCATCGGAATATCGCCATGGGCCGTCATGATAATGACCGGCAGCGCAATGCCCAGCTCGGCCATCCGGTCCTGCAGTTCCATCCCGCTCATGCCGGGCAGGCGAACGTCGAGCAGAAGGCATCCAGCCTTATCTCCGGTCCAGTGTTCAACGAAATCCTCCGCCGAGGAAAAGCAGGCGGCCTTCACCCCAGCCGCATCAAGCAGGTCGGCAAGCCCCTCGCGAAGCCCGGCATCATCTTCCACGATGAACACTGTCTCGGTTATGCCTTTATCCTTCATCCGTTCGTTTTCAATACAAATTCGAAAACAGCGCCGCTCTGAGAAGTTGAGCCCGCTATGCGGCCGTCATGAGCTTCAATGATGCTACGGCAAATTGCCAGTCCCATCCCCGTTCCATCGACCTTGGTGGTGAAGAACGGCTCGAATAACCGCTCCTGCACTTTTTCGGGAAGGCCAGTCCCGCGAATCGCGGACCGCAACGGAAACTTCAGTGTCCAGACGCGAGAAGGATTTGATCTGCAGTACACGCGGCCCATCCGCCTCTTGCATCGCGTCCATTCCATTTACCGCGAGATTGAGAAGCACCTGCTGAATCTG
The DNA here is from genome assembly GCA_963718885.1 of uncultured Acidobacteriota bacterium. Classification (GTDB taxonomy): domain Bacteria; phylum Acidobacteriota; class Terriglobia; order Terriglobales; family Acidobacteriaceae; genus Telmatobacter. The sequence continues at coordinate 62,669 of CAVRAK010000021.1, forward strand.
AACGGGATCGATGCTGACCTTGGGGAGATTCTCCCCGAGCTGCAGATCAATCGAGATTCTCCGGCGCCTGGCGTCATCGGTCAATAGCGACACGAGCTCAATGATCAGCAGATTGATGTCGGTAGGCTGCCGGATGTAATCGTTCTTGCTGAAGAGGGATCGTACCCTGCCCACGACGGCGCTTGCTCGAGCGCTGTCCCGCACAATTCGCTCAGCCGCGGCATTGGCTCTCTCCAGATTCGGCGGCTCACTTTTAATCCATTGCTGGCATGCGGATGCATCGGTGGACAAGGCCGCCAGCGGCTGATTGAGCTGGTGGGCGATGGTGGCAGCCATCTCCGCCAGGGTCATATTGCGACTTGACCTGGACAAGCCCTCCTGCGCGAGTTGGCGGCGCTGTTGCGCGCGCTGCTGGTCCTCAATGTCGATGTGGACGCCATACCAGCGTGCAATTTCGCCTTCAGAGTTTCGCTGCGGGATGCCGCGAATCAAAAATAAACGGTGACCGCCATGAGCCGATTTCACGCGCGCCTGCAACTCGAACGGCGCGATCGACGAGCGTGCCGCTTCCCAGCTGTCACGAAAGGTTGAAGCATCGTCGGGATGGAAGATATCGAAAAATGCTTCCCCCTTCAGCTCATCGAGACTTTTCCCTGCGTAATCGATCAGATCCTGATTACAGTACTCGATCTTTCCGTGTGCGTCCGCGCTCCAGATCTGCTGATGAATTGACTCGGTAAGCAGCTTGAGCTGGCGTTCGCGTTCCAGCAGTTCGCGGTTGGAGCGCTGCAGTTCGGCAGTTCTCTCCTGCACGGTGGATTCAAGGTCGTCCTTCGCCATGCGGATGACCCGCTCGCTGTGCTTGCGGATACCGCTCACAACGATACAGACGGTGCCGCAGGCCAGGTACGCCGCGACGTAGGTGCGGAACGGCCCCCCGATTGTCAGGGAATAGAGCGGAGGTATGAAGAAGAATACGATCACGACGTAGGAAGCGACAATGGCGAAGACCCCCGCGATGAGGCCTCCAAACCACGCGCTGCCAATAATTGCGCCGAGGAAGAGGAAGACGAACGGGTAGGCCATCACGTGTTGCAGCGGGAAGGTCCACAAGAGCGCAACCAGAACGAAGAAGCCCGCAGTCGCCGCCGGCTTTACACAGTACTCCGTTACCCAATGCGAAAAGCGGCTGCGAAGATTGACTGCCATGATGGGCGAATCCTACAACGGCGTACCCGTCGAATGAAATAAGGAAGCCTGAAAAAGCCGGAGCGAGCGAGTTCGATCCTTATAAGGACCGAGCTGGAGCCATGCCGCGCGGGTCGGGTCCACCTCCCGTCCGGATTTCTTCGTTCCCATGTTTCAATCAACCGACGGTAATGGAATTCGAACTTTCCTGCAGTCCGCTACCGCAGCAGCTCTTGAACTTCCTCCCGCTGCCGCAGGGGCAGGGATCGTTTCGGCCTGCCCTCTGGAAGGCGGCGCGACGATCCTGTTCTGCTACCGCGCGCATCACGTTCGCAGGTGCGCGGCCAGCGGCGAGCTCCGCTGCCATGAAGCGCATGTACGGGTCGATGTGGCGGAAGAACATCTTGTAGCCCGCGCACAGATAGTTCAGCCCGGCTTCGCCGTCGGGTGTCTTCAGGAATCGGTGCTTGGGACACTCGCCATTGCAGGCAAAGCGCACATCGCATTCCTGGCAGTAGCGCGGCAGGGTTGTCTCTTTGGCCTCGCCAAAGCGCTGCTGCTGCTCGCTAGCGACCAGCGACTCGAGCGGCGACTCCATGATGTTGCCCAGCCGATTCTGCGGGTACACGAAATGATCGCACGAGTAGACGTCGCCGCAGTGCTCGATGGCCAGCGCTGCCCCGCATTGCCGCCGGAAGATGCACAGGCTCGCCTCCATCCCCGTCCACATCTCCAGGCTCACGTCGAAGATCTGCACGTACGTGCGGCCCACGTCCTGCCGCAGCCACTCGTCGAAGATGGCGCAGAGAAACCGTCCGAACTGGCGCGGCTCGACCGACCAGGAGGCTACCTGCGCCTCGCCAGCAAAATCCGGCTGGATGAGCTGCAGACCGTCCGCAGTGACCTGGTGCGCGATCCGCTCCACGATGGGTATGAATTGCATGAAGCCGCTGCCGTGCTCCTTGAGAAACCGGTAGACCTCGAGCGGGTGATCGCCGTTGGCCCGGTGCACGGTGGTGAGGGTGTTGAACTCGACGCCATTGCGTTTCAGCGTCTCCATCCCGCGCATCACCTTGTCGAAGGTGGGTTGGCCGCCCTTGTCGACGCGGTAGGCGTCGTGCAGATGGCGCGGCCCGTCGATCGACAGGCCGATGAGAAACCCATTTTCCTTGAAGAGCGCGGCCCACTCGTCGTTGAGCAGCACGCCGTTGGTCTGAAATGCGTTCTGGATGTTCTTGCCATTGGCATATTTCTTCTGGATTTGGACAAGCTTGCGGAAATATTCGACGCCGAGCAGCGTAGGCTCACCGCCCTGCCAGGCGAAGTTCACCACCGGCGTGGGATGAGCCTCGATGTACTGACGGATATAGCTGTCGAGAACCTCTTCGGGCATGGACCACTTGGAGACTTGCGGATAGAGGGACTCCTTTTCGAGATAGAAGCAGTACTTGCAGTCGAGATTGCAGATCGGCCCGATCGGCTTGGCCAAAACATGGAAGTTGGTGATGCTCATGGTGACCCTCGCTGCCCTGGATTTACCAATCGCGGGAGATTCAGTCCAGTATTAAGATTATCCGCCCGCTCCAATTTATCGGCTCAGGCGCAACTGCGAGAAGGCTCTAGTGGGGGTTTGAAGAGGCCGATGGCCCGCCGACGCGTCCCTTGTCCGGTGGAATAGGTGTCTCCCCCGCTCGTGTCCGCGGCGAAGCTACATTGTTTTGCAATTTCGCGAATGCCTCGCCAACCTCCGGTGGCATCGTCTTCATTTGCGCGCGAAGTCAGACTCTTCGTGAATGAACTTCAACGCCTCTTCGGCCCCGAGACGGTCGGCAGGCTGAGCGAAGGATTGATGTTCGAATGTGGCTTTCCAATTTTGTTCGGTACTCTGAAAGCAGCACGCAGTCGAGCGATCGCGCAGCGCCGGCGATGGAAACGAAAAAGCAACTGACCCCAGAAGGGACACCGGCACTAAAATGATGCTCGGGAAGATAGCCTGCAGATGGATGTAAGATAAACATGATACAGTAGTTAATGACAATCAGGGCCTGTAGCTCAACGGTTAGAGCAGGGGACTCATAATCCCTTGGTTGGGGGTTCAAATCCCTCCGGGCCCACCACGACCTGCGAGGTGGCTATTTCAAGGCTGAACCGCGCCCGTCTTGAACACTGCGGAAGCTACTGCGGTCAATGAGCGACTCGCAGATTGATTGTCCGTGGTTATGACATTTTACACGATCGTAATTCGCAATGAATCATGTGACGCTTCATATCCGCGCAATTACATGGTTTTGCACGCCACTCAATACAGTTGCGACGACCTCCTCAGCGTACAGCCGCCGGTTCCTTGGGTCCGCCTTGAACGCCATACAAGGTCAAGACTTTGGCGTTTCCATACATTATCCAGCGGCGTGAGTAATTGGCTGCCCTTGGTCATCTGAATAAGCCGCGCGACAGTTCGCGTTGTGATCCAAATCACGGCATTCTAGGCAAGGTCGATCTAGCATTCCTTTCAGACAATATTTCGCTTCAGTCATTTCGTGAAAGATCTTGCGAGGTACGCATATGCTTCCCGTCTCCAACACGATTTCCTCCAGGGATAGGCAGGATGTCCATCTCTCTACCAAAGATGTCCACTTTAAGAGGGTTTTGGTGGGAACGGATTTCTCCAAACCCGCTAACCATGCATTGAATATGGCTATCGCTATCAGCCAGATCTTTGAATCGGAGCTGTTCCTAGTTCACGCTGTCACACCCATTGTTTATGGAGATGGGCAGAGTTCTATGCCGGCAGAGATAATCACGACCGAACTCGAAGCTACAAAAGATGAGATGGCGAAACTCGTTGCCAGCGATCCGCGGCTGACAGGGCTTCGGGTAAATACGACAGTCGCGAGTGCCGGGGCTGTTGATCTCATTGAGCAAGTCGCCAAAGACGAAAAGATTGACCTTCTAGTTCTTGGGTCACACGGCGCGAGTGGCATCGAGCGGCTGCTTCTCGGCTCGGTCGCCGAATCTGTGCTGCGCAGGACTTCCAAGCCTGTCCTTATCGTAGGGCCAAACTCTCACATCGAGCGTCACCCCTTCAGATCGATTCTATTTTGTACCGACCTGGATGTCGGCAATTTGCGTGCCGCGCAGTATGCTTCAGCACTCGCGGAGGGTAGCGACGGCCGGCTTACGCTCTTGCATGTGGTTGAAGACAACGTAAGGACACCGGGCGCAAAGTCCGATCTCGATGAGAGCCATCTTCAACATCAGCTTCTCAGCCTTCTTCCAGCGGACGCAAAAGAGTTCTGCAAACCCAAGATCCGCATTGAGTACGGTTCGCCTTCACAGGTCATCCCTGGCGTTGCGGAATCGGAAGCAGCCAGCTTGATCGTTGTCGGGCTACGCAATCGTCCGCCGATGGCCGATCATGCTCCGGGGTCAACCCTGTCACATATCGTCCGCGATGCAAAGTGTGGCGTGCTCGCAGTTCGCGGTCGTTTACTTTGAGTCATCTCCCAAAAGGAATGTGTTTCCTATGCGCACTGATCCCCAACAATCAGAAACTGCAATCCACTCGCTTCCTGACAAGGAAAAATTTGCCCGACAAGCCTCGCGCCGAGGGGACGAATGCGGAAGTGGACCGAAGATAATACCTCAGACAAACTTAACAGCCTGATTAGTCCGGAAGCTCGCGAAGAGTGTATCTTTGCCCGGTCACAGTTGGTATGCGTGAGCATCTTTTAGTGCCTCCCTTTCACTGAGGGGTCCTCATGAAAAAGGATTTGAAGTCGCTTCATGGCCGTCAAGAAGTCTGAATACATTCCTTATGGACTTCCCTATACATCTGCATATTGCCCCGCGCTACTCTGGGTTTTACCCTCAGGAATGTCGGTGACTGTGGCTTCGGTCAGGAGGAGAATACTAGCGACCGAAACCGCATTCTCAAGGGCTATCCGCAGTACTTTCGTGGGATCGATGATGCCAGCCTGCATCAAGTCCACATAGACTCCTGTAGCAGCGTCAAAGCCATAATTTCCGGTACCGGTCCGCATCCGCTCCACCACCACACCATCATCCACGGAAGAATTTATCGCGATCTGCCGCGCAGGCGCTTCCAATGCATGCTTCAATACGCGCACCCCGATCTGTTCATTTCCGTCGCATTTTGTCTCCTCTTGTGCGATTGCATCCACTGCGCGGAGCAGTGCTAGGCCGCCGCCGGGTACAATGCCCTCGGCTATGGCTGCCTTCGTTGCGCTGACAGCATCTTCAAAAGCCTCTTTTCGATTTTTCATCTCGGTTTCTGAAGGAGCGCCTACCCGAATCACAGCGACACCGCCGGCCAGCTTCGCCAGGCGCTCCTGCAATTTTTCTCGCTCATAGTCGGACGTACACTTCTCGATTTCCTTGCGTAATTCATTGCAGCGACCCTCGATCGCTTCTTTCGCCCCGCCACCCCGAATGATTGTCGTTGTCTCGCGATCTATGACTACACGCTTTGCAGTTCCCAAGTCAGCGAGTGTGATGTCTGGGAGCTTGATTCCGAGCTCTTCTGCTAAAAACTTCCCACCGGTCAGGATTGCAATATCCTGTAGCATAGCTTTCCGCCGGTCCCCATAGCTCGGAGCTTTGACCGCCGCAGATACGAGGGTTCCCCTTAATTTATTAACAACGAGTGTGGCCAGCGCCTCACCGTCAATATCCTCGGCAACAATCAGCAATGACCGGCCAGTCTTTGCAATCTGCTCCAACACCGGAACGAGATCCTGAACAGTGCTCAGCTTTCTCTCGCTCAGCAAGATGTACGGTTCATCGAGAACCGCTTGCATCTTCTCCGTGTTTGTAACGAAATATGCGGACAGGTACCCACGGTCAAACTGCATCCCTTCAACTACATCTAGAACCGTCTCGATGCCTTTGCTTTCTTCGATCGACACCACCCCCTCTACGCCGACCTTCTCCAGGGCATCGGCTACTAGCTCGCCGATACTTGAATCATTATGGGCAGAGACAGCCGCAACCTGAACACGCTCTTTCCGACTAGCTACTGGTCGAGATAGTGACCGGATGGTCTGCACTGCCAGGTTAAGACCACGATCTAGACCGCGTTTCAAATCAATGGCACTCGTACCAGCGGTGATGTTCCGCAATCCCTCAGCGAGAATAGCGTGGGCCAGAATAGTTGCAGTACTCGTGCCATCGCCTACGGCATCACCGGTCCGTTCAGCCGCCTCTCGCATCATGCTGGCTCCAAGGTTTTCTTCCGGGCATTTAAGACTAATCTCCTTCGCGATGGTCACACCGTCATTGCACACGATGGGTTTTCCAAAGGCTTTCTCAATAAGGACACACTTCGACTTTGGTCCGAGAGTCACACGTACCGCGTTGGCCAACAGCGTCGCACCCTTAAGAATTCTTTCGCGAGATTCAGACTCGAAGCAGATCTGTTTAAATGCCATAGATCGCCTCCAAAGCTATGAGTCTTCTCCTATTGGCGAGTCCTTGCGGTGATTGTGATCACAACACTGCACCACGAGGCAAAGGATGTGTGATTCCGATCACTGCGGTCTCGTATTTCGAACCGATAAAGTGATCCTTCTCGGTAGGAGAAATCGTATGAAGACTGCGCCCGTCCCGTCCGTCCTTCCCTCTTTGGATCTGCTTTCTTCCGAAACTCTCGCAAAACTTGCTAATGTCTGTGACGAAGAATCACACGCAGTCACACTGTACTTCAACCGGTCCACCTTCTCGGATAAAGCTCACCGCGAAGAAGCCTTAACGTTGGAACATCTTGTAAAGACAGCCAGAGATAAATCACAATCCGATGACGCCAACCACGGTTTGTCGAAGGACTTAGCACGAATTCTTGGTATGGAGCCGGAGTTTCGAAGTTCTCCCAGTCGATTCAAGGCGATCTTCGCATGTAGCGATAGGCAGATCTGGCAAGAAATCGACCTGCCCGCATGTGGAGACTTCAGTCGTCTGGAGATCGCCCAGCGTTTTCAGATTGTCCCGCTACTGCGGGCGATGGACGCCTGTATCCCATATTGCATAGCAATTATCGAGCACGGCAAAGCGAGAATCTTTATCGCCCATGGTACGGAAGTTCACGAGATGCACCACCAGTTACCTTCCGAGGATTTAGCCGTGGCTGCAGCAGACTCGCGTGTCGGTTGGTCTCATCACATTGAGGGAAACGTAAGAGAACGCACGAAGGCATACTTTAGATCACTCGCCCGCGACGTGCATGAACTTTTGCAGGATTTACCTTGCCAGTTCCTTGTTGTCGGCTGCCGGGAGGAACTTTGGTCTGAACTCGAGCCTCAGCTCGTCAAGGCGGGCATGAAAGCCGTGATTTCGGGGCGCTTTCATCTTTCAAGCTTCGACATGACGCCAGATGAAATCGTTCAGGCTGCTAAGCTAGTGATCGCCGGGAAGCAACGGCAACAATATACTCGGTTCTGGGAAAGTGTCCGGGAAGGGACCGTTTTAAGTGCCGTCGGCGTCGACCCAGTGTTACGAGAGCTGGAATCAGGTCGCGTGCAAACTCTCTTTCTGGGAGATATTTCCAGCAAAGATGTCACCGAGTGTGGCAACTGCCATAAATGGCTCAATACCGGTAATCTCTGTCCAGCATGCGGAAGTTCGTACATTAAAATCCTTCCGGCAGAAGAGCTCTTACTGCGCAAGGCGCTATCGACAGGAGCGAATATAATTGCGCCGGATTTAGCGATGGCGCCATTGTTCGGCGAAGTGGGTGCTATTCTTCGCTACTGATCGGTTCGTTTATCAAATGGGGCCGGACAATGGGGCACGAAATCCGTACCCCATTGATAAACATTCATGTTAAGTGAATCATGCCGCCTATGCATGCGCTGCAATCTGAGACTGAGTACGATGCTGAGAAATTGCGGCCACGGTGTGATGTGTATGCTCTGCAGTATCGCGCAGAGCGATATCGGCCTGGGCGACGATCCCGACACAGGTGCCTTTCGCGTCAATCACCGGCACCCGCCTAACCTGGTTTCGCTCCATCTTGGCTTCACAAGCTTCAATCGACTCATCAGGACCACATGTCACCGGCAACTTGCTCATCACCTCTGAGACTTTCATAGAGACAGTCGATTTCCCGGTGGCAACTGCCTTTATGCAGATATCCCGGTCCGTGATGATTCCAAGCAGTTTCCGCTCCGTGCAATCATTCACCACAGGAATGGCTCCGATATCGTTGTTTTTCATTAGCTCCGCTGCCTTTTGGATTGCATCGGCCGGTGTACAGCAAAAAAGTGTTTTGCTCATCACATCTTTGACATTCATAAAACCTCCTTTCATCCGCCAGTTCTCGGCGGATGACCGGTATGTCCCTATAGTTCCATGCCGGGACCTCACACTAGCAGATGGACTGGCGGATGGCTGTAATCGTGATCACCCCTCTTGAAATCGGCAGAGTTCAGTCAGGAACGTGAGTGATAAACATCACTGCACATAGCGGTGTGGAGTGTCCTAATAGATAATAACGACGCCCAAACAGCGTCGATTCAGATGGCAAGCGCTGGAGTAAATCCATGATCTTTAGAGACCGAATAGATGCAGGACGCCAATTGGCAACGCGACTGGGTTCCTATGCCAATCGGGACGATGTGATCGTATTAGGGATTCCTCGCGGAGGCGTTAGCGTCGCATTCGAAGTGGCCCAGGACTTAAATGCCCCGCTGGATATATTTCTCTCCCGAAAGCTCGGGGTTCCGGGACACGAAGAGCTTGCATTCGGTGCGATAGCAGCTGGAGATGGGCGATATCTGGATAAGCAGGTGATCGCGGCTGCAGGCATCTCCGAGCAACAGATTGAGCGCGTTACTCGAGATGTAAAGGACACGTTGCAGCGACGCGCTCTGCTTTATCGAGGTAATCGCCCATCACTCGATGTGTCAGAAAAAACTGTCATCCTTGTGGACGACGGGATAGCCACCGGAGCAAGTGTCTATGCCGCTATTAGCGCGCTCCGGCAGATGAAACCGGCCAAACTTGTGCTGGCAGTCCCGGTAGCGCCCGCCTCCACATGCGCATGGCTGAGGCCCGAAGTAGATCAACTTATCTGCGTGCACGCGCCGGAGGAGTTTTACGCAGTCGGTCAATTCTACGATTCTTTTCCTCAGGTTGAGGATGTTGAAGTGCAAGAGCTGCTTCGACGAGCAAGTCTACTGGCGACTAAGAGTTCCCGGGTTAAATCCTCCCAAGATGGGAGTCAGAGCGAAGTCTTGATCGATCTCGATAACGTACTGCTTAAGGGGACCTTGAGCATTCCCCATGATCCAAAAGGAATGGTGCTATTCGCTCACGGCAGCGGTAGCAGTCGTCACAGTCCGCGCAATCGGTACGTGGCGCAAGTGCTTCAAGCTGAGGGATTCGCAACGCTCCTTTTTGACCTGCTAACTAGCGAGGAAGAATCCGTAGACCAACAAACTGCTCAGTTCCGTTTCGATATCGAACTACTTGCTAAAAGACTGGTCGGCGTCACCCAGTGGATTACACGTCATCCAGCCACCCGAAATTTGCCGATCGGCTATTTCGGTGCCAGCACCGGTGCCGCGGCCGCACTCGTCGCTGCGGCGCGGCTGCCCGGGCTCGTTAGTGCGATTGTCTCTCGTGGAGGCAGGCCCGACCTTGCAGGGAAAGCGCTCGGGGTAGTTCGTGCCCCTGTCCTGCTGATTGTTGGAGGAAAGGACGAGATGGTCATTGGTCTAAATCGTCAGGCACACAACAGACTGCAATGTCGGAACAAACATCTTGTTATCGTCCGTGGAGCAACGCATCTCTTTCAAGAAGCTGGGGCATTAGAGAAAGTTGCACAGGTTGCTGCGGATTGGTTCGCCCGTAACTTTGTATCAGATCGATCAAACCAAAGATCCAGTTCCGTCAAAGTGTCCGGGGCCCGTTGATGATTGCGACTATAACCAGACTGATTGAGAAGCCACGAACTTCGGGAGCTAACTCATGATTGATGCGACGTTATCCATCGTAATCGATCTGGTTCGCGAGGCTGCACATCCTCTGACAGGTTCGGCCACCGATGACGACTCCCTGTTCGAGTTGATCGGAAACGCTCGCTTTGTTCTCCTCGGCGAGGCCTCTCATGGAACGCATGAGTTCTATCGGGAGCGCGCCAGAATCACGCAGCGTCTCATCCGCGATAAGGGCTTTAACGCGATTGCGGTAGAGGGCGACTGGCCCGATGCGTATAGGGTGAATCGCTATGTGCTGGGAGACAATGTTGATCCAGACGCGGTCCAGGCCCTCAGCGGTTTCAAGCGGTTTCCGGCATGGATGTGGCGCAATGCTGACATTCTTGATTTCGTCGGCTGGCTGCGAACCTTCAATGATGCCCTGGAGCTGCCAAAACGCATTGGATTTTACGGTCTCGATCTCTACAGCCTGCATGCTTCGATGGAGCGCGTCCTCCGCTACCTCGATGAGATCGATCCTGATGCAGCCCGTCGGGCTCGTCATTGTTATTCCTGCTTCCACAACTTCGGAGATGATCCCCAGACTTATGGCTATGCAGCAGGCTTGGGACTACGTCCCTCCTGTGAAGCCGAGGCGGTATCGCAGCTCGTCGATCTGCAGCACAGTGCTTTACGCTATGCCCGTATGGATGGACTGGTCGCCTTGGAGCGATTCTTCGACGCGGAGCAGAATGCCCGCGTCGTCAAAGATGCCGAGGAATACTACCGCACTATGTTCCACGAATCGGTATCATCCTGGAACCTTCGCGATCAGCACATGATGGAAACGCTCAGCGCGCTGAGGGATTATCTTGAGTTTCAACATGCACCTTCAAAGATAGTCATCTGGGCTCATAATTCACACGTGGGCGATGCTCGCGCCACTCAAATGGTCCGCGCTGGAGAATGGAATATAGGACAACTCATTCGCGAAAACTATGGCAATGAATGTCGAAGCATCGGCTTTACGACCTATTCAGGAACAGTCACAGCTGCATCCGCGTGGGACAGTCCAGCGGAACGGAAGCAGGTCTTGCCAGCCAGATCGGACAGTTATGAAGGTCTATTCCATCAGGTCGGGGTCCCGGCTTTTTCGCTCGACCTGAAAAGGGGTTCTCATGTGGCTGATGGACTACGCGAACCAATGCTCGAGCGCGCCATCGGTGTCGTATACCGTCCAGCCTCTGAACTTGCTAGCCACTATTTTCGGGCGAGTCTCTCGGACCAGTTCGACGCCATCATACATTTCGACCAGACCAGGGCCGTGGAGCCCTTGGAGCCAATTGGTACAGCACCGCTCGGAGAACCCGCAGAAACCTTCCCTTCGGGCATCTAGATATTGCTCCGAGTAGAGCGATGTCGCACGGAACCGCAAGGACACGCGGCTCCTCCCTAACTCCGGCAATAAAGCAAATACCAATATAGCGGGCTCAGCCACAGGTTTCTTAGTGTGCCTTCAACTCTCAGCAGAGAACGGCGCTCTCGTCCATTTGCAGTTCACTCTAATGAGGAGTTGATGCCGCGTTCTTGACCTGTCCGTCAGCCCCTAAGCCAAGTCCCTCATATCGATTGTGAGGATGCCAGAGCATCCATCCGTCAGAACCAAAATCGTCGGCTGCACTGATCTGTTCGGAGATCTGGAACACTCCAAAGACTGTCTGACGAGAACACGCCAGATCGGTGTGTCCGCTGCTTGCTGGAGTTTGTTTGGTCCATATTGCAACAGCCGCTGGCCCGCTTCGTGGGTGGATAATCCGGTCCAAGATTGGCCAGGAGATCGCTCTGCGGCGTCTCTTCGTACTACATCCGACATCGGGTTCGTCGGCTGATTCATGATAACCTCGCAGATGCGTGCTCATCGGAGACGGTTTTTGGCGTTCCGAGAAGCGGCTCTGGTTCGAGATCTCACCAATCCTGCGACGAAATTGAAATCTACGCCAGATCGCGTAAGCTGCACGCAAAACCAAAAGTGTCAAAAACATGCAGGACCAGAGTCCGCCCGCCACTGGCGCTGCAGTGCGAGCAGAAACATCAGCTCCGACACCAGGTTCCCATAGCAGCGGAAGCGGCCCCAGTACCGTGGTAGCCACCGTCATTAGTGAGGGTACAAGGACAGTGAGGGTACAAGGACGGGACACTCGTCAGCTTTTCTCACCTTCGACAAATTAGCCTAAGTTACGTTCGCTCAGCTACTTAGGATTACGCTCGATTGCGTTATTATTTCTTTTATTATCATAAGCTTACAGCGATGCGTGGGGACTCATAATCCCTTGGTTGGGGGTTCAAATCCCTCCGGGCCCACCACGCACGCTCTCGTATACTCGTCGCAGCGCATGTCTACGCACCTCGACAAAATTCTTGCGTCCACGCGGGCTGCGGTTGCGGCGGCGAAGGGACAGGTGTCGTTGCGCGAGCTGGAGCGGATGGCACAGGCCCATGCGCCGCGCGGATGGGCGGCGGCGCTGCGGCGGCGGGCCGGCGAGGAGCCGGCGGTAGTCGCCGAGATCAAGAAGGCTTCGCCGTCGAGAGGGCTGATCCGCGCGGAGTTTGATGTTGCGTGGCTGGCCGGGCGCTACCACTTCGGCGGCGCGGCGGCCCTATCCGTCCTGACCGATGAGCCGTTCTTTCAGGGCAGCCTGCGGAACCTCGAAATTGCGTCGGAGACGGTGCCGCTGCCATGCCTGCGCAAGGACTTCATGGTGGAGGAGTACCAGGTTGTCGAGGCGCGGGCACATCGGGGTGATGCGATTCTGCTGATTGCCGCCGCGCTGACCGATGCTGAGATGAAGCGGCTTTCTGCTGCAGCGCGCGCCGTTGCGCTCGACGTGCTGGTTGAGGTGCATACGGCAGCGGAGCTGGAGCGCGTTCTCGATGCGCTGGGCGAGACGGGCGCGGATGCGATCGGCGTGAACAATCGCGACCTCAAGACCTTTGAGGTGCGGCTTGAAACTTCGCTTGAGCTTGTCGAGCGGATTCCGCGCGGCGTGGTGCGCGTGGCGGAGAGCGGCATCTCGAACGCCGAGGATATCCTCAGGCTGCGCGCGGCGGGGTTCGATGCGTTTCTGATCGGCGAGAGCCTGATGCGGCAGCACGACCCCGGCGCGGCGCTGGCTGCGCTGCTGGCCGGGACGGTTGCGGCGCGATGAGTCTCTGGGTGAAAATCTGCGGCAACACCTCTGTTGAGGATGCTCTGCTGGCGGCCGATGCGGGCGCCGATGCAGTGGGCTTTGTGCTGGCGCCGAGCCCGCGGCGCGTGACCGCGGAGCAGGTTGCGGCGATTGTGCCTCGGCTTCCACGAGAGATTGAGAAGATCGGCGTCTTTGTGGATGCCTCGGTCGATGAGATCGCCGCGACAGTGAAGGCATGCGGGCTTACCGGCGTTCAACTGCATTCCGACGCGGGAACGGATGCGCCTGCAAGGCTGCGGGCGCAGTTCGGGCCGGAACTCAGGATTCTGCGCGTGGTGCACTTTGGCGCTGGCGCGATTGAGCAGGCTGCGGCGATTGCAAACGACACAAACATTGATGCGGTGCTGGTGGATTCGCGCACAGCGACGGCCGTTGGCGGCACCGGTGTTGCCTTCGACTGGAATGAGGCGGCGCGGACGCTCTTCAACGGCACGCGGCAGACGCGACTTGTCGCCGCGGGCGGCCTGAGGCCGGAGACCGTGGCCGAAGCGATTGCGACGCTGCGGCCGTGGGGCGTCGATGTCGTGAGCGGCGTAGAACGCGCACTCAGGTGCAAGGACGCTGGGAAGGTGCGCGCCTTTATTGCCAATGCGCGCGCGGCGCAGCGCTAGACTGCGTGCGAACGGCGAGTTGGCGGATTCGCTGCAGCGGTAATTCTTCGCAGTAATCTCAGTGGATTTCCCGATTACTTTCCGGGGCGGCGCGGGGGTACCGTCTGTCTGAGATTCCAAAGTGCGCGATTCACAGTGCGCGCAGGTCCAGTTTGCCCCGGAATGGGGAAATAATGTGCAAAGTGCGTGCACAGGACGCGCCAGGAGTAGACCGGCCCCAGAGCAGGCGGCCATTTGACCGGAGGACGACGGTCGGGCGAGGATACTGAGCACTGAAGTTGCGGAGCCAAAATCGATCGGGAGCGATGGTTCGCTATGAGCACATCCGTCATTCGCGCTGATTGGGCAGGCCGGGTCATCAACGGAAGGTTTACGCTTCGCCAATGGCTGGGCGGAAGCGCGTCGAGCGGCGTCTTTCTGACCGAGCTTGCGGGAGATCCGCCGCAGAGGGCTGCGATCAAGTTGATTCCGGCAGATGTGCGCGACGCTGATGCTCGCATGGCCGGGTGGGCAGCCGCAACGGTGCTCTCTCATCCTCATTTGATGCGCCTGTTTCACTCGGGCAGTTGCCGCATCGACGACACCGAATTGCTGTATGCGGTGACGGAATGCGCCGGAGAGAACCTGGGCGAGATTGTTCCCGAGCGTCCGCTCACGGTGGCCGAAACCCGCGCCATGCTGGGGCCGGTTCTCGATGCGCTCTCGTATCTCCACGAGAAGGGTTACGCGCATGGCCACGTCAAGCCATCGAACATCATGGTGGTCAACGATCAGTTGAAGCTTTCAGTGGACGGAGTGTACCTTTCCGGGCGGCTCTGGAAGCATCTGCCGACGCCGGGTATCTATGACGCGCCGGAGACCGCGACGCGGATGTCTCCGGCGGCGGATGTGTGGTCGCTCGGAGTTACTCTGGTTGAATCTCTGACGCAGCAGCTGCCGAGCCGGGAGAGGTCCGGTGCGCCTGACCCGGCGGTGCCGGAATCGATGCCGCAGCCCTTTGGCGGCATTGCGCGTGCGTGTCTCAGGCGCGACCCAGAAATGCGATGCACGGTCGAGGACGTGCGGGCCCAGCTCGCGCCTTCCGCCGAACCGGCTCCAAAGCTTCCGGCGTCGGCACGTATCGCGGAGAAGCTTGCGCCGGGCAAGCTTCCTGTGGCAGCGATCATCGTGGCCGTTGTGGTGCTGCTTGCGGTGCTTGCGTTCTGGCGATTCAGTGCGCACAGAAGCGCGCCACCCGAGAGCGCAGCGACACCGGCGCAGGAGACCACGGCTGCGACCGCGCCTGATGCCACGCCGGTTCCGAATCCGCCGGCGGTGCAGACTCCCCGTGCCGGCCATGCGGCCCAACGTGCAGCAGAACCGGCAGCCCAGCCCGCAGCAGGCCCAGTGGAAGCGCCGGCTGCAAACGGCGCCGTGCTTGCGCAGGTGATGCCGCAGGTGCCGGCCAGGGCGAGTGCGACGATTCACGGAACGGTACGAGTGGCTGTGCGCGTGGCGGTCGATGCGAGCGGCAATGTTTCAAACGCTACGCTTGAGTCGCCGGGGCCGAGCCACTATTTCGCGAACCTCGCGCTCGAGGCGTCGCGGCAATGGCGGTTCAAGCCCGCCGCAGCGCCCAGCACGTGGATTCTGCACTACGCCTTCCGGCAGGGCGGGGTCGAGGTGACGCCGGCCGGGGATGGTGCGTAGCGACGCGCCTGCGCATCAGACCAGCGAAAATCCGTGCAATTTCTGAGCTGCCTTCTGGTCGAAGGTGACGGTCGTGGAGCAGCCCCTCCAGATTCCGAGCGCGCCGATCAGGGCATCTTCGAACGTCCCGGATTCGCTCCGCAGGGCGACTACCGCCTGGTACACCTCCAACTCGTTCTGCACTTCGAGAGTATCGGCAGCCAGAATCATCTCGAGATCGCCGGCGATTTCCTGTCGTGATCGCCCGAAGAGGCTTTTCAACACCCAGACGATCTCGACGACCGTTACGAGACTCACAAAACCTGGCTCCTCAAGTGTCAACCGTTTTTCGATAATTTCGGTTGCGCGCCGGGATTGCGCGGGATCATCCTGCACCAGGTATCGAAGCAGCACATTCGTATCGAGGCCGATCATTTTCTCTTTCGGAATCTCCCGATTGCACCCGCCTCAATGGCAGCATCGATCTCTACGAGCGATACGGGTCTGGCCGGCTTCGGAATCATCCCCTTCAGCCGGGAGGTTGGAATCCGGGGCAGAATAAGTACGCCATCCGGGTGAAAGAAAAACTTGAACCGGTCTCCCGGCTTCAGGTGCAAACGCTCGCGTACTGCCTTCGGAATAGTGGCCTGCCCTTTGCTGCTGAGTTTGGCTTCCATCGACGGAATCCTCCTGCGCTTTACATTGTAGCAAAAGTAAAGCAAAGGCGGCGTCTACCTTTGACTCATCGAGACGGCCAGTCTCGCGGCTCGAAGCCACCCTCCTAGTACACTAGAGGTTCCACTCTTTGCGCAGCAGGAGGCTCTCGATGGCATCGGTGATTCTTCCATCAGCTCCATCGGAATCGCGGCCGGGGCGGTTTGGCATCTACGGCGGGCAGTATGTGCCGGAGACGCTGATGGCCGCGCTGAAGGAACTGGAGCATGAGTACGACAAGGCGAAGGCGGATGCGGCCTTTCAGGCCGAGCTGGCCGGGCTGCTGAAGGACTTTGCCGGGCGGCCGACGCCGCTCTACTATTGCAAGCGGCTGACGGAAGAGCTGGGCGGCGCGAAGATTTATCTCAAGCGCGAAGACCTGCTGCACACCGGGGCGCACAAGATCAACAATTCGCTGGGGCAGGCGCTGCTGGCCAAACGCATGGGCAAGAAGCGCGTGATCGCCGAGACAGGCGCGGGCCAGCATGGCGTGGCCACGGCAACCGTGTGCGCGCTGCTCGACCTCGAGTGCGTGATCTACATGGGCGATGTGGACATGGTGCGGCAGGAGCTGAACGTGCTGCGCATGCGGCTGCTTGGCGCCGAGGTGCGCGGCGTCTCATCGGGCTCGAAGACGCTGAAGGACGCCATCAGCGAGGCGATGCGCGACTGGGTGACCAATGTGCGCACGACCTACTATCTGCTGGGCAGCGCGCTGGGAGCGCATCCGTATCCGACGATGGTGCGCGATTTTCATCGCGTGATCAGCCGGGAGATGAAGGAGCAGATCCTTGAGAAAGAGGGCCGGCTGCCGACGGCGGTGGTTGCGTGCGTGGGCGGCGGGTCGAATGCGATCGGCGCGTTTTATGAGTTCATTCCCGAAAAGCAGGTGCGGCTGATCGGCGTGGAAGCGGGCGGATGCGGCACCAAGCTGGGCGAACATGCGGCGCGCTTTCAGGGCGGCGAGCCGGGCGTGCTGCAGGGCACCTTCTCGTATGTGCTGCAGGATGAGAACGGGCAGATTGCGGCGACGCACTCGGTTTCTGCGGGGCTGGATTATGCGTCGATCGGCCCGGAGCACGCGATGCTGCATGACTCGGGGCGCGCGGAGTATGTGTCGCAGGATGACGCGGCGGCGCTGGGCGCTGTGGTGAAGCTGGCGCGGACTGAGGGGATTCTGCCGGCGCTCGAAAGCGCGCATGCGGTGGCCGAGGCGCTGCGCATCGCGCCGGCGATGGCGCAGCATGACATACTAGTCGTGAACCTCTCCGGACGCGGCGATAAGGATATGGGCATTCTGGCCCGTGAGCTGCATCTCTAAAGAGCGCGTGGGGAGCGTGAAGCGATTCCGATGGCGATTAACTTCAATCACAAGCCCAATCATAGGCCCGGCCTGGTGGTGTACCTGACGGCCGGCGATCCGAGCCTTGAGGCGACGCGGGCTATTGCGCTTGCGGCCATTGACGCCGGCGCGGATGTGATTGAGCTGGGCGTGCCCTTCAGCGATCCGCTGGGCGACGGGCCGGTGATTCAGCGAGCGAGCGAGCGCGCGCTGGAGCGCGGCACGCGGCTGATCGATGTGCTGGCGCTGGCGGCGGAGATTCGCGCGGCGCGGCCGGCAGCGGGGCTGATCCTCTTCAGTTATTACAATCCGATTCTTCGCTATGGGCTTCGCAGGTTTGCCGATGATGCGGCGAAGGCCGGCGCCGATGGTGTGCTGGTGATCGACATGATCGTCGAGGAGGCTGGCGAGTATCTGGCGGAGATGGAGCGCGTGGGCCTTGCGCCGGTGTTTCTGGCCGCGCCTACGAGTCCCGATGAGCGGCTTGAGGCGATTGCCACGCACTCGAAGGGATTTGTCTACGCGATTTCGCGGACGGGGATTACGGGCAAGCAGCAGAGCCTGACGGCCGATGCGGCGGCGCTGGTTGCGCGCATCCGGCGATGGACCCGGCTGCCGGTGGCCGTGGGGTTCGGCATTTCAAACGCGGAACACGTTGCGCAGGTGGCGGAGTTCGCGGATGCCGCGGTTGTTGGCAGCGCAATTGTGGATCTGGTGGGGAAGTCGTCTCCGGAAGCGGCACCCGGCGCGGTGGCTCGATTTATTGAGGGCCTGCGCCAGCCCGCAACGGCACCGGCCCGTTAAAGATCCAGACCCCCGAAGGCGCGCCCGGCAACGGGTGCGGCCGATATGGATTCAACTTGAGTTCCCATGCGACGAGCGCCGGCGCTGGAAGGCCGGAGGCGAAGCGCAACACGAGGATGGAATGACGCTGGAAGAACTGCGAAACCAGATCGATGTGCTGGACCGCCAGCTTGTAGAGTTGCTGAGCCAGCGGGCCCAGGCAGCACTGATGATTGGTCACCTGAAGGCAGCAACCTCGCTGCCGGTGTATGAGCCGGCGCGCGAGAAGGTGATCTACGCCAACGTGCGCGCGGCCAACAAGGGGCCGCTGCCGGATATCGAACTGACGCATATCTACGAGCGCATTATCGACGTGATGCGGGCATTGCAGCGGAACGAGTTGGCATCGGAAAGAAATGCCCAGGCAACACCCGAGGGCCAAGGCACAGGCGCGCAGAACCCGGTTGGGGGCACTGCCAGCGAGGCGCCGGAGACAGGGAAGAAGCGATGATTGTTGCAATGCAGGAGAATGCCACCGAAGAGCAGATCGACGCAGTGATCGACGCGATGGTGGATGCAGGCGTGGGAGTTCATCGCACGACGGGTGCGACGCAGACGATTCTGGCGGGCGTGGGTCCGACGGCGGGTCTGGACCTGAGCAAGTTTGAGAACCTGGCGGGCGTGCTGCACGTGCACCGCATCAGCTCGCCGTACAAGCTGGCGGGGCGCGGGTTTCGTCCCGAAGGCACGGTGGTGGAGTTTCGCAACGGCGTGAAGGTAGGCTGCCGGCAGGTTGCGACGATGGCCGGACCATGCTCGATCGAAAACCGCGAGCAGATTTTCACGACGGCGGAGCGCGTCAAGGCGGCGGGCGGCAGCTTTTTGCGCGGAGGCGCGTTCAAGCCGCGCAGCTCGCCGTATGCGTTCCAGGGGCTCGGCATTCCGGGGCTCGCGCTGATGCGCGAAGCGGCGGAGAAGCACGGGCTGCTGGTGGTGAGCGAGGTGATGGAGATCTCGCAGATCGAGCCGATGGTGCCGTATGTGGATCTCTTCCAGGTGGGCGCGCGCAACATGCAGAACTTCAACCTGCTGCGCGAACTGGGCCAGGTGCGCACGCCGGTGCTGCTCAAGCGCGGCATCGCGGCAACGATCGAGGAGATGCTGCTTTCGGCCGAGTACATTCTTTCCGGCGGCAACTACAACGTGATTCTGTGCGAGCGCGGCATCAGGACGTATGAAACGGCGACGCGGAACACGATGGATATATCGGCGATCCCTGTGGTGAAGAAGCTGTCGCATCTGCCGATCGTGGCCGATCCGTCGCATGGCACGGGGCATCGCGACATGGTGGCGCCGATGGCGAAGGCAGCGGTGGCGGCGGGCGCGGATGCGATTCTGGTGGAAGTGCACCCCAATGCCGACAAGGCGGCGAGCGATGCGGCGCAGACGCTGTATCTCGAGCAGTTTGAGAAGCTGATGGGCGAGCTGCGAGTAATTGCAACGGCGGTGGGAAGAACGATGTAAGCGGTTGGCACTGCTACGCGGCCGAAAGGATCGATTGATCGAGCGCATCGCCATTCTTGGGACGGGCCTGCTGGGCACATCGGCGGGCCTGGCGCTGCGTGCCGCGGGTTATCGCGGCACGATCACCGGATGGAACCGCGGTCCGGAGCAGGTGCAGCAGGCTCTTTCGATGGGCGCGATCGATTCGGTTGCCGCTGATCCCATCGAGATGGCGCGGGCGAGCCAGGTGGTGCTGCTGGCGACGCCGGTGTACGCGATTCTCGAGTGGATGGAGCAACTGGCGGGCGTGACGGGGCCCGGGCATCTGATCACCGACGTCGGCAGCACGAAGGCGCAGATCACGTCTGCCGCAGACAGGCTCTTCAATCGGGCAGGGCGCGCGGCGTTTCTCCCCGGTCATCCGATGGCGGGCAAGGAACGCGGCGGCGCGGCGCTCGGGGATGCGACGCTCTTTCGCGGCGCGGTGTGGATGTTCACAGACGATCCAGAATGGAAGCGCGAGGCGGAGTCAGTGGAGCTGATTCGCGCATGGCGTGTGTGGGTGGCGGCGATCGGCGCGAAGATTATCGATCTGAACGCCGAACGGCATGACGAACTGGTGGCATGGGTGAGCCATCTGCCGCAGTTTGTGGCGACGGGGCTGAGCGCGCTGCTGGAAGATGCGGTGGGCGAAGCGCCGGAGCTGAAGGACGTGGGCGGACGTGGATTGCGCGAGATGACGCGGCTCGGCGCGAGCCCCTACTCGATGTGGCGCGACATTGCGCACACCAACAGCGCGGCGATTGAGGCGGCGCTTCTGGCGTTGGAGCAACGCCTCGCGCATATCCGCGAGAACATGCGCACGCCGGAGCTGCGTGACGAGTTCGACAAGGCGAATCGCTTTCGCAAAGGGCAGTAGGCGACAAGCTACTGCGGCAGGCCTCCGGATTTTCCAACCAAAATATCCATCGTGACGCTGCCGATGGGCTGCGTGCCGGCAGTGGCCCGCCACGTGAGCTGCTGCCAGCCGGCGTGCGCGTCGGGTGTGACAGCGAGGCGCGCCTGGATGGGATAACACGCGCCGGGCTCGACGGGATAGCGGGTGAAGCGCGTCTGATCGTGCCGAATCTGATCTGTCCAGCCCGTAGGCAACTGCGACGTGATGGCGATCTCTGCAGGCTGCGCGGTGTGGTTGCAGGCGAGCAGATTGATGAGGAGGCTTTCGCCGCGTGCGGTTCCGATTTCAGGCGCGGGCATGAGGCGGTTGAGCGCGTCGAGATTGTGCGCCGCGGCAAAGAGGGAATAGAAGCGCCAGGGATCGCCGATTTCGAAGGACAGACCGGATGCATTCCCGGGCTGGTAACCGCGCGCGGGCGC
The DNA here is from genome assembly GCA_963718885.1 of uncultured Acidobacteriota bacterium. Classification (GTDB taxonomy): domain Bacteria; phylum Acidobacteriota; class Terriglobia; order Terriglobales; family Acidobacteriaceae; genus Telmatobacter. Next base: position 84,033 of record CAVRAK010000021.1, read on the forward strand.
GAAGGGCAGCGGAGTCGGAGAGATGTTTTGAAAAACATCGCCGGTGATTGCGCCGCCGACAAGGGATTTTCCAAAGATGAGATGAACCGGAAATTCAAAGGGCGCGAGGTTGCCGGAGTGAAGCGCCTTGTCGCCGACTGCGCCTTCCTGTGTTTGATAGAAGGCCTGTTGCTGGGCGTTGAGACCGGCGTAGGACTTGTTGCGCGTGGGGCTGATGGTTTTGGGATCGAAAACGGGGCCGGTTCCATCGACGATACTTTTGCGGAAGGGTGGCAGAGCGTCGGTGTCGGACCAGTAGGGGCCGAAGTTCTCAAAGGCATCGGTGAAGAAGTAGAGTTTCTGCGGCTGCCAGGGCAGAAGGCCCTCGGTGAGGTTGACCATGCCGGTGCGATCGCGCGCCGGCGAAAGCTGCTCAGGGAATTGCAGAGGATCGGCGGCGGTGTCAAAGGCTTCAACGGCGAGCACGGCGGCTGCCTGGTGGTCCTCATGGTTTTCGCCGGCGACGGGATGCGGCAACCAGGTGAGAACAACGTCGGGACGGGTGATGCGCACGAGGCGGACAATCTCGTCCAATGCGAGGCCGTGGCGCCAGTTATCGAGCGAGCGCAGAACGTCCTGGCCGGGCGTGTCGTGTCCGTCAAGGAACCAGACGTTTTCAATGCCGAAAGAGGCAAGGGCACGGCGGGCTTCGATTTCGCGAAGCTGGCCGAGCGCGCGGCCCGACTCGTTGCCGACGTTGTTGCCGCCTCCGTCGCCGCGGGTGCAGTAGACGACGGCAACGCGCTTGTGCGCGTCGAGCGAGAGATGGGCAAGGTACGCGCCGATGAGAACGTCATCGTCGGGATGGGCGAGGACGACGAGCATGTCCGCCTTGTAGCGCGCGTCGGGCGGCAACAAGGCCGGAGCCAGTGACTGCGCGAAGAGCGAAGACACAAAGAGGGCGAGGCCGAAAGTGATTGCGATGGATCGCATAGTCGTGATTTTTACACGCGCAACATGACGGCGGGCCCGTAGGCGATCATGCGTTCCCGATCCTGCGGATCAGCGCGACAGCCTGAAGTTTCCAAATCGCAATTTAGCTGGCGGCCTCCAGCCATTTTCGATACGCTTCAGGCATACTCAGGTGCGCGCTATACTTTTTCAATAGATCCTTGGAAATCCTCGAGCCCCTGATCCGGGAAAAGGGGAGTTGTACGCGATGACTGACTCGAAGAAGCTGTCTGGTCTGACCGTGATCCGTTTCTTTGCGGCGGCCTGGGTTTATTTGTTTCACAGCAGGTTATGGGCCGGGCACACGGGGTGGTTTGCGGCGATCAACTCGGTTGGATATGTCGGCGTCTCCATTTTCTTCGTTCTCTCCGGTTTCATTCTCAGCTACAACTATCTTGGCCGGGCTTTCACGAAACGTGAGTTCTGGAGTGCGCGTTTTGCGCGGATTGTGCCGGTTTACTGGCTTTCTTTGATCCTTACCGCGCCGTATGTCGCGGCAAAGCTTATCAGGCACGAATCTCCGCTTTCGGCCAACTTGATTCTGACGCCGCTGTTTCTGCAGAGCTGGAATCCAGCCGCGATGCACGTATGGAATCCTCCGGCATGGAGCATTTCAACAGAAGCGTTTTTTTACCTGCTGTTTCCTTTTGCGGTACGCCCTGTTGTTGACTGGTTCACCAGGCGGCCAGTTTCGATGCTGCTGATCTTCTGGATTGCAGGCGCGCTTCCCAGCATCCTGTATGCGTTGTTCCATCCTGAAGGTTTTGTAGACGAAGCGAGCACCCGGGCCTGGCTGGAGACAGTGAAGTTCAACCCCTTGTTCCGGCTTCCCGAATTTCTTTTCGGGGTGTGTATCGGTGCCGGATTCCGCGCTGGCTGGCGGGTTCCACTTTCCAAGTTAGTGATCCCGAGTTGCACAGTGGCAATTTGCGCGTTGCTGGTGGCAGCGCAGCATTCGCCATATCCAATGCTTCACAACGGACTTTTTGCTCCTGTTTTTGGACTGCTGATCCTCTCGATCGCATCCGCCGACGAATGGTTTAATTGGAAGTTTCTGGTGGTGCTTGGAGAGGCTAGCTATGCACTTTACATCCTCAGTGACCCGCTTGCGGACATCTACCATTCCGCTTCCAAGCGCTTCCATTGGCTTCCACCACAAACCCAGACGGCAGGATTTGCGCTTTTCTTCACGTTCTGCGTGGCTTGTTCCCTACTGGTCTACTTTTTTGTGGAGACACCGGCCCGCAAACGGTTGCGGAGTCTTTTCGCAACGCGCAAGACGCGAAGGCAGCTTGTAACCGCTGATTGACTTGTGAAACAAGTGGGCGGGTAACCGCCAGCCGGGAAGCGGCCATTTCCTGCGTCCGAGTTGGCCCCGTGCGGGTTTTGCTTCGACGCTGCGGCGCATCTCTTCTGCGTCACGATTTCGCAGCTGCGCTAGCCGGCTTCAGAGGCGGCGGCGACGGCGTCTTTCACGGGATCGAGAACGTGGAAGCCCTCGGACTTTGCCGCGTCAAGAATGAGTTGCGATGCAGAGACAAAGACGATCTCGGTGCCCTGGAACATTTCGCGGGCTACGATGGCGGCGCCGAGCTGCAGGGCGTCGGGCCAGCGAAGATGGGTGCGGTCGATGAGCTGGCGCGCGGCTTCGAGGACGGCGGGGTTGAGCGGTTCCTGCACCATGCGGGCGGACTCAAGGCGCAGAATCTCGAGGGCTGCCGCGGCGTCGGCGGAGCTGATGCCGCCGGCGCGTTCCCGGCGGCGAATGGCGGTGTAGACCTCAAGCGGCGCAGAGGCCGCGATGAGTTTCCGGTTGTCCTCGACCGACTCCATCAGACGGATGAGCGCGTCTGTGCCGGGCTCCTGCACAAAGAGCTTGGCAAAAGCGGTCGATTCGAGGAAGTAGCAGCTCACAGGCTCCCGCGCTCCTCTTCAATGGCTTCGGCGAGCGAGCCGTTGTGGATGGCCACGGGATGAAAGCGCTGCGCCTCTTCCGGGATGCCTGCCTCGGCGCGGTTGAGACGGATAGTGGTGGTGGGATAGGCCGGAGTTTTGGGATTGGCGATCTTGCTGGTGAGCACGACGCCGCGCTGAATGGCTTCGGCGAGAACGGCCTGGCGCGACTCGGGCTGCTGATTCCAGCGGAAGGCCTTGCGCGGCAGGAAGGAGTCGCGAAACCACTTGAGCGCGATGAAGGCATGCCCGCCGCGTTCGGCTTCGGCAAGGGCGGCGCACAGTTCTTTCACACGGGCGTCGATGTCCGCGGGAATCATGCCCTGCTGACCGTCCTCATCCTCGCCGAAGTTGTGATCGGCCACTACGCGAGAGGCGCGGAAGGGGCGCTGCGGCTGCTCCGAGGAGTCATCGATGCGTTCAAAGTAGATGCGGACTTCATCCTCTTCGGGCGACCAGGACTCGGCGGAGGCGTTGCGGCGCTTGCTGCGACCGCTCTCACTGCAGAGCTCAACGATAACCTGATATCCCGGAGGGGCAAGGAAGCGCAATGCGCGCACGAGGCCAGGATCCTGCGAAAATGCCAGCTCGCCAAGAGCTTCTTCAATAATTTCTTCGGCGTCGGGGATGCTTAAACTACTGATGTCTATGCTGTTTTGCACAGCTTTCTTTCCTTTCATTTTCTTCTCCCTATAACGTCTCTTCTAGTCGCCTCGCGGGGGTATGGCCCGCTGAGGTCCTTAAGAATCGATCGAGAGTTTGCCTAGAATGCCGGCGCCCCGGTGAATCCGCCAAGTGAGGCGACGCCCATTCAACTAAAGTCCCGGATAGATGTAAGGCGAAAGAACAGTGTTCCTGCAGTCTTTAATAAGTAAGCGACAGCTTCTGTCCAGACAAGACATTCAGGCCCGATTTAGGGGGTTTATAGGGTCCGACAGAGTTATCCGGCTGTGTTGACCAAGACCTAGTGTAAACGATACCAAGGAGCTTTCCCTTCTATCGCCCAGGGGATACAGCGAGAGACGAGAACCGCACCGCTAAAGTCTCATTCGACTTTAAATCTCTCCGGAGACCTATCTTCGCACAAGAGGTGCCGACAAGAAAGGGCTGTTGAGGCCGGTTGGCGACAAAAAGCGCCGATGCGGTTCTGGAACGGGAATTGATAAAGCGATTTACTTTGAAGCCACATGTGCCCGGGCCGCCGGAACACGCCGTGCCCTTCGTCCGCGTCGTACTGCGGTAGGATTGCGCCATGCGGGCAAAGTATTCATGGATCTTCGCGCTCGTCGTCGCGGCGGCGCTGGTGTTTGTTCCGGCGTATGGTCAACAGAGCCGCTGGGGATCGCCGGATGACAAGACCGTGCGGTACATCATCGATATGGAACGCAACTGGGCAGAAGGTGTGTGTGTCAATAACGGTGTCGTCGCCGATCTGCTTGCCGATGACTTTCAGGGCACGTCAACGAGCGGCGCCCGCTTTACGAAGGCAGACGAGCTGCGGGACGAGAAGGGCTCGCACATCGCGCATGATTGCGGGCTGGATGAGGCCCGGGTGCACTTTTTCGGCGAGAATCTTGCGCTCGTCTACGGGCGCGAACATGCGGTGGGCAAAGACAAGGGCCAACCGGCGGCGAGGGTCTGCCAGATTTGGACCGATACGTGGCTGAAGCGCGGCGGGAAGTGGCAGATCGTGGCCTCGCAGGACAACCGCGTGGCGTGCCGGTAGTGGGCTTACTGCTTCCGTGGAGCGAAGGCGGACCGTCCCCCATCGAACAACGGATCGGACCACGGATCGGACCACGCCAAAGCCGGGGAAATCGTACAATAGAACGCATGCGCCGGTGTTTTTTTGTGTTTTTTGGACTGCTGTTTTTCTGCTGCGGGATGCGCGCGCGTGCCCAGGCCTTCGATCTGGCCGGTCCCAAGGTGGACGTGCATGTAAAGAGAGGGAATGTCACCCTGCCAATTGGCCAGGTGCCTAACCTGCAGGCTGGCGACCGGCTGTGGATTCACCCAGATTTTCCGCCCAGCCAGTCGGCCCGCTACATCCTCATTGTGACGTTCCTGCGCGGAGCGACAAATCCGCCCCCGAATGAGTGGTTTACCAAGGTAGAGACGTGGTCGAAGCAGGCCCGAGAAGAGGGCGTGTTTGTGACCGTGCCGGAGGAGGCGCAGCAGGCGCTGCTGTTTCTTGCGCCGGAGACGGGCGGCGACTTTACCACGTTGAGGAACGCGGTGCGGGGACGCCCCGGAACATTTGTGCGCTCGGCGCAGGACCTGCAGGCGGCGAGCTGGGATCGCATGCGGCTCAATGCGTACCTGGCCGAGGTGAAGACTACTTCACAGACCGACCCCAATGCGCTGAAGGAGCGCGCAGAGGTGACGGCGCGCAGTCTGGGCATCAAGGTCAACCAGAATTGTTTTGACAAGCCGCAGGATCAGCAGGCGCTGTGTCTTTCGCAGCACACCGAAGGCCTGGTGATGGATGACGCCAATGCGCAGGCACGCATGGTGCAGCTGATGGGTGGAGACGCCGGCAACATCATGGCTGAGCTGAGCACCACGACGATGGCCGGGGGCGGCGCCTACAGCCCGTATGTGGGCGCGGTTGTGGATACAGCGCGGCTGCTGGCTTCGCTGCACACGGCGCATTATCAGTACATTCCGGCGCTGGCTCTTTCAGCCGAAGACACGCTGAATCTTCGCCTCAATGTGGCGCCGTCGTTCCGCGATCCCAAGTCGGTGGTGGTTGTTGCGTTGCCGCCGGTGGGCCCGGCGGTGATGCCGCCGCTGCGCCCGGTGGACCCGAACGACAGCTTCTGCGCGCAGGCGCCGGAGCTGGTGCTGCCGGCCGAGGGCGCTCCACTGGCGCTGGCGACGCAGCTTGCCTATGACCTGGTGCTGCGGGTGCAGACAAAGAAGGGCACGGTGGACCTGCCGCTGACAGCGGACCCAGCCGCGGGCGGATTGCGGCTGCGCAAGACGGCGCCGCATTTTGACGACGCAGAAGTGACGGGCGTGGTTCGCGGAAAATGGGGCTTCGATAACTGGATCGGGCCGAGCTACACACTGCACTCGGCACAGCCGGACCAGTGGAAGCTGGCGGCGAGCGACCAGTCTGCCCTGGTGGTGGGACGCGACGATACG
>CAVRAK010000022.1:0-6464 GCA_963718885.1 uncultured Acidobacteriota bacterium
AGCCGCGGGTTCCGTGGATCAGACCTGGACAGGATCCGGCTCTGAAACCGGCGCATTTGAGGCCTTTGGCCGTGCGAGGGCCGCACCCAGCTGAATGCCAGGCCGCTCGATGTAGCGCCAACTGAGCATTGCCACCAAAGGGAAGAGGATGAAGGCAAAGGGTCCCCAATTGTCACGAAAAAGGAACTGCTGCCACAAGTACATGCTGTAAGACATGAGGCCAGGGAGCTTCAGAAAGGGGATTTCGAGGATGCGGCCGGCGAGCATCTGCGGTTTCATTGCCGTCGCACCGATCATGAGGGCGATCAGGATCCCTTCGTGAAGCGGAATGATGCCGGAAGAACTCAATGTCGATGAGAAAAAAAGCGAAGCTGGAAGTGAAGATCAACCGCCCGTTTCGCTCGAACGACTGCCGAACGCGGCCGTTCGACAAAAGGAGCGCGAGCAGGCATCCGATCATGAGCTTATCGACGCACATCGGAGTTCGCGCGAAGTTCTGATATTCGTCTGGTCCCCAGTTTACGATCCGGTAGATTGAGAACCCCACCGCCGCGATTCCGGCGAGCCACGCCGCCTTCTTGTTGCCCAGGAGCAACGGGAGGCCTGGCCAAGCAAGGTAAAACTGCTCTTCGACCGAGAGGGACCAGAAATGACCGGTATTGAACCACGCCGGGTTAGGCGCCATGTAGTTGCGAAAGAAGAACAGGCATCCCCATGCGCCTTCGCCTATCACCTTCAGTGGCGTCAGCAGGGTTAGAAGGCCAAGGACAAGCAGGTATGTCCAGGCAGCGGGCATGAGCCTGAAGAAACGGCGTATGTAGAAGGACCTGAGGTTAATCCGCTCTTGGGCAAGCAGACTTGATGTGATCAGGTAACCGCTAAGAACGAAAAAGACTGTCACGCCATGTTGGCCTAATTGGAGAAATTCGCTACCGAAGAAACGGTGCTTGACGAATCCGATCACAAAATGCTCGCTGAGCACCATGAGGATCGCGATTCCGCGCCAGCCATCCAGGGTGGGAATTCGATTGTCACGGGGCACAGGCCTGGTCCTCAGCAGATTGGGATATTTCGAAGGGCTGGTTAAGCGTAGCCGACGGAGATGACCCGGATCAACGCGTTCCTGCGCGTCTGTCTATTCCTAGGTCACACGACGGAATGGAATCGCCGGTTGGAACAACCACTTAGACTGGAGATGAGATGACTGAGACGAAGACCGCCCCGATTGCCCGTAAGGATCACACCGAAAAGACGCTGCACGGCACGGTGCTGGTGGATGACTATGCATGGCTGCGCGACCGGGAGAATCCTGAGGTAAAGGCGTACCTGGAAGCAGAGAACGCTTATGCCGAAGAGGACACGGCGGCGCTGGCTGAGCTGCGCGAAGTGCTCTACGAGGAGATGCTGAGCCACATCAAGCAGACGGATGTGTCAGTTCCCTTTCGCGATGGCGGCTGGTGGTATTACACGCGCACGGAAGAGGGCCTGCAGTATGCCATCAGCTGCCGCAAGCGCGGCGATGCGGCGGGGCCGGCGCAGGACGCAGCCGAAGAGGTGGTGCTGGACGCGAACAAGCTGGCCGAGGGGCTTGCATTTTTCGCGATCGGCGCAAGCGACATTACGGACGACGGGCGGTGGCTGGCGTACACGACCGACACAACGGGATTCAGGCAGTACACGCTGCACATCAAGGACCTGGCGACGGGCGAGACACTGCCGGGCGGAGTGGAGCGGGTGGGGTCGGTGGTGTGGGCGGCGGACAATCGCACGCTCTTCTACACGGTGGAGGACGAAGAGCAGAAGCGGCAGTATCAGCTCTTCAGGCACGATCGCATCGAGCGGACAGCTCCGACGCCGTATTGGTTTATCAAGAGGACGATGAGCGCTTCAATGTGGGCGTGGGCAAGACACGCGATGGCGCGTACCTGGTGATGGAGTCGGCGAGCCACATCACGAGCGAGGCGCGCGTGCTGCGGGCGAATGATCCTGCGGGCAGCTTTACGCTGATCGCCGCGCGCGAGGATGACCACGAGTACTCGGTCGATCACAGGAATGGGCTGTGGTTTATCCGCACGAACGATAAGGGAAAGAATTGCCGGCTGGTGACGGCGCCGGTGGAGACGCCGGGGCGCGCGCACTGGACGGAGCGGATCGCGGTGCGCGCGGATGTGATGCTGGAGGATGTGGACCTCTTCGCGGGATTCTTTGTGGCGTGCGAGCGCGAGGATGGGCTGCCGAAGCTGCGGCTGTGGAAGTTCGCGGGCGAGGGACCGGAGGCGGCGCGGGCGGGCGAGATCGCGTTTCCGGAGCCGGCGTACAGCGCGGGGCCGCAGGTGAACAGGATCTTCGACACGACGAAGTTTCGCTACAGCTACCAGTCGCTGGTGACGCCGGGCTCAGTGTATGAGTACGACGTGGAGAGCGGCGGATCAACGCTGCTGAAGCAGGTGGAGATTCCGGGAGGCTTTGACCGCACGCTGTATGCGAGCGAGCGGGTGCATGCGACGGCGAGCGATGGCGTGAAGGTGCCGGTGTCGCTGGTGTATCGCAAGGACAGGCGCGAGGCGGGAAAGAATCCGCTGTATGTGTATGGGTATGGATCGTATGGGTACGCGCTGCCGCTGGGCTTCAGCTCGAACCGGCTGAGCCTGCTGGACCGCGGCGTGGTGCTGGCGTATGCGCACATTCGCGGCGGCGGCGACCTGGGCGAGCCGTGGCATGATGCGGGCAAGATGCTGGTGAAGCGGAATACGTTCACGGATTTTATTGCGGCTGTGGAGTACCTGACGGCAGCCGGCTACGGCGATCCGCATCGCGTGGCGATTGAAGGCGGCTCGGCGGGCGGACTGCTGATGGGCGCGGTGACGAATCTGCGGCCGGAGCTGTTCAGGGTGGTGCTGTCGCATGTTCCGTTTGTGGATGTGATGAACACGATGCTGGATGCGTCGCTGCCGCTGACGGTGCCGGAGTATGAGGAGTGGGGCGATCCGAACCAGGAGCAGTATTTCAACTACATGCTGAGTTACTCGCCGTACGACAACTTGCAGGCGGCGAGTTATCCGGCGATGCTGGTGAAGACATCGCTCGATGACAGCCAGGTGATGTACTGGGAGCCGGCAAAGTATGTGGCGAAGCTGCGCACGCTGAAGACGGACGGCCATCCGCTGCTGCTGGTGACGAATATGCAGGCGGGCACGGCGGCGCGAGCGGACGCTACGACTACCTGAAAGAGATCGCGTTCGATTATGCGTTTCTGTTAAGGGAGCTGGGCGTGGTGCGGTTCTCAACCATGGCGCGATGAAACTGCGCCAGACCCCGTTCGTGCTGACTGATGCTTCCTGTAAATGCAGGTTCCCACCGCGGCGGGCAAGCATTCGACTCACCACCCCCGGGCTGAAGAAAACGCGCGGGGCCCCGTTCGCTCAGAATGACAGAGATTGGGTGGGACGGCGCACACCGACCGGCACGACTGAAGTCGGGCCCTGTTACAAGACAACAGAGTTCGCGGTTTCCCACCCATGCTTCGCATGGATGGGGCACCCATTTTCGTGCTGACTGAGGCCGCGTGAAATGCGGGGCACCCGGGTTCGTGGGGATTAAAGCGCGGGAACCGGCTGAGGTTGCGCGGCGGCGCCGAGGCGCGAAGGATGGGCCCAGAGGCCGAGGCCGGGGTTGGCGATGAAGAAGATCTCTTCGCCGTCGATTGTGTTCATGCCGTGGCTGAGGGTTTCGGGGTTGTAGCGCTTCATCATCGTGGCGAGGTCGCCGTAACGGAAGCCGACGCCTTCGATTTCTTCGCGTGTGAGATGGCCGGGGCACCAGGTGATGGTGAAGCGGCCTTCAGACGATGCGTGGATGAGGTGAGCGGCGGCGCCCAGTTCGGCGGCGATGTCGGCGTTTTTGCTGACGGCTTCGAGCGTGGCGGGCGTGCCGTGGTAGCCGTATTTGCGGATGAGCGCGTCGATGGTCTTGTCTTCGCCGAACTCTTTCACGCCGGGCGCGAGGATGATGAGCTCGGCGCCGTCGGCGAGCGCCATGCGGGTGCGATAGACGGCCTTGTTGCCGAGCCAGGTGGAGTGAAACTCGTGCGGGTCAAGATAGACGACGGCCTTCTGGATCGGCTCGGGGACGATTTCGAAGTTGACCTTGAGGCTGAGCTCGGCGGCGCGGCTGGAAGCACTCGATGTCATCGCCGATGAAGAGGCCGCGGACGGCGAGGCCGCCGGTGCTGCTGCGGCCGACGACGGTCTGCACGTAGACGATGGGCAGATGGCGCAGGAAGCGGTCCGAGGCGTAGTTGAGGACGGCGCGGACGGGTGTGTCGGCGCGGCCCATGATGCGCTCCATGCCATAGACCGCGCCGAGGTAGTGGCTGCGGTTGATGCCTTCGCGGCCGCCGGCGCCGACGAGGATGTTCTTGTTGTAGTTGGCCATTCCGATGACTTCATGGGGCACGACCTGGCCGATGGAGAGAATGAGATCGAAGCCGCCGTTGACGATGAGCCTGTTGACCTGCGCGGGCCACGGGAAGTCGAGCTTGCCTTCGGATTGCTCGCGGATGAAGGCGGCGGGCACTTCGCCGAGGGTTTCGATATCGGTGCGCCAGTTGTGGACGCGGAAGAGCTCGTGGGGCATGTCGCCGTACATGTGCGCGATCTGCGCGGGCTGCATGGGCGCGTGGGTGCCGATGGCGGGGAGGACGGCCTTGAGGCGCGTGCCGTAGTAGCGGGCGGCGGCCTGGGTGAGGACGCCAGCCTGCGAGTGGAGGCGCGTGATGTCTGGAGGAACGGCGAGAACGCGGTTGCGAGCGCCAAGTTTTGCGAGGGCTTCGGCGAGGAGGTCGTTCAACTGCTGCGCGGAGAGATCGGTGTCGACGGCACCTACGGCGCAATAAAGGCTCATGCTGGTATGTTCGCTCTTTGACGGAGGAGTGTAAATGATTCTTCGATTCTTCACCCACGGACGTGGACCTATCCGTGGGGACCCCGACTCACCACCCCCGGGCTGAAGACAACGCCAGGGGCCCCGTTCGCTCAGAATGACATCAATCAGTTTGGGTTCCGTGCGTTCCCACCCATGCTGCTTCACCCCAGCGACGTGGACCTGTCGCTGGGGACCCCGATCGCATGGATGGGGCACCCATTTTTGTGGGGATTGGTGCGCTCGGAGTGACATCGGTGGGGAGGGATGGATGCGGCTGTTTGTGGGGATTCCGCTGGCCGAAGCGGTGACGGAGGAGGTTGCGGCGCTGACGGCGCGACTGAAGCGCAAGGACGATGGGTTGCGCTGGAGCGCGCCGGAGTCGTGGCATATCACGCTGCAATTTCTGGGGAGCACGACGGAGGAGCAGTACGGGTGCGTGACGGCTGCGCTTGGCGGGGTAGCGGGCGCACCGGTGGCGGTGCAATTGACGGAGCTGGGCGTCTTTGAGCGCGCGGGCGTCTTCCACGTGGATGTTGCGTTGACGGCGGAATTGGCGGAATTACAGAGGCGGGTTACGCGGGCGAACGAGGCGTGCGGATTTGTGGCGGAAGCGAGGACGTATCATCCGCACATTACACTGGCGCGCATCCAAAGAAAGGCGGGAAGAGGGACAGAGACGGGAAGAGGGCAAGCATTGCGCGAAGCGGCGGCCCGGGCGGGAAAGCGGCCGCGGTTCACGCGTTTTATTGCGGAAGAGTTCCTTCTGTATGAGAGTGTTCCGGGACCGGCCGGGTCACGATACGTTGCGCGGGAGCGGTTCAGGTTCAGCAGGGCTCAACTAGTGAATTAGGAGGTCTGTCGAAAGCGGGTGATTCGACATTCGGTTAGCGCGGCTGGCCTTTGTTGTGGACCGGGTGGCATGTTTGCTAGTGAAAGAAGCACTCCGGCAGGCATACAATACCGGTGGCAAAAGATGAGGCTCCGGGCGCTCCCCTCGCACCGGAAGCCCAGGAATCATTCCCTACTTTCACAGAGGCCAGACCTTTCCAAGGGACCATCGGAGGTACGACGCGATGCGCAGATGGGCCATCCTCACAGTTGTTAGTGCAATGGCGCTGCCGGCATTATTCGCACAGCAGCAGCGCATGACGGTCGCTCAGCTTCAGGCGATGCTGACCGGAGCGCACGGCGTCTCAGACGACGAGCTGGCAGAGAAGCTTTCCGATCTGCAGTTGACGGAGCGGCTGAGCACGGTGAAGCTTGCGCAATGGAAGGCAGCGCTGCCGGGGGCGAAGTCGCAGCGCGCGCTGACGGGCGTGGCGGACCGGGCGGCATTGCTGAGCCTGCCGGCGGCGGAGATTCCAGCGCTGGCGGCGCCGGACCTGGCGGAACAGCGCAGGATCATGGGGCTAACGGCGGCGTATGTGGGCAAGGCGATCCCCGAGCTGCCGAAGTTTTACGCGACGCGCACGATTACGCACTACGAGGATGCGCCGGGAAGCGCAAGCGACGCTGCGCCCACGGATGGCGGCGCGCTGCAC
>CAVRAK010000023.1:0-87722 GCA_963718885.1 uncultured Acidobacteriota bacterium
TGAGTTGCGTCTAGGCGGGTGTGCGGCTACCCGCGACCAGCGGCGATTCGGATGATCGAGGCGGCTTTCGGTCGGGCAGGAAGATGGTGAAGACGGAACCGTGTCCTGGTTGACTGGTGACCGAGATGTCGCCGCCATGCGCCTGAACGATCGCCCGGCTAATGGCGAGGCCCACGCCGGTGCCGGAGACGCCAGGGGGATGTGATTTTCCCGCGGTAGAACGTTCGAAGATCAGGGCCAGCTCCGCCGGGTCGAATAGCGACCGTTCGTATCCAAATAATTTGCAGAGAATGACGCCTGAAAACGGCTGCGCAAGATTGTGGTGTTAGCTGGGAAGGAAGATTGAAAAACAAGTTCCGCTTCTTCCGGGACGGGCACTGCTGCGCATTCGGATCGAGCCGCCTAGACGGCCTACGATTCCGCTCGCTGCCCAAAGGCCAAGACCAGTGCCGAGTTCGCCTTTGGTGGTAAAGAAGGGCTCAAAGATATGGGGAACATTGTGCGGGGCGATTCCGCTGCCGCGGTCCGCAACGGTTATGCGCACACCTGAGTTCGCACGGTTGCTCCGGTAGTGCGATCTGCGAACGCGTATCGCAATGTGTCCTCCGCTTGGAAGGGCTTCCAACGCATTCAGCACCAGAGTTGAGACCACCTGCCGAATCTCACCGTGATGGCTATGGATGGTGCTCCCGCTTAATCGCTCTTCGAACGTTACAGTGATGTTTTTCTCCTTGATCCGCTTGGCGAAGATGTGCAGCACGCTTTCGACTACCTCTCCGACGTTCACTGGCTGGGGGAAAGTTGCTTCCCGGTAAAAACTCAAGGACTGCTGGGTCAAATGGGCAATTCGGCCAAGTTCCTCCTCCGCCATCGCTGCAAATTCCTCGCTTTGGACGCCCAATCCTGGAGATCTCCGAATCATGCTCACCAGGTTCATAACCGCTTGAAGCGGATTATTGATTTCATGTGCGAGCGTCGCGGCAAGCCGCCCCGCTGTGGCCAGCTTTTCCGACTTGATCAAAGCCGCTTCGGCGAATTTGCGCTCGCTGATGTCGTAAAAACAATTGATTGCCCCAGTAACTTCTCCGAGCTGATTTTTCAGGGGACGGATATCCAGGATGACAGTGATCTTCGAGCCGTCGGCTCGCTCAATGAACACTTCCTGGCCACGCGCCTCCGGTATTTTGCCGCTCGCGACCTCGGCCATGGGAGATAGTGCGTGGGGCATAAAGCTGCCGTCCGGCCGAAACATCCTGAAAGAACTGTAAAAGCGCTCGTCCATTTCCCCAGGCGCCGGCGCTCGACCCCACAATTCCACGGCGCGATGATTGAAATTCTGAATTGCACCCGAGGCATCACAGTAATAGTTGGCGACCGGGCCCAAATCAAACAACGTGTGAAACAGCTCTTCGCTTTCGCGCAACGCCGTTTCAATCTGACTGCGTTCAGTGATGTCTTCGATGGCGAGGAGGATCATCGGCTCCCCATCGGACACTGGCGACAGGAGCCTGGCATTCAAGCGCATCTTTCGATAACCGAGATTCTCGAAGTCGTGCTCCACGATGAAGTCCCGCACCATCTGATGCCTGGGCAAGACCTCTTCGAGCAACGTGCGCAGTTCAGGAATATCCCACTGTCCATTGCCGAGGGAATGGAGTTGGCAATTCAACGTCTCCTGTGCGGACGCTTTGAAATCGTTAAAGAAAGGCTCATTCGCCATGACGACGCGCAATTCGGAATCGAGGACCAGCAGCGGCTCGGCCACGGTGTTCACGACGCTGCGGAAAAGCTCCATCGATTTCATTAGCCGCTCGTTCGCGAGCTTTTTCACGTCGATATCGTTGAGAGCGAGTACCACACCGTCGATCTTGTCGTCCTGCGTTCGATACGGCAGCACGCTTAAGGAATACCAGTGACCTTCAAGATCCCGCACCTCGCGCTCTTCCGGCTGCAAGCTGTCCAAAACCTTTGCAATGATCGATTCCAACTCGGGAGCGTCGATATTCAGCCGGAGATCGGCAATTGACCGGCCGATATCGGATGGCACTACCTTCAGCAGTTTGTCTGCCGTGGGGGTGACGCGCCGTATGCGCGATCCCCGGTCCAGCATCACCACCGGAATCCGCGTGCTGTTCAGCAGGTTGGAGATGTCGTTTCCCAATTCGTGCAGATCGTCATTCTTCTGGCGGAGCTCGGCGTTCAGTGTATTCAGCTCCTCGTTAGCCGACTGAAGCTCTTCTTTTGAGGTTTCCAACTCCTCGTTGGTGCTTTGCAGCTCTTCGTTGGCCGAGAGGATTTCCTCATTTGAAGATTGGAACTCTTCCTTCAGCGCGTCTTCCGACTCGATAGCGGAACGCAATGCATCCTGGGTATCGGCGAGCGCGCGCTTCAGCCTTCTTAATTCTTCCTTGTCCCCGGCACTTTCCTTGATCCTGCTCCGAGCGGCGTCTCGCCCGGGAATCCACTGCGGCGTGACGTCGTCGAACAGAACCACGAAAAACCGCTTGTCCTCAGGCTCCTTTTCTCCAAGTGGAAGAACCGAAAGATTCAGGACTCGTTTGTGACCATCGCCGTCAAAGGTGACTCCGTCCTTTCTGACCGGCGTGCCCTTCTTCTTAGCCGTGCCGATCAACGTCCGGAGTTCAACCGCAAGTCCATTGCGAGCCAGCTTCAACACATTCAGGCTGGGCTTGCCCGGAGCGGGCTCCAGATAAGGTGTCGTCCGCCCCCGAAACTGGACCACTTCCATCGCATTGTTGATAACCACCCCAACCGGAGCGTGATCCTTCAGCACAGCACGGTCGGCCTCGGACTGGATATCGAGTTCAACCCTGGCCGAATCTTGCGAATTCAGCGTCTTGCCGGGATTGTCCGGGCTGATGGGGGTCGAAAAGTAGCTTTGAACAAAGTCATAGTGCAGCCGGGACAGTACCGCCTTCTTACCAAAAATCTTGTGCTTCTTGTCGATCGTGGAGAAGAGTTCGGGAAATGCGGCAACACTTTCCGAGCCTCCCAGCATTAAGAAGCCCGAGGGTTTCAGCGCGTAGTGCAGGATGGGGACAATCTTCTTTTGCAGGACGGGCTGGATGTAGATGAGCAAATTGCGGCAGGCAACCAGATTCATCTGCGAAAAGGGCGGGTCTGTGGCCAGATTCTGCCGGGCAAAGACGCACATATCGCGAACCGCTTTATTGACGCGATAACCGCCCTCGACCTTCACGAAGAATCGCTGGATGCGCTCGGGCGATACTTCTTCCGCGATGCTCTCTCTGTAAACGCCGGCGCGCGCTTTCTGAATGCCCTTCTCATTCAGATCGGTTCCGAAAATCTGAATCTGGAAGCTGGCTGCCCTGTCGCCCAGAAACTCCAGCAAAGTCATGGCCAGCGAGTACGTCTCCTCACCCGTAGAGCAGCCGGGAGCCCACATGCGAATCGCGCCCTTGTTTCCCTTGTCCTTCACAATCGCTGGATATACCTGTGTCTTAAGGGCTTCAAAAGCCTCAAAATCGCGGAAGAAACTGGTTACCGGGATGAGAATATCGTCGTACAGCGTCGAACCCTCTTCGGGATGCTCCTTCAGGTACTTCGCATATTCGCCAAGGGAATCCAGTTTCAAGATCACTGCGCGGCGCAGAGCGCGCCGGTGGATGGTATTGGGCTTGTACTGACGGAAATCGACCCCAGCCGTCCTCCGCAGCTGGTCAAGAATGGTTGTGAAATCATCTCCCCGCGACTGAGGGGTCGCGGAGTCCTGCGGTTCCTTGCCTTGCTCCTCCGCGCCTCGCTCGTCCTGGTGCACATAAGGATGCTGTTGGATCCGCACCAATTCATGGGCGATCTCTTTCGGTTGCAAAACGAAGTCCACGCACCCGGAATCGATGGCGCTGCGCGGCATCCCATCGAACTTTGCGGTCGCGGGTTCCTGGGCAAAGGTAATGCCGCCTTCGGCCTTGATGCTTTCCAGGCCCAGAGTGCCGTCGGCCCCGGTACCGGAAAGGATGACTCCAATTGCCGCGCTCTTGCGCTCTTCCGCGAGGGACCGCATGAAAAAATTGACCGCCAGGTGCTGTCCTGAATGCCTGTTTCTCGGTGTCAGTACGAAGGCGCCATCCGCGATCGCCATGAGTGCATCCGGCGGGATCACGTAGACACGATCGGGCTTTATTTCTGTGCCCGACTTGACCTCATCGACCGGAATCCTCGTTGACTTGGAAAGGATCTCTGCCAGGAGACTGTGATGACTCGGGTCGAGATGCTGGATGAGCACGAACGCCATTCCAGTATCAACCGGCAGAGCTCGAAAGAATTCCTTGTACGCGTCCAGGCCCCCGGCCGAGGCCCCAATAGCCACTACCGGAAAAGCCTCGTTTGACGCGACGAGCGGCATCCGTATGGGGGCGCTTTTTCGAAGTTGACAACGGATTTGGGGTTTTCGATTTCATCTCCGCGTTCGCCTGCTCTCACTAGGGGCTTGCAGCACGCGAAGGAAGTGTTTCATGGCTGCAACGATTCCGTTTGCCCAGCAAGTATCGTACATAAAGCGATTGGAAGCAATTCTTTCCTTACGGGTGGAGGCTTGCAGGGGTTGAATCTCAGGTCGGCGCGGCCAATGCGCTCACCGGGCCGTTCCCCAGTCGCCTCGAGTCCGGGCGGCTAGAGCCTGGCGCATGTTTGCGGCCTGATGAAAGTGACAGTAGACAGGAAGAGAGCAACTGCGTACTCTGGCGGGAGGTCGGCTCGCGCGTGACCGCGCCGGTCTTTGTTCCTGCAATGTTCCGTTCCGCCGGCGATCGTCGGCGTATTCCCTTCTTGGTTCGGGCCTTGAGCGATTCTCGTCCCGATGCTCAGCATCGGTGAATGGGCTCCTTCTCCATCGAAGACAACATGCGAGGTGGACGATGATCTGGCTCACTGGCCATTCACGCTCATGGGCCCTGTTCGCCATCTTGCTGGTGTGTGGGGCGGCGGCTGCGCAAGAGAAGCAACCTGCCGATTCAAAACCAGCGGAACCCGGCAAAGCTGCGGAGACGAGCAATACTGCGGAATCCCTGCAGAAGGCGACGCAGAATCCAGTTGCAAACCTCATCAGCGTTCCAGTCCAGAACAACAGCAATTTTGCCGTCGGCGCCTACGACCGGACTCAAGACGTTCTGAATATTCAACCGGTTATTCCGGTCAAGCTGAATGATCGATGGAATCTGATTACACGCATCATTCAGCCAGTCGTATGGCAACCCTATCCCGCCGAGACCACAGGCGGCGAATATGGCTTCGGTGACATGAACCCAACGTTTTTCCTGTCGCCGGGCAAGCCGGGTAAGCTGATTTGGGGTGTGGGTCCTGCGTTTGTAATTCCTACTGCGACGAACGACATCCTGGGGCAGGGCAAACTCAGCGTCGGGCCATCGTTCGTAGCGCTCGCGCAGCCGGGCCATTGGACGGTCGGAGCTCTGATCAATAACGTCTGGTCCATTGCCGGATCGGGCGGACGGCCGATTGTCAATCAGATGCTGCTGCAGTATTTCATCAACTACAACATGAAAAAAGGCTGGTACATCACTATCCAGCCCATTCTGACTGCCAACTGGAGAGCCAGCAGCGGCGATGTATGGACGGTGCCGTTTGGCGGCGGTGTGGGACGAATCATGAAACTTGGATTCCAGCCCGTAAACCTTACAGCGCAGTTCTATGGCAACGCAGTGTATCCATCCCAGGCCTCGTCCTGGAGCATGCGGTTACAGGTTGCTTTCCTGTTCCCGAAGCTGGCGCCGAAAGAAAAAATGCTGCTGATGGAAGAGAAGCTGAAGGAGATGAAAGATGAGCAGCAAAAGAAGAAGTGAATGTGAAGGCGGTAATTGCAATCCGCTGGGCCTACTCCAGTGAGGCAAGGAAGCAGCAGTAGCAGTTAACAGCGGCTCGTTAACGGTCGCTTTCAAGCCGGGAGACTCGAACGTCTCAGGTCCGCCCCAATGAGGGGAGCTTCAGATGAAGACGCTTCTCATCGTGAAAGCCGTCGTAGAGACAGGGGCGGGTCTGGTGTTTGCTTTGCTTCCTTCATCGACGATGTCAATTTTGTTCGGAGACAATCAGTTTTGGCGGACTGCCTGGCGATGACTCGAAATGTCTCATCGCCGAAGAGGCCATGTGAGTGAATGGAGCCCATCGAAAACCGCCTCTGCACCCTCGGGAGATGATGATGGTCAGGTGCCGACGAGCGGGAATCATTTTCGGCTTGATCCTTGTGGCGACCATGATCACGAGCGCCACGCGGGCGTTGGCTCAGTCCACAGAGACGGAATTCTGGCCTGAAGTCGATGCTCATATTCAATTTCCGTCGCATCTGCGCCTTCTTGTGTTTACCGGCCTTGAGCAAGGAGCGGGCTATCCCTTCCAGCAATGGTATGCCGCTGGTGCGTTCGGTTATCAATTCAAACCTATTTTGGGGCCGCACTGGAGAAACATCGATCCGGACAAAGAAAACCATCTTCTCTTCGGCGGCGGTTACGAGTTCCTCCGGACAGCTCAATCGGGGGCCGTCAAGCACGAAGATCGGATAACAATTGAGGCGACACCTGGCTTTCGAGCGACAGCAAGATACTTGATACGCGACAGGAACCGGATCGAGCTACGTTGGATTGATGAGAACTATTCGACAACCTATCGCAACATGCCAATGGTCGAACGTGACTTCCTTGTCCATCGGTTCCGGTTCACGCCCTTCGGCACTGCCGAGGTTTTCTATGACGGTTCCAAGCATTCCTGGGACCAGGAGTGGTATACAGCCGGAGTTCAATTTCCCTATAAACGCTCGTTCATGTTGGAAACGTACTACCGACGAGAGCATTGTGCCACCTGTACCCCTGAAAACTGGAACGCGGGGGGAATTACGTTTCATTTCTTTTTTGCGAATGAATGAGGCTCTTGCAGAATCACGATGGCTCGGCCAAGCCGACGTTTCGGTTGTTTGAGGGAGACGGACGGAAAGGATGAGTGTAATGTTCCATAACTTGGCAGGTTTGTCGCCACTTCTTCTTTCAAGTCTCGCGCCATTGGCAATTAGCGCGATCGCGCAATCGAGAGTGGCGGCGTCTCGAGCAGCTGTCCCGATGCAAGAGGGCATTGTGAGCCTCGCCCCTGAAGCCAGTATTTTGCGCATGGAAAATGCGGGCGCTGGTTCGCGGATGAATCGATTGGCTCTTAGAGAAGGACTTGCGGCCGGCCGGATGCGGTTGCCGTATTCGGTGCAGCCTACTGAACAGGAAGAACTAAGTCGCCGACTGTCAATAGAGACAGTATCGCGGGAGGGACGATCGCGTTACCTTGCGAATGAAATCCCTGGGGTGGCGAGCCCGACTTGAGCCCTCCCAAAACGTAAATGGACCGAACAACACAGGTTCAGACCTGAGCGGGTTCAAGACCTGGGCAGGTTCAAACCTGGAAGGATTTGGCATGAAAAGCGAGTCAATGCATGCTCTTAAGATCTCTCTGATCGCCGGCGTTCTTGCGGGTGGGGCAGCCTACTCGCTCTCGCTTGCGGCTCAGAATCCGGCAATGCAAGAGAAGGTGGCTGAGGTTAAAGCAGCCGCGGCCGCGAACAAGCAGGCCCTTGCGCAATACACATGGACTGAAACGGACACGATCTCGTTGAAGGGCGAGGAGAAGAAGCAGGAGCATTTTCAGGTTCGTCTCGGTCCCGACGGGAAGGCGCAAAAGACTCCCCTCGACGCCCAGGCTGCTGCCGAACCGAGCGGCGGACGGCTAAAGAGACATGTCGTCGAGAAGAAGACGGAGGAGTACAAGGATTACGCGCAGCAGATTAAAGCGCTGATTCAGCAGTATCTTCCGCCCGACAAGGAAGCGATCAGCCAAGCCTATCAAAAGGGCAACATCATGGTGGGTCCAACGGCTGGCGGGCCGGGGCAGTACAAAGCGGTGATTTCGAACTACGTGAAACAGGGCGACAAGATGACGCTGGTGATGGATTCGGCGCAGAAGAACATCGTGAGCCTGTCGATTGCATCCTATCTGGATGACCCGAGCGATGCGGTCACAGTGGAAGCGCAGTTCAGTCCCATTCCGGGCGGGCCCAATCATATTTCGTCGCAGACGATTAACGGAGTGAAAAAGCAGCTGACAATCGCCGTGCAGAACAGCAACTACCAGAAGCAGTAGGTTTGGCTTGACGCTGCATCAGCCAGACATCCCCCGGTGCACATGGAAACCGGCGACGGAACGCCCGATGCTGGAGGTCGGATCGGTTTCCCAAGTACGCGGCCTGGAGTTGATCGAAGGAATTCTCTGCGGTCTCGGGCTAGTCCTAGCTGCATCCCACGCCGCAGCCGGGCCGCAGTAGGCCGGAGCCAGAGCCGGAAGAGTCCGTAGGGCCCCCAAAATATCGAGATCTGCGATGTGCGGAAGCACTGTGCTGCCTTTGCGCAAAGGCGCAATGCAATAGGGACATGCATCGCAGCTTCGATTTGACCTGCAGTGAGAAATCGAGTGGATTTTCCAGTTGTACTCGCAGCCCCACTCCACTGCACTTTGCTCGCCGCCAACGCAGGCGGCGCAGATTACCGGGTCGAAATCGCCAGTCGATTGGCGGGCAAAACGAAATGTATGGCTGAGACACGGTCCTCGTTTCAGCCGATGACTCAACATTCCATCCAGAGAGGAAAAATCATGTTGCAGAAAACTCGCAAAGCCGTTGTGGCGATCGGAGTGGGCGTGATGTTGACGCTGGTCACATCCAATGTCGGCGCACAAAGCGTAACGAGCAACCACATGCCCGGAGTGGATTTTTCAAAGTTTCACACTTACAAGTGGGTCAAAGTGCAAGGCGCGGAGTATCCGAACCAGATCGAGGACCAGGAGATCAAGGACGCAGTCAATACCCAGTTGTCGGCCAAGGGCCTGACCGTGACCGACAGCGACAACGCCGACCTCCATATTGCCTATCAAACCGCGATGCAACAGCAGAAGCAGTGGAACGCATACGGCATGGGTGGCAGATTATGGGGAGGCGGAATGGCCACCGCACAGAGCTCGACGATCGATGTAGGGACGATTGTTCTCGACATATATGACCCGTCGACGAAGCAGCTTGTCTGGACTGGCCGCGCGACCAAAACACTGGATCCAAGCCAGAACTCCGACAAGAATCAGAAAAATCTGAACAAAGCGATGGCCAAGCTGCTGAAGGATTATCCGCCCAAGCCGTAGCTCCACGGCATATCTTGCGCGTGCCAAGCGACCGAGGCCGCCAGTAGAGGTGCGCGCATGCCAACCAGGAGTTGAGAGCCGTCGTGATCCGGGCTGCGTTTGCGCCGGCTGAAGAAATTGCTAACAGAGCACAGAGAGAGAGGGAGCCAATGATTTCTGGTCAATGGAAGACCAAATTAGCCCTGGCGGCGTTTGCCATCTCGATCATCGTCGGGGTAGGCGGCGTTTCTGCACATGCGGCGCAAACCACCTCATCCACGAAGCCACCAAACATTCTGGTGATCATGGGCGATGACATCGGAATGTGGAACATCGGTGCCTACCACCGCGGCATGATGGCCGGCAAGACGCCGAATCTCGACAAGCTCGCCAAGGAGGGGATGCTATTTACCGACTACTACGCGGAGGCGAGCTGCACAGCGGGGCGAGCGAATTTCATCACCGGAGAACTGCCTATTCGCACTGGGATGACGACGGTTGGGCAGGCCGGCGCCAAGGTGGGGATTCCTGCCGAAGCGGTGACGATCGCGACGGTGCTCAAGTCGATGGGCTACGCCACCGGCCAGTTCGGCAAGAACCATCTCGGCGACCGAAACGAGTTCCTGCCCTGCGTTCACGGGTTCGACGAATTCTTTGGCTACCTGTATCACCTGGATGCGATGGAAGACCCGGCGCATCCTAACTATCCGCAGAATCTGTTGAATGTTGTGGGCCCGCGAAACATGGTGCATTGCTGGGCGACGACGACGGATGACACGACTGAAATGCCGCGCTGGGGCGCAGTGGGCAAGCAGAAGATCGAGGACGCGGGAACTCTCTATCCGAAACGCATGGAGACGGTGGACGACGAGATTCGCGACATGTCGTTTAGCTTTATCGACAAGGCGAAGAAAGACGGCAAGCCGTTCTTCGTCTGGCTCAACCCAACCCGCATGCACATTGTGACTCACCTGTCGCCGAAGTATGAGGCGATGCGGAATGCGGAAAATGGATGGTCAGAAGAAGAGGCGGGCATGGCGCAGCTGGACGACGAAGTGGGCGCCGTGATGCAGAAGCTCAAGGATATAGGCGAGGACGACAATACGATCGTCCTGTTCACCACCGACAATGGCACCGAAGTTTTCACCTGGCCGGATGGCGGTCAGACGCCGTTTGCTCAATCGAAGGGAACGGTGCTTGAGGGCGGCTTCCGCGTGCCTGCGCTGCTTCGCTGGCCAGGTCACGTGCCGGCAGACTCAGTGCAAAACGGCATTTTTTCCGGTCTCGACTGGCTGCCGACTTTCGCTGCAGTCGCGGGTAATCCAAATATCACTGAAGAGTTGCTGAAGGGGAAAACGATTGGTGACCGGACTTACAAGAACCACCTGGACGGCTACAACCAGGTGGATGCCATCACGGGCAAAGGACCATCCGCGCGTCATGAGATTTTCTATCTCGGCGAAAGCACAGTCGGCGCGATACGCATTGACGATTACAAATTCCGTTTCATCGACCAACCGCAGGGCTGGCTGGGTGAAAAGACCCATCCTGACGTGCCCTACATCACCAACCTTCGTCTCGATCCATTTGAGCGGACCGGCTGGCCGAATGACGGGACGAAAGAAGGCGGGCAGCAATACTTCGATTGGTTCAAATTCCAATTCTGGCGCTTCGTCTTTGTTCAGCAGCTAGTCGCCAAGGAGCTGCAAACCTTCATCGAGTTCCCTCCGATGCAGCGTGGCGCGAGCTTCAACCTTGACGCAGTGAAAGCGGAGATGACGAAAAGGATGGCTGAGGCAGAGGCGGCATCCAAAGGGCCCAGCCAATAATAGGACGGCCTTCGCGCCGGGCGGATCGCACCAGCCGTTCGGCGCCATCCCACGCAGGCCTGCAGTGAAAGCCAATTTCCCAACGCGGTGTTAAGCACCTCGGGAGCTAATTCTCGAATGGGAATTGCGATGCAGGAGGAGGGCTTCGCAGTGCGAAGTCGACCCAGGAGATTGCAAATGGATTTTCGATCAATCGTGCGGTTATCAGTTCTGATCCTGGCTATGTCGTGCTTCGGTGGAAAGCTCACCAGAGCAGAGGATCCGCCGGATGGCCCGACCGCTCAGAATTCGAACCAAGCAAGCACGTCTGCGCCGAGCGCAACGATGAACGACGACCAGTGGCACCTTGCGGTGAGCCCCTACCTCTGGCTTGCGGGCGTGCACGGGTCTGTGGGCGCATTGGGCCGGGATGTATCGGTGCACGCGAGCCCGGCGGACCTTCTGTCGAATTTCCGCTTCGGCATCATGGCGACGGTCGATGCCCGCCACAACCATATCGTCACCCCTGTCGACATCATCTGGATCAGGCTCGGCGATGACAAATCGCTGCCCTTTCCCAATATCCCAGCGACGAGCGCGAATGTGAAGCTGGATGAGGTCATCTTGACTCCCAAATTGGGCGGTCGGGTGATCAATACGCCGAAGTTCAAGGTGGATGCCCTTGCGGGAGTTCGCTACTGGCACGTCGCGCAAAGTCTTGCATTCAGTCCGTCCCCGCTGGGGCTGAATTTTTCCAACACGCTGAACTGGGTGGATCCCCTGGTGGGCGGACGGATCGAAACGGGGCTCTCTCCCAAAGCCACTTTGATCGTATTTGGTGACGTAGGGGGCTGGGGCGCGGGGTCGCAACTCGAGTACCAATTCGGTGGCGCCCTGGGATTCAAGGTCTCGCGAAGGTGGAAATTGCAAGCGGGGTATCGCTACCTCGACGTGGACTACGTCAGCGGAGGCATTCTTCTCGATACCACCATGTCCGGGGCTGTGATTGGCGCCACGTACACGTTCAAGTAAAGAGCGGAGAATCTGTTGCACCAAGATGAGGAGAAAAACATGATGTTGCTCACTCGGATCACGATCGCTTGTTTGCTGGTCTCGCCTCTGGCGTTATCGCTAGTCGGTGGAACGCAGGCTCAGGATCAGCACCCAATATTGGACCAGGTTGCCACCAAGGTCATTCAGAAATACCAGAACTCAACTTGCCAGCAGTTGTGGATGGAAAAAGAGCAAAAGGCACCACCAACGCCGCAGCAACAAAAGGCCATCCAATTTCTAAAGAACGATCCGCAAATGCGGACGCTCTTTATCAACAAGGTAGCGGCGCCTATCGCGAACAAAATGTTCGAGTGCGGAATGATCCCGTAGTAACCGCTGCGTTGGTCTTCACAGGTCTCAGAGGGGGCTGTATGACCGCTTATAAGTTCAGTCGTTCGATGCGACTGCTCGGAGCGTGGGGCGTGATCGCAGTAGTCGCGTGCGTGAGTAGCGCACAGGGTCCGGCGAATTTCGCACCGCAGAGCGCGACAGACGGGGTAGTTGCGTCCGAGGCCCCTGAAACCTCTCGGGGTGGCTCTGCGATTGAACCCAGGGCCATTGAAATTCTGAAGGCCGCGTGCGCACGGCTCGCTGCTGCTCGTTCAATGGAATTCACGGCGGTGGAATCGTTTGAGAGTGCAAGTCGGTTGGGCTTTCCACTGGTTTACGGCACTAAGTCGGACGTGCTCCTTCAGCGGCCTGACAAACTCCGCGTTATCACCTCCGGGGA
Source organism: uncultured Acidobacteriota bacterium (assembly GCA_963718885.1). GTDB lineage: Bacteria > Acidobacteriota > Terriglobia > Terriglobales > Acidobacteriaceae > Telmatobacter. The sequence continues at coordinate 12,790 of CAVRAK010000023.1, forward strand.
TGGTCCTGCTTCGGAGTTCTATTACGACGGCAAGACGATGGTGGCATATTCACCAGCCGAGAATTTCGTCGCCGTAGCCGACGCGCCTCCCACCGTCGATGGCATGCTCGGGACAGCCTTCCACTCTGCTGCAATCTACTTTCCTTTCGATGACATGCTCGTAACGGATCCCTACAAGGATATTGCGCGGGGCCTGCGCGTTGCTTTCTACGTCGGGCAGTCAACAATTGTGGGAGGAACGACCACTGACATCGTGGCGTATGAGAGCGGAGGGGTTTTCATCCAGGTGTGGATCGGCACCGAGGACAAATTATCGCGGATGCTCCGCGCAAATTATGCGGATGATCCAACGCAATCGCGTCATGGGCTCATCTTAACCGACTGGAAGCTTAACCTCGCTGTTCCCGATGGCTCCTTTAGCACCGCGAAAGCCAGCAGCGCGACGCATATTCCATTTGCCCCACCCGATCGACCGGCGGGAAGCTACAAACCACAGAAAGACGCGAAGCCCGCGGCAAGTCCAAAGTGAGGGTACGCCATGAATAAGCGAGTGCTTGGCCTTGTAATTGCAATGATCGCCCTGATGCCATCTGGAGCGGCGTTGGCACAACATGCGAACAGGTACGGCAGGGGCTCAACCTACCATGCACAGGGTTCAAATTCAACGACCCGCACCAACGGTTACGGAGGAGAGGCGACGCATACCGCCGGGCAGGGCACAACGTATGCGAATAAATATGGCGATACGGCAAGCCATACTGAAGGGTCTGGAACCACGACTGGGCAAAATGGCCATGGTGGTTCTGCAACCCATACCGCCGGGCAAGGAACATCTGCGACGAACGGATACGGCGGCAGTGCGTATCATGCCGAAGGATCGGGGACTACGACGGCGACCAATGGATCCGGTGGTTCCGCGACCCACTATGCCGGTGTTGGCACTGTTGGAACCACTTCATCCGGTTCGAAGGTATACGCCAGCGATCACTACTATGGCGCGACTGCTGCGGTGTACCATCCACCCGTCGTGGTTAATTCCTACTCGGCCGGCTGCTACAACTGCGGCGGCTGGTCGACCGCCGGGGCAGCGGCGGCGGGCGTCGCTGTTGGCGTAGCAACCGGAGCGGCGATCGCTTCGGCGAATAACAGCGCTGCTACATCCAACGCCTACGCGGCCGGGGTGGCGACCGGTGCGGCCGCTGCTTCAGCAAACAACGCGGCGGAAGCTGGAAGCGCTTCCTATTCAATGGGAGAAATCGTCGCTAGGGTACCCGCAGGTTGTGCGAAGCCCACCGTGGGTGGCGTGGCGTACTACCTGTGCGGCAACACATGGTTTCAGCCATCTTACGGCGCAAACGGCGTCTACTATCGCGTTGTGCCGGCTCCATAAGGGCCCTTGAAGTGGCGGCTGACACAATCGCGGGAATCGCAGAAAGCGTGCAGCGAACCCAACGAGAAATGAGGTATCAATTGCCGCAGAATCCCGAATCCACCAGAATGAAGGAAGCCCGCAGCGCCAATGTTCCATGGAGAAAATGGGGACCCTACCTCAGCGAACGCCAGTGGGGTACGGTTCGCGAAGACTACAGCCCGAACGGAGACGCCTGGGAGTACTTCACTCATGACCAGGCACGGTCGCGCGCTTATCACTGGGGAGAGGACGGGCTGGCCGGCGTCAGCGACGATAAGCAGCTTCTTTGCTTCAGTCTGGCTCTGTGGAATGGCAAGGATCCAATCCTCAAGGAGCGCGCCTTTGGCTTGACCAACGGCGAAGCCAACCATGGCGAAGATGTGAAAGAGTACTACTTCTATATCGACAGCACTCCGACCCACTCCTACATGAAGTACCTCTACAAATATCCACAAGCCGAATATCCATACCTCAAGTTGATCGAGACCAACCGGAGCCGCAGCCGTGAGGAGTTTGAGTACGAGCTGCTGGACACGGGCGTTTTCAACGAAGATCGCTATTTTGACGTTTTTGTGGAATACGCCAAGCAGGACCCGGAAGACATCCTGATCCAGATCACCGTAAGCAACCATGGGCCCGACGCAGCCACGCTGCATGTTCTGCCGACACTATGGTTTCGCAATAGCTGGACATGGTGGCCGGGTACTCCCAAGCCGTCACTGAAGCAGGCGCCCGGCAAGAAGGGGGTTGCTACGGTTGTGGCGTCACACGCCGATCTGGGCGACCGGTATCTCTACTGCGAAGGCGATGTCTCGTTGCTGTTCACGGAAAACGAGACCAACAACGAGCGCATTTTTGGAACAGCCAACAACTCCCCATACGTTAAAGACGGAATCAACAATTTCGTGGTCAAGGGAGATCACAACGCTGTCAACCCCGCTCGAACGGGAACAAAGTGTGCCGCGCATTACCAGTTGAACGTGGGTGCGGGAAAAACATCCACCGTCCGTCTACGCCTCACCAATGTCGATCCCAAGGCCATCGGCGATGCTTTCAGTACTTTCGCCAAGGCCATGCGGACCCGGCAGGCTGAAGCGGACGAGTTCTACAAGGTCCGTGACTCCACCGCGTGTGAGCGCCGATGAAGCGCTGGTGATGCGGCAGGCGCTGGCCGGAATGCTCTGGTCCAAGCAGTTCTTCTTTTTCGACGTGGACAAATGGCTGGAAGAACACGGCGTCGATCCGATGAAGCCCAACGCGCGGAGCATGCGAAACAGCGACTGGTATCACATGCTCAATCAACACATTATTTCGATGCCCGACAAATGGGAGTACCCCTGGTATGCAGCCTGGGACCTCGCATTCCACACCATAGCGCTCTCCGTCGTCGACACCGCTTTCGCGAAGGAGCAGCTCGACCTGATGCTGGAGGCATCGTTCCTGCATCCGACGGGTCAGATTCCGGCATACGAGTGGAATTTCAGCGACGTCAATCCGCCCGTCCACGCCTGGGCCACAATCTTCCTGTACCGGACCGAAGAGGCAGAGACCGGAAAAGGCGATCTCGAGTTCCTCAAGCGCTCTTTTGCGAAACTCATGCTGAATTTCAGCTGGTGGGTGAATCGCAAAGACCGCTCGGGGAAGAATCTGTTTGAAGGCGGTTTTCTGGGGCTGGACAATATCGGCGTCTTCGATCGCAGTTCGCCACTGCCGACGGGCGGCTACCTCGAGCAGGCGGATGGCACAGCATGGGTCTCGATGTTCTCGCAGAACATGCTTGAAATCGCCGTGGAGCTGGCAGCCCACGACAGCCTCTATGAAGATCTGGCCATGAAGTTTGCCGAGCATTTCCTGTTGATCGCGAACGCAATGAACCAGACCGGGACACAGGGCATGTGGGACGAGGAGGATGGTTTCTACTACGACGTGCTCCGACTCCCCAATGGCGGTTCCGAGCGGCTCAAGGTGCGCTCGATGGTGGGTCTGCTGCCGTTGTGCGCCACAACCGTGATCGAGCCGTGGCAGCGAGAACGGGTGCCTCGCACGATGAAGAGATTGGCGGAACTGCTGCAGCGAATGCCCGAACTGCGCAACGGCATTCATCCAACCGGGCCGGGGCATCTGGGGTATGCAGAACGCGGCATCGCTGCACTGGTCAATCCCGACCGGCTGCGCCGTATCCTTGCGCGCATGCTCGACGAGAACGAGTTCCTTAGTCCCTATGGCATTCGAGCGCTTTCCCGTTATCACAAGGATCATCCCTACGTGATCCATGCCGGCGGCAGGGATTACACGGTGGACTATCTGCCGGCGGAATCGAATACGGGCATGTTTGGTGGCAATTCCAATTGGCGTGGCCCCATATGGATGCCGGTCAATGCGCTCCTGATCCGCGCACTGTTGTCGTACTACGGCTATTACGGAGACACATTCAAGGTCGAGTGTCCGACCGGCTCGGGCCAGATGATGAATCTCTTTCAGGTAGCCAAGGAGATTTCAAACCGCTTATCGCGAATCTTCCTGCGCGACAAATGGGGCCGCCGACCCGTATACGGAGGGACGGAGAAGTTCCAGACTGATCCCAACTGGAAGGATTATGTGCTCTTCTTCGAGTACTTCCACGGCGAGAACGGCGCGGGGCTCGGAGCCAGCCACCAGACCGGATGGACAGGTCTCGTCGCAAAAATGATCGAGCTCTTCGGACATCTCGACGAGCGGCAGTATCCTGGAATTTGGCAAAGAGGCTGCCTTCGCGAAACAGCCGACGGGCGCAGGGCAAGAAGCAGCCGACAGCCGCGTAGTGATCGGTACCGATTCCCCCGCTTCCGGAAGCAAGCGCCTTGCTGCGCCTGCTTTTGGGGATGTCGGAATCAAATCGATGCGTTCGAGACGCAGGCCCAGGAGGAAGATGCGAACCCTGTACCGAGCCATGCAGCGGTTGTTCCGGGCAGCCGTCGCGGCGGTTCGCAGATTCAGATTGGTTTTTGCCGGTTTAACGCCGACCCGGCAAAGCGAGAAGCTACGGGATCGAGGTCCTTCTGGCTGTGCTCGGTGTGCACTGCTTCGCACAAGGTGCAAATCAGGCGTCAAATGAAGCACAGGGTCAGGCGCCGGGTCAGCCGCTCAGTAAACACGCAGCTTCCGGTTAACTGGTTGTATGGCGCATACATCCCGAAGGATGCCCCTCGCATTACGTTGAATGGCCATCAGCGTTTCAAGCTTTATATCCGCCAGACATTTACGACGCCGGGCATTTATATCAAGACCAGTTTTTTTGCCCTGCATGATCAGGTGAAGAATACGCCGCCGGCATGGGAGGATGGATTTCCTGGTTTCGTTAAACGCTTCGGCTCCAATCAGGCGACGAATATGATCCAAAACTCATTCACCTCGCTGGGTCAAGGAATCGTGGGATGGGAACCACGCTACGACCGCTGCCGGTGCGACGGAGGGTGGCGACGGTTTCGACACGCGTTTATCAGAAACTTTTTGACCTATGGCAACAGTGAACAATCCATCAGACCAAACATCATGCCGTTTGCGGCGGCATTCGGAGCGGGAGCGATCGGAGCAACGTGGAATCCGAATAATCCGACTATTACGGTCAAGGGATATCAAAGTGTAATCACGCAAGCCTGGGTGGGAGTGGTCATCAACAGCATCGGTGAATTTGCGCCCGACATAAAGAAGAAACTCAAGCGGCACAACAAGGGGCAGGACAAAGATTGAGTGGCGATTGAGCGGCGAAGTTCGCTCGCCAAGCATTTCATTGCACATTTCGCGGCATGTTCCTCAGAGTCGGCGGCTACGAGGTCTGCTTTATGATCGCCTCGCCCGGTCGCCTGGTCCTGCGGCGGTGCCAGAAGACATAGGCACCCGTGAGCAGGGCGTTCAACACCAGGTAAAGCAGAATGGCACTGAGCTCGTCGTGTTCCTGAGGGATGTTTACGGCGGCGAGCGCGAGCGCGAGCCCTGGATGGCGGCATGCCGTTGAGAGAGCAAGCGTAACCCGCTCGTCAACTCCGGGTCCGCCGAGAAAGTGGCCGGCAGCCAGGCCGACCACGACGAAGGCGAAGAAGGCCCATAACGTGCCGTCGCCGATGAGGGACAAGGCCTTTGGAAGCGCAATATAAGAGTTGCCGCCACGCCCAGGATCAACAAGACATTGGCGAGGATCTGCGCAGGCTTTGCGATGCGCGCGGCGACGGCGGGCGCCACTCTCTCGAAGACGACGCCGGCCGCGAGTGGCAAGAGCACCGATAATCCGATCAGCTTCGCCACCTCTGCCGGCCGCATGGCAAACGGCAGATGGAAGTAGTATCCGATGAGCTTGACGGCGAGCGGGATGTACAGAATGGAGAGTGATGCGGCGGTGACCATCAACCCGAGCTCGTAGGACGCCGCTCCACCTGCCTTATGCACTTTCCGCAGAAGGGCGGGAGGCACCGGGGAGATTGCAAGAGCAATTAACGCAATCATGATCGGCCGGTGAAAGTGGAATTCGGTGGTCAGCAGGATGGCAAACGCGGGCATCACCACGAACATTGCAGCCAGCGAGCGCAGCAGCACGCCAGGCCTTCGCAGTAAGTAGATCAGGTCGTCGGTGGTTGCCTGCAGCCCGTATCCGAATACGATGAGGACGATACTCACCTTAAGCGCGAGAGTGACGAGTTCCTGGGGGGTCATGATTTCACCTGATTTCCGACTTCAGCACGTCACGACTGAAGCAAGCCGATTGCTTCGCCGAAACTTATAGCTTCCGCCGAAAATCCGATTTGCGCGTACTGAACTTTCGCGGAGGGGGACCTGTCCCGGACGATCCGAACAATCCGTAAAGCTATATTGCACCAGACAGAGGGATTGCGGAATCGCCGATTTTTTCGGCGGCACGAGCGAACCGACCGGCCGCGACACGAGCGCGAACGACACACATCCAAGCGCTTTTGAGCCCCACCGCCGAGTATCCGGTCAATGCAGCAAATCGCAGAGAGGAAGAAGTGCATCCTACCCTCAGTTCGGATTGCACGCTGCTGCAGCGTTTCAGTGGCACAGCATGCGGTCCCTGCGTGGAATCGACTGGTCATTGTTCCAATTTGTTGTTCCAATCCTTGACGCCTGATGGACGGGCGCTGATGGGCATCAAGACTGTCTTGAGCGGACAACGAGTGCAGTTCGAAGAACGAATACATCCCGCCCCGCTTCGAGGGCGGTCCCCGGACAGGTTCAACTGAGACGCGATCGCGCGCGAAAGCGAACGCCCGGCGTCAGGAATAGTTTCGAGCGCATGGCAAGAGGGCGGATGGTTGCCGGTTCCGCCACCGGTCAAAGTTGGAGTTCCTCGCTTCAACAATCAAGCCGACCGGCGTTGAGAGAGCCGGAATGGAGAACAACGTATGAAACCAATCGTAGGATTTGCGATCACATTACTCACGTTGGGGGCTTGGATTCCGGTGCCCTTGAGCGCGCAACAAGCCAATCCGAAAAAATCGGACCTGCTGGATCCTGCGGCGATGGCCGCCCTGAACGAGATGGGCACTTACCTTCGGACTCTCAAGGATTTTCAGGTTACGGCAGCAATCACTTCAGAGGACGTTCTTTCTGATGGAGAGAAGCTTACCTACACTCACACGTCGAACGTTTTGGCAGCGCGGCCAGACAAGCTTCGTGTCGATGTTCAGGGCGATCAGAAATCGCGCCTGATGCTTTATGACGGGAAGACTTTCACGCTCTTTGCTCGTCGAGCGGGATACTACGCCACCGTAAAAGCTCCACCGACAATCGGTGAGTTGATTGATGCCGTCAGCGACAAATATGGCATCGAGATTCCCCTGGTCGATCTCTTCCTCTGGGGCGGACCTCATGCCTCCACCAACGAAATCACGGAAGCCAGCGATTTTGGACTAAGCGATGTCGAGGGAACTACCTGTGAGCATTATGCCTTCCGGCAACCCGGTCTCGACTGGCAGGTCTGGATCCAGTTGGGCGATCATCCCCTGCCCAGGAAAATCGTCTTGACGACGACCACAGACGAAGCGCGCCCTCAGCATACGTCGGTTCTTACCTGGAACCTCGCGCCGTCATACAACGAAGCAGCCTTCGTCTTCAACCCACCCGCAGACGCCCATAAGATCGTCTTCGCCGAAGACAAAGCGGCCGGCGGAGGCAGCAAATAGGAGCTGGCACATGAGACTCAACATTCGATTTCTTCTATTGGCCTCACTATCGTTTCTCCTGGCCGTTCCCTACGCCATGGCGCAGCGCCGCGGTGGCGGTGGTGGTGGTGGAAACAGGAACAACGGCGAAGTGCGCTCGAGCTCACGCGGCAGCGTTAACAACGCAGGCGCGAATCGAAGCAATGTCTCGAATAACAACGCCAACAGGAACAACAACGTCAACCGGAATAACAACGTCAACAACAATACCAACGTTAACCGGAATACGAACGTCAATAACAACGTGAACGTGAACAGGGACGTCAACGTAAACGTGCACAACGGCTATAACTCCGGCTATTACGGCGGCGGTGGTTGCTGCTATCACCCCGTCGCTGCTGCGGCGGCTGTTACAGCAACGGCGATGGTAACGGCTGCAGTTGTGGGCTCAATGGTGAACACGCTTCCTCCAAATTGCATACCCGTCATGGCCAATGGTGTGACATACCAGCAGTGCGGTGGCACCTACTACCAACCGCAGTTCTCCGGCGGCAACACAACCTATGTGGTAGTGAATCAGCCCTAGGTGGCCGGTGGGCCATGCTCCGCATTTGCTTCTGACAGTCGTGCTGCGGGCGCCGGTGGCGCGTAAGCCATCGCTGCACACTCGGCGGAGAAGCGATGGGGGTTTGAGCACGGCTTTGCTGAGGCACCGTCTGTCTTGACGGGTCAGGTTTCGAGATAGTCCCAGAAGGAGTCGGCGATTTCTGCGCCGAGCTCGTTGGCCATGCGGCGGGCGGCCCGCTCGACTTCGTCAATGAGGCCGTGCAGGTAGCTGCGCGAGTGCGAAATGGCCACGATGCCGAGGGTTGCGGCCTGCCAGGTGACGGCCTCATCCATCTCGGCGATGGAGATGTTGAAGCCCTGGCGCAACTGGTCCTTCATGGACCGCACGACCTGGCGGCGGTCTTTGAGGGAGTGGGCGTGCTCGATCCGTATCTCCAGCGTGAGCAGCGCAACAGGCATGGCCCTCAAGCTATGCCGAAGGGCGCTTGTCCCGCAAGTGTTAGATGGCATAACCCTTTGGTTCTCTTGCCCTGGGCCGCCCGGCTTGCCATAATCGGGCTTGCCACACCCGGCAAGTGCAACAAATTACAGGAGAGCCTGCCCCATGGGTGAAATGCCTAATATTGACTGGAATATCTTTTTGAACGCTGCCAAGACGGTCTCTGACCGCTTTACCGAAGCGGAGTTGAGGGAGATCCACGAGATCGCGCTGCGGCTCGACAAGATCATCAAGACGATGAACACGCGCGAAGCGCAACCGGTCGGCTGATGGCGGGCGCATGATCTGTGGGCGGCACGGACGGAAAGCCGCAGGTCGCCTACGTCATTCCGAAGAAAACGCTCACTGCCTGCCCATCGCTCGCTTCATCCTTGCCAGTCTCTCCCCGAACGCTGCACCACTATAAATGGGGTATTTGCGCGGTGACGGGAGGTTATAAATCGCTTTATTTATGCCTTCGGCAACCGTATACTCCGCCACGGGCAGGTCCCCTCACAGCATGTTCCGCACAAACGCCATCCTCCTTCTTGGCTCCGTCCTCGTCTTCGCCGCGCCTTGCTTCCTCAACGCGCAGTTCGCCCCGCCATCTTCCGCCGTGCTCTGGTATCGCGCGCCCGCGCCCATCTGGGACGATGCGCTGCCCATCGGCAACGGACGGCTCGGCGCAATGGTCTTCGGCGGCGCCAACACGGGCGCCAACAATGGCGACCTGCAGGCGTCGCCCCTTAATGATGCTCTACTCAATGGCGGCCTGACCCACGCCGGCGATGAACACCTGCAGCTTAACGAGTCCTCTCTCTGGCAGGGCAGCCGCGCCAATCGCCTCAATCCGTGCGCGCACGAGGCGGTGCCGCGCATCCGCACGCTGCTGCTCGACTCGAAGGGTCTCGACGGCGCGAAAATCTCCGCCGCGGAAAAACTCGCGCAGGACTGCATGATCGGCATCCCGCGCGGCATGCCTGGCTACAGCACCCTCGGCGATCTCTACCTGCGGACCACCGCGAAAGACGCAGTCACCGGCTATCGCCGCCAGCTCGACCTCGACACCGGCGCCGTCCGCGTCACTTACACCGCCAACGGCATCCATTACACACGCGAAATCTTCGCCTCGCTGCCCGACGAAGTCATCGTCATCCGCATCACCGCGAATCAAAAACACGCAATCAGCTTTAGCGCTTCGATGGACCGCCCCGCCGACTTCAGCACACGCACCCAGGGACAGGACAAGCTCATTCTGCGCGAAGGGTCTGAGCACAAGGACCAGATTCGCTTCGCCGGTGAAGCTCTCTTTCTCCCCACCGGTGGCACCGCGCGCGCCGGCGATGGAGCCATCACCGTCTCCAAAGCCGATGCGGTCACCATCCTTATTGCCGCGGCCACCGATTTCAAAGGCGGACCCTTCGCCGGTGGCGATCCTGAGGTGCAATGCGAACGCGTCCTCGCACAGGCCCGCACACGCACCGCCGCGCAGATTTTTGCCCGCCAGCAGGCTGTCTATCGACCGGCATTCCGGCGCATGGCCCTTCAACTCGGACCTGCCAAAGACCCCAACGCAGCTCTGCCCACTGACGAGCGCATCCGCCGCGTCAGTGCCGGCGCAGATGATCTCGGCCTGCAGCAGCTCTACTTCGAGTTCGCCCGCTACCTGCTCATCAGTTCCTCGCGCTCCGACGGGCTGCCCGCCAACCTGCAGGGCATCTGGGCCGCGGGCATCGATAACCCCTGGGGTTCCAAGTGGACGATCAACATCAACACTGAGATGAACTACTGGCTCGCTGAGCCAGCCGGCCTCGGCGAAACCACTCTCCCGCTCATCAACCTCATCGACATGGTGCGCAACCCTGCCAGTGGAACCGGCACCCAGGTGGCGCGGCAATACTACGGCGCGCGCGGCTTCATGATTCACCACAACACCGATCTCTGGGGCGACGCCGACCCCATCGACGGGTACCAGTGGGGCATCTGGCCCATGGGCGGCGCCTGGCTTTCGCTGCACGCGTGGGATCACTACGCCTACAGCCTCGACCGGCAGTTCCTGCGCGATCGCGCCTGGCCCATCCTCCACGATGCTTCGCTCTTCTTCCTCGATTACCTCGTCGACGACGGCGCAGGGCATCTCGTCACCGGCCCCTCCATCTCGCCTGAGAATCGCTATCGCCTTCCCGATGGCTCCGATCACTCACTCACCATGGGTCCCACCATGGATATCGAGATTGTGCGCGAGCTCTTCACGCGCACTCTCGACGCAGGCCGCATCCTCGGTGAAGATCCCGCCTTCCTCAAGCAGATCGAAGACGCCCGCGCCAAGCTTCCGCCCTTCAAAATCGGCAAGCATGGCCAGTTGCAGGAGTGGCAGCTCGACTACGACGAGCCCGAACCCGGCCACCGCCACATCTCGCCCCTCTGGGCGCTCTTCCCCGGCACGCAGATCACGCTCGCCCACACACCCGAACTCGCCAAAGCCGCGCGCGTCCTGCTTGAACGCCGCCTCTCCTTCGGCGGAGGCCAGACCGGCTGGTCCCGCGCCTGGGTTGTCAACTTCTGGGACCACTTCCACGAAGGCGCGCAGGCCTACGACAGCCTGCAGGTCATGTTCCGCCAATCCACCTTTCCCAACCTGATGGACACGCATCCGCCCGGTCTCTTCCAGATCGACGGCAACCTCGGCGCCGCCAACGGCATGCTCGAGGCGATCGTCCAGTCGCGCTGGATGCCCGATGCAACCGAAATTGAATTGCTGCCCGCCCTGCCCGCGCAATGGAACGAAGGCGCCGTCGAAGGCCTCCGCGTGCGCGGTGCAACAAGCCTCGACATGCGCTGGAAGGCCGGCAAGATCGACGCGCTCACGCTGCACGCTGCCAGCGATACCGACGTGCGCATCCTTCCGCCCGCGGGTCAGTTCATCGCCGAGATCCGCGACGCCACCGGCGAGAAGCTTAAGCCTGCATCGGGTGGAGCATTTCACCTCGCCGCAGGCGCCAGCTATCGCGTGCTCTTTCGCTGATTACTGCACTTTCTTCTCGTTGTTGCTGCGGTCGTCGTCGGGCAGTTGATGATCCGGATCGACAACCACCGAAGCCACGGGCGGCGAATCCGGCAGCACCCACGTATAGGTCCCTTTGGATAACCACGTTTCGACCGGCAGCCGCAGACGGGTCTTTGTCCCATCCTTGAAGGTCGCCTCAACCGTGGTCGGCAACACCAGCTGGCCGCGATTGCTGAGCGTCACCGCGTTCCCTTCGATCTTGTCCACCGCCACGTCGTACTTCCAGTTGTTCAGGTACCAGCCACGCCAGAACCAGCTCAGGTCTTCGCCGCCTTCGCTCTGCATGGCGCGGAAGAAGTCCGAAGGCGACGGGTGCTTGAACGCCCAGTCGCGAATGTATTTGCGGAAGGCCCAGTCGAAGCGCTCCGGGCCGAGAATCTGCTCGCGCAGCAGCACCATGCCGTAGGCTCCCTTGAAGTAGCTGACCGGGTGGCCGAGCGCAAAGCCCAGCGAGTCCGCCGAGCGCCATCAGCGTTGGCGCATCGGGATTGTCGAGCACCTTCAGAATCGTGTCCGGCGGCTCGCCGCCTGCCGAGTATTCCGAGTCGCGCTTCGGGCCATACTTGCCCTTGGCATAGGTGGCCGACTCGTCGATGTCGATAAAGGTGTTGAAGCCCTCATCCATGAACGCGTGCCGCCGTTCGTTCGAGCCCACAATCATCGGGAACCAGCTGTGGCCGATCTCGTGCGCCGTCACCCAGAAGAGAAAACTCGCCGTTGATCGGGAATGCCGTCGAAGACAATCCCCGGATATTCCATGCCCGTTGAAAACCCGGCCACGTTCGATGGCCACCGGCCACGGATACGGATACCAGTGCTTCGAGAAATTCTCGACCGTGTCCTTTACATACTCCGTGGACTTGTCCCACGCATCGGGCCCCACGCTCTCCGGCGGATAAACGCTCATCGCGAGCGACTTTTTCCCGTCCGGCAGGTTGATCCGCGCCGCGTCCCACACAAACACCGGCGACGCGCTCCAGGCCACATCCCGCGTGTGGTCCATGTGAAAATGCCAGGTCAGCGTGCCGTCGGTTTTCGGGCGGCTGGCCGCATCGTTCACTTCTTCCGGCTTGCGAATGTAAATCGTCTTGTCGCTGTTGCGCGCCTCGGCAAGACGCTCGATCTCCGTTTTGGTCAGCACATCTTTCGGATTCACCAGCTCGCCCGAACCGGCAACGATCATCTGCGACGGCACCGTCACGTAGTAGTCGAAGTTCCCATATTCCAGATAAAACTCCGAGCCGATGTACGGCAGCGTGTCCCAGCCGCGCAGATCGTCATACACCGCCATCCGCGGATACCACTGCGCCATGTCATAGATCTCGCCCTGCTTTGACGCGCCCCACGAAGTGCGCCCGCCCCACACGCCCGGGATCTGATAGTGGTACTTGATGTGGATCTTCAGTTGCGCCGCCGTGCGGCTTCAGCGGCTCAGCCAGCCGGATCTGCATGCGCGTGTCATTGATGATGTAGCTGGCCTTCGTCGTCTGCTTGCCCGCCTCAATCTCCACCGAATCGAAAACAAATCCCTCGGTGCTGGTAACTTCCTCGGCCGCCGGCGCCGGCACATTCGGCTTTCTCCTGTGCCTGAACATTCCGCCAAAGAGAATCTGCCCGCGCGCGTCCTTGCGATAGATGTTCTGGTCAAGCTGCAGCCACAGGCTGGGCAGCGTGTCAGGACTGTTGTTCGTATACGTGATCGTTTCCGTCGCGCTGAGTTGCTTCGCAGCCGTATCAAGATCGGCATGCAGTTCGTAGCTCGCTTCATTCTGCCAGTAGCTCGGCCCCGGCGCGCCGTTGCTCGAGCGATAGGCATTCACCGGATCGGGAAGGCTGAGCGGCCCGAACGTAATCCGCGGATCATATGCCGCGGGCGCAACGGGCGCGGCCGCATGCTGCGCAGTGGCCACAGCGCCCCCGCCGATAACAACGAGCATCAAAAGGAAACGCAGACACGTGTCCTGACTCGATAGCACAGCCACTCGAGACCTCCCTTTCACTTTTCCAGTTTCTTTAAGGCTACCGCACACCCCGGCGATTGGTGGCGTCAGCGGCCGCAGGAGGCGGAGAAAATCCGGCGCGCATCACAGAGACCCTGTCCAGAGCTCAGCTTTCCGTTCGACCTTCGCGACCCGGCGCCGCGCTCAGAAGCTGCGCAACAGGAAATCTCTGGCACTCGCCAGCACCTTCTCCTGCGCCGCGCGCGCCGGCAGCAGGCGCGCAATTTCAACGGCTCCGATCATGGTTGAAAAGATCACGAAAAAAGCGCGCTCCTTGTCCGCACTGCGCCGGCCGGGCATAAAGGGAACCATCCGGTCCTTGTATTTCACAAGCTCGGCAAAGATCTGGCCTCTCATCGCTGCGCCGGCACGCGCCATCTCCGGCGCAAGTGCCGGCAACGGGCAGCCCGCGCTCCGCGTGATCGCAGTATTCGACGCTGAGATAGGTTTTCACAAGCGCCTTCCACCCCGCCTCGCGTTTCGATTGCTGTGCCGCGCGCGCCAGCGTATCGCCGATTTCAGTGAAAGCCTCCCGCAGCGACTCGAGCAGCAGATCGCTCTTGCTGTCGAAATGCTTATAGAAGCCGCCATGAGTCAGCCCCGTGTCGCGCATCACGGCCGCAACCGCTGCGCCGTTTAGACCCTCGGCGCGAACGCGATGCGACGCGTCTTTCACGATCTTCTGGCGGACTTCCGCTTTATGCTCAGGCCGGTAACGCATAACTCACTATAGGATGCTCACGGTCATCTCACAAGGCAACCCAGCCGATCGCGGTCAAAAAAAGGAGAATCGATGGGATGATCGATATAATCCAATCCGGCATAAGGAGAACTGCTCATGTCTCAGCCAATTCTGATTACAGGCGCAGCCGGCGGTCCTCAGGGGTCCACCGGACGCGTCGTCGCGGGCCTTCTGCTCAATCAGGGCATCTCAGTTCGCGCCTTCGTTCATAGGCTTGATGCCCGGTCCGACGATCTCCGCAGGCAGGGCGCGGAGATCATCGAAGGCGATCTTCTTAATCCGGCCTCTGTCCTGGCAGCAATGAAGGGCATCAAGCGCGCTTACTTCTCCTATCCTGTGGCGGACGGTCTGCTTGAGGCAGCCGCCATCTTTTCTGCAACCGCTCGCGATGCCGGCCTCGAATTGGTGGTCAACAATTCGCAGTTTCAGGGCGCTCCCGACGATCCCGCATTCCGCGATCTTCTGCACGCTCCCTCATTCAGAAATCTGCAGCATCGACTGGCTGACCGTATCTTCGATTGGGCGCACGTCGGTGCGGTTCATCTTCATACGCCTCCCTACTATGAAAACGTCCGCGCTCTTATGAGCCATAGCGTGGTCGAGCAGGATTCCGTCTTCCTGCCGTGGGGCGAGGGCGACGCCGTCATTCCACTCACCGGCGCAGAAGACGTGGCCCGCGTCGCCGCCACTCTTCTGGCGGGCTTCGGACTGCCAACCCGAAATGCATACCCGCTGGTGACCGAAACCCCCACGGTGCGGCAGCTTGTTGAAAGTCTCAGTCGAGCCATCGGCAGGCCAATTCGATATGTGCCGATCACAGACGAACAATGGGCCGAGGCAGCCAGCAAGCGGCTCAATCCTCACGCACTCGATCACCTCAGCCATCTCTGGCAATACTTTCGCGAGAGTGAGACGCACCGGCAGCCTACCGATTCTGTCCGTGCTGTCACTGGCCGGAATCCGCAGACGCTCGAGGAATTCTTTCGAGAGAATGCCGAGGCCTTCGGCACGAACACGCACTAAGCCTATGCAATGAAATCCGCGCCCGTCATCGAACAATGGAGGTCGCAATGTCACCGCAAATCATCTTCCTGCTGCAACTCGTTCTGGGTTATCTCGCATGCTTGCTTGCCTTCGGCGTCTACATCCTGCCCAGGCTCAAGGCAGCCAGGCCGCTCGACGCGCACCGCGCCATCGCCACTCTTCACAGCTTCCGTTTCTTCGGACTTGTCTTTCTTCTTCCCGGCGTCGTCGGCCCCAATCTTCCCGCCAGCTTCGCCACGGTACGCCGCCTGGGGCGACTTCGCAACCGGAGTGCTGGCCCTGCTGGCGCTTCTCACCGTGCGCGTGCGCCCCCTCTTCTGGTTTTTTGTTGTCGCGTTCAACCTCGTGGGAGCGGCAGATCTTGTGGTTGACTACTATCACGCCATTCGGGCTGGCCTTCCCGCGCTCGCCGGCCAGTTCGGCGCCACCTACGCTATCCCCATCCTCTATGTACCCGCGCTGATGATCACGCACATCGCCGCCTTGATTTCGCTTCAAAAGCTTGCGGTTCGCCGTCCAGCGACAGCCTGAGCCGAACCTCCATCGCAACCACGGCTCGCTCACTTTCCCATAGCGGCGGCGGCTTCCCGCTCAGTATCATCGCGAGGTGATTCCCGGGGTTCCTCGATGAAAGCACAGATCGCATTGCTCATGCTTCTTGGAATGGCACTTCCCTCAGCAGCTCAAATCGCCGCGCAGGACAATGTACAAACCGAAGGCATTCTGAAATCCGTTGCCAATGGGACCATTCAACCCGCAGGGGATCACTACGTGGTGACGAGGCAGGACAGCCGCTCGCCCGTCAAACTGATCTTCAACTCCGGCCTTGGCCTTGGCATCAATCGCGAGTCGGGTCAGTGGTGGGTTTTGCCGATTACTGGCCCGGGCAATCAGATCGAAGTGAATACCAATCTCTGGGTGCTGCCTGACAAGCCGCAGTCTCGGGACAACTCCTGGTACATCAAGCTGCAACAGGGCGGCTCTATTGCCGCCCGGCTTGACGATGCCCTTGATGTCGAGGTAACTGGCGACACCTTCGACTTATATAAATCAGAAGCGCGGCCTCACAGCGACACCTTCAACAATCGCTATGCCTTCGACATTGGCGGCGGCGAGGCCCTAGCAAACGCTCTGGCCGGCTTTTACTGGGGCACCATGTTGCCTTCGGTCATTGAAAAGACCAAAGCCGCCAGGTATCCCTATAGCGACGGATACGTGGTGAGCACATTGAACCCTGCGGCATATGCGGGCACCTATCCCGACGTCGATCATGAATTTCAGATCAAAGGCCGCCTCGCCATGGGCTCCGCGCTCGATCTGGATATTGTCCGCCGCATGATTGCCCTTGCAGTTCAGGGTGATGAACGAAGATCCCGAAAAGCTCTTTCGTATTCCATGTTCCATTCAGCCTTCCGGCATGCGCGAGTACGAGGTCCGCAGAGACAGCGAGGATGGAAAAGAAAATGCCGAAATGTTTCTCCTCACCGGCAATATCGAGGTCCTCGAAGAATCCTGGCGCTACTATCAGGCCACCAAAGACACCGCATGGCTTCGCGCGAATATCGTCAATCTCGAAAACGCCGCATCTTTAACGATCGCGAATACGGATCAGTATGGACGCGTATGGTCCGACGTCTACTACGAAGATCAGGTGATCAAAGACGGGCGCGCAACCCAGGCGGGAGCATTCGCGGCTTATACCTTCGGCCTGTTGGCCAACATGGAAACCATTCTGAGCCGCGGCGATAAGGCGAGTCGCTACTCCGGCTACTCAAAGAAGATAGCCGCCGCGCTCATCAGGCCTCTCCCCATGGGCTTCTGGGATGAAACCAATCATCGCTTCGTCGATTGGGTCGATCGCAACGGCCGCGTTCACGATCACATTCACCTCCTGTCCAACGCACTGCCCGTCCTCTTCGGCTATGCAACCGCTGCGCAGGCTCAGGCCGTGCGAACTCTCGTCGATGCAAATTTCGCATCCTTCGAGCGATTTCCCACCTTCCTGGCGGCCGACGTTGCCGGCTACACCAAGTCTGAAATCGGCACCGGGGGCCCCTACGATCTGAGCGCCGCGGGCAGGTATTGGTATTGGGATGCCGCCCTCTGGGATGCGCGGAATCGCAGCGACGTCCTGCTGAATCAGCTCATCGCCGTTGCCAATGAGGCGGCCCGAAGCGACTACTTCATGGGTGAGCGATTTGACATGGACCACGTCTACTATGTGGATGGCAAGGACTGGCACGGCGCCGAAATGTATTACGAATATCCGTGCGTCTATACCGCCGTGCTCATCACAGACCTCTTAGGCGTCACACCTGCCGTCGACGCTGACCTCGCCATCCATCCGCATCTCCACGGCTATGGCAGCATAGACCTGGGCATTCCCCGCTATGCCCTGCGATATACCTATCGCGCAAAGGGGTTCGCGCTGAAGAACCTCTCCGGCCGGGCGCGGCGCTTCAGTGTTGATCTCTCTGCTCTTTACCCCGGCACGGCCCGCTATAAACTCCTGCGCGCGTCAACCGATGCAGCGGCGACGCAGTGCCATCGTAGGCGCGCACTCTCTCATTGAGCTGTCCTCGGGCGAGGAAGTCCGCTGGACGCCGATCGCTGAGTGAAGACGCGACCTCTCCGCAGGGGCTGCTATCGCGCCCACTCAAACAAAAACTTCCACGACGTATCCAGGTACATCCATCGCTGCGTGCTGAACCAGCTCGTCGGCAGCGACGGCACATGCAGCAGCGTGTGGCCGCTTGCGCAGATCATCTCCGTGCCGTTCCATGCGAGAAAGGTTCTGCCCGCCAGGCCCACGCGCGCGGGATTCGTCACCCGCCGCAAACACACCGGACACCGCTCGCGCTGATCTTTGAGCGCCCACTGCAATCCAAACAGGCACATCGAAAACGTCGCAAGCAGTTGCGCATACTCCGCTGGGATGCGAATAGGTCGCCGTCTTCCAGTACGCCACATCCATCGCCGCGAAATGCACCGCCGGCAGCAGCAGCGCGATCTTCGCCGCCATCAATGCCCACCGCCGCGCCGTGCTCGTCCACTCCGGCCTGCGCTCGCTGAAGTTGTACTCACCAAGCGACACACTCGTGATCGCAGGCAGCGCCAGAAACGCGAGAAAAATCGCAAACCAGTACAAGCCCATCGGCCCACGCATGCGCTCGCCCAGCGAGACTCCGCGCAACCCGCCCGTTCCATCGTCATCATCCGCCGGCGCAATCGCCACCTCGCTGCCGTGCATCGCTTCCCGGCCGCGCTCGTTGAGGTGCGCCACCACGAACCCCGCACCCTTACTCTCCGCATCCGGTTCCAGCAGCCACGCATCCGGGTCGCCCGGCAGCCGCCAGGCGCCCTCGGCGGCCACGCCCAGCACGCGCACCTCGCGGCCGCCCATGTGCACCACGCTGCCGGCAATGTCTGCGTCGGCGCCAAACTCTCGCTTCCACACCGCATCGCTCAACACCACGCCCGGGGTGTCCCCATCGCCGCTCATCATGCGCACCGGCAGCCCCAGCAGCCAGAAGAGGTTCTCGCTGGCGTGCGCGACCTGCCACTCGCCCCCCGCCACGCGCTCGTGGCCCATGCGATAGAACGCGAGACCGTCAAAGAACCTCTGCTGCCCCGCCTTCCACGCGCGATACGTCTCCGCCGGAATCGTCGCAACCGCGTCATCGCCGGCGCTTCCGTCCTCAATCAGGATCAGCCCTGGGTTCATCGTGTACTGTGCCGCCAGGCTCTGCGCGCGCACTCCCGGCAACATCCGCGCCAGGCCGAAGCTCACCGCCAGCAGCGCGGCCAGGCCCAGCACGCAGCGTGCCGCCGATCCCGGAGCAGCCCGCCTGACGATCGCCTCCGCTCCGCCTCTCTCCTGCGCCATCCGCCGCACGCACAGCGCGTCCTGCCACACGCCAAGGCACACGCGTGTCAACTCGGCTTCATTCGGCATCTGTTGCCGCGCGTGCCACACCTCCGCGCGCCACTCCTGCAGCCACTCCGCGCGTCCCGCTCGCGGAACCAGCCATCCGGCCGCGCTCACCATGCCTGCCTGCAGCCAGCGGTGCCCTCTCATCGCGCCTTCGCCTCCTCCACCGCCGGCATCAGCCTCTCCAGCAGCGGATACCGCTTCCGCGCCGCCTCCAGCGTCGCCCGCCCCTCCGCCGTCACCTTGTAGTACTTCCGCGGCGGCCGCTGCTCCGCGTCTGCAATCGACTGCTTCTCCCACTGCGATCGGATCAGCCCATCGCCCTCAAGCCGCCGCAGCGCCGGATACACCGTTCCACTCGGCAACCCCGTCGCCTCCATGATGCTGAACCCGTACATGCATCCGGCATGGATCGCCTGCAGAATCATCGCCGCCGTGTGTGACAGCCTCGCCTCGCCCGCCATGTCCCTCCGCAGCATTCCGGCAGGCTTTGGCTGCCCGCCCCGATGCCCCGCATTCTACCTATGTAGAAATCTACTTGACAAGCCATATACCGAATGCTACATAGGGTAGGGATTCAGGTGAGGATCTGCCGCTCCTCGCGCCAATCATTTCGAAAATAGACGAAAAGCGATGCGACTCAACCAACCATGACCTGCGAACTCTCACTTCAGCACCTCTACCGCAGCTATCGCCGCATCCCCGCCGTCGAAGACGTCAGCTTCACCGTCGCGCCCGGCGAAATCGTCGGCTTTCTCGGCCCCAACGGCGCCGGCAAATCCACTACGGTCAAAATGATCACCGGCATGCTCCGCCCCGATGACGGCCACATCCTCTTCAATGGCCGCGACATCCGCGACGACATGATTGCTTTTCGCGCCGTTCTCGGCTACGTGCCTGAAGACGCGCAACTCTACGCCTACCTCTCCGGCCTCGAATACCTCCAGCTCGTCGGCCGCCTCCGCGGCCTCGACGAATCCGTCATCGAAGCCCGCGCCACCGGCCTTTTAAGACTTCTCAGTCTGGAATCCTGGCAGCACACGCCCATCTCCTCCTACTCCAAGGGAATGCGCCAGCGCGTTCTCATCGCCGCCGCCCTCCTCCACGATCCCCAGCTGCTCATCTTCGACGAGCCACTCTCCGGCCTCGACGTCGTCTCTTCACGCCTCTTCAAGGATCTGCTCGAACTCCTCGCCGCCCAGGGCAAAGCCATCCTTTATATCTCTCACGTCCTTGAGGTCGTCGAGCAGCTCTGCAACCGCGTTGTTGTGATCTCCAAAGGCAGAATCGTCGCCGACGCCTCGCCTGCCCACCTCGTCCGATTCATGCAGCCTTCCCAACCTGGAGAGCGTCTTCGCACAACTCGTCCAGCAGCAGGAAACACGGGCCCTGGCGCCAGCGAAATTGTCGAAGTCATGCAGGCGGCCCCATAGGAGACCCCATGGACGGCACATTCCAGCGCATTTTCACCCCCGACGAGCCCGCCTCCCTTAACGCCCAGGCCGCGCTCGGTGTCCCGCGTCAGCCCCACCGCAGCCAGTTCTCCTGGCTGCTTCGCCTCTTCCTCGAGCGCTTTTTCAATCACGAAACCGCCTCGCCCGATGGCGACGCCAGAACCCGCCTCGTCCAGATCGCCGTTGCCACAGGACTCCCGCCCTTCGCTGTCGCCGTCTATTTCTGGCCCGTCTATCACCCATGGCCTGCCAGGCTCCCGCCTCTCCGCGGGCAGTCCACCCACTTACTGGCTTCAGGCCAATCACCACTTCTTCTTCGTTCTCTATTCGTTCATCGCGCTCGGCATCGCCACCGTCTTCGAGTGGGACCTCTTCTTTCCCGACATCCTCGATCTCTTCGTCCTCGGTCCGCTGCCCATTCCCGCGCTGCGCGCCTTCGCCGCCCGCGTCGCCTCCATCGCTGTCTATATCGCAGGATTCCTCTTCGTCGCCAACATTCTCGCCATCCCGATTCTGCCCCTCTCCACCGATCCGCCGAACCTGCCGCGTTTTCTCGCTGCTCACATCGCGGCCGTCTTCCTCGCCGGGCTCTTCTCCGCTCTCGCCATCCTCGCCCTCAACGCCACGCTTCTCGCTCTCCTCGGCGAACGACTCTTCCGCCGCATCGCGCTCCTCCTGCAGTGCGGCCTCATCACGCTTCTCGTTCTGCTCATGCTCTTCTTTCCCGTGCTTTCAGGCGCGGTGCCCATCCTCCTCCGATCCGCACAGCCCCATCGCCCTCTGGTCGCCGCCCTTCTGGTTCCTCGGCCTCTATCAGTACATCCTCGGCGGAGCCCCCGATCCCGCTGCGCAACAAATCTTCGCTACCCTCGCCCACACCGCGGTCGCCGCCACCTTCGCCGCCGGCGCGCTCGCCGTTGTTGCTTATCCCATCGCCTACCTGCGCCGCATGCGCCAGCTCATCATTGGCGCAGGCTCCCACCGCGTCAGCCTCCGCGCACTTCGCCCCTTCAACGTCCTTCTGCACGCCACCATCCTGCGTCCGCCCACGCGCCGCGCCATCTTCCACTTCATCCATCAAACGCTGCCGCGCGTCCCCCGCTACCGCATCTACCTCGTCCTCTACGGCGGTGTCGGACTCTCCGTCGTCGCCTCCAGCCATCCTGCGCATTCACGCCGCCATCAGCAGATCAGCCTCGCCATCTCGCCTGAGGGCATTCGCGCCGCGCTCGCCATCGTCGTCTTCTGGATCATCGCCGGCCTGCGCATGGCCTGCGTCTCCTCCGGCAACCAGCGCGGCCGCTGGCTCTTCCGCATCATCCACGGCAACCCGCCCAGCCTGCATACCGCAACGGAATACTCCCGCGCCACGCATCTCTCCGTCCTGCTCATCACCGGCCTCTTCTCCGTCGTTGCTTTCTTCGCCCTGCGCCTCGTCTCGCCGCCCGCGCTTCTCACCGCCGCCGCCACTGCGTCGCAGGCGCTCGTCGCCGCCGCCATGTGCCTTCTGCTCACCGACGCCTTCTTCCTCAACGTCACAACCATCCCCTTCACCGGCGAATCCCCGCGCGAGCAGCCCAACCTCGCCTTTACCGTCCTCAAGTACTTCGCCTTCTTTCCCTTCATCTCCGCCCTCCCCGTCGGCCTCGAGCCCTGGATCGAGAGCTCGCCGCGCCACTTCCTCATCGTTTTCTGCGCCACACTCATCGCGCACGCCCTCTTCCGCCGCCACCACCGCGGCATTCTGCGCGACTACACAAACCAGCCCGCCCTCGAAGACGACGAAGAGGATTTCCCCATGAAGCTTGGCCTCCGTTACTGACCGTCTAATCCATTAAACAGGTGCATCATGCTTGAGCTTTGTGCTGTTGCCAAACACTTTTCGAGCATTGCCGCTGTCGATAACGTGAGCTTTGCGGCACGCCCCGGTGAGGTCACCGGTTACCTGGGCCCAAACGGGTCAGGCAAGTCGACAACAATCAAGATGATCACTGGCCTTATGGAAATGACCGCTGGAAGGATTCTCTTCGAAGGCCAGTCAATCCACGAGGACCTCTTTTCCGACAAGCGGCGCATCGGCTATGTTCCCGAGGAGCCACATCTCTACACTCATTTGTCCGCGGCGGAATACCTGACGATCCTCATTGACCGCGGCCCAAGGCGCCTGATGCACGTCGCAGCGGCAGTTGGGACAAGCTCGGCGGAGCAGGAAACCGCCCCCGGGTACCAGGGCGGTGTGCAGCGAAGGGGGATTAAGTCAAAAGTAATATGACCCCGGTGTGACGCCTGCTGGGGATGGGGTTACATTCGACTACTGCGTTCGGGGTACGATTGTCCCTTACAGACGAGTACTTCCTTTCAAGCACCAGGGGAGCTAAAGAACGTGGCCGCATTTGAAGATATTCAATCCAGGCGCAGTGTAGTTACGGATACGTTGCAGTTGCTGACCGACCAGACCAAGCAGTGGCGTGGCAAGATCGATCTGCTGGAAGCCGGACAGCATCTGGACAGGGCCGAGGCGTTGGCCTCACTGGCGCAATTGTTGGATGTCTGCCAGAACCTGCGGTACGCAATTCTCTCAGAGGATTGCACCGCCACATGGACCTCAAAGGATGAGCTCCACGACATAGTGGGGCGCATTGATGACACCGCGGCAAAGCGGCGGCGCTACCTTGATCTTGCGCAACTGCTGGCCAACGGCACGGTAACGCATCGCCGCGAGCGCACGCGGCTGGACCGGTTGAAGCAGCGCGACGCAGCAGTTGCGGAGCTGATGGAGACCTCGGCGCTGGCCGCGCCTCCGGATCTTCCCGGGCCGGCGGTCGATGGGTGGTTGGAGTGGGCGTGCGGCCTGGACGACAGTACGGGCGACCCTGACCTGCAGCACCTGAAGGCATTTTTCCCTCGTGTTGACGATTTTGTGCGCCAGCTTGAGCTGGAGCTCTGGGAGAGCGCTCCCGCCCCGGCGGCGGAAGCTGCGCCGGCATCGGCGCCTGTGCAGAAGGTGGTGAGCGAGCCGGAGCCAGCGATGGAAGAAGCCGCTCCGGTTGACGAAGCTGCGGCGAGCGAGCTAACACTTTCAATTTCAGAGAAATCGGAAGCTACCGAAAAGGTTGAAGCGGCCGGTGGCCGATAAGAAGCCGCGGTGGCTGCTGGATACGCGAGCGTCGGGAAGCAGCAGCCTGCCGTCGCTCGAGGCCGTCGCGCTCGATCTTCCAAACGCCGAGTCGGCTGTTGCGGTGGAAGAGCCGCTGGCCGAAGTTGAAGTGGAGCCGGCGCCGGCGCCAGTGTTGATCGCCGAAGAAACCGCCGTTGCTCCCATTGTGATGGAGCCGCCTGCCGCGACGCGGAGCGAAGAGTCGGCCGCAACCCCGGAAAGCGGCAAGTTGTGCTTCTTTCCCGCCGATGAGGTAGGAAAGTTTGCCAGAGTGATGGCCGAAGGGCAGGGCTCGCGCAAGGTGCAGGCGCTGCTGGCCGTTTCGCACTGGCTCACGCCGCTCGACTCAAACCCGGTTCTGAATGCGACCTGCGGCATGCGCGCGCAGATTGAGTACAAGGGAACTTCGGATCTGCTGCCTGTGACGCCCGATCAGGCGCAGGAAGCCATCGACAGCGATAACGGCGTGCTGCTCTTCACCGGCGGCGCCGACCTGCTGCGCTGGGGAGTAACGCAGAAAAGGGTGGACGACCGGTTCGCGGCCATCTCCTCGGTGCGGCGCCTCAGCCAAAACCAGATCAAAGCCTGGTTCAAGGAATTGCACAAGGTCGAGCTGGCCGAGCCGCAGGTGCTCGATATGTATCGGCTCACGGCAGGCGTTCCGCTTCTGGTGGGCGAGCTGCACCGCCTGGTCATTCCCGATCCCAAGACGCCGCCAACATGGCTGGGCTTCATGATCTGGACAACGATCAAGACCAACTTCGAGCGCAGGCTGCCGGTTGTGGCGCGCGAACTGCGGAATGGTTCGGCGGGCGTCCGGCTGACCGAGCGCGAGATTCGCGTCCTGAAGATGGTGTCCGTCGCCAGCGACAACTCGACGCCGAAGACAATCGCGGCAAATCTGCAGGAAGACTGGGACCAGTACCACCGGCCGGAACTCGAATCACTGGGCGACGGCGACGAGGACAGCGTCGCAGTGCTGCAAAGCCTCGGCCTGCTGCCGATGCGCCGGGATTTCGGCGTCTCGCCAATCCAGTCACTGCTGCCGCTGGGCGCGGACGATCCGCTGCGGCAGATCGTAAGCTACCTGTAAGAACCAGCTCTTACTCCACATTTCATCGTTCGCAGTCACAGAGGGCGGAGGCCAAAACCTCCGCCCTCTCGCCGTTTTTGAAAGGTACGGGCTTCACCCCGCAGGCTAACGGACCTGTGAACTGCGCCACCCTGTCACTTCTGGCAGTTACCACCGCCTCGCCGGCGTGCTATTGGTTAGCGGCAGGCGGTGCGAATGGCGCGTGGAGTGGCGGGCAGCGTGCGCGGTCGGCGGGGGACTCATAGACCCCTCGTCCGGATGCGCGCGGCCCGGCTTACGTGCCTCCTCCTCCTTACCCTCACCTCTCGCCGTCGCGCAGCAGAACCAGAAGAAGCCGCCACCCGCTCCGAATCCCGCAGCCGCTGCCGGCACGCCGCAGACTAACAAGGAAAACCCGGCGGAGGAGGCGCATCCGCAGGATCCCCTGGGTCGCGAGACGCCGTACGGAACGGTGATGGGATTTTTGCGCGCGGCCGAGCACACGGATTATGCGCGTGCGGCAAAATACCTGGACAGCAAAAAGCCGGAAGAGGCGCGGGAAGAGCTCGCGATGCAGCTCAAGGCGCTCCTGGATCTGGGCACATCCACAGACCTGAACGCGCTTTCGCACCTGCCCGAAGGCGATGTGACGGACGATACGCGGCCAACGCGCGAGAAGGTCGGCGTAGTCGAAACGCCGGACGGTCCGCTCGACGTCCTGCTCGACCGCGTGCAGCAGCCGGGAGATCAGCAACCGGTCT
Source organism: uncultured Acidobacteriota bacterium (assembly GCA_963718885.1). Lineage (GTDB taxonomy): Bacteria > Acidobacteriota > Terriglobia > Terriglobales > Acidobacteriaceae > Telmatobacter. Next base: position 38,626 of record CAVRAK010000023.1, read on the forward strand.
GGCTCTTTTCGCAGGAAACGCTGCGCCACGTGCCGGAGGCGTACGAGAGCGCGCAGAGCGTTGCGCGCCGGGATCTGGTCACGTACTTTCCCGCGTGGATGTCGCGCTTCACGCTCTTCTCGATTCCGCTGTCGCGATGGGCGCTGGTGCTCGTGACGCTGGTGGCTTTGGTGCTGCTGGCTCTGCTGCTCACGCGCATTGTGCTGGCGCTGCTGAAGTGGGCATTGCACGGACGGCTGAAGCCCGCGATCGAAGCGAAGCTGCTGGACCTGCGCGGCCCGATCTTCGGCCTGATGGCGGCGCTCGGGGAACGCGCCCTGAGCGGCTATGCGCTGACCGTGCTGGGGCGGCACAGGCTGGAGCAGGCGGGGCTGGTCACAGGGCTGATCAGCGCTACGTGGCTCGTGATCCGGCTGACAGACGTGCTCGTCTTTTACGCCCGGCAGCAGTTCACCATGCGGATGCAGATTGAGCACGCAACGATTGTCGATCTGCTGGGCCGCATCTTCAAGATCCTTGCTACCGTGGTGTTGGTAATCGTGCTGCTCACCATGGCCGGCGTCAACGTGTCGGCCCTGGTTGCCGGCCTCGGCATCGGCGGCGTCGCGCTCGCGCTGGCCGCGCAAAAAACGCTGGCCGACCTCTTCGGCGGAATCTCGGTCATCCTGCGCGGCGCTGTGCGCGTGGGCGATCTCTGCATCATCGGCGACAAGCAGGGAACGATCGAAGAAATCGGCATCAGCTCACTGCGCATGCGCACCTCCGACAGAACGGTAGTGACGATTCCCAACTCGAAGGTGGCGGAGGGCGAGCTTGAAAACTTCACGATGCGCGACCGCTTCTGGATGCACCAGACGTTTACGCTTCGCTTCGATACGACGTATTCGGTGGTGCAAAAGCTCACAGAGGGCATGCTTGCCGTGCTCGGAACTCGCCCCGATATCGACATGCGCACCGCGCGGGTGCGCGTGATCAACCTCACCAATGCCGGTCCGCAGGTGGAGGTGAGCGCCTACTACCGCAAGCCGGGCAGCGACCAGGCAGCATTTCTCGAGGAGCAGGAACAGATCATCCTGGGCATGATGCGGCTCGTCGAGGAAGCGGGCACTGCGATTGTGGCGCCCGTCGGCGTGGTGGAGCTCGAGAGCGCGCGGAAGAAGGCGTAGCGCGGGGCCGTCGGCCGGGTGATATGGTGTGCGCATGCATCCCGGCCCAATGCCTGCGCGTTGCATGACTGCGTTCGCGGCGTTCGCGTGGATGTTGGCGCTGGCGTGGGTAGGACAGGCGATCGCAGTCTGGCGTGGCATGCGGCGGCTCGTCGATCTCGCTGAGAATGACGCCGCTTCGCGGGCTCCTTTTACGGCGGACAGCGATTTCGACCTGACCGTAGTGGTGCCAGCGTGCAACGAGGAAAAAACAATCGGCGCGACGCTTGCGTCTCTCGCCGCTTCGACCGGAATCCGGCTGCAGATCATCGCGGTCGATGACCGGTCGACGGATCAGACCGGCGCCATTTTGGACCAACTGGCACTTGAACATCGATCGGGTCCCGGCCCGCACGCGATTGAAGTCGTGCACATTCGTGACTTGCCTGCCGGATGGCTGGGCAAGACGCATGCGATGCAACGCGCGACTGAAAACGCGAAAACGTCGTGGCTTCTGTTTACAGACGCCGATGTGGTCTTCGCCCCCGAAGCGCTTCAGCGCGCGATGCGCTGCGCACTCGCAACGCAGGCGGATCACTTTGTGCTGGTGCCGTCCCTGATCTTTCACTCTGTCAGCGAGAGAGCGATGCTCGCGTCGATTCACGCCCTCACCCAGTGGATGACGCGCTATTGGAAAGTCGCCGACCCGCGCGCTCGCGATTTTCTCGGCGTGGGCGGATTCAACATGGTGCGGGCGGATGTCTTTCGAAGCCTCGGCGGTTTTCTGCCGCTGCGGATGGAAGTAATCGAGGACATGTCGCTCGCGTGGATGGTGAAGCGCGCCGGCTACCACTCGCGCATCGCGACGGGCCCGGGCCTCGTGCAGATCCGTTGGCTTGAAGGGCCTTTCAGCATCGTACGCAATATCGAAAAAAACGGTTTCGCCGGCTTTCGCTACCGAAGCTGGCTCTGCGTGGCGGCGTGCCTCGGCATCGTGATCAATGCCGTGCTTCCGCTTGCGGCAATGGCGATGGGCGGCGCCGCGCTGGCGGCCGGCATCACGATCTACGCGTCGCTCGGCGTGATCTTCCACGCCAATCGCAAAATGCTTCCAATCCACCCGCTGGCGGTTATTTTCTTCGCGCCCTGCCTTCTGGTGCTGTGCTTCGCATTTCTGCGCTCGATGCTGCTCGCGCTTGCCAGGGGCGGCATCACGTGGCGAGGCACGCGCTACCCGCTTGCGGATCTCAGAAAGAACGCAGCGCGTTGGAATTGAGCAAATGCGGTGGCGGCCGGAAGGCTACCGATTCGCCTGAACAATGTCGCCGAGCGCAGTCGTGAAAGCATCCTGCCGGACCCAGGGGCAGTTGGACGATGCGGCGTTGCCAGGATAGGTCGTCAGGGAGCCGGGCAGGACGATGTGGTCGAGGCAGACGCGCACGGCAACAGCGCAATGCTGCGCAGGATCTTTACCGGGGAAAAAGCACTGGCTTACGCTGGGCATCACCGAGTCGCCGTCGTCGAAGACGCGGGAGTAGGAGACCGTGCCGAAGCCCGTGACTGGCCTTCGATCTCGGTGCGATCGGCGCCGGCACGCTGCGCAGAAAGAAAAAATAGCTGCTGCCGATTTCGGCCTTCGTAAACGGACCCACAAACAGCGCCTCGCCGTTCGATGCACCCTTGAAGGCCTGGACAACCTCCACCTTGTAAAGCGGAATATCGTACGCGCCCGTGTCAGCCGCCGTGATGCGCCCAAGCACAACCCGGTCCGAGCGGTTGAAGAGGTCGGCGAGCGTGTAGGTGGCGGGCGAGCGGCGCGCGAGCTGCATCGATTGCGCGCTGCCGGACACGGAGAGAGCCGCAAAGAGTATGGGGATCAGCAGGACCGGTGTGCGCATTCTCAATTTCAAGAATAACGCTTCGTGTGCCATGCTTCTCTTCACGCCATGCCTCTTCAAATGGTCAGGCCCGGCGGGGGTTTCCCAACCGGGCCTGATTGGCTGCTGCATTGTGTGATTCGGCAAAAGGACCTGTAAGCCGAATTCTGTCGTGTGCGGTCATTCCTCTAGGCGCCGCGTTGCCGCGGACACTCATCAGCGACCTACCCGGAGGTTTCGGCAATTGCTCGAGCCGCCTTGCGCATCGGGCCGATACGCAGCCGGGCCCGGCTCTTGGGCTTCGGCCTTCCCTCCCTATTTGGTCTTGCTCCGTGTGGGGTTTACCCTGCCCCCGACCTTACGGCCGGAGCGGTGCGCTCTTACCGCACCTTTTCACCCTTACCAGGACTGGCCGTCCAGGCAACTTGCCCTTCAGGCCAATCCCCTGACGAAGCCCGAAGACGACGTCAGTTCGGCGGTATGTTTTCTGTGGCACTGGCCGTCCACGGGCCTTGACGCCCGCGTCCCGGACGTTATCCGGCACACTGCCCTGCGGAGTTCGGACTTTCCTCCCCCGGCGCCACGCTTGCGCGCGACCCCGGCAGCGACCGCCCGGTCCTCCTGCCAGTGATTAGTTTAATTCAATTGGTTTGGCCGATGGCGAATGCGGCCTGCTCTGCATCAAAGGCACTCAAGCGGGAATAGCAACTTGCGCGGCAGATTCCCCGGCGGCCCGTTCTTGAACTCCTGCCTTTGCGCGCCTTCCCGGGCTGCCTGGCCACAGCTTGCCTGTCGCTCTCCTGGTATCGGACTCAACCCCGTCTTCGCCATTGTCTTGCCATGAAAGGGAACTCTATGAACCTGCATCGGCATTCACTGTCTCCGCTCGCTCTTATCTTGAGTTCCTTGCTCCCGTGTGCTTCGCTTGCCGCCCAGGATGCTCCTGAATCGGACGGTGCTGCCCATTCCGGAGCCGCAATATCCGCACATAACCGAGATGGATGCGCGCAACGCAAAGGCGCCCCCGCGATTCGAGATCAAGGCGCCGGAAGGCGCGCCCAATATATTGATTATCCTCATCGACGACATGGGCTTTGGCCAGTCGAGCGCCTTTGGCGGGCCCGTTCACATGCCCACGGCGGAGCGTCTTGCGGCCAATGGGCTTCGGTACAACAATTTCCACACCACTGCGCTCTGTTCGCCCACCCGCTCGGCCCTCCTGACCGGGCGCAACCATCACATCAACAACTTTGGCTCGATCTCCGAAACCGCCACCGCGTTTCCCGGTCAGACCGGATCTCGTCCCAACAGCGTCGCGCCGCTCGCCGAGATGCTCCGGCTGAACGGCTACAGCACGGCCGCGTTCGGCAAATACCATGAGGCCGCGGCCTGGGAGGTAAGCCCCTCGGGTCCAACCGATCGTTGGCCGACACGATCGGGCTTCGACAAGTTCTATGGCTTCATTGGCGGTGAAACCAACCAGTGGGCGCCCCTTGTGTATGACGGGATGGTCCAGGTGGAAGTGCCGCACGATCCCAACTACCACTTCACCACGGACATGACGAACCAGGCCATTAACTGGATGCACTATCAGAAGGCGCTCACGCCAAACAAGCCTTTCTTCATCTATTTCGCGACCGGCGCCACGCACGCTCCTCACCAGGTGCCGAAGCCGTGGATCGACAGGTACAAGGGCAAGTTCGACCAGGGCTGGGACAAGCTGCGCCAGCAGACCCTGGCCCGGGAAATAGCCCTCGGCGTGGTCCCCGCCGGCACGCCCCTCGCGCCCAAACCGGCGGCCATCAAGGACTGGGATAAGCTGACCCCGGAGGAAAAAAAGCTCTTTGCCCGCGAGATGGAAGTCTTCGCCGGTTTCGGCGAGCAGACCGATTACGAGATCGGCCGCTTGATCGATGCGGTTGCGGAAACCGGCCAGCTCGACAATACCCTGATCTTCTACGAGATCGGGGATAACGGCGCCAGCGCGGAAGGGACCATGAACGGCGTCTTCAACGAGATGTCCTATTTCAATGGTCATCCCGAATCAGTGGCGGACGTGATGAAGCATTACGACGATCTCGGCGGACCCGATTCCTACTGTCACTACGCCGCCGGATGGGCCGTAGCCGGAGACACGCCATTCGAGTGGACCAAGCAGATTGCCGGCAGCTACGGTGGCACGCAAAACCCGCTTATCGTTCAATGGCCAAAGCGGATCGGCGACAAGGGGGGCATTCGTTCGCAGTTTCACCATGTCATCGATATTGCCCCGACCGTGCTCGAGGCCGCTGGATTGCCTGAGCCCAAAAGCGTCAATGGAACGCCGCAAACGCCCATCCAGGGCGTGAGCATGATTTACACCTTCAATGCTCCCAGGGCAAAGAGCACGCACACGACGCAGTATTTCGAGATCTTCGGCAACCGCGGCGTCTACAGCAACGGATGGCTGGCCGGCGCCGTTCACAAGGCGCCATGGGAAGCAAAGCCTCGAAAATCGTTTGCGGACGACGAGTGGGAATTGTATGACACAACCACCGATTTCAGTCTCTCCAACAATCTTGCCGCGAGCAATCCCGCCAGGCTGAAAGAAATGCAGGAGCTTTTCATCAAGGAAGCGATTGCCAACAACGCGCTCCCGCTCGACGACCGCGGTATCGAACGGACCAATGCCGCGCTTGCCGGCAGGCCCGACGTAATGCAGGGCCGCAACTCGCTCACGCTTTATGAAGGCATGAAGGGGTTGTCGGAGAACGTATTCATCAACGTGAAAAACTCCTCGCTCTCGATCACGGTGGATGTCGAGACGCCGCAAGAGGGAGCCCGGGGAGTCATCATTGCGCAGGCGGGACGATTCGGCGGCTGGAGTCTCTACCTCAAGGACGGCAAGCCGGTATACGACTACAACTACCTCGGCCTGCGGCACTTTACCATCGCTTCCCCGCGGCCCCTCCCCGCCGGAAAGGCAACCATCGTTTTTGACTTCGCCTACGACGGCGGCATGGGCAAGGGCGGCAAGGGCACGATCTCCGTCAATGGAGAGAAGGTTGCCGAAGGACGCGTGGAACAGACGCAGTGCTGCGTCTTTTCCGCCGACGAGGGCGCCGACGTTGGCATCGATGACGGCACTCCCGTCAGCAACGACTATCAGGCAGGAGAGCCCAGCAAATTCACCGGCAAGATTCGCAAGGTGACAATTGAGCTGAAGCCGGGGCCGGCCCCCGACGCGAAGGATGCCGAGCGCCTTGGCGAAAGCGAGGAACTGACCCAGCAGGCAGTCGATTAGCCCTCGGGCGGCCGCCACAATAGTTGAATCGGCTGCGAGTCGAGCACCATCCACTGCTTTGGGGATTCTTCACCATCGAGGGTGCTGATGAAAGTTGTGGTCACGATTGCGCGCATTCTGCTTGGCCTGGTTTTCGCTCTCTTTGGCGCGAACCTGCTCTTTCCTTTTCTGCCCACTCCGCCGCTCCCGCCTGGCCCGACGAGAGACTTCACGACCGTGCTGGCAACCACGCACTATGCCCAGGTGGTGGGATTTTTCCAGCTGGTTCCTGGTCTCCTGCTGCTCGTCAACCGCTACGTGCCGCTGGCGCTCACGGTGTTGGCCGCACAGTTAGTCAACATCCTTGCCACGCATGCGCTAGTGATGCATGGCAATTTCCCGATCCCAATCGTCGTCGTGATCCTGTGGTGCATTGTCTTCTGGAGTGTGCGCTCGGCGTTTGCGGGGATCTTTCAGCCGCGCGTGGCGAAGTAGCTACTGCTTCGCGATCTCGAGCATGCGGCGCATGAATGCATCTTCGGGGAAGAGCTCCACGTAGTGCTCCATGGCCGCAGTGGCCTTGTCGTATTGCCTGGCGGTGATGAGGCGGTCGATCAGCGCCTTCTGATAGAGGGCGTTGTAGGGCTCGAGGCTCACAGCTTTTTCGCTGGCGGCGATGGCGCTGTCGATGTCGCCAAGCTGTGTGCGCGCTTCAGAGAGGTAGGAGTAGGCGGCAGCGAGACCTGGATCGAGGCGCAGCGCGTCCGTGAGATGTTCGATGGCCCGCGAAGGCTCGCCGTTCTGCCAGTCGCGCCGGCCCAGGGCTTGCTGCACGACCGCGTTCTCGGGATCGCTTTGCTCCAGTTCGGCAAGCGTCTTCTGATAGGCGGCCGCGTATGTCGGGATCGCGCTCTGCGATCTCGCGATAGGCCTCAAGAAGCGAAAGCGCGGGCACATCTCGTCGCGGCCCGGGACGCGATTTAAGTGAACGAGGTCCGGAAGACCGGGCGTCGTCTGCTTGAAGGCTTCAGCGGGCCACGGCTCGCCGGGGCGGGCGAGGATGCGGTGGTTGGTGAGCGAGGTGTGCGAGAGGCGCGGAGTCTCGCGCTGCGGCATGTGGCATCCGATGCAATTGTTGGCCGGTGACGTCTCATTCCGCTGCGCGGCGGGCAGCGTGCACATATGGCTTGCGTGGCAGTCCATGCAGCGGGCGTTAAAAAACGCGGGCGCCTCTTCCTTGGTGGGCTCGATGTGCGGATTGTGGCAGGTGGCGCAGCGCAACTGGCCCGAGGTCGCGCGGAAGCACTTGCTCATCGACATCTCAAAGTAATGCTGCACGTGGTCGCTCTCATCGGGCGCGCTGGGCTTGAGCGGCACCATGAAGACAGAGACGGTGTCGTCGAGCGGCGTGCCGGGGCGAAAGTCCTGGTAAGTCTTGCCGGGGCGTGGCACGCGGGCGTCGCCCGCTTCATGGCAGGACATGCAGATGTCGTTTTCAAGTGACGCAGAAAGGTTCTCGGGATTGACGATCTTTGAGCCGTGGCGCTGCGCCGGGCTGAGATGCATTGCGCGGACGTGAGCCGCGCCCGGCCCGTGGCAGTTTTCGCAGCCGATCGCCGTCTGCGAGAAAGTTTCAGGCAGGTATTTGCCGGTCGCTTCCTCCACAGGGTTGGGGCGGCCGCTGTGGCAGGAAATGCAGCCCGCCAGCACCGGACGACTGAAGCCGAGATCGCTTGGCTCATAGCCCGGAGAAAGCTCCCACTGCTGCGTCTTCTCGTAGAAGCTCAGCGGCGCCTCGAAGAGATAGTTGCCGCGCAGCAGGAGCCCGCCCGAGCCGTTGGCATTGGCGCCGACGACCCACTGGATCTCTTGCGTGTTGCGAAAGATATCTGCGCCATCGGAGCCGGTCTCATATTCGCTCTGATAGAGCTTGCCGGCGCGACTGAAGACCCGGTAATGGCGGTCCAGGGTGGGGCTATAGAAGCTCCCCGGCAGTTTCATGCCCTGCACAACGGCAGGCGTCACGCGCGTGAGGGAGCGGCCCATGCGTGTCTGCGTGAAGGTTTGGTAGATGTCGAGGTGGCACTGGGCGCATGCCTGGGAACCAACATAACCGTCGCCTGAGTCCGCGGGGACACCTGCGCACAGCCATGTGTTTTCATGGGTCGATTCTGCTTCGATGCAGCGAACACCAGCCTCGGCAACCCGCACACAGCAAGGGCCACGCAAAAGAGCACGGCCCGGGCCAAAGATGGACAAACAGAAGGAATCGACGCCCGCCAGCATATTCGCGGAGCGTTCATTCATTTGGAGTAGACGAAGATGCGCGTGAAAAAGACGAGGCGAAGTTGCCGACAGGTCTCACGCACCGGCAGGGCGGCTCTACAATACGAGCAGACGATGATCGAGTACCTCTATCTCGGACGCGTGGCCTATGACGAGGCTCTGCGCCTGCAGGCTGGAGATGGCCGATCTGCGCTGGCGCGGGCACATCGAGAACCTGCTGCTGCTGCTCGAGCATCCTCCAGTGCTGACGCTGGGGCGGAATGCGCATCGGGAAAACGTGCTGGCCAGCGACGAGATGCTGGCGGCCCGCGGCGTGACGCTGCACGAGATCAACCGCGGCGGCGACGTAACCTATCACGGCCCAGGTCAGCTCGTCGGCTATCCGATCTTCGATTTGCGCAGCCTGCACAACGCGGCCGGCGGCCGGCTGGGACCGGTCGAGTTTGTGCGGATGATGGAAGAGGCGCTCATCCGCCTTTGCGGCGTCTATGGTGTACATGCGGGGCGTGTAGCCGGGTTGACAGGCGTGTGGTGTCCTGCGGACGGTGGCGCGATCGGCGCGGGACACGAAAGAAAAATCGGCGCCATCGGCATTCACGTGGCGCGCGGCATCACCTCGCATGGCTTTGCCTTCAACGTGCGCACAGATCTCAGGGATTTTCAACTGATCAATCCATGCGGCATCACCGACCGCGGGGTGACGAGCCTGGAGCGAGAACTCGAGCGCGAGGCGGCGCAGCCGCAGCAGCTGCCCGATCTCGAAACCATTGCGCACCAGGCCGCGCGGCATTTCGGGCAGGTCTTTGCGCAGCAGGTGCTGGCCGTCGAAAATCTTGACGGCGCTGCGCAGGCAGGCGGCAGAGCGGCCCGAGAACTGTCCCCGCGACCGAGCAGAAGACACACCTCTTACCGTGCCGCGCGAAGTCGAGCGGCTCCACGGCGAAGCGGAGCGGCCGGTGCGCGCCTGAGAGCGGATACTCCCCGTGATCTATCGGCCCGGTTAGCCGTTGGCGATTTATAATCCCCGAGAACCCGAGCAGCAGGAACGCGGAGAGAGCGATCGATGCCAACCGACATCATCATGCCGCAGATGGGCGAGTCCATCTTTGAAGGCACCATCACGAAGTGGCTCAAAAAGACCGGCGACGCCGTCGGCCAAGGACGAGCCGCTCTTTGAGATCTCGACCGACAAGGTGGATGCGGAGATTCCTTCGCCGGTAGCCGGCGTGCTCAGCGAGATCCGCTTTCCGGAAGGGGCGACCGTCGAGGTCAACACCGTCGTTGCCGTGCTGCGCGCCGCCGGTTGCCGGTGAACCCGCCGTCAGCCTGGCAGCCGACACAGGAGACATCGAGCGCGGAGCCGGCAAAAGCGCAGCCGGGCTCGGCCCAGGGCAGCGCGGGCGCGGTCGAAGTGGTGATGCCGCAGATGGGCGAGTCCATCTTTGAAGGCACCATCACCAAATGGCTCAAGAAGACCGGCGACGCGGTGAAGAAGGACGAGCCGCTCTTTGAGATTTCAACCGACAAGGTCGACGCGGAGATTCCCTCGCCGGTCGATGGCGTGCTCTCCGAGATCCGTCACGCCGAGGGCGACACGGTTGAGGTCAATACGGTCGTCGCGGTCATCGGCGGCAGCGGCGCTGGCGCGGGGGGCGCCGTCGCTGCCTCTGCAGTAGCGAAGCCTGCTGCGGCGCGTGAAACGGCAAAGACCGCGGTCGTGGCCGCGAGTGGCGCGGAGAGCCGCGCGATGGCCGCCGATGGCAGAAAGCTTCGCTCGTCGCCGCTGGTGCGAAAGATTGCCGCCGAGCACGGCCTGGATCTCGCGCGCATCGCCGGCACGGGATCGGATGGGCGCATCACCAAGGAGGATGTTCTCGCCTTCCTCAAACAACCTGCGGCCACCCGCACCGCGCCGCCCTCGCCAGCAGTTGGCCTCACCGCAGGGGACGCAGATGCCCGATGCCGTGGTGCCGATGACGAAGATGCGCGCCATTATTGCGCAGCGCATGGCTGAGAGCAAGCGAACCATTCCGCACGCACACACCGTCTACAAGGTGGATATGACACGGATCGCGCGGCTGCGCGAGAAGGAGCGCGTGGGCTTTGAGCAGCGGCATGGCGTCAAGCTTACCTACATGCCCTTTATTGCGGCGGCGACTATCGAGGCGCTGCGGCATCACCCGATTCTGAATGCGTCGCTCGTCGAGCACAACATCCACTACCACGCCGGCATTCAACTGGGCATCGCCGTGGCTCTCGAGTGGGGGCTGATTGTTCCCGTCATCCGGCATGCCGAGACGGCGAGCTTCGCCGACCTCGCCCGCGCCATCAACGACCTCGCCGGCCGCGCACGCACCAAGAAGCTCATGCCCGACGAGGTAGGCGGATCGACCTTCACGCTGACCAACTCGGGCGCCTTTGGCGGCGAGTATGGAATGCCCGTCATCAATCCCCCGGAGTCGGCGATTCTGGCGATTGGCGGGCTGCGCAAGGAGCCGGCAGTGCTCACCGATGCCGAAGGCAACGACACGATCGCTATCCGCGCAATGCAGTACTTCTGCCTGGGCTTCGATCACCGCCTCATCGACGGCGCCGACTCGGGAAAATTCATGACCGAGTTCAAGAACGTCCTCGAGAAGTGGGACCGGCGCGATCGGATAGCAGCTCGTTGCCCGCCGCTCTCTCGCGGCCCGACATACAGAACCAGCATCCTCACAGCAAAGAGCCGTTTCCTCCTCGGGCACCCGTTCGTCACGTGCCCTTCGGCCGCCCTGCTAGCGACGTGCCGTCCGCAGGCCGTCCCGCCGCGCGCATGGCCCTTGAAAATCGGGGAAACTGACAGCAACACCGCCCCCGATTGCGGGTTCAGTCAAAGGAAAGGCCGTATGAATCAACTGAGGATCTGAGAATGAGAAAGACTCTTCTGCTTTGCGCATTAGCCGCGCCCCTCGCTCTTGCCGGCTGCGGGCATCCGAACTACGGATACGGTTATGCCCCTCCGCCGCCGGCCTACAACGAGATCGCCCGCCAGGCCTTCAACGATGGCTTCAACGCGGCGCGGAACGATATCGCGCATGGGCATCCGCCGAATGCCGAGGCGCACAAGCGTTTCCGCAATCCGCCGGTGCCGGGGCCGGCGTGGGGCGATTATCGCCAGGGATTCCGCGAGGGATATCGCCAGGCGATGCGCCAGGTTCCTCCTCCGGCCCGGTAACACTCGCTACGAAGCCCTCGGCGCGAGCCGCACCGGGGGTCTTCGCGTCTTCACAGGCACTTCAGCGCCGATCCTTCACGGCTCAATCTTCAGTCCGATCGATTGCATGAGCTGCAGCGCGCTGCGGGTCTTGGCGACGCCAGGGTGCAGTGTGTAATCGAAGACCAGGCGGCCGTTCTCAAAGCGGTCTTCGAAGCTGAAGTTGGCCGCGCGGCTGAACCCATCGTCGCGGGAATGCGGGCAAGCGCGAGGTCGTGGGTGCTCACAATGCCGATAGCGTTGCGCGCGATGAGCGTGCGCACGACGGATTCCGTTCCCGCCAGCCGATCGTCAGAGTTGGTGCCCGAGAGCAGCTCGTCGAGAAGAAAGAGGACAGGCCTCGGACCGCCGGCAAGATCGGTGATGAGCTTGATCTTGCGTATTTCGGCGTAGAAGCGCGAGACGCCGCCCGAAAGCGAGTCGAGAATGCAAATGGAGGCGGCGACCGCGAGCGGCGAGAGACGCAGCCGTGTGGCGCGCACCGGCGCTCCACATTGCGCAAGCACTGCGTTGAGGCCAATGGCGCGGATGAACGTGCTTTTGCCGGACATGTTGGGGCCGCTCAGGATCATCAGCCCAACGCCATCCCCCAGCGTGACCGTGTTGCGCACGCTGCGCGCGGCGGGCAGCAGCGGATGCGCCAGGCCCTCGGCGTCAAAAAGCGCCGCCGGGCCGGCGAACTCGGGGAAAACGTCAGCGGGATGTTCGTACGCGTAGGTCGAGAGCGAGATGAGCGCTTCGCATTCGCCCACAATCGCAAGCCAGGCGCGAATCTGCGGCCCATACGCGCGCTGCCAACTCTCCACGCGGAAAAGCAGCAGAGCCGACCAGAAGAGAAAGAGGTCGAAGGGGCGGAAGAAGCGGTTGTGGCGGTGGCGCAGGTATTCCACCAGGCGCGCGAGTTTGCGGATTGCCGCCGAGGGAGCAACGCCGCCCGTCTTGAGCCTCGATTGCAGACTGATCAGTCTGGATGCAGCGAAGGGTTCCCGCTCGATGAGGGTGAGCACACCCGCAAGAAGCTCGAGGTCTTCCGTAGCGGCTTCGGCAGCGCCCGCGGCTGCGTCCACGCGCGTGTAGATACGGTGAGCCCAGGCGAGATTGAGCACCGAAAGAAGACCCGCCACCCAGCCGAGGCCGTAGAAGTACCAGGCGAGGAGGCTCACGATCCACGCAGCCGCAAGAACCGCGGTGATCAACCGGGTTCCCCTCATCGGAAAGGCAGGCCCGCGTTCGCCCCAGGCTGCCAGCGCTTCGGCATGCACGCCGGTGCGCACGGTCGATCCGAGAAGAAAAAGCTGCTCGCGAAATGCGATGCGCGGGGCGAGATCGCCGACAGCCTGCTGCCGCGCGACCAGCTCATCGACGGGCGCAGCGGCAAGCAGCCACGCCGCAAGGGTCTCTTCGCCGGCGCGCGTGCGGGCCGTCGAGAGCAACTGAAAGAGCGATGCGTAGCCGAAAAGGTCAAGATCGCGCGCGTAGGGATGCTCTGGATCGAGGAAGCGCTCGCCGGCTTCCCCGCGTCCGGCCCAGCGGTCTTCGAGCCGGTCGACGCCGCGCTGATAGAAGTCGATCGTGCGCGTGTGCATCTGCAACGCCCGCAGCAGCCGGTCATGCAGCACCGCGAGAACGATGTAGGCCGCGATCGGGATAAAAAGAAGCGCGATGAACTGGGTGTAGCGCAGAAGCACGAAGGCCGCCAGAAGGGTGACGAACCCGAGAATCAGCTTGGCGATGCCGAAGACGCGGTGGCGGCGCGCTTCCGCGGTGCGGGCAAGTTCTAGCTCACGCAGGCGGCGGGCGTAGAGGTCGGCGGGGACTTCGGCCATGCAAGAACTGTAACGGAGAGAGGGTCCGAGAGGCGCGCCTCGGCCTCAGGCGGACTCGGCGATCGCCATGTTCTTGGGCACAAGGGTAAAGGAGAGGAATCGCTGCACGATATGGGCGGCCAGGGTTTCGCGGTTCTGCTTCGTCAGCAGCTCGTGGCCCGCGCCCGGCACCGGCAGCAGGCCGGTAGGCGCATGGATCAGGCCCAGGGCGGACTCGACTTCGGCGAGGGAGCCGAACGTGTCGCGCGTGCCGTGGACGAAGAGCGCGGGCGTCTGGATAGCGGGGAAGTGTCCGGTCCGCAGCTTTTCCGGCTTTTGCGGCGGGTGCAGCGGGTAAGAAAGGAAAAGCAGGCGATTGACGAGGCCAGGCTGATCGGCGGCCAGCATCGAGGCCTGGCGTCCGCCATAGGAGTGCCCGCCAAGGAAGATGCGGCCCGGCGTTCTCTGCCGCATGAAGTCCACCGCGGCGTGCAGTCCGAGGCGGTCGCGCACGGCCGAGCCAGGCGACGGCGGTCCGTGCGGACGTAGCTGGCGGAAGGGCAGATCGCAGCGCAGCACGGGCAGCCCCGCGGCGCAAAACCCTTCTGCCAGAAGGACTAGCAGCGGGGCGTTGCAGTTGGACCCCGCGCCATGGGTCAGGATCACGGCGTCTTCAACCGGCTCGGCGGGGCGGTGCAGCAAGCCGCGGACGGGCGCCTCGGGGGTGGTGATGTCGTGGATGACGAGCAGTTCTGAGAGCATGGGCACGCCGTTCTTCCGTTATATAAGACGGCAAAAGTCGGTACGAAGAACGACGCGCGCGCGGTTTCTTTTCGCAGAGAGATGATTAGAGATGGTTTCAGAGCCCTGCCGGCAGCGGATGGGGAGCGCGCTTGTCTTCCGGCGTGAGGGAGCCGCCTTCGCCCAGCTTCTTCATGTTGCGGAGCATCTTCTCGAAGAGCGCGCAGTAAATGTGAACCTGGCGTCTGCGCGCAGCCTCGTTCGGCAGCACGGACTCGCCCCAGACCAGCGTGTAGTAGAGGGTCGTTCGGCCAGGTGCGGTCCGAGGGAGCGCGCTTCGAGCGTGCCGTGATACATGGGGTAGAGGCCGCCGACGCGCAGCGGCTGGCGATAGATCGAGCGCTTTCACTGTCTGCGGATCCCCCTGCTCTGTTGGATACACTGAGGCTGGATGCCGCGCGCTCTGGCCTTTGCCGTGGAAGTGGCGACCACGGTGCTCACCGTGGCCGGAATGGGCTATTTTTTGGCGGCTCTGGTAGCAGCCCGGGTGTTCGTGCACGAGCGCCGGCGCGCAGACCAGACCGCGCAGGCTCCAGACCCGCACGCGCCCAATGCGAGTGCGCCAGGCGTCAGCGTGCTCAAGTCGCTCAAGGGCCTGGATCCGGGAATGCTGGACGCCTTTCGCAGCCACTGCACGCAGACCTATGCGGGCGAGTATGAGCTGCTCTTCGGAATCTCCGACGCGGCGGATCCCGCGCTGGAAGCGGTGCGCGAGCTGCAGCGCGAGTTTCCGGATCGTGCAATCCGGATCATTGACTGTCCGCTCCGGCTCGGCACAAACGGCAAGGTCAGCACGCTGGCGCAGATGGTTCCCGAGGCGCGCTACGATTTTCTGCTGATCAACGACTCCGACATTACCGTGAGCCCGCGCTATCTTGAGCGCGTGATGCGCCCGTTTGCCGATCCGCACGTGGGAATGGTGACGGCGCTCTATCGCGGCAAGGCCCATGGCACACTCGCCTCACGATTTGAAGCTCTCGGCATCGCCACGGATTTCCAGGCCGGCGTGCTGCTCTCAAAGATGCTCGAGGGCGGGCTGAAGTACGGCTTAGGCTCAACCCTCGCCGTGCGCCGCGCGGCGCTCGAGAAGATCGGCGGCTATGCGACGCTTGTCGATTACCTCGCCGACGACTACGAGCTGGGCGCGCGCGTGGCGCATGCCGGTTATCGGGTTGCGCTCACCGGCGAAGTCGTGGAAACAGGCGTTCCCGCCTACGGATGGCGCGGCTTTGCCGATCACCAGCTGCGCTGGCTGCGGACGGTGCGCGATGCGCGGCCGTGGGGATACGCAGGACTGATTTTTACGCATGGTCTCGCATGGGCAGTGGTCAACGTCGTGGCGAGCGGCGTCAGTCCGCTGAGTCTCTGGCTGCTGGCGCTCAGCTTTTTCCTGCGGCTCGCGTTGGCTATGACGGTGGGCACAGAGGTGCTGCGCGACCGCCAGGTGCTGGCGCACCTGTGGCTGCTGCCGGCGCGCGATATGGTGGCGCTGGGCTTGTGGGCCGCGGGCTTCGCCGGCGATGAGATTGTGTGGCGTGGCGAGCGCTTCCGGGTCAAACACGGGAAAGCTCGAAAAGACGGGGACGTAGTCTGAGAGACGCGGGGACTGGCCTGTCCGGACGAGCCGACAAGATCAGCCAGCGGGGGCTATCTATAATGGCTTCCGTCTAAGAGAGTAAGGGGCAGGAGTAAGGGTTAGGGGTGAGTCGTGTCTGCTTTGCAGAAACTGGCGGTGCTACTGGCGGTGCTAATTGGGTTGCCCGGCGCATCGATTCCAGCCCTTGCGGCAAGGCGCGTCACAGTCGCCGAACTGGAGCAGGCGATTGCCGCGGCGAAGGACCAGCCCGATGCCGACGCCGCACAGCAGCTATCTGACCTCGAACTGAGCGAACGGCTTAGCGCGACGACGCAGGCACGGCTTAAGGGCGAACTGCCTGGAGAAAAATCCGTTGAGGAGCTGGGCATTCTGGCGGACCAGTCGGCGTTCCTTGCGCTGCCTGTCGCTGAGATCCCGCCCAGACCAGAGCCAGACGCCGCCACGCAGCGGCAGATTATGGCCGCGGTCGTGAACTACGTAACCAAGACCGTTCACCGCCTGCCCAACCTCATTGCGACGCGCGCGACGCACAGTTTTGCTGACAGGCCGGCCGGCACATACAGCTATCTGCCGTTGCGCCCTGTCGCCGAAGTATCGGCCCAGGTGGTTTACCGCGACGGCCGCGAAGTGGACACACGGGAGAAGAGCCAGAAGTTCACCGCGGGAGTGGCGGGCCTCACGTCCTGGGGCGAGTTCGGGCCGATCCTGAGCACGGTATTGATGGACGCGGCGCAAAATACCCTGGCGTGGAGCCACTGGGAGCAAGGCGCAAGCGGCGATGTGGCGGTCTTTCGCTACGCGGTTCCGGCGAAGAAGTCGCACTACCAGGTGCAGTTCTGCTGTGTCTCGGCGGATCCGATGTACGTGGGAAACGTCGGATGATCTGGGGAACACGCATGCCTATCGCGCGCTTGCGGGCTACCACGGCGAAATGGCCGTGGACCCCGAGAGTGGAGCGATCCTGCGCATCACGGTGCATTGCGGATCCCGTGCCGGATGCGCCGGTGTTGGCCGCATCGATCATGGTCGAATATGGCCCGGTCGAGATAGGCGGCAAGAGCTACATCGGGCCGGTGAAGAGCGTCGCGCTCGCTCGGAGGCACGAGCGTTACATGCCAACGGCCGCGACTGACGCGATTCCGTCGGCGGCGATTACTCAAGGGCCGATCGTGACCCAGTTAAATGATGTGAGCTTCGAGCAATACCACATCTTCCGCACCGACGTTCGCATGCTCAGTCCGGAGGAAGCGAGCACGCTCGAGAAACAGCAGGCCACTTCGCCTCCTGAAACCGCAAGCGTACCTCCAGTTCCCGCGGCGACGCCTGAGACCCCGGAAGAAACAGCCTCTCCCGTTGCGAACGCGGCCCCGCCCCCCGCGACAGAAGCGGCTGCGCCACCGGTTGCGCCGCCGGCTGCGCCGGTGACGCCTCCCACAGAGCCTACGGCCGCACCGCCTGCGCCCGCGCTCGCCGCGAGCGACATTCCCGCTCAAACGCCGGTCTTTCGCACTGGCGCGCGCGACGTGGTTGTCGATGTCGTGGTGTCGAAGGGCAACGGCGATCCTGTGTCGGGGCTCGGCAGGCAGGATTTTACGATCGCGGAAGACGGCAAGCCGCAGACGATCGATTTCTTCGAGGAGCACAACGCGACTGATGTTGCAGAGAGCACGCCGCCGGTGATGCCGTCACTGCCAAGAGGTGCGGTGACCAATGTTCCGCCCGCAGCGGGGGGCGACGCCGTGAACGTGCTGCTGATCGACACCCTGAACACCGAGCCGCAGGACCAAACCTACGTTCAGAAGCAGATCACCGAGTTCCTCAAGAAGGCAAAGCCGGGTACGCGGATGGCGATTTTTCTGCTGGGGTCGAAACTTCGGTTCGTGCAGGGATTCACCAGCGACACGTCGCTTCTGCTTGCCGCATTGAACGACAAGCAGAACGGGATGGAGGCGCAGAAGAACGGCCTCTCGCGCAGCGACGCGGCGGATGACCAGGCCGATATTACAAATCTGCAGGCCATGCGCGCTTCGCCCTTTGGGATTGATGCTCTGCAAAAAGCGCAGGGCGATGCGCGGGCAAGAGACTACGCGGCCCGCGCTTCCATGACGTTTGAGGCGCTGAACGCAATTGCGCATTATCTTGCCGGCGTTCAGGGCCGAAAGAATCTCATCTGGTTCTCGGGATCGTTTCCGGTAGTGATCTTTCCGTCGGCCGAGCAGCGGCGGAACATTGAGAAGAACCCCGCGCTGCCCGGTTTCCTCGGCAAGGTGAAGCAAACCGAAAATCTCTTCACCGTTGCGCAGATTTCGGTGTACCCGATCAGCGCGCAGGGCATGATGATGGAGCACTTTGCCGAGGCCGATAGCATCAGCCCCGTGCCCTCGCCATCGGGCGTGGGTCACATTGGCGGCCTGGCGTCTGATGCCAACATGTCTCCTTACTCCGCCGGCGCCGCAGAGCGCGCCGGCGCCATGGATGCAATGGAGCAGCTTGCGGCATCGACTGGCGGAAAGGCCTTTTTCAACACCAACGATTTGAACCAGGCGATCGAGCACGCAATCAGCGACGGAGAGCACTATTACACCATTGCGTATTCGCCAACGGACACGAAGATGGACGGAAACTATCGCGCGATCGACGTCAAGGTGGCCGGGAAATACAAGCTTGCCTACCGTCACGGCTACAACGCGGAAGACGGCGCGCATGCAAGTTGCAGCCGTCAATCCGCTCACGCCTTTGCTGGATGAAGGCATGCCTGCTGCCAGTGGCGTGCTCTTCGGTGTGCGCGCAGCGGCGCAATCGTCAGAGCCCGAGGGCGCATCGGGCCGAGCAGGACAAAACACCGCGCTCAACGGAAAGCTGACGCGGTATGGCGTGGACCTCACCATCCGGACGCAGGATATTGCACTGGAGATGAGCCCCAGTGGCGGACGCAGCGGCAAGGTGATAATCGGCCTGAAGGCTTATGACAGCGCGGGGAAAGCAGTGAACTGGCTCGGCGATGAAGAGGCCATCGCTGTGAACGCGGCGGAGTACGAGGCCCTGGTGAAGACAGGGATTCGCGTTCACCTTGAAATCGATGTGCCGCAAGGCATGACGGGACAACTCGTCACCGCGGTCTACGATCCGAATTCAGGGAAGGCAGGCGCCCTGGAGATCGACTTAAAGGAAAGTACGCAGTAACCCGATCCACATGACCCCGGCGACACAATGATCGAGGCGGTCAAAGCGCCCGCCACCCTGGGTTGCGCGTAGATCGCCGTCAGGCGACGACGGTTTTTCTTCGGATAAAGTGGTAAATCGCGAGCACCAGGATGGCACCGAGAACGGACATGATGAAGCCGGCGCTCGCGCCCGGTGGATAGAGGCCGATCATGCGGCCAATCCAGGTAGCCAGCTCGGAGCCGATGATGCCCAGCGCCATGGTGATCCAGATGCCGCCCGGGTCTTTGCCCGGCATGAAGAGCTTGGCTAGAGCTCCCACGATCAGGCCGATAAACGCAACCCACAGAAGATGAAGCATACGCTCTCCTTAACCGGGTGAGATGCCGGCAGAGGCCCGGAGGGATGTGCGGCTCCGCCGCCAGAATCCGGCGCTTCTGCCGCAAGGTGGCCGCTACCCTCAAGAAAGTTGCGCGAGGGCTTCAGCGAAACGCGCTGATTGCCCGTGCTCCAGGAGCCTATTGAGGTGAACTTTGCCGAATTGCTCTTTTTCCTGTGGGGTCGTGAGACTCACTTCGCCCGAGATGAGTTGGCTGTGGAACCGGCGGAAGGCCGGTGCGCCGAGATTGGGTTGAATCGTCGTCGCAGGCGCAATCGAGAGCAGAAGAAAGGATGCGTAAAAGGCATGCATCGCCTGGCGCATGAGGTAAAAGCGCGCGAGTTCCTGCCCCGTCGCCGCCCTCCCGAAGTATGCCGCGAGGTAAGCGCCCTCCGCTCCGTCAGGCAGAAAGAAGTTGGCTGCAATCGAGAGATCGACGTAAGGATCATTCAAAAAAGCAGCTTCCCAATCGACAAAATAAATGCGTTCGCCA
Source organism: uncultured Acidobacteriota bacterium (assembly GCA_963718885.1). Classification (GTDB taxonomy): domain Bacteria; phylum Acidobacteriota; class Terriglobia; order Terriglobales; family Acidobacteriaceae; genus Telmatobacter. Next base: position 58,686 of record CAVRAK010000023.1, read on the forward strand.
TCGAAGAGAACGTTTTGTGCCTTCAGATCGTTGTGGCTCGAGACGTAGCCGGTCTCGTGGCGCGGGTAGACGCGCGCAACCTGGTCATAGATGCGAAAAAACTCTGCCGTGAGATCTTCCGGCAGGAGCCTTGCAGCTTGGAAGCGGCCAACCAGGCCGTCCATCACGGTGAAGTAATGAATGGTTTTCGCAAAGGGCGGCAATGCGTGCAGAGCGCGAATGTTGCGCGCAACGCGGAGCCCGATATCGGCGGGAAAGGGCCGTGCCATGACGAAATCCGTGATGAGGATTAGGTCTTCTACGCTGGCGTAATGAATGTGCGGCGCGAGACCCGCCGCTGCCGCGGCTTCCATCGCCGCAAAGTGGCGCGCGGGATCCCATCGTTCGTCGGCCCGCATCATGATGCGGAGAAAGTAGGGCCTGCCGCGGACAACGATGCGGAAGACAAGTGCAGTTGAGAGGCCGCCCTGGGGTCGCTGGATGTCTTCAATCGCATTCGTCTTGAAGGCCTGCTGCAGGGCGCGGTGGACCGCTGGCATTTTTTCTTCGGGAATCATGGAGGGAGCAGTGTAGCGCGGATCGCCGATCGCTGCCCCGTCACTTCAGGCATCTCGCGCCGCGAGCCACGCAGCGATAGAATCAAAGCAGACACAGGCAGAAAATCATCTCTGCGCGGCGAACAGCGGGCGCGATGAATTGCTCACACCACCACTATCCAATCTGATCGTTCTTCGTCCCGCTCGCAACGCCGCTCGTCCCATGCCCCGCGGCCAAACCCTAGTAAACCTCCACCGAGACAGCCTGCGACGGAATGCCGTTCGTTACGACCTCCAGCTTCGCCGGGCCGGTTTCAATCGTCGAAGAAACATCGAACGAAGTGGCCACGGGCAATTGAGAGGCGACCGCCATGCTGCTGTGGTCGTGCGTGCGGCAATAGAAGACGTGATGCGTGGCGCTGTTCGTGATGCGCACGAGCGGGTAGTTGGTCGCCGACTGCTCCACGCCGCTGCCATACGCCGCGCCCTGCGTCATCCCGTTGAAGCGGATACCGGTGATCTGGTAGGTCTGCCCGCTGTTGAGCACCCACGTGCCCCCGTGGAACGTCGCGCCCTGGATGTTGTGGATCACCGGAGCCCAGTCCTGACGGTAGCCCGCGGGCGGGGTGTAAATCTCCACGTCCATGGTCAGGTCGGTCAGAAGAATCTGCCCCGTTGGCAGCACCAGCATCATGCCTGCCGCGGAGTAGTCATCCGCCGCAAAGCCTGAGGCCGACGCGGTGCTGAGCGATCGGCCGTTCCACTCGAGGAATTTGGCCGGGCCCTGATAGATGCCGGGACTGGTCAGCACCAGCACGTTGCCGTTCGGCTCAACGGCCGCGGGGCCGGTGGCCATATCCACGCCGCTCGGCAGAAGCGGCCCTTTCGTCCAACGGAATTTCCCCGGGTTGAAGAAAGCGGTGCCGCCGGTGCCGCCGGGGCACGTGTTGGCGCCGGCGTAAAAGACGAGGCCGCTGGGCATGAGGATGCCTGCGCCGATTTCATACGTCGGATCGGGTGCGCCGCAGGATGCCTGCGAATCCCATAGCTGCACGCCCGTGCTGCCGGCATCGTGCCAGGTGTGGGTATTGGGAAAATAAACCTGCGAGCCGGTCCCATGCGCCTGGTAGTTGCCCACGTACGCGTTGACGGTGAGAACGAGGCCGCTCGGCAGCAGAGTCCACTGCTGATGCTCGTTTTCCGTTGAAAGGCTTGAGCCCGTGGCGATCCACTTCATTGTTTTCGGATTCAGCACCGCTACCTTGTTCGTGCAGCAGTCGCCCTGCATGTAGGTGCCATCGGCGAGGATTACCGAAGGTCCGTTCCCAAGGGTGCTCCAGCCGGCCGGAGGCGTAACCGGCGTCCACGCGTCCGCAACAGGATCGTAGATGGCGCCAAGGGTCGTCTGCACGGGGTAGATGTTGCCCATCTGCTGCCCGTCGTACTCGCCGCCCTCGATCAGAACGCGGCCATCGGCGAGAACGGCCGAGGAATGAATGTTGGGGTTGTAACTGAAGTCCATTCCGTTCACGCCGCCCCAGCTCCCGTTGATGTAGCTGCCGTTTTCGTCGGGGATGAGGCGCGCAAAATTGCCGGAGCCGGTATCTTCAATCAGCACCGAGCCATCCGTCAGCAGCAGCGGGTTGGTTGCCCCATAAAAGAGCGGCGGGTAGCTGGGCTCGCGGTTCAGCTCGCTCCAGTAGCCGGTGCTCGAGGCCGAGCCGGGAGAGCCTGGATGGCCGGTGATGAACGGACGGTGACGATGCACCGGAATCGGATAGCGCGGAGCAGCCCATTGCGCGGAGGCCGTTGCGGCAAGGGCGGTAAGTACAGTGACGGCAACGAATCGGGGAGTACGGTGCATAAACATACGTCGGTCCTCTCAGGTGAGCGTGAGCGTTGAGGGAGCCGCTAAAGATGTACGGCAAGAACTTGAGATGGGCAAACGCGGATAGGAAGGTGGCCGGGAGCCGGACTTTTTTTGCGTCGGCTTACCGGATCGGCTGGGCAATGGAGCGCCAACCCGAGACACATCTATAGCAAGCACTGATCCCTGCACGAAAACAATGACCGGCAGGCGTGCCCGTTCGGTGATTAATCAGTTAAATGAATTAAAGCTCCATTGATCAATCGAACTCCTCCGATCGATAAAGCTCAGTGAATCAATCAACAGCGCGAGGCGCGGCAATCGTTGCGTCTTATTCGCCTCGCAGCGCCTGCATCGGGTTGATCGACGCCGCGCGCATCGCCGGCGGCGCCGCGGCGACCACCGCCAGAGCCAGCACGGCAAACGCCGCCACCGTGAGCGTCAGCGGATCGAAGGGGCTGACGCCGAAGAGCAGCGAGCGCAGCAACCCCGAGGCCGCCACCGCCGCGACGAGCCCGATCGCGCAGCCAACCACCGCCAGCTTCGCCGCCGACTCCAGCACCAGCCGCACAATCCCGCCGCGCTGCGAGCCGAGCGCCATGCGGATCGCCATCTCCTGCACGCGCGACGCAACCGAGAAGGCGATAACGCTGTAGATGCCGAGCACCGCCAGCAGCACCGCCGCCAGGGCGAAGCTGCCGATCAGCACCGTGTTGAAGCGCCGCGGCGCTTCGCTTTCGTCCACCGTCTGCTGCATCGTCTGCACCTGCGTCAGCGCCAGCAGCGGATCGATCGAGTGAACCGTCGCGCGCAGCGCATTCTCCATCTGCTCGGGCGGCAGCGTCGACCGCAGCACAATAAATCCGCCGTTGCCGTTCAGGTCCGTCGCCGGATTCGCCAGCGAGCCCGCCGCATCCTCTGCCTGATCCACGGACATGTAGTACTGCTCGCGCGTCGGCAGGTCCGGCGACGTCAGCTTCGTATCCGCCACTTCGCCCACCACCGTGATCCACGGCGTCTGCATCTCCGGCGTACCGATGCGCATGCCGCTTGCCCGATCGGGTCCTGCCCCGGCCAGTAGTGCTGCGCCAGCTTGTGATTCACGATCAGCACCAGTTGCGTCCCGTGCCGGTCATCGTCCGTGAAGATACCGCCCGCGCAGCAGAGGAATCCCCATCGCCTCAAAAAATCTCCCGTTCACCTGCGACACCGTCGCCAGGTTCATGTCCGCGCCCTTCGGCGGCGTGTATCCATCCACCACGAAGGTCTGGTTGTTGTTGACTCCGTTGGCCGGCAGAGTGCTCGTCAGGCCCGTCGCCGTCACGCCCGGCAGCTGCCTCAGCCGCAGCAGCAACTCGCGGTTGAACGTGTCCATCTGCGACTGCTTGTTGTACTGCTTGTGCGGCAGCGAATAGCTCGCCGTGGTCACGTGCTCCGGCCGGAAGCCGAGATCCACCTGACGCATCTTCTCAAAGCTGCGCAGCAGCAGGCACGATGCCGTCACCAGCACCAGCGCAATGGCGATCTCCGCGACCACCAGCGCCGACCGCAGCCGCGCATGGCCGCCGCCCTCCGAGCCCGTGCGGCCGCCGTCTTTCAGGTTCGCATTCACGTTCGTGCGCAGCGCCGCAAACGCCGGAGCAAGGCCCGCACAGCAGGCCCGTCACCACGCCCAGCAGCAGCGCAAACCCCACCACATACCAGTTCAGCCCGATCTCGCTGATGCGCGGCAGGCTCTCCGGCAGCAGGCTCTTGCCCACGCGCAGCGCCACCGCCGCCAGCGCCAGCCCCAGCACGCCGCCGCTCACGCTCAGCAGCAGGCTCTCCACAATCGCCTGGCGCAGAATCTCCGCGGCTTTCGCGCCCAGCGCCAGCCGCAGCGCCACTTCCTTCTGCCGGCGGATCGCCCGCACCAGCATCAGTCCCGCCAGGTTGACGCAGGCAATCAGCAGCACCACCGCCACAGCCAGAAACAGCGTCCGCAGCAGCGGCTCGCGCCTGCTCAATCGTCTCTTCCTGCAGCGGGCGCACCAGCGCAGCTGATGCGCAGATTCGCCATCATCGCCGGATAGTTCCGCATGATCTCCTGCGCCACCCGCTGCGCATCCGCCTGCGCCTGCTGCGCGCTCCAGCCCGGCTTCAGCCGCCCCACCATCTGGTAGCTCCAGTTCGCCGCCGCGGCCGGCGTCAGCTCCCCGGCCTGAAAGCTCATCGGCACCCAGAGCTCCGCGCGGTTCAGCTGCCCGGCTTGCAGCGGAAACTCGAAGTTCCGCGGCATCACGCCGATCACCTCGTAAGGCTTGCGGTCCAGCAGAATCTTCTGCCCCAGAATCTGCGCGTCGCTGTGGAACCGGTTCACCCACGCCGCGTGGCTCAGCACCACCACCTGCACGCTGTGGTCGTCTTCCTCCTGCGTAAACACATCGCCCCAGTTGCGGCGAGACGCCCAGCGCCGGAAACACGCCCGCCGTCAGCCGCGCCGCGTTCACCATCGCCGGCTCGCCGTTGCCTGAGAGCTCATACCCGGCGCCCTGATAGCCGCCCAGCGCCGTGAACCCCTGCGTATCGCGCGTGTACGCCTTGATGTCCGGCACCGTCACGCCCACTTCATCCGAGCCGCTCACGCCCACGCTGATCGCCCGCGAGCCGGTCCGACAGCACCACCACCCGGTCCGACTGCGGAAACGGCAGCGGGCGCAGCAGCACCGCCTCGACAATCGAGAAGATCGCCGTCGTTGCGCCGATGCCGAAAGCGAGCATCAGCACCGCGGTCAGTGTGAATCCAGGCGCCTTGGCCAGTTGCCGCAGTCCATAACGCAGATCCATAAGCAGTTTGTGCATTGCCGGCTCCCCCAAATCTTGACTCGCGGTGATTCGCCTGATCGTCTCGGGCACACACTATCGTGACGGTGTCGGTGCACGTTCGTGACCAGACCCGCACTCAGCTATCAACGTTTTGTGTCAGCGATTTGTTCCCTTGATGCCAGGACGGCAGTGTCCGATGACAGCGCACGCCGTCCGGAATCGAACACCGGAGAAGCAGAATGGAGATGGACAGGGCAGAAAGATGCGAGCGGTGAACGCGGGACGGTGGGTCCTCAGAAGCGAGACATCCACTCGAGCGACGAAGACCTGTCGCCGGGGACCCCGGTCCGGGACACCAGAAATTTGGGCTCAGTCGAAAACCTGAGGCACCCGGCGTCTCAAATGCCCCTTCCTTAGGCGGCTGAGGTAGCTTCTTCCGCAGCTTCCACGTCGGCGGTGAGTTCTTCCGGCACTTCTGCCTTCACCGGCTCTGGCGCCTTGCGGATATCGATCGAGCCCTTCAGCACTGCGCCTTCTTCCACGCAGACGCGGTGCGCGGCCAGATCGCCCGTGAGCGAGCCTTCGCTGCGAATCTCCACGCGATAGCTGCCTTCGAGGTTGCCGCTCACTTCGCCCATCACGATCACTTCGCGCGCGCTCACGCTGGCCTTCACGCGGCCTTCTTTGCCAACTGTTACGCGGTTTGCCGGTGCGCTGATCGAGCCTTCCACGCTTCCATAGATATAAAGCGGGTCAGTGGCGGCAATTTCGCCCTTGATCACGATCGATTTGCCGATCATCGAGTGCTGATTCTGCTTGTCTGTGGGTCCCTGCATCTCCTGATTCCTTTCGTCTCTCATTTCAAACAGCGGCCTTTGCAAAAGCGGCCTTTGATGAATCGAGGCCTGACGTTGCGTCCTGCGTTGCATGCGTTGCCGGTCTGCGCGCCGCGTGTGCCGCGCCTGCGCAAGGCCATGAGACTCCGCGAATCCAGGGGTTTGGTGATTGTACCCATTTCGCATCCCGAAGAAACGATTACTTAGGTCAGTCGGGCGGCATTGAACCTTCAACCGCCACTCGTCGGCGGTCGGTTATCAACGGCTGCCGAAGATCGTTTGAACAAATGCACAGAACAGCGCGTAATCTGCATGTACGCGAAACCCTGATCTCCACGGGCGCGGGTTCCCGGGTCCGTGTTTTCGAACCTGGGAAACCTCGGACCTCCGTCGCTCTGAAAGTGCGATCGGCGATCAGAAATAGAGAAAGAGGTTGCCGGATGAAACCATTGCTTCAGCTTGCGGCATTGGTGTTGCTGTCTGTTTTCTGCATGGGGAGCGCCCTGGCGCAGCCGGCGATTCAGCCAACCGCGGATATTACGAAGGTTCCCGCGGCCGCGCAGCCTTCAGACCACTTCAATGCCGATGCGGCGACCGATGCCTACATGGCGATGATTCCAGCGGCCGCGAAAACCCGCTCGGATGCATATTTCGAAGGCGGATATTGGCTGATCCTCTGGGATTTTCTGTATTCCTCCGCTCTTGCGCTCCTGCTGCTGAATCTGCGCTGGTCGGCCATGATGCGCGACCGGGCGGTGCGGCTCACGCGCTTCAGGCCGCTGCAGGTGCTGCTCTACTGGGTACAGTTTGCCCCGTTGATGTTTGTGCTGGGGTTTCCGCTGGAGTTCTACGAGAGCTTTATGCGCGAGCACAAGTACGGGCTGGCGACGCAGACCTTTGGGCCCTGGATGGGCGATGAGCTGAAGGCGCTGGCGGTAAATCTTGTCATGGGCGGTCTCGCCGTGATGCTGCTCTTCGCCATTGTGCGCAAGCTGCCGAAGACGTGGTGGATATGGGGCGCCGGGGCCATGACGGCTCTCATCATTTTCTCGGTGGCTATCGGTCCGGTCTTTCTGCAGCCGATTTTCAACAAGATCAAGAGATTGGATGATCCCACGGTGACCGCGCCGATTCTGAAGATGGCGCATGCCAACGGGATTCCGACCAACGATGTCTACGAGATCGATGCCAGCCGGCAGACCACGCGCATGAGCGCCAATGTGAGCGGCTTTGGCAACACCATGCGCATCACGCTGAACGACAATCTCCTGCGGCGTGGGTCGTCGGAGGAGATTCAGGCGGTAATGGGTCACGAGATGGGCCATTACGTGATGAACCACATCCCCAAGCTGATCGAGTTTCTCTTTATTCTGACGGTGGTTTCATTTGCCTATCTGCGCTGGGCGCTGGGATGGACTCTGGCACGCTGGGGCGAGCGCTGGCAGATTCACGGCATCGCCGATCCCGCGGTAATTCCGCTGGTGGCCCTGCTGGTGGGCATCCTCTTCTTTGCGCTCACGCCGGTGATGAATACGGCGACACGCACGCAGGAGCGGGAGGCGGACATGTTCGGGTTAAATGCGGCGCGGCAGCCGGATGGCTTCGCGCAGGCCGCCATCCATCTGGGCGAGTACCGGAAGATGCATCCGGGGCCGGTCGAAGAGATGCTGTTTTTCGATCACCCGAGCGGCTATGAGCGCATTCACTCGGCAATGATCTGGAAGGGCGCGAACCTGGAGTTGTTTCAAAAACAGTAGCTGTCTCAAAAACAGCACTCAGTCACCTTGGAATGACATCCGCCGCAAGGAGTGGCGCGCGCCCGGAGAACACTGCCCGGATGACAGTTCTGAGAGCTCCCCGCTTGCCACAGGCCGCGCCCCGGGAATAGGCTATCGGTATGCGTCGATGTCGCTAACACCGTCCTTGGTGTGTGCCGCGACGTTCGTGTGTGCGCCTGCTTGAGCGCAGCTTCCTGCCGACCCCGCGGCGGGTGATGAACTCCGCAAAACCCTGACGGAGCCTGCCTCCAACAAACAAAAGAGGAGAGAGAAGACCATGGCGCGTATTGCCGCGAATGTGACTGAATTGATTGGGCGCACCCCGCTGGTGCGGCTGAACCGGGTTTCTGCGGGATTGCCGGCGACTGTGGTGGCGAAGCTGGAGAGCCGCAATCCGCTGGCCAGCGTCAAGGACCGCATCGGCTTCGCGATGATCGAGGATGCGGAGCGGCGCGGCAAAATCAAGCCGGGCGAAACCGTGCTGATCGAGCCGACCAGCGGCAACACCGGCATTGCCCTCGCCTTTGTCGCCGCCGTGAAGGGCTACAGAATCATCCTGACCATGCCCGAGACCATGAGCCTCGAGCGGCGCGTGCTGCTCAAGGCCTTCGGCGCGGAGATCGTGCTGACGCCCGGCCCCGGCGGCATGAAGGGCGCCATCACAAAGGCCGGCGAGATCCTGGCGAAGACGCCGAACGGATACATGCTGCAGCAGTTCGATAACCCGGCGAACGCGGCAATTCACCTCCACACCACGGGGCCGGAGATTTGGGAAGACACCGACGGACAGGTCGACATTCTGATTTCCGGCGTGGGCACCGGCGGAACCATCACCGGCGTAGCGCAGTTCATCAAGCCGAAGAAGCCGTCCTTCAAGGCGATCGCCGTGGAACCGACCGACAGCCCGGTGCTTTCCGGCGGCAAGCCGGGGCCGCACAAGATCCAGGGGCTCGGCGCGGGGTTTGTGCCCGGCGTGCTCGATACGAAAATCATCGACGAAGTGGTGCAGGTCACGAACGACGAATCGATCGCAATGGCACGGCGGCTCCCGCTCGAGGAAGGCCTCTTCGTCGGCATCTCGTCCGGTGCGGCGGTGGCGGCGGCGCTCAAGGTGGCGGCCCGGCCCGAAAATGCCGGCAAGCTGATCGTGGTGGTGCTGCCTGACTTCGGCGAGCGGTATCTGTCCAGTGTCCTCTTCGATGCGCTGCGGCAGGAGGCGCTTGCACAGGCGACCGAGACGGTTACGCTATAGAGAAGCGGTGCCGGGGCCGGAGCGATGCCGGCCCGCCCCGACCCCTCTCCCGATCGATGTTCTGATTTGCGATGGCCCTCTTTGAACGAATGCGCGAAGATATGCGCTCCATCCGGGAGCGCGACCCGGCTGCGCGTTCGCAGCTCGAGGTTCTGCTGTGCTACCCGGGGCTGTGGGCAGTCTGGATTCACCGCGCCAGCCACCGGCTGTGGCAGGCAAAGCTGCCGCTCGCCGCGCGTGTGCTCTCGCAGGTGGCGCGCTTCTACACCGGCGTGGATATTCATCCCGGCGCGCAGTTGGGGCGGCGGCTCTTTATCGATCACGCCACCGGCGTGGTCATCGGCGAAACGTCAATCGTGGGCAACGACGTCACCATCTACCAGGGCGTGACCCTGGGCGGCACCGGCAAGGAGCGCGGCAAGCGCCACCCCACCATCTGCGACCGCGTCTTTATCGGCAACAACGCGAACGTGCTGGGCAATATCACCGTGGGTGAGAACTCACGCGTGGGCGCCGGCAGCGTGGTGCTCAACGATGTGCCGCCCAACTCGACCGTCGTAGGCGTGCCGGCGCACATCGTTTATCGCAGCGGGCAGCGCGTGCTCATCACCGATCCCCATGACGTCAAGGATCCGCTCTCCGACGCCCTTATCGCGCTCTCGGAACGCGTCGAGCAGCTGGAAGCACGAGTCGGGGCGGCGCCGTGCGAGGAGATTCCCTTCGCAACCGAAGAGGCCGAGCGCAGTGCGTACCGCCGCGAGCTCGAGTATTTGCGGGACTACGTTTCGATGGGCGGGGGAATCTGAGCGGCGACCTCATCGCAGATGCTCCGTTGCGTGGACTTGGGATCAGAGAAAAAACGGCAGCCTGACGATCGCGTTCAGGCTGCCGGTAGAGGAGCTACTTAGATCGCGAAGCTCCACTAAAGCACAGAGATACTCGCTCAATTGGCCATGCTGAAGCCGGCGCGGCGGTTCTCCTGCCAGCAGGCCTCGCTCGCCTCGCTGCAGAAGGGCTTCTCTTTGCCGTAGCTGATCACGTGGATGCGGCTCGCCGCGACACCATCCTGTTCCAGCATCTTCTGGGCAGAGCTGGCGCGATTCTGGCCAAGCGCGAGGTTGTACTCGTCTGAGCCGCGGTCGTCGCAGTAGCCGCCAAGAACGATCTTCACGCCCGGGTGGCTGGCAAGGTAGGTGGCGTCGCGGTTCAGGATCGCCTCGGCATCGCTGCGCAGGGAGTACTTGTCGTAGGCGAAGAAGACGTCCTTGACGTTGGCCCTGAACTCATCTTCAGCGCTCATGCCCGGAGCTTTGGCAACGGCCGGCGCCGCGTTCACGGTGACGCTCGCCGTTGCATCGGCAGTGCCGCCCGAGCCCTTGGCTACGAGGTGATAGCTCATCGACGAGGTTGGCGTAACCGTTTTCGACCCCACGGAGGCAACGTCGCCGAGGCCGTCAATCGCGGCGGTCGAGGCGTTCGTTGTGTTCCAGGAAAGGACGACGGGATTGCCGGCGGTGACTTCAGAAGGGGTTGCGGTGATGGTTGCGGTGGGTGCGGGTGTGACGGGCGGGGCCGTCGCGACGGGGGTAGGAGGAATCTTTTTCTTACATCCCGATGCGGCTACCAGGGCGGCTAACAAAACAGGTACTGCAATGCGGCTCAAGCGATGCACTTCAGGTCTCCTTGAACGAGCGGCCTGGTCGGCACCCTCTCCACTTGCGTGCTTCGGGAGAATGCCTGTTCTTGACCGAATTCTGGCCCTCGTTGCAATCCAAAAGTGAGAGTTTTGGCTGAGTGAATTTTCGATTGATAGAATCAGTGCTTGCTGTTCCTTTTTGAACAGACGTGGCGCGCAGGGGTCGCGGAAGTAACCTGCCGCACGCCGGGGAAAGACATGCACATGATGCAGCCAACGCAGCAGGATAGTGCAGGCTTCGACGTCGAAGAGTATCTGCGCAGCGCCGGGCCGGGCCGACGGATCATGCAATTGAAGCGGGGAGAGAGCTTTTTTTCCCAGGGCGATGCCGCAGACTGCGTCTTCTTTCTGCACAAGGGGCGGGTGAAGATCTCGGTGGTCTCGCCGGCCGGCAAGGAAGCGACCATCCGCCTCGTCGGGCCGAGCGATTTCTTCGGCGAGAAGGCGATGGAGCCGGAGCCGGGCGTGCGCGTAACCGCCGCAACGGCAATCACCGAGTGCACCGCGCTGCGCATCGCCAGGGATGAGTTCGTCCGCGTGATGCGCGAGGAGCACGCCTTCTCCTATCGCTTCTCGTCGTTTCTGCTCACCTGCAGCATGCGCGCGCAGGCCGATCTCGTCGATCAGCTCTTCAATCGCGCAGAGAAGCGGCTCGCGCGCCTGCTGCTGATGCTCGCCGAGGCAAGCAGGCCGGGAGAAGACGACACCCTCATTCCGCACATTACGCAGGAAGCGCTGGCCAGCATGATCGGCAGCACCCGGCCGCGCGTCAACGCTTTCATGAACCGCTTCAGAAAGCTGGGCTTCATTGAGTACAACAACCGCATCCGCGTGCACCGCTCGCTGCTCAATGTCTTCCTGCGCGACTAGGAAAGCATGAGCGAGCCCGGCCCCGGGGCAGGCAAGCCCCAGGGCCTCGATTCGGCCCGCATGACCCCACTCATGGCACTTTGATAAACAAAATTAGATTGCTGCCGCCCGCACTTCTGTTCCTTTTTGAACACGACTAAATCGGCACTCGGTGAAAAGCTGGAGATGCTCACGTTACCCGTCTCCACGGCATCCAAGGAAACGTGAGTTCCTCAATTGAGCGATGAGTACATGCCCGCGGGAACTCCCGGAGGGAATGATGGCATCTGTTCGATGTGCAGTCTTTCTTTTTGCTTTGGTTCTTTCGCCGCTTGCCCTGAAGGCGCAGAGCGCGGCGTTGTCGCGGCAGCAGAATTTCAGCGACTGCCTCTCGGGATTTTCCGATTGCAGCACGCGGCAACTCAACCAGCAGCAGCGGCAGGGCGTCGCTCTGGTGGCGCACGATCATAACTTCGAAAACTGCTTCAACGGCTACATCGATTGCAACCGCACCAAGCTCAATCCAGCCGAAACGGCGCTGGTGAACCGTTCGCTGCACAACCAGAATCTGCGCGGCTGCCTCGAAGGCTATGGCCCGTGCGACAAGACGCAGCTCAGCCCACCGGAACGCGCGATTGTGCAGCAGGCACAGGACATCAGCAACCTGACCACGTGCCTTGACGATATCGGGCAGTGCAATGAAGCGAAGCTTGCGCCGTGGGAGCAGCAGGCCGTCGAGCGCGCGCGCAAAGGACACGAGTTCACCAATTGCCTGCAGGGCGACGGCGAGTGCGACCGCGGCCAGCTCAACAGCGCCGAGCAGTTCGCGGTGGACCGCGCCATGCAGGCGCACAATCTCGAGAGTTGCGCCACGGACGACGGCGATTGCGATCCCTCGCTGCTCAACAGTGGTGAAAAGCGGTTGCTCGCAAATGCAGGAGCGCCTGGTCTGGGTAAGGGCAAGTAAGCCGGAGCTCGGAGCGGGCGTGAATACGAAGAACGGAGGAAAGTCATGCTCGCAAAGCTCGTAAGTACATGTATCGTTTCGGGTGCCCTGGTTGCGCTGTCGGCTGCGCTCTCACTGCCCTCGGCCGCACAGGAGATTGTTCACGCATTGACGGGAACGGTGAGCGCGATCGACGCTCACTCGGGAGCCATCACTGTTCTGCAGGATGACCACTCCACCGCCGTCTTCCCGCGGGCCGATGACAAGAAGGCATCGTCGGCCATCGACAAACGGATTGCCACCGAGATCACGCCCGCCGACGCCTTCAACAAATCCGGCGCCTATTCGATCATCTTCTACTATGGCGACGGCGACAGCCGCGAGGTAGTGGCGCTCAAGACCCTCGGCAAGGGCCCCTTCAGCTCCACCGAAGGCACAGTGGAGAAGTACGACCGGCTAAAGTCAATCGCGGTCAAGGATAGCTCCGGCGCCGTTCACGTCTTCACCATCGACCCGGCCACCGTCGCCGAAACCAACTTCGGCGCCGTTCCCGCCAAAAAGTTCTCCGCCGACAAGGGCGACCACGTGCGGATCGTGAGCTCGACTGCGACCGGCACGGACACCGCGCTCTTTGTGCGCGACCTGTAATCGGAAGTTGCCTCACCCATCGCCGTTTGACCCGCATCCAAGCGCCGACCTATCGTTAAGAAGTCGGACTGGAATCACTTGCGAGGAAACACGATGGCGACACCTGTCACACCGGCACCAACCGCGCTCAAAAAGACCGCACTCAATGCAACGCATCGCGCGCTGAAGGCGAAAATGGTCGACTTTGGCGGCTGGGAGATGCCGGTCGAGTACCCCGGCGCCGGTGGCGGCCTCATCGCCGAGCACCTCGCCGTGCGCACCGCCGTCGGCCTCTTCGACGTCAGCCACATGGGCGAAATCCAGTTCCGCGGCCCCGGCTCGCTCGATGCCGTGCAGCACATCACCATGAATGACGCCTCCCGCCTCAAAGACGGCCAGGCCCATTACTCCGCGCTGCTCACGCCCCAGGGCGCCTTCGTCGACGACATCCTCGTCCACCGTCTCAGCGAAAACGACTATCTCCTCGTCGTCAATGCCGGCACCAAGGATAAGGACTACGCCTGGATTCGCCAGCAGGTCGGCGGCCGACCCGGCATCCACATCAGCGACTATTCGCAGTACTACTCGCAGCTCGCCGTGCAGGGCCCCCGCGCCCTCGATACGCTGCAGAAGCTCACCAAAGTCGACCTCGGCGGAATCAGGAATTACTGGTTCACCTTCGGGCAGGTCGCCGGCATCCACAACGTGCTCATTGCGCGCACCGGCTACAGCGGCGAAGACGGCTTCGAGGTCTACCTGCCCTCCGACGAAGCCACCACCGTGAAGATGTGGGACGCGCTCCTCGACGCCGGTGCACCCTTCGGCATCCGTCCCTGCGGCCTGGGCGCGCGCAACACTCTCCGCCTCGAAGCCGGGATGAGCCTCTACGGCCACGAAATTTCAGACGAGATCAACGCCCTCGAGGCAGGCCTCGATCGCTTTCTCAAGCTCGACAAGGGCGAATTCATCGGCCGCGACGCACTGCTCGCCGTCAAAAGCTCCGGCGGACCGAAGCGCAAAATCGTCGGCCTTGAGATGATCGAGCGCGGCATCGGCCGCGACGGCTACCCAGTGCTCTCTTTGACCGGCGAACCGATCGGCGCCGTGACCTCAGGCTCACCCGCGCCCTTCCTCAAGACGAATATCGCCATGGCGCTCGTTCCCGCGGATGTCGCCGCGAGCGGAACCGACGTGCTCGTCGATGTGCGCGGCAACCGCGTACGCGCAAGGCAGGTTCCGCTGCCGTTTTACAAACGGCCAAAAACCGCAGCCTGACAATGCGGACGTGAAACCGGGCACGACTTGGCCAGGGCACGACACTCGCTCCTGCCCGACACAGCCAGACAAAAAGCGCGCCAGCCGGGGCCGACGCGCCTTTTCCTGCTCGACCTTCGCCTTAGAACGTGAAACGAACCGCCATCTGGATCTGCCGCACGTTGTAAGCGAAGTTGCTGTTGTTGGTGCTGGTGATTGACCGGAACGGCGTGCTTGTATACGGCGCCAGCGTGTTGATGTGGTTCGCCGTATCCTCCGTAATCACGTAGGCATTTGTGCCGATACTGCTCACGTTCTGGTGGTTGGCCAGGTTGAAGGCCTCGGCGAGGAACTCCAGCCGATAGCCCTCGTGAATCACGAGGCTCTTCGACGCCCGCAGATCCACCTCCCACGTCTTCGGCATCTGGTAAGCGTTGCGAATGATGATCGGCACGCGGTTCGCGCCGCCCGATCCGTTGAAGGAGCTCGTCGAGATAATCGATTGCTGCGCCGCAGTCCCCGCAACGGGATAGAGCTTGGACGACGCGCCGCTGATGCCCGCCGAGTATGGCAGGCCACTCTGCGTCTGGAACGTCGGCGCAAGCTCATAGTCGTTCAACAGCCATCCCCACCCTCCGTGCACGCGCCAGGGCGACTGCGCGATGGCAAAAACGCTCAGGCGGTACGGCACATTCTGGTTTGAGTTGCCGTAGTCCTCGCGGATATTCGTGGGATCGAGCAGCGACGTGGCCGCCGCGCCGGTCGTATTGTTCTCGCCGTAGTCCATGGCGTGCGACCAGGTAAAGTTGCCGTCGAGTGAGACATGGTGCGACAGCCGGTGCTTGTACTGCGCCACCATCGCCTCATAGTTTGAGGTCACGCCGCTGAAGATGTCCGTGATCGAGCTGAAGTTCGCATTCGGCCGGTGGTTGGCATTCGCCGTCGCCAAAAAGACATTGGTGTTGAATGTCGAGCCATTCGCCAGCGGTCCCGATCCCGAGGGATCGTTCACCGTGAAGCTCACCACTGTAGGCGCCGGCATGTTGGTGTCCACAAAGGTGGGCAGCCGGCGGCCCCAGGAGCCGAGCCACGAAAGGCTGAAGACATCGTTGCTGCCGAACTGCTGTTCGAGCGTAAGGTCCGCCTGGTTAATCTGCGGCACCTTGAAGTTGGGGTCGAGGAAGTAGGCCGTGGTGTTGCCGCTCGCGCCAGCCAGGCAGGTGCCGTAGTTCTCCGCGGCCACAATTTGCGGGAACTGCGGCGCGCAGGCCGTGTTGGGATTGATATTCGGATTCGTCTGGCTCCCCGTTGCGCCGGTGCCGATCAGCGCCTGGTAGAGCGTTGAGTTGATGGCGCGCGCAAAGAACAAGCCGTAGCCGCCGCGCAGAATCGTCGTTCCATGGCCTGAGAAGTCATACGCGAAACCTACGCGCGGGCCGATGTTGTCCTTTTTGTCCGGCAGCGAATTGGTCTGCGGCAGCAGCGCGTTCGGAAGCTGCGGATCAGGAAATCTCTCGTACTCCCACCGCACGCCGAGAGTCGCGCTCAGGCGGGGCGAGACCTTCCACTCATCCTGCACAAAGAGCGAAGAGTCGGCCGTCGTGAAGGTCAGGCCGGCGTTGCCCGAGCCCTGGTTGAAGAAGGTGTAGTTTTCCGCATTCTTGCCGCCCACCGGGTTCTGCGAGAGATAGAGGTCGGCGATGTAATTGCCCAGCGCCTGGTTGCCGTTGTAGGTGAAGCCGCCGTACTGGTTGTAGAGATTCGAGATTTCGTCTTGCGTGTGCAGGTAATCTCCGCCGAACTTCAGCGTGTGGCGTCCCTTCACCCACACCACCGTGTCGGAGATCTGCCAGCGGCGTTCATCGGGCAGAGCCGCGCGGTTAAGGAACTGCGGCGTGCCGAACTGGAAGAAGCTGCTGAGGTAGACATTCGGTGGCAGCCCCAGGGGATTCACGTAGCCGCTCGGGGTGTTCACGAGATTTGAGTTTTCGTAGGATGTCGGCGCCTGGTTGAATTCGTATTCGAAGTCGCGGCCATACATATAGCGCGCTTCGTTGCTCACGTTGCTCGTCAGAAAGCTGTCGAGCTTGCCCACGATCCAGTTGCCGCGCACATAGTCGTTGCCGAAGCTCGACACGCCGTAGGCGACCGCCGGAGCCGTCTGAATGCCCGCAGGCGAAGTCCAGCGCATGCGGTTCGCTTCGACCGAGGCGTGGTTATTCTGGTTCACCTGCCAGTCGATCTTGGGGAAGTAGATCGTCTGATCGCCGACGCGCGGCACCGTGCCCAGCACCGAAGTCAGCCCCGAGATGCCTGCTGTGTAAACGCTGTAGGCATTCGCGTAGCTCAGCCCCGTCGCCGTCGAAATCTGGCAGACGTTGGCATCCTGGTAATTGGGCGCCGCGGCGCCCGAGGTCACACCGCACGTACTGCCCGGGGGCAGAATCGAATCCGCGGCCTTGAAGAAGTTCGAGTTTGCGCTGGTGCCTGTGATGGTCGCCGCAGCAGGAAAGTCGTGATAAAACTTATCGGCCGCGAAGAAAAAGAAGAGCCGGTCGCGGAGGATCGGACCGCCTATCGCAAGGCCATACTGGCGGCGCAGGTCGGTCGGCTTGAACGATTGCGAGGCGAAGGTATTGGGCGCCACTTCCACCGGATGCGTCACATAGCCGTTCTGAGCCGCCCATGCGCTGTCCCGGTCATAGTAGTAGCCCTGGCCGTGGAACTTGTTGGTGCCGCTCTTGGTCACCGAGTTCACGATGCCGCCCGCCGACCGCCCGTACTCGACCGAGTAGTTCGATGTGTTGACCTGGAACTCCTGCACGGATGCCTTGATCGTGGAGTATCCGGCGCGGGTGCGGCCGCGCTCTTCTGAAAAGTAAGCCTGATTATCGTCCGTTCCGTCGATCGTCACATTGTTCAGCAGCGTGCTCTGCCCGCGGAAGCTCAGCAGGCCAAATCCGTTCGAGTCGTTCACCACGCCCGGCGTCATCAGCGCGAAGGACGACCAGCGGTAGTTGTTCTGCGGCAGGCTGGTCATCTGAACCTGGTCCACCACACCGGCAAAGTCCGGCGAAGTGGTGTTCACCAGCGGTGATTCGCCGCTCACTTCAACCGTTTGCGCCGAGGCGCCCACATCGAGCCGAGCCTGAATGTCAGTCAGCACCCCCACCTGCACCGTTACCTGGGTAGCGCGGTAGCTCGCAAACCCCGGCGCGGTGATGCTTACGTCATAGGATCCCGGCTGCAGGTGCAGCACGCGGAAATATCCCGCGCTGTCCGTCACCGCCGACTGCTGCGCGTTGGTCCCGATGTTCTTCACCTGGACCTGCGCCCCCGAAACCACTGCGCCCGAATTGTCCAGCACCGTGCCGCCGATCGCACCATCCACCGCGGTCTGCGCGGATGCAGCAGAGATCAGGGCGAGAGAGAGAAGAAAAAAAGCGGCGCACGCGATCAGGCGCGCGCCTGTGCTGCAGAGTTTTCGCATTTGGCACTCCTTGGAGACTGTAGGTTTCAATGGGTTGTGGATCGGCTCTTGCGGCCTTTGAAGCGGCTCAGCGAACAACCGCATTCCGGCCTCGAGTCTTCTCAGCCGATGCCTTTGGTTGTCTCAATGATTCCGGAGCCAGAATGTCACGCTTCTGTAAACAGCAAGTTAAGGATGGCCACTGCTTGCCACAGTGCGGAACAGCACAACGCTGACTTCGATCCGCTGGGCTCCCCGCCCGGAATCTGTTGCCACTTTGATTTTTTCACATTGCCAGCCCTGTCACACAACTGCTTTGTCTTCAAAACGAAGAAAGCGCGGCAGCCGTGGCTGCCGCGCTCGGCCTTATCGGCGCGACTGAAACGATAGGGTCGCCCGCGGACGGAAAGTGCACGTTTCAGGTTCGCTAATAGTTGATGTGGACTCCCATTGTGATGACACGGTTGCTGCCGATCGTTCCGAGCACCGATCCCATCTGCCAGCCGTTCACCGTGAGTGATTTGCCCGTGCCTGTGGTGGTGGGCAGCTCATAGAGTTCGCTGCGGACGTCATCGACGTTCGATGAGGTCGATGCCGCAACCTGTCCGTAATTGGAGTAATCGCCCACGTAGGCCTGGCCGATCTCCGCCTGGTTCATGGGCACGTCGAAGCTTGCGGTATTGGTGATGTTAAAGACGTTGAACTCGTACTCCACTGCCAGCCTCTCGGTTGGGTGGAAGGACTTGCGCAACGACAGGTCGAGCCTCTTTTGCATGGCCTGGCGGAAGATGTTGCGCTGGCCGGAGGTGAAGTCGGTTTCGTAGTAGTCGCAGGGTTCGGCGCCCGTGCAGGCTGGAATGCCCTTGTCACCCGGGTTGATGTACGCAATCGAGATCTGATTCGGATCGATCGCCGGCATGTAGGCGCCGGAGGCCGTGCGGAAAGCGCCGGAGTTGCCGGTGAGCGCCTGCCTCGGGTTGCTCGGAGTCTTGATGCCGATGACGGGATTGGCCAGCGTTGGATAGTTGCCGAAGTAGAGACTGCCGACGGCGCCGTAGAACTCGTAGAGCGAGTAAGGCTCGCCGCTCTGCAGGGTGCCGAGGCCGGTGAGGTTCCATCCGTTGACCACTTCGCTTAACAGCGAGCGCGACTTCGCCAGGTTGGGAACCACGACCTGGAAGTTGGCGTTCAAGACGTGCGTACGATCGAAGTCCGCCGAGGCCCATGAATCGCGCAGGTTGTTTGGATTATTGCCCGTGAAGAAGAGCCCGATATCGCTCTGCTCGTCGAGCGTGTGGCTCCACGTGTAGCTCGCGCCGGCCTGGAAATTGTGCCGGAAGCGTTTTTCAAGGTGGGCTTCAAGGCCGTCGTACGCCGAGTTGCCGACGGTTTTGAACTCCGCCGCATTGGGGCTGTAGCCAACGTAAGGCGTGCGGAAGTCCACGTTGCCGCCGTCAATCGTATCCCACGGCTCGGTGGAGATGGCGTTCAGGTCACCATACTCGTCTGCCGGCGAATCCTCGTTGAGCACCTGGTAGCCATAGCTGTATTGCTGGCCCCAGATCGGATTCGAGGAGGTTGCGATTCCCGGCTCGTTGAAAGGTACCGGGACAACAGCATGGCGCCCGCGGTTGCCGGTGTAGCCAAGCGTCAGCGCCACGTCGTTGGCCGGCTGCCACTGTACCTTGAGCGTGTAGTTGATGGTGTAGGGCAGCTTGTTGGCACGGTCATAGGCGCCGAAGGCAAAGGGCGAGTCGCAGCCGTCGCCGTAGCTCGCCTGGTTGTTGACCGCGGTGCAGTTGGCCACCATGTCGTTCAGCGTGGTCTGCAACTGGCTGGTGAAGTAGGCGGGGTTGGAGTTGGGCGGCGTGACCGAATTAATACCAAGGGGATTTGAAAATTTGGTGCCGCCTGTTGCCTGGTAGAGATTCACGAGAGGCGGGGCCTCGGTTGCGCCGAAGGGACCGCCGATCGAGCCGCCGGCCGGCTGCGAGAGATAGCTGAAGAGCTCGCCGCGGTCATAGTAGATGCCCGCACCGCCGGAGATGACGATCTTGCCGCTGTCCCGCGCGGGCGCAAAGGCAAAGCCGATGCGCGGTGAAATGCCCCACTGGCGGCCGGTGAGCGTCGAATCGCTTGCGCTCGCCGTCGGGTAGTACTTGTTGTTGTGCGCCACGATAAAGCCGCCGTTGTTTACCGTGAATCCGGTATCGGGCGATCCGGTCACGTCGTAGAGCGACGGATCGAAGTTGAACATGTTTCCGTACTTCTCGGTCATGCCGCCGTGATAGTCGTAGCGCACGCCCGCGGTGATGCTGAGGTTGTTGAGCATCTGCCACTTGTCCTGGGCGTAGCCGGCAACCTCGTTCGTGCGGTAGTAGCGATCGGCATAGTTGTGGTTGTCGGCGCCGATGCTGTCGATCATTGAGGCCGATGAGACACTGCCGGCAAGGAAGTTTGCCTTCTTGCTGGCGGCGACCTGCGCGTGGAAGCTGCGGAGGTTGTGGATGTTGAGCTGGGTGTAGCCGTAGCCGCCGCCCAGCGACAAGGTGTGCTTGCCGAGGACCACGATCAGGTTCGTGGATGGATTTAAACGATTCTGGAAGTAACCGGCGTTGATAAAGGAGCTGCTGGGACCCAGCGCGAAGGTGCTGTAGGCGTCGGTTGAGGAGTCACCGAATTTCTTGATGACGATTCCCGGCAGGGTCGTGCTGTTGGGCACGCTCATGCCGCAGGTCGGGTCGCCGTTGCAGCCGGCAAAGGTCTGCTTGTAGGAGCTGTACACCTTCTGGCGGAAGAATCCGAGGCGCTGCTCCCAGTTCATCCGCGAGCCCAGCGCAATCGTGTTATCGAGCGACGCAACCTGCGAGCCCGCATCCTCGAAGGTGGGAAAACCATTGGACTGTGAAATCGCGTGCGGCCCCTCGAACGGATCATGCTGGTAGTAGTACTTCGCAGAGACGCGATCGTTCTTCGACACGTCGTAGTCCAGCGATCCCGCAGCCTGATCGGCCTTGAAAAGCGAAGTGCCCGGAAGCACGACATTCGGGTTGTCAGTGCCGGTATTCAGGTTCGGCGTCGGGATCAGATAGCCGCCGGTGGGGTCCTTGGCCTGCAGCAGCGCCGTCGCGACGGGGTCGAGGCTCGTAACGCCAAAGGCAGATTCCAGGCCACCCAGCGAACGGTCATCGGTCAGCACGGAGGGCACGCGCGCCATCTGGATGCCCGTCGTCTGGTCGCTGGTATAGAGATGCTGATAGGCAGCGAACCCGAACAGCCTGTTCTTGAGAATGGGACCGCCCGCCGTCCCGCCCGCCGTCCAGCGATGAAGGTCGGGGTTGGCGAGGCTCGCTGGGAAGCCGTCGTAGACGAAGAGATCCTGCTTGTAAAAGAAGGGATCAGAGTTCATCGCATTGGTTGCCCGGGTTCCGTAGAGCGCGCCGTGCCAGTTGTTGGTGCCCGAGCCGGTGCTTACGTCGATCTGCGCACCTGAGGTCGCGCCCTGTTGGGCGTCGTACATGGATGTATTGACGCGCAGCTCCTGAATGAAATCAGGCGGGGGCGACGGCAAACCGTTGCCGTTCGATGCGTAGACCGATGCGCCTGTGCCGATTGCTCCGCCTGCCGCTGTGCCCACGCCACCCGATGCCGCCGAGCCGACGTTGAAGTTCACACGCTGTGAACTGGCCGAACTCGACGTCTTGCCGTTAAAGAGATTGGTTACGTCGACGCCATTGACCTGCATTGTGTTCGACGTGTCGCGCTGTCCGTTGGCCCAGATCGGCCCATTGCCGAGGCCGGAGTTCGTTCCGACGCCCGACTCGAGCTCCGAATTCACGCCAGGGGAGAGAACCGCGGCGCCTGTAAAGGAGCCCGTCGGCAACGGCGTCAACTGCACCTGCGCGGCATCCATGGTGTAGCCGTTGGTGGCATCGGTCGCATTCAGCAGCGGATTCGCGATCACCTCGACCGACTGTGTGGTGCTGCCGACCTTAAGCACCGTGTTCACCGTCGTCGCGCTGGCTTCGTGGACGGCGATGCCGCTCGTCGTTACCGTGTCGAAGCCCTGGTACATGACCTTCACGACGTATGTGCCCACCGGAAGGTTGAAGATCTGAAAGAAGCCGGTCTTCTGCGACGTCGTGGTCTGCGTGAACTGGATGGCGCGGTTCGTAACCTCGACTGTTGCACCGGCAACTGCCGCACCGGAAGGATCGGTTACTGTACCGTTCAACGACCCAAGTGTCTGCTGCGCCGCGCACGGCATGGCGAAGATGCATGCGCACAGTGACAGGAGTAGTCCTGACACGCTCCATTTGCGATGAGTCATTTTCGGCCCTCAAAAATTGACAGAAAAACAGATCGATTGCAGAGAACGCGTACCGGTTCCCTGTCTGCGAATCACCAGTTCTGTTTTGAACCAGAGATTCAGCTGGTTTTGTTTGAGCAAAGCAGTTTTTTCTGGAGTCCCTGCGACAGATTTTCTCAGATGCTCACGGGCAATCAACTTAAATTCCTGTGAATGTCGCGCGCAGTGTGCAAATTTCCGCTTTGGATGCGCGCCATCGAAGATGGGAGGGGGTTCCTCTCGAAACGCCGCGATCCGCAGCGCGATTTGCATCAGGTGGCCGTGCTCTTTTTCCCGCGACTCGCGGGATCCTGCAACCGCCGGTCGCTATCGAATTGGTTGAATCCGCCTGCCTGAACAGGCCTTTGGAGACTCCCCCATTTATGACTGTCTCGGCCGCCGAAGCACATCGCATCAAGCGCGCTCGGTCATGGCCATCGGCTACCAGGGCGAGCCCTCGGCCCTGCCCGGCGAGAAGCTGCTGGCCTCTGAAGTCGCGCCGCGCACCCGGAAGCC
This sequence comes from uncultured Acidobacteriota bacterium, assembly GCA_963718885.1. GTDB lineage: Bacteria > Acidobacteriota > Terriglobia > Terriglobales > Acidobacteriaceae > Telmatobacter. Next base: position 81,465 of record CAVRAK010000023.1, read on the forward strand.
ACTGAATCAAATCGCCTTCTCGGCCTGGGACGAGCCGCTTGGTCTCGGCTGAACCCGGCCCTGCCCAGGGCGTACCGGCGCCCGTCCCAAAGTGAGTAACTACACGCCGCCGCCGGCTGCCGCCGTGCCCGCGATAAAGTGGAGTCTGGAGACCCTCCCCTTTGCCTGCCATCGGACCCCCGCGGCCCCTGCGGCGCCAGAAGCCTTCGCGCCGGCGCCCCCATCGCTATATCAAGACGCGGCGCAGGAATATCGGCTGGCGCCTGCGCATTCTGCTCGCCTCGGGTCTTTGTGTCGCGACGATCGTGCTTTGGGCCGTGATCGCACGCGGCACCGCCCCGGCCTCGAACACCACCCTCACCCGCTTTGACGCCATTATTGTGCTGGGAATCCACGCCGACAGCGACGGCAACCCCACCCCCGAGATGCTCAGCCGCGTCACTGAAGCCGTGCACGAATACGAGCGCGGCGTCGCGCCCCACATCGTCTTCACCGGAGCTGCGGTCCACAACCGCTTTGTCGAAGCCGAGGTCATGGCCCGCACCGCCGAAGCCGAGGGCATTCCCGCCTCTGCCATTGCCGTTGAGCCCAGCGCGCGCGACACCATTCAGAACGCCTGCTACTCCACCCGCATCCTCGAGCGCCGCGGCTGGCGCTCTGCCGAAGTGGTCACGAGCGGCTATCACGTGCCCCGCGCGGGCCTTATCTTCAGCCACATGCCCATCGAATGGCGGACGCATGCTGCGCCCTTCCCCGGCTCGGGCATCGACGATCTGCTCGAAATTTTGAAGACTGCCCGCTACGTCATCTACGCACGCCACACCGAAAGCTGCGAACTGTGAGCCTCGCGCGAATCATTTTCGGGACGTTGGCGATGATGCCGCTCTTTCTCAATTCGTCTTCAAGCGCCCAACGTTGTCCCAAGGCTGGCGAGAGACCAGGTTATTGGTCGCAGCTTGCCACGGCCATATGCGTGTCCATGCAGGATGCGGACAACTCCGAACGAGAACTCCACCGAAATTGTCCGAGCGGCGTTCTCCGCTGACGCACGCGATGCGTGCCGTACGAATCCGAATGTGGGAGCACTTACCTGCTGATGAACGCAACATGCTTTGTCGTGCTCTCGCTCAGGAAAGCGAGAGCATCTTAAGCGGAACGGATTGGAACGGCGACGCCAGCTTTAGCGACACCATCTTTCAATGGACAGCAGATGGCGCAGTTTCCAACAACGTAGAAGGAGTAGCCCCGTCAATCTCCGGCGCGGCCCGGCGAAGGCATAACGCCAATTTGCTGCAAAAAACCGAGAACATCTTTCTCTGCCCACTTCTCGACCAGCTTGCCCCCGGCAATACGGTGGATCGTGATCGAGGTCATTTTCAAATCGTTGCCGGTTCTGGGAGCGCCAGGAAGATCGCCCTCATGCTTTCCAAACGAAGTAAGGCGCGTGACCACCTTATCGCCTTCGGCCACCTGATCTTCAATCCGGTGGTATCCAGGAGTGGCTGCGCGGAATATTTGAAAGGCTTGCTTCAATCCTTCCAATCCATGATTCAAACCGGGAAATGGAGGAGGGTTATGATCCAGGTAATCGGTGGCGACCAGTTCATCGAGCACGTCCAGATTGCCTTTGTCGATCTCTTCATAAAACCGGCGGACAAGAGCTTTGTTGGTGTCAGAGGACAAGTGTTTCTCCCTTCGTGTTTGTGGATGGCCCGCAAAGCAGGAGCGTCGTGAGCCGGTGCCTGCAAATGATCAGGAGATTGTTCCGGAACTGGAACGCTGATGGGGCGGTATGCAGGTGAGGCTACCATAAGGTCTTTCCCGGTTGCAGCGGTCAATCCAGGGCCGCAGGTGCAGGTCTCCTGGTTCGGAGTCTCTCAGTGCTTCGCGCAAGCCCATTCGCGTGAGGCCGGCCACGCTGCCCCGGAGGGCATGGCTGGCCACTCTTGCCGTGCTCCCGTCGCGGCTCCCAATGCGTCTATCTCTCAGGCCCTCGAATCCGGATGCCCCTGCCGCTTGAGCAACCTGCGGCAGCTCTGCCATCTCTCAAGAAAGTGCTCGCTGTGGGCCTGTTTGTCCGCCCTCGGCGCGGTCCTGTAATCTGTTTCATGATGCGTCTTTCAGTTAGATTTTCTGTTGTTTTCGGCGCCCTCGGTGTGCTGGCGCTTGCCCTCGCGCCCGGCGCCCGCGGCGAAGATCCAGTCCAGAGCCAGGGTCAGAGCCAGGCCCAGAGCTCTTCAACCGCCGCGCCCGTGCGCAGCACGCCCAGCTATGTCGTTCTCGACCCCCTGGCCAATGTGCACTACGACAACCGCTACGATCTCTCCATCGGCGCCGCCTATCGCCACATGAAGGCCGGCCCAATGCTGCTGCAGGGCTCGAACCTCGGCGGCATCGACGCCAACGGCTCCTGGTGGTTCGCAAAACGCTGGGCCGCCGAAGGCAGCTTCCGCTACTATCTCGGCACCTCCGGCGCCGGCTACGGCAACAATACGCAGGTGCAGCTCATCCAGGGCCCCTTCGTCAGCGAAACCTTCTTCGTTGCCGGCCCGGAGTGGCTCGGCCCCCACAACAAGCACGGCGCGCTCATCGCCCATGCCATGTTCGGCGGCGTCAGGGGCAACTTCGAAGAAGACCTCCGCGGCCTCGGCCCCTCCTGCTGCGGCTTCTACAACAACCAGGTCGCGCCCGCCGCCATCATCGGCGGACACATCGATCTCAACCGCTCGCCGCGCTGGGTCTTCCGCATCACTCCTGACGCCATCTTCACCCGCTACGGCATCAATTACGGCGCCAAGTACACCCAAACCGACGTCAACTTCGCCATCTCCGTCGGCGTCCAGTACAAGTTCAAAAAGAAGCGCTAAGGTCGCCCGGCCGCGCTCGAAGCGGAACATCACAATCCAGGAACCCCGGGGAACTTACCTCGGGGACCCTCCATTCCCGTCTGTGGTGCTGCGCGTACTCTTGGCCGTGTGGTATTCTCCACCGTTCAGAGAATAGCCGCCCCAACAACGCCGTACCCGTTTGGGACTGCTTCGGATTTCCGTCGCTGTTAAGCCGGTTGGGAACAGAGAAGGCAGGGTTGCCGCGGATATGAGGGACACGCTCGGGGTATTGCTTGCAGGCGGCGCCGGGGAGCGCCTCTTTCCACTCACGCGCGACCGCGCCAAGCCCGCCGTTCCCTTCGGCGGCCACTACCGCATCATCGACATCACCCTCTCCAACTGCATCAACTCCGGCCTCCGCCGCGTCTACGTCCTCACCCAGTACAAGGCGCTCTCACTCAACCGGCATATCCGCGAAGGCTGGACAGGCGTCGTCGCCCAGGAGCTCGGCGAATTCTTCGAGCTGATGCCCCCGATGCAGCGCACCGGCGCCAACTGGTACATGGGCACCGCCGACGCCGTCTATCAGAACATCTACTCGATCGGCAGCGAGCAGCCAAAGCACGTCATCGTGCTCGGCGGCGACCACATCTACAAGATGGACTACAGCCGCATGCTCGCCTACCACGTCGAGATGAAGGCCGACGTCACGCTTGCCACGCTGCCCATCTCGCCCGACGAGGTCAAGCAGTTCGGTGTCGTAGAAGTCGCCAAGAGCGGCGAAGTCACAGGCTTCCAGGAGAAGCCCGCCACCACAACCGTGCGCTCGCCCTTCAACACCGATGCAGTCGATGCCTCCATGGGCATCTACATCTTCGAGACTGAAGTGCTCATCAAGGCGCTGATCGCCGACGCCGAAGACCCCGCCTCAAAGCACGACTTCGGCCACAACATCCTGCCCGACATGCTCGGCAAGAAACGCATGATGGCCTACAGCTTCGTGGACGAAAACAAGCAGCAGGCCCTCTACTGGCGCGACGTCGGCACCCTCGACGCCTACTACGACGCGAACATGGACCTCTGCTCCGTTTCGCCGACCTTCAATCTCTACGACAAGAGCTGGCCCATCCGCACCCGCGTCCGCCAGTACCCGCCGGCCAAGTTCGTCTTCGGCGAGCCGGGCCGCACCGGCATGGCGGTCAACTCCGTCATCACCGCCGGCGTCATCATCTCCGGAGCCTCGGTGTCGAACTCCGTGCTGTCGCAGGACGTGCGCGTCAACTCCTACTCCGACGTCGACGCAAGCATCATCTTTTCGCACGTCAACATCGGCCGCCACTGCCGCATCCGCCGCGCCATCATTGACCGCGACGTCCACATCCCCGAAGGCACGGTGATCGGCTACGACCCCGTCGAAGACAAGCGCCGCTACTTCGTCACGCCCTCCGGCCTCACCATCGTCACCCGCGACGCCTCGCTCTTTGAAAATCCCGTCGCCCCCGAATTCCTCGAGCGCTACTGACGCGCCTGCGCCGCCGCCGCAGCCGCACTCATCTCTTCGCAGTGAGCACACTCGCCGGCACCGCCCGATCCCGCGCGCTGTTCTGAGTCATTCCGTTCGCCCACGAATATATGGTCTTTGTCACTCCGGTAATCTGCTCCATAATAGGCTGTGAAATCTGGTGCTCTGTTAAATGACCTCAGCGCCCGCCACGCCGCAAATCCATCCGCAGGCGCCTGACCGCCGGCGGTGGCCCAGGATCGCAGTATGCGCGCTACTCGTAATCTACGCAGCGGTCCTGCTGTATACGAACGCGCGCTTCACCATACTCGATGATGAAGCAGGGAGCATCAGCCGCGCGGGCCATTCGCTTGCGAATACATTTCATCAATTTTTCTCAAGTGGAGAGCTGTCAGAAGAACATCCTCCAGCCTCGAACATCTTGCTGCACCTTTGGCTGGTCGCAACAAATTACTCGCTGTTCGCGGTTCGAATCTTCGCCAATCTGCTCTACATCGCCAGCATTTTCTGCGCAGCCAAGGCAGCGGAGAAGATCGGCGGGCAACGAGCCTTTTGGGCTGCTCTCATTCTTGGTTGCGTCTGGCCCTTCGCCTTCCAATATGGGCGGATTGCCGGCTGGTACGCAATGTCCACGTTCCTCCTGTCGGCTCTCACATGGGCGTATCTTGAAATATTGAGATCCCGCAGCCTTCGCCCCTGGGTTGCCCTTTCGCTTTGTTCCATCTTCCTGGTTTGGACAAACTACTTCGGGTTTGTTTTCCTCTTTCTCTTGCTGGCGGACCTGCTTGTCTTCCACCGCAGCCTCGCCCGCGCCCGGGCGATTCGGATCCTCGTTGTCGCGGCCGCTATCGCAGCAGCGTTCTTACCGATCGTTTCGATTGCCGCCCGCAATCTAGCAACGTATGTCGTGCCGGTCTCTGCCCGCTTCGACCTGGGCAACGAGGTTGCGCGTTTTGGTTATCCGGCCTTCGCCATCTTTGCGTCGGCCGCAGTAGCGCCATGGTATCTACCGCTCAGCCTGCCGATTGCCCTGGCTTTGATCGGTCTTTTATGTGCAATCTTTCTCAGCGAAGGCAAACGCTGGCTTGTCTATTTCCTCATCGCCATGCTTCTACTGCAGGTCAGCGGAGAGATGAACATCAAGCGAGTGCTCTCAATGCTGCCGTGGCTTTTTATCGCGATGGCCCTGGCAATCTCTCGCGACACATCGCGTCTGCCCGCCTTGGCGACCGGCACGATCACGATTATTGTGATTTGCGGCTGGACAGGCATTCTCTCTGGCGCGCACTATGCCACAACCAACCTCTACGAGCCGTGGCAGCATGTTGCTGAAGTGGTTGCGTTGGATGTGCGCAACGGGGCAACCGTGATCGGCGAAAATCCAACCTTCCTTCTTTATCTCAATTACCAGTTGGGATTGGAGGCGAAATCCGGAAACGCGGACTCTGGCTATCTCGGTGATGCCGTCTACGCTTCTCATGGGTATGCCGTTGACACACTCGGCGACGACCCACACTCATGGGCCTCTCGGTTGCGCGGAAAAGTCGTGCTCGTGCAAGGTACGGATGACGAAGATGCTATGAAATCAGGCAGGGACTTGGACCTCGCACTCAGAACTCGATGCACTATTCTCGGCGAGTACCACTCCACTCCTGATCCCGCAGAAAGATGGAAGCAGCGTTTTGTTCGGAATGCACCTGTCATCCACTTTCGCGTCAACGCAACCTGGTACGACTGCCCGTAAGCAGCGCGTCTATCTCTTCGTCCTTTTGTGCAATGGCAGCGGAACCACGGGTTTGATCCCCACAACCCTTCCGTCCGTGCATCCTGAGCCGTCGCAGCCTGGGGCCCCACGAAGTGGGGTAAGCGACGCGAAGGATCTGCGTTTTCACCACCCGCTATCGAGCA